>JAVDPD010000026.1 GCA_031296935.1 Cerasicoccus maritimus
CGTTCTTGCATTAGGACCAGACTGATAATCCATGGTCTATCACACAACTGTCAGATTGCCTCGTAACTACTTCAACTTTGGTCCGGTAGGCAGTTGGTCCGCCCTTGGCTATGGTTGGCCTGTAGGTTCATTTATTTTGTCTCATTTTTAGAAAAACTATACTAATGATCGCTAAGGATATTATAAATGGACATATATAGATAAGGGTGTTGTTGTGGTGATGTTCTAATGCATCGTTATCTTTTTGAATATCCGAATACTCTTCATTTGTTTTTAGCTATTCATGCTTGTCAGTGCTGCTTGGCATATCTTCACTATTTGTCTCTATTGTGTTATCAAAATAGGTATCGTTTGTTGATTTATTTGTATTCGTGGTATCAGTTGGCAAGAGTTCAGCGCGTTCAGTTCTTATCAAAAACCTATCGTAGGCATTATTTATTTTCAGTAAGTTTATTTTTCCCGCTTGCCCCTGCTTAACAAAAGACGCTTTCTTTCTTCTAAACAGGTCGTTGATGCTTTTTGTGAGATGGGGGCTTGCATCTTTCATCTGGGGATAGCTAGAAAGTCTGTTCATCGTCATCGTTAGATGATCAAAGTTTGCCACATCAGCAAATTTAATGAAAACAGGGACTGTTTCATCAGTTTGCTTTAATCTCCCAATTACGACAGGGATGTATCGGCCTTATCAGCTAAATAAAGAACGCCCTCAAGGAAATTTAATGCCGTTTGGGAGCTCTCAAAATTGTATTTATTAAGGGCTTCCGCCAATTCCATTGCAACATTATCGCTTTCGTTGTCTATGCCCAATTCACTCAATTTTGTAGTGTTCTCATCAACGCGTTTTTTCATAGAGTGCAGCTCTTTAAGCAGCGCTTCTTGTTCTGATACGGCTCTATGATCTGTCACTGAATCGTCAGCAGTCATTAACAAATTGCCAGTGACTAAAAATAAAATAACTGCAAGGTATTTGTATGAAGATGAATACATCGGTGAGGGTATTAGATTGTAGATTCTACAGAAATAGCATTTTATGATCACATCTCAAAATCAGGCAACGGGTAGTCATGACTTTGCATATCCGCCATCGTGGTCGGCCTACGGGGATAGATTTCCTAACCGCTTCGCAGAATTTTTGTACTTTGTTTATCCCCATAGGTTCACCGATGGGTAAGTATTTGCAAAATAGAATCGGCGAATTTTGAGCCGCTTTGTCCCTATTTGCTGTTCTTTTGCCCCCAAAACAGGGGATTTCGGCTCGCATCCCCAAAGGTCAGACCGATGGAGATAAGGTGCGAAAATAGAACATCGAGATCAGCGAATTGCGGTATTTTTAGGCTACCTTGAGTTCCTCCTTTCCGTTATCGCGGTGATAGTAATTGAGCAGGCCTCCGAGGCGTTCAAATTTACGAATCTCTGAGGATTGATCCGGTTTAGCGGGCGAGTAGGGGAATGGGATCAAATTGTCTAGGCCCTGATGGTTTCGCTCATGGTGAAAATGCTTCATATACTCAGAAATCGCCTTTTGCAGCGAGTTCTCACCCAAGAAGATGAAGTGGTTCAGGCACTCACGCTTGATGCACTTGACGAAGCTTTCGGCATAGCCGTTTTGCTCAGGACAGCCTCTCATTGTCGGAACGACTTTCACTCCGGCCTTCTCGATGATGTCAATGAAGGCAGGAGTCTAGAGCGGATCGTTGTCGACGATGAGGTATTTCATGCCCCGGAGGAACCCATCGAAGTCGTTGGTCAGTTCTCGCGCCAGGTTGCACATGACCTCGCCGTTGACCTGGCACCCTGTATGCACAATCTTGACTTTGCGTTTGGCAATATTGATGACGAAAGAGCTTAAGTAACGGACCAGTCCATATGGCGTCCAGACTTCTGTCGTGAAGAAATCAGCGGCGGAGATGACTGATAAATGATTGCGCATGAAGCGTTTCCAATTGGTTCGCTTCGCGCGTTCGGGGGAGGGGAGTATGCCGCTTTGCCGGAGGATGTTGCCAACCGTAGATTCGCAGACGTCGTAGCCAAGATTGGCCAGTGCGCCTTGGATCCGGCCATAGCCCCAATGGTCGTTTTCTTGGGCGAATTAGATGCACAGCTGCCGGATGATTTGCATGCGCTTCTGGCCTTCGGTGTTAACCGTGCGCTTGGCTGTATACTTGAGTGCAATCAGGCGACGATGCCATGCGAGCAGTGTTTTCGGCGTCACTAAATTAGCGTATTTTTCGAGATGGTCTTTGCCGAGTTTTTTGGCCTTTTCGGCGAGACTGCGACGCTGGCAGTCGTTCAGTTTGAGCTTTTTGCCAGTGGCGTCGAGCTGCTGCTTGAGCACTCGATTCTCCTCGAGTAGATACTCAATGACATCCTGTTGTTTTCGATTCATCCAACCAGCCAAAGTTGCCAAAAATAATCGTGCTTGCGTCTTCAAGGCACAATTTTCTAGAGTTTCGTAAAAGGCTGTCAATCAGCTTGTTCATCCTCTGCAGCGTAAGTTTGCACCCACCATGGAGCCCCGGTCGAATTTCGGTTGGTTTTGTCATTGCAGCCCGATTTTGCGTTTGTTCCGCCTACTCCAACAGTAGCCATCAGCTTGGTGAATTAATCGATTCTCCTGGATATGCAGACCCTGACGCCGGGCTACTGTTATAGTGTGTATAGTTCGCCAGATTTATCCAATGACTCTTGGGAAGAGGTGTTTTCATTGGATGCGTTCACCACCAGCCTAAAGCAGTTCTTTGTGTTGCCCGACGATTGGGATCGAGCCTTTTACCGGGTGGTGATTGAGTGAATGTACGCTAAGATGATTAATCCAAAATTTAGGGGGACAATCTGACCCAACTGCCTCAAAAACCCTCAAGGGAGGAAGGATACTATAGTTCGTAAGCTTATCCTGAAAGCCACTCCAGCGGGGAAATAACAGGGGAGGAAGGAGTTGACAAACGGAGAGCGAACGGAGAATTCTGCTCACCAAACGGAGAAAATTGCAGGTATAGATGATTTAAAATGTCACGGTTTGTCGCAGGTGGAGATGCTTAGGCCTGCCAATATAATTCCACAAAACATTGATAATCATGTGGTTTAGAAGCTATTGTTGTCCCTGCTTAAACAGGGGACTAACCCCTTTCAAAAGTTCGCATTAAAAATGCTTGGTCGGGCTGCAGGGATTCGAACCCTGGACCTCGTCGTCCCGAACGACGCGCGCTACCAGACTGCGCTACAGCCCGTAATTGGGAAAAGAGTGCATTTCATGCATATCCGGAATACTGGCAAGCAGAAATTTAATTTTTCCTGCACAGACGAAATCTCGACAGTAAATCGAACTCTTGCCAGCCTTAGGGCTATGATTGCTTCCGATGTTTTGACGCTCCCCGAGTCTCTGGAACCCTTTCGCGAATTCTTCCCGGATGACGTTCCGCCCTGGGAGTGGATACCGCAAATTGAACAGGCGCTCGGCAGCGTCAAGTGGCTGCTGATGCAAGGCCACAGTGCGATCCCGGCGGGAGTTCACATCAAGGGCAAGGTCTACATTCACCCGACTGTCAAGCTGCCGCCGATGGCCGTCATCGAAGGGCCGACCTGGATTGGCACCGGCACGGAAATCCGCCCCAACGCCTATATCCGTGGCAAGGTGATCATCGGCGCGAACTGCGTCATCGGCAACGCCTGTGAACTCAAGAACTGCCTCGTCCTCGATGGTGCGCAGATCCCGCATTTCAATTACGTGGGCGATTCGATCCTCGGGCAGAAGGCGCATCTCGGCGCGGGCGTTATTTTGGCGAACCTTCGCCTTGACCAAGCCAATGTGCCCGTTCGACTGCCGTCGGGCTCGGTGGACAGCGGTTTGCGCAAGTTCGGTGCGATCTTTGGCGACCATGCGGAGGCGGGCTGCAACGCCGTTATCCAGCCGGGCACCGTGCTTGGCCGCAAATCGGTGGTTATGCCCTGCATGCCCTATGGCGGCGTTCTGCCAGAGGCAAAAATCGTCTACGCGAAGTCCGAAGTACGCATCATAGATAGGCGTTTTTAGTTAAATCGCCATAAACAAAACTAATAGGCTGGTTGTCTTGCCCTGCAATCGAGACGCATTCTCGATATGGGGGTTGTTTATTGAGACTGGTTCCTGCATGATGTAGGTATGAACCACTCAATGCCAGCTTCGTCGAATCCGTATGCCGCCCAGGTCGGGGCAGGCCTCGCGGAGATCTTTCCCGCCAGCACTCAACGTGGCGGGCATGGGCACGGTCATTCGGGCGGTGGTGAGGCGTTAACTGAGCCTTTTGCTGAGTGGGCGCCGGAGCTGAATTGGCAACGTCGCGACGTGCCGCTGAACCTGTATTTGCACACGCCGTTCTGCCACCACCGTTGCGCGTTTTGCCCGTTTTTCCAAAACATCACACGCCCGGGCTTCAGCCGAGACTACGCGGATCGGTTGATCCAAGACTTGGAGCACAAGGCGCGTGGGCTGGGGGACTCGATCAACGCACGGCGGGTGAGCTCGGTGTTTTTTGGCGGCGGCACGCCGAGTGACCTGGATGCTGACGACTTGGCGCGGGTGTTGATGACGCTGCGTGGGCTCTACCCGGTGGATGACGAAACGGAGATCACCGTCGAGGGCCGTATCTGGGGCTTTACGCGCGATAAGGCCGAGGCCTGGCTCGACGCTGGGGCGAACCGTATTTCGATCGGCTTGCAAAGCACGAACACCAGAGTTCGCCGCTGCATGGGCCGTCTCGCCGACCGCGGTTTGATCCGTGAAACGCTGCAGAACTTCGTTGATCTTGGCTTTGTGACCATTGTCGATCTCATTTACGGTCTACCGAGCCAGGACGTGGATTCCGTGGTGGAAGACGTCCGCTTCCTCGCGGAAGAAACCGGCATCGATGGCCTGGACCTCTACGCGCTCAAGCAGTTTCCGGGTAGCCCGTTGGCCAAAGCGGTGGAGCAGGGGAGGATGAAGCCGCCGGCCGACATTCACCTGCGCGCCGATATGTTTACCGCGGCGGAGGCCGAGCTAGCGCGGTTTGGTTTCGAGCACTTCACGCCGCAACACTGGCGTCGCAGCGAACGCGAGCGCTCGGTTTACAATCAGCTGGCGAAGACCAGCGCCGACATTCTGCCCTTTGGCTCGTCGGCGGGCGGGCGCCTGGGCAACGTCGTCCTGTCGGGATATCGTGTGCTGGCCGACTACGAAACCGCAATCGATTCAGGGGAGCTCGGGGCGCATTGCCTCGTGGCTGCGGACAAGCCCGGGCAGGCATTCACCGATGCGCTCACGGAGTCGATTCAGCGCCGCATGTTGCCGCCGTTGATCGAGTGGCCGGATAGCCTTGCGGCGGCACCGATCATCAACAACTGGCGTGAAGCGGGGCTAATTGAGTCACCGGAAACGGGCGGCATTCCGCTGACTAAGGCGGGTTGTTTCTGGTTCCCACGCATCCAACAGTTGCTGGCTATGTGGTCGGTGCGCATGGCGACGAAGGCCGCCTGACGGCTCATTTGGGCGTGCCGAGCCTTGACGCCCGGCGAATTAGCAGCGGCTAACCTTGAGCCACCACATGCTTTGCGGCGTCGAGTTGCTCAGGCCGATGGCAATGGCGCCAGCATTGACGAGCGAGGGGAATTGCGCGCTAAACTGCGGAGTCCAGACATCGTAGCAGTCCTCATAACGCCAGAACATGATCGAATTGAAGCGAAACCAGACCCAAAATTCCTGCTTGCTCGTCAGGATTGCCTGAACGGATGAAGGGTCCGCATTTTGGGTCATCAAGGTGGCGATTTCGCGCAAGCCGTCGGGGCCTGAGCCTTGCAGATGTCCGCAAGTGTGTGGTCCTACCTGGAATCTGGATCTCTTGGTTACTGGCATTTTAAACGGTAATTCAGGAAGCTTTGTTGCTGTTGATCAAAGGAAGTGCAGTGGCACGCATCCGAAATTGATGCACTGCAAATAGCAAGGCGCAAATTCATAAAAAATAGGACAAAGACCCTCCGCCCTGCTCTAGGTAATACGAATTCCTAGCCGGCTGTGTGCTGCATGTAAACTTCCTCGTAAGGCTGGATAACTACAAAGCCGTCGCCGGAGAATTCCATCTGAATGCTCTCGCCACTACCGCGGCCGACAAAGGTTTTTAGCGATACATCCTTGCGGAACGCGGGCTCAAGGTTGCCCGACCAGGCGACGGTGGCGTTGGGGTCGGTGATGATGTTCTTGCCCGGCGTCACGCGCAGCGTCACCGGATCATAGTGTGTGGTGAAGGCGATAAGGCCGCTACCTTCCAGGCGCACATTGAAGAGCCCGCCGGACATCATGGCGGCGACCTTTTTCATCATCTTGATGTCGTACTTAATGTGCTCTTCGAAGGCCAGGATGTCGTTGCCGTTGACGACGATGGCTTCGTTTTGCAGCTCAACGATGACGACTTTTTTGCCCTCGTCGGCGAGGTAAACCACGCCTTGGCCCTCGGCGCGGGTCAGGCGGGCACCTTCACCGCTCACGGCCTTCTTGAGCAGGTTGCCGATGCCCTGGCTGAGGATGCCTTCGCGCGTGAATTTCACTTGGCCGTGGTAGCCGACCATCGAGCCCATCTTCGTCCAGACGGAGCCATTGAGGTTCACTTCGAGCATGCGCTCGTTTTCGAGTTCGAAGAGGCCTTCACCGCGGTCTTGGTTGGCGGTGCGGGCGATGAAGCTGGCGAGGGATTTATCAGACATGGCGTATTGAGTTATTGGCGAACAGTTTTTACGCAGGATTTGGCGCCTGAGCTTCGTTGACAATATTATTTTGTATCGTGCATCTGTTTGCTCATGAAATATTGTTTTCTAATTGCCTCGTTTAGCGGCGAGTTCCGGAGGGTTGAGCATGGATCGGCTTGAAGGGGTGGTGGGATGTAGCTTGGTCACTTTGGATAACACGGCTTCGAGCAGGGGCGTCATGACGTTGAGCTTCTTCATCTGGATGACCATATTCCAAAGTGGCTCAAACTTTTTCCAGCCACTGGTGTAGAAAAAGTGCTTGAGCTGGTGCTTGGGCGCGCCGTGATGTAGGCTGGCTCGCGCGATGTTTGGCCAGCGATAGAAGTCGACGTAGGCGCGGTCGTAGCCCGCCTTCAGCTCATCGGCTGTCATCCGCAAGGGTTGGAAGACCACGTGGCGTGTGTCGTAGCGGTCCCAATTATCAGTGGTCAGGCGGTCGGCGGCCTGCATTTGCTGGTAGAAGGCGGTGCCGGGGTAGGGCGTGGCAATGTGAAAGGTGGCCGTCGTGATGCCCATATCGACGGCCCATTGGACGGTGCGGTCGAAGACGTTGGCGTCGTCGGCGTCGAGCCCGAACACGAAACTGCCGTTGATCATGATGCCCAGGTCATGCAAGCGGTTAATGGCGCGCTGATAGTCTCGCCCGAGGTTTTGCCGTTTGTTGCTTTGCTGGAGGTTGCCTTCATCCAAGCTTTCAAAACCGACGAATACGCTGCGCAGACCGGCGTCCGCTGCGTGCTCAATCAAGTCTCCGTCGAGGATGGAGTCCACCGTGGCGGCGCCTTGAAAAACCCGGTTCATACCGCGCATGCCGTGGAACAGGTCGCGGGCGAATCGCTTGTGCCCGAGCAGGTGGTCATCGAGGAAATACAGGTGCCGCCCGGGTAGCCGCTCGATCTCGGCCAGGGCATCATCCACCTGCTGGGTGTAAAAGGATTTGCCACCGGTGAAAAATGCGTCCTTGTAGCAGAATTCGCAGTGGTGTGGGCAGCCACGGGTGACCACTATAGAATTGGGGACGAGGTAGAGCCGCCGGTCGATGAGGTCGCGTCGTATTTGCGGAACACCCGCTAGCGTGCGTTGGCGGGAGGTGTAGCGGCGGGCGATTTTCCCGTTTTTCAGATCATGGAGGAAGCGGGGAAAGGACTCCTCCGCGGGCCCCAGAAATATGGCGTCGGCGTGCGCTTCCGCCTCCTCGGGCAGCGAGGTAACATGGAGCCCGCCCAGGATGACCAGGCATCCCAGCGCGCGGTAATGGTCGGCAATCTCGTAGGCGCGGTAAGCGTTGGTGATGTAAACTTGGATGGCGACAACGTCGGGCCGGTCATTGAGGCGGAGCTTTTGCACGTGTTGGTCGACGATCTCAGCTTCGTCGTCATCGGATAGGAAGGCCGCCAGAGTGGCGAGCCCCAGCGGCGGAAAGAGCGAATACTTAATGGGGCGCCAGAATGGGCTCTCTGCTTCAGTTAAGGATGGCAGGATGAATTTGAATTTCACATAAGCTTTGTCATGCAAAGCAACTTTGTGTTCCAAAGTTATCTGCCTTTCGCTCATCATTCCAGAGAAGCATGCAGAAAGATAGGCTTGACATGCTGTGATGGTTTTAATCTGATGCGGACATGAAGCTGCCTGCCTCGCATGTGCTCTGTTTTCTCCTGCTGCTGCCCTTGGCTGGGCTCAACGCGCGGACCTGGACGGATAGTCAGGGGCGGACACTGGAGGCTGACTACGTTTCGGCGAATGAGACGAGTGTGCAGGTGCAGCGTGTTGCCGATCAGCAGGTTTTCACGCTTCAGTTGGTGCAACTGTGCCCGGCCGATCAGGCGTTTGTGGCCGAGCAGATCGTAGCCGAGCAAGGCGTTCTCCACACGCCGGATGAGTTTGAGTTTGCGCACTTTCGACCGCGAATCGTTGGTTTCAAGTTTGGTAATAAGCGCGTGCCGGCGAACTACTTGGGAGCTATTTCGATACGGGAAAAAACGCTGGGCAGCGTCCCGTATTGGATGGACGGAATGAGCATCGGTAAGGACGGCGAAATCATCATGTCTTCCGGCAACGGAACGACGCCGCACATGAAGTTGATTACGTGGTCTCCCGAGGCGGGGGAGCGCGACATCGTGCCGCTGGTTTACAAGAAGCATGAGCAAGGCATCACGCCCGATGAGCGTAGCAGGGACGAGGCGCGCGGCGTATTTTGGTTCTTTGGCGGGCAGATCGCGCATGACCGAGATGGCGAGGTGCTGTTCACGCTGGGGGCCTGTTGCGATAACGGAATTTTTCGCGTGGATAGCACGCACCCGGTGCGCCTGAAGCGGCTCAATACCGGCATCTCCAGCAGCAGCCTCCAAGTGCCACCGTGGGATGACCGCTGTGCGTACATTGCGCGTGGGAACTACATTTGGAAGTATCGCCTTTCCCGCAACGATGCCGAACAGGACGGCTTGGTTTTCACGATCGAAGGCGATGACATTTTTATGGCTAGCACCTTGATGCTCAGTGAGGATGCGCTCATCACCTGCCTCAGCATGCCCACCGATGAAGTCGACGAACGCGGGATGCGCGTCAGCGGAAAATTCGGCATCTACATTGATCGCAAAGCCAACGGCTATTACCTCTTTGACGACGCCTATCTCGGCGCCATGGCGCGCAACCCGAGCACCGGCCAACTCTTGCGCGTGGCGAAAACCGAAGACCGCAAATACGAGGTCCGCGAGTTTGAGCTGGTGACGAATTAACTACTCCCAAGGCAGGAACTGGAACTTGATGAACAGCGTGTTCGTGGCGGCGGCAGCGATGGCGCGGGCGAAAGTCTTTGGGAGAAAAACATACTCGGTCGCGCATTATACTCCAATGAGTGTTAATGCGGGCAAATCCTTGGTCTGTCAGTGTCGGCGCGTCGCCTGTTCTCAAGCAGGACGGTGCCACCTTTAAACTTGCCACCATGCCGCCGGGGCCTCAGCGTTTCCCGCTTCTCATGAGCCAGAAACAGCCCAATCAAGACAATTCCCATGACCTTTTTGCCGTGCGCCGCGAAAAGCTCGACAAGCTGCGCGCAGCCGGACGCGATCCCTTCCGCGCCAACTGGGAACAGACGCACACCAGCAAGCAGGCCTTCGCGCAATTTGAAGCCGAAGAAGCCGCTTTCTTTGACGCGAACCCCGAGGTGAAAAAACAGCTCGAGGTTTACGAGGCTGCCGCCGAGAAATTGAACGCCGCCAAGATGGAGCGCCGCGCCAAGATTCAAGCTGGCGAGATCACTCCGCAGGACCCGTTTGAGCTGCCCGAAGTCCCCGCGAAGCCGGAAGTGCCGATGGGCCCCGAGGTCTCGATGGCTGGCCGCGTTATCACCTTCCGCGTGATGGGCAAGGCGAGCTTCATGAAGATCCTCGACCGCGACGGTGTCATCCAGCTTTACGTGACCCGCGACGACCTCCCCGAGGGCGAATACAACGACTTCTTCAAGAAGATGGTCGACATCGGCGACATCATCGGCGTTCGCGGCCAGACTTTCCGCACCTCGACGGGCGAGATCACGGTCCACTTCAAGGACTACGCGATCGTTTCCAAGTCGATGCGTCCGCTGCCGGAGAAGTTCCACGGCATGACCGACAGCGAGCAGATTTACCGTCAGCGCTACCTCGACCTGATCAGCAACGAGGAGAGCCGCACGCGCTTCCGTCAGCGCAGCGAGATCGTTAAGGAAATTCGCCGCTACCTGTGGGACAAGGACTTTGCCGAAGTCGAAACGCCCTGCCTGCACAATGTGGCCGGTGGCGCCGCTGCGCGCCCTTTCGTCACGCACATGAACGCGCTGGACTGCGATTTCTACCTGCGCATCGCGCTGGAACTGCACCTCAAACGCATGCTAGTGGGCGGCGTTGACCGCGTGTTCGAGCTCAGCCGCGTGTTCCGCAACGAGGGCCTTTCCCGCCGCCACAATCCCGAGTTTACGATGCTCGAGGTCTACCAGGCATACTCCGACTACCGCGGCATGATGGACCTCGTGAAGGGCCTGATCATGCACCTGTGCGAGAAGGTCCTCGGCACGTATCAGATCCCGGTTTACGGCAAGGACGAGGTGATCGACTTCGCCGCTCCGTGGCGCGAGGCGCAATACAACGACCTCATCATCGAAGCGACTGGCGACGCCGATTGGTTCAGCCGCAGCCGCGAGGAAAAGTTGGCCGCTTGCGAAAAGCTCGGCATCCAGGTGGACCCCGATGCCGCTGATTTCGAAGTGACCAACGACGTCTTTGAAAAGCTGATCGAGCCCACACTGATCCAACCGACATTCGTCACCCGCATCCCGAAGGAGCTTTGCCCGCTGGCGAAGCTCAACGAGTCCGGCGACGGCTCGCTGGATGTGTTCGAACTCTGCATCAACGGCCAGGAAATCGCCCCGGCTTACAGCGAGCAGAACGACCCCTTCGTGCAACGTGAGATGTTTGAAGCGCAAGTTGGCGAAGAGACTCAAGACCTCGACGAAGACTTCCTCGTGGCCCTCGAGCACGGCATGCCTCCCGCGGGCGGCATGGGCATCGGCATCGACCGCCTGGTCATCCTCCTGACCACCGCCTCGAACATCCGTGACACCATCCTGTTTCCAACTTTGCGCAACAAAGTAAGCGCGGAGTGATTGGCCAATAGTTGAATGCTTTAGCGCCCTGACTCCAGATGGAGCAGGGCGCTTTCTTAGAGGGCGTCTAAAAACTCAAGTGGTCTTCGCCGGAGGGCGTCTTCGAGGTCAAAATATCATTTCTTCATCTCGACGAAACTGGTTTCGCCTTGATTCAGAAGCCGAAATTTTGCCTCTCGAATACATCTCGCCGACTCGATTAGACTTTTTAGACGCCCTCTTAGGCAAAAATTTGAACTGCAGCGGAAATATTGCTGCGTGACTAGCTGGTTTACGCTTCTGTGGTAGTCGCCACTACCGACTTGGCTTTACGTCGGCGAAGGGCGATCAAGCCCAGCAGCGAAACAAAACCAGCTCCGGCAATATATGTGCTGGGCTCTGGAATGGGAGAGGCACCTACGAGTGTGAAGGAGATAGGCTGTTGGCCTGTGCCAAAGCCGCCAGATGACACACTGAAGCCAGCGCCGCCGAGTTCTTCGATGAGCGCAATTTGCGATGCATCCAAGCCAGCATAGCTAACCGATCCGCCAGCAGCATTGAACCCAGCAGGCGAAAACTCGTCCACAAAGTCGACAGATGCCGATACGTTAATAGTCATACCGCTCAGAGTCAGCGTGGGGAAGGAAACAGTGCCGGGGCCGCCTGAGGCAAATGAAGTTGTGATGGCGCTTAAATTAACAGTACCGGCAGTCGCAGATGTGATGCCTACGAAGTTGCCATCCCAGTCGACTCCTCCTTGAGGTGAAAAAAAGCTGTCTGTTGTTCCCGATACTGAGCCTGACGCTGTGATCAGTTTCGTTCCCGCATCGATTTGAAAAACGAGTGCTGCTTGGGTGGCTGTAGATGTCAGTATTAATACAGAGATTAGTGAGATGTGCTTTGGCATTTAGATGTATTAGTAGTAGTTTATTGTAATGAGAGTATTTGTTTATGTTTACGTTAAAAATGGTAGGTGTCACTTTATTCTGCCGATTAATACCCATACAAAATAGGGGGATGGTGGGTATTGCTTGAAGAGGTCTCTAAGCATTGCTTGCCCGGTCGATGCGGATTGCTTACACTAAACGAAGTGCTGATGAATGCTCGGGGGGGGCTTTCTGGGCACTCCATGCGGATGCCGGGTTGCGATGGTTCGCACAAGTTTCTCGGCTGAGGCTTGACCTCGGCGTCATTGTCCGCCCTCCTCGGCGAGACATGGATTTAGACAAGATAATTACCCACGGCGGTGGTTCGCACCGCGACGAGTTTCTGGCCTGCTGCCTGTTGATCAGCGAGTGCGCTGTGCCGATTGAGCGCCGCGACCCAACGGAAGCCGAGCTGGCCGACGCCCGCATTGCCGTGGTGGACATCGGCCACCAGCACGAGCCCTCGCTCAGCAATTTTGACCACCACCAGTTCCCGCGCGACATGGCACCGACCTGCGCACTGTCTCTTGTGTTGATGCACATGGGGCTCTACGACCACGCCAAGCAATTTTGCGACTGGCTGGAGTCCACCGAGCACTTTGACTGTCGTGGTGCCAAGGAAACCGGCGAGTGGATCGGTGTGACCCCCGAGCAAATGCGACGCCTCGATTCGCCCATCGACCCAACCATCCTGCGCCTTTTCGCGGGTAAGGCCGTGCACCAGCCCGGCGAGCCTCTCTGGGAAGTCATGCGCGCGATGGGGCAGGAGTGGGCCAGCTACGTGCGGGGCCTCGCCCAGCAAATCGAATTCCTCGCCGAGCATGGCGAGCTCTGGACCATCGAGCAGGACGGCGCGGCATTCGAAGTCTTTGCGATTCTGAAACGTAACTCGCCGCTAGGCGACTCCGCCACTGGCGTTGGTTTCCACCTGAAGGCCATTGGGAAGGAAGAGTCCGTGGTCGCAATTGCCTACCCAGACAACCGCAGCAATGGCCACGGTTTGCGCAAGTTTAATGATAGCCCGACACTCGAGTTTACCCGTGTCGCGGACGAGGACGACGTCCACTTCGCTCACGCCCGCGGCTTCATTGCGAAGACGTCAGCCGAGACGCCTGAGCGCCTGAAAGAGCTGCTGGCCAAGGCCTGGGTGGGCACACCGGCTTAACCAGCTTTTCTGCCTTGGAGCGTATCCCTGCTCAGCGGGATCGTCGCCGCCACGTTGGATTTGCATTTGCACAATGTGCAAATCTACCGGTGCAGCAGGATGCTGCTTACACGTTGTGGAATTCTTCGACGAGTTCGGCGGGGTCTTCCTGGCGCATGAGCGCCTCGCCGCAGAGGATGGCTTTCGCTCCACAAGCGCGGGCGCGGGCGGCGTCTTCTCCAGTGAAGATGCCGCTTTCGCTGACGGGGATCACGTCGTCCGGCATTTGCGGAATGATCTTTTCGGAGATGCCAATGTCGGTTACGAAGCGGCTCAGGTCACGGTTGTTCACGCCGACAATCTTTGGGCTGAATTCCAAGGCGCGGTCGAGCTCACGCTCGGTGTGGACCTCAAATAGCGCATCAAGGCCGGCTGCTTGCGCGGCGTCGTAAAGACGGTCGATCTCGTCGTCTTTCAGGGCGCGCACGATGATGAGCATGGCCTTGGCACCGGCTTCGGCGGCTTCGACAATTTGAATCGGATGGATAAAGAAATCCTTGCGCAGGCAGGGGATGTCGCGGCGGTGGTCACTGAGGAAATCCGTGACGCCGCAGAGGTCGTTGAGGCTGCCGCCAAAAAACTTTTCGTCGGTGAGCACGGATAGGCAGTCGACTTCCGCATTGTGGTATTTGCGGGCTTGCTCGGTGGCGTCGGGCAGCTCGGCAATCTTCCCCGCAGACGGCGAGCGTCGCTTGATCTCGGCGATTACGGCGAGGCCCTTGGGCGCGCTCAGGGCTTCCGCAAAGGTCTTGCCGGTGTGGTTGCGGGCGAGGCGGTTGAGTTCGGTGTCGCGCACCGGGCGAATGCGGTGTTCGATTTCGAGGCGCTTGTGCGCCATGATTTCGGCAAGTTTGTCCATGACTGAAACGTGCGAATGAAAGCGATTCCCGCGCCGCTGGCAAGGCGAGAGATGGATCTGATTGGCCAGGCGTGTCGGTTGTTTTAGGAAGCGAATGTTGCTTCCAGAAACTCAAACAACTCTTTGCTTAGGGCTTGGGGGTCCAATCGGCGGAAGGCTTTCTCGGCGGCGGTGGTGTTCTTTTGCCACGGCCAGGGCTTGGCGTCGACTTTGAACAAGTGGACGCGTGGTCCGAGCGGGCGCCAGCGTGTGGGCGAGGTGTCCGGACGAGTGCTCGGAATGATGCAAAACGTCGGGCAACCAGTGGCGGCGGCCAGGTGAGCCGGGCCACTGTCGCGACCGATGAATACCGTTGCGGTTGAGATCAGCTCGACGAGGCCGGGCAGTGGCAGTTTGCCGGCAAGGTTTTCCACGGGCCTGTGGCGGGCTTTGAGCTCGTTGGCCGTTTGCTCGGCGAGGGCAAATTCCTCCTTCGTGCCGATTAGCTGAACGATGGGCTCGCCAACTGGTGGCAATGCAGCTTCGGCGAGTGTCGCTAGCAGCGTGGGCGGGAGCTTGGCCTTGGCGCCAAAGGAGCCACAGTGGACGACCACGCGGGGCTGTGCATGGTGGGCGTTCCAAGCGGTAAAGGGCAACTGGGGCGTCCACGGGTCTTTGATTTTGGGCAAGGCGCTCTGGACGACTTCCAGGCAGTAGTCGAGCTCGTGCTTTTGACCGGCGTCCTTTCGGTAGGGCAGAGTCTGGGTCAGCCATTGCTCGTCACTGGTGAAGCCCGCGCGAGTGGGAATGCCAGCCTGGGCTGCGAGGGCTGCGCAGGCAGGATCTGGGTGCAGGTGGATGGAAATATCGAAGCGGTAGGCGGCAAGCTGTGGCGCGGTGAGTCCATCCCAAGGGATGAATTGCGCGGCGTCGTCGGGGGCGAAGAGCAGTGGGCCAAAGGCTTGCTTGGCGCAGAAGCAGACAGTGGCTTCCGGGTAGGCGCGACGGGTCGCCTCCACGAGGGCGGAGGAGATGATAACGTCGCCGAGCCGGTCAGTCCGGAAAAGCACAATTCGCATGGCAGGTCAGCTTGGAGAAGTTGTCCGTCGCGCCAAGTGAAAAGGTAGCAGGAGATTACAGACCCAAGCCAGCGCGGATGGCGGTGAGCTGGGTGTGCAGCTCCATTTTACGGCGTTCAACTGGTTTTAAAAACTGTTCCAGCTTGCGCTCGGCTTTGACTTCTTTGCCGATTTTGCGAAACGTGCGCGGGCTCGCGTGATACCGTGAGCGGAAGCAGCGGTTGAAGTTGGTTTGGTTGCCAAAACCGACTGCTTCGGCAATGTTGGCAATTCCGCGGTCCGTGTGAAGCAGGAGGAGGGAGGCAAGGCTCAGGCGGGTCGTTTGAACGAAGTGGCGGTAGCTCTGATTGGCTTGGCGCTGGAAGAATTTGCCGAATGCCTCGCGCTCCATGCCGAGTTGTTGGGCGACTAGACTTTGTGGCAGCTCGTGATGGACGTTATTGAGAATGTAGTTGTAGGCCTGGTGCATGCGCGCGGTGCGCTCGGCATTACGGTCTGCGCAGTAGCTTTCGCTGGATAGCGGTGCGCCCTGAGTCTTGCTCAACAGACCAAGGATTGACAAAAACTGGCAAATGATCTCGTGGTCGATGGCGCTTCGGAGGGAATTCAGTTTGCCTGCCGTAACGGTAGCGGCGTCGATGCCGAACTGCAGGCCGCGGTTGGCTCCATCGAGCATGGCGGCGACCCTGGCCAACTCGGGCGAGTCGTCAATCACCCCACCGCAGCAGTCGCGCCGAAATTGCAGGACGTAGGCGCGCGGCTGTGTTCCAGAGGGGATGCTATGAAATTTATGGGGGAGTCCTCCACCCAGCAGGCAAAGATCGCCCTTTTTAAAGATTGCGATGGAGTCACCGACGAGCCGCAGGCCTACGCCTTCCGCAATCAGCGTTAACTCGATCTCATCATGGTGGTGAAAAGGCGTGTCGAAGCGGTCTCCTTCTAATTCAAAGAAGCGAAACGATTCGTTTTGCTGATGATCTTGCTGCTGAAAGCTTGCTTTAGATTCCATAGAATTGGCTAATTTGGCCTAAGGAATGGCATAAAAGTACTGGTTTGAGCCGTCCAGCACAAAATGATTTTGTCAAAGCCCTTATCGCTGAGTGGTTTATGCATTTCTTGCCTCGGATAAGCCAAAAAACCTTAAAATAGTCCAGAGAGTCGTTTGAAGAGCGCCTAACATCTTGCGGGGCATTTGCGGGTATTAGGAAATAAGTTGCGCTTGAAAAGGCGCTCGTTTTACTGACGGCAGAATGTCTAGGCGATTCAAAGGCTACTGGAAGTGGGTGCTGGGAAATTGGTGGGCGGATAAGCGCTATTTTTTCCGTCACCAGCTCAAGGACCGTTTTAAGTTCTTGAAGGGCTATAGCCGCTATCAGGCCAAGGAATTTGCTGATTGGCGTGGCAGCGCCGAAGCTCGTCGGAAGACGGCCAAACACGAGCGTTGGGCCTCCCGCGCGAACGCCAAGGAGTCTGTCAAGCAAAGCGGGGCGCGGTTCGGGGAGTTTGTGATTGGGGTGCTGACGTCGCCGTTTCGCTTCGCAAGCTGGTTGTTTCGAAAGATCAATCAACTACGCAAGATGTCTTTCCGCGAAGCTTGCGTGGAGCTGTGGTATGGGTACCGGGCGCTAATTGCCTGGGGCCTGAATCGGCTGGAATTTTTCTTTTTCCGTTGGTCGAAGGCGCCGCTTTGGCTGAGGGGTATTAGTGCATTGGCGCTCATTGGCGGCATTGGTGGAGTGGTCTCCTTGCCCTGGGTGGTGAAGGCGGCCAAAAGTTACCGCAGTGAAGTGATCTTTGCTGAAGCCAAGGAGTTGAAAAAGGACGGACGCATCGTGGAGGCTTACACCAAGGCCCGCGCCGCTGCGCTGCTCGATCGTAGTGATCCCGAGCTCTTGGAGCTCACCACCGAGCTGGCCAAAGATACGCGAAACCCTGAGCTTGTTTGGTGGAGTGAGCTCAACGCCAAGGCCAGCGGCTATGATGTTGATTCCCTTTCCGAGCTAGTGGAAAACGCCAGCCAATACCGTCGGATTCGTGTGGCCTCGCGCTTCTATCAGCTCATGGCGCAGCAGTATCCCGACCATGAGCTGACCACCGCTGCGCGCGTGCGTCTCTTGATGGCGCAAGGGCGCTTGGCCGAGGCTAATGAACTAGCTGGACGGGCCTTTGCCGATGGTAGCCAAGCTGCCGCGGTGCATCAACTAATGCTCCAGCGCTATTGGCTGGATACTGAGCCCGAGGCTCGGGCCGAGCTGGCTGGCTACTTTCAGGCCAACATCTTGCGCCAAGATCACGTTGGCTTGGGCATCATTCATATGGCCTTGGTCAATCCTCAGCCGTTCATGAACGACGGCCTTGATTTTCAGCTGGTTTTAGATGCGGCAAAAACGCATCCTGACATCAAGCCGCTGGAGCTCGCGATGGCCTATGGCAGGGCCGGTGAAACTGGGACGCTTGCCCTTGAAACTGCCATGCAGGGCTTTTATGAGGCAGTGGATTGGGAGGATGTCGAGGACTGGGATGAAGCACTGCGTCTGCTGAGGACATTTCAGTTTTACGAGGTGTTGGAGCATGACGCCTTACAGCGGCAGATCAGTGCTGATGAGGCATTATCCGAACTTTACCTCGAAAGCCTTGTTATGGCCGATGAGCCGGACTACGAGCAACTCGATGCGATTATTAATAGCCCGGCTGGCAGCACGCAGGTAGCGCTCAACCCCCGCGACCGCGCCTTCTGGCTAGCGGTGCTGGCGCAGCGCAATGATGAGCAGGAGAAGTTTCGCGAAAACGTGGTTCGTGCTTTGGAATTTTCCGAGGCCAAGGATTGGTGGAACCTCCAGCAAGTCGCACAGCGTGTATTTGAGGGGCAGGCTTTGAACGAGTTTTACAGCGAGTCTCTGCGACAGTCTCCGAATTCACCACAGATCCTTGGCGGTTTCCTGAACGCTCTCTACAGGCAAGGTAACGATGCTTTGCTGCAACGAATTCTGCCACAAGTCTCACTGCAAACCCTCTCGAATTATCCGGGCATTCAGGCGCAAGTGATCTACCTGAAGGCGCTCTACGGTCAAGACCTGGAGCTGTGCCGCTACTATGCGGAGGATTTGGTGGGGCGCTATCCGGCACGCGCGGACAATTATCTGGTGCTGGCCTTTGCGTATTACCAATCTCAGCATCCAGAAGTTGCCAATAAGATAGTCCAGGAGCTGCCTGTCAATGCGCGCACCAGTGAGACAAATCCCTACGCATTTTTTTGTTATGCGGTGTGTAGCAAGGATCTGGATCTAGTGCCCACAGACAAGCTGCCTCTTCAGCAAGAGCATGCGGTGATTCAAGCCGCGAGAATGACCCAAATGGGCGCGGAGTCCTAACAGAAAAGCCCGCGACTACAATTGCGATACGCGTTCGGACGCTTGTTCAAAGAGTAGCTTTTCTTCGGGTAGTAGCTGATTGGCGCTCATGCTGTTTAACATTGCTTCAGCGGTCTGGCGGTCTTGCCGGTCGAGGGCCACGAGGGCATTGGAAAGGCGGCAACTGGCCACCTTGAGGTAGCGGCGGTTTAAGTGCTCCAATTGATGCTCGGCTGCGTCGAGTTGGCCGACTTTCCACAGCATAAAGGCGTAGCTTGCCGGGTAGATGCTGTTGGGGTGCTCCTCGACAAGCGCTTGCATCTGGTCGAGCTTCTCCTGGCTGGGGGTGGCAAGCAGCGCGTCGAGATAAAGCGCGTTATTCCGCATCGCATGGTTGTCGGGTTGAAGCGCCAGGTATTGGTTGATTGCATCCAGCGCTTCTTGGGTCTGTCGCTGAGTCGCATGGATGATGAAGAGCTGGTTGAGCGCACGGCTCTTCTGTCCCTTTTCTTCCGCAGTCTGCAAGGCCGCCTGAGTTGCCGTAATGGACTCGTTGATCCAGCCAAGACGGAAGGAGAGCCCGGCAAGCGACATCAACTCGTCGTATGCTTGCTGCTTTTCTGCAATTTGATAAGCGTGACGCCAAGCCTGCGTGGGCGTATCGCTGACCTGACGACTGCTTTCAATATGCGCCAGAAGCGTGGCGCGCTTGAGCTGATCCAAGTCGCGAGCTTCCTCGTTTAGCACGGCAACGGCCTCGTCTACCTGGCCTTGGCCAATGAGCGCTTGGAACTGCGCGCGCCAGCGTTGGTCGGCTTGGAGCGGGGCTGCTGCCGGGCTGTTGATGAACTTCAGCATCGCGTCATAAGCGCCGATCGAGAGCAGCCAATTGGCCACCAGGTCAGGTTCCGCTACACCTTCGCTCTGCACGGTGTTTTGGATGATCGTATCGCGCTGATCGGGGGTGAGGATGAGCTGTTGTGTGGCGATCACGATGCGGCTCAGTGGCGTTTGCTTGGCATGCTCATCCAAGCTCTGGAGCAGCCACTCGCGGTCGTTTTCAAACATGGGTATGTCGAAGCGTGAGCCAAGTAGGATTAGCGCTTTAAAACCTTCTTCAGAGTGGGATGAACCCGCGCGTCGCAGGAAAGACTTGGCCTGAAGTGAGGCAAGCGGCGTTGGTTGGGCCAGTAAATATTGCCCCTTGAGCAGCAGCGCTCCAGTGTGCTTGGGGTCGATGGCAAGCAGGCGGTCCAGCGACTCCATTGCTTGCTTCGTGTGGTTGCGCAAGAATTCGATTTGCGCCTGTAAAAAGAGGTATTCCGGCTCGCCGCCCAGGGTTGGCCCGAGCGCTTCGTAAATGCTCTCCACGCGGTCGAATTTGCGGTCTTTGAGACTTTGGCGCAGGTAGGCTAAGCCGAGCTCTGGTGTGATGGTGGACTTATCGGCAGCGGCAAGGGTCTCCAGCGCCGCTTCGGGTGTGAGCTTGAGAAAGGCCAACGAACGCAATTCCTGCGCGGCGGATTTTTCCCAACCAAAGGCGATCACAAGGTCGGCGTGGGCGATGGCTTGTTGATACTCTTTTTTCTCAAGCGCGGTCCGAGCCAGGTTCAGCTCGCGGTGCTGCCAAAACCAATATCCTGCTCCAATAACGCCAGCAATGACGGCGACAAGTAGCGTGACTGGTAGCCACGACATGCGCTTTAAATTAGTGCCGGAGTAGGGCATCTAAATTGAAAAATATACCGTCCAAGTTAATGTTCAAGTATTTCAACTTCGTAGCCATCTGGGTCGGTGATGAAGGCCATTTTATTGCCGCCGGAAGTAAATTTTTCCTGCCACCGATTCGGCCAGATGTCGATGCCTGCCTTTGCGAGCATCTCGCAATATTCCACAATATCGTCTACTCGAATACAGGTGTGCACGAGGTCTTCGGGGAACTCGACTTTATAGTCCGGCGAATGCGTGAGCTCGAGTTTGTGTGCGCTACCTGGGATTTGCAGGTGGGCGAGCTGGTTGCCGGAGGGGGACTTGTCCGTGCGCTTAAGCACCTCGAAGCCGCAGGTGAGGCAATACCAGTTGATGGACTTTTCGAGGTCGCTGACGCGGATGCGGGTGTGGTCGAATGAAATGGGCATAGGTAGTGAGCAATTTAAAGATTAAAAATTATAGAGTGGATTAGAACATTCTCGTAGACCAAGCGTGTTTTCAACCCAACTTTAATTTTTAATTTGCTCACTTCAATTTCTGCTTAACTCCCGGGCTTAATCGGGGGAATCGACGCCAGCTCGGCGGGTAGGTTCTCAGGATCGTATGTCGGGAACGAAAACTGGAGCAGCGAAGTCAACGGCGTGCGGAAACTGGCCTTGCCCTCAGAGCGGTCGACGAGCACTGCCACACCAACGCAGTTGCCGCCTTCGGCGTCCACGATGTCCAGCGCTTCATTCACGCGACCGCCGCGGGTGATCACGTCTTCGACCACAAGGATCGTTTCCCCGTCGGCGATCTTAAAGTTGCGGCGCAGGGCGAGCTTGTCGTCGACCTTCTCCACAAAGAGAAAACGCTTGCCAGCCTGGCGGGCGACTTCCTGGCCGATCACGAGGCCGCCCATAGCGGGCGCGACGACGGTGTCAAAGCTGTCCACGTCGATCTTTTCGAGCAGGAGCTCGGCCAGGCGAGTGACTTTGTCCATGCGTTCACAGACGCGGGCGCATTGGAAAAAATGACCGGAGCGCAAGCCCGAGCGGAGGATGAAATGGCCCTCCAGCAGGGCGCCGGAATCGCGGAAAATTTGCAGGATTTCTTGGTCGACGGAATCACTCATAGGGGGACGCTGGGCAGCGTCCGGCGGGGCGTCAAGGCAAAGTGCCGGGCGCGCTGGGATGCACGGTGTAAAATGCAAAAAACGGCCTACAGGTTGGCGCAAGCTTTGCTTTTCCATTGCGAAGGCTGAGTTTAATCCTATGGTGAAAATCGTGAAAGAAAACAAACCAGCACCGATTAAGGCCACGCGCAGACACGCGTTGCTAGGTTTGTTGGATGACACCAATACGGTCGTCCGCAGCGCCGTGCGCGCAGAGCTGGAGCGTCTGGGGCCGAGTGGCGTCGCCTTTTTGCGTGAGGCCACTCACCACGAAGACGCCAACATCGGTTGTGCCGCCCGCGACCTACTCGATGCCTTGACTGGCGGTCAGCCGGAGCGCGTGTTCCGCGATTTTATCCGCTCTTTTAATTACGAGCTCGAAACCGGTGTGCTGCTGCTCGACCGGGTTGCTAACCCGGAGGTCGGCATGGCTGACTACGAGCGCTTCCTGGCCGAGGTTTCCGACCGTTGCCGTGAGCTGATGCTGCACCCCAGCACCGCTTGGGAAAAGTGTCGCGTGCTCAACCGCGTGATCTTCGGTGAATACGGATTTTGCGGCGACACGGATAATTTCTACGACCCGCGTAACAGCTTCTTGAGTGACGTGGTGGACCGCCGCCGCGGTATTCCGATCAGCCTGTCGATTCTTTACCTGCTCGTGGCCGACCGCTGCAATTTGGAGCTTTCGCCGGTGGCCTTTCCGGGGCGCTTTATGGTGGGCTGCTTCCTGGATGCGGAGCCGTTTTACGTCGATGTGTTTGAGGGCGGCGTGTTCCGGACGATTGAAGAAATCGAGGCCATGCTGGAGCCCTATGAGATCGAGCTGGAGCCGTCGATTTTTGCGCCGTGCCCGGTGGGTGAAGTGCTCGCGCGCTGCTGCCGGAATTTGGTCAACCAATACAGCCGAGCTGGCGACAAAAGCCGCGTGAAGCTCTTTTCCGAATACGTCAATGAGTTCGAGGCGGCGTATCGCCTCAATGACGAATAGGGCTTGTCGGTGAGGCCGTGAGCAGCATGCTTGCGAGCCATGCAATATGACGACCCCGACCGCGTGCGTTCGCTCGATGAGCTGGAGCACTGGGATTTTCAAGGCAGCTCGCTGGCCGTGCTGGGCAGCCCGATCGGGCACAGCGTGAGCCCGGCTATGCACAATGCCGCCCTGAACCTGATGGGGCAGACGCAGCACATTTTCGCCGATTGGCGCTACTTCAAGTTTGATACGCCGCCGGAGATTCTTCCGCAGGCTTTGGAGCAACTGCATCGCGCCGGTTTTCAGGGCGTCAATTTAACTATCCCGCATAAAGTGCAGGCTGTGGATCTCGTCGTGGAAATCGACCCCGGCGCCAAGCTCTCCGGCGCGGTCAATACGCTGCATCGCCGCGAGCATGGCTGGGCCGGTTTTAACTCAGATGGCTATGGCCTGGAACAGGCGTTGCTTCGAGAACTCAGCGTGGAGCTGACCGACGCGACGGTCATCATGCTGGGCGCAGGTGGCGCGGCGCGGGCCGCCGCAGTGCAATGCCTGCAGTCGGGCGTGGCCGAGCTGTGGATTGGCAATCGCAACCAGGAGCGCCTCGGCGGGTTGATTGATCTCCTGCAGGAAGCGCCGAACAGCGAGCGCGTGCGCGGCTTTGATTTGAGCCAACCGCCGGCGGATTTGCCGAAGCACGCAGTAATCGTCAATGCGACTTCGCTCGGTCTGAAAGCCGAAGATCCGGCGCCGATTGACCTGACTACTTTCGAGTCGGAGACTAAGGTTTACGACATGACTTACGGCGTGGAAAACGCCTTGGCCAAGGCAGCGAAAGAGCAGGGGATCGCCTACGCGGATGGGCTCTCGATGCTGGTTTGGCAGGGCGTGCGCAGCCTGGAAATTTGGAGCGGTGCCGAAGTGCCGGCTCAAGCCATGATGGACGGCGCTTGCTTCGCCAAAGGCTATTCACCGCGCCGCGCATGAAGCCCCGAATACTCTTTGTCTGTAGTCGGAACCAGTGGCGCAGCCCGACGGCGGAAAAGTGCTATCTTACCGATGCGCGCATCGAGGTGCGCTCAGCCGGGGTGAGCCAGGCGGCGCGCCACGTAATCAGCAGCGCAGATGTTGAGTGGGCAGACTTGATTCTCGTCATGGACACCGAGCACAAGCGCCGCATCGTGGAGCGTTTTCGCGGCGCGGACTTGCCGCCGATTGAAAGCCTGGAGATTCCCGATGACTACGGCTACCTGGATGACGAGTTGATCACACTCATTCGCAGTTCGACCGAGCCTTGGATCAATCAACTATTGTCCTGACGCGAAACTGCTGGTAATGACCCTTTTATAAATTCGCATGACCCTCGAAGATTTCAATGCAATCAACCAGTCCTTTCCGTGGTTTTTCGGTTTTTGGGCCTTTGTCTTTGGCGCCTGTTGGGGCAGCTTTTTCAATGTGGTGATCTACCGCGTGCCAGCGGGGAAGTCCGTGGTGAAGCCGGGATCGCATTGTTACGCCTGCAACAAGCCGATCAAGTGGTATGACAATTTGCCGATCCTGAGTTGGTTTATTTTAAGGGGCAAAGCTCGCTGCTGCGGGGTGCCGTTCTCCGTGCGTTATGCGGTTATCGAGGCGATGACGGGGTCGTTTTTCCTGATTGCCTGGTTGGTATACAGCGAACATCTAGGTGTCGTGGTGGCCGTCTGGCTGTTTATTTCGCTGCTGATCTGCAACACTTTCATCGACTACGATACACAACACCTTTACGACGCCTTCACGGTGTGGGGCATGATGCTTGGCGTTGTGCTTTCGGCGCTATACCCGGACCTACATGGCATGGGGGGCAGTGGCGACCCAGTGATGCTGGAGCGTCTGCGAAGCGTGGCCCTCAGTGTGACGGGCGCAGTGGTTGGCTCGGGTGTAATCCTGTGGATTGCGATGATTGCCGAGAAGTTTTTGCGCAAGGAAGCGATGGGCTTTGGCGACGTGCTTTTAATGGGTTGTATCGGTGCGTTTATCGGCTGGAAAGGCGCGGTGTTTGCCATCTTTGGTGGCTCGATGCTGGGGGCGTTGGTGGTGATCCCGCTCATGCTCTTTAACCAGATTTGCGGCACGAATTTAACGCCCGGCAAGACCGGCCATGCCGAAGATCCAGAGGCAGCGAAAAAAGCGGGCGACCAGGCGAGCACAGTTGAAGCGGTGGCCAAGGAAGACGCCAAGGCCGAAGGCGAGGAAGAAGCGGCGCAGTTGGGCATGGGCACGGCGATTCCTTTTGGCCCCTGGCTGTCGCTGGGTGCCTTGGTTTACGTGCTATTCCTACACGAATATGTGGACGCCTATTTCGAGAGCACCTGCGAAATGATCTTCTCGCCGGTGAAGTTTTACTGAGCGTTTTTACCCTTGAGCCAGACTTCCTTGACCTCGGGCATCTCGAACAGCGTGTCGTCGAGCTGTTGATTCGGATTGATGTTGGAGAGCTCGGATTTCATGATGACTTCGCCTTCAAGCGCGGTTTCGGTTTTGACGGGCATCCAATAGCCGTCGATTTTATCATACTTCAGCATGTAAACGTCGACATTTACGATCGCGCCTCCTTGGACTAACTTATTGCCCCGGCGTGTAACCAAGTAATTTTTGGGGTGAAAGTAGAAATACTCAGTCTGGCCTTCGGGGTGATAGAGTTTAACGAGATAGTTTTTCTGGCGGCGGTTGTTGACTGGTCCTTCGTATTTCAGGATACAACCCCGCTCCTTCCAGGTTAGTAAAATGTCGTCTTTGCTACTGAGCTCTTTGAGCTCCGTGGCGTCTGAGCCTCCAAGTTTTTGTGGAAAGGGATTTTTCTCGGACGTGTCGTAAACCCAAGCATCTGAGCCGTTGAAGCCGCGAATGATTTCATGGGTGCGCCCCATATGCTTCACGATGAGTTCGGTGCGGATTTTGTCCGGGCTTTTAGTGAACAGTTTGAGGTCTACGACGTTAGGGCCTCGCGTAAGCTTTAGGTCGGCGCTGAGATTTCCAATATTGAAAGCTCCGGGACCGCCCATGGCTTTAACCGAGGTAGCAAACAACTGTTCGGCAATGGGGTCGGATTCCGCGGGCACTTGCTCTCGTAGTTGCTCTTCCAGAGCCTGGGTGTCCTGCGCGAGAGCAGTGGTTGTCGCAAAGATCATCAGCAAAACGGCAAGCAGAGATTTCATAAGGCAATTGTGAACATGCACTAGCGGTGCGACAATCTTGGATGAAGTCCATTAGACATTTTTTACGGAACCATGATATCTGTATCGGCGCGCAGCCAGCGCTCCAGCTTTTCAATCAGGGCTTCGGCGGCCGGCTCGTGTTCGGCATCGAGCTGTGCCAATGGCTGGCCTAGAATGCCCTTGGCGCGATCTTGATCACTCTTGGCCAACTGACGCAGCCACTGCTGGCGCACGGCATAGCCCTCCTCGGAGGCGTAACGATAGAGCGCCTTCAGGTAAATACATTGCGGCAGGGGGGAGTCTTCGAATGCGCCGAGGGCCTCCTGAGCGAGCAGCGCTGTGGGCTCGTAAAACTCCGCATGCTGAAGATTGCACCAGAGCAGCTCACTCAAGCGGGTGGCCAACAAAAGCGCGCGGTAACGCCGGGCAATGCCCACGCGGCGGTGCTCCAGGCGGTATTCTTTGAGAAACCATGTGCTGGATTGCGAGGAGCTTTCCAGGTGGAAATGCGCCTGGTCAAACAGGTCGGGCCCGCTGCCGGAGGATTTTTCCGAGCGCCGCCACATGGCCACGATGCGGCCTTCTTCGGCACTGAAAATATGCAGGCGCAGGAATCGCTCACCGGATTGGCTGGCGGACAAAACGATGCCCGCGGTCTGCAATTCGCGCGCGGGCATGGCGCTAATTGCTGGAGGCGGGGGCCTTGCGCTCCTCGGGGAGGGCGTCCACGGCACCATTGCCGTCGATCATTTCGGCCTCTTTCGGGTTAAATTGCGGGGAGACCGCGCCGCCGGACACGATGAGCTTCATGCCGTCGGCCACCGACATTTCCATGGGGATGATTTCATCCCGCGGGACCATGAGCAGGAAGCCGCTGGTCGGATTGGGTGTGGTTGGGACGAAGATATTGACGACTTCGGCGCCCGTTTTGTGTTGGACTTCACCCTTGGCCTCACTGGTCAGGAATCCGAGTACGTAAACGCCTTTGCGCGGGTATTCGGTCAGCACGACCTGCTGGAACACGGCCTTCTGCTGCTTGCTGAAGGTGTCGACGATCTGCTTTACCGTTTTATAGACGGCGTTGACGAATGGCAGCGTGTCGATGATGCGCTCGCCCAGATTGATGAAGATGCGGCCTATGAAATAGCGCGACAGGAAGCCGAGCAGCGTGAGGACCAACACCACGACCAGCATTGCGGCGATCTTCAGCAGCAGATCGATGCCGGGCATGTTTTTGATGTCCTCGGAAACGAATCTGAAAATCGCGTCACTGGCGGGCGCGCCAATGCGCGTCAGCATAAAATTGACGACGAATATGGTGACGCCCAAAGGGGCGACCAGGATGAGCCCACCGATGAAGGCGTTGCGCAGTTGGCGAAGCATAATTGAGAAGCTATTATTACGGTGCATCGGGATAGAGCAACTCTGGCAGGCCGAAAAGTAGGAAGATTATGAGCCCTGCGACCACAATGCCAGCTAGTATGCAACCCAACTTGGATGAACCGTCGAAGCCACCTGGTTGGTAATCCACAGGGATTTCTGCCGGGGCGGGGGCGGGTGTTTCGCTGGCGGCCTGCTTGGTTTGAGCTGGAGGCTGGACTTCGGGGGTTGTGGGCTCCGGTGACTGGTCCGCAGGCGTTTTACCCTCCAACTGCGCAATCTGGCGATCGAGCCAGTTCAGGTGTTCGCGGACTTTATCGCGCTGGGCGCGCAGCTCATTCAGGTCGAAAGACATGGATTCTCTCAGATAGTTTGCCAGTCTGCGGATGTTGCGCAGGGATGCGAGCAAGAAAAAAGCGCCTTCCGTAATGGAAAGGCGCCTGCAAAGTGTTCCGCGAGAATCGCTTAGACTTCGACTGCGTGCGGGACGACTTGCACCTTGCGGTGCTCCTTGTCCCACTCGACTACGCCGTCTTCGAGAGCGAAGAGGGTGAAGTCCTTGCCGATGCCGACATGCTTACCGGGGTGGAAGCGAGTGCCGCGTTGGCGGATCAAGATGTTGCCAGCGCGAACCTTTTCGCCACCGTATTTCTTGACGCCGAGGCGCTTGCTTTCACTGTCGCGTCCGTTTTTGGAAGTTCCTTGTCCTTTTTTATGAGCCATGACGTTTAGCCGTTGATGGATTCAATCTTGATGACCGAAAGCTCCTGACGGTGACCGCGGGTGCGGCGGTAGCCGTGGCGGCGCTTCATCTTGTGAATAATGACTTTCTTGTCGCGCTTGTTTTCGAGGATGGTAGCCGCGACGCTGGCACCTTCTACGTAGGGAGCGCCGAATTTGGTTTCCGCGCCTTCGCCCACGCACAGAACCTTGTCGAGGGTGACGGTGTCGCCGGCCTGCGTGTCCTTGTAACGGTTCACGAAGAGCACATCACCTTCGGTGACGATAAATTGGCGGCCTTGTGTTTGAATGGTTGCTTTCATTTTGGAAAATGGGAAAACCGCCTAAAAAAGCGGATTACGGGGCCAATGCAAGAATTTTTGTGTTAATTCATGCATGTTTTTTTATTTCTGGTCCGAATTGCTCGGAAAGCTACATACTTGAACCAACTTCGCGTACGTTGTAAAGCCCGGTTATTGCCGCCAAAAGAACGTTGAGCAACTCAAGGAAATTCGGCCCAAGCTCTGCCAGTCCACCGAGCTCATGAAAAACTTTTGAGGTAAGGCGGAAATACTTGCGCCTGTTACAAACGTATTCTTTGGATCGATGATTTTCGCTGAGAAAGGATATGTTGCATGGGAATCCATTTTTCAGCTCTTGGCGTTCTGGTTAGATTTTTTGCCAGCGATTCCCACTTTATTTTTCCTGAAAAAGAAAAGAGATTGAGCCTGAATCGTAATTGAACAGTGAAGAATACCGTTCGCAGACTTATGGATATTTCCGAAGCCCAGACCTATTTTCAACAAGCCACCGTGGTGGATCACTATGCCCGCGCAGTGAGCCGGGTAGGGCTGTGGAAAAGCGAAGAGCTGATTTTCAAGCGCTTGTTTCAGCCCGAGCAAAGCATTCTTGAACTTGGTTGCGGTGCCGGGCGCATTGGCATTGGCATGTGGGAGCTCGGCTACCAGCGTGTGCTGGCTACGGATTATTGTAAGGAAATGGTCGCCGAGGCGCGGCGCATCAACCAAGCCTTGGAATACGGCGTGCCCGTTCAACAAGCCGATGCGACGAACTTGCAGTTTGAGGATGGCGAATTCGACGGCGCGATCTTTGGCTTTAATGGCCTCATGCAAATCCCCGGGCGCGACAACCGCTTCCAAGCGATGCAGGAAATTAACCGCGTGCTCAAGCCTGGGTCGTGGTTTGTCTTCACCGGCCATGACCGCAATCGGCATGGCCGCAAAAGCTTCTGGAAAGAAGAGCGCAAGCTGTGGATGAAGGGGCAGCAAAACCCGATGATCCAGGATTTCGGCGACCTCTACTATGAGAACGACGACGGCTACTGGATGTTTATCCATGCGGCGGATTCCAAGGAGGTAACGGCGGACTTGGAAGAGGCCGGCTTCCGCGTGGATGTGTCCGCGCTGCGCTCGGAAATTTGTTTGGAACCACCGGAAGTCCGTGATTTCTCAGACGATACGCGCTTCTGGGTGGTTCAGAAGGTGTAAATCGGGGCTTCCCTTTTATCCGCGCGCCATTACGGTTTGGACCTTAATCATTCGTTGTTATACTAATTGCATCATGAGATTTTACCGCACCATCGCCGTCCTCTTTATGGTATCTTCGTTCAGCGCCCTTCACGCTGATTCGCTCGAAGACTTTATGAAAAAAGCCCGCTCGCAGTTGGGGACCGAGAGCGCGCTTGATTCGGTGGAAACCATCCACTACAAAGGCAAAGTGATTTCCCCGACCGGCGAGGAGATGTCCGAGCTGGAACTGGTCTTTGATAAGCCCAACCGCCAACTCCTCAAGGAAGTGCGCGGCGACGTCATTAACCAAACAGCGGTTAATGGCTACGAAGGCTACGTGATGAGCAAGGACCCGGCGAACCCCAACGGCCCGATGGTGCAGGTGCTGCGTCCTGGCCAGGTGAAGCGCCTCATGGCGAACGCCATTGAAAACCTGAACTTTTTTGACGGCCCCGAGAAAATGCGCGGTGCTGAAATCATCGATGAGGGCATGGCCGACTACAACGGGGAGACCGTACGCAAAATCAAGTTTTCTTACCCACTGGGATTGTACTACACACGTTATTTCGATCCCAAGTCAGGCAAGCTAATCGCTACGGTGAGCAGCGATGGTCTGACCATGGTGGAAAAGAATTCGCTGAGCGCTGGCGGCATCAAGTTTCCGAAGACTGTCGATACCTACGACGAAACGGGCAAGCTGCTGCGCACCGTTGAATTTAACGAAGTGACCGTGAACGAAAAGATCGACGCGGGCATGTTCGATTTCCCGGAATAAGCGCTCGTCCTAATTTCCAGTTGCGCGTGGGCGTTGGATTGCCCAAGTTGTGCGCATGGAAATCCTAGAGTATGGCCAGAAAGGCTTTGCGACGAAGTTAAAGCGCGCTTGCCCGTCCTTCCGCGCTTCGGAAGATGTGGCGGCGACCGTGCGCACCGTCATTGCCGACATTGAGAAAGAGGGCAACAAGGCAGTCTTCCGCTACACCGAAAAGTTCGATGGCGCGAAGCTCACGCCTAGCACGCTGCGCGTGAAGCAAGCAGAACTCGACGCCGCCCCGAAATCGCTCACGCCCACCCAGCGCAAGGCGATCAAAGAGGCAATTAAGTGCGTTAAGGATTTCCACCAAAAGACGCTGCCCAAGGCTTGGCGCGCGAAGAATCCGCACGGTGCGACCGTCGGCGAAGAATTTTACCCGATCCAGCGCGTGGGCCTCTACGTGCCCGGCGGCCAGGTGCCGCTGGTTTCGACTGTCGTCATGAGCGCTGTTTTGGCCAAGCTCGCCGGCTGCCCGGAGGTCGTGGTCTGCACGCCGCCGCAGAAAGATGGCTCGGTCAACCCCGGTTTGCTCGCCGCGCTGAAGCTATGCGGCGTGGACGAAGTTTACAAGATTGGCGGCGTCCAGGCGATTGCCGCGATGGCCATTGGCACGAAGTCCGTGCCCGCGGTCGACAAGGTTTTCGGCCCCGGCAACGCCTACGTGATGGAAGCCAAGCGCGCGCTGTTTGGCCAAGTGGGCGTGGACCTCTTGCCCGGCCCGAGCGAAGTACTCGTCATCGGCGACTCGACCTCGAACCCCGCCTACATCGCGGCCGACCTCCTCGCCCAAGCCGAGCACGGCACCGGCAAGGAAAAGGTCTACCTCTGCGTCGGCAGCCGCAAGCAATACGACGCAATAGCGGCCGAGATTACGAAGCAGGCAGAAACACTTTCCCACAAGGACGCCGCGCTCGGTGTTTTGAAAAACCACGGCCTGTGCGTGATCACCAAGAGCGTCGAGCAGACGGTCGAGATCGCCAACTACATTGCACCGGAGCACTTGGAAATCCACGTAAAGCCCGAGACGCGCAAGGTGCTCGCCAAAAAGATCACCACCGCCGGTGCCATGCTCCTCGGCGGTGATACGCCGACCGTGCTGGGTGACTTCACCGCGGGCCCAAGCCACACGCTGCCGACGGACCGTACTGGTCGTTTCTTCGGCGGCATGCAGGTCACGGATTACATGCGCCGCACCAGCATCGTGCAATACAACCCCAAGGCCGCCAAGTTGGCGTGGCCGGTCGTCAAAGCCTTCTCCGAGATGGAGCAGCTCGACGCCCACGGTCGCAGCCTGCAAATGCGCGTGGAATCATGAGGCATTGGCGACAGGCCTTGCGGGTGCTCGCCTGCGTGATATTGACGGCCACGCTCTTTGCGGATGACGCGGAGCAGGCGGACGTCATCATCACCATTGGGCCAAACCTGCCCGCCGCGCCTGTTGTTGAAATGCTCCCGCCGCCTGTCGAGGCCGAGGACGATACCGAAGAGGCAGCGTCGCTCGACCCCGCGACGGCACCTGACCGTGATTACTTGTTCTCGCTGCTGCGGTATCTCTACCGCTGGCACATCGACGCCGCGATGCTGGCGGACGACTTCAATACGGCCGATAGCGTGGTCATCGCCTACCGCGAGTTAACGCCCGAAACCGACGACTCGGACAACAGCCGCTTTGGCGAAGTGATCGTGCCGATTGCGCGCACCCGCGTGATGCTCAAGCAGGCTGATTACCAGATCGAAGAGCTGGATTTGGAAGTCAAAAACCAGCGCTTCAACGTGGTCAACGTGATCTACGACCCCGAGCTGGAGTGGGACCATGAGGACTACCTCGTGCAGGTTTACACGGTCGACGAAGTCTTTGAGTGGCTGCACGAAACCCGTAACGATCAGCTGTTCCCGACGCGCGAATTGCTCAAAATGATTCGCGACGAAGTACGCGAGGAAGCCGGCGAAGAGCGCCCGGATTTGGTTAAGCCGAGCGAGCCGCAGGTAGTCTACCTTGCGCCGGTTTCGCCGGTGATCAACGAGGTCTGGATTTATTGGGAAACCGGCCAGCAGCTCATTCACTTTACATCTGACGATGATTTGGGCGACATCGACACCTGGCGCAGCGAGCTGCATCATGTGGAGCTGTTTGACTTGCGCAAAGACGTAGTCGTATCGCCGTTGGAAAAGCCCGGCAGCAACGCCTACATCACCAAGGACTGGGCGGGCCGCGTGTTGTTCAACTGCGTGGTGTTGGGCGCGAAATTAATCCTCCCGCCCGAGGATCAACCCGAGGCAGAAATCATCATCGAGATCAGTTCCCCAGCCGAAGATTAATTTCGGATCTTCGTCGGTATCCATTGGCTGGTCAGTTCGGCGCAGGCTTCGAGGAAATCCTGGCTCGGCGTGCCGCCCGCGATGATGTTGGGCCGTAGGACTTGCGTCGACGTCACGAACGGATGGCGCATATTACAGGGGGCGAAAATGGGTTTGATGAAGCTGAAGCTTAGCTTTCGACCTTGTCTTTATCGTTTTCCTGGGCGTGCATGCACTCTTCGAGCTTCAGGCCGGTGAGGCCCTCGATGCCCTTGAAGAGGGTCCACATTGCGTAGATGCTGATAGGCAAGGTGCAGGCACTGATGACCACAATACTCACCCAGTATTGCGTGCCGACTTCAGCGTTGTAGGCCGCCTGGTCGATCAAAGGATCGGTCTTCACAATCATGCGAGTCAGAAAGAAATTGAGCGCAGCGCTGACCAGGAAGGATGCCGCGATGATCCACGTGCTGCGCAGCATTAGCTTGTCCATGGTGGACTGCTTGGCGGGCGTGTCTAGGTGGCTGTTGATTTTCTCCGTGTCGAAGAGCTCGGGGTTGTAGAGCAGTGCGTGGATCAGCGGGTTTTTTGTCTTGGTCGACGCCACGACGAAGATGCCGATCAGCAGTGGCATGAGTGTTTCCTTGATCGCAAAGACCATCGGGTCGAGCTTCATTAGGCTAATGCCGCCGGTGAGGAGCACTCCAACGGCACCGAGAATTGACAGCAGGTTACGCTTTTTGCGCTTCTGGTAGTCGTAGATGAAGTAGCCGACCGGAAACAGCAGCGCCAGCACCATGATAAGCGCTGGGTCGAGCGATGGCAGCCACTTGCTTCCCTTGTTGAGAATCAGGACGGGCAACAGCAGGTTGAAGCCGAGGTTGGCGAACAGGTTTTCGCGCTGTGGTGGTGGCGGCATGCGAAGGGTGATCTCTTGCACAGGCGCGCTAGTCAACCCTCAAATAGGCGTTGCCTTGCGTGCGCGGGTGTTAATCGTATTGGTTATGAGCATTACGCAGCCAGTTCGATGCCTGATTACCGCCGGCCCCACCCGTGAGTGGCTCGACCCGGTTCGCTTTATAACGAACCCTTCAAGCGGCAAAATGGGCTACGCCATCGCCGAGGCTGCGCGCGACCTTGGTTGGGCCGTAGAGCTGGTCAGTGGGCCGGTGGCGCTGGCCGCACCGGAAGGGGTAGAGCTGGAAAAGGTCGTTACCGGCACCGAGATGCTGGCGGCCGTGCAAAAGCGTTTTCCGCAGTGCGATGTGCTGATCAAGACCGCTGCCGTCTGCGACATGCGCCCCAAGCAAACCGCCGCGCATAAAGTAAAGAAAGGCGACATCTCCTTTACCGTCGAATTTGAGCCAACAGCCGACATTTTAAAGACCGTTGCTGCGGGCAAGCAGCCCAGCCAAACCGTTGTTGGCTTCGCCGCCGAGACACGTGATGTCGAAGACTACGCCCGCAAGAAGCTGGTGGCAAAGAACCTGGATTTCATCTGTGCGAACTCGGTCGCACAGGGTGGGGCGTTTGAGTCGGATTTCAACGAGATTGCGTTGATCAGTAAAGACGGCTCCAGTGTGAAGTTCGGCCCGGCGAGTAAGGCGGAAGTCGCCCGCCAATTAGTTGCCAAGTTGGCGAAACTGCTGCTTTAGCTAGCCAAGCGCTGAATCATTTTCAGCATTTCCTGGTAAACTGCGGACTCGTCCCCATTGATGATGCTCACCATTTGGCGGACGGCTTCTTCTTCCTCCGGGGCGATTTCGCCGTCGGAAATGAAGAGCTGATTGATCGCCTGGATGGCAAAACGGCGGTCTTTTTGGTCAGCGATTAACAGGCGCATATCGCGGAGCATCCGGATGCGCTCAGCCTCATAGATAGGGCGCTCAAGCATGGGCGCTAATTCTTCCCAGGTCGATTCATCGATACCTGGCATACGGATGATGAAATCACGGAGAAAGCGTTCTTCCTCCTCTTGGACGATCCCGTCGACCCAAGCTGCTGCAATGAGGACTTTGGCGACCGCTAAGGAAAGTTCTTGTTTGATCATTCGGCTCAGGAATTAATTGGATAATAAGCAACTCGCGCCAAAGTGCAAATCGGAAAAACCGGTGTGCAGTGACGATTTTTTAATGGTCGGAGAAGGCTTTGCCGTAGCGCGAAAAATCGGTTTCCGGCACGTCAAAAGTGGTGTCTTGCGCCTCAAAAATGCTGGGTTGAGTGACGCTGGGAAACTTTATGTCGCCGCTCAGGGAATCAAGTTCAACGCTGGATTGCGTCTTGGTCTGCGACTCAGCCTGGAGAGCCTGAATGGCGAGTGGTGGTGCGAACTCAGCCAGCCAGGTATTCGCGTAGGTTTGATCGGTAGGAGAAGCGATCAGGTAGCCATTGTTGTAGAGAGCATAGAGAGGAGACGCACAAGCAAATGACAGCGCCAATAAGGCCACTCGACTCATCGCGTTTTTCAAAAGCATATATGTATTTCTAGCAAAAGTTTTCCTTCACGCAATGCAAAATACGCGTTCCTCCTTGCGCTGAGGATTAGAGACCCTACGGTATGGCGCATGAACTCAATGACTGGTTACGGGCGCGCACAGGTAGAATGCCTCGGGCGTCTGGTGTCTCTGGAGATTTCCTCAGTTAATCGACGCAACCTTGAGCTGACCTCGTCGCTGCCCAGGGAATGGCAGGGCATGGAGCGCGTTATCGCCGAGCAAGTGCGCGCGCGGTTTGCACGCGGCAAATTCCACGTGCAGTTGCAATTGCGTTCGATCAGCGGTCCCGAAACAGAGTGGGACGCCAACGCCATTCAACAGCGTTTCAAGGAGTTGCAGAAAATCGCGGGTGGCAGCCTTGATGCCGACGCCAGTTTCTGGCTCCGTCTGGCCGCCTACACGCAGGAAAATCAGGCTGATATCGACTGGGAGGATGCCTGGAACATTATCTCCGGGTCGCTGAGCGAAGCCCTCGATTCGCTGGCCAATATGCGTGCGGTGGAAGGCCAGGCTATGGCCTATGATATACGCGCCCGCCTCGAGCAAATGGAAGCTTGGCGCACAGAGATTTCCGGCCTATCGGGCAAGTCGGTCGACTACTACCGCGAGACGCTTATGGAACGTCTGAAAAAGGCTGGTTTAGAGTTGGAAATTGAAGACGAGCGTGTGCTCAAGGAAATTGCTATTTTCGCGGATCGTTGTGACGTGGAGGAGGAATTAACTCGTCTATCCAGTCACCTGATGCAGTTTCAGGAGGCGCTCAAAAGCAGCGAGCCGGTGGGCCGTAAGCTGGATTTTATGTGCCAGGAAATCAACCGCGAGGTCAACACTATCGGCAGCAAAGCCAATAACCTGGAAATTACGCGTCTGGTCATCGAATGCAAGAATGAGCTGGAGCGCATCCGGGAGCAGGTTCAAAACATAGAATAACGCCGATGACCAGTCCGGTAATCGTCGTAGGTGGTGGATTAGGTGGGCTCAGCGCCGCGATATGCCTAGCGCATGCTGGGAAGAAGGTTACACTCTTGGAGCAGCACGACCGCCTCGGTGGTAAGTGTAATCTACGGGAGTGGGAGGGGTTCCAATTCGATACCGGGCCCTCACTACTCACGATGCCTTTCGTGCTCGATGAGCTCTTTGCCAAAGTCGGTCGCCGCCGTGAGGATTACTTGGAATTTACCCGCGTCACTCCAGCCTGCCGTTACTTTTTTACGAATGGTAAGACCTTTGATGCACCGGGCTCGCTGGAGACTTTTCGCGATGCCGTGGCGCAGGATTATCCACAGGACGTAGTTGGTTTCGACCGTTTCATGAAGTATTGCCGCGACCTGTGGGAGGTCAGCGGTCCGCTTTTTTTATTTAACCGTCTGGAGCCCGGACTGGTAACGAAGATTCGCCCCAAGCATGCCTTGGCCGGGCTTGCCGCAATGCGGCCTTGGACACTGCGTCAGGCCGTAGAGCACTACTTCAAGGCGCCGGAGCTGCGGCAGTTGTTCTCGCGCTATGCGACTTACAATGGATCAGATCCGTGGCGCACGCCAGCAACCTTCAACGTGATTAGTTACGTGGAGATGACCTTCGGCTCGTGGCATATACAGGGCGGCATTTACAAACTCGTGGAGGCGCTTGCGCAGGTCGCTGGAGAGCTGGGCGTTGATGTGCGCGCTGGAGTCGGCGTGGACGCTCTTCGTTTCACTCAAGGGCGCGTGGCGGGTGTTCGCTTGGTCGATGGGCGTGAGTTGGATGCAGAACGCGTCGTCGTCAATGCTGACGGTGTAACTGCTCTGACAGGGCCGTTGTTTCGCGAGCATCCCAAGGCCCTGAAGTGGAAGGCGAAATGGGAGCAGAGGGAGGCTTCAAGTAGTGGCGGTGTGCAGCTTTTGGCCATCGATGGAGAATGCGAGGCGCTGGCTTGCCACAACATTTTTTTTAACGAAAACTACCGCCAGGAGTTTACGGATCTTTTTGAGGCACCGCAGCCATTACGTGATCCGACGATTTACGTCGCCGCGCCGTGCAAAATTGATCCCAGTCAAGCGCCCAAAGGCAAGGAAGCTTGGTTTGTGTTGGTCAATGCGCCTGACACTCAAAGCTCGCCGGGATGGCCAGGTGATTACGATGCCCATGTGCGTCAGCGCCTGGCCGAGCGCCTGCCATGGTTCCATGAGAATCGGGTGATTTGGAGTGAAAGCCTGCCGCCGAGTTATTTACGCGATACCTATGGCTCCTGGCGCGGTGCGATCTACGGGCCGTCCTCGAATAACCGTCGCGCGGCGTTTTTGCGTCTTCCGATCAGATGTCCGGCAAAGGGTGTTTTCTTTGCTGGTGGGTCCGCTCATCCGGGTGGCGGGATGCCCTTGGTGTTAACGAGTGGGCGATTAGCGGCGGAATTGGCCGCACGTTAAGTATGTGCGCGAGAAACCAATGAAGCTTGGCGGGGAAAAGCACTGCGGTAGGCATAAAGGAAATTGGAAGAACGCAGCGTTGGCACACTTGATTATTCGGCCAGGTTAGATGGAAACTGCTTCGCTAGTTAATAAAGTACATGCTGGAGGCCATGCCCTTGGCCATGTTGAAGAAGTTTTCAAAGCGCTCCTCTGGTGCTTCGATACGCAGCAGGTAGGTCGTACCGTCGAGCTGAGCCCAGTTTTCCTGCACGAAAATTCGCATCGTTTCGCCATCAACTTCCCGCTTAATTATGTATTCGATGGTTACTGGTTTGGCTCCCAGAAAACGCAGTTTGGTTGGGGTGTTGTCATCGGTGGGGAGCGTAACGACTTCGAAGAACTCCTGTCGACGAATGGCACCTTCACTCAGTTTGCGCAGATACTTGCTAATGTTTCCTGGAGTGACACCGCCAGGGATGGCCGAATCAGGAAAAACCGTCAGGGAGAATTCGTGATTGGGCAGATAACGGTGTGTTAGCAGAAAAGATTCATTTTTCGGCTTGGTGATGGAAAAACCATCATAGTAATCCAGTTGGATATCGCGCTCACCTTCCAAGCGGATGCGAGGCATCTCAATCGTTTCAAGCTTTTCGGTTACGATTTTTGCCTGTAGGGGAGATATCTGAGCAGCCGGAAGCGCAAATGGCGTGGCAAAGGCTGCCAGGAATACGAAATGTCGCAGATACATGTCAGACGCCGCTGGAAAGGTTGGTTTTTATCTCGGCTACGGCATCTTCGTATTCCTCAGCCGTAAGGTCACGGTAGTCGCGACCACGGTAGGTGCGGGTGCTCGGAGTGCCGGGAGGGTAATAGCCTTCTCCGAGTTTGTCGTGGAAACCCCAATTGCGGTTTGGGGCGCTGTAGACATCGCCTTTGCCCCAACGTTCATTGGCAACCTCACTCTCAAACAGGGCCACAATCGAGCCACGAATCCGCAACGTTTTACCGCCCCAGTTTTCGAGGAAGCGTGGGAAGTTCTCCACGCCACCGCTGTAGGAATTGGAACCAGTTTTACCTGAGGGAACGATGCCCGCCAAAATGGCGGCGGACACTTCGGTGAAGCTGGAAGCCACACGGTTACTCATGCTCTTGGCGCTGTCAGCATCGTCCCAGTTCGTGCTCAGGAAGGTGATGGCGTCGGCGATTAATGCCGAAGGGGCTTCACCGTCAGCAGTCGCGAAGTCGCTATCGGAATCGGGCTCAGTAGGTGAGCCGGTATTGGAGTCGCCATCTGCATTGTAATTACCATCTATGTACATGGCTTGGTTGGTGGCGAAGCTGGTGCCGTAGATGCCCTCGCTTTGGGCGTAGGTGGGATTTGGTATCTCCTCGGCGTTGGTAATTTTCACGCCCCAGCCATCAATGGCTGGGTTGACATTGTCTTCGCGGGTGGAGCTGGAGCTTTGCTGGGGAAATTCTACGTAAACGACTCCATTCCACCAATCACTGGGGGAGCCACCTGAGTTGAAGTCGTCCGAGTCATTGTTGTCGACCAGATCCTTCAGCGCGCCAACGTCAAGCTCGACAGTATTGATTTCGGAGCCTTGACGCTTGTCATATAGGCCGGAGGTAACGGTTTCGGAGCTGCCACTGCCGGTGCTCGCATAGTTTTCCACCGTGACGAAGCTGGACTTGGCTTCGATGGTGACTTTTTGGGGATTGCCTGAGGCATCGTAGGTGAGGTTGCCATCGGAATCGCGCGAGTAGCTATACATCGTAACACTGCCCGAGGAATCGACGGAGACCGTAAGCCCGGCCTTGTAAGCATATTTCTGCTTTTCGACTTCATTGAGGTCGACTGCGGCTGCATAGCCCTCTGGGTCTGAGGTTGCGTCTGGAATCGTAAGCGCGGATGCGGACAAGGTGGGCTGGATGAGCTGGTAGGCGTAGTTTAGAGAATCTTTGCTGCTGGTGGAGTCGTCGGTGTCTTCGACATACTGCATGACGCCCACCGGGTTTTGCTCGGAGACGCCATGGGCGTTGTTCATCAGATTGCCGTTGTAGAGTTGGCTGGAAAGAGTGGACCAGTTTTCGTCGTCGCTTTCGAGCCAGTCGCCGGAGTGTGCGTCGCGTGCCTCCTGACTCCAACTGCTGTCTTCTTTCATCGAGATGTAATCGCCGTCGCGGTTGGTGAATTTAACTGAGCCACTGCTGTTGCCCTGGCCGGATTCGCTGCGTCGACCGTGGTTGATCTCACCGGCGGAGGTGACTTTTTCGTGGAAGGTCAACCCGCTGTTGGATTGAAGATACATGTCGCCATTGGCATGGACATTGCCGTATATATTCATGCTAGGGCCGGGGGCGATTTCCATGGGCAAGTTGTAGAAAATCGCATGTGCAAAAAGCGGTGCATCTCGCACTTCGAGGAGTTGACGGGTGTAGGCGGTGGAGCCGTCGGACCAGCCTTTGCGTGAAACTGTGGCTTTAGCCAGGATTTCAATACCGCGAACGAAAGACATCGTGCCCGCTAGCGGATCGTTTTCGTTGCCCGGGACGGTTGGGTCGATGAAACGCCAGTCTCCGGGGGGGACTGGGCCGCCAATCACCTCAACTGGTTGGGTGTTGAACGCATTGCTCGACGTATACATCAGTACATCTGGATTGACGAGGTTGGTGTTGGGATTGTTTTCGTCGCCGATGTAGCGGCTGATGAACTCCGTGGGCACACCAAGAGGATTGTTTTGCGGCGCCAATTCATCCTCTGGAAAGGCGACCCGGGTGTCGAAGCGATATTGAAGCTCTGCGAAACTGGCCTGAAGCAGGGTTTCTGCGGCCAGTCGCGCCTCGTGATACATGTTGGCGCGTTTGTTAAGCGATGATTCGTGGCGAACCAAGCGCAGCGCCGAAAACACGATGGCGCCCAGTGCGGTGGCGATGATCAACACCAGCATGATGCTGTTGCCGCGGCGAGATTGAATTTTCATGTGATTACCCCCTTGGTGAGATCGAAAGATTGTAGGTGTTGGTGACTTCCTGGGCGTTGTTGCCGTGTAGAATTTCACCATTCACAACCGTAATTTTGCCTTGCTGATAGTTGGTGAAGAGTCGACCGTCAGCAACTCCACGGGAGAGCTCCACAACCACCTGGTAATCGCCCTCATCGTTTGGCGCAATAGAAGCGAGTAATTCTTCCAGGGTGTTGTCGCTGGCGTTAACGTAGTTGCTGGCCGAGGTTGCTTTCCACTCGATGCGGTAGACTGGGCCCACACCAGAATCGTCGTCGCTGACCGTACGGAAGTATATGGCGGCGCTGGTGTAGTGTTCGGGAGAGTCGGTATCAGGGTAGGGTTCGGTGGTAATGAGCACTAGGCAGTCGCCGCTTTGGCCGTCGTCGCGGCGGTCGCTGCCGGTATCACGGTCTTCGGTGGCGAAACTGCTGTAAATGACGGCTGCATTGGAAGAGCGTGCTTCTGCGGCTAGACGCATGGTGAAGCTGCGTACGTCCTCGGAGATCGCGGCTTTCTCAGTGCCCCAAAATATGCCGCGTGCCACATCGAGCATGAAGCCAATCAGGCCAGCAGACAGCAGCGAGACGACTACCAAAGCGATCAGAAGCTCTGTCAATGTGAAGCCAGCTCTACTGGACTGGCGGTAAAAAGTTGATTGGCTTGTATTCATGAGAAATTAGTAGGTGGCGACTTTGGCGCAGCTAAAGCCACGCACATCGCCGGTATAGACCTTGTGACTGGTCGGGTGCTCCCAAGAGTAATCTACTTGAAACCAATAGCCATCGAAGTCCGTGGCGTCTTCGATGGTGATGTTTACGGTTACTGGGAGCTCTTTTTTCGCTTCTCCGTCAGCACTGGAAATAATCGGCACCGTAATTTCGGTATCCTGACCGCGCACGATGTCAATGGACTCCCCAAAGCCGATCATAAAGGTATGGTATGCCTTGCCACTGGTATTAGTGGGGGGATCGGCCAGCGTGCTGGCCCCCGTGCTTTTTAATTGCTCAAGAAAACTGATGGCCACATTGAGCGACGCGGATTCGTAGAGGTTGTTCTCAGAATCGGCCCGGACAGTGAAGACGCCTGCAATGATTCCACCTGCCAGCACCACAAAAATGGTCATGGCAACCATGACTTCAGTCAGTGTCATGCCATGCGTGCGGTCGAGTGAGCTATTTTGATGTGCGGGTTGCATAACTATTGGAATAATCACCATGATCGTGATTAATTTAATTAGGGTCAAATGGCAATGCAGATATGCGGACCTTTTACTCCTTTTTGGCAAACTCAATACGATATTTTTGCAGAAATCAGGAATTCTGCTCAGCCTATTAGTAAAACTGGCTTAGAAATATTCAAAGGAGGTGTGATTTCGAGATTGGCCTGATTTTTCTCGGGCTAGACTGGACATTGTCTGGAAATGCGCTTTTTCTGCCCAAAACATAACTGAATGACTATGATGCGACGCTTTGCTACTTTAATGAGTTTTGCCATTCTGGGCCTGCTTGGCACCAATGCCGCTTTAGCAGCCGGCGGGGGCCACGGATCGGCGGAACCCAGTAATTTTCCCACGCCGCTTTCCACCTACATGGATCAGGAGGAGGCAATGGCTCAGGAACAGGGCAAGGAGAGTCTTGGCTTAGTCGAAACCCTAAAGCACCGGGCGAAAGAAAATCCGTTCAATGTTATTGCAACAGTGATTTTCCTACTCGCAGTGGCCCACACCTTCATGTGCGCCAAGTTCAACAAGATGGCTCATCATTATGAGCATGAGCATCAGGAGAACCTTAAAAAGGAAGGCAACAACTACTCTCCGGGTAAAGAGCCGGTCTCGTTCAAAGCCACGTTGTTTCACTTCTTGGGTGAAGTTGAGGCGATCTTTGGCATCTGGGTCGTGCCACTATTCCTGGCGATTGTTCTGGCTCCAGCACATGGTTGGAGCGATGCGGTTTCCTACATAGATTCCCGCAACTATGTGGAGCCGATTTTTGTGGTGGTGATCATGGCAATCGCGTCGACTCGTCCGGTTGTTAAATTTGCCGAATCCTGCCTGCGGATTTTTGCTAATATCGGTAAGGGCACGCCGCTTGCATGGTGGTTATCAATCATGACGATTGCTCCGCTTTTAGGCTCGTTCATTACTGAGCCGGCTGCGATGACGATTGCGGCAATGCTGCTGGGGCAACAATTCTACAGCCTCAAGCCGTCGAAAAAACTTTGTTACGCCACCCTTGGTTTGCTCTTTGTCAACATCTCGGTCGGTGGCACGCTGACTCACTTTGCGGCGCCGCCTGTATTGATGGTTGCTGTGCCTTGGGGCTACGATATGCCGTTCATGTTTACACACTTCGGTTGGCGTGCGATCTTAGGTATCCTGATCGCCAATTCGCTCTACTTTATGGTGTTCCGCAAGGAGCTGAATGAGCTGAAGCAAAAGGTGATTAAGCAGGACGATGATTCGACTGAGGAATCGGTGCCTGCCTGGGTTATTTTAGTCCACATGGGCTTTCTGGCGTGGACGGTCGTTACGCTGCATCATCCTCCGTTTTTCGTGGGCGCTTTCTTATTCTTCCTTGGTTTCACCAAGGCAACTCAGCACCACCAGTACGAGTTGAACATCAAGAGTCCCATGCTCGTGGGCTTCTTCCTGGCTGGTCTGGTGATTCATGGTGGACTGCAGGGATGGTGGATTGCCCCCGTCCTCTCTAGCATGGGCGAAACAGCGCTCTTCTGCATGGCCACGGTTTTGACTGCGTTTAATGACAATGCGGCTATTACTTTTCTTGCTTCGCAGGTGCCCGCCTTTAATCCCGTTGATGTCCATCATGGCGTCGCGATTGCTAAAGAGGGCGCGGAGCTCGCCTATGCGCAAAGTCTGCAATACGCAGTGCTGGCTGGCGCGGTCACTGGCGGCGGGTTGACGGTTATTGCGAACGCGCCGAACCCTGCTGGCCAAAGTATTTTGAATAAGTATTTTGATGGCGGAATCAGCCCAATAGGCTTGCTTTGGGGTGCCCTGATTCCGACGCTAATCATGAGCGTTTGCTTTATTGTAATCCCTCACTAAGGTATTACTTGAATTTCGTTAACAACACAAGGCGGCCTCGATGGGGCCGCCTTTCTGTATGCGCGAATTACCGCTCAATGAGGTAGTATACGGCGCTCAGGTAAGAGCTTGAAACTCCGGGTTTCGGTAAAGAATTCTTCGTTGAGAGGGGAGCCATTGAGAGTAGGTGGAGTAACCTTGAGCAGGTGGGCTTCTGGGCGTTTAATGAAGGCGATGCCTTGGACCTCGCGAAACAGTCATGGCGCGTGTCCCATGTTCAAGATCATCTTAAAATGAGTGCTCATTGGTGCGCTTTGGAAATCAGTTGGCTCTTCTTCCGTGATGAACTGAAGGAGCAATTGTATTTTGATCCCAAAGTTGTGTAGAATAGCCACTGGAGAGCTCTTGACGCCTCACATTGCCATGCCTGTCGAAAGGTGTTATTCGTTGGTTGGGATGCTTCTTTTCCTTCGAGCCAGACGTAGGCGGCTTGTAGAGGGAGCAGGTCGCTAGCGACAAATAATGCAAAAAAATGTAGGGATTGATTAACCTTGGAATTCTATGGTCTGTAGATTTCTTGTCTGATAATTCGTGACTGAGGCAATATGTTTATCACGATTAGTGTCGATGAACTATGCTGATATCAGTATCACGGGGTGGACAGAATGAAAATTACCGGCAAACTTGAACTCATGCGCAAGACCGACGTCATGACCCACCTTCAGCGCGCTTTCGACCAAACCAAGTGGCGTTTGCGGGGGATGAAGGTGTACGCATTGGTCGGCAAAGCGGGCACGGGGAAGAGTTTTCGTGCGCGCCTGATTGCGGATTCGCGGCGCATTGATGCGATTTTGGACGACGGTTTGCTGATCCACCAGGGCAAAATCGTGGCGGGGCATTCAGCCAAGCGTGAGACCACTTACATGGGGGCTGTGAAGACGGCAATGTTCCATAAGCTGGAACACCGCAACGCCATAAAAAAAGCACTGAGGACGGTGAAGACCGATGGTATTTTACTGCTCGGCACAAGTGAGAAAATGGTTCGTCGAAATTGCCTAACGCTTGGCCTGCCTGAGCCACGTGAAGTGCTGAAGATTGAGGATATCGCCACGCGCGAAGAAATCGAAACCGCTCAGCGCGAACGTAGTTCCGGTAAGCACGTAATTCCGATCCCGGTAATTGAAATACAGCAGGCTTACCCGAAGCTTTGGGCGCGTTCGCTCAAGGTTTGGTTTGAACGCGGCATCTGTAAGTTTACACATAACAAAAGCTACGACAAAACGGTCGTTCGCCCGAGCTATAATTCCAAGGGCTCCATTACGATTTCTGAAACTGCGCTGACGCAGATGATTCTGCATTGTATGCTCGAAGAAGCGCCGGATTTGACTGCTCGCAAAGTCAAAATCAAAGAAACGCCAGAAGGCTTCCGCATCCAAATGAAGGTGTCCCTTCCTTTTGGCCAAGAGGCTATTCAGACCTGCGCCGACCTACGCGACTACATCATCCGCCAAGTCGAGAACTACACCGGCATTCAGATCGAAGAACTCGCGATTCAGATCGACTCGGTCACGTCCAAGCCGTCGTCAATCAACTAGAGATAACATGAAGTTGGTTACACTAGAGCCCTTTTCATCTAAATTGGCCGATCAGGCCGCAGTGATTTTTTGTGTACAGCAAGGCGGCTTGAGCGCGGCAGGCTGGAAGCCTGTGAGCGAAAAACCAACGAAGCTGACGCGGAAAAGCGCTCGGTTAAAGGCTTGGGGCCAGATTGGAAGATCGCTGAGTTGGCATTTCAATCACGGGCTTCCAGCCCGCTCAATCAATGCCGCCTTGCGCTGCATCCAATCTTTTCCCCACCTGATTCGGCCAAGTTAGATGAAATGTGCTCTAGGCACCCACTCGGCTTTGCCCGCGTCGAGCGTTTTCCAAACCATTATCAGGCTCTTTGAGTTGCTCGGGATCGATGCCGGCGACTACGTCAGTCCAGCTCATGCCATCTACGGGGTCTTCGCTTAAGGGCAGGGGGGTAGCTGAAGCCTCAAAACTGTAAACGCGTATTGGCGAATTGCCCCAGGCGGCCAGCCCAGTGAAGCGTAGTCCGCGGATGCTCTGTTTGACTGGTAGCACCACAAGGCGGCGGTTGTTGTCGCTAGTTTCGTGCAGGATGTTCCATTTTCCTTCGGTATTCTGGACTTCGATACAAAAGGCCTTCACGAGCTGCTTGGGCATGGAGACGGGCCCACGTCCATGTGGGTATAGCACTGGCATTTTCTTGGGGTCGTTTAGATCGCTATCAAAAACGAGGCGCGCGCAGTCGACGCTGGTTGGCTGCATGAAGTCGATAGTGATGGTTGCGCCGACAGGGCCTTCCCAAGCGTGGTCGATGTCTTCAATTTGGCGTTCATGGCCGTCGAGGAGGATACCGGCGTCGGTGTCGTGTGATGCCGAAATGTAGGCTTCTTCCATGATAGGCGAAAACGGCTTGGTCAGACCAGGCAACCAGCAATCATCTTCCATCAAGTTGCGCTGTAGTTCTTGAAGATACTCACCTTGGATGTCGCGCGGGAAAATGGATTTCTTGGCGCATAAGGCTGCTGCCGTTCCTGCCGCCTGCCCCATGATAGAAGTGGTGCCCATGACACGCGTTGAGGACATGGCGCTGTGCGTGGCTGAAATGTTGCGGCCTGCGCAAAGCAGATTTGGTATGTTGCGTGAATAGAGTGAACGCAGCGGGATGCCATAGGGGGACGGAGCGGGGTGGAAGATGGTGGGTTTTCCTGGGTAGTAAAGACCGGCGGGGTGGTGGTCGTCCATGCTCCAACCACCGTAGGCAACGATGTCTTCAAAGGGGCCTGCTGCTTCGATGTCGTGCTGGGTCATCAAGTGGTCCCCGATGTAGCGGCGGTTCTCGCGTTTGCCAGGTACGGCGCCCATCCAGCGAAGGCGCCAATTAATTAGCTTTTCTGCCTGCACGCCGCGATTTTTCATGTAGTCCCAAACGCCCCAAGCAACCTTGACGAGTTCGTCGCGGATGCTTTCGGAATCGGCAATGGAGTCTCCCAAGCCGCCGAGTTCAAGCCACCAGAAGTTGTTGCCCAAGCCATTACCCAAGCGACTGGGCAGGTTGGAGGCGTCGTCGAAATGATACGCCCAGTTTGGGGGAGTAAATGGCTGCGGCTCCGTGGTTTCCTCTAGCTGCATGAGGATGGTGTTTCCCATCGTTTTCAGGTCGGCTTGAAGCGGGGCAATCGGTTCACCAAACTCCTCTCGAGCTTCTCGACCAGTGCGGACTTCCGCGCCGGCCAGGGGCGCAAGAATGGAGTCACCGGAACAATCTATGAAATACTTCGCCTCGATACGGCGCCAAGTCTGCGAGGGCATTTCCCATGCGTCGATGGACTTCAGCTGCCCGTTTTCAACGACGGCGTCGTTGCAGGTGCAGTTGAAAAAAGTCGTCAGCCCTGGCGTCATTTTGCCAAATTCAAACAACACCGAATCCCAGACGTTGTAGAGCCCTTGCGGATTGCGGTGTATGTTGCGCAACTGAATTTCTTCCAAGATGCCGGTTTCCTTCTTGTGCTGACCGTGTGCGCCGCAGATCCACATGCGGACTTCTGATGAGGCGTTGCCGCCGAGGACTGGGCGGTCGTGAACGAGAATGACAGAGCTGCCGCGACGCGCTGCTGCGACTGCTGCGATGAGACCTGCCATGCCACCGCCGACTACACAGATGTCGGCTTGATGTTTTTCAAGAGGGAGTTTGGAATTCATGATGATGTATGACTGTCACGCATTTGGCAAATTTCGTAAAATACAAACTCTGTTCAATTGACTGAATGCGTTCAGTTTGTGCGCTTGTTGACATGCCGATGTTGCGGTTGACGCTTCCAGATCGCCATCGCTGCGTTGCTCGTTCTAGGATTAGGCATGTCTCGTATTCTGAATCTTGGATCCATCAACATCGATCATGTCTATTCAGTGGACCATTTTGTTCGCCCGGGAGAAACGCTAGCTAGCCTGCAATATTCTGTGTTTGCAGGTGGCAAGGGCTTCAATCAGTCGGTCGCGTTGGCGCGGGCAGGTGCTGCGGTGGCGCATTTGGGCGCAGTGGGCGCAGATGGCCTTTGGCTTACTCAGCGCCTAGCATCTGAGGGCGTCGACTTGAGCTCCGTGGCTCAGGTTGGCGCAGCCACGGGCCACGCGATGATTCAAGTGTCAGCTTCAGGCGAGAACGCCATTGTTCTGCATGCAGGCGCAAACCATGCATTGAGCGCGCAAGCAATCGAGCGCGCGATGGATGGTTTTGGACCAGACGACTGGCTACTGACACAAAACGAAACCAATGGCATTGCCGAAGCGATGAAACTGGCCAAGGCGAGGGGAATGAAAATCGCCTTTAACCCTGCTCCTATGACGGATGCTGTGCAGGGTTTCCCCTTGGAGATGGTTGACCTTTTTATCGTCAATGAAACTGAAGCTGAGGCGCTGGCTGGCGCTTCGATTGAGATGGCTGGAGAGGCGCTGTGCGCTTGTTATCCGCAAGCAGCCGTCTTACTGACGTTGGGTGCCGAGGGTGCCGTGTATTTCAAAGACAGTGAGCGCCATTTCCAATCGGCTGAGCGTGTGGAGGCCATCGATACTACGGCGGCAGGTGATACTTTTATCGGGTATTTTCTAGCCTCACTTTTGGCAAGAGATGACGGCGTTGAAGAGTCTCTGGCCTTGGCTTGCCGGGCGGCAGGCATTGCGGTGACGCGTCTTGGCGCATCAGACTCGATTCCACGCAGGGATGAGCTGTGAATACCGGGCTACGGTGGCTTTCGTGTGATCCATTGATTGCGTCTAAAACTCAGTTGAGCTTAGTCGGAGAGCGGCTTTGATGTCGAATTTCCGCAGCTTTACCACGACGAAACGGTTTTCGCCTCGATTCAGAAGCTGAAATTTCACCTCTCAAAATACATCTCACCGACTTGCTTAGACTGTTTAGACACCCTCTTAGGGCAGAGGTGAAAGGGTGCGCAGAAGTTAATCAGTGAAATTCCGGAGGAAGTGTGACATTTTTGAACCGTTTTTTGCTTGCCAGCCTAGGGGTCACGGCGCATCCCTTGGCCCCTTACATGAAACTCACCTTCGACAACAAGATTGCTCTGGTGACGGGCGCAGGCCGAGGAATCGGCCGAGCCATCGCCGAAAGCCTCGCGGCCGAAGGCGTCCACGTCATCTGTGTTAGCCGTAGCGAAAGCTCCTGTGGTTCCGCCGCAGAAGCCATCCGCTCTAACGGTGGTTCGGCTGAAGCCCTCGCGGTAGACGTTGGCGACTCCGCCGCTGTTTCCGCTGCCTGCGAAAAGCTCCTCAAGGAACACGAGAATATCGACATCCTCGTGAACAACGCCGGCATCACCAAGGACATGCTCCTCCTGCGCATGACCGACGAAGACTGGCTGGACGTCATCAACACCAACCTCTCCTCCTGCTTCTACTGGACCAAGGGCATCCTCCGCCCGATGACCCGTAAGCGCTGGGGCCGCATCATTAATATTTCCTCCGTAGTTGGCATTATTGGCAACCCGGGACAGACCAATTATGGCGCCGCCAAGGCCGGCATGATTGGCTTCACCAAGTCCACGGCGCGCGAAATTGCTTCCCGCGGAATCACCTGCAACGTCGTTGCGCCCGGCTTTATCGAGACGGACATGACGGCAGAGCTCAATGACACCATCAAAACTGAAGCCACGAAAGTCATCCCGCTCAAGCGTTTTGGCCAAGTAGCTGATATCTCTAACATGGTCACGTACCTCGCCAGCGAAGAGGCCGGTTATATCACCGGGCAAACTTTTTCGGTTGACGGCGGCATGGCGATGTAAACAACTTTCCTTTTTAATCCATACACCTCCCGAAATATGTCGGACAAAAGCATCGAAGATCGCGTAAAAGAAATCATTGTTAACCAGCTCAACGTAAACGAAGAGCAGGTAACCCCCGAAGCGTCCTTTTTGGATGATCTCGGCGCCGACTCGCTTGACCTCGTCGAGCTTGTAATGGCCTTTGAAGAAGAGTTTAAGGATGAGATTCAGGGCGAAATCCCCGAGTCGGATTCTGAGAAGCTGCAGACCGTCGGAGACGTTGTCAGCTACATCAAGGAAAAGTCCGCTAGCTAATTAGTTTTTTTCTGAATGGGCGGTCGCAACAACGGCCGCCCTTTCTTTTTATACTGCATGAGTGACCCAAGCTCCAAGCCGAAGGTTGTTGTTACTGGCATAGGCGTAGTCCATGCCCTGGGCAACACGACTGATGAATTCTGGGCCGGCATCACCGCTGGTCGTAGTGGCATTCGCCGACTCGAATCCTTCGACCCAACGGATTTTGCCTGCAAGATTGGCGCGGAAATCGTCGATTACGACCCCGTGCCACACTTCAACGTGCCCAAGGACGTCAAGCGCAACGACCGCTACGTCCACTATTCAATGGGCGCCAGCAAGCAGGCCATTGCCGACGCCAAGCTCGACATGGAATCGGAAGACCCGTATCGCGTCGGCGTGCTGATTGGCTCCGGCATCGGTGGTCTGGAAACCGTGCAGGATCAAGCCTGGCGCTTGAAAGAGTTTGGTCCCCGCAAGGTGTCGCCATTCATGATTCCCTCGCTGATTGCCAACATCGCTTCTGGCGTCCTGGCAATCGACATCAAGGCGAAGGGCCCGAATTTCGGTGTCGTGAGCGCTTGCTCCACGGCCACCCATGCTCTGGGTGAAGCCGCCCACATGATCATGCGCGGTGACGCCGATGTTATGATCGCTGGCGGTTCCGAAGCGGCCATCACGCAGGTTGGCTTTGCCGGCTTCTGTAGCATGAAGGCCATGAGCACCAATTTCAACGACGACCCGACTAAGGCATCCCGCCCGTTCGACGCGCAGCGCGACGGCTTCGTCATGGGCGATGGTGCTGGCGTTCTGGTCCTCGAGTCCGAGGAGCACGCCAAGGCCCGTGGTGCGAAGATCTACTGCGAGCTTTCCGGTTACGCAGCGACTTGCGACGCCTACCACATCACTAGCCCGGACGTCGAAGGCGAGGGCTTAGCCCGCGCGTTGAACCGCGCCTTGGATATGTCTGGCTTTAAGCCGGAGCAGGTGGACTACATCAACGCCCACGGCACCTCCACGCCCTACAACGACAAATTTGAGACCAAGGCCATTAAGAAGGTCTTTGGCGACTACGCCTACAAGCTGCCCGTCAGCAGCACCAAGGGCATGACTGGACACCTCCTGGGCGCCGCTGGTGGCATCGAGGCGGCCATCCTCGCCAAGGTCATTGAAACCGGCATCATTCCGCCGACGATCAACTACGAGAATCCAGACCCAGATTGCGATCTCGACTACGTGCCGAACCAGGCCCGCGAAGGTCAGAAGGTGGATGTCGCGATGAGCAATAACCTCGGCTTCGGTGGCCACAACGCCACGATTGTATTCAATCGCGCCAGCTAACCGTTCTCAATAAGCTTTCTGATGCCAAGGCGTCCGCAATCCCTGCGGGCGCCTTTGTTTTTACGGAATTAGCACTTAGTTGCGTCTAGCTTTAGTCGATTAGATCCTGGCATGATTCTCATTAATCGAAGTTGCCAAGGAACAAAAAATTCCCATTGTATTCTATCTTGTAAGGCAGCGTTATCCTGAGTTTTTCCTGCTAGCGAATCATCCGCGAAGCCGCATTTAGGCAGCGCGTTCAGACATCCGAAACACCCTAATACATTTATGTTCAAGCACATCCCTTTCGACCGCGTAGAGTGGATTACCTTCTTTTTCCTCTTTGGAACATTGTTTGCCTCGCTCACGGTCGTGCCCTGGTATCTTTTTACCCACGACATTGGCTGGTTCCAAATAGGTCTGTTCTTCTTCTATTGCTGCGCGACCGGCATTAGCATTACCCTCGGCTACCACCGCCTTTTTTCGCACATTTCATTCAAGGCCAAGTGGCCGGTCCGTCTGTTTGTAACGCTCTTTGGTGCCGCCGCCTTTGAGAACTCCGTCTTCGACTGGTGCAGCGATCACCGCCGTCACCACAAGCATGTCGACCACGATGACGACCCCTACAACATCAACAACGGCTTTTTCTACGCCCACATGGGTTGGCTGCTTTTCAAGCTCAAGCCTGAGCCACCGCAGGACAATATCAACGACCTGCGCAAGGACCCGATGCTCGTTTGGCAGCACAAATACGTGCACCTGATTGCCATGTTCATGAGCTTTGTCGTCCCGGCGGCCATAGGCTATCTCTACAACGGTGGTGAGGGCGCGATGACCGCATTCCTGCTGTCGGGCGTTTTGCGCGTGGTGGTCGTCCAGCATGCGACGTTCTTCATCAACTCCGCCTGCCACTGCGTGGGCAACCAGCCTTACTCGTCCAAGCACAGCGCGCGCGACAGCTGGCTGATGGCTATCTTCACCTTTGGCGAGGGTTACCACAATTACCACCACGAGTTTCAGCACGACTACCGTAACGGGGTGAAGCCCTGGCAGTTCGACCCGACGAAGTGGTCCATCTGGGCGCTGTCCAAAGTCGGCTTGACCTCCAACCTCCGCACCGTGTCCGACGCAAAGATCCTCCTGGCTGAGCTGACCGAAGCCCGCCGCCGCATTCAAAACGGCTTGGATCCCTACATCAAGACTCCGGCCATGCGCGAGCAATTGACCCACGGTGTGCAGCTAACCCTCGACCGACTCCACGAGGCTCAGGAAGAGCTGGCCACTCGCTACTATCAAGTCGAGAAAAGCGTCCGTGACCGTGTCGAGCTTTCAAAGGGCAAGGTCAATCAATGGCGTCGCGAGCTCAAAGACACGTTGGATCATCTGGACCGCTTGCCTGGGCTCCAGCCTATAGCCATCTAAATTTTCCCAACAACTGTTTCAAAAAGCCAACGCTGCTCGCGTGGAAAACCACTCGGTTACTGGCTTGAGTCAGATTGGAAGTAATTACGTTGTATTTCAATCTTATCCCCACCTGATCGGCCAGGCAAAATGAAAAGTGCTCCAGCACTTCGTTGCCGGTGAGTGGGCGGGTAGGGGCTATGTTCTTTGTCAGGTGAAAATGTGTCGCCCCTCAGCCTTGCACTGAAGGCACCTAACGGCTGGTTTGGGCGTTGGGGAATTCGATAAAGACCAGGCGGCTCGTAGAGGCACTGGGGATACCAGATGGCGTTTCCGGGTAGATGGACACATGTATTTCTCCATGACGCTCAATTTGGCGTCTAAGCGTAAATGTTCCTTTCCCAGTGTTGATCGGGATGATTTCACCTGCCTGCCAAACGTGCTTACCTCCCTTTTCACGGGATGAAATCGACAAGCCCAGTCGCGCATGTTTCACGGACCCCAAAACATAGTTGCCGGTGATTTCAATAATACTGCCGATAGCGAGTTCCTCGCCATTGATGACTCGAGCCGTCTTGACCTCCAATCTGTCTTGGGGTGCATGCTCATAAATTAAAATATCGATGGGCAGGGAGGTTTCGGCATGGGCAAAACACGCTAGCGCCATCGCTCCGAAACAACAAAGCATCCATGTGGCCAGTTGTGTGAACATAACTTTTTATAACCGATTATCGTTCGCATGGAAAGCCATAATTTGCCATGCCACCAATTACCTGTTCAAGCTGTTTGGCCTGCGAACGTCTATGAATGGCGACGGCAAGCTATTCTATCGGTCCAGCGGGACGCTGGCTATTTCAGGAAGTGACTGATGAAAGAGGGGATGGCTTCGAGGACGCCGGCCAGCGACTCGCCAGCCACTAGGCCTGCGGCGATGACAATGACGTATTTCGCAGCCCAATGCTTGTTGATGAGCTTCGCCAGTTCGCCGATCATCGAGCCCACGAACATTGCCAGGTTGATGAACGGCGGGATGATCAACGCGAAGCCGAGGGCTGAGGCGCTGGGGACGAATTTCTTGTGCTTTTCCGGAATGACTGCTTCGGCGACGGCCAAGGCGATGCCGATTATCAGTGCAATGATCATCGCGCCGCGCGCGCCTTCGGGAACGGCGTCGAATCCTTCGGCGAGGACTTCGGCAATCGTTTTCCACGCGGCGACTGCAGGCGCTGGCCATTCCTCTTTGAGGAGCATTTCTTGTGGATTAGGGATCAACACCTTGTAGGCCGCGCAACCCGCGATTGAGCCGGAGATAATACCAAAGACCTGGGCAACCGCCTGGGCCTTCATATTGGCGCCGATAAGCTTGCCGGTCTTTAAATCGTGCAGCATGTCGGAGCATTGGCCCGCGGCGCCTCCAGTCACATTGGCGGCCATGAGGTTGGTTGTCATGTTGGCGGGGGCGAGGAAGGCGAAGCTCACCTGCGTGATCTTGCCCAGCGCGCCGATGGGCGGAATGCCCGTCTCGCCGGACACGCGGCCCGCGATAATCGCGAGGATGAACGACAGGGCAAATGCGATGACGCCTAGCCAGACCGGGATGTCGAAAAACGCCTTTTGCGCTATGACGCTGAGCACCAGCGCAATGACGCAGCCCGCGATAAACCAACTCCGTGGGAAGTGGCGTTCGCCGCCGGGCTCGTAGTCTGCATTGTCATCGACCGCGGCGGCTTCAGCGGCGGTTTTGGCCTGCTGCTTTTGCCAGAAGATGCGCGCCAGCGAAATGAAGAACGACATGAGTGCGGCGGCGGCCATCAGCGTGACGCCGGGCCAGATCGTCCATTCGTAAATCTTGCTGTACCACGCGCCGTCGAGCGCGGGCTCGATCCAGCCTTCGGCGAGCAGTTTTTCGGGGAGCATCATCCAGCCGATTAATGTTCCGAGCAGCAGGGAAACGCCGACGCGCGGGCCAACAATTGCGCCAAAGCCATAGAGCAACAGTGAAGGCTGAAGCTCGACGCCGAGGGCGCGGTAGCTGACGAAGTCGAGGCCTTTCTGGACGATGTTGGGCGTGGTCGCGAAGCCCCAGCTTTCGGGAAGTCCTCGTGAAGGGATGGTCCAGTTTTGAGGCGCGAAAGACTGGTAGAGCTTCACGCCGCCCGCCAGCAGCCCCGCGCTGAGCAGCAGCTTGATGCGGAAGGCGGCCTCTTTCCCGTGGGCATAAATTTCGGTGATGGTTTCGGCGGTGGCGACGCCGTTGGGGAAGGGCAGGTTGTCGCGGTCGAGCATTTGCCGGCGCACGGCTAACGCGCAAATGATGCCCGCAAAACTCACTACAAACACCCACGTCACCAGCATGGGATAGTGGAACGGTTCCCCCGTAATCAACTGCAGCGCGGGGATCGGCGCGACGAGGCCGGCGGACAGAATCGAGGCAGCGGCGGAGGCGGCCGTCTGGTTGATATTGTTCTCCAAGAGCCCCCAGCGCGGACCGGCACCGAAGTGCGCGAGGCTATTCCAGAATGCATAGCTGACGAGCGCAGCCGCGATCGACATGTTGAAGGAAAAGCCAATCTTGAGGCCGGTGTAAATGTTGCACGGGGCCAGCAACGCACCCAGCAAAAAGCCGGTTGCGATGGCGCGCACGGTGAGTTGTCGCTCGGGGGAGGCCATGGTCCGGTTATCGGCCGGTGGCTCAGAATGGCAAGGGTTTATCCGGTTATCGTTCCAGTTCCAGCCGTGTGTTGCCTGTCCGCTAGGGCTGTTTTGAGTCCTGACCACTACGGTTGATGCTCCTTACGTCCATGGACGTAGGAAGGTTTCGTCCACCGACGTAGAAGCGTTACGTCCACGGACGTAAGGGGGCTACGTCCCGGGGCGTAAGGAGCGACAACCGGTAATGTGTTGCTCCAAGGACCGGGGCTAGGCGGATGCAACGCACGACTGGGTTTCAGATGTGAGCGCCCTGACTGTTGCCGAGGCATCGGAGGGGAGATTTGGCTTCAATGTCAGTCTTTTTTAGCCTGAGCCGCCGTTCTCGCAATCGATAAGCTGGGCAAAAAGCCCATTAGCCTTTGACACTTCGCATCGTTTTGAAGATGGTCTTCCCGACCCTGCGCCAACTCCAATTATCTTGGCGCGGATACCCAGGAAGTTATGTGTGGAATTGCAGGAGAAATGCGTTTTGATGCGCAGGCGCCCGACACGGCGGCTGTTGCGAGAATGATGTGTCAGATGGTCCCGCGGGGGCCTGACGGCAATGGCATGGTGGTGCGGGGCCCCGTTGCCTTGGGGCACCAACGCCTGAAAATTATCGACCTTTCAGAAGCGGCTCAGCAGCCGATGGTCGACTCAGAGAACGCGCTGACCATTGCCTTCAACGGCTGCATTTATAATTACCCGGAGTTGCGGGAAAAGCTGATTGGCAACGGCTACCATTTCTTCAGCCACGGCGATACGGAGGTCATCCTCAAAGCCTACAAAGAGTGGGGCGCCGACTGCGTGCAGCACCTTAACGGCATGTTCGCGTTTTCAATCTACGAGCGCGACACCGGCCGCCTGATCATGGCGCGCGACCGCGTGGGCATTAAGCCGCTTTATTACACGAAGGACGCCAAGCGCCTGCGTTGGTGCTCTAGCCTGCCGGGGTTGGTGCAAGCGGGCGATGTCGATACCTCGCTCGATCCCGTGGCGCTGAATTATTACATGTCGTTCCACTCGATTGTGCCGCCCGAGCGCACGATCCTGAATGGCATTAAGAAGCTGCCGCCTGCAACAGTGGCCGTGGTCGAGCCCGATGGCACGATGACGCAGTCGACCTACTGGACGCTCGAATACGGCGCAACCGAAGAACAGCAATCCTGGACCAAGGATCAGTGGGAAGACGCCACGCTCGACGTTATGCGCCGCGCAGTGAAGCGCCGTCTCGTGGCCGACGTGCCTGTGGGTGTGTTGCTTTCCGGCGGCCTCGACTCGAGCCTCATCGTTGGCTTGCTGGCAGAGCACGAAAGCCAGCAGATCAATACCTTTTCCATCGGCTTTGAAACCGTGGGCGACGAAGTGGGCGACGAATTTAAATACTCGGACATCATCGTGGACCGCTTCCAGACGAGCCACCACAAGCTGCACATCGATTCGCAGAAGGCGCTGCCCGCGCTCAAGGATTGCATCGGGCAAATGTCTGAGCCGATGGTCAGCCACGACAACGTCGGTTTCTATCTGCTCAGCCAGAAGGTCGCGCAGCACGTGAAGGTGGTCCAGAGCGGGCAGGGGGCCGACGAAATTTTTGGCGGCTATCACTGGTATCCGCCGATGATGACCGCGACCGATCCGCTGGAGAGCTACAGCAAGGCGTTCTTCGACCGCGACTTCCCCGACTACCAGCAGCTCATGCAGAGCAAGTGGGTACAGGAAGACTACGCCCGCGACTTCGTGAAGGCGCACTTCTCGATGCCGGGCACCGAAGCGCCAATCGACAAGGCGATGCGCCTAGACGCGCTCGTGATGCTCGTCGACGACCCGGTCAAACGCGTGGACAACAACACGATGGCCGCCAGCCTCGAAGCGCGCGTGCCGTTCCTCGATCACGAGGTGGTGGAGTTCGCAGCCCGCGTTCCGCCGGAGCTGAAAATCCAAAACGGCGGCAAATACATTTTGCAGGAAGCCGGGCGCAAGGTGATCCCGCACGAGGTGATCGACCGGCCTAAGGGTTACTTCCCGGTGCCAGCGCTCAAATACCTACGCGGACCGTTCCTGGATCTGGCGCGCGATGCCGTGCTCAACGACACCGCCAAGCAGCGAGGCCTCTTCCAGTCTGCCTACGTGGAAAAGCTGCTCGCCGATCCGGAAAAGCATATCACGCCGCTGCGCGGTTCCAAGCTGTGGCAACTCGCGTTGCTTGAGCTTTGGCTGCAAACGCATGGCGTCGGTTAATGGCAATCTCTCATGAATAAATCGCTCTCGTTGTCGTCATCGCAATCGCTATCGAAAAGCTGTTCGATGACGAAAGCGAATCCGATAGCGACAACGATTTTCCAACCACTCTCTACACATGGAATCTCTCAAATCTGAACCGGGCACGACGCTGCAGTGCGGTTGGGGGCGTCTGATATTTGCAGACACCTTCCCCAAGCCGGAGATGCTGGCTGAGGCAATTCTCTCCGAGCATCCCGACCAGCGCGACATCGCGCTCTACATCGTGGATCCGCATTTGGTGCTGAACTGCGCGCCGCAGCAGATCTTCCTTGATCCGTCGAACACCTACCGGTTGGACATGGCGAACTACCAGCCGTCGGACAAAAAGCCGATCGGGTTCACGATTAAGAAGCTGGAGCACAAGGAGCAGCTTGACGAGATCAACCGCATTTACTCGACGCTCAAAATGGTGCCGCTGAAGGCGGACTACGTTTGGGCGAATCGCCATGCCGAGCAGTTTACGTTTTTCATCGCGGTGCAAAACGAGACGGGCGAGGTGCTTGGCGTCGCGATGGGAGCGGACCACCAAACCTGCGGCGAACACATGCCGAACAGTTGTAGCCTCTGGGCCGTAGGTGTGGACCCACAGGCGGAGTTGCCGGGCGTGGGCACGAGCTTGTGCCGCCACATTATTGAATACTACAAGGATCTTGGTCGCGATTTCATGGATGTGTCCGTGATTCATGACAACGAAAACGCCCAGCGCCTCTACGAGAAGATGGGCTTCGAGCGTTGCTACATCTTTGCCGCCAAGCGTCGGAACCGCATCAACGAGCGCTTGTTCGTGGGCGCGCCGGCACCGGAGGGCTATAACCCGTACGCGGCGATCATCATCAACGAAGCGCTGCGCCGCGGGATTGCGGTGGACCCGATTTCACCGGAGCGCAATTATTTCCGCCTCAGTTTGGGTGGCCGCTCGGTGACCTGTTGGGAATCGCTCACCACCATGACGTCCGCCATCGCGCTCAAGCGCGCTGAGGACAAGCAGTTCACGCACGAGGTGCTGGCCAAGGCTGGGCTCTCGGTGCCCGACCAGATTATGGCCGATGATCCGCGCAAGAACGTGCAGTTTTTGAACCGCCACAAGAGCGTGGTCGTGAAGCCGGTGGCGGGTGAGCAGGGCTTGGGCATTTCGGTCGATGTCCGCTCGCAGGAGTCACTCGAAAAGGCAGTGAAGAAAGCTTACGAGCACGGCGAAAAGGTCATCATCGAGCAATACGTAGAGGGGCACGATCTGCGTGTCATCGTGATCAACCAGGAGGTCGTCGCGGCCGCAATTCGCCGCCCCCCGAGCATCATTGGCACCGGCGAACTGACGGTGCGTGAGCTCATTGAAAAACTGAGCCGTCGTCGCTCCGCCGCGACAGGAGGCGAGAGTAAGATCCCGCTCGACGAAGAGACCGAACGCTGCGTCAAGATGGCGGGTTACGCGCTCGATGACGTTCTCGAAAAAGAAGAGGTCATCGCCGTGCGCAAGACCGCCAACCTGCATACCGGTGGCACGATCCACGACGTCACGGACAAACTCGACAAGGTGCTGGCCGAGGCGTCGATCCGCGCGGCTACGGTGTTGGAGATGCCAGTCGTTGGGCTCGACTTGATGGTCAAAGCACCGGACGAGCCGGACTACGTGATCATCGAGGGCAACGAGCGCCCCGGGCTCGCCAACCACGAACCTCAGCCTACGGCCGAGAAATTTATCGATTTTCTCTTTCCGCAGAGCATTATCCCCAATGGACCGCAACCCGTGGACGAAGAAAATTTACCGACTGCATGAGCAAAGCCAAAGAAACGGAAAAGACAGTTGAAAAGCCTGTCGCCAAGGAGAAAAAGCCGAAGCCGGCACCCTTGCTAATCGACGAAGTTTACCTACAGCAAACGCTGCTCAAGCTGCTGAGCATTCACAGCCCCAGCGGCTACACCGACCCCATCGTGCGGGAGCTTTGCCACGAGCTCGATGCGCTGGGCCTCAAGTATGAGCTGACTCGCCGCGGCGCCGTCCGCGCAACTTTGCCGGGCCGCGCTTACAGCCCGGACCGCGCCATCGTTGGCCACGTCGATACACTCGGTGCGATGGTTAAGGGCCTCAAGGATAATGGCCGCCTGCGCCTCGTGCCGCTGGGGACCTGGTCCTCGCGATTTGCCGAAGGGGCGCGTGTTTCGATTTACACGGACAAAACGGTTTACCGTGGCACGATCCTTCCGCTTAAGGCTTCGGGCCACGTTTACAATGAGGAAGTCGACACCCAACCATCGGACTGGGAGCACGTCGAGCTGCGTCTCGATCAGGACTCCGCCTCCGCCGCCGATTTGAAAGAGCTCGGCTGCCAGATCGGGGATTTCGTGGGCATCGATTCTGGGGCTGAATTCCTTACCAACGGCTACCTGAACTCGCGCCACCTCGATGACAAGGCGGGCGTTGCCGCCATGTTGGCCGCCGCCAAATACATTAAGGACCACAACATCGAGTTGCCCGTGGAGTGCCACCTGTTGTTTACGATTTCGGAAGAAGTCGGCTCTGGCGCCTCCGCGATTTTGCACGGCGATGTGGCCGAGCTGGTCTCCATCGACAACGGTACCTGCGCACCGGGCCAGAACTCGAGTGAGAAGGGTGCCACGATTGCCATGGCCGATTCGTCCGGTCCCTTCGATTACCACCTCACACACCATTTGCTGAACCTCTGCAAGAAGAATGCGATTGAGCACCAGCGCGACATTTTCAAATACTACCGCTGCGACAGCGCCTCGGCCCTCGAAGCCGGTAACGACATCCGCACGGCACTGGTCACCTTTGGCCTCGATGCCTCGCATGGCTACGAACGCACGCACATCAGCTCGCTGATTTCGGTCACGCAGCTCATCATCGCCTACGTGCAGAGCCACTTGGTTTACAAGCGCCAGAAGAAGAGCCTGACATCGATCAAGGACTTCCCGCAGGTCAAGGTGACGGACGTCGAGCTAACCCAGCTTGAGCAAACCGAATCCACCGCCCAAGTCCCGCCGCCCGAGCGCCTCGCTCCGAAGGCGAAGTAGCCTTAGCGGTATTTTTCTGTCCTGTGGGCGATTTCCTCAGGAGTCGCTGGGCGAATTTTGGCGAGCATGGCGTTGTAGATAATGCCCACATGCCCGTTCCACAAGCCCGTCCGCGAGGGATCTTCACCGGGCAGCGATTTCCGGTATGCCTGTAGATAAGGTCCGTGTAACGCGGATTGCATGAGTTCTTTTTCCTTCCTGAGAGAGTCAGGATAAGAGATGAATAAGTCGCGCGCACTAAACTGAATGTCCAGCGGCCTGAGCTCGAGCTCGTAGATTTTCCCCCAAGTGTGCACGATCGCCTGATTGCCCTCGCTGGAGACGAGGCTCACGTAATGACCTCCTCGGCGTTTTCCACCATCGGTGTCATCGTAATAGCTCAGTTGCAGGACGACGAGGTTGTCGCCAGTTGCGGCTTGGGCCAGCCACTCCATGCTGGGCATTGGGCGCCATTCGATATCCACGCTGTAGTTATCGGAATAGCGTTCAAAGTATTCCACTAGCCCCATCTCCATGTCATTGGGATTTGTGCCGTTGTTGCCATCGCAAGTGCGAATGAGTCGTTGCATGGTGCGTTTGGCCTGCGTTTTTGCATTCCCCCTGGGCAGGACTTCCGGGTAAGCAGTTACTCCCCACCACATAAGGAAATTCATAATTGCCGACGGTCCGCAGGTGCCGTCGAAGTAGAAATCGGACTGATTGTATGTCGGTATCTTTGTGCGGTCAGTGGGAGTGCTTGGGGCCGTGGGCGTGGGGGCAGGCACCGTCGGCGCAGCGGTGGGTTCGGCCGATTCCTTGGGCTTCTGCTGGTCGGCGATCCACTTCTGGTCGGCGTCGCTGAGTTGCTCCAGTTGAAGCTCGAAAACGCGGAAGTCACTCTCGCGACGGACTTTAACTCTGGCCTCATCGACTTCATAGAGCTCCCCGCGAAAGCTGCGCCCCTGACGATCTGTCCATTCACGCATTTCTCCGCGCGCAACGAAAGCGACTATGCAGAAAAGAGCAGTCAGAAGTGACGAGCGAAATAGCATGTAATGTTTCCTACGAAATTTCCCTGTGTCGTAAACCTAAAATTACGCCACCCGCTCCGATGGCTCCGTCAGTTTAAGCCTTTACAAAGCGGGCGCGGGGCCCTAACTACCTCGCCCCTTCTGTTGCGCGTTAGCCTGTCGACCTACCCTGAGGACAGACTCAACGAAAGAAGGACCATGCTTAATTTTTTCCGGAAACGATCCGCGAACCTGAAAGACGACCTGCTGTCTGGCCTGACAGTGGCGCTGGCGCTGGTGCCCGAGGCGATCGCATTTGCGTTCGTGGCGGGGGTTTCGCCGATCATTGGTCTCTACTCGGCCTTCTTCATGGGCCTGCTCACCGCAATCTTCGGCGGACGTCCGGGCATGATTTCCGGTGCCACGGGCGCGATGGCCGTTGTGGTGGTCACTTTGGTGGCGGACAAGGGCGTGGAATATCTTTTCCCAACGGTGATTCTTTGCGGGATTATTCAGATGCTGGCTGGTGTCGGTAAGCTGGGGCAATTCATCCGTATGGTCCCGCACTCTGTGATGCTCGGCTTCGTCAATGGCCTGGCGATTGTGATTTTCATGGCTCAGTTTGGCAGCTTCAACACGGTGGACGACGCGGGCGATCTCGTCAGAATGTCGGGGCCGGCGCTGTGGATCATGGGCGTGCTCGTCGCGCTGACGATGGCCATCATCTGGCTGCTGCCGAAGTTTACCCGCGCCATTCCTGCATCGCTGGCGGCAATTCTCGTGGTGACGGGTTTGTCCATCGCGGTCAACAAGATGGGGCCGGAAAGCTGGGCTGCTCAGAATCAGGACAACGTGCTCCTGACCGTGGGCGATATGCTCAAGACGAACACCATCGCCAAGGCGACCGATGAAGCGCCAGAGGAACTCAAAAAAGACGGTGTCGAAGCAACTCCCGAGGCGGTCAGCGCCTACATCGAGAGTGAAGTCGCCGACAACAGCGGCATTGCGGCTGGTTTGCCCACGCTGTTTTTCCTTGATGAAAAATACGAAGTGCTGCCGCCGATGACTTTGGAAACGCTGTGGATTATTTTACCGTTTGCTTTGACCATGGCCGGCGTTGGCCTGATTGAATCTTTGATGACGCTCACGCTGATCGACGAGATCACGGAAACGCGTGGACACGGCAACCGCGAGTGCCTGGGCCAGGGCTTGGCGAACACTGTTTGCGGTCTGTTTGGCGGCATGGGTGGCTGCGCGATGATCGGTCAATCGTTAATCAATGTGAACTCCGGTGGCCGAGGTCGCGCCTCGGGGATCACGGCGGCGGTTTGTTTGCTGCTCTTCGTGCTCGTGCTGGCGCCGTGGATTGAAATGATCCCCATGGCGGCGCTGGTTGGCGTGATGTTCATGGTGGTGATCGGCACCTTTGAGTGGGCGACGTTGCACACCTGGAAGAAGATTCCCAAGAGCGACGTGCTGGTGATGGTGACTGTGGCTGGCTACACCGTGATCGCGCACGACCTCGCGACGGCGGTGATCATTGGCGTCATTATTTCGGCGCTCGTTTTTGCCTGGCAGCACGCCACGCACCTTGGCGCCGAGGAATACGAAAACGAGCAAGGCAGCAAAACCTACCAGCTCCACGGTCCATTGTTCTTTGCGTCGGTGCAGTCATTTAAGGATCTGTTCGATCCGAAAAATGACCCGGACGATGTGGTGATCGATTTCTATTTTACCCGCGTTTACGACCAGTCCGGCTTGGAGGCGATCAACGGCATTGCTGAAAAATACCGCGCCCTGGGCAAGAAGCTGCACCTCACGCATCTCTCGCCAGAGTGCCGCAAGCTACTCGACAAAGCAGGCGACATGGTCGAGGTCAATCTCTCTGAAGATCCGCAATACCACGTTGCGACTGAGCGACTGGGGTAGGGGGGACCGCTTGTCTTGAAATTTGTCTGACGATTGTCCCGATTGTGACTGGTTGGCCCCCCGTAAAATGAGTTCAATGCTACAGAGATGATTTTCTGGCAAAACCGGCAAATCGAATATGAAGAATGGGAGCAGAAGCACCGAACAGATCAACCGCAACCTTCACGAGCGTGAAGGTCAAGGGGGCATGGACGCTACGGGCCAGTCGAAATCTAAAGATAACAACCACTATATAGGACGTTTCTGAGTAATAGAAATGCTATACTCAACTGGTGCCACTCAGCGAGGGCAATCCCTTGATTCAACAGGGATAATTTCAAAAGCTTAGTTTCGAAATGTATGTTTTTGGCTCAAATAGCCAATTCGCGAGTTGGTGTCGCGTGGCGGTCAAGGGCCTCCAACGCCATTTGACCACTGAGTGCTGCGCCTTCAATTGTGGCGGGTAAACCCGTTTGAATCCAATCGCCAGCGAGCCAGACATTATCCCAGGGGGAATCGTCGGTTTTGGGGCGACGTCTTGCCGTGCTGGGGCGTGCGGCAAATGTGGCGTCCTTGCTTTTATAGACCAACGAACGCACCACAATCATCTCTTTAGATTCAGGGAAATAGCGCTCCAGCTCATCGCTTAGCTTATCTATTACTTCATTGCTCTTGAGCTCTAGCCACTGGTCCGCAGCGCTAACGATAATCGCATAGAGGTGCTTGCCTTGGTGTTCGGGCGTCAGGCTACCGGTGCGATCAAAAATCCAATGGACTGGCGAATCCAATAAGCCTACAAACCCAGTCGGGTGCTCAAAGAGTGATCGATCGACTAGAAGATGAATACTGAGTATGGAAGCTGAGGGAATGGCCGAAACGCGGTTCTTAACGGCAGTGCCAGCGGGTAGCAAGCGACGTAGCGCAGTCCAGGGAAGTGCGGAAACGTGGACATCGCCTTCGATCCGCTCCCCCTTGCTGGTCACCACGGCCTTGGCCTGATCGCCCTGGCAGTCAATTTCAGTGATCTGCGCTTTGCGGCGCACGCTGCCGCCAATGGCCTCCAGGTATAGCTGAGTTTCGGGCTCGAAGACTTCAGTCAGGCCAACGTTGGCCAGGTAGATTGCCGAGTCGTCAACCGTGCCAAACAATGACCGCTTAATCGTCTCAAAGAGCAGGTTCGCGCAGGCGGTCTTCAGTGGCTCATTGAGCGCAGCAACACAGAATGGCTCCCAGAGCGCGCGCATCGCGCCTTCGGTCTGACCGTTTTCAAGCAGCCAGGATTCTGCGGTTTGGCGATCTGCTGGTTGCGCGCCAATCCGCATTTTTGCGCCAAGCGCCGTGATTGCCATGCGGTCTTTGCTGTTTAAGGCGGAAAAGTTAAAGAGTCCGCTCAGCAAATGGAAGGGCGCAGGAATGTCCTTGGCTGCGAGTTCAGACCACTGGCCGCCTGGGCTTACATAAGGAACGCAAAGACGCTCCTGACGCTCGAATTTATGCTCTATGCCTAGGCGCTCGGTCAGTCCAAGGAATGCCTTGTAGCAGCCCATTACGATGTGGGCGCCATTGTCGAGCGTCAGTCCGGTGGGTGCGTCATTCAGGCTATGCGCACGACCACCCAAATAAGATTTGGATTCTAGCAGAATGGGCGTAAACCCGGCATAGCCCAACTCTACAGCGGAAGTGATGCCCGCGATACCCCCACCCCAGACAATCGCAGTGCCCGTCTCGTGAAAGACTGGCTGTGGTTTTTTCAGGCTCTTAAGCGTACGCCAGATTAGGTGGATTTTCCGGCTTTTCGAAAGGCGAACTCGCTCGTTGGTCAGCTTAAAATCACGGTCGGCAATCTTATCGAGAATGTCCTCGTAAACCGCGCCCATAATCAGCGCAGCTTTTAAGTGCTGACGATCCGACTTGGGTAGGAGACGGCGCGCTTTGTTGAAGAAATGCTTGCAGCGATAGTGGCAAAGTCGGAACAGTCGTTGGCAATTTTCGTTGTTCGAAGGATCGGCGAAGTCCTCTTCTTTGACTCCGAAAGCGCGTAGTTCCGCTTGGGGCAGATAGACCCGGCCCATCTCGTTGTAGTCCTCGACAACGTCGCGCAGGATGTTGGTAAATTGCAATGCGTAGCCGAGTGTTTCGGCATATTCATCGATCTTAGGGTGGGTGCAGCCGAAAATGCGAACCGACACTAGTCCAACGGCGGAAGCTACGCCGTAGCAATATTTTTGGAGGTCCTGAAACGTCTCGAAACGGCGACCACCGATGTCCATCGACACGCCATCAATAATCGCGATGAGGTCTGCCTGGCGAATGTTGAAATTGCGGATGACAGGTGCCAGCTCGGCGGCGAGCGCTAAATTGGTTTCTCCGGCGTAGCAGGCTTGGATTTCTTTGCGCCAGGCATCGAGTTCGATGGCCTTGTCTGCATCCGGTTTTTCCGTGTCGTCGGCAATGTCGTCTACGATACGGCAAAAGTCGTAGAACACATTCATCGCCTCGCGACGCTCCTTTTCCAGCCAGAGCAAGGTGGTCGCCAAGTTCGAGGACTTGCGGGCTTGTATTGCCTCTGCGGAGTTGGAAGCCGGTGCAGCGGGTGGGGGCGTAGCAGTTGCGTCAGCCATTTAAGGGGCGATATCGATCATGGTTACGTCGCTACTGCTGCTTTTCACGGGTGAGTGCATCGACCATTGCGTCACTGATATCTGACTGAGAAAGCTTCAACTGCTCGGCAATTTCATGGATGGTGACCGACTCAATGTGGCGAATAACTTCATCGGCGCGCGACACGTCGATCAAGACCCCCAGTGCGTCCATGCGCTCCTTTTGAGTGGTGACTTCGTAGAACTCGCGGGCTAAACGCAGCAAGTCGACTCCCTGAGCTTCCTCAGAGAAAGCAATCTGGGTCAGGAACGAGGCTTCGTTCTTGGAAAGGTTCCAGCGGCTTGCAACAGCCTTTTCGATCACTTCGATTTCCGAAGGTGCCACTTCTTCGTCGGCATTAGCAACACGAGCGAGCAGGGCACCGAAGAGAATCAGACGCTGCTTTTCCTGCTGCGAAATCTCCAAGTCGATGTCCTGTTCGGCAAAACGTTCTTCGAGGATGATCAGCAACTGTAAGCGGTCGCCTTGTCCCAATTTGGTGATTTCATCTGGGCGGAGCGATTTGCGGATGGCGTGGTCTCGGCGCTTGAGTGATTCGCGAATGGCGTCGGAGAGACCGTCGAGATCCACTTTGTCTGTTTCCTTGCGCAGGATGTAGGAGACTTCGCGAATAGCGCGCTGCTCCTCGGTGGTGATGACTCCGTCGGCCATAAACACGCGATTGGTGGCTTGCGTAATGAAGTCGCGGTCCGCGTCGCTATCGACCATATCATGAAGCTCAGACAGCAACTCTGCGCGCTCATCGTCATCGATGGGTGACCCCATATATTTTTCCAATTCTGCCCAGGCAGCGTCATCGATGCCGGGGAGGTGAAAAATAATGTCTTTGAGGCAGTCAATCTCCTGCGGCTGGATTCTACCATCCGCCCATGCGGCGGCAAACAGTGTTTTGCCGAGGATCAGGGAGAGTTGCTTATTGTGGCTCATCGTTTCAGTAGAATTTCCTCCAACGCGTATTTGCTGATGGGGAAATTGGCAACCCTAACCAACCCGTTGCGAACGGTGAAGCTCTTTTTTACCTATTTCATCCAAAAACAATGGACGGATTTCGCAATCAAAGAGGGAGTAAGGCGCGGGCAAGAAGCGCGAGTTTATCGGATTTCTGGATTTTAGGACGCTGCTGCAAGGTGTTGTAGTCCAATTGCTTAATCTTCTTCAGGATCGTAACGCCGCCCAGCCAGGTTAGGCGAATCTCCAAGCTGAGAGGAAAGGGGAGCTCCTTGGCTAAGGGCTTGCCCTCATCGAAAAGCACCTGAGCCTTTTTTACTTGAAATTTAATACACTCTCGGAGCTCCGGGCTTGTTGTTTCAGCCTGAAACATCTCCTCGGTGACACCGTATTCTTCCCAGTCTTCCTCGGGGATGTAGATGCGACCGTCTTTGCGGATGTCGACGCCAACATCCTGCCAGAAGTTTGCCAACTGCAAGGCGGTGCAGATGTTGTCGGACCACTCAAACAGCTGCTCATCAATGTGGTTGTGGAGAATCAGCACCAAGCGCCCCACCGGGTTGGCGCTGCGGCGGCAGTAGTCGAGCACGTCGACGAAGGTCTCGTAGCGCAGCTTGATACAGTCCTGCTTGAAGGCGCTGAGCAAGTCCGTGAATAAATCTGCCGGTGCGCCGGTGCGGGCAATGGTGTCCGCGACGGCGATGAAGATCCATTCTGTTTCCGGCTTCAGCGGCTTGCCGTCGATCGCAGCGAGGAGCTCGCCTTCGTAAGCGTGCAGTTGTTCGACGCGTTCTTCGGGCGTAGGCGCGCCGGGTTCGCCCCAGCCTTCGTCGGCCAGATCGTCGGCATAGCGGGCAAAGGCATACACCGCAGCAACATAGGGCTGTATCCTTTTGGGGACAAGGCGGGCCACCGGGAAGTTCTCATAGTGACTCCGGGTCAGCTCCAAGCAACGGCGATAGGATTCTTTAACTGTCATCAAAGTAGCAAACTCGGCACTTAAAGCGCGGGATTTCAAAAGGGCAAAGTCAAAAAATGAAAACCCTTGGCGCACCTGGGCAGCGAAGTTAGGCTTTTTTACCTTTTCCTCAGGGAAAACCTTTTCTATGTCTTTCCGCTTATGTTTTTGCTTTTTCTACGCTTCAAGCAGAACCGCTTATGGAATTTTTTCCTGACTGCGTCGCTTTTTCTTGCCGCAGCCAATGGCGTATCGGCTGAGTTTGTGGCGGCCCAAGGGCTGATTAAACCGCAAGGCGGCCTGATCCACGTGGCGGCTCCGGCTGGTCAAACTGGTCAGGCGATCATTCAGGAACTCAAAGTGAAAAACGGTGATGAGGTTAAGCAGGGCCAAACCTTGGCTTTCCTGGCCAACCGCCCCGCCATGCAGGCCGATCTGAGTGCAGCGGAAAAACAAGCTGCCAGCGCGCAAGCCGCCGTGGCGATTATCGAAGCGCAATTGGACGGCATCGATGCACAGGTAAAAGCAGCCGAAGCCGAAGTGGCCGCAGCCGAGAGTCAGTTATCGCGCGTCAATGCTGCGGTGGCGCAAGCACAGGCTGGCGTCAACCAAGCGCAGAAGGCCCGCCTAGAAGCTTTGGCCAAGCTGGACGCTGCGCAGTCGAAGATTTCCGGGACGAATGCGGCCTACCAAAACACCCTTGATGAGCTGGACCCGCCGCGACGAGAAACCGAAGAGATTAAATTTCAGCAAAAGCTGCTCGGCGAAGAAGAGCGCGAGCTCTCCGCATCGCGTCCGGCGACATCTGCGCGTTTGGATGCCGAGGTGACATCTGCCGAAGCCGCAGTCGCCGTCGCACAAGCCGAAGCGGAATCCATCAACGCACAAGCCGCCAGCGCGAAGGCAAACATCGCCACGATTGAGAATCAGCGCGCCGTGTTGCAGGCTGAACTCAAGCGAGCGCAGGCCGCGGCTGAAGCTGCGGAAGCGGGCGTCGCTCAAGCCCGGGCCTACCTGGATATGACCGAGGTGCTGGCACCGTCCGATGGCGTTATCTTGCGTCTTGGCGCGCGTGCCGGCGAAGTCGTTGGCCCGGCCGGCGTAGTTGCGATGGGGGACCTTTCGACGCTGGTGGTGGAAGCCGAGGTTTATATCGACGATGCACGTAAGGTGAAGGTTGGCCAAACCGCGACTCTGAAGTCAGATGCCTTTAAAGAGCAATTGCAGGGCAAGGTCATTGAAGTTGGCCAGCTGGTGAACCCGCAGTCGGTTTTCAGCAATGATCCGCTCGAATTCAGCGACAAGCGGGTGGTGATTGCACGTATTCAAATTGAGCCAACCTCTGGTTGGGCGCCGCCAATTGATTCCCAGGTGATTGCACGCATCGAGGTAACCAGCGCTCAGTAGATCATGCCGCTACTCAACAAACTGGTTCCCTTGGGGATTCCGCTGGCTTGGCTGAATCTAATCAAGGAGAAGAAGCGCTTTTTCGCAGCGGTGGCGGGCATTATTTTCGCGGTGACGATGATGCTCTACCAGATGGGCCTCAAGACGGCGATGTTCACGCAGGTCGTCTTTCCACACCTGATGCTGAATTGCGATTTGGTCATCACCAGTCCGCAATACGAATACTTTGGCATCAGTCGCGGCTTCACTGAAAAACGCCTCAATCAGGCCTTCGCGTTGCCGCAGGTGGATGACGTTGCGCCGTTGTATCTGGTGAATCTGCCGATCAAAAATCCACTGACCAAGGTGAACCGCGATATCTTTATCATTGGGTTTGATCCGGCGGACAAGCCGTTCTCCGACGAGGCCATCGAATCCCAGCAAGGCTTGTTGAAAATTCCAGGTCATGCGCTGTTCGATGTGCGCTCGCACGCCAAATTTGGTCCCATTGTGGACTTGCTGGAGGAGGGGACCGTGACCACCGAAACCAATGGCCGCGCCACGGAGATTGTGGGCACATTTGAGATGGGCACCACCTTTGCCGCGGATGGTAACTTGCTGGTCAGCAAGCAGACGTTTTTTGAGATTTTCCCGGGCCAGAATCCAAACCTGCCTGCCGTAGGCTTGATCACACTTGAGCCTGGCTCCGATGCCAATGCGACAGCGGATGAGCTGCGTGCGATGCTGCCGCAGGACGTGAAGATCATGACGCGCGCTGAGTTTATCGACAACGAGAAGCGCTATTGGGGCGAGCGTACGCCGATTGGTTTTGTCATCTCGGCGTCGATGGCGGTGGCAATTATTGTGGGTGCGGTGATTGTTTATCAAATTCTCTACACCGACGTGACCGACCACTTGGAGGAGTATGCGACGCTCAAGTCGATTGGCTTCAAGGACAGCTATTTCATCAGCCTCATTTTGCAGGAGTCGGTAATCCTCAGCGTGCTGGGATTCATACCCGGCGCGGCGTTCACGGCGGGCCTGTATTATGTGACGCGAAAAGTGGCCTACATGCCGACGTATTTCCAGTGGGATAACGCGGGCATCGTCCTGGGGCTCACCATCTTCATGTGCATCCTTGCCGGCGCCTTGGCGACCCGCAAGCTGCGCCACGCCAACCCTGCGGATATCTTTTAAGCGATGTCGGTTATTCAAATCAAAGATTTGCGCTATTCGTTTGGGCATGGGGAAACTCGCCAGGAGGTGTTGCATGGCATCACTGCGGATTTCACGCAGGGCGAAATCACCATCATTGCCGGTCCATCTGGTTCCGGGAAAACCACCTTGCTCAAGCTGATCGCCGGCCTGCGCACCATTCAAGAAGGCAGCATCGTGATCGATGGCCAGCCCTTGGAAAGCTCGACGCAAAAGCAGTTGGTGAACGTGCGTCGTAAGATCGGTTTCATCTTTCAGAGCCACCACTTGATCGGGTCGCTCAGCGTCACGCAAAACGTGATGATGCCGCTGACCTTTGACCCGAAAATGACGGCGGCTAAAGCACGTGAGCGCGCCTTGGAAATCCTGCACGAAGTGGATCTGGATGACCACGTGAACAAAAAGCCGGAACAGCTTTCCGGCGGGCAAAAGCAACGTGTGGCGATCGCGCGCGCCTTGGTTCACCGTCCCACGATCATTCTCGCGGACGAGCCGACTGCGTCGCTGGATGGACCGACTGGCCGTGAGGTGGTCAGTCATTTGCAGCGCTTGTCCAAGGAGTTTGGCAATACGATCGTGATGGTCACACACGATAACCGTATCCTGGACGTCGCGGACCACCTCGTTACGCTGGTTGATGGGAAATTGAGTGATCACGAACCGGAGATTGGCTCCGGCTTTTAAGTTTTAGCAGCTTCCAGAATGAGCCTTTCGGCAACCGCATTTGCGTGGATTTTGACGGCCCATGCGAGTTAGCGTTATTCTTGTCAGATCACAGAAGCTGTGTCATCTTCTCTGTATGCGATCGTTAATCGTCATCTTTACGAGTGGGTTGTTGCTTGGGGCTATTGCTGGTTTGACCGGCTGCGCGAACGACGTTCCCGTTGCGGACAAGTTCGAGCTCGCTGGAGCTCAGACTCAGCGCGCGGTGGTTGGCTATGAAAAAGTCGATTACGAGTATCCGATCCGTGTGCCGGGCTCGAATCGCTATGTGACGATGAAGTCCAAGGAGCCTCTGGATGAGCCCCCGACTTACGACGACTACCTCGACTGGAAAGCTTCCCAGCAGTAGCCAATGGCCGAAGATGCTTCAGCTCCACTCAAGCAACGTGGTTTGAGGGCGTTCGCGCTGATCCTGCTCTTGGGCTTTCTGTATGCGGTCGGCTATTGCCTGTGGTATGCTGGTACGCCAATGGGCGCGCATCCAGTCTTGGATGGCAAAGAAAACCTGCAGCTGGCTTGGTCGATTGCCGATGGAGCATTGCCGCGCGAGCCGATGTATCGGGCGCCGTTGTATCCGTTGATGCTTTCCCTGGGCGTGGGCCTTGGGCTGCCGGAAGCGCTTTGGCCCGACTTTGCGCGATTGATTAATTTGTCGTCCTGGCTGGTGAGCCTGTGGCTGGTTTATCGCTTGGCAGGTGCGCTATGGAATCATGAGCGCGCTCAGCTTGTCGCAATGGCGATCTGGGCGTTTTATCCGGTGGGGCTCTTTTTCATCGGTGATCCATTAGACATCACGCTGAGCATTGCCTTGCTCTTGGCGGGGCTGGATCGCGCGGTGAGCTTTATCCGAACTGCTGCCGCTCAATCTGCGCTGGCGTCTGGCTTCTTATTGTCCTTGGCCGCGCTGGCGCGTCCTCAGCTTTGGGCCATTACTTTGACGATGCCTGTCGTGCTGGTGTTGATGGCATACTTTGGGCCACGCGCTACGCCGGTTGAGCCTGAAGTCGGCAAAAAACAGCCAAGGCAACCGCCGCGGTGGACTGTTTTTTTGGCGTTCGTGGGCTTGGCCATACCGGCAGTCCTGATGGGCGCATTCAATCAAAAGCTCTCTGGTGAATTCGTGGTGATGCCTACGCAAGGAGCATTTAATTTGTGGGCAGCCAATAAGCCCGGATCCCACGGTAAGTATTTTGCGCAGACCATCGAAATATATCAGGGCGATCAGCATCGGAATCCGGCGCGAGTCGAAGCACTGCACCATTATCTTGAAGATCGCGGCGCCGATGCATCTCACAGTTGGAGAGATATCAATGACTACTGGCGCGAACGAACCCGCCAGATGATTTTGGAAGATCCGCTTGCATTCATTGGTCGATTAGCGCGCAAAGGCTACTACCTGCTTAATCAACATGAGCAGTACAACAACAAGACCTACTCTGTGCATCGTGAACTTTCGCCTTTTTTGCGTTTCAATTATTTGGGGTGGGGGATTTTGTTGGTTGCGGCAACGCCATTGGTTTTCTGGGGGCGCAAGAATCCGCTGGTGCTAACTGTCTTGCTCACCGCGGTTATAGCATACTCTGGAGGCCTGATCCTGACTTATGTGAGCGCGCGCTTTCGCCTTCCGCTGGCTCCAGTATTGGCCATTGTGGCCGGAGGCTGGGCAACAGCGCCTTGGCGTATGCTATCACGCAAATGGCTGGTCGCCGTAGGCGTAGCGATGGCGGCTGCGTCGCTAATGGCGTTCTCTTCCTTTTGCGCGGTGCGCGAACCACCAACGGAGGTGCAGGATTATCTGCTGCTCGGCTATGCGGCCCTCGACGCACAACTGGATGACGAGGCATTGGCTTGGGCCGATCAGGCGCTTTCTGTTGATTCAGATCGAGTTGCGGCGCGGGAATTGCGCATCGTGGCAATGTTCAATCTTGATTTAGCGACACTGATTGACACCGGCAAACGACCGAGCGGAGCTGAGCTGAAGCAGCGTCTCGATGACGCGCAAAGCTTGGCCAACGTATCACCACGCGTCTTATACATTGCGGGTGTTTATGCCTGGTGGAATGCCGATTCAGCAACGGCTATCAGCTACTGGCGTATGCTGCTGGTAAGGAATGACTCTGTCTCGCAAAGCGCACTAACTGGGCTGGTGATGGCTGGCGACCAAACCGCTATGGTCAAACAGGCATTGCAACGGCTTCCTGATAATGATCGCAGCCCAAGTTTACAAGTTGCGCTGGCATATAAAAGCGGCGCTCCGCTCAATGCTCAGGGGCAGGAACTCCTGCAACAATTGGAGCTCCTCTACGGCCGGAATTAATCGCCGGGCTTATCCAATAGTGGCACTGCGGAATCGCCGCGAAAGCGATCTCCACCTAATGGGTTTTCCAGAAAGAACTGCTGCGACGAGAATTCCTCGTCTGCTTTCGTGCGACGAACCGGATTGTAAGCGCCGTTCGGTTTGAGGATTTTTGCCGTCGTATCCTTGAGATACTGTGGGAGAATTTCTTTGACGATGCGGTCCTTCAGTTCGGGATCGAGGACCGGAAAGACGCACTCAATGCGACGGAAAAAGTTGCGCGCCATCCAGTCGGCACTCCCGACAAATAATTCTGACTCGGCCTCGCCGTTTTCAAAATAGTAGATGCGGCTGTGCTCGAGGAAACGACCCACAATGCTGCGCACACGGATGTTTTCACTCATGCCATTTACGCCGGGCACGAGTGCGCAGATGCCGCGGATGATCAGATCGACCTGCACACCGGCGTTGGAGGCGGCATAAAGGTTATTGATCGTTTCTCTCTCAATGAGGCTATTGCACTTGGCAATGATGCGGGCGGGCTTGCCAGCCTTGGCGTTGCGAATTTCGCGTTTTATGCGCTTTTGGATATCTGAGTGCAAATTGAATGGCGCGACAAGCAGGTGTTTGAACTGCGGTTCCAGCGAAAAGCCGGTCAGCGTGTTGAAGAGGTCCGCGACTTCGCTCGTGAGACGTTCGTTGGCAGTGAATAAACTCAGGTCTGTGTAAATCTTGGCAGTCTTGGGATTGTAGTTACCGGTGCCAAGATGCGCATAGCGGCGCAGGCCTTTTTTCTCACGGCGCACGACGAGGCAGCACTTGCAGTGTGTCTTGAGGTGAACGATGCCGTAGACGACGTGCACGCCGACTTCTTCCAGTTCGCGCGCCCATTGGATATTGTTGGCTTCATCGAAACGGGCCTTCAGCTCAACGAGCGCAGTGACCTGCTTGCCGTTCTCACAGGCGCGTTTCAGAGCGTTGATGATCGGCGAGTCGCCGCTGGTGCGGTAAAGCGTCTGCTTGATCGCGAAGACTTTGGGGTCGTCGGCGGCCTGATTCAGAAAGTCCACGACCGGCGAAAAAGAATCGAAGGGGTGGTGAAGCAAGTAGTCCCGCGCGCGGACATTCTCAAAAATATTTGCGGTGGCCGATAGCGCTTCGGGGAGGAACGCCTGGTGTTGCTTGTCCTTCAGATCGGGGCGCTCGATCATCGAATAAACGCTCATCAGTCGCAGCAGGTTAATGGGGCCGTTGATCCGGAAAACATAATCGGACGGCAGCTCATTGGCCTTGAGTAAGCTGTCGAGCATCTCCTCGTCCACATCGTCTTCAATCTCCAAGCGGACGGGGTCGCCTTTGCGCTTTTTGTTCAGCTCTTCCTCGATTTTGGTCAGCAGGTTTTCAACCTCTTCCTCGTCGATATACAAATCGCTGTTGCGGGTGATGCGGAACGCCCACGCCCCCTTCATGCTGTAGCCGGGAAACAGCTCATCATCAAACATCTTGATGAGGTCGCTGAGGAAGATGTATGTCTGCTCCTTGGCGCCTTCGACATCCACATGAATGACCCGCGGCAAAATGCGGGGCACGGGGATGATGGCCATGTGCGCTTCCTTGCGCCCGCGGCCAGGCTTGGTCAGCTTGACGAGGATGTTGAGCGACTTGTTGACTAGCTGCGGGAAGGGGTGTGAAGGGTCGATCGCCATCGGTGTCAGCACCGGATAAACCTGCTCGGCAAAGTAGTTTTTTGCCCAGGCAAGCTCCTTGCGGGAGAGCTCTTTGCGCCCCTTGAATACGATGCCCTGCTGCTTGAGTTGCGGCACGAGTTGCTCGCGCCAGCAACGATATTGCTCCTTCACCAATGAAGCGGTGATCGCATGAATACGGCGGAGTTGCTCCTTGGGGCCCAAGCCGTCGAGGCCTACTTCGACCACGCCGGATTCCACTTGCTGCGCCAGGCCAGCGACACGAATCTCAAAAAACTCGTCGAGATTGGATGCGACGATGGAGAGGAATTTTAGGCGCTCCAGCAAGGGTTGCTGCTGGCAGAGAGCTTGATCGAGAACGCGGCGGTTAAACGCCAGCCAGCTCAATTCACGGTTAAAGTAGGCAAGTTTCTTGGTGTTCTTAGCTTTGCGTTGAAGGGCCATGAGGGAAACTTAAAATCCTGAACAGCAAGCAGTTTCAGGCAAGGCTAAAAGTATTCTGGATGGCCAGCTTCAGGCGTGCTGTAAATAAGATTGATTAATCACATGCGTAAGTTACGCTTGGCTGTGTCATGAATACTACTCCTGTTATCCTCAGTTCCTTGTTAGTTGCATCGGTGGCGTTCGCCGATTCACTTTCCTTCACCCCCTCTCAAGACGCGTCGATTATGTCGAATGACACATCCGTCAGCGTTGGCGACTTATTCGGTGGTTTCAATTCCAGTGGTCAGGAGAGACGTCCGCTGTTACAATTCGATTTAAGCTCGATTCCGACGGGCTCAACCATCAACAGCGTATCGTTGACATTGAATGCAGCTCAGATGAGGGGCACGCAAACTTTCGGACTACATGCGCTGACAACTGCCTGGACAGAGGGAACGAATACCGGCAGCGGTGGACAAGGTGGCATTGGTACAGCGCCAACTCCGGCAAATTCAGTTGCGTGGGCTTCACCTTGGAGCACGCCGGGAGGAGACTTTGGTGTGGAGCTCGATAGCGTGTTCGTCAACTCCACCGGCGATGTCGTGTTCAGTACTGGCTCATTGCTTAGTGCAGTGCAAGGTTGGGTCGATTTGCCATCCAGCAATTTGGGCTTCATTTTAGTTGGCGCAAATGGCGCTCCTCAAAACGCCGTCCGCTTCGGCAGCAGAGAAGAGGGCGTGGCGCCCGTGCTGGATGTCGACTTTACAGTTGTCCCTGAGCCCAGGTTTTATGCGCTAACCGCCGCAGCTCTTTGTCTGGCTATGGTTATCATTCGTCGCAGGGCCATTCGTTCAGCTTAAAAGCTGGGGCAATATGTCGAAGTGGATAACGGGTTATGCTTGCGCGCGCTGACGAGTGCTGACTCTAATGTCGGCATCGTGAAAGCCCTCCTGATTTCTGGCCAGTGCCCCTACAATATTCATCAGCGAAACAGTCTACGCGAAGCGGGCGTTGATGCGGAGATTTTTGAGGATTGGGGCATCCATTTGTCCGACCACCTCGATGCAATTCTAGCGCATGCGCCCGACGTCGTCCATCTGCAATGGCCGGAGTCCATCTGCCGCCACCGCGACTTGCCCGAGGAGCAGATCCTGAAGGAGTTCGCCACGACGCTGCCGAAGTTTCGTGAAGCTGGCATCGCGGTCTTTTGGACGATGCACAATCTGCTGCCACATGATCGGGGCAAGGAAACCTTCTGGCGTGAGGTTTATCTACTTTTCGCGCAGCATTGCGATGTCTGCTGCCATCATTCCGAGTGGGGCAAGCAGCGCGTGCTGGAGACTTATCATTTTCCTCATGCCAGCCATGTCGTTCTGCGTCATGGGTATTTTCACGAAGATATATTTCCATCAGCGCCCAAGGAGGAGGCGCGCCAGCGCCTAAATTTGCCGGATGACGCGAGTGTTTTCCTGAACGTCGGAGCCATTCGTCCGGACAAGCAAATTGCCGAACTGTTGGATGCCTTCACAGGTCGCACGAATGAAGTGCTGGTCTTGGCGGGCGCCGCGAGTGGCCAATACGCAGCACAGCAAATCGAGCGCGCCTCCACGATGGATAACGTCATAATCCATGCGGGCTATACGGATGACGAGACTGTCTGCCTACTGGCAAATGCCGCTGATTGTTTCCTGTTCATGCAGGGGGACTGCCACCTGACCTCGGGTGCGCCGCATCTTTCGCAAGCCCACCAGCTGCCGCAGATCACGTTGGATTATCCGTACGCGCGTGAAGTGTTAGGCGACGCTGCGATCTACATCCCGGCCAATAATCAGCGTTTTGAAAAACTGGGCCAGTTGCTGGATTCGCTGAACCGCGAGCAGTTGGCGCATTGCCGCGAAATGATTTTGCAAAGGCGTCGTTTGTGGCACTGGAGCGTCATTGCTGCCGAGACCAAGCAAGCCTACGAAGATGCAGTCAGACAGGTGAAATCAAAATCTGCGCGGACATAGGGGAGGTGACATCTTCGTGACGTCGGCAATCTGTGGTTGTGTTCAGCTGATCATTCACCCAAGAAAGCCTAATTCTTCGACGGCACTAAACCTCGCCGAGATGTTGGAATTTATCGCACTCATTTTCTTTTTGCTGATCTCTGCGCTGATTTTCGCGTGGATTGAGATTAACACCGAAGGAACCGGTGGCGCTGGCTGGGCGGAGGACTTGCCAACCTGGCGCATCGACCACCCACTGGTCGTCCTCATTTGGAGTGGACGCCCGCTGACGGGCTATCACTTGTCGATCTTGATCTTCATGCTCGTCATGGTCCATTTTCCGTTCTTTGTCGGTTTGGACTGGACGCCGGCAGCCGAGCGCAAGGTTCTCGGCTTCTACATTTTATTTTGGGTGCTGGAAGACTATCTGTGGTTCGTCATCAACCCGGCTTACGGCATAAAACGCTTCCGCAAAGAACTCATCTGGTGGCATGCGCCGCGCTGGTGGATGGGGGCTCCGCTGGACTACTGGGTCTTTACGCCGCTTGGCATTATTTTACTGATTAGCGGATATTTTTAAACATCGCTTTCCAATCCCCATTCACTATCTCTAACTGAATCTCGATTGTGGCCTCAAAGAAACTCAAATTCATGTTCATCGTGCAGGGGGAGGGGCGTGGGCACTTCACTCAGGCGATGGCGCTTCGACGCTTGCTCGCGAGTCATGGGCACGAGGTGACCCAAGTGCTGGTCGGCAAAAATGACCGCCGCGACATCCCGCAGTTTTTCAAGGACGGCATTCACGCGCCGGTGCGCATGTTTCGCAGCCCAACCTTTGTGGTGGACGCCAATCGCCGGGGCATTCTGATCGGGCCTACGATCTTCAAGAACCTGCTCCGTCTGCCGCTCTACATCAAAAGCTTCTTTGTGATTCGCCGCCGCATTCGCCGCCACAAGCCGGACGTGGTCGTTAACTTTTATGAGTTGCTGGCGGGATTGTCATTCATGGCGTTTCGCCCACGCAAGACGAAGATCATGTGCGTCGGGCACCAGTATTTGCTGCATCATCCGGAGTTCGAGTTTCCGCCCGGGAAGGTGATGGACCGCACCATGCTGCTCTTCAATAATTGGATGACGGCTTTTGGCTCGGATAAACTCTTGGCCTTGTCCTTCCGTGAGATGGATGACTTGCCGGATCGAAAGATTTTCGTGATGCCGCCATTGCTCCGCGACGAAGTCATCCAGCTCGATCCAAAGCCCGGCGATTTCATCCTGCTCTACATTTTAAATGACGGCTACGCCGAGGAAGTCGCAAACTGGCAGAAGCAAAATCCGCACGTGGTTATTCATGGATTCTGGGATCGCTCAGGCGCGGAAGAGATGGAAGAATATCAGCCCAATCTGTTTTTCCACAAGCTCTCGGGCGTGAAGTTCCTGGAGCGCATGGCAACCTGCAAGGCCTTCGTTTCAACGGCGGGCTTTGAGTCGATTTGCGAGGCAATGTATTTGGATAAGCCCGTGTTGTTGCGTCCCACCGGCGGCCACTTCGAGCAGCAGTGTAATGCCATCGACGCGGTGAAGGCCGGCGCCGGCATGGCGGCCGAAGCCTTCCACCTCGACGAGTTTATGGAGTTCATTCAGCAAGACCGTGCGCCCAATGCCGCGTTTCGTAACTGGGCTCGCCGCGCTGACCAGCGTTTCCTGGAAATGCTCACTGGTGAGCCAGCTGTAGAACAACCGGGCGGCGAAACGGCCGATGCCCTGCGCCCGGCTTCACAGTAGTGCTTCAAGATTGCTAGGCAGCGCTAGATCACTAAGGTGACTTGCATTGTGAGTGAGCTTCCTCGTATCTATCTAGCGCGTCATGGTGAAACCGCGTGGACAATCAGCCGACAACACACTGGGCGCACCGACTTGCCGTTGACTGACGGTGGCAGGCAGGAAGCTGAGCACGTGCGCGAGCGTTTGGCTGACCGCTGCCAAGGCTGGGATTATTGTCCAATGCCAGAGCACGTTTTCAGCAGCCCGCTCAAGCGCGCAAAGGAAACGTGTGAAATCGCCACGCGGAGCCAGCAAATCGAGTTGTGGGACGACCTCATGGAATGGGATTACGGCGACTACGAGGGTCTGAAAACCTGCGACATTCTCAAGACCAATCCTGGCTGGAACATTTTCAAGGATGGCTCACCCGGCGGTGAATCCATTGCCGATGTCGAAGCACGCGCAGACCGAGTGGTTGCTCGTTTACGTGAAATCTCAGAGCCCGAGGCATTTGTGTTTTCGCACGGACATTTCTTGCGCGTAGTCATGGCGCGCTGGTTGAAGCAGCCCGTGTCCAGTGGTGCGTTTTTCGTGCTGTCAACAGCGGCAGTCGTGGTCCTTGGTTATGAACACAACCTGGATGAGCCCTGCATTCGTTTTTAAATTAGCCGGGCATGGCGACACCGGCCTGTAGGTCGATGGCCGAGGCAAAGCCGCGCGAGAAAATGACCTTGGTCAAATCGGCTGAACGCCCGGTGTTGCCGATGAAGGCCGCATGGAATTTGACCGGGAAGCATATGAATTCCAGCAGGGCGAGACGCAGGTCAAAGAGCGCCTCTTCCCAATAGTAATCCGTCACGCCTTCAGCGACGAGGGCACCATACCAAGCGCGGAGGATTTCAATTTCATGCCCGCGTCGTCGGTCGGGCAGGGCGCTGGCGGCCATGAGGCGGGCAATGTCGAACACGCCCATGCTGCGGGTGGCCAACTGCCAATCTAAAATGATGACTTCGGTTTGCGCGCCTGATTCATCGAAGAGCAGATTGTCTTCACGGAGGTCGTTGTGGACGATCGTTTTCGGCCGGTGCGCGATCTCATTAAACATCCACGGGATGTGTTCCTTCATCCGCCGCCCGAGGGCTTTGCCTTCTTCGGGTATCAGGTGCCCAAAGTGCTTTTCGCAGGAATCCCAGTTGGCGTCAAAATCAAGCTCGATGTGATTCGTTTCCGGCATCCAATCGAGCTGGCTGAGCGCATCGTTGTCCCAATATTTCGCCTGCACGCGTCCGATGATGGCCGCAGTCGCGAGCACGAGATCAAGATCCATGCCTTCGACTTGGTCGCCAGGACGGCAATTCGATAAATCTTCCATGACGATCACCATGCTTGGCGGCTGATCGACGGTGTAGTAAATTTTCGGTAGACGTGCATCGATCTGTGGCGCGACATCGCGGTAGAAACGAATTTCACGCTCGAAGGCTTGTGTCTCTTTGCCGATCTCCCGCAGTTGCTCATGCTGGGTTTCTATTTTGATGACTACGGCGGAAGGAGCCCCTGGCTCGGCATTGTCATAGGTGAGCCCGAGGCGGGCAACCACGCTCAGGAAGCCGATATCCTGCCCCAGAATGCGCGCGTCAACGTTGGTGACTGTCGAGTTGGCAATGGCGTTGCCCTCGCAGAGAATGTGCGTCACCCAATCGGGCGTAACTTCGGCAATGGAGTTCGGTACCGGATACTTCATAAGCAGCAGTGGAGATTAGCGAGCGATAGACAAGCCACTTTGTGCTGGGCTCGCAATTCAATTATGCCTGTAGCACCCTTAGCTCGTAAATTGCGGGGCTTTTGTCATCCCCCAAAATGATCTCATTGACGGGTTTACTCAGGCGGCAAACGAGCATGCCATCATCCTGATGCAGACGCCGACCATTGACCATCGTGCCCCGGCGCGTCTTACGGTCGCGAATCCAGACTGCGCCGTCTTCCTGCTCTATGGAAATGTGGTTCTTGGCGACTTGGCTTGGATCAATATTGATCAGCGAAAGGTCGTTTTTCTGGAGGATGTCCGCTCCACTGCTGCCAGACCGACCAACTCGGAAAGGGAACTTGGAAATCGGCACGCGCGGTTGCGCCATCGACCGCTTGGCTTGCGGCGATTTGGGGATGAGCACCATGCCGGTTCCAATAAAACGACTCCCAATGGAGCGCGTTGGTGGAGGCCGCGTTGCCGAGCCATTTGTGCGTTGAGCCAGTTTTTGGCTCAGATCAAACAGCTTCTCGTTCGAGGTGCGCAGGCGGTCGATCAAGCAAGCAAGGTAGGGCGCCAACACCACTGGGTTAGTGAAAAAAGTCTCGGTAAAATCTCCCGGCTCCATAACTTCCAGATCGCAGTCTTCTACTACGGTCACGGTCGCCGACCGCGGACTTTCATCGATCATGGCCATCTCTCCAAAGATGTCTTCTTCGCCAAGGGTGGCGAGAATCATGTCTTTGCCATTGCCATCATCGATGCCAATTTGAACCTGCCCGGAAACGATCCGGTAAACATCCTGTGATTCATCTCCCTGACGAAAGATGACTGATCCAGCAGCATAGCGTCTTCTTTCCATGAAAGGTGACTTATAGCATAAGTTTTATTGTAGATTCAATTCTGCGGAGGTCCTTTTAAACCCTAGATACGAGCTGGGAATAGGACTATGGCGATTCGGGAGTCGCTACTGGAGATCAAGCGTTCGTTGCTTGCCAAATGCTTCTGATTCCGCCATATTGTTGATGAATGCCTGAAAAGGAACCCTGGCGCTACTGTCTCTGCGAAGCACCTGAATTGAGTGATTGTAAAGCTCGATTGCAGGAGTGGTTGCTTGCGCGTCAAACTCCAGTAAACGCATTAGAAGATGCGCTATTAGTAGTTGAAGAGGTTGTTGGCAACGTCCTTCAACACGGTACACGCAAGGGCGACCAGTCGATATGGCTTGAATGCGATGTGAATAGCGCCGTTCGTCTGACAGTCTCCGACTTCGCCGAACCTTTTAATCCACTGACCGAGATACCACCTGCCGACATTGCGGCGGATGATGCATCGCGCATGCAAGGCGGATTTGGTTTTTTTATCGTTCTGGAGTTGTCTGAACACATCGAATATCATCGACGAAATGATCAGAATATCCTACACATAACGCTGCCTGCATTCTCTACTGTATCGTCATGAAATTAAATATTGATTCCATCGAGTTATCGAATGGTCGTATCACCTGCTTCCTGAATGGTGTGTTGGACACGAACACTTCGCTACAATTTGATGAGTATATCCACACTCGACTTAGCCCAAAAGTCAAAGCGGTCGCACTCGACCTAAAGGACTTAAATTACATTTCGAGCGCTGGCTTGCGTTCATTTGCCAAACTGCGGCGCGAGATGACCAGCCGTGGTGGCCAACTGGTTTTTGCCAACTTGTCGCCTCAAGTGGAAAAGGTTTTCGATATTGTGAAAGCAATTCCGCTGCGCGAAGTCTTCAGCAGCACAGCAGAAATGGACGCCTACCTGAAGAATGTCCAGGAAGGCGTCTAACACGTCAGAGAGATTTGCTGGCGCGTGCTTTTAGACAGGCTCTAATTCGTAGCCGTCCTTGCTGTCCAGCACGACCCAGCCCGCATTTTGGATTTCGGCGCGGAGGGCGTCGGCGGTTGCCCAGTCTTTGGACTGCTTGGCCTCCCAACGCTGGGCAGCCAGCTGTTGAATGAGCTCCGGGATGTCCGCCTTAGGCGCTTCCGGCGTCGCATAGAGTTCCAAACCGAGGCAGTACATCAGGCCAGCCAACGAGAACAACTGGCCAGTGATCGCGCTCTTTTCAAAGGAAGGGTCATTCAAATCGCCGATCGAGCTGAAGATTTCGCCGAGTGCGCCGGGCACGTTTAAGTCGTCGCAGAGGCATTCCCAGGCGCGCACAAACATCCCGGTCGTGGTCAACGCCGTAGGTTTGCTGCACAAATCGCGGAATTCACTCTGAGTCATATCTACCAGCTCGAGGATTGGCTTCACGGCCTTTTCGAGTTTGGCCATTGCGCTAGCCGCAGCCTGCAAACCATTGAAGGTAAAGTTGAGCTGCGAACGGTAGTGGCCGTTGATCAGCACGTAGCGCACCTCCATCGGCGTGTGGCCTTTCTCGGCCAGGTCGTCGAGGGTGTAGAGGTTGCCCAGGCTCTTGGACATCTTTTTGCCCTCGACCATCAGGTGCGCGCTGTGGAACCAGTGGTGGCAGAAAGGGCGCTTGCCGTTGGCCGACTCGCTCTGCGCAATTTCGTTTTCGTGGTGCGGGAAGCAGAGGTCCACGCCGCCGCCATGCAGGTCAAACGAATCGCCCAAGTAGGCGGTGCTCATCGCCGAGCATTCGAGGTGCCAGCCAGGACGTCCGTCGATGGTTTCGCCGGTAGCAGGATTCTTGGGGCCGGTCCACTTGTTGTCGCCGTCTTCGGGCTTGTGCGCCTTCCAGAGTGCAAAGTCGCTAACCGACTCGCGGTCGTATTCGTCGGCGTCATTGGCTTCCCCAGCGCTGTTTTCGCCCTGGGTTTGCAACTGATCGCGGTCGAGGTGGGACAGTTCGCCGTAATGCTCGCAGGCACAGACCTTGAAGTAAATTGAGCCATCGCCGCCCACGTAGGCAAAACCGCCCGCAAGGAGGTCTTCCACGAGCTTCACTTGCTGCTCGATGTGTTCCGTCGCGCGCGGTTCGACGTCGGGTGCCAGGCAGTTGAGCGCATCGCAGTCGGCGTGGAACTTCTCGGTCCACTTGGTCGTAAACGCCTTCAGCGTTTCGCCGAGCTGTTGGCTGGTGCGAATCGTCTTGTCGTCAACGTCTGTGATGTTGCGCACATGAATTACCTTAATCGGGTCTTTGCTGGGATCCGCGTGCGCCAGAAAATCAGTTTCGATCACGCGACGCAGGACATCCTGCACGACGAAGGTGCGGAAGTTACCGATGTGCGCCGGACCATAAACCGTCGGCCCACAGCAGTAGAACCGGTATGTTTCACCGTCCGAAGGGACGAGCGTTTTCCGGGATCGCGAGAGCGTGTCGTTGAGTTGTATGGCCATGATGAACGCTCTAGAACACCCAATTTCGCGGCCAATTCAACCCCGAAATCCACCTTCATCGCGGCAGTCTGCACACGGAAGGCCCGCATTCGCCAAAGGTTTCAGTATCGCGGTCAGAGAGAGGCTTAGAGATAACATGAAGTTGCCGGGTTGAGCAAGGGCTGGACCCGGCAACTTCATGTTATCTCTAGAGCATTTGCACTTTAATTAGTCCGATACTTTGCATGTTTAAAATAAGCCCAGCAATCCTTACTGGTTAGTTTATTGAGAGCTTCCGCAACGACGTCTAGTAGTTGCTCAAAAGTTCTGGCCGCAGCGCGACAGATCATACTTTTGAGTTTGGAGAATGCGTTTTCGATGGGGTTGAGGTCCGGACTATATGGTGGTA
>JAVDPD010000027.1 GCA_031296935.1 Cerasicoccus maritimus
TTGGTTGTAGGAAACCGCCATGCTCAAGCCTATTGGAGCCATCCGCACTTTTATTCGCTAGATGTTGGAATCCGCGCTCATCATAATAACGTCCATTTCAGAAAAATGATCTCGTCTCATCGAAGCGATCAATCGACACGTAATTTGATTTGAGTTACTGATTGATGCCATTGTCTGGTGATGGCGAGGCAGCCCGAGAGTATTTGATTATAGCCATGTGGCTGACCATCAATAGAAACTTGGTATTTGAAATTTTGCGGCACAACGATGAGCAAAGCACGCTCTTGCTCAATCGCGCCATGATAACTCAAGCGAAGTGAGCCTACTTTAAAATCAGGACTCCAGTCCTGTTCCAGCAGGCAGCAATTATGCCCACCCGTAACCGTCCCCGGCTTATAATGCGCCTCAAATAAATTCAGAAGTGGCGCTGAGAGACCGCCAAAATGGTGCCAGCCTGCGCCGCGCTCGCTCTCAACCATGAAGTGCTCCCAGCAAGCATAGCGTTCCTTTGTTTCCAAACCGTACATCTTCAGTACGCGAGTTGCGAGTTGCTGCGCTTGATCGAGCATTCCATAGTCAAGAAGCGCCTTCCAAAAGAACCACTGATAGGGCATCCAAACACTACCATTCCAGTATCCATCCTGCCGATAGTAGGAGGCTTGCCGATCCACCGCCGATAAGCCCAATGGGTTCATAAAGCGATTGGCGTCTAACAAGGTCCGCCATAGCCGATCTGCCTGCTCTGGTGTCACTGCATCAGCCAACAGCGGACTCAAGCCATCCATTCCACGATTGAAGTTTTCGCCTGATTCAGTTCTCAAAATATTCAATACCTGCCCCTGATCGTCGTGTTCAACGTAGCCAAAAAAAGCCGACGTCTCATCCCAGGCATATGCCTGCAGGGCATCCGTCAAGCGACTGCTATTTTGGAGAAATGGCGTTGTGTCCAGATTCAAAATCTCTGCGAACATAGCCATTATTTTGGCGCAGCGGATCGCCATCGCCGTTGTAATACACGGCGCAACGCGATTCCGCCGCTTCGTGAACTCAGCTAGCATTTTCTGTGGCGGATAATCATCCCAACCGCCGGAATTATAAAAGTAATCCCAAGGCCTGAGTAAACCCGAGGTAAATGGACTCATGGTTGAACCTGGCGACAACCCGATGAAGTATTCGTAATATTGAAGGAGTCGTGGCCAGACAACTTCCAGAAATGTTCGATCCTGCGTTTTGTTCCACAACTCCAGCGCCAGAAAAAATTGCGTTGGCACCATCGATCCATGATGAACAAACGCAGCTTGCTTGTCGCCCGCCTCAGTCAAATAAGCAAGCAGGCAATCGACCGCGCGCTGCCTATCAATAGTGGCGATCCCTAGCCCGATGCATCCACTGTCCCAAGTATACAATGAATCCCACCACCGCCCCGGTGTAAGATGTCGAATCCAGCGACCTTGATTACGAATTGGAAAGACGATATTTGTCATGACAACAGCCTGCAGCCGCTCCTGACCAAAGCGGATTTCTTTCGGACAATCATTGAAATCAATGTATGTCTTCGACGGTGACAGGTCTTTGACCGCCGGCACGTCAGTCACTTTATCCAGTTGGGCAACATCGAAGGAGAGCATGCGACTACTCTGTGGAGCTACATTAATGGGGCCGAAAAATATGTCCGTCATGTGGCCATCGCCACCGGCATCGACAACATCCTGAGTGTGCTCATGCAACGTGCGCAATACGCCATCCTCCAAGTCGTCACACAGGACCTCACGTATCCATGCGCCAGAATCACTCCAGGATAAAACATAGCTTTGTTCTTGATAGTGCAAGGTGAGCCCCTGCTTGCTCTTAACCAAACGTGGATGGGTCTGAGGATGTAATGCCTCAAAACTCACCTCGTGCGAAAAGTTGGACTGTTCAAAAGCCAGGCCATCAATTTCCAATGGCTGATGATTAGTGCTACGGAAAGTAATATAAGTCGCACCGCTTGGTATGGCTAGCGAAAGGAGCGTGAAAGCTCCAACGGGAAGCGAACGCCTGGTTGAGCATTGGCCTACGGTAATGATTATCTCGCACGGCTGATTGCCGGCTCCGCGACAACGGATCAGGCACTCCTGTGCATGCTCCGGGATGACATAAGAAACACGATCACTACGGTTACCACCGAAGCTCAGGGCAAAGCCATTCGTTGAATTGTTGACCTGAGTTTCGCCACTCAGAACCGCGTCATAGTTGAGCCCCGAATAGACTGTTGGAGATTTCAGAACAAGATCATGATAGGCCAGCCCGTCGACCCACTCACAGTTACTTGGCAAAACCGCCTGCACATACGATATCGCTTTGCCGGTTTGAGAAGATACGGGCGTTGAAAGGCGAGCACACAGATGCAGAGACAAGCACTCAGTGTGTCTTGTCTGGTTAACCAATTCCACCTTCATCTGAGCCCCATCCGCGCCAGGCGCAAAGCTTATCTGAGCATAGACTTGATCCTTCCAGACGATCTGCTGCCGATAGCTGTAATTGCGAAGACCTTCATTTGCCGACCATGGCAGCCAGCCGGAAGGTCGAATAGCCTGGGCCGTGAAAAACTCACCCCGGAAACGGCCGGGTACAAAAGACAGATCGAATCGCATGCCCAACTGCTGATCGGCGATATGACTAACGCCAAAATACTCTTTAGAATACGGTCCCCATAACGGGAGCGTAAGATCGTGATCACAACGTAAATTCATGATGATAAAAGGACTCGTGAGTCAGTGAAATGATGTGAAGCCATTAGTGCTTTTAAGCCGAATGGCGACTGCTTCTAGGTGCTCGCTGCTATTTAAAAGTAGCATGTGTGCAAAATTCGATCTCGCTGTTGTTTATATGTATAGACTCCCGAAGGACTTGCGAGAGATGCCGGACAATGAGAGCATATGTTCTTGATGTAGCTTGTCCTCTTACCCGCATGAACACCCCAGAGCAGAATGTTTTGACGATTAACGCGTTTTCAAAAACAAAGCGAATCGCTTTATGGCGCACGCAAGTCGCTCTAGCGGGCGTCGCTAGCCGTTGAGCAAACTCACACCACTAGGATTGTCCTTCACACGAGCCTTAATATATTCGCTGTAGCTTAATGAAAAAACCCCGAGGTATTTATCTGATTAGAAGTAATTCTTTCCCGCTCATTTACGGTGATGAAGAGCGGGCAGTAATTAATCACTTACTGGACATTGCTCCTGCCCCAGTATGCCTAGCCGATGTGCCCAACACCGAATTAGAGCAGGTGGAATGCGTATTTTCGGGATGGGGCGCTCCGAAGTTTGATCAAGACTTGCTAGAGCGGATGCCTCGCTTGAAAGCTATCTTTTATGGCGCTGGGACGGTGAAGGGATTTGTCACCGATTCCCTTTGGGAAAGAGACATCACGGTAACCAGCGCATACTATGCCAACGCGAAGCCGGTGGCAGAGTTCACGTTTGCTCAAATCATCATGTCTCTGAAGCGCACCTGGCAATATGTCTTCAAGCTCAAGTCAGAGCGAGCATGGACGCAAGCACTCGATATTCCGGGTTGTTTCGACGGCACCAAGGTCGGGCTCATTGCCTTGGGTGCCATTGGGCAAATGGTGTGCGAAAGGCTTCAACAGCTTGATGTGGAGGTGCTGGCTTACGACCCATGCATCAGTGAATCGAAAATGGCTGAGTTGGGTGCGCGAAAGGTTGGCCTTGAACAACTATTTGCGGAGTGTGATGTCGTCAGTCTTCATGCGCCAAAACTCGATGCAACATTGCAGCTAGTCAAGGAGGGGCATTTCAATCTAATGCCGAGCGGCGCGACATTTATTAATACCGCACGCGGGGCCATCGTCGATGAACCGGCGATGATCAGAGCCCTACACAAACGCCCGGATTTACTTGCTATTTTGGATGTAACGGAAACTGAACCACTCGAAAATGGCTCGCCTTTGTTTACTATGCCCAATGTGCTGCTAACGCCCCACATTGCAGGATCAATGGGTCGGGAGTGTCGCCGTATGGGGCGCCTCGCGATCACCGAATGCCAACGCTATCTCCGTGGAGAATCACCGCTTTATCCGGTCACCCAAGAAAATTACCAACTCATGGCCTGAGCCCATAATTAATCAACCAAAGACAACGATGTATAAACCCGCAATATTCCTATCCTGTTTGACACTAGCTTTCGCGAGCGTTTCACCAGCTAAAGTCGTTTTTAAGGAAGACTCAGAATATTATCAACCTTTCAAGGAAGATAATTATGGCGTCAGCAATGAGACAGAGATCAATTCGGCTGGCAGCAAACCATGGACCGACAATGCAACGGTCGTTGGCTGGTACGCCATTGTCGATGAACAGACACCTGCGGAATACAAGGCTTCGAATGGAAACAATCAGTCAGGAGCGCCCGGTATATTTCTGTTTCGCCCTAATGGATCTGACGCATCTTTTGGGACGATTAGGGCATCCTCCAATGCCGGATTTACCGCGATTGGACTGGAATTGGGCAATGAAACAGGCTCAGTCATCACTGGGTTTAACGTCAGCTACGTCGGTCAACAATGGCAGCATAATTCCGGCGGTAAGGATAAGCTCACTTTTCAATATTCCACCGACGCCACAACGCTCGATTCTGGTAACTGGACAACCGTCGATGACCTGAGTTTCGAGAGCTTACAGGACTCTGGATCAAGTGACCATGTGGGCCTTACGATTACCACCGGCGTACCGAGCACCGATGTGTCCGCCAAAATCAAAGGACTTAGAATACGATCCGGCCAAAGCATCTGGTTCCGTTGGGTGGATGAGGATAATGAAGGCGTCGACCAGGCCATGAGCATCGATTTGCTTTCTATACGTCCTATCCTTTCCCGCTAACAGAAACACAACTGACCAATCAGCATGAGAAAGCGTAATAAATGATTTCATTTCGTTGCTTACAGCTCTATCTCCTACCACTGCTGATTGTGCTTCCGGCCTTGCATGCTGAAAAAGACAGTGAAGAGCTGAATGCTGCACTTCGTGAATTGGATGCGCTTTATGCAGAGGTACTCCCATGGATGGCGCAGCTTTATGATCCAGAAAGCGGCGGCTTTTATGAATCAATCGGCCTAAAGGAAGGCAAGGAACCCGGAGAGTATGGTCCGGACATCCAATCGACTTTCTTTGCCATCATCATCCTTAAAAACACCGGTCTGCTGGAGACAATGCCTACCCATGCTAAAGAGAAGATGATCCACTATTTTCAAAGCCGCCAAGATCCGCAAACGGGTTACTTTGTAGATCCGGATTATCCTGACATGTGGGACAATCAGCGTGTGCTAGGGAGAGCCCTCTCATTTTCGGTTGGCTCATTGGAAATGTTGGGTAGCGAACCGCTTTATCCACTGCCTGGTCAAGCTCGGAAATCAGCAACAACCAAATCTAGTGATGACGAAAACCCTTCACTACGGGATGCTTCCAAACAAATCCAAGACACAAACGAAACCCGCACCGGCAAGACTAAGAACATCTACATTGTGCCCAACGATGCAACGCTTTCAAAACAGGAAGTAGCCGATGCGCCGCCGCATCTGGCTTCCGTTGAAGCCTTTCGTTTATGGTTGGACAAGCGCCCGTGGGATTATTCCTGGACGGCGCTGGATAACCTCTCATCGCAAAGCCGACTGATCAACGCTCTGCCCCCGAAATTGCGCAATGCGCTCATTAACGAGGCCATCCGCTATGTCAGCGCAATACAAGAGCCTGACACCGGATTGATCGGTGGTGGCGATCCGCAAGTTCGCATTTCCGGGGCATTCAAATTTGTCAGTTTCTGCAAGAATTCGGGCCGCCCGGTTCCCCGAGCAGATAAACTCCAGACCACAATAGGCGAATGGTTTACCAGTGATCCGGACATAGACAAAATATTTTTCATCAGAAATGCTTGCGACATGCTTTTCTACTTATCCCGACAAACTGGCCAAAAGCCAACGGAACAAGAACTGGTCAACGTAGTTAAATTTGCCACGAATCAGTTAAAGCAATTCAGACAGGACGACGGTGCGTTTCGCAGTTTCACTTCTGGATCTTTCGTTAGTCCGAATGACCTTTACATTGATAACAACAGTATTTCTGCCCAAGCAGGCGACCAAAGTGAGATGAATGGCACATCCAATGCACATCGCGCCTGGAAAGCAGTCTATTGGATAATCGATAAAGAACGCCCACGAATGACCATGGATAACTTCTGGGAGGTTTGTCTGCAGCAAGACATACCACTGCAAACGGAATCTGCGGGCGTCAATAGCATCTACATTGTCCCCTAAGACAACGGGCACGTTCGTCCGGACCTGTCTTGAAAGGTGGGTTTCAGTGTATCAGAATCTTGAGCTTCCGGCTAAACTTGCTAGGCTATTGCTTGATGTTCGACCATAGACCCACCCAGAAAGAAATCGCGAAGCTGACCCAACTGACGCAGGCAACGGTATCTATGGCTTTGGCGGATAATCCACGTGTTTCCAAAGCAACACGCAAGCGCGTCCAGAAAGTCGCCAATGAATTAGGCTACCGACCCGACCCTCACCTTACTGCGCTTTCCACTTACCGCAAACGTTCGACTTCTGCCAAATACCAGGCAACGCTTGCTTGGCTGGTGAATGATCCGGATAACGAACAATGGAAGCGATTACCTGCGTTTTATAATGAATACTATCTTGGCGCCATCGATCGGGCCAAAGAGCTTGGTTATCAGCTTGAGGAGCATCAGTTACAGAAAGACGGGATGTCGGGCAAACGATTAGCGTCTCTCTTGTGGGCGCGGAATATACCCGGTATCTTATTAGCACCGCAAGCAGGTCCAAATACATGCCTGGATTTCGATTTTTCGCAGTTCTCCGCCGTGACCTTTGGGCACAGTCTGCAATCGCCAGAACTACACACCGTGGTTTCTCATCAAGCAAAATCCATGACCCGACTGATGCGACATATTTTGGACCTTGGATATCAAAGGCCCGGCCTCGCGCTTTCTACACAAAGCGATCAGCGCACCATTCATAACTGGTCGTCGGCGTTTTGGGGGGCACAGCAATCTTTAAAAGTTAAAGATCGCCTGCCGATACATACCAAACCGCAGATTACCCCGGAGGGATTGGCTCAATGGTTGAAGCGATATCGCCCGGATGTCGTGGTGACTGAACAGAGGCACGCCAAAAAGTGGTTATTGAGCATCGGCGAGCAAATCCCAGAAACATTGGGCTTGGCGATTATTACCATCCAGGAACAAAGTCAGAACTGCTCTGGCATATTGGAGAATTCCCGGTTGATTGGTGCCCGTGCCATCGAGTTTCTGGTCGATCTTCTGCATCGTCGAGAATGCGGCGTTCCTGAAATTCCCATGACGCTCATGATTGATGGCAAGCTAGTGGAGGGAGAGACACTCCGGCACCAAGCTTAGGCCATTTCTTCAAAGAAATGAACCTACAGGCCAACCATAGCCGAGAGCATGTCAACTACATGCCGGGACAAAGTAAAATGCGCCATGAACAGTTTCTCGACCACCAACCCTCCCTGTTTTCAGGAGCAAAGTAAACGTCCGGCGCTCGGCCCTATTGACGCGGAGTGTTGTTGGGTAGGTATGACTTTATTTGGCAATGACGTGACTTCATATGGATCCATGAGGTGACGTCATTTACCAATGATTGATGCTGTGAGGTCACGTGGTTGGTAACGACCATTTCGATGGTGTGAGTATGCCGATATCGACCTGGTTGGTCATCCTGGGTAGGCGACTCAGGACATCTTGGAGGTAATCGAAGGGGTTGACGCCGTGGCGCTGGCAGGAGACCACGATGGAGTAGATGATGGCGGAGCGTTGTCCGGCATCGGGATGTCCGATGAACAGGAAGTTCTTTTTGCCAAGGGCCGAGAGGCGTATGGCATTTTCGATGAAGTTGAGCGTCCACAGCTCAGAAGACGCACGCCTGACCTCATAAACATGGATGAAGAATAAATGGAAAAACGACATCGTAGCTGGACGCAAAATCTAAACTTTGAAGTTTTACAGCCGAGAAAGCCAATTTCGTATCTGCCACAAATTTATTTAGATATGAAATTTACAGCGTAGGTAAAAAACGATTTGACACACCTGGTGATATATCAGAGGATTTTCTTATTACCCTAGCTTACCCAAAATGAAAAATCTCAATTGCTCAATTCCACCCTTGTCATTGAATGCCGAATGCAATCCTTCAGGTAAGAAGTTGACTGGATTTACTCTAGTGGAATTGTTGGCTGTGATCGCGGTTGTTGCGATTTTAGCCGCAATTATTATACCAGTTGTGTCTGGGGTGGTAGCGAAGGCTCATTCTGCTTCTTCGCTGAGTAATAAGCGACAGGTTTTTACTGCCCTTCAACTTTATTGCAATGAGCACAATCGGCTTCCTCCACTTGTTGGTGTGGACAGCGAATCGGGTAGTTGGGATCTTGATTCTGCCTGGCACACGAGAATAGCACAATATGTGGATCATGATGAAATCGTTAATGGTTCTCGTGTTAGTGCCGCCGAGGTGTTTATGTGCCCACGTCTTGATGAGCATAATCGCCGTGGTGACTATGGCATTGCCTATCATCAAATTCGTGGCCCAGTCCGCAAAGCAGATAATGGCGCGAATTCAATGCTTATGGCTGAATTGTTGAATCCATCGGAGACGCCTATTTTGGCTGACTGCGAGCAGGTCGGTGATAGTGGAGCGACTGTCGGTTCCTGGTATTTTGCCACTGATCAAAGCACTCTTCCACCCCTGAGCGGCAGCCCGAGGTTATCTTTCCGCCACGATGATCAAGTGCAGATGCTTTTCCTAGACGGTAGCGCGCGTGTGTTATCTGAAGAGGAGGTTTTCAGCGATGTTTTGCCTTGGAGAAACAAAAAATAAAATTTGGAGAAAAATTATTATGTTAAAAACAGGATTTATTGCGTGCATGATTTTCACGGGGAATTTGATCTTGGCAAAGCCGGTTGCTGAGTGGGATTTTACCAATCTCCCGGCTGATGAAGTCATCCTGGAAGTTGAATCTTCGGATGGTGCGCCAGCTTTAAGGCAAAGTGAGTTCGATTATGGTCCGTTTACCATACGTTCCGGGAACGTGACGTCCTTGAAGTTTAATAGCGAGCAACGATCTTCACTCTATGGCTCAAGTGATGGCCCATATGATTTTGGTGATGGTGAGGCATTTGCTGTTGAAGTTTCAGTCTACCCAACTGAATACGCACCCACAGAGCAAACTGCACGTCAGATAATTATGAAAAGAGCTCGCTCTGGGAATTATCATGGCTGGTCGTTGGCCATCGATACTAATGGACGGCTGGTATTCGTTATTGCGGCAGAGGGGATGCCAGCAAAAGTTTTGAAGTCACGAGAGTCCATCCCACTGAATGAGTGGAGCGAAGTTGCGATTGCTCGCAGGGCTGATGGCGGGATGGAACTCTACCTTGACGGTGATTTAATCACAGAGGGGAATGGCTTGACCGGTTCACTCAAGAATGACTCTGAGTTATTTGTTGGGAGGCATAGTGGTGCTGAAAATAAGGCTTATTTTTTCGATGGGCAAATGAAATCAATTCGCATTTCTACTGGAAAGTATCGCATCTCCAAATAAGTCAGAATTTATATTTATATTAGTTGTGAACATTTTGATTTTGGCACAAAACTTGGCACTACGTTTATCCTTAGCAATTGCATTATTTGCGTTTTTTTCAGGATCGGTAGAGGCCCAGCATCACAGTGAAATTCTGGCCACCGATTATGGCGTGAGTGTGGATTCAGCAGATAACACAATGGCCTTGCGGCGTGCGCTTAAGGCATGCGATGGTTTGAAGGGTGACCGCGTTCTACTTTTACCTGAGGGAAAGCTGCGCTTTTCCACGGAAGGCTTGGGCGGTGCTCGTAGTATTTTAGAAATAGTAGGTTCCTCCGATATTACCTTGGACGGGCAGGGGGCGACCTTGCTGATTAAGGGAGATCCTTCAAATATGAAGTTTTTCGATGTGAGAGATTGCAAAAATCTGCATTTTAAAAACTTCCGCATTGACTGTGAGTTGCCGATGGCGGCTCAGGGCCGTATTCTTTCTTTTGATGGAGATGGGCGTATTGAGCTGGAGATCGATCCCAAGTTTCCTTTGCCAGATGGACAGCATGTTGAATCCATTGTCGACTGTGATCCAGATGAAGGTCTATTCCTAGCGAACATCGACCTCTATAGTTCGGCGATCAAATCAATCACTCCGTTGGCAGATAATCGGTATCAGGTTAACTTTAAGAAAATTTCAAGCACTGAGAACGAGGATAGATTTCGAGACTTGCACGAACTGGAATCCGTGATGCCTGGTCATCGTATTGTTATGCGGTTTTATGGTTATGGTGGCTCCGCTTTTCACATCATCAATTCAGATGATGTCAGCTTTGAGGATGTTACGGTTCATTCCTTTGCGGGCATGGGAATTCTGGCGTCGATGAGCGGTGATTTTAGTTTGAATAGATTCAATGTTAAGCCGCCGGAGGGTAGTGGACGATTGATCTCTGTCACGAAGGATGCAGTGCACCTAAGTCATATGCGTGGTAAAGTGAAAATGAACGACTGCCACTTTCAAGCGGTGGGGGATGATGCTCTTAATGTATATGCCAAAATGCGAAACGTCTACAGATTGATTGATAGTCATACTGTTGAAATGATTTTTGACCGTAATCGGGGGTGGCAAGGTCCGACTCCTCGTAAAGGTGAAGTATTAAACTTTTGGCGCGCTGAATCGCTTGAGCATATTGGAAAAGCACAGGTAACTGAAGCGTACTGGAATTCTGGTGCAAAGCGTTTCTTGGTAAAGTTTTCTGATCCTTTGCCGGCAGGAGTGAGTAAGAGAGATTGGGTTAGCAGCGAACTCTACTTGGCGGAGGTAGAAGTCTCGAATTGTACATTTAAAGGTATGTTAGCTCGTGCTGCCGTATTCTCGACAAATAAAGTCGTATTTCGCGACTGTGAGGTGGAGGCGTCCTCTTATTCGGGAATCTTGCTGACAGCAGGTGCAAGGCATGAAATGCAGGGCCCGGCACCTCGCGATGTTCGTATTGAGAATAATCACTTTATTGGGACAGGAGGTGCTGCGATATTTGGCTATATCATTGTGCCAAGACCTTCCTCGAGTGCAATGGATCAGATTGTAATACGAGGCAATCACTTTAGTGAAGACGTTGAAATGAGCAAACTTCGCTTGAAGCATCGCAGGCCGGAATGGTTGCATTGGTCTGCTGCAATCTGTCTTATCGGCGGGAGCAATTTCGAGCTGTCCGACAATGACTTTTCGGGGTATCAAACCAGCGCAGTGTATGATCACGTATCGAGACTGAAGGTTGAAGGTAATCGATCTGAATCAACCTCGCGTATCGTTTTAAATAACGGCTCTGGTACGTTTGCAGATGACAATGAAAATCTTTCAGTCGATGTTGGTGCAGAGGATATCGATTGGGAGCTGCGTTACCTAGGAATCACCCGATAACAAGCCTGAATTCAGTGTTACCCCTAACCAATCAGAATATTGCGATACAGCTCGAGCCCGATATCCGAATCGGTCGATTGAAGTTTTCGACGAACTCGCTGCCTTCTGAGCTACAGCTAGATGCAGAACTTGGTGTCGTCACCGCAAGAAACGCGCAAGCTAAGCGTATTTATCTAGGCGAATACGCATGCCACCCTCGCAGTATCCTTAGCCAGAATGGAGACATCCTGCTTATGCATGCCGCCGGCGGAATGCACTATGCGTGGAGAGGAAGCAATCAAGCCAAGAATAAAATGCTTCTGCACGTATCGAAAGATCAGGGTCTATCGTGGTCAGATCCAGTATTGCCTTGGCAATGCCCTTATTCGCTCCACGCGCCAATCCCATTTATTTCACAACGGACAGGTGAGTTTTATGTTTTTGGTACAGAACCGATGATCGGCCACTATCAAGGTGAAGAAAATGCCCCGATCGGTTTTCGTCGCTTCAACGATCAGAGCAAAGAATGGGATGATGTTCGCTTAATCAGACCACTTAATTGCCCTGACTTCCAGGGCATGTCCGCAATGCGTATGTGTGAAACACCTAGCGGGACATGGCTATTAGGAACTCATCGAGCTAAATGGAGCAGAAACCAAGAGGGAGATGAAAGTGTAATAACTGAGCAGTTCCTGCTCAGAAGCGAAGACCAGGGGGAATCCTGGACGCTTTTGCCAGACACTAAAGGATGGCAATGCCCCGGCCATAGCCGCATGGATGAAGCGCGGCCTATAGTGCTGTCCGATGGGCAGATATTACTCATCGCCAGAACACCCGAAGGCCACTTATGGCAATCCAGAAGCATTGATGATGGAATGAGTTGGACTGAGTTCCAAAGCACACCGCTAAAGCATCTGGATGCACCTCCAATGGTATTCACGCTCGATGGCGGCAGCACATTGATAGCCTTCATTCACAATAAGGATAAACCTGACGTCATCGATAATTTAATTTTTTCTCAGGAAATTCGCTCTGAACTTTGGTTTTCGTTGTCGACTGATGGGAGCCGCACATGGTCGGAGCCTCGCTTCCTGGCGGTAAACGCATGCACTCCCGAAAAGTTAACAGGCTGGGGCTCTGCCACGCCAATGCTTTCATATGCAGACCTTATTTGCATTGGCGATACTTTGCATTTATTTGTGGATCACCAAATGCGTCAAGTCATCCAAATCAGCTTTCTTCGTTCTGAATTGGGCAGTTTTCCAACTCTTAAAGAGCTTCAGCATCCCATAAGCTAATTGAGAACAATATCCTTGAAAGATCAGCCAATATATAATATATCTATAGGCATATTCATTTGACTCCGATCCTGGAAATGTCATAATGAATACAAACAAAAACCCCTAATACTTACCCATAGCAACCACATTCAAAAATGGATAATCGACTCATTCTTCCGTTACTTGCCTTTTCAATCGTCACGCCGCTTGTTAACGCGACCACACTGGTTAGCGGGTTCGGCAGCAATGCCGATGGCGCACTGGTCGGGCAATCAACGCCCCAAGGTCAGACTTGGGTTCAGTTTGGCTCCGTTGCCAATCCCTTAAATGTCTCCAACAACACACTAACTTTAACCACAACAGGGGAAAATACATCAGTTAATTTCCTGAATGGTGATACTTTTAGCGACACAACCCTCTATTTGGGTTTTACCATGAACCTCTCTAGCGTATCTAGTGCAGGAACATTTTTTACATCGTTTAGCTCAAACAATACGACAGATTCCAGTGCAGGAAGAGTTTATGTCAAAACAGATGGCGTAAGCACTGGTGACTATTTGCTAGGTGGCCGAACTGGAGCATTTGGCGGTCAAGAATACGGAACAATAGACCTAAACTTCAATCAGGACTACCGTGTGGTAATGGCGTACACTGCTGCTGGTTCCGGGGCCACTGCGGGCTACACCATTTACGTTGACCCGATTAGTAGCACTGAAGGAGACAACACGATTTACCACGCCTACACTCGAAGCGGAGCCGCAAGCCTCAATACTGTAGGAAGCTATCAAATCAGACAGGACCAAGTAGGCGGCGTTCTATCCAATATCGTTGTAGCGACTACTTTTAGTGAAGCTGCTGCGATCCCAGAACCGACTACCTATGCCCTATTACTTGGCTCCCTGTCTCTCCTGACTATTGTCGCTTTAAAAAGAAGGAATCGCTAAGCTCTTCAGGTTTGATCATCCGGTTTTGCAAAACGCTTGCTGACTGGCAGGCGTTTTTTATTGCCCCTACTATCGCGTAACTATTGAGAAGGTTTTTATATTACAAACAATCCTCGAGTATTCGACATGAAAACATACGATAACAATCCATGCGCATTTAAACTGGATGGACTCATTGCGGCCCCATTTACACCGTTTCACGCGGATGGTGAACTTAATCTAGCAATTATACCGGAATACGCAGCTTACCTTAAGGAAATAGGCGTAAACGGCATTTTCATCTGCGGAACTACCGGTGAGGGAGGGTCATTAAGCATCTATGAACGTCAGCAGGTGCTTCAGGCATGGGTTAGCGCTGCAAAGGGTGAATTGCAAATTATCGCCCACATAGGCCATGCCTCAGCCAAAGAGTCAAGAGAGCTCGCAGTCCACGCGGCTGAAACTGGCGCAGAAGCAATTGCAGCGATGCCATGCAGTCGTTGGCCAATATCCGATATAGATACGCTGGTTAATTGGATAGCAGATATAGCAAAGGCAACTCTTCTGCCCTTTTACTATTATCACATTCCCAGTATATCTGGCGTCAACTTACCTATGCGTCAAATGCTTGAGTGCGCATGTGATCGCGTTCCGAACTTAAGCGGCATTAAATTTACCTATGAAGATCTGCTCGATTTTCAACTTTGTCGCGATGCATGCGATGCAAGATACGATATAAGTTTTGGGCGAGATGAAGCACTCCTTTCAGCACTGGCATTAGGGGCAACTTCAGCCGTAGGGAGCACATACAACTTTGCCGCGCCACTCTACAGTCGGATCATCAGTGCTTTTGCCGAAGCTGATCATGGAACTGCTGTGCAATTGCAACGACAATCCGCAGAGCTGATTGACGTTATGATTAAGCATGGTGGGTTATCCGCGATAAAAGCCGCTATGTCTTACACCGGATTAGATTTGGGGCCCTGCCGACTGCCGATGAAATCGCTCAAAGTAAAACAGACCAGTTTGCTTCTTAATGACTTGGAGCAGAGAGGTTTATTGCAATATATCGCACGCGCTGACAATAAGAGTGGTCCCACTGCGCAATTTATCCGGGATGCAGTGCCTCTACCGTGATCGCGGTAGGCCTATGGGGATAGATATACTAACCGCTATGCAGAATTTTCGTACTTTGTTTGTCCTCATAGGTCCACCTATGGGGAAGTGTTTGCGAAAATAAAATTGGCGATTTTTGAGCCGCTTTGTCTCGAATCGCTGCTTTTTACCCCTTTAAACAGGGGAATTCGGTTTGCATCCCCACAGGTCTGACCTGAGGAGATAAGTTTCATAAAATAGAAAATCGGAACAATCTACTGTGGATTTTTAGGCTGCTTTTAGTTCCTCCTTTCCGTTGTCTCGGTAGTAGTAATTTAAGAGGCCGCCGAGCCGCTCAAATTTACGAATCTCTGAGGATTGATCGGGCTTAGCGGGCGAGTAGGGGAATGGGATGAGATTGTCCAGACCCTGATGGTTGCGTTCATGGTAAAAATGCTTCATATACTCAGAAATAGCCCTCCGCAGCGAGTTCTCGCCCAAGAAGATGAAGTGGTTAAGGCACTCGCGTTTGATGCACTTGACGAAGCTTTCCGCGTAGCCGTTTTGCTCAGGACAGCCTCTCATTGTCGGAACCACTTTCACGCCTGACTTCTCGATGATCTCTATGAAGGCAGGAGTGTAGAGCGGATCGTTGTCGACGACCAAATATTTCATGCCGCCAAGCAACCCATCGAAGTCGTTGGTCAGCTCTCGGGCCAAGTTGCACATGACCTCGCCGTTGACCTGGCAACCAGTGTGCACAACTTGCACCTCGCGCTTGGCAATATTGATCACGAAAAAGCTCAGATAGCGAACCAGTCCGTGTGGCGTCCAGACCTCGGTCGTGAAGAAATCAGCGGCGGAGATGACTGATAGTTGGTTTCGCATGAACCGTTTCCACTGCTTGCGCTTAGCGCGTTCAGGGGAGGGAAGTATGCCATTTTGCCGGAGGATGTTACCAACGGTTGATTCGCAGACTTCGTAGCCAAGATTGGCCAACGCGCCTTGGATGCGCCCGTAGCCCCAATGGTCGTTTTCCTGGGCGAATTTGATGCACAGCTGACGGATGACTTGCATGCGCTTCTGTCCTTCGGTATTAACCGTGCGCTTGGCCGTATATTTGAGTGCGATCAGGCGTCGGTGCCACGCCATTAAGGTCTTCGGCGTGACCAGGTTGGCGTATTTTTCGAGCTGATCCTTACCCAGTTTCTTGGCTTTTTCCGCGAGACTACGACGCTGGCAATCGTTCAGATCGAGTTTCTTACCTGTGGCGTCGAATTGCTGTTTGAGCACTCGATTCTCCTCGAGCAGATACTCAATGACATCCTGTTGTTTTCGGTTCATCCAACCAGCTAAAGTTGCCAGAATCATTCGTGCTTGCGTCTTCAAGGCAGCATTTTGTAGAGTTTCGTAAAAGGCTGTCAATCAGCTTGTTCATTGAGTGCGCCGTAACTTTGCACCCACCACGGCGATGCCATGCGAGCAGGGTTTTTGGCGTCACTAAATTGGCGTATTTTTCGAGCTGATCTTTCCCGAGCTTTTTGGCCTTTTCGGCGAGACTGCGGCGCTGGCAATCGTTCAGATCGAGTTTCTTACCTGTGGCGTCGAACTGTTGCTTGAGAACTCGATTTTCCTCGAGCAGATATTCAATGACATCCTGTTGTTTTCGGTTCATCCAACCAGCCAAAGTTGCCAGAATTATTCGTGCTTGCGTCTTCAAGGCACAATTTTCTAGAGTTTCGTAAAAGGCTGTCAATCAGCTTGTTCATCCTGTGCGGCGTAAATTTGCACCCACCAGGCACTATACCTTCAGATGCGCTCTTAGAAAGACATTTCAAATACAATCAAAAGACAAACGTTCGAATAACCTTTCAAATACTACTCCAAGCGAACCGGAGAAAACTTGAGCTTCTTGTCCAATTTATGCTTTCGCAAGACTTGGTAAAAGCGCTGGGAGATAATGCGATAATGCGAAGCTTCGCGTCGATATCGACCAAAGGCTTCGTAGCTTAAAGCAATATCAAAAGGAAGCTTGCTTAGTTCTTTTGCGTCATAGCGCACAATAACTGGCCCGTAAGCGCCATCGCTAATAAAACAACCAGCTTTTTCATCCGCCCCTTCCCAAGTTGCTGGATCACCAGGAAATGGATCGCCTTCCATCTCGATGACGGTATTCAGCATTCGAGGAAGCGTGATGCTGCTCGACAACCCCAACACAGCGCTCTGGTTGGTTGGTAAAGGCTTATTGGTTGGCAAATCAACCAACTCTAATCCAATTAAATCTTCCGAACGCAATAACTCGGCTACTTCCTCGCTAACTGCGAGATAATATCCGACATCAATCGGCCCGATACGGCGTTTGGGCTCATAATCTTCGATGATATCAACTACGTAAGACTCGATGTCAGCGTTTTCACAAATGGTAGCGATCTTATCAATAGTGCCTTCAAGAGAGAGGTATTCCGCTCCAGCTAGATCCTGCGCGCTGTACATACGTAGTCTGGGCATGTAGAATGTGCCGGGTGGATTCGCTTGATCGCCCATGTATGGCACCATACCCGTCTCTTGCTTAACAAGCCTGAGTATCTCTATCAGGTTGGGGTCATCTTCATACAATTCAACAATATGATAATTGGGATTCTTACCCTCTCTAGGACTAAGAGCTTTAATTACCGCAAAAGACTCATTACTAAGGTTATCAGAAGCGCGAGGACTATTCTGACTAATTGAAAAACTGACTTTTACTTTCATATCTATAAATCAGGAACGTTAGGAATCCCCTCGGAAATCAACCACTCTCGCGCGGCATACCAAAGATCGTTATATCCGTTATCTTTATACACCTTCTTCATCGCTTCCATCACTCCCCTAGGGTTTCTGAGCTTATTTGGAACCTCATTGAGCGCTGATTTCAACTGTCCGGCAAGCACGGCATGCTCAGACCTCGGCATCACATACCCAGGCACAATAGCATTTGAATCGGCCTTAGTGAAGCCATTTTCTTTTTTCCAGCTGTCCTTCAGGAATCCTAGGAACTGAAATTCGACTGAGTGGTGTATATCCGAATGGTCATCGAATTTGTCGCCGGCTCGGCGGCTCGGCTTTCCATCTGTGAAAATGATGTCTTTCCAGTCCTTCACGGTGGGAACATCGTCAATCGTAATTTTGCCTGCTGCCAAATCAGCATAGAGCGCGTCAGATTCTCCGCGGATGAACTTGAGCAACTTCGCGTCAGGCGTCTTGCCGACTTGCGCGTCTCGAGTTTTCTTGAGGGCAGGGAAGCGTTGAGTGCCGGGATTTTTGGGATCCGGCGCTAATTTTTCCAAGCTCGCGCGGTGCTGGCTAATCAGACGGGCGTCGTCCAGATGAGAGGCTTCGAAAACGGCGATGATATCATCGAGGCGGTTGAGGATGCTGCTCTTGCTGCCCGAAGGCAAATGGCTCATGGCCTCGATTTTTCCGCGCACCTGATTGAGGAAGTTGAGCTTGGTGGCCTTAGTCAGCTTGGCCGGCGGAACAATGGAGCTAACGACCTCGAAGAAAATACGCCCCAGGTAGTAACCCTGCATGACGGGTTCCTCGTTGGCGAAGGCCACCACAGCGCCCTCCATTACCTCGCCCATCAAAAAGAGCAGCTTCATCTGCGGGGAGGTCAGTTTAGCCTCCCATGCTTCGCTAAAGTCACCTGCGTATATATGGGCGAGAATCTCGCCCCGCGCGCTTGCCTCGGCCACGGCGAAATTATATAGGTACTCGGCCAGCAGCATGGCAGACGCGCGCACCTGAACCCAATCCACCTTGTGCCTTGTATAACTATCCCCAAACGTCATTTCGAGGGTATAGTCGACGACGGCATTCGAAGCGATGACCTCGACGACGGCAAATTTACCTATGACCCAGGCGCCCTCGACTACCTCGACTCCTCCATCGAAGAAGCCAACAACGAATCCTCCCACGTATTCAGCCCCCGTTAGCTGTGCGTGCTCGATGACTTCGGCAGCATCCGACAAGAACTCACTGGTCACATCCCCTGGCTGAAGATAATAAACCGCCGGAGGAGAATTCTTCATCTTTACGTAGTAATGGTCGTCTATCTCTGACTTTTCCACCTGACGCGGGCCGTCTAGAGTTTCAACTGACACGATTTGGGCCAATAACGCGTCCGGCCCATTGACCTGAAGCATATAAAATTTTTGCTTGCCACCATTACCAGCCTCAATCAGCTCAACTACGCCCGGTGAGAAAGAGAAATCAGCGTAGCTGGTCAGCTCGTAATCATCTATCAGTCGATACCAAGTCTCCCCAAAGACATTGGTATCGGCGCCTGTTTCGACCAGATTAAACACCTCGTTCGCCATTCCAAAGGCTAGATGCTCCACCAATGTGACACTAAGCAGCTCAGTGACGCTATCGTTAAATCCTGGAGCTGAGTTCAGGCTGAGGCTAAACGTTACGTAGGGATTGCCTTCCGCATCCACATCGGTGTGTTCGAACGCCAGTGTATTTGACCCGGTTTCAGTCAGCACCTTGATATCGCTTGATCCGTCTATATGAGTTAAGCTGGCAGTGATTGTATCGGGTGAGGCCAAATCGAGAGCCTGACTAAAATCCAGACTGAGCGAGTAAGTTGGCTCGTAATACTGAGCTGCTGGACTAGGAACTTCCAATGGAGACGTGGCCAATATCTGTATTGAATGCCGTGAATAGCCGACAGCGCCAGTAATAGGATTCACCACACTAAATTCTATGATATTCTCCCCCTCAGTAACCGCTACTTCAGTCAGCGTTTGTGAAAAACTGCCATCATATGGGTAGGGCCGAAGAAATGAGCCATCATCAGTCGATTTAGAAGACGAAACACTGACCGTTTCCTCCACTTGATTACCCTCGTTAACATATACATCCAATGAAGTAATCTCACCGTTTTCGCCAGGGGTGATATCACACATAGCGGAGCTCACTTTACCGCTAATATAAATATCTCCGACTATTTTCTGATCATTGTCTATTGCACGGATATTCGAGATGGAAAGTGCTTCAACGGTAACCACAGGAGAGGGCTCGCCCAGTTCCATTGCTGCAATAGGCGTAGTATTATTGTTTTCATCTACTTCTACCAAATCGAGGCTAACCACCGTAATAGCCACTTCGTCTGTAGCAATGGGTGCTGAATTGGCACCAGCGGTGCCATCAGGGTCATAAATCAAGCCAATCTCAATAGAATCTTGGGCAATTGAGGTGCTGTGCGTCACTGCCTCAAGGTAAAGCTCCAGAGTAGTTTCACTATCTCCTAAGCCTAATTCGGATAGCGCATAGTAGACTCCCGGCGCAACATAATCTCCAGCGTCGGGGTGACTTATCGGATTTACCCTTCTAATGTCTGCTTCACTCTTGGTCCAAAGGCGAATTTTTCCTGAAGCCGGTTCATACGTAAATCCGTCTGTGTCATCACCAGTTTTGGTGATCGCAGTTGGATCAGACGCGTCGTATTTGAATATGACTTTCACCCCTTCAAGATTGGGAATTGTCACCAAGACAGGAATTAGGGGCGCAACTTCGTTTACGTTGTCTTCTTCTGCGTATCGCACGCCATCCTCCGAAAACAAATCTAATCCATCGGCAAAATCTGGGACACCGTCGGTGTCTGCATCCCCATTTGCCTTAAAGATAACCTTACCTGATCTCGTTGGATCAGGATTTGTAGCATCGTACTCCAAATCCTCCAGTTGATTTTCTATTTTTTCTTCAGCAAAGGAACGTGCCGGGACTTGCGTGCCTTGATTATTATCCGAATCGATATCAATATCGACCCACTGATAATTAAAGCCCTCTACGAGTTCTACTAACGGATCTGCTCCAACTGGAACTTCGCCATTCAGGGCTCTTGCGTAGCTGAGATGGATGAGAGCGGGTTTCAAAAATTCGCCCAGCTGCACTGTCTCGAGATAGAGGTTCGCCTCAATGCGACCAGTCTCTGGATTGAGTTCAAAGCCATACTTATCCAAATCCAGATACACGCCAGAGGGTATGAAATCGCCTGGGTTAGATGAGGCATTAACCGCACTGACATCACGTAATTTATCGCCATTTTTTGTCCAGAGGCGAAGGGTCCCCTCGTTCGGCAATTGATACTCGTAACCACTCCCGGTGTCAGTGGACTCCAAATCAGCTGGATTCGAGGCATCGTAGGTAATCTTAAGATTAATGTCATCAGAAAGATTAATTACTGTCGGCAACACCAAAGTTAGCTCGTAAAAGTCATCACTCTCCGCAAACTCATCCGTAGGCGTAGAACGAACGCCATGCCCCTCAAATTTCCCAATCAAGCCATCGGCGTAGTTGGGTACGCCATCGTCATCGATGTCGCCATGATTGAGATGCAACTCGTCTTTAACCGGCGATATTGAACTGCGCGTGTAGGCGAGGATGTTTGGCTGAATAAGCTCTTCCTCATCTTCTGGGGGCTCCTCTGCCTTTGGCGGCTCTATACTAGGAGCCTCACGGGGCTCAACATGCTTCCCTCCTTCGACTGGCACCGTATCCCCTCCAGTATTGGGAAGGTCTTCATTAAAGGTGACAATATCCTTTCCGAGTGGAGGCTGGAAGTCAGGACCTGATCCGACTTCACATTGGACGCTCGCGTAGTAGGTGACGCTGACTTGAACGTAGTCGTTGGGTAATCGCTCAAGGCAATTGAGGAAACGGCGCAGATTGATTGGACGATGGTAAAATGGATTTTCTTCAGTGTGAATTTCCAGTGGGCCAAGTTCGTCATAGTAGTCATAGAAAAGATGCCAATCAGACTGATTCCCATCAAACACCCACTCGACATAGGGGCGGGCTGCATCGCTGATCTTGATATCAAACCGTGGGTCATCAAATCCTTCAAACTCAACCATGTCGGTGCGCATAAAGCCGCCCAGCACCACGGCGCCGGCATTGGCGAACCACCCTTCTGTTTCGGCGCCGCCGGTCAAATAAACATCCCAGGGGGCGGAGGGCAGGGGCAATTCCTCCGAGGCGTTCGGGTCGTTTTCATACTCGGGATTAGGGACCGTCGGGACGGGAAAATGAACCAGCGCCGAGGTCTTGTAAGAATCATGATGTGGACTCTGCCCTGCATTGATCAGTACAAGGTTTTCCGGACAGACAATCGGCGTCAGAATGTTACGATCTGAGAGGTGGATAGATTCATCCTCAGAGTCATAAGGGTTGGTGCCATTTGCAATTTCAGTTTTATCATCCTCACCGTCAACGTCGCTGTCTTGCGTTGCTTCTGGATCATTGGAATCGGTGGGATCATACCCATAGCGAAGCTCGTCGCCGTCGTCGACATCGTCGCCGTCACTGTCTTTAGCATAGCGATTGGTTCCAAGCTCTACTTCACGCGCATCCGAGATCCCGTCGCCGTCACTGTCAATGAACTCAGGCAAAATCTCATCAACCAGATCCTGTAAATCCTCCTCATGAACAGTGACCAGGTAATCATTGGTCGTGTCGTACTCATCCGCATTATTTCGACCATCACCATCATAATCTTCCTCCCCTGAATGGTCCAGCGGATCAAACGGCAGGTATGGTCCCTCGGCGGGGTAGGGGTTATTTGCCACCTCCCAGCCATCCGGCATGGTGTCGTCATCGGTATCAGCGTCAGTGGGATCGGTGTGCCATACATTCAGCTCATCGTAGTCGGAAAGACCGTCACCGTCGGTGTCTGGATTAAGCGGATGAGTAATAATGAAGCGCGATTCCGTAAATGCCAAGCTGGGATCCCCCTCCCGATTGGTAACTGTCACCACAATCGTCCGGCCAAATGCCTCCTCGAGATCATTTAAAGTTTCATCAGGGCTTTCATTCCCGTTATCGTTGTCCGAGTCCACCAAGCGCGGGTTGGTCAGGAAGGCGTCCGGAGCGCCGGCAGCAGCAACGGGGACTCCCCCATCGATGATAAAACCGTAGACTTCCAATCCATCTGAGATTCCGTCACCGTCGCTATCCTCTTCATCTGAGGATAGAACCCAGGCCTGCTCGAAAAACTCAGTGACGCCGTCAGCATCGCGGTCTTTCAGGTTATCCCACTCCGGGTTTAGCGGGTAAGAAAGCTTGGCGATGTCAGCACTTGAAAGAGTGGCCTGATAGAGGCGAAAATCGTCGAATTCGCTGTTGATAAACGTGGATGGAACGCCACGCAACGCCCCCAGCCGCAGCGGCAAGCCAGCATCGGTAAATTGAGTTCCAATTGTTAGGAACGTAGAATTTGAAACGTTAGCAGGGAGTGAGCCATTGACCGATTCAAAACCTTCGGGGCTGACCCGCTGGAGCGAGAGTTCGCCAGTGTCGCCGTCATAGACAACAGCTAAATAATGCCACTGATTAGCCCCAACGCCGCCTACTGAAACATTGGCGAACAAATCTGAAGTTTCGGCAGAAAAAGATACCGACGCCGTTGCTGGATTTAGCGTCAACTGATAGGCGCCTGGCTTAACAAGCAATGAGCGCTCTTCTCCGATCTGTAATAAACCCGATGGATGGGTAAAATGGTCAACCCCATCGTCGCTCCACCGGTACCAGAAGCCCAACGTAAAGCCATTCGGATCAAGGCGTAAATCCGGGGCGTCCGGAGTCGCCAAGTAGCCATAGCTGCCCATATCGATAGTTGAGTCCTGCAACTTCAGCGTTTTCGGTTGTAGTTCATTAATTCCTCCGAAGTCGAAAGAACTGGAACCATGGATGAACGCGTCATTGAAGGAATGCCTGTCCATCATATTGCCTACCCCAAAGTAAGGCGATCGATCATAGACGCGGCCTTCATCATTAGAGTCAAAATTCCACCAAACGACCAAGTTTTCCAGTAACTCCGTCGGTTCTAATTCGCCCGAGTAGTTCGATAGGCTTTGATACTCGACTTCCCAGCCATCAAGCAGACCATCGCCATCGCTATCGTTGTAGTTTGGCAGCAACCCAGCCTGCATCTCAGCAAGATTGCTCAGGCCATCACCATCTATATCCTGCAAATCTACATCACTTACGATAAGGCCGCCATCAAGAGGATTACCGGGGTCTAATCCAAGGGCCAATTCGTAACCGTCAGGCATTCCATCATTGTCAGAATCAGTATTGCCAATGATCGTGTCGTAGTAGGATTCGCCCTCTAATAAATCGGGCATGCCGTCAGGCTCTGCATCGTCTGCTAACTGACTGCCCAATAAAAACTCAGTGGAGTGCAACAGGAAATTGCGCCGCAAACTCTCCCATAATGAATCATTAATCAATGTCGGATCAAGGCCTCTGCTGATCTCATAGGCATCTGTCAGTCCCGTTTCATCATCCACCAGGGAGTAGGAGGATTCATCCCATACCATTTCACCAATCCAAGGCACGTAGCGGAATCGCGTCACCATGATCTGCTGATCATTCTCGTCGAGCATTGGCGTGTCATAAATCACCAACGCAACTTCCTCCAGAATCACCCGCGCACTTTCAGGATAGGTTGATTCAAGGTCTCCCTCTTCAAATGCGTCCGAATAGAGATTGGCATTGTTGAAGTATTTTTCCGGGTATCGATCTGATATCGTGAAACCAGCAGTCGTGGATGAATCAAAGTAGTAGAACCCTGGGTTGATTTCTGGATTGGGGATAGGCAATCCATCATCTCCGAATACCAGTGGATAATCCGAATAATCGCCAGGCGCGCGGTAGGGAAGATAACCCAATGGATACTCGCTACTCTCCGTGCGGGGGTCCAGATAGGGATAGCCATGGCTGTCGACAACATCCTGCCCCTTCCCCGGCAGAGGAACCGTAATCACATTTGGCTCAATCCCGATGGTTTTCGGCGCTAATTCAGAAACCAGGAAATCAAGGTCCGAATTAACGCTGATTGGATCAGAACCGTAATGATATTCCTCGAGATTTACCAGCCCATCGCCATCATAGTCCGCCAACGCATCATCCTCTGGGACTTCATCTGAAGCGAGGTTTAACGCATCCAGCGGATCAAAGCCATACTGTAGCTCCCATGGGTCTGGCATGCCGTCACCGTCCGTGTCCGGGTTAAAGGGATCGGTTCCGGCCACGGTGATTTCATATATAATCTCTAAACCGTCGCTATCTGGGTCGCCAATTTCATCGCCCGCAACGGTCGGATCAAAACCATAGGCAACTTCGTAATAATCGCTAAGGCCGCCGCCGTCTGTGTCGCCCACCCGAGGACAAGAACCAGCTGCAATCTCTGCGCCATCGAGCAGGAGATCGCCATCAACATCAGGATCCAAGGGGGAGGTGAAGTGCAAGTATTCGTCATAGTTCACCAAGCCGTCATCATCCTCGTCGCCCAACATGCTATGCAGTTGATCGAGTGAGCCATTTGCCACTTCCCGCTCCCACCAATCTGGAATCCCATCCCGATCGGAATCAATCATTTTGCCCAAGTTGGATGCAATTACTTCGCCTCCACCGTGATCAAACTCCCGCACCGGAACAGTAAAAGTAAAATTGATCGGGTCATTCGAACGCTCTGTCGGCCAGTAGTTATTCAAAAGATCGAAGAGGACATCTGACCGAATGCGCAAGGTGGTGTGATTGTAGGTGTATTGCGTTACGTAATGCTCGTATTCCTCCAGATAGACCTCATCGTGGGGGATAAAATCCACCGTTTGCATCGCGAGAAATCGATACTCCACACTTTGCGCTAATATTGGATCAATGCCGGGCCACTCTGCGCTGGGAATGACCGTTCCGTCATTCGGACAATGGGCCATTTCACTTCTTCCAATTGAGTCGGGCAGTTCAAATGGCGAGGGCAACCTAAGGTCCCAATGCCAGATCTGGGTTCCAGCAGTTGTGCCAGGTCCAAGGACTAATGTATAAGTTTCATATTGGGTGTAGAGCTCATACAAAGGGAAGTTATTGATCAGAGAATCAAGATCCAAGGCAAGACCGGGGTAATCCTGCCCTTCGACAATTGTCGGGCCGACGTTATCCCCGCCATCCGCGAGGGCATTGCGCCCCATGAATGTGAAAAAGGAAAGGGTCACCAGAAACCGAATAGTATGAGCCAATCGGCGAACTGAAGGCATCTTGAGCCGCGTAGTAAAAAAAGAATTCATGCTATGCATCGAAATTATACCCTCACTCACCTAATTGTATTTTATCCAATTTTGACTGTGCCGCATTTCGGATTCGATTATCCGACTTCGAGTTGCCAGCTGTAATCGCCAAAGCCCGCAACCGCTCACTGGCCAGAGGATGGTTACGCTCAGACCACTTCGCCAGACGACCGGCAGCAGCCACCCGGACAGCGTATTGCGCTGAAGAATTCTGCGCGATATCGGAAGTCATCAACACATCTTCATTCTCGGGCGCGTCAGGCAACAGGCTCAGAGCAGTAATGCATGAAGCCGTGCATGCTTCAGGCGAAGCCGCCAGTCTCCTGGACGCCTTGGCCATAACCCCGCGCCCAAACTCCGGATAATCATCCGCCAAGTTATTTAGAACGATCAGAGCGGTTCCCGACAAAGGGGAATCTTCCATAAACAAAGCCTGCGCCAACGTCCGCTGCATCGCCCGCCGCAACGGCATATCAGGATTACCGGCGTTGTCCCCGATTGGCCACATCGAGCGGTAATACTCCGCGAAATATTGTAAAACATATTCACGCCAAACGATGTCCTCAGACTCATCATGCACTATTTTCAGCATCAGCTTGCCCAGGTCTTCGGGCATGGGCGACTGATCCAGAAGACAAACCAACGCATCATTCTTATGGGAAAGGTGCTGAAGATTCTCAGCGCCATATTCATCGACCTTCCTCACCAGCAGAAAGGACATGAGCGCAGCAACATCTTCGCTGCTGATATCCTCAAAGCGCATTTCACGCAGCAGGCTGTCTTTAAGCCTGAAATCGCCGTCATCCTCAACCAAGAGCTTCAAGCTCTGGGGATAATCCTCGACCGGCAGAGGCTCCGCGCCCAGCTTCAATGACGACTCAACGCCCTGCAAAGATGTTTTAAGTTGATTCTGCTGATTGCCCCGCCCGGGCGAAGCAGCGCTGGCCTCACGCTCAAAGTCACTGTCGCTATAGGCCCGCTCAAATTCCGAAGATGCGCTCGCGCCAGTCTTATCCGCAGGGATTGCCCAAAGAGATTGAGCCACTACGCTGAAGGTAAGGCAGGCAAGAAAAGATGTCCGTTTTATAAAATACATATGCTGAATTCCCTTTAGCGTCGGCCAAGATAAAGACTGTCCTGATATGCTTTGATTCGGTGGCACGGCCCGCCCCCGACCTCAGTCGGTTTGATGAAAGAAAAGGAATAAACCCCCAGTTCACTAAAGTCGTTATTCGTGAGAAAGCGTTGCCTCTCGCCATCGCTCAGGACCACGCCAGCCTTAAAGACATCAATAAGCACATCTGTTGAATCTGGCAGTCCATACATGAAGATAGTGTTATGCACTTCCCAGGTTGACTCATCCAATTCCACGGCAGGCAGATAGCCTTCCACCGCAGCTCTCAACCAAAATGCATTCGTTGGCGCCGTTGCCAAAACAGGGCCGCCTTCTTCGAGACGCGCCGTGATTGAAACATCGGCATAGGCTTCTTCCCGCCCAAGGACAAACGCAGCGATTCCACCCGAATGAGATTCAAGACTTAGCAGCATGCCGTCAGCGTCAAAGGTTATGCCTTCAGGCGCCCCCTCCCACTTCCAGGGGCGGAGACGCTCCGTCCAAATCGTCGGTGAGTCAGTTGGCGGGGCAATGCCCACCACGGTAACAATGGCCGTCGCGGGATATTCCGTCAAATCAGACGCCACATAAACTGCATCAATGAGATATTCACCTGATTCGAAGAAGGCGCGCACAACGGAATCCGTGGCGCCAGAGGCGATTTCCACCCCATTGATGCTCACCGAAAAGGAACCACCCAGTTGTCCTTCGGGTAAAGCAAAGAGCTTCAATGAATCGCCTTCACGAATTCGGATACTCTCCACATCAAACAGGTTTGTCGGCGCCCAATCGATCTGGGCGCTTTCAATGTAACCGCCATCCTGGAACGAAGCAGCGATCTCCGTTGGCTCATCCTCGCTCAGTGGCACATTCGCATACCACCGGTCTTTGCCAGTCCGAATGGGATCAATGCCCTCTCCGAGTGAAAGGCGTGATAAAAACCGGGCGTCACCCTCCAGGCAGTATGGAGAAACGTAGGAAACCGCCGTCAGACTGTCCAATGACGCAACTTTGGCAATTTCCGCCTGTTGCCAGCTCTCGAGGTTCTCCGGAGCCTGTTCCACCGGTTCTTCAATCGTAAGCGATTCCAGCATAATCGCATTGCCAGAGTACACATTCATCCACCTCAAAGAAAGTTGGTGCGCACCTGCTAAAACGTATGGCGTGCGCAGATAAGCGGTGGTTTGCTTTGAACCCGATCCACTCGCATCAGTCTCAGTCGTCCCAATTAGCTCACCATCCAGATACCACAGAAATACGATTGGCTGATCAACCGAGGCGGCAGTATCCTGAATTCGGATGAAGGAATTCTTTAGCTGATAGATGCCGTCCTCAAGCAGATCGACATTCCAGGAAATACGCCCTCCTCCTTGGCCAGCGCCAAGCAGAAATAGCCCGGTTGATTGCCAGAAACCACTGTCAATGGCCGCTGTGTTTCCGCTAAGTTCCACTAGCTGCTGCCACGCAACCGACTCGGCCGTCCCGGGATCGGTTCCCAGTTCGTGGATTTCGGTCCAATCCCCGTAACCATCGCCATCGGTGTCAGCAAAGCCGGGGTGTGAACCATATTGCAGCTCTTCATAATTGAGCACTCCATCGCTATCTTTATCACCGGAGAATCCGTCCACGCCATAGCCTGCAAGCGGGTCGAGTCCAACGAGGGTTTCCCAGTCATCCGGCAAGCCATCCTGATCAGCGTCATTGGGCGTCTCAGAAGCGGTCATGAGATGCTCTCCTGGCACAACAATCCGTGCCTGTCCGGGATATGACCAGGCAACGGAAACGTGGTCGCGTCCAGTGCTTTCTTTATGAAGCACTTCAAAATAGTAGGCTTCTCCGGCTGTTAATTGTATTGGCGCTGAGCGTTGCGACTGAAATCGATCCCAATCCTGAAAGCTAACCGTAGTATCGAGCATTGCGATTTGCTGCTTGCCAAAGGTGGTCTCATCCGTGCTGAGCCATAGTTCTGAATTGTTATCCGAAGCCAACCAGAACGTGTACTCTCCAGAGACAGGTGCAATCAACACTCCCCTGATTCTTGCGCCATAGTTGGACTCACCTGGGTCGTTGTTTTCAGTGGTAAGCTCGCTCAACAGGCTCTGCCGATCAGGTTCCAAAGGAAATTTGGAATGCCCTGTCAATGCGTCGACGGTCTTTCCACTCAAATGCGTCCATGTATGCCAGTTTACAACCCCAGGCAAAGCGTCCTGCTCAACGCTTGATGGGTCCAAACCGAACAGGAATTCATCGAGATTTGATAAACCATCGCCATCCAGGTCGTCCGATCCGTCATTGGCCAACAAATCCAGTCCGTAACCATGCTCCCAGTAATCCGGCATGCCATCCTCATCTGAATCTGACGAATTCAGATTACTGCCTAGCAAACGCTCCAATTCATTATTTAAGCCGTCTCCATCGAAATCCATGCCTGCGGGCTCATAGCTGGAGACAAGAAACTCGTCAAAATATGCAGAGCGCGTCTCTTCTTCTGCCGCCACAGCCTGCAACGCCCTGAACCTTGAGAAGGTCTGCAGCGAGTCATCAACAAAAGGAATGTTCCTGACTACAATCACCCCGTTAATCGCCAAAAGCCACTCCTTGGCTTCATAATCCAGGAACGCCGCATAGTGATTCCACTCTGTAGCCGTGACACCCGTCGCCACTTTCAACCATTCTCCAGCATCTGGGTCAAACACCTGCAAATCATTTTCAGTAGTAAAGCCAAACACGCCGGCAGTAGGGCCGGTAAGCGAGGCTGGGTCGGGCAGCACGCCAGCGCTCAACTTGGCGCGAAAGCTCAGCCACACCTGGTTCAACTCACCCGCTCCAACAAAACGTTTCATTTCCGCAATGGAGAATTCATCGCTGGTCAACTCAGCTTCTTCTTCGGGCGTCACATTCACGTTGGCGGCATCCCAATAATTTTGCCCGTTTAGTCCGGCGCTGGCATAACCCTCGCTTACCGCAAAGCTCGTCGCCCAAAAGTGCCCGCCATTGCCATCATCCGCCAACGGCGCAATATCAGGGTCTGCCATCAAGGGGTCCTTGCCATACAGCATTTCCAGCCCGTCTCCAAAGCCATCGGAATCCGTGTCATATAGCTCCTTACTCGTTTCACCAGCATCGACAACGCCATTGGCGTTCAAGTCTTCCAGCGCATTGATAAGACCATCCCCGTCATTGTCCAATTCAGCCGGCTCAGAGTAGCTCACGCTAAAGGCATCCAGGGCGCTGCTGCCACTGGCCCCTGTTTTCATGCTGAATTCCGTAAAAAACGGAACAGAATAAGCATAGCCCAGATTCTCTTCCTCGCGGACGCCATCTACCCAAATCGCCCATTTCTGGAGAGAGTAGTCCAAATATACCGTAAGGCGGCGCCAAGCGTCTGCCTCCAGGACTGGCGCGTCCAATGCGCGCCATGCACCGCCCCCCTGGCTATTTCCGTCAAAAACCATCAAACGACCGTCTTCAGAAAAGTAGAAACCAACCGAAGAACCCTCATCCAGCGTGGGCGCATCACGCAATGGCCGCGCCATCAACTGAAAATCGACCCAAACCGGACGGAAGGCATCGCCGGAAAACAAATTGGAGACTTCAATTTCCTCCTCCTCTGCCTCAACCGATAGAAGTTGAGCGCCTTCATGGGGATTATCCGAAGCGACAGTCGCTAACGTAGACGACGCCAGCCAATTGCCCCCACTCAAAGGGCCTGATGAATTCGATTCAAATCCCTCCCAGAATGGAATCGCAGTAAATACGTAATTATCCAAGGTCAAGGGGTCCGCATTCGTCGCCAGCTCTCGCCAGTCACTCATGCCGTCGCCATCGCTATCGGGATCGCCAGCGTCAGTGCCGAAGAGGTATTCCGTCAAGTTCGTGAGACGGTCAAAATCCAAATCGCCATAGCGGTCGTTTAAATTCACATTCATACCCTGAGCCGTTTCATAGGCGTCAGGAATCCCGTCCAAATCGAGGTCAGCGAAGATGGGATTGACCTCGCCAGCATAAAAGAAATCAAAGCCAAGACTAGCCTGCCCATCCGATGAAATGCGAAAACTGCTGAATGATAACAGGCTGGCGTCCAAGAATCCCAAATCGACCAAAACCAATTGGTCATCGAGGTAAAGATCCCACGTTTTCGTTGAGTAGTTTAAGCGGTAGGTGAAACGATGCCAGTCAGCGCTAGCGCCAGAAGAAAGAACATAGCGCTCCCCAGAATAAATCCATTCGCCACTGCCAGCGCCATCGCCATGCATCGCAATGACTTCGCCTTCTTCGCTCACGCGCACAAAGCCAGTTTGGGCGGAAAGACCAGGAAAGGGACCGTTAGGCAGATCATCCACTTCGCCCGCTTCGGGCTTCAAATAGAAATCAACGAAAACAATCGGGCCTTGCTGCCCGGTAAAGCTGGCCTCAATGACGTGGGGCGCATCAATCAGGGTAAAAAACAGGGCCTGCTGACCCGAAGCTGAGTCAAGATCGGTGATTTCCGGGGAGCCCGCCTCCACCTGCCAGTTGGAATCCGTCGTAAATGTCCCAACCTGGTATCCTTCTGCGGGCTCAAAATCCGTCTCAAAAGGCAGTACCGTCTGCCCAAAGGCCGTATTAATGGTCAGGCAGAGCGAAATGCACCCTGCCAGTCGAATGGTATTGACTCGCCGCATAAGGGGAACTTTCTTTGCGAAATTATCGCTTACTTGCGGCCTGATTTATTCTTACGCTTGTCGGCAAGGACCATTAGCCCTGTGGTGGTAAGGAGTATAGTCCCTATGCTGGACATCTCAATTAGCGTGCCCCCTGAAGTCTCACCGGCGAAGGCCAAGCTTGGCAGCATAAGAAGGAGAAAAGAGAACAGGCGAATTTTCATGGCGATTGCGATTGATGTTTTTAGTAAAGTGTATCATTTGCTGCCAAATAATGGGGGACTGCAAAATTAGCCACCAAGCTGGTTGAATGAGCTATGCCGTCAATGGTTATTTTGCACCATTAAATCAAAATTTTGTTAATCAATGCTTTGCGCACTATAATTTATTTTGTCAGCTCATGCGTTAGAGCCTGCTTATCACTGCTATAAGCAGTAGTCCCTAGAAAATCTTCACCGCCAACTGACATGAAATTCAACGCCGTCCGCTTGTTCGCGATCGTCAATGTCCTGATCGTGGGCTACTTGTTTTATGAGCTCTATCAGATGAAGCAGCCGCCATCGCCAAAGGCGGTTCCGGTAAGCCAGCCTCCTTCCGGTGAGTTAGAAGTGGATGTGAATCAGCTGGTTGCGGAATCGATTGACACGGAAATACCATCTGGTGAACGTTTGCTGGCCTTGCGTAAAATACCCGCCAGTGAGCTCTCCGAGACGCAAATCGCTCGAATCATCGAAGTGATTTTTAGCGATAATTCCAACGATCCCGTGTTGGAGACACTTGAATTAAGGAGTCAGGCAGGGGGAATACTCCTCCGCTCGAAGGTGGAACCAGAATCGCTTATTAACCGATGCTCATCCATCGCCTTAGATCAGGACAAAGCGCTGCCACTACGCAATCAATCATTAATTTTGCTGTATCAATTGTTCGGTCAATCTAATGAGACCAATTCCGCAATCAAACAGGTGTTTGATCGAGTCCGCGCAGAACTGTTCACCGACCGGTCCAGTTCGCTGGCCGCCACTGTGATTGAGGGCGACGCCTACCTGCTGGAGCGTCAGTCCAGTCTGGTGAATCGAGAGGTCATGCAGGAGCGGGTACTGCGCGGTCTGCGTGATTTGCGCTCCAGTGAGGCGGTGCAACTGATGGCCCTACAGGTCGCGGCGAAGCACGGTATCGTTTCAGTCCGAGAAGATGCGGAGGCAATGGCGCAGGCCCACGAGTCACAGGCGTTGACTTTGGCGGCCCTTAATGCTGCCGCCGCGCTCGGTTCCCCGAAGTCTTTTTTCGAATCGATTGCCTATGAGGACAGCAATTTGGAACTGGCGCGTCTCAAGGCAATTGGAGTCGCATCGGTGGAGGCAGAGCAGACTCGGGTGAGCACTCAATAGGCTATCGCCCCTGAGATTTGCGGGCTTTCGAGAATCGAGTAGCGAGGAGATATCGCTTAACTTTCGAGGCGTTGTTTCCACTCACCACTTGATTCTGCTGCCATGAAGACGATTCCTGCTGCTACGTCCCCAAGGCTTATATTGCCAGTCATCCAATTTGAACCGGATGTCGACGTTCCGTTCGATCTGTACGAGCGTTTGGCCCGGTTTGCCCAAGAAAAACTGAACGCCTACCACTCCAGCGAACCCAACGCTGCCCACTACATTGCCGCGACGGCTCATCTTCATCAAGTGAAGAAGGAACTAATCGAGCTCTGTCGAATCCAGGATAAATTGTCCGCTTGAGCGGAATTAGCGTGCTGACTGATTGACGATAGCCTTTGATTGGAGCTTGGGCTTGATGCCGTTATGATGCTTAACTCGGCACTGACTGCTATACTGACTGCTTGCTTCTCCCTCTCGATGAAATCGGCTCCACAACCGGATCTTCCATGCAAAATGTCCGCTGCTCGCTGGCGACGGCTTTACCGTGAGTATTGCCAGGCCAAGGAAGATGCCGGGGGCAAGCAACTGCGCCGCAGCAATTTTCAGGGCAAGCCACTGGGCGAATGGATGCACTACAACGACGCCCGCTATTCGGAATTGAGTGTGAAGCAACTGCGCGATTTATCCGAGGCTCAGTACAGCTACCGCGATCGGAATTTGATGGCCTGGTTGGAGAGGTATTTGGAACTGTGTGATTTTCAACAGCAGCAGGGCCATTGTATCGTGGGGCCGGACCACAGAACCCTTAACTTCTGGGTTCGGGCGCCGCGCCAGCGCCGCGCTCAATTACCCACGGATCAGCGGCTGATGCTGGAGCGCCTTGGATTTTCCTGGGACCCACTTTATGAGCAATGGATGGGGCACTATGAGGAGCTTCGGGCGTTCATGGAGCAGCATGGTCACTGCAAAATTCCTGTCAATGAACCGCGATATGAGCAACTGGCCTGCTGGGTCAAAAAGCAGCGGACGAAGCGCGAGCGCATGGAGCCGCGCCGGGTATTGCTCCTGGATAAAATAGGCTTTGTTTGGACGCCCTACGATGATGAGTGGGAGGCTAATTTCCAGAAGCTTAAGGCGATTTACGCCAAACACGGTCCACTGGCCACCGCTACGGTGGATCCGGAATACCAGGAGGTCTCGGTGTGGGTGGATGTGCAGCGTTCACGCCAGCGTGGATCTGGCGGTTTCAACCCCTTGACTGATGAGCAGTTGGCAAAGCTGAAGTCCATCGGCTTTGTTTTTTACAAGTGGGAACACCTCTGGGAGCAGGCCTACGCGGAGCTGAAAGCCTTTTACGAGGAACATGGTCATCTCCGGCTTCCTCAGCTCAGCACGCGGAACCGCGAACTGCAGGCGTGGATGCTCCATCAACGTCAGCGCAAGGCATCTGGCGCGATGCCACGCAAACAGGTCATTTTGCTCAACCAGATTGAGTTTTCATGGGGCGTGCAGACCGACCGATGGGATGAGCAGTTCGCCGCGCTCAAGGCGTTTAAACAGGAACATGGCCACTGCCGCGTCAGCCCTCAAACCAATCCGTCGCTCAACAAATGGTGCCGTAAGCAGCGCGTCCTCCGGCGCGCAAACAAGCTGACCAAGCGGCAAATCAATCGCCTCAAGTGGCTTGGATTTAATTGGGGCAGACCACAGAAAACGATCAAAGCGGATTAACTTGGGCGCGACTTATCTGGCAAGCTATGGCGCAAAGAGGGAGGGCAGCAGTCCCGGATTAATCTGATATTCGTCTACCTGAATGCTTTCGGGAAAACGTCCATCCGAGTAGGTGAATGCGATCTGGTGGGGCAGTCGCATGGAGTCCACTTCCCGGTAATCCGCGAAGGTTGCTTCGATTATTTGCTCGCCCTGAGCCAGTCGGCTCTTCGCAACCAGCTGCGTATCGGAATTCAGCCAGACCTCATACTGGAGTTCCGAGTCGCTCCATACTAAGCGATAGGCGCCATCGACCTGTTGACTAACGGACACATCTGTGCCTTCGCCTGGCCATTGGCCCAGCGGCATGCCGGGGGCTAGGCGTGAGTGGCGCCAAAGGCTCTCCTCCGCCGGTTCCAAATCGCTGGTTGAGCCATTGGATATACGAGAGCGCGTTCGCCGCACGGTTTCTCCGTCGCTGATGTATTCCAGCCTGATCTGATGGGTTTCGGCGATTTCTCGAATTTTATCTTCATCGCGTCGCATCAATGAGAATTCCGCGACATCGCCATTGCTATAAGCAAGCGTGCCTCGCGCAATCAGGGAATGCAGGTCAGCTTTCTGGTCGCCATAAGTTCTCTGCCGATTAGCTTGGAGTAGCCGCCATGGATCGATGGTCCCGTCTGACTTATGAATTGGAGGCAATTCTTCTTTAGGCTCAGCGGTTTCAACTTCAGCTTCAACGACAGTGGAGGAGGGCACCTCTTCCTCTTCGGCAAAGGCATTGCCGATCAGAATAAATACTGGGATTAGGACCAATTGAGCTAACCCGCCAAACAAGGCGATTTTGATAAGCAGGCGATGATCCCATTTGCTGGCGGTTCGAACCATAGTCGATTTCCTAGCTCAGTGATTCCGTATGTCGAGCCAAGCGCAAAGTTGCTTGAGGATATTCGGGCCGCATCTCAGCGTACACCACTGATTTGGCGACAACCCTTTATAGCGGCATTCGTTGCTTCTCTCTGGTGATACCAGAATGGCAACCAGAGGATTAATTGGATTTCGGCTCAATGAAGCCGACAAACTCGCCTACAACCATTACGATTCCAACCCGGAGCACTTGGGCTCAAGAATCTGGGAAGAGGTGAGGGAAGTGGACCCAGATGCGTGGGACATAGTGCGTGAGCGGGCGCGAAGCTTGGTAACGATCAGCGAACAGCGACAGCTCGGCCCAAACGATGGCATGGTGATCGCGGAGATGCGCAGGCATTTACCGGAGGTCAAATACGACCGTCAACCCCGGGATTATTATGACCTGTTCAAGCCGGTTCAGGGAACGTTGAGACCCTATCTGAATGGCAAATTGACCTTCATGGCGGACGGGAGTGATTTTATTTACGACAGTCTGCACTGTGAATGGGCTTACATCGTCAATTTGGATGCTCATGCCTTCGAGGTATGGCGCGGAAAACAACTGAATCCGAGCGAGGAGGGAGCCAAGCGGTATGACATGGGGCCGGACCGGATGGGTTACTATCCGTGTGCGCTGCTCAAATCATACCGGCTGAATGAACTGCCGGATAAAAGAACGTTTCGTAAAGACACGACCTTGCCAAAGTTCCCGTAATCCAGCGAGGAACCATCCTGGTGCTCTACGAAGCATCAGGAGTCTTTTCTACTCTTTACCGGAATCTCGGCTATCACGTTGTTCAGGTTGACCAGCAACTGGATGGAACCGATGTCCGGCTTTTGCCCAAGCAATACGCTGATGTCGTCGGCATTCTGGCCTTTCCGCCTTGCACGCATTTAGCAGGCAGTGGCGCTCGCTGGTGGAAACAGAAAGGCGATGCGGCATTACTGGAAGCGTTGAGCTGTGTGGATGCCGTGTTTCGACTCGTTCAGATTTACCGGCCTCATTTCTGGCTGATCGAAAATCCGGTTGGGCGACTTACTCGATTCATTGGGAAACCAGCACACATGTTCCATCCTCATGAATATGCTGGGTATTTGGAAAATCCTTCCGTGGAGGCTTACAGCAAGAAGACTTGCCTTTGGGGGCATTTTCGAATGCCAGAAAAAAAGCCGGTTCCACCTTTGCATGGCAGTATGATGGCGAAGTTGCGTGATCCAGAGACCGGTAAGTTCTACTCATTTACTTCGAGAGAATGTAAAAACTGGCGCAGCAGGACGCCACTCGGATTTGCCCGGGCGTTTGTGGAGGTCAATTCATGATCAGATTTCCAGGGTTTCAAACCTGCCGTTCTCAATGTCTGTAAGCAACACATCCAGATGCTTGGACAATTGCGTTTTGAACGCCTTGTTTTTGATGGTGATATTTTCTCCAACTGGATCGTTCTTATTCCGGTAAAACAGAAGAAAGAGATCGCCTTCCTCGACGACCAGCATGAAGACGATGCGTTTGGCGCCGGCTGGCGAGGTCGCATAGGCTTTGAGCAGCCTTGTTCCCTTGGGCAAATCCTCGCCTTTAATTGGTGTAGTCAGGTCAACACGGGCTGCGCGCAGTAGAACGCTTTTATCCTGATCGGGAATGGTTTCGCCAAATTCTAACTGGCGAATCGAATAGCCAACGATTAGCGCCATTATTGTTTGCGCTTGCGCCAGACTTTGGCCACGGCGTCCATTTTGCGCTGGGTGGGCTGGTCTACTTCGACTTCCTTCAGGATGACGTCCGGGGCCTCCAGAGAGAAGGGGATGCTGCGGGTTTGCACAATTTTATTGAGATACAGGCGGATGGCAGTCGGCATATCCAAACCGATATCCTCCAATACCTGATCGGCGTTGGAGCGTAATTCATCGGGCACTCTGACTTGCAGCGTTTTCATTGCGTAATGTAGTGAATTTGTAATGATATTGCATTGAATGAGCCTCTGGATCAAGCTAATTCGTCAATCGCGCCTGAGGTGCGGCCAGTAGACAATGTATTGCAGTCCCAGGTTATCATATTTGGCGCCCTTGATTCCCTGCTCGGCAGCTTCTTCAATGCAGGTTACGATTTCCTCGCAAACGATGCCATAGCACTTGGCCCCATACATAAACCGTCCACTGTAGCCCTCATAGACTTCACCGCCGATGTTCTCGGCCACTTCGTTCAAAATTTCTATCTGCTGTTCTAAATTCATGATTTCACCGGTTGTGAGTTGAATGCCCTTTGGCGGAATAATCCTCCTCGGGATTGAGCCGGTAAGTCTGACTGGCGCTTTTGAGTATTTCCTGTTTTGCCTGGGATTCCTCGAATGCATTCCAGGCTTCCATGAGCGGCTGAATGAGCCGGAGCAGATCATGCCAGCAGGCCTGATCCTGGGAGCGATTCTCCCGCTCCAGCGCGAAGCCTTGGGATATGAGCGAGGATTCCAGTGGCGAGGCATCCAGACGCCCGTCGTCACGTCTGCTCTCAAATGACTGTAGCATTCGTCGCACCCGACTCGCATCCGATTCCAAAGATTGAGAGGCCTCGTGATGCAGCCGCATCCGTTCGTGCAGGAATGCCACGAGGACATCCAGCTTGGCCTTTTGCCGACCAGTCCGGTCGGTGAATAATTTCGTGGGATCGAAGGGGTTGTCTTCAGGGCTGGTTTTCAATCTGATGGTTTATTCGCAATCTCCGATGCAACGGGACGTTGCCGTTGCCGGTGCCGGAGGAAGATACGGTACGGTCGTTTCATGGGATTCTTTTTGGAGGGGGCGCGGTCATAGTACAGGGCTGGCGTAGATTCACTTTCGACATCGTAGGACAAGGATAGCACCCGCACCGCCATCAGGGTTGCTGATCCGCTGCGATGGCAGAGTTTCATGAGCCGGGACAGGCTTAGGGGGTAGCGATCACGCTCACGCATCTGGTAAAGCTCCACATAGTAATGGCGCACTTTGGCCAGCACCAGATCAAGCAGACGTTGTTGCCGGAGGTCAAAGTCCTCGGTAATCTCCGAGCCGACCCATTGACGCTTTCTCATGCGGTCAGATCCTCGTCCCGAATCGCGCCTGCTTTCACTTTGATGTGGGGAAACCGAACATGGCAGGGCCCGGTTCGTTCCTTGATTTTGATGATGCCTTCACCGCGTTTGAGCCGGTCCAGATACTGATCGCTGCCTCGAGGTAAAAACAGCGCCTGCCGGGCGGCGATGATGTCGGCTTCATGGGTGAGTGAGAGGAAGATGAGGGAGTGCGTGTTACCCAGCACATAGATGGGCAGCAACGATGGATGCTGGGTGATGGAGATGAGTCCCTGGCCGAAGGACCGGATTTCCCGGTAGAGGTTTTCGAGTCCACCTTGCAAACCAGCTTCCGTGACTCGGGGAAAGATGTTGTGTGCCTCTTCGAGGATCAGCACATGGCGCAGCTTTGAGGTTTCTCCCTGACCGAGCCGGTAGAGATGAATCCACCGCAGAATCGCTTCGCTGAAAAAGGTTCGCACATTTCGGGGCAATTCCTGATCGAGTTCCAGCACGACCGGTTGCTCCAGCAGGGTTTCCAGATGAATAGGCTGCCTCGAGTTGAAACTGGCGGCGGCGGGGCCGAAGGTAAAGGTCCGCAGGATTCGCAGGGCGCTGTCCCGCCAGAGCGCCTGTCGTCCACTATACCGCGCCCGTTCAACCCGGCCCCTGACATCAAACAGGTTCGGCCAGGAGCGTGCCGCTTCATCCAAATTATCTTTTTCTCGCAACTCGAATTCTCGGGCCATGTGTTCGATGAGGACATCGGCGACGCCTTGGCCGGAGACATGGGTTTTCTCGAGAATCTCCGCGAGAATTTGAATCCAGGTATGCGGATGCACGCCCGGTGGCGGTCTCAGGGGATTCCAGGCCAGCGGGGAAGCATAGCGGCCAACCGTGTACACTTTCAGATTCCGCAGCTCGACATGCTGCTTCAAATTCCGGTAACTTCGCTTCCAGTCAATCGCTAGCCAAGGAACTCCCTGCTTGCTGAGCTGGATGAGTAAATGGTAGGCTATGTTTGTTTTACCGCTACCGGTGGTGGCGAAGACGCCCATGTGCCTGGTCAGGTCTTTGCGTTTCAGCCGCAGTGGGGAAGGGGGCCTTCCCGGATACAGCGCTTCACCCAGATACAGATCGCCAAAGGACGCGCTCGGAGGCGTGAGCCAGATCTTGGCGTCACTGGCGCCGCTGCCCAAATGCCGCAGCCCCATAAGTTGAATGAGGTTAGCCGCTTCCATTTTCTGAACTGGTGTTTCCGCCAGTGAGTATTGAGTCCAGAGCGCATCAGCGCCATCTCCGATTAGCGGACGGAGCCGCTGGCACATGCGCCGGAGCTCTTCGCTCAAGCCTTCACCTCATCCAGATTGTGGATAAAAAGTTCTTTGCGATCCGCGTTTCGGGTGCCCTCAACTTTTCGGGAATTGCCCAGCGAATATTTGGTGGTCACTTCCTCAATGGTGAAGTCCTGGAAGATTTCCCGCACCTCCGGGGTGTCGTTGAGCGACAGGATGAATTTGCCTTTCACTTCCCGCAAGGCATTCCGCAGTTTCAGAAAATCGTCTTTCGAGAATTGAACCGCGTACATCTTTTCGCAGTCCCAGTACGGTGGATCGATATAGAAGAACGTGGTTTCGGAATCGTACCGGCGGATGCACTCGCAGGCGTCCAGATGCTCAATGGTGGTCCGCGCCATTCGCTCATAGGTCTGCCGTAAAATATCCTCAGCAGCCAGCGGATGGAAGGAGTTGGGCCGCACACAACTGGTTCCGAAGGTTCGTCCGGTGGTCTTGCCGCCATAACCCATTCGCTGGAGACGGTAGTAGCGCACAGCCCGTTGCACATCAGAGAGCAGCCTCGGGTCCTGCGCGTTGTCCTGCTGGAAGCCTTCCCGCGAGATGGTGGTAAATTCGAGGCACCGCAGGAATTCAGGAAGGTGGTGCTGGATCACCCGCCAGAAGGTCACCAGTTCGCCGTCCATGTCATTGAGCACTTCTACTCGGCTGGGTTTCTTGGTGAAAAACACCCAGGCGCCTCCGCAGTAGGGCTCCACATAGCAGAGGTGGTGGGGGATCCGTTCGACGATCTGTTTCGCCAGTCTCGACTTGCCGCCCAGATAACCGAGCGGGCTTTTTAGTGGACCGCTGGGTCTGGCGTCATCGTGGTTTGGGTTTGGGGATTCGGTGGTCATCGTGAGGCGTGAGCAGCGTTACCTTTGTGAAGTGGCAACGCGCTTTCATGCTCAACCGGAATGACGCACCTTTAAAAAGAGACTCCCATGTTGGTGGGATAGTCAGCCAAATTCTACAGGGTCTCCCCACTAATACAGCGTCAAACATGACCGGCAGGGGGCAGTCCCTACCCGTATGACATCCACTTTCTCAGTTGCTAAGAAAATCATCCGGGGCAAGCAGCGCCAAGCTGTGCATGAGGCCCTGCGGGTTCCGCGCACCGGTAAGCAGATACTCGAATTGGCCCGTGAGCAGGCGCCCCGCATGACCTATCAGGACTTGCGGCACATCTTGCGTAGTTTTCAGGATCAGGGAGTCGCTGTTTGCCTGAACCCGGAAAATCAGACTGGCAGGCTGTATGTGCTGGCCAGCGAACGGGACCAACATGCGCTTTCTTTACCAGAGATAGAACTGCAAGCTAAACTGCGTCGAGCTAAAGCAAGGATGTCGGTGCTGGCGGAAATCGGCCGCGACCATACTTTCGAGCCCAAGCCGCTGACGGCTTCGCAGATTCGGAAAAACCTGGTTCCAACCCATCCTTTGGGATTGAACCATGTCCTGGCGGCGATCAAATACCTGGAGCAACACCTGCTGGTCGAAGTAGTCGATTACACCGCCAAGCGAAATCTCAAGATTTTTGATCTGACTGCATTGGGCCGGGATGTTCTGGCCAAAGCGCAAGCGGATAAGCAGGACAAGTTTCTGTAGAAAAACACCACGGGTTTACCCCCGTAATGCGACAGGCCAGGCATGCGCGATAGCTTTATAAAGAGGCGCTATTTTTCGGAGACTTGTGGCAATTATGATGGAATTAGAAAAGTATGCAAGGAAGGCTGGAGATGCGCACTCCGACAGGCGTTACCTCCGGCCAGGGCGTTTACTTAAACGTTCGACGCCCCAACCGTTTTCTATGGTTGGCGACAATGCCAGTGGAGTTTCCCAATGGGAAATTCCAGTCTGGTCCAGTTGCGATGTTGGCTGTCGTAGCAGCCATTCACTCCAGCAATGCAGCAGTAGATTTAAAGCTGGGCGCAATGAGGTGATGGGTAACGATGCCAATTGTTGACTACGCTGCCCGGGCCCGAAGATACGAAGCCCGCCTGTTTGAGGATGAGGAAATTTCCAAGCACAATAAAACCGCACTACGTCGATTTTTGGTCAGCTACGATGTCAGCGCCGGACGCCGTAGTATTTTCTTTGATAAGATTCGAGTGCTCCTGGCTCATTTCCCCAAAGTCGAAACGGCTTTAACCGACCGGGATGAGGTCAATTTGTTCTTTGCGAATCTTCGAGGGCGGTACAGCGCCGCGACTTATGCGACTTACATCAACGTGATCCGTCGTTTTCTAACCTGGCTCAATGATGGGGAAAAGCCCGCGAGTTTACGGGATGTGAAAGTGGGTCGTAATGCTTCGCGCAATAAAAAGCTTCGGGCCGAGGACATGATGACCTGGGAGGAAGGCGTGCAACTCGCGGAGGCCAGTGGTGATATTCAGATGGCGGCGATTATTTTGACTCAGCTTGACTGCGGGTTTCGTCCCTCGGAATTCCATGAACTGAATTATTCCTGCGTGAAGATCGAGAACGCTCTGGCGATCATTGACGTGCGTGATGGAAAAACGGGTGCCCGAAGTGTGGTGGCTCACCGGTGTGTGCCCGCCCTCATGAAATGGCTGGATGCCCATCCGAGCAAACGCCCCGAGGATCCCCTGTGGGTTGCTTTGGGCTCGATGCGAAAATTGCCCGGTCAACCGATGCGGGTTCAGCGTTACGGATACAAGGGCATGGTTTCTCGAATCGGGCGTATTGCGCGAAAAATATCACTGACCAAACCTCTGGCGTTTTACCCTCTACGGCATTCCAGTTGCCGTCTCGACAAAATGGCGAACCTCCCCACTGATTTGGCGGCGGAGCGGCATGGGCATACGGTGAAGCATTTTGTTGGAACATATGGCAGACTGTCGGTGGATGATGTGGTGCGTCGATTCAACAGTCACTACGGACGAGAAAGCGAATCGCCAAGCCCAGTCGAAACCATCGAGCACCATACTTGTTCAGGGTGCAAGATGGTGTTAAGCAAATCGGCGTCATGGTGTCATAAATGCGGCTTGCCAACGTCTTCTCTAGACGCGATGGAACGCTTTCATGCGCAGCGGCAGTTGAATGAAACCTCGCCGGATGCTCGATCCGATGAAATTACCTTGCTCAAGGCCGAACTTCAATCCGTGAGAGAGCGGGAGCAGTCGCTGCGGAACAACCAGGAGGAGCTGCTAAAAGAAATGCTAGAGATCCGGCGTGACCTGACTGCCGGGAGAAACGAGTAAAGATACGGTGCGGTTTTCCCAGCGATTGGCGGCAAGTGCTTAAAATGTCTGGTGGTTCGTTGTTTTTACTATGAAAAAGCAACAGACCAAACTACCAGCGTCACCCCGGCGCCTGTCGAACACACGCAAGCTTGATGACTTCATTGCCCGGATCGGAGACATCGACACCAAGGTGGAACATGTGATCTTCCGCCTTAAAGACAGTCTCTATGCTCCCAAGCAGCAAGAGGACAAAGAAACCGAGGTGAGAAAATGAACGTTTGCGCGATCAGCGGCAGACTGGTGGCCAAACCCATTTCCGCAGGCAACGAGCAAATGATCCGCTTTTTGGTGAGAACACATTTCCCGAGTAAAAAACCGGGAATGAAATTTGGTTCTACCATCGTGCCGTGCATTCTGCTCGAGGCGAGTGAAGCTCACCGAGAGATGCTGATGGGCAAGGAGTGGGATCGATTCCACATCGAACTGCTTGGTCGGGTGGTGCGTTCGGTTTATGAAAATGCTGAAGGCGAAGAACTCCACCTTACCGAAGTATTGGTGAACCCTCGTGGACTTTTGCTAAAGCGGGTGAAATAAAATGGCCGATGCGCCATTGTCCGAGAACTATCGTTTGCCTCGAGGCCCGCTCATTGAACCAGTGGCGACGTGCATGTTCTGGTGCGCGGTTGGCGTGACGATAATTGCTGCACCGATCTGGCCCTGGAACCTGATCGGGTTTCTGCCGCTCGGGTGGGCCTACTGGATTTGGCGTCATCAGTTTCTGCGGCAGTGGCGATATGTGATCGCCATTGACGAAAAGAAGCTGAGTCTCATGCGTCAGGAATACGCATGGTCGAATCTATCGCAACTCAAGATCGAGCAGAATGGATTGCTCAAACAGTTGCGGCTCACCTACCAGATCGGTCCCGAAGCGATTGATGTCGTGATTCCCAGCAACGTGATTCGGTTCGACGAACTGGCCAGACATTGCTTCGACCGGTACTTGCGACTGCAGCGAAACGGGACCGTTGGTTCGCTCAATAACAAACACTGAAAGCACACTCTGGTATTGGATTCCTCCTGGCTATTTGGAGGTCAGTTCATCCAATGCCGTGGCGATGAAATTACTTCGATTCCTATTCTCGGCGGCGGCGAGTTTGTCTATGCGCTCGACCAGATCCGCAGACAGACTGATGGATATCTGAGTTTTGCCAGCGGCACGATTGGTCGCAGCCTGTTTGCGGGCGGCCTTCTTGGATACAGTTTTCTTTTTGGTGGATTTTTTCTTAGGCATGACGAAGAGATTTATTCAGTCATTGCGTTAAATCAAGCTGGCAGTTTGCCACCGCGACTCACCCTGAATCTCGCCACTGGACAGGCGGGCGGCTAAGGTATTTAAGGGCGAATGCCCCACCATCACTAACCATTGGATCGGCTTGCCAGGGACTGCGATTTGCGATGAACACCGGGTAACGAAACCAGTAATATAAGGGTAACAAAAGCGTAATGTAATGTTACTGCCTTTCTCTGGTAACCTGCTAGTTGTCAGCGGGTTACTCGGGTGACGAAAGTCGAATAGTACCAATTTCGCAGGATTGGTCAGGCAGGTCCAGGATGGGTGGATGGAACATGGAGCGACGGGTATTGGAAAACGGTAATGTGCAGCTAAGTCTGGACAAGAATGGCGGATCGGTATTGGCAAGGTTGACAGTCGAACATGGCTGCGCCCGTTCGGCGGTGAGTCTCTCTGGTTACCGGGATGTGCTCAGCGCCCTTGCAGTTCTGGAATCGACGTTGAAGCATTTGATTGAGGAAGAACGACGGGAGATTGCGGAGGCGATTGATTCCAGTAGAGTGGATTTCGAAGGTGCGCCGTGAAGCCGAATTTTTGTTCGCTTCGCTATGGCAAAGCCTGTTCGAATGACCCGAGATCGAAGCTCAGTGTGCTCGCGTCAAATTGTGGTTTTGTGGCCCGTGTTTCCTGGAATAATAGCTTGGCTTCCGCCCACTCGACTAGTGCATCGGCCAGTGCGAAGAGATTGCGCACATCCGCTGCCGCATAACTGAGCAGTTGTTCGAGGGCTTCCTGGTCATTGTGCAATTGATATTGCCGCCAGAGATGATGCGTTCTGCCGGTTGCGGAGGCGGCTTCATTTGGCCTGGCAATGCCCAGCACCCGTTCCAGTGTTTTTAGGCTGCCGTGTAGGCCGATGGCTTGCGCGAGTAACAGGAGGTCGAGGACCGGAGTGTTTACTGGGAGTGCTCCGGGCTGCTCGGCCTTGAGTTTGGGCAGGTCATGTTTGAGTCCGTTGTAGGTGAGTATCAGTGATGCGGTTCGCAGTTCGGTTGCAATGGACTTGCTGGGCAACGCGGGATGTTTGGCAAACTGCACGGTCTCGGCGGAACCATTGGGGTGCTGCTTGCAAAGCGAAAGAACGGAGATTGGTCCGTCGATGGACTCGGTCTCGATGTCGAGAGCGACCGCATGGTCTTTATGTTTTTTGTAGAGTTCGCAGTAATACCGCACCGATTGCCTCACCATGAGTGGGTATTTAGGCAAACTGGTATATATGGTTTTCGGCTGTAGGTGACCAGTGGGAACAGGTTGAAGTTATTATTTCGGTGTCAGGTGCTGGCGTTAGCTTAGAACTTTGAAGCGAGTTTTCGAATTTGCTGAAGACCTGCGATCTGGTCATGCATCTTCAATGGTGTGGCGCGGTATGTCCCAGCAGGTTTCTGCGCAATCGCCTCTTTGGTCAGTAATGCATCCAATATCTGTTTTGTTTCGGCAACAGGCAACTGTGTTGCTTTGGCAATTGTCTCCGCGTTTATTCCTTCGGTGTCTCTACAGGTTTCGAATACGTGGGCTTCATTCATGGTAAGTGCATACCGCACCATGCTGTCGATGACATGTTCCTGTTGATCTGTGTTGGCCATAGCACCATATCAGTGCCTCAGGTATATATGGTTTTCGGCTGTAGGTGGCCAGTGGCCGTTATCTAAGGTCTGGTCGATTGCAGTGCTTCCAAGACGGCCTTCAACTGAATCGACTTACCATAGCAGATTACCGGAAGATCGCTGGGCGGCAATTTTCCCGCCATTGATTTGGGAACCGCGAGAATGATGGGAATGTTTTTGAAGGTTCGCAAGGTTTCGAGTTTTCGGTTCCAGTAGGATTCGGTCCAGAACCCGGCGATTTCAAAGAAGACTTCTTTGCCGGATTTATGGACGCACACGAAGTCGGGGACGAAGACTTTTTGATCTTGATGGAGAATACGTTCCTCGCGCATAAGTTGCCAGCCATCCCGGGACTGGTCACCCCACTTTTCCGCGAAGCTGGCTTCGATGCTCGAATCAAATTCCTCATCCGGTGTGATGGTGCTGCGCAATCGACAGTCGGAGGTCAGGGTAAAACGTGGGTTGAAGGCTGTGTTCTTGAGCTTGATCGCAGCGTTTAGCCGCCAGTCCTGACAGGCCAGGAGCGCGGGCAGAAATCGCGCCATTGCCGAGCCGTAGCGGCGGGTTTCGCGCAGCACCGATGCGGGGCCATCGAGGAGTATCCGGTAGCCGCTATCGGTTTTATCGATAGTGTGCATGAGCCGGGCCAGCTTTGCCTGACGGATGACCTGCTTGAGATCGCGCGTAACATAGAGCTCCAGTTCAATCGCATCAAAGAGCACGCCTTGGGTTTGGGCGACGTTGTAACGGGCTAAGAGGTCTTCTGGCGATGCGTACCCTTCGAAACTGCTGAGGCGCTGAAAATGCAGGACGTCGGAGAAGAGGTTATCTTCGATGTCCTCCCAGGGGAGCTTGAGTGTTTCGGCAATGGCCGTTTTTACTTCTTGCTGTGGTTTCCCAAAGATGCTTTCGGTGGACTCGTAGATGAGCGGGTGACTCTTGGCGGCTAGCGCATAGACTTTCTGGCGCAGCTTCGTCCACTTATTTCCCCGTTCATAAGTCGCGCCCTCATCCAGCAGTTTTTGAAAGGCCGCGACGCGTTTGGGAGGACAATTGTCAACGTCATCGAAAAGGGCATCGATTCGTCGGTGCAGTTCTTTACGCGAGAGCCCGATTCCGGTGCGGTAGACATTCAGCATACGCTCTGCCAGCGGTAGATACTGCTTATTCTTTGCGCGTGATCCAGTCCGGTCGAACCTGCGGGCCATCAAAGTGGTAATAAACTTCCTTTTTGGTAAGCATCGGTTCTTCGGCGTTTGCGGGAGCGTTGCACTTCTCCGGTATTATCGCAGACGATTTCGTAGAGAATGGCCTGAGCGTTGCCGCTGGGTCGCAGGATTCGTCCCAGCCGCTGGATGGCCTGCCGGGTGGTGGATTTTCCGCCGAGCACGATGGCGATCTTGGCGGTTGGCACATCAATGCCCTCATCGAGCACCTGATTGGCGATGATCGCCTTGAATTTCCCTTCACGGTAGCCTTCAAGAATGAAGGCGCGTTCGTCGCTGTGGCAGTGATCGAGCAGGCAGGGAATCAGAAACCGGGAGGAGAGTTCATAGGCCATCTGGTTGGAGCCGGTGTAGATGAGGGTTTGCGCATCGGCGTGCAGGCATAAGAGTTCTTCGAGTATCACGATTTTGTTCGCCGCCCGGTCCTCAATGGCGGTGCGGGCTCGCTTGGCTTTCAGCGCTTTGCGGGCGGCAAGCTCCGTGGCGCTCTCGGCATACGCATCCTTCCAAGCAAAGTTTGGATCGTTTTTCGTTTATCGGCGACGAACTGCTGGATGATTTGTCCGAGCCGTGTGTATTCGATTCGTTCAATTTCGTGAGTTCAACGGGGATGCGTTTGACGCGATGTTTCGCCAATGAATCCGTTGGAACCTGATCGAGTGGCAGCATATAGATGATTGGGCCGATTAAGGATTCACAGTCGGTGCTTTCCGCTGGGGTTGCCGTCAGTCCCAATCGATACGGGGCCGCCGACATTCGCGCCGAATCGCCCAGCACGGGTCCTGGCAGGTGGTGGCATTCATCAAAGATCAGACACTGGAACTGGTTGCCCAGTTTGGGCATATGAATGCACGCGCTTTTATAGGTGGTGACCGTGAGTGGCTGGAGGTGGAAATGGGTATCGCCAATGACGCCAATTTTGCAGTCGAAAGCTTGCTGGAGCCGTTCTTTCCATTGATACATGAGCGCTTTGAGCGGACAGACAATAAGAACCGAACACTGTAGTTCTGCGATGATGGAAAGCGCCACTTCGGTTTTGCCGGTGCCAGTGGGCATGACCACCATGCCACGCTTGTTTTGGAGCCATGCGCTCTTGGCCTCTTGCTGGTAGTCTCGCAATGGTTTGAGGTGTAGAGTGGACAGAGACGTTGGGAGCCATGCCGGGATTGTGTCGATGAACGGGATCCGTGTACTTTGGAGCGTGTGGTAATGGATGGCATCGCAGACAACCGCTGCGGGGATCCTCGTTCCAGTTGGCCGCTGTGCACAAGTCGCTCTCCAGCTCGAGGGGAGCACAGAGCGTTCCCTGATCGAAATGCAGTGTGGGCGGCGTTGGCATCCTTCCAGTGGAAGATACTGGCCCGCTGATGTCGATACTCCTGTGGCGCCCTTATCGGTTACTGAGCTGTTCTCTGATCTGGAGTGCCCGTCGCTCAATCATGGCGCCCAGTTCGCTCAAGGTGTCAGGATCGATGGTGATGATGTTGCTATCGCACTGACCAAAGGCGTTGAGCAGGGAGCCAAACGTGGCGATTTCGGCGGCTAGCGTGTCAATCTGCTGGTCGATCTCATCCATTTTCGTTGACCAAGCAGGCAAGCTCCGTGCTAGTCGAGCCCCGAAAATAAGTATTTAGGCTCTGCCATATTAGGCGGTCTACTGCATGGGGCGAAAGGTCTTTGCATTTTGATTCTAAGTTGACAGTGGGGTATTAGTATCCACCTTGTTTCGCATTATCTTCTCCTACGGGAGATGGGGTAACAAGCAACGAGATAAAGTAGAAAACAATGACGGGCGGCTTAGGGGTAGGTCGCCCGTCTTCAATGTACGATTAGGAAAGGGGCAGGGGACTTCCCGATGGCCGTCACTGCTGATTGAGTAACTCTCGAAGGCTTTGGGCGATGTCGTGCAGTTCATTGGCAATCAGCAGATTGCTTGCGATAAGCCGTGCATCTGCTGGAATGTGTTCCAGATCCTTGACTGAATATTTTGCTGTCATGTTGCATCGGTATATCGATGTAGCAGTTATATATAAACCTTCTCATTTCGTAGGTCATGAGCTGGTATGAATTTAAGGAAATCCACTGCACGCACTCGGTCCTGCAGCGATTGAGCACTGAGGCTGCAACGTATTCTAGGTTGTTTAAACTAACGCAGGTATCCCACACCACCCTGCAACGGGTGCTGTCGGATTTGATTATTGCAAAGGCTATTGTGAAAATCTCTGCGAAAGAAACCCGGCGATTGTATGAGATTACGGCCAAAGGCAAGAAGCTTGATATACATCTGGATGCTGCGATGCGATTGTCTAAGAAGTGAAACGCAACGCAGGCGATCTACCGATCATTCGCTGGAACCAATTCCTTTGCGATATGCTGATGGAAGATGAGCAGCAGACCGTAGAGTATACGCAGTGCTTGAAATTCAATCGAGAATTCCTTGGTGTGAGCCATGTCTTTGGTGAGCTCATCTTCCCGGTGGCTGAGGGCTGCAAACACGCTCTCCCAATTCACAATCTGATAGGTTAGTTCACCGGTTTGGTCGTGGAACGTAATTTTTCGGTTGGTTAGTCGTTTGATGGCATCAAGGGTCCGTTGTCTGGATAGTTCAATGCAGGCTTGAACTTCTGCTTCGGTCGATCCCTTAAGCTTTTGCATCGCATTGTAGGTTTCCGCTTCGCCGAGCGTAAGGGGTAGCCTATCCATGTATGCGATCAGGGTCTGTAATTCCTTGATGACGATATCCAAGTAAATCATGTATGCTCAAGGAATTGCAGCGTGTTAATAAATGTTGGTGCTTAGTGCATTTCTTTGGCTGTGTGTTGTTCGTAGTGCTGCGCTACCGTGAGGATAATATCGCTAAAGGTTGAGGAGAGTCCATTTTGCCGCAGGCGTTGTCCTATGTGCGTGAGTCTCTCGTAGAGGTCATCGGTGAGTGTGATTTCCCAGACATCCTCGGTGACTGCCTGGTAACTGCCGATGGACAGCTGTCCTCCATGCGCGTGCCGATCGAGTGCTTCCTTGGCCTTGTTGTTGATGTGGATTGTTTTCATGGTCCTTTTTGGGGCGAACCAAGGCGGGAAGCGTTGGAGTAGTCGAGCGCGAAAGCGCTCAAAGCTGCAAAAGGCGCTTCACTTGTTGAGTTTCAGCTAACCATTTGGAGCTTTGCCACGGATCGTGGACGCCCCGTCGTCTGTGTGTCGGTTGATGTCGTGACAGTTTTTACGGTTTCTTCCCTTGGATGGGTAAGGGGGCGAAACCAATCTGTTGTGATGGGAAGGATTCGTTTACATTATTATGACAGTCGCCGTCATTAAATTTATAGGCGACAGCTGAATCGTCGCCACTATGCTTTGCGCCTGAGCAGCAAATATCCAAGGATTGCCAGTCCAAATATTAACGCATACTGGCCCGGTTCAGGTATCGGTTCCAAGCTTGCGGCTCCAGAGATTTCAGGCTTATGGGCTGAATCGCCAACCTTGATGAAAATCGAGGAGACACTGTTTCCCATTGCGATGCCAAAATCATTAAGATCAACACGAATTTCATTAATATTGGTGCCACCTTCTTGGAAGGAAAACACGGAGGCATAGACAATTGACATTGATTCCATCGAACCGACCGTGAGGGAGATGGTTTCTGGATTGGCTCCATACTCAAAGATGACCAAGTCGTTTCCTGCTATATTTTTGATGGTGTTATCGATGAAATCGATTTGAACCGTTTCAGCACCCACGAACTCAACACCTGTGGTAAGATCGCTCCCTGAGAGGGCATCCGATATGCTTAATGCGCCACCATATATCAGTGGACTTCCCGTGCTTGACGCCGCATCGGCAAACGCATCATCTCGATAACTGGTAGTTCCCTTGATGATCACCGCATCTGCGATAGGGCATAGGATTTGGGCAATGCTAAAAGCTATTAGGAATTTTTGCACAGTGAACACGTATGAAAACATCGAGTAAGTTCAATATAATAAAGAAGCTATAGATAGGTATAAGAATCAGTTTATTCAATTAGTATTTGCTTTGTTATCCTGCCGGTTTGGATTTTTCTCTAGTTGAGCGAGAAGGGGCTCAAAGCTGCAAAAGGCGCTTCACTCAAGTACGTTTCAGCTAACCATTTGGATTGTTGCCACTATCGTGGACGCCTCGTCGTCTGCGTATCGGTTGATGCCGTGACAGTTGTTACGGTTTCTTCCCTTGGATGAGTAAGGGGGCGAAACCGATCTGTTGTGATGGAGGATGATGCGTAGAACTGGTTTTAAAGCCAACGCCAATTGACAGTGGTACGCCTGCCTTTTCGAACATTGCTCTAAATGCGTGGATGGACACGGTCTGATCGCCAATTGAGACTTGGGTTGGATCTATGCACCCGGCATAGCAATAGATTTGGTTGCTACCTCGACCCATTGCGGTGAGATACTTTTCAAGGTCGGCAAAGGTCGTAAATACGCCCTTAGGATACTCGCGCCCATCATCGGCAATATACGAGACAAGCGCCGCTCGCTGAACTGTCTGGCTACCTGGAACCGGGTTCAGGTTGACGAACGTCATTTGCAACAGGTCTTTACCAAAGGCGTAAGAACCGAAAATGACTTGGGTACAAAAAAGGAATACGAGTGCTGGTCACATTGCAAGGCTGACAGCGCCATCATCGCTTAGTGCCAAAAATTGTAGGCAGATAGCCTTCGATTCCGTGGCTAGTTTTCGGGCAGTTGCCAACCCAGTTCAGGCCATTTTTTGAAATCCCGGTCAAAGGACATGACTGCGTATCCTTTTTCGATCGCAAACCTCGCTTGGAAGGCGTCGAGGTAATCAACTGATTTGGTCTGGAGGTCATCCAACGCCGCAAGCGTTGCTTTGGCGTGTTCGAGGCGAATGCCAGGTCGCTGCAGAAATTCACTTAAGATTCTGGCGACGTGTTTGCGATCCTGCTCATAGTAGCTGGTCAGCACCCATACGATTTCCGCAATGCAGCCGCTGGTGAAATACAGCAGGTAGTCGCCTGCCTCAGCTTTGGCAAATACTTCCTTGGCAATCGGCGAGAGTTTCTCGTGATCCCATTGCAATAGGCGAATCACGATATTGGCATCGCAGAGGAATACCGGTTTGCTCATCGCTTCTTACCCTTAAGCGCGAGTGCTTTTGCGACAGCTTTTCGCTCCTGCGCCTTATTGGCGGCTGGACGCTTGCTTGGCAAAATCCCTGCAAAACGATCCAGGGAGCTATTCACTGATCGCATTATTACGTAGCCGTCCTTGGCTTCAAAAGCGATTTGCTGTTGCGGGTGCAAGTCGAGATACTCCCGTATTTCCTTGGGGATGGTTGTCTGCCCCTTACTGGTCATGGTTGAGATTGTCATAATCTTTAGAATTATTCTTACTTTATATAGTTTTCCTTACATTTTCAAGTAGTAAGGAAACCTTTCGTGGTAAGAGTGCCTGAAACCGCCACACCGGTTGCGCCGCTATGCTTGCGATGCAACTTTCTGGAAAATCGCTCTTTTTACAGTCGTTGGCTGAGTATCGGTGCTTAACGGTTCGCCAGAGTGTGGCGGCGGGACTTGCCAGTGAGCAGATGACTCGGCGCTATGCTCGCACATTGACTGCCATTGGGCTGATTCGAAGTGGTGCCTGGCAAACTCCAGATGGCAAGGGTCGGCCAGAGAATATGCTGGCAGTAACCCTCAAGGGCCTTGGGGAGTTGGGCCTGTCAGGCAAGGAACTGGAATCCCGCTGCTATTCCCACCAGTATCATCTCAATTGGGTGCGTATCTGGCTGATGCAGTTATCGGAGCGGTATCCGGGGCTTGCAGTGCAATTCCGGCGCGGTTCCTTGGATACACTGTGGCCGGATGGAATTGTCATCCTGACGCATGAAGGCAAATCACTCCTGTTTTTCCTGGAGATAGATATGGGGACTGAGTCGCTAGCGGTGCTTGAGGAGAAACTGGTGGCCTACCGTGATTCGTTTCTGGCGGGCAGCTATAAACAGTTCGGAGAGTCGTGTCGCGGGTTCCGGGTGCTGCTGGTATGTCAGGAATGGAAGCGACTTCGCGGTGTTGCTCGTGTTTGCCAGAAGATGGCTCCGCTACCCTTTGTCTGGCTCACTGAATATAAGTCCTTGGCGCAGGCGGGTGCCGGAGCTGCAGTGTGGAGTCGGGGTGGCGAACTGAAACCGCAATTCAGTATCCTAGGATCGTTGGCCAAATTAGGGGCGCTTTGATATTTTTTAGGTAGCCTATTCACTTCGCTCAGATTGCCTACGGTTGGTTCGTGTGTAACTGCTGAATATAGCATGATACATGATTATCAGATTTTTATGGTAGATTTATGATTGTATTAGATATTTTATGGAGATTCCATGAAAACTACTATACTCATAACCTGTATTCACATTAACGCCATTGCCGGCTTTGCGGCAGTGAACTTCGATATGGCCATTGTTGGCGATATTGGCAATCCGGCCTATGCGGCTCCTCAAGGTGATTTTGGTTCGGTTCCCTATCAATATTCGATCTCAAAACATGAAGTAACGACAACACAATATGCTGAGTTTTTGAATGCTGTGGCCAAAACTGATACGCACAGCCTTTATAGTAATGGAATGCAAACCGACGGATCGTTAAACGGCATTCAACGTACTGGCAGTAGTGGTAGTTTTGTCTACATGCCGACTGCCGGACACGAAAATCGTCCCATTAGTTTCGTGAGCTTCTGGGATGCGACTCGTTTTGCGAATTGGTTGTCAAATGGACAACCGACTGGCTCTCAGTCTGCCGCCACAACGGAGGATGGCGCTTACACGCTCGGTGGCGTAACAAATCCGAGCAACTTATCAGTGACGCGAAACACCATTAACCCCAATACTGGAAGCGCTGCGGGTCTATACTTCATTCCTTCTGAGGATGAGTGGTTTAAGGCGGCTTATTACAATTCCGCGACATCGTCATACTACCTCTATCCAACAGCCAGTGATATACAGCCAATTGCCGAAAATCCACCAGGGGGAACAAATTCAGCCAATTATGGAACGCCTGGTAGCACATTTACCGCCGTGGGGGCTTATGAAAACACTCTTAGCCCTTACGGACTTTACGACATGGCAGGCAATGCGTGGGAATATAACGAAGGTATTGTTTCAACTACAAATCGCTCTTTTCGAGGAAGCTCGAATGGTGATATGGGAAACAGTAATTTGACACGCGACTTTCAAAATAACGGTAATGCCAGCCTAGACTTAAGGGAGGTCGGTTTTCGAGTGTCGCAAGTGCCCGAGCCCCAAACTTGGGCTATCTTTAGTGGGCTAGTTGCTTTCGGATTGGCTTGGATTCGTCATCGTCGATCTTGATTGCCATAGTGTTATGTTCCATCGTTTTCTGGCCCGGAGAAATCCGGGCCTTTTTGGTAATGATTTGCTGTTATCGAATGGCGTTATTGCGGTAGTACCATATGCATGCTCGATTAATTTCAGGCTTAGATGATTGTTCTTGGTGATGCTTTTGTTCGGTCAGCGGCTCCCAGTGATTTGGCGCAAGTGTTTTTACTTGGAAGTGGTCCTGCTTTTACATGGACGACATATTTGAAGACATTGCCCAAAACTGTTTTGGGATCGAAACGCTCGAATCCAGAAAAATGGATGCCCTCGACTTTCCGACCTGCTCGGTCTGGGACCTGCGTGAGGGACTGGAAGCCGCATACCGTAAAGGGCTGGAGGATCAAGTGGTGGTTCTCGGAGCCGGTACCATGTTTGGATTTAAGCGCAACGCGGTTATCCGAGCCTTATCGACCAGTCACAGAATGGCTACGGCAACCATTGCGGCTGCCATGCAGTCATTTGGGCTGCAATACGAAGCAGAAGACTTGAGGCGAATCGCATCGCACGATGGCTATCGAGCGACATTGACCGGAGAACAGCATTTTTTGCTTTGCGAACGGGCTGAATTGTATTCGCGGGTGAAATAGTCTGCTGGCAAGTGCCGCTGGTATGGGTAAATGGCGAATTATTATTCTCGGGAACAGCTGGACGCGCTCAAAGGACGCGTTGATTTGGCTGCGTATGTGCAGCACAGCGGAATTGCCGAGTTGAAGCGGGTTGGAGCCCGGTATCGGGGACACTGTCCGCTTCATGATGATGGCACACCATCGTTCTACGTCGATTCGACGCATTCGGGTTATTATTGTTTTGGCTGCCAGGCAAAGGGTGATGTGTTTGCCCTGACTCAGGAGCATTTTGGATTGAGTTTCAATGAGGCGGTGGAGCGGGTCCGAGCTTTCGCTTGTGGTCATCCCATCGAAAGTATGCCTCCTAAGCCAGTCGAGCCCGACCTTCCGCAACCATTAACTTTGGCGGATACGTTGGCCTTGGAACAGGCCGCTGCATATTACCAGCGCCAGTTGAGCAATAGCGAGATTGTGCAAGACTACCTGGCTTCCCGAAAAATCATGCCAAGTGCTATCGAGGATTTTGACTTGGGGTATGGCATAGGATTTTTGGCGAAGGCTTTGCCCAAGAACGCCAAGCGATTGACCCAATTGGGACTGGTGACCCAGAAAGGACAGGATGCGTTCTTTGGACGAATCACCGTTCCCATTCGTGATGCGTCAGGGACCGTGAGGCAATTCTATGGACGAAGCGTGAAGGAGCAGTATAAGCACCGCTATCTGTCTCGCCCTCACCAAACCTTGTTCAATCCTCAAGCGTTGGATGAGAAGACGGTGATTCTGTGCGAATCGATTATTGATGCACTGACATGCTATGGGCTGGGGTTTGAGAATACGGTTTCAATTTATGGGGCGCATGGCATGAAAACGCAATACACGGAGCAAATGGCTCAGGCAGGTGTCAAGAAGGTAATTTTGGCGTACGATGCGGATAAGGCAGGTGACACTGGCGCCTCTCAAGCAGCGGAGATGCTTGATGAATGTGGGGTCAGAACCAGCCGCTTGCAGTTGCCTCGGGGATTGGATGTTAACCGACTGGCGGTGGAGTCCAGTCATGCGCGGCAGGCGCTAGAAGGGCTGGTGCGAGAGGCTCAGCGATAGTCAGGCTCATGCGGTTCGTGCGCTCAATAATTCTAATAGTAGTAAACGTGATGCCTTATGATTGGATTTTAGTTCATAAGAATGGCGTGTTTCTTACTTTTTAGATCGCATTTACGGATAATTTACTATGTTTGAAAAGCCAGCTCCGATACTGGGCAATTTCTGGGGATGGTCATCAAACACACAGTGTTTGCTTTGGACTGCAGCGAAAGCATGTTGCAGCGCGACTACTTTCCCAGTCGCCTGGGTGGGGCAGCTCTGGTAACGCGGACATTGCACCAGGACCTGTTGCAAAAATCGCACACTGAATCCATTGGGGTGGTGGCGTTTGGCTCCGAGGCGGAGGTGGTGTGTCCACTGACTTCGCCCAACAAATGCGAGGATCTGCGTGAGGCAGTGGAGTCTCTTTCTGGTATGGGTAAGACCAATCTCAGCCTGGGCTTGATGTTGGCGGCCAAACTGCTTGAGCAGTCGGGCATCAATTCTCATGCGCAGATTCTGCTGCTGAGCGATGGCTGGCATGATGAGGGACGACTTGATCCGGTGGACGCATCAAATAAAATCGCTGCGATGGGGATCACGATTGGTTGCATTGGCATTGCTGGTGACCCCGGCAGTGTTGATGTTAATCGCCTGCAAAAGATTGCCTCTCCAACCAAAACCGGCAGACGCTACTGTTTTATCAAAAACGCTTTTGCGATGGGAGCTTTGGAGCGTTCTTCCGTCATTGCGACTGATGGCATTTTGACTGCGGGGATCTTTTCCGAAGGATACCGCCGCATCCAGTAACGATCGAACAACCACGACGCACTATGAAAGATACACAATACGAATCCACTGACACGACTACCATCAACACGCCCGAGACCTCGGTAACCTGCACCTGTGAGGAGGATCATCATCACGGCTACGGTTCATGCGGTTCATCCTGTCCCGAATGTTGGTCGAATGTCTGTGAAAAGCCATCGGGTCATGGTGGGCCGCATGCCTGCTGGGTCTGTAAGCAGACATGGTAATCGTATCCCATGAGAACGATTGAACACATTAAGCGTGAGCTGGAGCCTCGGGCCTTGCTCTCGGTCAGTAACGCGCATGACGATGCGCGGATTTCGTATCGCCTGGATTCCAACACGGTTCAGGATATGCACGAGTTTATCTCGGTCATTGGCGATTACCTGAATTATCACCATGAAACTTGCCTGGGAGGACGGTTGCCCGACTTTCAAGCGGAGGAAATGGCCAAGGAAATTGTCGAGCGTCACCACAAACGCAGTGGGGGCAACCTGCTCAGCGCTTACACGCAAGCCAATACCGGACTCAATGGCGGAATGCGAAAAATTCTGGATGTGATTGCCGATGAGCTTCGCGAGGATGCGCTGCGACGCTACACCAATCATGTGCTGGATACGTATGTCACGCCCAATGCCTGGCCGGAGAAGGTGGCGCTGATTCGTGAGCTGGTTGCTGTCCTGAAACTGGATGGCGCGGATACGGATCATCCCGAGCGATACGCCAGTGATTACAAGGCGCTGATTGAGACCTATCTGCGCAACCTTCGCCGCACCGAGGAAGCCTTCTTTCGGATGTAAATGAGGCCGGAGCTTGCACAGTTCCTGGAGGAGATTCTTCTCTGCCACCGCAAGTCGCAGGCGCTGATCAATGAGCGTTTCCTGGCGCTTGAGGGCAACGATTGGCGGGTGTGTTCTGAGGCTGAGTTTGTCGCGCTCCTACACCGGGTGACGGTTTATTTGTTGTATGGCGACTCGGTTAGCACTGATGGGCACACGCATGGCCTCAAGATTATCCAGGAACGATTGGAGAAAGTCTTTGGGGCAGCGCAGCGTCAGGTGGTGTTCGAAGCAATCGAAGGCCGGGGGCTGCGCAAGAGCGTCGAGCAATATGTCGATGCGGTTCAACAGGAACTGGTGAGTGAACTGTTGTATGCGCTCATCGACAGTTACTTCGAGATCGCCTATGGCGGTCGATTGGAGCGTGATTATGACCTGATGCATCAGGATGGCAGCGAGTACTTCGAGGAGCATCGCCTGCTTTTGCCATCTTCTATTTGGGAGCAGCGGGATACCTACATCAAGGGGTCCATGGTCGTTCAGCATCCCATAACCGGTCAGGATGCTCTCAGGCCTCGTATGTGGGAAGTCTATGTTCGCCATCCCGAGTGGATGAACGCGCAACGCCAACCGCTGCTGTCACGATGACGAAAGCCGTTCCCTTTCCCGGTCAATCTACTGTAGCAACAGACTATCCATCATTGCCGCTGTACACACTTCTGCGACTCATCGTGGATGATGCGAATCCCGAGGCGTTAGCGGAATTACACAACCGTCGCACGGTTTTTCAGCAGGAGGCCGGGCAACGGATGCTGTTCACGCAGTATCTGCACTCGCTACGGTCATGGGCCTTGTCACGCGGCTGGAGTCATGCCATTGTCGAGGGCGCGGCTGATCTGTGTCAGGAACGATTCTCCCGGTTGCCTGCCGATGGCCAGGGTGTGGATTGTCGCAATTATTTTCGGGCTGTCCTGATTCACTTCACCGGCAATGACGCTGCCTCCATTGGGCGTGAATACGAACTGGCTCGTCTGCTTGAGCGGATGGTCTTCCGGCATTTTTCGCTTTGCCTCAAGGAGGTGAAACGTTCGTTGCATTCCAGCCGCTATGTTTGGCGAATGGACTCTGGAACGCTCACACTGCGCTTTCCCCGGCATATTTCCGGGCGGGCTCGCCTTGCCTGGTTGGAAGAACATGCGCCAGATGCCGATGCCGCTCGTGTCGGGGAGCGGGATCGTATTCAGGCCCTGGTTGATGCGCATTTTGGATCGGGAGAGCCGGTGAGCTTGGATGATGGAGTAGGGCAGTTAGTGCTACCTCAGAGCGACATCCCCTCAAACATTGTGCAGCGGCTGGAATCACAGGGCTTGGCGCAGGCGGTGGCGGAAGAAAAAGCTGACCGAATCGATGAGCAACGAAGCGCCATTGCCGCTCTGGGGCCGTTGGCGGTGAGAGAGATGGTGCTGCGCATTTTTGAGGAGATCGCCGCTGGTGAGGTCAATGACCACCAGATTGCACAGGAGTACGGGATCACGAAACCAACGTATTCGAGGTGGGCAGGCTCTTCCTGGGAAATCAGGCGCACGGCAGGTTCCTGATCTGTGGCGCAACACCGCCCAAGTGCTGGCGCAACATGCCGCCTTTCGTGAGACAGCGGTTGCAGCCTCGGTATGGCCGGTCGTTGAATCCATCAATGAGGGAGGCCGGTCATGAGCGGAGAACTCGCATACATCGCCCGTCTGCAACAAGCCTACCGAAATGGCGCGAGTCGGGAGGAACTGGCCGCTGCGTTTGCCGCGATCAAGGATCTGGATCCCGAATCGCAGAGGCAGTTTGCTGACTTTATGGAAGTGGTTGCCGCTTCTGCTGAGTGTTCTGCGGCGCTGTCGGTAAACGATAACGAGGTTGCAAAGATCGATCTGCATGCTCGGGATGCGGCAATTGATCTGACCGAACCCGGTCACTACACGCTCACGCTGTCAACTGGACGGGTTATCTGGAAGCAGCATCTTGACGCGAAAGAGTTATTTTTGGTGGACCATGACACGCTTCCGGTGGCTGCGGATACGGACGATGCCCAAGATCGGGTTTCGTTTGAAACCACACTCCTTGATGGCGAAATCATCCTTTCGCTGACTCCTGGCCTACACCAGGGAACCCTTCGCATCCAATGGCAAGCCGGGTAAACGCAGTTCTGGTTGCCGGTGATGGTACTGCGCTGGTCACTGAAATCATTGCCAAGGTCGTCTCGAAACATCGTTCCCGAATAACCTTCACTGGTCCTGGCGTATTCGATCACCGAATAAAGAGGCATATTCGGGCAACTGTCCTGCCGCTCATTGATTCAATTCTCACTGAACTGGATGTATCGCTTCCATGCTTTGAGCTATCGGTGGTCAATCCAGCTGTTGCTTCAAGCATGGAGGCAGCCGTTAGAGTGTCAGGGTTTTCTGTGGACGTTCCGATTGCCTTGGCCTTACTTGGTGCAGCCTGTGGCATGCCAGTTAAATCGAGTGTGGTTGCAACCGGACACATCGCTTCATCGGCGGGCGATATTCGGATGGTGCGCAGCCTTGATCAGAAGGTGCAGGCGGTGGTTACTCGTGGGAAAGGGATGTGTTTTGTGTATCCGCAATTCGATGCCTCGAGTGATCTGCCATCCGGTGATGAGCGTGAACGGATCGATTTAGCGTTTCGCAAAATTCGATTCCGGGTGCGGTTGCAACCGATTTCTCAGTTTTCACAAGCTCTTACGTTGGCCTTTGCCGAACACGATCTGTTTCTTGCCTCGTTGACCTGCGGGTATTACGGACGAGAATCTGCGGACTCGACGGTCATTCGCGACCTTGGGCTTGGCGAGGGAAATCGGTTCATCCGGGTGCTCGAGCAACATTTACGTGATACTGACATGGTCCGCATTCAGGAGGTGCTTGGGGCGTGGATTCGGTTTCTCGTCAAGAACGGGCAGTATCCTCATGGCGTCGGTCGAGAGTTGCATGCGCTGTTACAATCCATACCACCAGCAGTCAGGCGCCTCAAACTGCGGTTTCCGTTGATTGCCTCCAGTGAGGTCATGCGACTGGCGCCATTAGTTGGAAGCGAGGATACGGCGGACTTTCAGCAACTGCTGCGGGCAATTGAGGGGAATATTGCGGTTGTCTCGGTAGTCACTCACGGTGTCGAAGATTTCTCTGATTCATGCGATGCCGCCGAGATAATCTTGGATGCGATTCTGTCTGAATTGGATGAGGCGGCCATTTACGAGCAATTGTGCGCTCCAATGGATCGAGCCTTCAACCTGTTCCAGATTCCAATTGAAGGGAGCTTTCATGATCTGGTTTTCTCCTTTTATGCCGCACTGATGCGAGCTGTCGATGGATGCCTTGAATCGGATAATTTGGCATCAGATGCGTATGCGCTCGTGGAACGAGCCTATGCTCGAAACGGTGGAATCAAGGGGGCAACCACTGATGCCGAAACTCCGGGTGGCCGACGAGTAATCCTTGAGCGGATGTTGCAAACCTTGCGAAAAGAGCGTGTGGAGAGCCATATCCAATACGTCTTTCACCAAGCCATTGATCCACTCGATTATGCTGCCAAACTCGCGGTGACCAAGGCGTTCATCGTTCGGTTCCGCTCAGTGTTGCCTGAGCAGGTCGTCGACGATCCACCCGAGAAATATGCCCAGTCATGGTATGTGTTGATCCGTCATTGGCTGGAGATGCGGACGGAATTTCAGGAGTGGATTCATATGAGGTAATTGGAGATTATTTGTTTTCTCAGCCTCAGTTTTTTCTGTTCTTAGCGCTTGGCTTCATCGAGGCTAGTTTAGCTCTGCCTGACTTTTCGTATTCTACCAATGTTCGTATTCTCCGATAAAAAGATAGTAGTATTTTTAATGTGGTAAGTGGGTTTTTGGTTATTTCATTTATTTCTTCATAGTATGGAAAGTCCATCATCTCAGCGAGCTCATGGCCTGATTCTTTTATGAAGGCGATGGTTTCCTTATCTAAATCTAGCTTTTTTCTTTGTACCTCTATTTTGCGTAGTTCACGTTCTGTGATGCCTTTTTGAATGTAATCATACAGGTCTGCGATTTCGCGACCGGCTGCGCAGAATGCCTTAACGATTTTTTTGATATTACGGGCTACCGTAGCAACCATTGTCAGTTCTATCCAACCGGGAGAGGCGTATTGTAGAGAAACAACTTGTGGGCGTTCATCACGGGGAGTGAGCGTATGAAGATTGTTGTAAAAATTAACAGCGCTGTATCCACCTCGCCACGGATGCTTCGTAAATGCATTTTCCCTGTAGTCGACTCTACTTCTGTTGAGCGTTGCTTCGAGAGCATATACTAACCCATAGACCTGTGAATAAGTTCGGGGAAAAGTATATAAATCATCCAGAGTCCAACTTCCGTCAATGGGGATCTTAATTGCTTTGCTTTTCATGTGAAGTATTTCCTCTAGATAAGTTTCAGTAGCAGAAAATCATGCCACATTGACAAGACTGAAACACTGCCGCTGCTTCCACCGCTTGTATGGCAGAGATGTCTATTGAAGCGGCCATGATTCAGCGATCCCGATCTTTTCTGCAAGGGCGGCAGATTGAACGCATCCTGGAATCGGAGTTGCTCAAGGGGTGTTCCTCGGAAATCTCGCCCGAACCAGTGGCATTGATCCCGCCATACCGTCATCTTCGGACACTTGCAAATGAGATCATTTGCGAACCAAAGCCCATGCTCGATCCAGCCATTTTCCGGCTTTGGCTCTCACCGCAACAGGAATTCTCATGGGTTCACAGCGAACGATTCCTCAAGGAACTGACCCGAATTTCCTCCCCTGCCACCTTTGAGATCCACGGAAACAGTCAGGATATCCAACTGCAATTCCGGATCAATCAGGACGATGCGGGCGTACTCCAAACGGCATTTAATGGGGAGCATCAGTCCTGCCAACTGACGAGACCTGAAACCTGCGCCTTTCGAAACTGCCTGAGGCAAGCGAAACATCTGACGTTTCGCGATTATTATCCAGCCGCCCCGTATCATGGCAGTCTGACCCGACATGATGAGTTTGTCTTCACGCCCTTTGAGTCGTTGCTCTGCGCCCTGAGCTACTTGCCTGAGGATGTTGTCGGATTTTACCAGTGCGTGTTCCAGCCGGTCAGCCATGCCTGGCATGAAAACATTGAGACGATTTACGATTTGGAGTATCTGTATCATGCCCACCGGGATGGACGAAGTTTGCAGTATGCCAGCCAGCTCCCCTCAACGGAGCTGAAGTTGATGACGCAGCGCTTGGAGCGCAAAGCTGATCCGGATAAACCATTTTTTGCCACCGTGATTCGCATTGGTATGATTAGTGATAAGCCCGTTGCGCCAAACGATATGCAATCCCTGACCACGTTCCTTGGATTGTTACAGCAAAACGCCAAGCAACTAACCTATCTCGATCAGGACGACTACGCGCCGGTCCTGCCATCCAACAGTCAACGGCGGATGTTGGAACAGGGCGTCGTGCATCGAAACGGCTTTTTGTGCAACTCACAGGAACTGGTCAGCTTCGTCCATACCTTCGATGCCAGGGTCGTTACCGAGCGACAACTGCCCATTGAGCTTGCGAGCGATTTTGCCAGTGATCTGGATGCAACCACTGAAGGCGTTGTCGTTGGGCTGGCCCGGAATACCGGAGTGGATGTTCCCATCCGAATACCGTCCGAACTTCGCGAGCGAACGGTGCACCTCATGGGATCATCGGGATCGGGGAAAACATCCGTGATGATCCACATGGCGCTGCAGGATGTCGCCGAAGGGCATGGGCTGGTCTTCATTGATCCACACGGGGATGCGGTCAAAGATATCCTGACCCGATTGCCCGAAGAGCACCTTCATCGCGTTATCTGGTTGGATGCTGGAAATCCCAACGTTGTTCCCGCCTGGAATCCGCTTCATTTGGAGGATGGCGCCAATCTCCACCGTCTGGCTGATGATATGCTCGCCAGCATTGAACGGGTATCGACTGCCTGGGGAGACCGGCTGGCCCATGTGCTGCGAAATGGACTCCTCGGGCTGCTACAGGCCAAACCGCAGGCCACCTTGCGTGATCTGTATGACCTGATCCGGGATACGCCAAGTGGCGCTGCGCTGCGTGAGCTCATCGTCAGTAATGCTGCTGATGATACGGTTTGCACGTTCTGGAAGCATGATTTTATGAAGGCGTATAAGCGAAGCGATCTGGCGGCTCCCGCTCACAAGCTGGATAAACTGATGTCTGGCGGCACGATCCAGCTCATGTATTCCCAGCGCGAAAGCCGGATTGGGATTCCGAGGGTGATGGATGAGGGAAGCGTTCTGCTGGTCGACTTATCCACAATCGGACAGGAAGCCCGAAGTCATCTTGGCTCATTTTTGCTCACGCAGTTCATGACTGCGGCCTTGGGCAGGAGTCAGACGTCATACGAACGACGTCGGTCATTTGGCGTGTATTTGGATGAGTGCCACCTCTTTGTTGGTCCTGACACCATTGAAAGCCTGATTACGCAGGCGCGAAAATACCGGGTGCGACTGGTTCTGGCGAATCAGTATCTCAAGCAATTCGGGAGGGCTTCGCAGATTGATGCGTTATCAACAGTTGGTTGTGCCATTCTCGGGCGACTGGACCGCCATGACGCCAGCTATCTTGCCAAAGATTTTTCCCGCAAGGGTGTCACTGCGGATGATCTGGCGAGCTTGGAACCCTATACCATGTTTGCCCGGCTGGATACGGAGGTGTGCAAACTTAGGACATTGCCACTGACTGAGCCAGTGCGCAGGGATGTGTCCGGTATTATCCAAGACTCATATGAACGCTACTACCGATCTGCGGAGGAGGTGAGGGGAGAACTCTCGGGGAATCGTCGCTCGCCGGTTGCGGGCGCGACTCAACAAACTGAGTCTGAGGGGGATTTCTATTATGAGGAATTTTAAGGAGGGCGTATCTCATGTGATGACGCAGACAAATTCTTACAGTTCTTAGCCAGTAATCGGTGTGAAGTCTGCCTGCGCCATCCAAGAAGATCTCAAGGGCTAGTTGCACTGGATCGTGATCTTACCCACGGCTCGTTGGACGGTGCCTTCGCCTACTTTGCGCGTCTTGAACTGGCCCCGCGCATCGGGTCCGCCAACGTGTTTGGAAATGACAATCGTGTAGGGCGATTTGTGATTGCGGCCAAACATCGCGGTTATGATTTCAAACGGATTTTCTCCGCGTGCGATGCCGCCGCCCGAAATTTTTCGTCCATCGCCGCTGTAGATCTCGTATTGATGCGTTGTTTTGGGATCCGCACCCTTGAGGGTGACAGTGACATCGGCCTGCGCCAATATTGGCAGCGCCAGCAGGGAGAAGAGGATTAGGTATAATCGGTTATTCATTGTATTTTGTTGGTTGATGGTTGGTTTAGATGATTAGGATTCTGGAAAAGTAACCGTGACCGTGATCTGCTTGCCTGTGACTTTGGCCTCTACGGTGAGTCCGAATTCGCTGCTGCGATGCGTTTGGGTGACTGGGGCGCCATCATCATTAAGGAACTTCCAGCGAATCTGCTTGGATTGTCCTCGGCCCTGCTGCTCGCCGTATACATTATACGCCCAGTAGCCCGACTTACTGTCGGGGACCATTGGCTCGAGGGCGGTGATTCTTGTCGTTGGCCACCGAATCTGCTGCTGAGACCTGCGGTCAAACTCGATGGTAATGCTTTCCGAGACTGGCTTTCGTGGCCTGTGTTCGTGGCGATCCTGTGATTTGCTTCGAACGGGATTAAGCACAATGGTCTGAAACCCCGGATTGCGGTTGGGCCACGTTTGGGACCACTGCTGGACCTCGTAGCCCGGAGCGACAATTTTCAGATCGATCATTCGAGTGGGACTACTGCTTTTACCGAGACGGTAATTGTAGGGCTGTGTGTAGTTCTGATAGCGCTGCAACCGCGAGTAGGCATCCACGGTTCCAATGCCCTGATCGCCGAATGCGCGGTAGCTGGCTTCATCGGGATATTTCCAGTAAAACTGGGCGTCCTTGACGAGCCGTTCACGCTCATCGACTAATTTGAGAAAGAGATAGCCGGCCTGTGCAGATTGCAGAGTGAGGCCAAGAATCAGGATATACAGTAGGTGTTTCATAACATTGAGACCGTCTTCGGACGGTGCTTAATCACCTTCTGTGGATGGTGTTAAGGGCGTCGCTTGTCGAGTATTATTTTCGGCATTTGGAAGATTATCACTACAAACTCGCCGAACGTCTTAAATCCTTACGCCTCTCCGCAAAGCTCACTCAAGAAGGTGTCGCTGAGATGGCGTCTTTAAGCTATAAGCATTACCAGTCACTGGAAGCGGGCCGGAAAAAAGACGTGAAGCTATCATCCTTGGTCCAATTGGCTCGCGCCTTCGAACTGGAGCCCTGGGAGCTGTTGTATCCTGACCAGCCGGTGCTCTCGCCATCATTTTTGCGCCGGGTGCAGCGGTTCGCATCCAAACGAACTAAGAGCTGATTATCGGGTGGCGCCTGTACGGTGAAACCCTGCGTTGATAACATCCGCTTTATTTGCATGAAGCACGCGAGGGAAATTCTGGATGACATCTTCGGGCAACTGGATCCAGCAGTCCTGCGCAGGTATATTGACGAGCCACTGCGGGATGCCATTGCGGCGCTCGACCTCGAGGTGGAGTCCACGTACACGGGCTTCACGAAACTGCTAATAAGGATTATTCGAGTTTTTGTTCCATCGGTTGATGATGCTTCAGCCTTGGCCCAAGCCCGTGTATGGCTCAATGAGAAGCCCGGTGGGTTTGATCTCGCACTGCTGGAATTTCTGGAGGGCGGCTCCATTGTGATGGAGAGCATTACTCAGCGATTGCTCGTCTGCGCCATCGCACAGAAGCGGAAGCGATATGAACGCAGTGTGTTCGCCATTCACCTTGCGCCGTTGAACTGGCAAGAGCGACTCGACCTTGTCCGGGAATGCAAACGTCGATTTGATCTGCCTGGTGATCTCGCGGGGCGTCCTGACTGGTGTTTGGTTGAGTCAGTGGAGGAGCTGATTGCGGTCTGTTGCGTTTTTCCAATCCCGACATTGAGGAATTCCATTTTCTTCGGATAAACGGGCAACTGAATTTCAATATTCAGGAAGTGGATTGTTCCTCTGCTATTGTCTCATGTCTGTGGCCCGGGAGCTCACGTGTGCATCATCGTTCACGGGAGGTGTCGATGATGCCCACATAAGCCTGGGCGTCACAGAGAACATACAAATGACGAACTACCACATCCATCAGATAATTGAATACCTGCTTAGCCAGGTTGAGTTTCCCTTCGACAGCATTGATGTCGAGGAGTCGCTTGATGACGTATTGGTCCATTTCGGGATCGATGAGACATTCACCGCAGTGGAAGAGGCCGAAATCAGGCGGTATATCCTGCCGCGAGGCATCAACTTCCAGATCAGTGAAATGCAGCGCCTGCGGCAGCAATGGCAGGTGGGCGCATGAAGAAGAAAGTCGTCATCGAAATCACCGATGGGCATCGCTACGATTCAAGTGTGAAGGGCGGCAAAGCTTTTACCTCGGTCGATTACATGGCATCCACTTATGGCGCGGCATGTCCTTGCGACTGGGAAGGGGAGGTGGCCGAAGCGGTTGCACGCTCACAGCAAGATATTCGGGCAAATGGCGATATTCCGGTGGTGCAAGATAAACGCATTACGTTGCTGCGGTATTTGGGGTCGGGATAATGGTTACCGCCGTGGATTCAGTTCGTTACACAATTAGCTGTCTGAGCGCTTGTCTTACCAAGAGTAGACAAGCGACAGGGTAGCAGTCGCCTATGAGGTAAATAGCAACATGGGTTCAAGAATTGGATATAGAGTAAAATGCAATACAGATAGATCGCAGATCTTGCGAAAACAATGGATGTCGAGCATCCAGACACTGGTGGTTGATATGTGGAATGCGCTTGGCGGCAAGCCTGACAATGGCGCTCAGGCAATCCGTGGTGATTTAGGGTTTGATCGTGCATTCGCCGCGATGGTTGGGGTTGGCTACCATGCTCCCTTTAACTCGATTGAGAAAGATACGAGGTGTGACATTTCAGATAATGGCCTGATCGAAGTCGACATCAGTCAATTCGATACTTGGAAAATCTACCACATTGAGATCGGATGGTTGGGTGATGATGATGGTAAAGAGGGCATGCGAACCTTGATTGGTGAGATGTCGATTGATGGGTTTTCGTGGGAAATTTCAGAGCGTGAACTCGATAACTTAGGCGAAGGGCTGTTTTAGCCTTACCCGCTTTTTCTTATTTTTCGTGAAACGCGCTCATAACCGCTGCCGCTGTTGTTATGTAACCATCCAAGTACGCGTGAACAGCAAGAACCATCAACCATCCTCGGACCCCAAGGCGCCTCACGTGCGTCAGGTGGTCGCAAAAATTCTGGTGAAGGTGCTGAAGCGACAGTTAAGCCAGAAATAATCCAAACAGGTGCAGAGAAGACTTGTCTTCCCTTTTCACCTATGGCCCTACAACACCCATCATGAAAACTGGAGAATTGATTAATGTTGAGACAATGACCAGCGAGTTGGCCTCGATGGGGATGTCGGATATTCGGGAGCGGTTCGCGGGGTATTATGGGTATACGCCACAGACTCGCAACAAGGCGCATCTGGTGGCGAAGATCCTGTGGGCGGCGCAGCGTGAGTCATTGGGTGACATCAGCGAGGCAGCGCGCCAGAAGGCCTACGCGATTGCCGATGACCGTGATGTGAAGGAGCGTTTCCCGCGCATCCAGCAAGTCGCTGCTCCAAATGGAGATGAGTCGATGACGTTGAGCTATCGCCCGGAGGCCCAGATGACGCCCGGCTCGGTGCTGCGTCGTCAGTATCAGGGGCGGGACATTCGAGTGCTGGTGCTCGAAGAAGGTTTTGAGTGGGACAGCCGCTGGTTCAAATCGCTCTCGGCGATTGCCCGTGAGGTCACCGGTACCCGCTGGAATGGCAAATTGTGGTTTGGACTGAAAAAAGGAGGTTCCCGTGAACGCAGCTAATGACATTATCCCGGTCGCGATCTATACGCGCAAATCCACCGATGCCCATATCGAACGCGAGGTACACTCCTTGTCGGTCCAGCAGGCATCCGCTGAAAGTTTCATTGAGTCACAGAAGCATCGCGGCTGGCGCTGTCTCGAAGAGCATTTTGACGACAACAATGTCTCCGGTGGCACGCTGGAGCGTCCGGCGCTTAACCGCCTCATGGAGCGTATTCGGGAGGGCAAGGTCAAGGTGGTGGTCATCAATCGTCTCGACCGCATCTCGCGCAGTCTGGTGCAGTTTCTCGAACTCACAGAGTTTTTCGAAACACATGGCGCCTCCATCGTCAGCGTCACTCAGAATTTCAATACGGGCGATTCCATTGGCAAGTTGCTCCTGCACATTTTGATTTCTTTTGCGGAATTCGAGCGGGCGCTTATTCGCGAGCGGGTGACCGAGCGCATGCACGCCGCGCGTCGTCAGGGGCGTTTCGTGGGTGGGCGTCCGGTCCTGGGGTATTCGATCAAGCCCGGAGGCGGCGAACTCATAGTCGACGATCTGGAAGCGGTTCGCGTGTGCGATATGTTTGCGTTGTATCTGGAACTCGCCTCCCTGAAAGCGACGGTGCGCGAGTGCAAGCAGCGGGGCTGGAAGAATAAGAAGTGGGTGACCCGTCAGGGCAAGGTGATGGGCGGCAATGATTTTTCTGTTAATGGGCTGCACAAGCTGCTGACCAACCGTCTGTATTTGGGGGAGATTGCGTTTCAGGGCGAAGTGTTTCCCGGCAAGCATGAAGCGATTGTGGACTCAGAACTCTTTGATGCGGTGCAGGCGCAGCTTGCCTCAACTTCCTTGACCGAGGAAAGCCGCAAGCGTAACCGGCATGCCGCTTCGCTCAAAGGGCTGCTCCATTGCACCGCGTGTCATGCGCCCTTCGTGCATACCTATACCCAGAAGCAAGGGCGTCAATATCGCTATTATACCTGCCGTCATAAGCGTGATGAGGGACCGCACGCCTGTCCGTCTCCCTCGCTACCCGCTGGCGAAATCGAGTCACTGGTCGCTCAGCAACTCTTGGCGGTTGGATGTGATGCGGAGCTCCAGGATCTCGTGTATCAGCAACTCACCGAAGCCGCCCAGCAGGATCAAGAAAAGCGCCAGAAGCAGGAGAAGGCTGCTCGTCAGCAGCTTCGCCGGATCCGTGAGGAACTTAAGCAGTCGGAGGAATTGGAGGCGCCCTTGCCGATGGTGCGGCATCTTCAGGCGCAGGAACGCGAAATCGTGGCGCTGCTGCAAAGCTTCGATGAACCCGAACCGCTGCCGTCCAAGGAAACCATCGTCGCCATGCTCCGTGATCTGCAGTCCCTCTGGCCATCCTTCAACGCTCAGGAGCGGTGCGATTTTACGCAGGCCCTGATTCGTCAGGTCGAATTTGACGCGGAAGGTGGCAAGGTGACCTTGCACTTTAGCGATGCCGGACTGGTCCGGGGACTGGAAATGGAGGCCGCGTCATGAGCTCAGTAACCTTGGATATTCATCTGGCTCTGGGACGCTGCGGGCATCAGCGCATTCGCCCGGGAAAAAAGCCCAAATCCGCGAAACCGACTCGCCTGCCTCGAGTCACGAGGCTGATGGCGCTGGCCATCAAGTATGGCGATATGCTGGATCAGGGAGTCGTCAGTAATCAGGAGGGGCTTGCACGGCTGGCGGGCGTGGATCGCAGTCATGTCTCGAGAATCCTGCGGCTGCGACTGCTGTCTCCCGAGATCCAGGAATGGCTCCTCAACTTGCCTGAAACCACTGAAAGCAGGGATCCTGTGACATGGGAGCAGCTGGATGAGTTGATTCGGATGCCATCGTGGCAGTCGCAACGCGAATCGCTTCAGCAGTTGGGAGTCGTTCTGCACCAGTAATTAGCCGCCAAACTTATAAGGCGCCCTCGGGCGATTCACATGCTATGGAAAATGCTATTGAACAACGGATCAAGCGACTGCGTCGGCAAAGTCTTACCGAGGAGATGGCGAACCGGCCCGATGAGTTTGGCTGGTGGATTGTAGCCCAATACGGGGAAGAGCTTTTGTTTCGCAATGATCCATCGCTCTTTGCCGATGCGGCGAAGTATGTGGAACAACTGGCCAGCTACCTGAACTGGGACTATCATGGTGTGCTGCATCAAGTGCGGGAAAATTACCTGCTGTATCTACAGGTCCGGGCGGATCGGATTGGCTCCGAGGAGCGGGACTCAACGCAAGGGCAGTTCATCGGCTATGCCATCGGCGCCCGTGGGTATGCGAGCAAGGTGGTGGAGGCGCTGGATGATCATCTCGGGCTGGAGCCTGAGGGCATAAAAGCGCAAGACCTCCGGGTCGTGAGTAAGTTGTATGACCGGTTGCATGAAATCCATGAATTGATTGAGCCCTATGGTTACGGCCTTGAGCGAAGCGAGTTACCTTCGACGTAGACTGAATGTCGTCATCGGATTTTTTTGGAGCCCTGGCTGCTCCCACTGATCGGCCGCAAAACTGATAATAATCCCATCGTCATGCCTTGGTATGGCGAATCCATTAGAAAAGATACTTGTTTACTTGCCCAACAGTTACCCCATCGCATCGGAATCATTCTGGGCTGCGGCTTTGGGCAATGAGCTGTACCGTTTGGAGAACGTGCCGTTCTTTGCTTACGGACTCAATTTCAAGGATGTTGTGCTGGCGACGCCCAATCGTGGCGACCCGCGGCCCGAAATCAGGAAAGTGGTCACTCCGAGTGGACACAAGACATGCCGGGTCTTATTTTCTGACGCTACTTCACGCTCGAAGCAGTCGGAGCTTCTTGACCAATTGGCGCCATGGGGCGGATTGTTCGAACGGGCTAATGACAGCTATGTCGCAATCGATATCCAGCCGGATGGGGATTATGCGGCCATTTACAGCCAGCTCGAAAGGTATGCGGTGCAACAATACCTCTAATTCGAGACGTGCGAGGCCAGAGCCGAGGGGCGTTTCGATGATTATCCGGGAAGCATCGATGGCCTGAATTAGTGCGGGAAATTGCACTGGTCAGTTTGTATTCTTATGATATGAAATTTGACTCCTATGGCAAATGGAGCTGAGGCATCGCCATGTGGGCTTTTCCCGCATGACCTGGTTATTTTTCGTGAGCATTTCCTGGCAATCGAGTCCGACTTCGTGCGCACACTCCCATTTGTTGAGGTCTGTGATGCCAACAATGGGACATACTCGCTCGAATATATGAAGATCCTATTGGCGGCTGGAGCAGAGGTGGACATCCTGACGCGATATCTGGCCAAGCATTTGGACCCTGATCCTGAAAAGGAGTATCGGCGCCTGGATAAAAAAGGAGAAGTTATCCTGAAGAACTTCCCCAATATCGGGATGTGCCATGTGTTGCCTGCGAATAAGATGCGCGTTAAGGCCAGCCAAATAGTCATTGCGCCTTGGTCTGATTGGGATGGAAATGAGGATGGCGAACTTGATTGTCAGCCCCCACGTTGGTGGACCGCATATAACGACGTAAAACACGATCGCGGAAATAGTTTCAGTAGCGCCACGCTATGGAATGCCATGTCAGCAATGGCTGCTTGGCTAGTTGTGTTACTTTACCTTGAGCGAATCATTACTCAAGATGTGGTAATGTTTGACACACAGTTCTTCAGGATGAACGGAATGAATTCTCGACGAATTATGGCGCGTCCCCAAGAGTTTCTCCCCGATTTTAGGATATAACTGTCAGTGTCATTACATAGATTGTTTTCGGCCTGCTAGCAAGAGAGTCTCAGCGTAAGCGTTTTTTTGGGGCTTGGAATTATGTAGTGTGCTGCCACTAGGGTTTGCGGTTATGCTGCGAAGCCGGAAGGTATATAAAGCTTAGTTACTTTCTAGGATAACTATGGCATACAGATTATCCCATGAGCAGCTTGTGGATTTGGTGCGTGACATCTTGCGATACCGGCGGGTGACCGTTGGGTATCGGCAGAAGCTCAAATTGCTGATGGGGCAGGTGCCTGATCCAGCGACAGCGATGCTGCTTATCATGCGATGCCGTGAACAGCGGGAACGCGAGGCTTTGCTGCGTCAGATGAATCCAGCCCAGCGAATACGGGCGATGGAACAGAACGACTTAAAAGTAGTAGACTCGATGATGGCTCCGATTAGTCCAGAGATGATTGTTGAGGAGTCGATGCATCCCCGGACGTCCATTCCATGATGATTCCATGCTCCTAGTGCGGGCTGATAGTTCTGTGCAGCGCACTGAAATTTTGGGGGACTAAGTTCAAAATAGGGCCATTTTCTTGGATTTACCGTGCTAGCACGGTGTGTTTTTTAGCATAAATGAAAAAATAGTTTGATTTGCTGTAAATTGGGTAGTGATGTCGAAAATACCCTGATGAGGCACACTACTGACAGCATCGCGAACCGGTTTGGCATCAGTCACATGGCTGCACGCGTGTTGTTGGATTTGAAACTGCGGATCACTGATAGGTCCTTATCGGCAACGGAGATGTATGCCGCTATCATGGAAGAACTCAGTCAGGTGATTCCCAACGATTGGGCTTCCATTGGCGTTTTGGCTCCGGGACGGAAATTGATTGGGGCGATGACCTATCCAGCGGTTAATTTTGATTTTGATGTCGTGGTGCCCGCCTTGGATGAAACGATTCATGAGCAAAAAATGCTCTGTGAGATTGAAGCTTCCAATTATAGCGTTGCGCCTCACCACCTGGACTACGCGTTCCGGTCTCGTGGTCTTAATTATCTGGAATCCGGCATCTATCGTGAAGCCTACCGGCTCTTGGACTGTCGTGACCAGATTGGGATGGTGATTCACAATGAGGATGTGCGGGAGGTCTATGGTTCGACTCCGTGCTGGGTATTTCTGAATTTTATACGAGCTAATCGAACATTTACTGCTCTAGGTGGATCAGATGATGTTGAGGAGTACGGACGCATTCTGGTGGCCTGCTATCGACTGATTCTGAGTCGCAAAGCGATTAAGCAGATTCTGGCCAAGTTCAATCGGGAGCTCTACGCCAAACAGCGAATCGTTGATGCATTGAATCAGGAAGGAACATATTACGATTGGCATGACTGCCCTGATGTGCCCTTTGCCGGAGAGCTTTTCGATTACATCAAGCAGGTTGGCGGCAGTGAACTCGCTCAGTGGGTGAAAGCTCAGGTGTTGGTTCGCCAGCATGATGGCATTACAGATTTTCAGCGCTATGCGCAGAATGAGCGCATGGTTACCCTATCTGGCGGTGAATCCCATATGCTCCGACTATATCAGTTTATTGACCAGTCGGGATTCGTGACGCGGTTAGCAATCAACGGCCACAATGGCGCTACAAGAAAAAGGATGAACGATACTCTAAAGAAAGTGATTGCTGGCGTGAGCCTTGGCTACGCCAACGAAGCTATCGCAAGAAAACTGGGCCTCAGCACGCGCACTGTGGAGTCGTATATTTCCGATGTGCAAAAGAGTCTGGGCATTCCCGGTGATGACTACAATAAGCGCGTCGTGTTGGCGCTTCATTTTCAGAATGATCCCGAGATTCAGCGGGAAGCTATGGCTCTTCGTTCAAAAATTAAGGACTCATGAAATGAAATCTCTAAGGATTAAGCAGCGTTTTAAAATCTTTTCAATAAGGTTAATCCGAACATACAAGCGCTACAGACGTTGGTCATCATTAAAGCGTATAAGCAATTTAAATTTCATCCAAAAGTTAAATGTCTGGCTCTTGATCTACCCATTGCTTGTATCGATTAACGCTTATGTTTCCTCGCTGACGGAGGGCAGCGTAACCATCGCTTTACCGATCGCATGGCTCTCAATTTATTTATCGTGCATTTTATTTTTAATAGGGAACTCTGTTTTTAATACCTTCTGTCCTCCGTTAATTAAATTTTCGAATTTTGAGAATATGAAAGAAATTGATATTTCATTTTCCAAGGTTATCGAAGAAATTATTGCCTTCCTGAGAGGTCCGGAAAATAAGGAGCATGAAAATTTCTATATTGAAATAGAAAGCGCTTACGGGGTGAGCAGGTATGACAATATTGAAGACATCTCCCATGCGATCAGAATCGCCAAAATAGAACCCGCAATTATGGAGAGGTTATATCAGTCTTCACTTAATGTGGTTGATTTAAGGAATGGATTTAGTGCGAATGTCGTGGCTATGGTTTACATAATGGCGATTATCTTGTTTTTCGTCTATGCTGCTTCATCGTTTATATTAACAATCATTAAGACAGTATGAACGACTACCTTGAAAAAAATTGCTTTACAGAAAAGTATGAGTCGAAATGGTATGCGAATGGAAGAATAGCAGATTTTCGATCTGAGGAACTCACAGAATTTGAAGACCTAATTGCTAGTATTTTTGGGCATCCACGTGCGATCTTCGACCGCCCTAGTGATATAAAATCCAAAACCACTAGTCATTTTTTCAACTGCATATTGAAGTCAAAGATTTGTAAAGGAATTCGCCACGATTTGGGCACAGTGGAATTGAGTCCTGAACAATTCTCGAAAGTCCTTTTCCAGAAATCTCCTCCTATCGGAAGGAATGAAATTGTGTTTCTAGTTGGAACGGTTGGAACGGGTAAGACAACACTTATCAATAGATTAATTTCGGTAGAATTTCGAAATTTAGTTGATTCGAATGATTTGTTTTTTGTTCGAATTGACATCGAGTCTGTTCATGGCAGGCGACTGCCAACAGTAAATAAGCTGATATTGGCAATTGGTAATAAAATTAAAGATATTCTAAGTAAGCCAGGGGTTTTGCGTAATAATTATCGTGATTGTCGAGACCCGTTTAATGATCTTAAGCGCCTTTTGGATGGCGCAAACCCAGAATGCGATACGGATTGCAGGCAGGTTCTGGATAGAGTACAAGAGATACTTAGGAGGATCAGGCAAAGAGGCAGAAAAATCTACATAATTTTAGACAATATTGACTATATTTGTTACTTAAATTCGCCGAGAATCATTTCGGAGAATGACAAAACCGATGGAACAGGAGAGGCTGATCATTTCACTTGCTTTCGAGATTTTTTAGAGAAGTTTTTTGCAGAGGATCAGCTTGCTAGACTTAGTAGTACGATTGTTATTGTCGGTAGGCCAGAGACTTATAATCCACTGAAAGCGATAATGACCACCTCATGGGAAGATTTCTCTGAGCGGTCAGAATGTTACGCGATAATCCCGCCGAGCGAAGTAGATTACTTGGAATCTAAGGTTAAAATGCTTGAATATTATAAAGAGCATGAAGCCATAGTTAGTGCCGAGAATATGGAGCGGATTAATCGCCTGATCGATGTGATTAACAAAAATATCGAAGGCGATAGCGATATGCCGCTTTTTCTATCTTATATTAAGGGTGTTTCGCGATTTGGATACAGAGAAATAGTTAAATATTTCATCGAGGCCATTTGGTCTGCCGGAGATGATTTGCTATATGATAGCAAGAAGGAAAACTTCCTGTTTAATCGATTCGTAAAGTCTTACCCGGTAGGTATGATCTATTACATGCTTGATGGTAATATACTATTTGAGCAGTTCAAATCTTACTTTTGTAATGTATTTTTAGTGAATATCATTCCGAGTAGAGCAATCCCTGGTCATGTGCTTAGTCATCCGCACAGTTATTTGCTCAAGTGGCTAATTGTCAGTTCATGCATGGCAAAGCCATACAGCACCATTGATGAACTCGTTACGGATATGTGTTCCGGTAAAGGCTATTCGGAAAATATGGTTCTAGCTTCACTAAATAGCATGAGTGATGCAAATTCATGCAATGTAATGACTTTTGACAGAGAGGTTATTACCAGATGTGCGGATAAATCAGAGAGTTTCTCATTTATCTACAGACACTTAGCGGTTTCGGAAAGAGGACGCTTTTTATTTGATAAGATAATAAGCAGATTCTTCTACCTGCAATTGATTATTGATGATCCAAACCTTCCCTTACCCAGAGCGTTCAAGAGGCCTCCCTTTAACTTCAAGTATGCCTGGCAAGAAGATGATGAGCCAATGCACTATGGATACATAGCTCGAAAAGACCCCCACAGATATATGCTCGGGCTTTGCGCAATGATTGAAAGAAAAGCTTATCAAGTGTTGTGCTTTGTCGAGTTACTGAAGGAATGCTACGCCCTTGAGATGGAAATCTACCCTGATGCCTTTAAGAGGGCTATGGATAGAATCACTAGTAATGATGATTCAAATCAAATATTTGCACCAAACCTAGATAGCTATCTTGAGCAGGTGAAGTCTGAGCTATCCGATCTTGAGGACAAATTATCGGGAAATCTAGACCTTAGCAATGTCTATGAACGCTTTAACAAAGATAGAGCACACATCCCTGCTGCCGCATCTACTCTGTATCAGAGGAATTGGCGATCACGTAGGTCAGGTCTATAATCTTCTCAATGTTATACGATATCGGTATTATACTGCTGCTGGAATCATGACTATCGTTCGCGTAAAGGACTAATCCCCCAACGCTATGTAAAAGCGGACTTTCTATCCGGTCATATTCTAGCGGTTTAATTAGCTCCAAGCCAAGAAATCCCATATTTAGGCGACTGCCCATTGAAGTTCGTTCCATGATTGCGCACGCCCAACGTCGACCTTCGTATTCGCTACATTTATCAGCAAGCATTCTCTCAGCAGACTCGTAGTCTAAGTCTTGATATGTTTTCTTCGATTCCATGCTTGGAGAAAAATTATATACATTTAAAAATGTTATCGAATACCATGTGTTCAGGAGTCACCAATTACCCACTGATCCGAGGACAAGTTTATCAAGCAGTCATGCCACCACCACGGTATGGTAGACAGTATCGAAACGATCATGAAACACATGATGCAACCACGCATCGTGAAAGAAATCGCCTCAAACCCTCATGAATCGGAGTGGTGGATGGCCGCACACTACGCCCGGTCCCAGATGGCCGATCAAACGCCAATGGCTGAGGATTGCAGACGAATCGTTGGTTACTTGCATGGCGAGGTTGACGCGCCATACATGAGCGAAACCAAGCTCATTACCGAGACGCGTGACCAATTTCTCCAGCACCTCGATGAACTGGCGGATCAACTCTCTGAATCTACAAAGATGCCAGAGTCCGCTGAAAACCCGCTCCGGGAGCAGTTCTTCGCATACGTTAACCGAGCTGGCTACAAGGCTGGTAAAGTGAATGCCGCTCTGGCGCTCAATCTCGGGATGAATTCTGAGAGGATCGGTATTGCGGATGTTGAGTTTGCCGAGGGTATGCACGCCCAAATCGATTCCGTGTATACGGCGATGTATTCGGCGTATGCTGAAATGATCGAGCGGGAGCAGGAACGTTTCAGGTAATGTCTTTCCTGATGCGGGATGGCGTTAGATGATACCCTTGTCTTTCATGACTTGAGCCACAATCCGATTCTTAAAATCAGGATTCTCGGCCTGTATGTATTCGACAGCAGCTAAATCATCGCCGCGTTTGCGATTCTGACGGGGCTCAAGGGCCTCGATTAGGATTGCTTCCAAGGCAGGTATGAGTTTCTGAGAATCGAAACTTTCTGGCATGGTGCCAAGCGTACCTTTTTCTGAAACTGGAAGTAGTCCAAACCATGAGAAACGATCCCAACGAGCCGCCATACGATCAAGAGTGTGGTCATAAAGTCGGCGACCAAGTGAACGTTCGGTGGCTCGGCCAACGTAAATGACTTCACGGCCATCGTAGAGTAAGTAAATCCCGAGCTGGCCAGCAAAGTTCACCGAATCAGCTCCAGTGTCCTGCATCCCAAGGATCTTTGGCTTTGATGACCATTCGATTGCCTCTCGTCGCCAGAACATGCCAAATGAACTGATTACCGCATACTGTTCTTCCTCTGCGTCCTCTTTGCTGGATAGAGCATGATCGCGCTCAACCCTGGAGGTCACCTTTTTGGTTAACCCAAAAATACCTCGTCCCGTTCTAACATAGGGGGAGGCATCGCCCAATTTTTTGATTGAGCTGCTGATCTGTGTATTGACGGTAGCTGCTGGGGTCGCTCCCAAGTTTTTGCGAAGTCCCTCGGATCGAATCCGTTCAGCAATTTCTTTATAGTGAAGTGGCTCTGGCGATGCGGATAGGACCTTGTCGATTGCTTTCTTCCAAGTCAGTTCTCTGCTCATGATTCCCAATGGTTTAAAGGCATTCTTGCGGCAGGGGAATTGGGGGCAAGAAAGTTTCTCCCGACTTTACATCATCGCTTATCAGCGGCTAGTTTGTTGAGCGAATGACATATCCAGGCAAGCATCCATCGACTCTCGGCTCATGAAAGTATTCACAGCGCTATCTTTGTTTCCTGCATTGAGCGTTAGCCTGATGGCAACGCCTGGGTTCGATGCGTTTGACCTGAGCTTTACGCTATTTGGCAATACGAACTTGAGTTTTGCCCGCTCAGCAGTCGCCGAACAATACACCGAGAATTTCTCGGTCAGCTCTCAGGATCAGGATGACTTTGACATCCCCATCGATTTTGGCGTTGAGAAATACGAATCCCGAGCAGGCTGGAGTGGAAATTGGACTCAACACTTTGAGGAAACTGAAACCGGCGTGACCCTAATCATTGAAGGGAGCTTGGATCCCGACAACAGCGCTTCCGTTACAACCGATTTTGAGCAGATTGCCGCCTCAGGCACAATGAATGGCTTTCTTGCGCTAGGCATTAGGCCCTCGTATCCCACTGCATACAGTGCTGAGATTGAAGTGACTGCTGGCGATGGGTCTTACTACAGCATTGGGGTTAGTGTGGATAATAACATTGCCGGTCGGAATTCCATCGAGTTAGAGGAGGTTCCTGGCAACACCACACGCTCAATCAATGGCAGGTTGCCTCGTGGGGATTCGATGATTCAGTTCCAGATTCAATCTGACGCCTATGCCGAATTTGTTTCCAATCGAATCCCGCCTGAGATTGTCGAGCTTGGAGCCCCGGTCGAATTTCGGTTGATTTTGTCATTGCAGCCCGATTTTGCGTTTGTTCCGCCTACTCCAACAGTAGCTATCAGCTTGGTGAATGAGTCGATTCTCCTGGATATGCAGAACCTGACACCAGGCTATGGCTACAGTGTGTATTGTTCGCGAGATTTATCCAATGACTCTTGGGAGGAGGTGTTTTCATTCGATGCGTTCACTACCAGCTTAAAGCAGTTCTTTGTGTTGCCCGATGACTGGGATCGAGCCTTTTACCGGGTGGTGATCGAGTGAACGGGCGTCGAGAGATTGTCCAAGATTCAGAGAGACAATCTGACCCAACTGCCTCAAAAACCCTCAAGGGAGGAAGGATACTATAGTTCGTAAGCTTATCCTGAAAGCCACTCCAGCGGGGAAATAACAGGGGAGGAAGGAGTGGAGAAACGGAGAGCGAACGGAGAATTCTGCCCACCAAACGGAGAAAATTGCAGATTTAGCTGCTTAGAAACATCACGATTTGTCGTAAACGGAGAATTTGAGAGCCGCCAATCCGAATCCACAAAGCATTGACAATCATGCTGTTTAGCAGCTACTGTTGTCTCTGTCGAAACAAGGGACTAACCCCTTTCAAAAGTTCGCATTAGAAATTTATGGTCGGGGCGGAGGGATTCGAACCCCCGACCCTCTGCTCCCAAAGCAGATGCGCTAGCCAGGCTGCGCTACGCCCCGATCAAATGTAAACGCGGAATATGGGTAGTTGGGCTATAGGGTGCAAGTCATAATTTCACGCTTTTTTGCGTTATGCTGATTACTGACCCGAATGGCGCTAAGATTTGGTCCCTAATCGTTGATTTTACGGACATGAAGCTCGCCCTTACAGCGTCCTATTAGTAGATTGCTTGTGTGAGCAAAACAAAATACCTTCCAGGACTTCACTTGCTGTGTGGGCGAGCCAAATTGATGCCGAGCCATCGGCTCCACAAAGAACTTAACCATCTGCGTGGCGGCGGTGGCGGTCAACTGCAAAGCCTTTTCGGCGAGGATATCACGCTTCCGCCGGGTGGTGGTTATCGTCGTGTATTTGATCGCAGCACCACGTTTTGGACTTTTCTCAATCAAGTGCTCCTTGGTGGTTCTTGTCGTGAGGCCACGCGTGAGGTGCAGGCCCATCGTGAGTCCGATGGGCAGCGGCCGATCAGCTCGGCAAACTCAGCTTACTGCCAAGCGCGGGCGCGTTTGCCCTTATCGTGGATCGAGCAGGAGGGCGAGCGCGTGGCCCAGCAGTTGCAACTTAGCTCGCGCTGGGACTGGCGAGGTCGGCGCGTGCTCTTGGCCGACGCCACGAGTTGCCAGCTTGCTGATAGGTCTCTGAACCAAGCCGCCTATCCTCAACCAGGCAGCCAGCAGCCGGGCTGCGGCCATCCAGTCATGCAGCTCTTGGGCGTCTTTGATCTGGGCAGCGGCGCGTTGCTATCTTGGGAAAAGAGCCCTTGGAACGTGGGCGAAGCCAGCCTGTTTGAGACCGCCGTAATGCCGCAGATTGGCGCCGGAGATGTGCTGGTGGGCGACCGCGCCTACGAGTCCTATCGTTGTCATGCCTTCTTGAAGATGCGCGGCGCAGAGTCAGTCATCCGCCTGCACCAACGTCGCAAATGTCCCCTCCGGGCCAACCAACGCGAAGCCATCACCACGATCAAGCGCCCGGCTCAACAAAGCAACCACTGCACCCGGCAGGAATGGTTGGCCATGCCCGAGGAGCTCACCCTGCGCTTCGTGCGCGTGAACCTTGCCCGCCCGGGCTTCCGCACCAAGGAACTCACCGT
>JAVDPD010000028.1 GCA_031296935.1 Cerasicoccus maritimus
ACATGCACAACGAAAACCCAAAACCATTCCAATGGACCGCTACGCCGGATTCCATCTTCGAGAAAATGAACCACTCGCTTTCTTAAGTGAATTTAACTCGCGGGACACTAGCGTGTTTTCGCAGCGGCAGAGAGGCCCAGAAATTCTTCGGCGAAATGCACCATGTCGCGGTAAACGCCGTCGGCGGGCGGGTCATTGGCTTCCAGCTCTTCGACCGAATGGCTGCCCGTGGCGACCACGTAAGAACGCATGCCGCCGGCCTTGCCCGCGAGGACATCGAATGGCGAATCGCCGACCATGATCGACGTCGCCGGGTCGGCCTTCATCTGCTCCAAGGCATACTGTGAAAACTCGGGCTCAGGCTTACGCCAGGGCGTGTCGCCGGTGCCGATAATGCCATCGAGATAGGCGTCGTAGCCGAGGTGGGCCAGGATCGCGCGCGCACCGTTGCCCTCCTTGTTCGTAAAGACCGCCGACTGCACGCCCTGCTCTTTCAGCGCCTGCAACAGCCACTCGACACCGGGCAGCTCGACCAAATCCTCGAGCATGATCTCGTCAAAATGCTTGCGAAAATGCTTCACCCCCTCGGGCGCGCGCTCCTCTCCGATCAGCCGCGCCATCGTCACCGGCACCGAGCCGCCGACGGTCGCCTTGACCTTTTCGTAAGTGACGGGCGGCAGGCTCATCTGCTCCACCGCGTATTTATAGCAGCGGTAAATGCACATGAAGTGGTCGATCACCGTGCCGTCCAAATCGAAGAAAACCGTTTTAATGTCGGATCGCATAAGGCTCAATAAGCAAGCCCCACGCCGTAACGCAAGGCAGGGTAAATTTCGTTGCGGGCTCTTAACACTCCTCCTCGACGATCGGGTTCGTCAGTTGGCCGATGCCTTCGATTTCGACAGTGCACGTGTCGCCCGGCTGGAGCCACACATAGGGGTCGCGGCCCATGCCGACGCCCGCCGGTGTGCCCGTGAGGATCACCGTGCCGGGCAGCAGCGTGGTGCTGCCACTGAGGAATTCGATCAGCGTCGGCACATCAAAAATCATGTCCGCCGTGTTCGAGCCCTGCATCTGCTCGCCGTTGAGCGTGGTCGAGATCGCCAGCGCATTCGGGTTCGGAATCTCGTCCGTGGTCACCAGCGTCGGCCCGAGCGGGCAGAAGGTGTCAAAGGTTTTGCCGCGGCACCACTGGCCGCCGCCGCCGTGCTTCTGCCAATCGCGTGCGGAGACGTCGTTTGCGCAAGTGTAGCCGAGCACGTAACTCAACGCGTCGGCCTTGCTGACGTTTTTCGCGGCCTTGCCGATCACCACCGCGAGCTCGCACTCGTAGTCCACCTTGGTGCTGTTCAGGTGGCGCGGGAGAACGACCGGCGCATCCGGGCCGGTCACGGCGTTGAGCGCCTTCATGAACAGGATCGGGTGCTCCGGCAGCTTGGAATTCGTTTCTGCGGCGTGGGCGCGGTAGTTGAGGCCGATGCAGAGAATGCCCGTCGGCTCGATGGGTGCCAGCAGCTTTCCGCTGACCGCCTCGCCTGAGACCGAAAAGTCGCCAAAGATGTCGCCCTCCAGCTTGAGGATCGACTCGCCATCCTGTTGCGCGCCGTAAACGACGCTGCCAGATTCCGTGCGCACGCGAACGATTTTCATGCCCACCAAAGTGCGCAGCGGGCGGCTCGCTGGCAACGCTAATTCTGGCGCGCCGCGTGATCAGGTTTGCTAACCGAGGCGAACGCGGCGCGCATGGCCGTAGCACAGGCGTCTCGCCTGCGTGCTGAAAGGTAGCGGCCAAGGTGGTGAAAGGTAGTGGCCAAGGTGGTGAAAGGTAGCGGCCAGCGTCCCCGCTGGCCAAGCGTGCTAATCAGAAGGAATAGGTCCGCGCGAAGCCATATCCGCGAAAGACGCCTAACGACAACCATCTATTTGCGGCCTAAATCATGGCCAGCGGGGACGCTGGCCGCTACCTAAGAGTGCTCGATTAGACGGCATCTACATGGGGTGCAGCGCGGGGACGCGCCTGCGTTACCTTTCTCACTAACTGAAACGACACAGGCGAGACGCCTGTGCTACTTCAATCAGCTCGCATAACCATTGGCGCAATGCGCCAATCCGGATGCATCGCATCCGCCGGTCCAGCCGGAGGCTGGCCTATTTGGCGATGAAGTGTTGCCAGTCGGGCTCGGGGTCTTGCTCTTCGGCGAGGCTGACGAAGGGCTGCCACTTTGGGCGCGCGGGCTTTTTGAGCAAGCGCATGCCGGCCTGGTGAGGCATACGGTTCGCTTTCTGGGTGTTGCAGCGAATACAGGAGGTGACGATGTTTTCCCAGGTCGTGCGGCCGCCCTGATCACGTGGAATGACGTGGTCGAGGTTCAGCTCGCGCTCCTGAAAATGGTGGCCACAATACTGGCAGGTGTGATCGTCGCGCTCAAAGATGTTGCGGCGATTAAACTTCACTTCCTTGTTGGGCACGCGGTCGTATTCGCGCAGCAGCAAGACGCTGGGAATGCGCATGCGCATCTTCACGGTGTGAATGGCGTCGTAATCCGACTCGGGCGGATTGGCCAAGGAAAATTCAATCCACTGTGCTGCATCCAGCATTTGGAAACCGCCGTTGCTCGTATCGAGCGCTTGCGCATGCTCTTGCATGAGCAAGGAAAATGCACGCCGAACGCCAACAATGTTGACCGGCTGCCAGAGGCGGTTCAAGACCAGCACTCGCTTCGATGGAAGATTCTCCGACATGGGCTGCACATGAGTTATTCACAAGGTGTGAATAAGTCAAAACCAAATATTTCAAAAAACGCTGAAGGCCCGCCTGGAGTTATTCCAAGCAGATTTTTCCAGCAAAAACAGTGTATTATGCCGTGATACTGAAACCAATCAAGCCCAGAATAAAGATCGCCACGACAAATAATACAATCTGCGCCACGAGCGCCAAGGCGTAGATCTGCACGCCCTTGCCAAAAGTAACGCCGTACACCCAGCCGATCACTGCGCCATTAATCACGAGGCTGATGAACACGCCCACGACGTTGCCCAGACCGGGGATGATCGTGCCGCCGCCGCCGAGCAGCCCCAGCACAAACCAGCTGATCAGCATCGCGATGAGCGCGCGGCCAATGGTGTTTTCCCGTTTCGGAATCCCGGCCCAGCTGGCGCCCATGCGCAAACAAAGCGTGATCGCCCATAGCGCGACTAGCACCATAAGGATCGTGACGAGGATGCCGACTATTTCCATTTCAACAGGAATAAATAAGCCGTCCTTTGCATCCAAGACTGAATTACATAAAGTAGTTTTTAAGCTACGCCTATAGTTAAACCAATGAACTTTCGCGCCTACGGACGCACCATAGGGCACTTCGATTAGGACATCGTCACCGCAGTGATGCTAGGCGCCGCTCTACCCTGGCGTCGCGGACCCTCAGTCGTAGCCTCCTGAGGGTTCCCAATGTGCAACAACGAGGGAGGGCTCGAGGTCAGGCGCAATAGGCTAACGAATTTGCTCCACTCGCAATAAGGTCGGCTAAATTCTGTAATGCTCTGCAAACCGGGGAATGGACTTTGCTAGCAGTAGCCGAGACGATGAGATTTCTAGAAGAGAATTTGCTGGAGCACCTTCAGCGCCCAGAGTTTGCGGAGCTATACGCCTCGCTGACCAAGCGTAGCTACGCGAAAGGCGCGTTTATCTGCCAACCGGGCGCAGGCGACAACAAGGTCTTCATCATCGCCCAAGGCCGCGCGCGCGTCTACCTCGGCTACGAAGACAAGGAGTTCAACCTCGGCATATTGAACAAGGGCGACATCTATTCCACGCACACGCGCGCCTACGTGCAATCGCTGGAGGCAGTCGATGTTCTCGCCGCCGACGTGCGCACCTTCCGCCAAAAGATGCTCGACGATCCGGAGGTTACGAAGTCGATGGTCACCGTGCTCGGTGGCATGCTCGCCGCGTCGTTTCAGATCATCGAAGGCCTGGTGTTTAAAGACGTTAACAGCCGCCTCGCCACCCTACTCACGAGCGAATGCAAACGCAACGGCGTCCCCGATCCAGCCGGAGGCGCCATTGTGCAAATCGATCTCTCGGTGGAGCAAATCGCCGGCCTGCTCGGCTCGACGCGTCAAACCGTGTCCACGCTCATCAACGATCTCTCACGCCAAGGCCTGATTCAAAAGCTGGAGCGCGGACGCTTCCTTGTGCCCGACATCGCCGCACTCGACCGCATCGCAAACCCGGGCGACTGGTGAACTTTGCAACGCAAAGCTTACGAGTAAGTTTCCATGCTGCAGTGGTAGCGGTCAGACCAACCCAGCGAAAGACGCTTCTCGTGAACGAGTTCATCCAATCGATCAGCGCTTGCCATCGCGTCACCTGACAAACGCGCGACGGAGCCATAAATGCCCTGAAGCTGATTGAGCAACGCGTTGTTCTCCTGCACGGCATTCGTCGCCAACGCAGCGAGTGGCAAATCCTTCAGGCTCGCGCCAACGTGCTTCGCCAGCAGATAATAAAACTCCATCACATCGGCGTGGTCCACACTGCCACCCATACGGATGACTGGCGTGATGCCGATAAAGTCGCAGACTTCCGCGAGGCCTTCACCCGCATAATCAAAAGCGCCCTCGCCCATCATGCCGATCGCATCGAACGCTTCCGCCGTGCAGCCTGACACCGCCACGAGGATGTCGCGCTTGAGCAACTCCTGCGTCATCTCGACCAAAGCCGCGGTCTGAGCGGGGTCGGACTCTTGGCATGCGGCCAGCGTCACGATGCCGCGCACACGGCCAAACTGGAGCGACTTGAAAAAGACCGCGCTGTATTCGCGACACGCCTGCCAGCACGCGGCGTCAAATTGAATTTCCTGTTGGCACACTCTGCACTGGCGGGGCGACGCATCCGCCGTAGTCAGCTCGGCGAGTTCTAATTCTTCGTTCATGGAAATGTCTCCTGGGTATCTAGCTTTGGGCTCGGTGAATGGAACGAGAGCCCGCCGCGATTCCTCGCTGCAACCCCTCAAGTCTGCCCAGGATTATACCAGCTCACCCGCGCCGTGTCTGTCGGCTGGCTGACAAACGGAGAAATTTCCTAAAACTTTTTTCTGCGCCCAACCGAGCGCACCAAGACCAGCACGCCCGCGGCAATCCCCAGTAGGCTCACCGTGGTCATCGGCTCGGGCACCCCAGTGATACTGAGTGACCAGCTCTCGACCGTCGTAATTTCGCCCGGGCCAATATCCGCGAGGAAAAGTGTCCAGTTACCACTAGCTGGCAAGCCCACAAAAGATGAGAGCATGGCCGTCTGCGAGTCGGTATCCAGCACCAGCGAGGGATCAGTTTCGCGACCATCGACACCATAAATTCCCGTGTAAGGCGCATCGGCCACATGGATGTCTGGACCGTCCACAGTAAAGGTCACGTCCAAGGCGCTCGCCGAAGAACCCAGCAATGAGCCTTCATTGCGCCCTACCCGATTGAGCAACACACTGAAGCCCGAATCGTGCTGCACATAGCCGTAGATATCGCCGAGCCAACCGCCGGACAGCTCCAAGTCGATCTGGATCGTCTCGATGCTAACGATGTCTGAGGCGTCGATGAACTGCGTGTCACTCAGCCCGGCTGGATCGTTGTCGGGAATCTCCTCCCCCACCAGGAACGTTTCGTTAAACGAGGTAGCTGTTAAGGCGCCGAGAGCTGCAACTGGAATGATCGTTAAAAAGGCCATGATGCTTACCGTTTAGAGATTGTTGTGGATCAGGCGATAGAAGACCGAGCCTCCGGGCGGCGCTTCATCCGTGAAGACTCCCTTGCCATTGGAGTCGATGGTGATGCTGCCGATATCGCCCCAACCACCGTCGAGCTGTTGGCTGCGCTGGATCGTATAGCTGCGACCAGGGATGCCGTAGATGGTCACCGCGATTGCGCCGCCGTCGAGCACCTCGATGCTCGGTGCGTTGCTGCCCGTCGTGCCCGAGGTCGTATCCGGTCGTACCTCCATGAGGATCTGCCCCAGCGTCGTTGCGTCGAGGCTATCAACGAGCGTGATGTTGAAATTATCCTCGCCACTGAAACCGGTGCCCGGCGTGTAGCGGATGACCCCGCCTAGCAACTGCACCGTGCCGCCTTCGGCCGAGGCCTCATCGACGCCCTCCACCGTGATCACGTGGCCATCGGCGTCAAAGGCGCGAGCCAGGATTTTCTCCACTGCGAGATCCACCGACGTTTCGAAATTCGTCGCCACGCGCATGGGATTGAACTCTGGCGGACGATTCACGTAGCCCTCAATGCTCAGGTTGAAATCATCCACATCGGAATCGATCAGCAAGTTTGCAAAGAGGAAGCCGCCGCCGGAAACCAACGTGATCTCGAACGTCGTGCTTTGGCCGCTTTCAAGGTTCAAGTTCGTGCTGGCGGTATCGAGCGAGAACGCCGAGGCCAAGCCGCCGGAGAATCCGATGTTCGCAATGTTCAATGAACCGGTGCCGGTGTTTTCCAGCATAAGGGTTATGGTGTCGTTGAGCCCACCCACGTCCACTGTAGCGCCACGGCTGAGAGGCGACTCATCTGGACCACTTACCACGAGCACAGGAATCGGATCGCCTTCGACTTTAATCGTCAGCTCAAGCACCGTGCTTTCAGACGGCGTTCCATCGTCGGAAACTTCAACCGAAGCAGTGAAAGTTCCGCCAACGTCGCTCGCGCCAGGGGTCCAAGTGAGGATGCCCGTTTCGCTATCGACCGCCATGCCATCGGGACCATCGAGCAGCGCATAGCTCAATGTTTGCGTAGGCTGGTCGGCATCCATTGCTTCCAGCTCGACGCTCAGCTCCACGCCAACTTCCGCCATGAGCAGGCCAGGATCAGTGACCGTTGGCGCGGCGTTGCTGTCTTCAATCGCGATGCTGATCTGCTGCTGCGTCTGCTCTTGCGGCAAGCCGGTATCCGTCGCCGCCACCGTCAGTAAGACCGTTTCGCCACCGTCCACTTCGTTACTCACGAAACTCAGCGCACCGGTTGCTTCATTCAAAATGAAGTTCGGGTGGTCCGAGGAAATCAGCGAGTAGCGAATCGACGATGATGCGCCATCGGGGTCCGTTGCACGCAGGAAGGTATTGAGCGTGCCGCCCTCAGCCAGCGTAAAGCTAGCAGGAGATGTGAAGACTGGCGGCTGGTTTGCTCCAGCTTGAACCAGTGTGGTTGACTCTGCGGAGACGGGCTTCTCTTCGACGTTGCCACTGTTGTCGATGGCTACCGAGTAGAAACCGTAGGAGCTGCCAACCTCGCCCATGTAGATTGCGGATTCATCCGCGACCCGCTCCTGCCAGAGCGTGAAGGGGCCGGCATTTTCCGACACGTAAATGTTGTAGCGTGCTTTGGGATCGTCGCTGCTCCAGTTGACCACGAAGGTTTCGGGGCTCGTGCCAGGCAGCTCAGCAATCGTGCTGGTCGGCGCAGTTTCGTCACCATCATCCAGAACGTATTCCAGCGTGTAAATGCCGGTGCTGTCGTCGTCGACCAAGTGGAATGTATTCTCGCGAATCGGCGGGCGACCGAGGCCGCGGAAGGTGCGGTCCGTCACCCAAACATTGTCATCCAGCGGAATCACACGACCATCGGAGCGCATCACGCTGACGAGGCGGAAGATGCCTTTGCCCGGATCAGGTATGCGCAAGTAGGTCCAGCCAGCGTCCGCCGTGAAGTCGAGCTGCACAGTGAGATTTTCGGAAGTGACCGCCGGGTGTGTCGCCTCTTGCACGACTGCCACGGGGAAGACTTCGCCGCCGCTCAAGTGAATCGTGTCGGGCAAATCTTCGGGGTCGGCCTCATCGTTCGTCAGGAAGTCCGGCAAGCCGTCATCGAGTTCGCCCAAAGCGTAGATGGCGTGGATCATTTCATAAATCGTCACCTCCTTGATCAACGACAAGCGAGGATCGCCCAGGCCGGTGATGTGCTCGAAGGTCGCATTGTAATCGAGGAACAGGCCTTGCAGCGTCGAGGTAAAGAACCATGTGCCGACTTTGCGTTCGCCCGGCAGGATGTCGCCGAAGTTCGCGTTGAGCGAGGGCAACAGGTTTTCGCCCGCCACCTGCGTGGCGATGATCTGGAAGTCGATCAGCAGGCCCTTTTCATTGTCCACGATCTCGGGTTGCGCCGAGGTGATGGACAAAGAATTCGCCGTGCCGAAGCCGCGGTTTTCTACCACAACCGCGAGCTGATACGGAATCGCCGGCTCGATAATTTCGGTGAACGGATCGTCGGAGAACACGTCGCGCTGGTGGTAGTATTCCAGGTAAAGCGCGGCATCGGGCATCACGGTGACTTCGACTGTTTCCACCGGCACCGAGATGGTGTTGCCCTCTTGGTCATACTGGAGCAAGCCGCCGATGGTGTAAACCGTGTCACTTTCCGGCGCTGCCGTGTCGCGCGGAATAATCGTCCACTCGACAGTGCCCGCCGAACCACTGGCAATCGTGCCGGGGCCGCCGGAAAGATCAACGCCAGTCGTGCGCGTGACACTGATGTTAAAGTGCTCGCTGGCGTCATTGCCCTCGGCGTCACGGATCTCAATATCGGCCTGCACATTGGTGAGCGAAATCTCATCGTTGTTCTCCAGTTCGAGCGTTGCCAAGAAGGCCGAGCGCGTGGTGACCAGGTCCTGGTTGATGCGCAACTTGACCTGCGCGCAAACGCCGCTGCCAAAGTCGAGGTCGTCATTAAAGACTTCGTCAATCAAGTCTTGGTCTGGCACGCGGAACTGATCACCCGGCACTTCTAAAACAAACGGCTCAGGCTGGATCACGTCGTCGGCAATGATTTCCACATCGCCGTTTTTAGCGATCTTGACCAACCGCGCGGTTGCGGCGGGGCCATCACCGCCTGCACAACTGCCGATCTCGAGTTTGGGTCCGTCACCGTTGACGCCGATCGTCTCCTCACCCGCAGGCGTTTCGATGGTGACCGAGGCATTTGCCAAGACCTGCACACTGGCGCAGGCTTCAAATTTAAAGGTGCCGTCGAGGCAACCGGAAACAGTCGCCTGCGCCGTGCCGTTGGTGCCAATCGTGCCTTCAGCTTTGCCGGACACCGTTTGCTCGACGCCCGACTCGGACAGCAGCGTCAAGCTCGCTCCACCCTCGCCTTGCAAGCCGGCAAAGAGGTTTGCTGAAACGGAGCCCGATATGCAGGCATTAGTCTTGCCGCCACATTCTTTATTCAGCGTCAACGAGAGCGAACCGCTTAAATCAGTTTTTACACCGGCCAAGGCACTCAGGCTGATACTGCCATCGACAATGCCATCGCCCTCCTCCAACTCAAAGCCGCCAGAATAGCCGATGATAATCGAGCCGGAAACCGTCGCCGTCGCGCTGCCATTCCCCTTAAGCCCAAGGTTGCCACTCGCGTCGCAACAGATGCACAGCTCGCCATCGGCGCTAACGGTGATTTCGACATCTTCCACGCTGGCCCAGGGCGGCAATACGCCGCTCACCGCCGATGACAACGAGCTGGCCACAGCCTTCAAATCGACCGATGCCGAACCGCCGAGGCAAAGTTCATCGACCGGGAAGCAGGGACATTCGTTTTGCGTGGCGGGCGCCGTAAAGTTGTAAACCACATCGGGCGCAGGGAAGTAACGTCGGCCCGGACCGCCGCCAGTGCCGTAGCCACCGCCGCCACCACCGCCGCCGCCGCCACCGATGCCGCCACCACCGCCGCCGCCGCCGCCACCACTGCCGCTCGGGCAGCTGAGACCGCTTCCGGGGATGTAGATCGTCTTGTCGATATCGATCGGGCCGCAGACATAGGAATAGTGCAACGTGCCGCCCACCGAACAGGGCACGCTGCTATCGGCGCGGGGCTTCTTCTTGGCGAAGGTGTCGCCGGTCAAGTCGGCGAGGTAGCGCGGGTTGCCCTCGTCGTCAAACTCACCAATGCGGCGCACCGTCACCGGCACCGTCAAAGAACCCATCGCGGAGATCGTGCCAAACTCATCCACCAGCGGCGTGATCTCGAAGAACGGATGGTCCGTGAAATCAATGCCGCCCGCCTCAGCCGCAATCAGGCCGTGGTTCGTGACCTTGTAATTGATAACCTTGCTTTGGCCAAGCGCCACGAGATCATCGAGCTCCAACACCGCGGGCTCAATCGTGACCACCGGCTTCGGCACGTTGGTTTCAAACGTCGTTTCGATCGTGATCTGGTAACGGTCTTCGATGGTTATCTCACGCACCGAGAAATTATACGTCACGCTCTGGCGCGTGATGAACACCTGCTGGAAGTTCTCTTCGCCAGGTTCGAGGAAGACATTAAGCGTTTCCGAAGCGTGCTTTGGTCCGTTGACGCGCAGGGTGTAATAGCCGCCGCGCAAATTCGATAAGAGCACTTGGCCAGTTTCATCTGTCGTTCCGCTAGCAATGGTTTCGCCGCTGATTGCATCGGCCACAACCACATTCGCATCTTCCACCTTCGGGCGTGGACGCTCTTCGGAGAAGTAATAGAACTCGTCAATCACGTCGACGAGCAAGTCGCCGCGCTCATCCGTCACCACGCGGAAGTTAAACGGAATCGTCGCGGGGCGAACTGTTGTGCTGCCAACCGCCATCGTGCCTCTGTATTCGGTCAGCGCCACATCATCATCGGGCATGAGCAGCAGGTTAACTTCGGCCACGCCGTCGGGCTCGATAGACGGAATTTTCGCCGGCGTGGAAAGCTTCAGCCAAGGAAGCGGCGGCAGAGAAACGGTCAGCTCGCCACTCGGCGCGCCCCCCTGGTTGCTCACGCGCAACGGAATCACGCGCTGACCGCCACGCAGCACCGCAGCATTCACACTGGTGGGACTGAAGACCAACACCGCCTCTTCGGCATAGGCTTGAATCAACAGCGGCACATAGATGATCACGCCTTCGGCGGTCTGCACAACGAGCGCGCCTTCGAAGTTTCCGGTGTAGTCATCGTCCACCGCGAAATCGATGCTCAGCGGCAAACTTGCACCAGCGGCCAGCGTTTCCGGAATCGTTGGCAGCGTCGCGGTGATCTCCTCCGGGAAGCCTTCGACCATCACCTCAAGGCCCGTCAACTCGATCTCATTCGGGTTGCCGATCGTGCCAGTAATAGCCTTCGTCGTGCCTTCTTCAATGCGCGTAAAGCCATCGGGGAAACCGTCATCGCTGAGGTTGAGTAAAGTGAAGGAATCCTGGACCGGCGCATTCGACACACCCGGATGCGCAGCGCCAACTTGATAGAAGCCCGATTCGCCGAGCAACGGCGTCCAGGTGATCTCGAAGTCGCCCAAGGAATCCGTGAGCGCCGAAATGATACGCGTCACGCCATTGGATGTGATGTGAATATTGACGAGCGAGAAAGGCACCGGATCGCCATCGCTCATTGCCGAGCCCGTGAAGATGACCGGCAGCGCTGCGGGCGCCGTTACCGTCTCCGTGGAAACTGTGGCGGTGTAGGCCGGCTCAACCGTGATCGGCTGCGGGAAGAAGAACACATTGTTGTCTTCAAAGAGCTCCGCCTGCGCGTTGCGGGCGTCGACATTCAGAATCAGGTAAAACACGCCGGCCTCTTGCGGCGCACGGACCGTTTCTGAACGCGTCAGCTCGCCAATGCCGATCTGGGAGCTGTTGAAGATTTCCTTTATCTGCTCATCACCGGAATCCAGGATTGCATCGCGCGATAAATACACCCGCGTCGAGAATGGGAAGTCCGTCGGGCCAAGTCCGCTGTTGGCGAGGTTAAAGGTGAAGGAGAAAAACTCGCCCGTCGACACCGTAGCGGGGGCCGTGCCGCCCGATACGCGGAGGTCGGCCAAGCCGCGGTCGGTGACGGACAGCTCAATCGATGCTGGCGCCAAGCCGCTGGCCGTAGCGGTGATTTCCCCGAAGCGTTCGCCTTGGTCGCCACTCTCAGCAATGGCGGTAATCGTGACCGTGGTTTCGGATGCGTCGGCAGGGATGGTCGCCGTCGGCGGCAGCGTAAAGATGGAGTCAACATCGGTCAGCGTAACGACCAGCTCGGCGCTGATGTCCGGCGCCGCACGGCGAATTGTCAGCGTGCCCTCCCCGCCCTCGGGCAGGAAGCCTGCATCCGGGCCGACAAGTTCCAAACGCGGTTCTTCGTCGTCCGTCACGATGAGGTCGACCGGATCAGCAGTTGCCACAATCTCGCCAGAGATGACGACCGCAGCGCCAATGGAAGTTGTTTGCGAACCATCGAAGCCGCCATCGTCAATCGCGGTGATCGGGAAGCGCGCGTTGGACATGTTGGCAGGGATCGTAATCGAAGTCGGCACCGTCGCGGCACTCGTGTCACTGGAAGTCAATTGCACCGTGAGCGGCAAAGTGCTGACCGGCGTGCGGGTCACCGTGCCGAAGGTGGCGTTCTCGCCAGCGTTTTCGGAAACGCTTGTATTATCAAGTGCGAGCGAGATCGTCGGGAGGTCGTCGTCGAGCACGTCAATCGTCACGGCGTTGCTCTGCGCCGTGGACGTCTGCGCGCGCAGCGTCACGACTTCATCGGGCTCGATTGCGTGGTCTTGAAAGAGATTGAGCGTAAATGTCTGAGATAGGCTGCCAGCCGGAATAATAACCGGCGAAGACGCTGCGATCAACCCCGTTGGCGAGATGGCGAACGAAAGCTGCGTATCTACGGTGCGCGCGACATCGATGGATACCGTGCCCGTAATTTCGTCGCCTTCCAGGTAGGCCGCGCTATCGAGCGCAAGGGTGATGACGGGGCGTATCTGAAACTCGACCGTGCGCACGATTTGCACGGTGACGTCGTCCATCGCCGTAGCGATGGCGCGCAGCTCGAAAATGCCGTCGCCATTTTCCGTGACGGGCAAAGTCGCGGCCCAACCACCAGCGGCGTCACTATCAGTAGCGAAGTCCGTAAAGTTCGCCTCGCCAGATTTGCGGAGGGCGAAAACCACGTCGGCAATGCCGATGTCGTCGAGCACCACGAGCTCAACGGAGGGCGCGCCGGTTTGGAAAATGCGACCATCGTTGATCAACGCGCCGGACGTGGTGAGCCCGGAAATGATCGGCGGCAAGCGCAGCGTTTGCGTTTCCGAAACGGGCAAGAATTCACCGTTGCCTTCCTGTGCTGCGGTGACCACCACTTCGCCGCCACGACGCGCGATCAACGTATTGCCCTCGATGACTGCCACACGCGACGGCGTAGCCGAGAACACCACCGGTAGCCCACTCGAAGCGGTCGCTGAAAGCGTTGCCGTTGGTCCGGGCGTGATGGGATCAAAGGTGAGTGTCTGGCTAGCCACGATATTCAAGCGACCCGTGGCGCGGCCCAGGTAATTGTCGTCAACGATTTCAGCAAAGACATCATAGCTGCCGACCGCAGTGGGAGGAGTCGATGAGCCGTTGTAAGTGACAGCAACGGTCAGATCAGCGGGATCAGTCGTCACGGTGACGGGCTTGGGATTGCCGTCAAAAATTTGGTCGAGATCGGTCAGCACCACATCCGCCACGCGCTTGGTCGGGTCAACCGCAGCCGCGAAGTTGGAGAGCTCAATCGTGGTGCTGGTGATGGTAACATCGAACTCGCCTTCCGGGAACACCACTTTGCCACCGATCACGTTGTCAAACGCACCGCTGATCGAGCCAGCTTGGGCGATCGTGAAGACGGCGCCCGATGGCGGCAGGTAATCGTTGATGAGTGAGACATTCAGGTTGCCATCCAGCGTCATGCTTCCCGACACATTGAGGACGTCGTATTCCGTGCCCGCAGTCACGCCGCCGATTTCGATGTCGAGCGATGAGGTCGCCGCGAAGGGCACATTACCAGTAATGCTCAAGGCGCCCGCCGATGTTCCCGGCGCAATGGAGCCGTTATTCGTGAAAGTTGCGTTGGTCAGGTTAACCGTGCTCGTGCCGCCAATCACACCTCCCTCGGCATTCGTGAATGGGCCACCGTAAAAATAAACGCCACCTGAACCAGTCGCCAGCAAGCGGCCTTCGTTGGTAAAGCCACTGGCGTTCGGATCGATGTAAAGGCGATTGGAGCGGTCGGCAATGATCGTGCCCTGGTTGATCATCGCACCACCATTGTTGAGCAGGTTACCGGCGCCTCGAATCGTTTGCTCAGGACCAACGGTCAGAATGCCTGAGCTGGCAAAAATAAAGTTCGCGTTGTTATTGCTCAACACCACTTCTCCCGAACCGTTCAGAGCCGGATTCGCACCGAGGAAATTCAGGTAGGTGGTGTTGCCAACCGAGTTCAAGGTGATCGTTCGGTTGTTCGTGAACGTGCCACTGAGGTTAATCGAACGGTTGTTGCCAATCGACATATTCGCCGAGAGCGTAACGTCGGTCAGCGTGGGCGTGCCGCCCAAATTCACCGTGCCCGTTCCATCATCCGTTGCCAGCAGTTCGCCTCCGACCAAGCTCGTGCTGTTGTATAGCGTGACCCGGGAGCCGCTACCGATTTCGATCACGTTATCGGTGTTGTCAAACGAGCCGCCGTAGAGTGCGAATCCCCCTGAACCTGTGGTGCGCATCGTGCCCTGATTGACAAAGCCGCGACTGTCCGGGTCGATGGCCAAGGCCGTGCTACGATCGGCGATAATGGTGCCGAGATTTAGCATGCCCCCACCGTTGTTCAGGAAATTACCGGCACCGCGCACCGTCTGCTCGGCTGCGAGCGTCAGCGTTTGGCCGCTGGCGAAAAGATAGTTTGCGCTGTTGGTGCTCATCACCACCTCCCCCGTTCCCTGTAAGACCGGGTCCGCGCTCAGGAATGTCAGGTAGGTTGCATTTCCAACCGAGTTCAGGTTGATCGTATCGTTGTTGGTCAAATTACCAACGATGTTCACACCTCGATTGTTGCCTACCGGGACCGGGACGTTGAGCGTGATGCTGTTCAACGTGGGATTGCCAGACAGCGAAATAGTCCCCGTGCCCTCGGCGTCAATTGAGCCACCATTAATGACCGTAGAGTTGTAAAGCCGCAGATAAGATTCATCGCCGATTTCGATGGTGTTGTCGGTATTCGTGTAAGTTGCGGCGTAAAGGTGGAGACCGCCAGTCCCAGTCGTGCGCAAAAGGCCTTCGTTGAGGAAACCGCTACCGTTGGGGTCAATGGCCAGAGCGACACTGCGATTCGCCAGGATGGTCCCTTGGTTGATCAATCCGCCACCGTTGTTCAGCAAGTTACCAGCGCCACTGATCATGTGGCCGTCCGCCAGAGTCAACACAGTGTTCGGCGCAAAGATGAAATTGGCACCGCTGTTCCCCATGACCACCTGCCCATCTCCCTTGAGGACCGGGTTCTCGTAGTTGAACGTAAGGAATGTCGTATTGCCAACCGAGTTCAGGCTGATCGTATTGTTGTTCGTAAAATCGGTGTAGAGATTAACACCCCGGTTATTCGGTACGGGCAACGGCGCATCCAGAGTGACATTTTCAAGGGTTGGATTGCCCGACAATGAAATCGTGCCAGAACCGCCCTCCGTCGCCAAAATATTCCCATCAATGATGTGAGTGCTGTTATACAGGCGCAGCAGCGAGCCATTGCCAATTTCGAACGTGTGGTCGGTGTTGGTATAGACACCGGCAGCCAGTGAAATTCCCCCTGTGCCCGAGGCCAAGAGGGTGCCTTCGTTCACAAAACCCAGCGCAGATGGATCAATGAAGAGCGCAGTGCTACGATTGCCAATGATGCTCCCCTGGTTGATGATACCGCCGCCGTTATTGAGCAAATTACCGGCTCCGATGATGGTCTGCCCGCTGCCAACTGTCAGCACCGCGTTGGGCGCAAAAATATAGTTGGCGCTGCTGTTACCCATGGAAATTGTTCCAGTACCGGAGAGCGTCTGGTCTCCGCCACTAAACGAGAGAAAGGTAGTATTACCTACTGAACTAAGATTGACCGTGCCGTCATTGACGAACCCACCGTAGAGATATACCCCGTGGTTATTCGAAACGTTCAAGACCCCATTTAACCGAATGCCGCTAGTAAAAGATGGATTGCCCGATGTGAAAAAGTCACCGGAGCCCGTCGTCTGTAGCTCACCGCCATCGATAACCGTGCTGTTGTACAAGCGAATCCGCGAACCATCCCCCACGGAAATCACGTGCCCGGTATTCGTGTAGGTCGCCGCGTAGAGATTCATACCGCCCGAACCCGTCGCGGAGAGGACCCCCTGATTCACAAATCCACTGGCACTCGGGTCGATGCTTAAGGCAGACGTGCGCGTCGCGATGACGCTGCCCTGGTTGATCATGCCACCAGAATTATTCAAAAGATTTCCAGCCCCGTAAATGGTGTGCCCCGGCCCGTTGGTAATGACGTTGCTAGACGTTAAATAATTTGCCCCGCTATTGCCCATGCTGATGCTGCCGCTGCCGCTGATCGTCGAGGCATTGGGAAAATAAAGCTGAGTCGTGTTGCCCACGCTGCTCAGGCTAAGCAGACCGTTATTCTGAAAGGCCACGACCGGATTCGCCCCGGCCAGCGTCAACGTGCGATTGTTGGTAATATTGAGGCTGTCACCCGAGCTGATGTTGAGCGAATTCAGCGTCGTACTGCCGAGGTTGAACGTCACGGCGGAATTGCCAGCAGCGCCGCCATCGATATACACGTCGAAGGCTGAACTATTCGGAATCACGAAATCGAACCAATTGCCTTGGGTGTTCCAATTACTCGTCCCGCCGACCCAGGTCGCGTCCGTAGCATACGCAGCGTTACTGGCCCACAGCGACAACGAGGCGCTGCAGACAATCCGCCAAAGCGGTGTGCAGAAAAGGTGTTTCATGGCAGTTTGAGTAGAAATTAAAATTTTGTCATGTGATGCAGCCAAATGCCCACAAATCAAAAAGCAGTATCATCAAACTACAGGAAACACCTGAGACAGGCAACTCATTATCCTGCACATAAAAACTTTTAACAATTGATTGAATCAATGCGGAAAAAGTGACTTTTCGCAGTGATCAAGCGAACAAAAACCAGGGCCATCCAGCCCCGATTTCCCTATTCAACAACAATGAAGTAACATTATGGCGTCACGCCAGTGCGCGGATCGCTCGTCACCACGTCCCAAATGGTCTGCTGAACCGCGCGCACGAGCTCCGCGTATTCGGGCTTATCGAGGCCATAGGGTGCCGCCGACATGCCCACCGGATTCTGGCCGCTGAGCACGGTGAAAATCGTTGAGCCAGAAATAAAGATGCCCAGTGCATTCTCTTTGTGTGGGATGGGATTAAAGTGAATTGCGTCGGCGTAGAGGATGTTTGCGCCGTCAGCAAAGGTCGTGTCATCGTCCAGACCGGGAAGCAAATCGGGGTCCTGCGCAGCTAGTTTCTCCAAGCCCGGGAGCTCGCCTGCCTTGATCTTGGCGTCGATCCGAAAGACCACTTCGCCTACCGGAATCAGTCGCACCGGCGTTTTCAGCATCGGGTATTTGTCGTTCAGGTAGTTTAGCAACTGACCATAAAAGTCGCGCGAGGCGGCGTTCTTGGCCGCGGTCCAATCGTCATCTTCGAGCGTTGCCGTGTAACTGGCCTCCCAGGCAGCGGGGAAGTCGATATTGAGCGGCTTCTTCGTGCCCTTCTCCTTATCGCGGCGCGGCCAGGTCGCGTAGATGTAAAACGTGTCCGTCGCCTTATGCTCCAGCGCGAGGTCTATGAAGTTGCACGCGCCACCGTAGGTGTCCTTCATCTTGCTGAGGAAGGGCTGCATGACGAGCGCATCCCATTGGTGCTCGGTCAGACCGGTTTCATAACGACCAAAGCGCGGCTCCGGGCGCTTGTCGAACGGGTTGGTGTCGGGGGCAAACGTATCGCCGCTGGGCACATTCGTTTCCCAGGCGATCCACTTCTGGCTGGGCTCGTCTTTGTAATTCCAGTGGCGGATCAGCGACTTGCCACCCGAGAGCTGCGAACCGAATTGCAGATCAATCCCCCGCTCCCCAAAAAGCGTGTGCACGCGGTCAAGCGTCGTGCTGGCAGTCAGGCTATTGCCGATAAAATAAACGTTCAGCGTTTCTTCGGCGCGCACGCACAGCGGCGCCAGCGCAAGGAGGAGGTAGGGGAATACTTTCATGGGTCTTGAAAAGAATTCACTATGACGACCATACGCCAAAGAAGAAAGCTTCAAACCATGACTTCATTTGCACTTAAGCATACACTAAACCGCGATCAATCTTCCGCTAAAACCCTCACCCGAATGAACGCCGCTTCCTCTGGATTGACACCTACTGGCAAGAGCGAGCGCACCACCACGAGGTCATAATCAACGCCGGGTTCACGCTCAACGACTTCAGTGTAGGCGTCCCCACTGCGCCAAGCCGCGTCGAAGCCATTATTGGTCTCGACGATGTATTCCAATCCTTTGGCCGAACGACTTTCGCGGTATTCAATACCCAGGTAGAGCACGTCATCCTGATCCTCGAAAAGAATGATCTGCGGCGCGCCATTCAGTGAATCCGAAGCCGTCGGATCGAGGGCAAATGCATACTCCAGGAGCGTGGGCAATCCGTCCAATTCGCTGTCGGCCAAATACCCACTGATCGCATCATTCGCACCATCCACAGCGCCATATGCCAATACGCGAAACTGGTTAAAAGGAAGGTCGTTAATCGTCACTATTGCCTCACTTTGATAAGGCAGCAAATCATAGCCAACGCCATCAAGCAGCGTTAAGATTACATCTTCGGGCCCTTCCAAATCATTGTCCGCCAAGGGAGCAATCACCACTGTGGTGAATGAGGCGCCGGCAGGTATTTCCACGGAATGACTTTGCGATGCAAAGTCCACACCTTCCACAGCCACGCCACTCAGTTCAAAGCTGACCGTGAGTGCGCCGCTGACATCATCCACCACCCGATAAATCTGGAACGAAGCTGGCGTTAAGCCCTCTTCGCTTGCAGTTGCATCCAAGGCAACCACGCCCACACCATCGGAGCCGACGCCGGGATAATCGTCCGGATCAATCGGATCGGTGCCTGCGGCAATTTCAACGGCGTTCGTTGCGCCGTCGCCGTCAAAGTCATCGCTGCCCAGCACGTCTTGAATCAAGGCAATCGCGTCCGTCCCATCGGCGTCGATGATGCGTAATTCCTCGGCGTCGGGCAGTGAATCCTCATCCAAGTCGCTATCAATGTGGCCATCCGTGGCGTCGAGACGGAATTGACGCAGCGCTCCACGTCGATCGTCGTTCATGAAGCTCGCGTAGAGCGTGGCTTCGCCGTCGCCAGTGCTGACCAGTTCGAGTTCGGTGTAGGCACCCGGCGTTTGCGAAATGATGGTTCCGCTGTCGATCGGCGCCATTGGCGAACGCTGAACCACTGCATAGTTTAAGTCTTGCTGCTCGGTCGTTTCGTCTGTCTCAGTCCACGCCACGAAATACTGCCGCGACTGATTCTGCACGGGCTCAATAGCGATGATCTCAGGGATCGTTCCCGCCAACACCGTGCCGTAATAAATCGAGCCGCTAATTGCGTCACTGGCATGCAACGAAATGCCACTGTTGTCAATTGAAGCCACTAAAATATATGGACGCGAAGCACCAGTCGCATCCCGCTTCATGTCAAACGGCCGGTTCCGGCTCGGCAATATGCTTATCGGCGTATCGGAGCCTTCGGGCAGGTAGCGCAACGCGGAGTCATTTCGGTAAAACAGGCCAGCAGCATCGGTCGCTTCAACCCCCACCGGCGTCTCCAAATTGCGGAGGGCGTTATTGAGCGCATAGGCTTCGGGCGTCTGCCACGATCCATTCTCGTAGCGTGCGGAACCGAGATCAGCCACTTCGCTGTCGCGCCCTTCCAAAGCCAATTCCCAAGCCACGTAGGAGAACGTTCCTTCTGCGCGACCAGCCGTTACCCGACGCGCCACGCCATTGAGCTCCGCCACGGTTTCCGGAGCCGACCAAGTTGCCATATCTTCACTGCCGACAATCGCTCGGATCGTAGTTGGCGGCGATTCGAGATTGGCGTCATCAGCTGCAATTTCACTCCATGCGACAATCCATTCGCCCGTCCAATGTTCGACGACTGCGAGGTCCACCACATACTCCGCTAAACCAATTTCAGAGGAACCAACAGAACCAAAGGAATGATCGTCCACGCGGTTCAGGAGACGAATCGACGTCCCTCCCCCATCGGCCCCTTCGGTGAAAATCAGGAAGCTCGCATTCGATTCCGGCACGGCTATGTGGCTGTGCACCGTAAGGTCGCTCAAGATCTCCGGCGCCTCACCGGTCACTTCGACCAGCGCATTCGCAGTTGAACGCTGCACCACCGTCATCGGAATGAACTCGATGAGCGAATCCGTCGTGAACTGATGGTCGAAGCGAATCAAATCCCACTCCCAAGACTTTTCCAACGTGGTCACGTAGAGATCGGCAAAGGCCTCAAGCGAACCCGTCATGCGACCGCTAATGCGTTCGATAGGCGGCCAGTCTCCAAATTTATTGGGCACAACGAGCACAGAGTTTTCGCTGCGTTCTTCGCTGTCTCCATCGAGTCCGGTCAGGTTAAAACGCGCCTTGGCGCCCGCATTTCCGCCGACCACATCAATGTCCATTCCAACCCCAAAGTTAAAGGTGAGAATGAATTCATCCGTTGGCCCGGGCTCATCTTCGGCTCCACCTAGGAAGTGGTTGCGCGGCGTGGTTTGAATCGGGTCATTGGTCGAAATAATGACGTATTCCTCAGAACCAGGAGTGGATGAAACCGGGAACTCTGGCTGCTGTAGCGCGGTGCGAGTCGGGTTATCTGTTTTCCAGGTGCGAGTGGCGTTCAGTGCGATATCTGCGTCCACAGCACCATAAATGACGAGTGCTTCCGAAACCGACAGCCCGGCGAGAATGGGTCCGATGTAGGGCACCTTGCCCGTGACGGGTTCGAGGTTCATGCGCATGTTGATGTCGCTCATGCTGAAGTCCACACTGTGCTTCATGATGAGCTCTTTTTGCTCGGTCGAGCTGATTTGCTCCATAGCCGCTTTCACCGCGACTGAGCCAATCGAATACTCGACGCCCAAGTTTTGAATGATCGGCGGGAAGTAACTTCGCGGGTCAAATTTGCCGTCACCCTTGAGCTCGATGTTTCCCTCAGTGAGGTCGTCGATGCGGAACTCCGTGCCAATGCCTAAGCCGACATCTCCGCTGTCGCCATCGAGCGTAAAAGCGCCGTCGCTCTCAAATGTGCCGCCCAGAAAGCCTGGAGCGAGACTAAGGATGCCAGCCCCGGGCACGCCGAGCCCCTCAGACCAATCGACGGCGAATTCGTAGTTGTAATTCACATGCTTGGGGTCTTCTTCACCTTCGGCTGCGATCTCCGCGGTGAAATCCGGCAAGGCCACAAAACGCCCGTCCGGAAGGATTGCTTCGAGCTCTTCCCTGGTTGCCTGAGCACCGGCAATCAGCGCTACGGCATCCAACAAAGTGGCAAATGAGTCCGGCAAGCGAATGCCAAACAGCGCGGTGCTTTCGGTCGACGCCAGCTCTGGAATCTCTTCGACCAAAACTGCGCCGCCGCGCGTAACGACCACGAGAACCGGGTCAAAATAGCCCGGAGGCAAGTCTGCTAAAGTCAGCGTGGCATCGATCGATTGCGTCAAATCCGTGGTCTCGAAATCCGTAGCGAGCAGGCGCTGAAACCAGACATTGCCGCGGTTCAAATCGACTTCGCTCGTGGGTTCTCCTTGCGAGGCAGTGTCGTCACCGTCGTCAGCCAAGTCAGCCAGCCAGGACAGGCGTTCGTCGTTCCCCGCAGGCAATGTAAAGGTCGCGAAACCTCCTAGTGTCCACGAACCATTCGACCAGATTCGCTGGTCGATCAACCAAACTTCATCGACTGGATCATCGTAGTTGTAAGTTTCACTGCCAGAAGGAGTCGACGCGCCTTCTTCGTAAAAGCCGGGCAAGGTGGCGCTGTAGCTGCGCCCTTCAACGCTTGCTTGCCAAGTCATTTCCAAGGCTTCTTTAGCGCTGTCTTCAGAAAACAGCGTCGGATCACCAGCCCGTTTGAGGCCAGTGAAGAAATAGCCTCGGCGGTCGAAAACAGGAGCAGAGCCAACGCTCGGCGGTTCCAATGCATCAAGGGTCACTTCAATGTTGCTCAAACTCCAGTGGCTGCCTTCGACTTGCTGAGCTGTGGATTCATCCGGCTCAACGAATACACGCACGATCTGATACCCCGGCGCACGCACTTCGATGTAATGTGGCACCCAATCCGTGATGTAGGTGAACCCTCCTTCAATCGCGGCGCCTCCGCCTTCAGGATAGCGCTCCTCGATGCTCACTGGCAGGATTACACCCGTAGGTCCCTTGATAGTGAATTGCACTCCCTCAACATCAATTGCAGGGCCTGTTGTTTCCTTTAGATCAAACTCCACCGTGAGCGTTCGGCTCAGCAACATCGTCGTTGAATAAACTGGAGACAGCGCATCTCCACGATTGACCAAAGTCGCATAGGCCTCGCTATCGCCAGTCTCAAAAGTCCAGCTATCACCGTTGAGCGCCACGCTCGGGTATTCATCCGGCGTTCCCGAAAAAGTGCCCGGAGCTGCGTTGGCCTGATTATTGATCAACACACCCACGTTGCTCAATTGCAGGCTCGGGTAAGCCGCGTTACGGACATCGACTGCGACAGAATAATTGACGCCCGGCGGAATGGATGGATTGGCGTTATTGCCTGGTCCGCCAATGATGATTTCCAAATTGTCCGAAGAACTCAGTTTATACCAGTCGTCTTCGGTGTAAAACCAGGCATCCGTCCAATGCCCCGTAATGGGGTTTCCTGAAAACGGCAAACTGCCAGCGTAATCGACCTGATAAATCCGCGCTCCTGTCGTGTGGCTGGAATACGCGCCATCACCACCATCTGCATCGGGATCCCACACGGCAACGGCGGCAATGACAGGGCTCGTGCCAAGCGTCGAGTCGCCCTCGATCTGAGTCGCGGCACCATCGATTGTTTCACCGGGAAACACTGACACTTCGCCGTAATCGAAGTCCACACCGCCCGGTGGCAAGCCCGGACCTGGGAAATCGATCAAGGTAATCTCGCTGGCGTCGGTTGGCGCCAAATTCGCACGCTCAGCTGTCAACGTGGGCGCATATGTGCCGGGGGGCAATTTTTTACGCTCAAATCGATAAGCTTCACCATCGGCATAAAGCGGCGCAGTCAACTCATCAACACCGAGGTCTACTTCTAGCTCTTGAAGTTCGATCAAATCCATGAAGCGATGCGCCACGACAGCTGACTCACCCCCTTGATCAAAACTCAAAATTGCATTCTCGTTCGGATCGTTGTTCACAATGACTTCTCCGGCGATCCCGTAAACTTCCTCGCGCACTAACAAATCGAGTTGATAAACTCCGCCAGAGCTTATGCTCAAGCCTCGCGGCTCGATGTAGTCACCCCACGAGCTACGAGGCGTGCTGGGCTCGTAAATATCCGCCAGTGGCCAACCACGACTGTTTGTGAACCCGACACCCGACGGCTCATCTTTGGAGAGTCGTATACCCGCGCCCCAATAGCCATCCATCATGTTTGGAAGTTTGATGCCGTAAATACCTGGTGGCAGTTCTAGCGAATAGCGACCTTGGGAATCTGTCGTAACTTCGATCTCTTGAAATGCTGACTGCACTTTGGACTTCGCCATGTCGTGCACCTCGAAGATGATCGTTTCATTCGTGCGTGGTTTGTAAGCCGTTTCGCTGCCGGGCTGTAAGTCGTCCTGCTCCATCAGAAGCAGAACGCCCTCGACCGTCGCCAGTTCCACTTGGATATCGCCGACGACCATACCGCCCTCTCCGGGCAGATTCTCGACGCTGCCGCGGAAAGTCATCGCCAAATTAAATTCGTTATCCGACTGCAAGGTCAGATCGCCATCGAAGGCAAACTCCATGCGCTGAACAATGTCGACGACGACATCGTAACGTCCGGGAGGGAAATCCGCAAATCCGCTCGCCGACGAAATCACATTGCTGTTTTCCAACGTGTTCAGCGTGTAAAAAATCAAGTCATCCTCATAAATGCCTTCACTGTTCGAGCCTTTGTGTGGGACCAGGAAGCCTTGGTCTGACTGCACTGTGCCAAAGGAATTAGCCGTGAAACCTGTGTAATAAGGCACCGTTAATTGGTGGCCAATGCCCGCCCACAGGTCTTCATCATTGCGCATGTGGACTGCTTGCACTTCCGCAGGCAACTCGCCGTCTGCATCTGGCATCACGATCACGGTGCCGTCAACCATCTCGAAACCAATGCGGCTGACTTCGACTCGCCATGCCAACTTTGGTAAATTGATAAACGTCACCTCGCCGTTTTCGTCTGTCATGCTGGAACGCGTGGGCAGCAATTCGCGCTCGGTATCGTTGGGGTCGACCCCCGTCAGCTTGATCGTGAAATTTTTGGCGGGCTGCGGATCGCCAAAGCCAAAGGTTCCGAAATATTGCTCCCAATCGACGGTAAAACTCAGTTGCCCTTTCTTCGGCTCAAGCAGCAACGAAACGGTGTGCGGGCCTGTCAGCGTCACGACATCGCTGGTGTATTCGATAAAGAAATTCGACGTATCAACACTGGCTAAACTTGCAGACGTCGCATCGTTGAAGAAAAACTGAAAGGAGCCGGCGGACACGCCTCGAAAAGTTGCACAGCCATTCTCGTCAGTCACCGCTGCATAGGTTTTTGCCGTCGGCGCGCCTTCGGGGTCAAACTTGCAGCGCACGGGAATCCCCGCCGCCTCAACGCCGCTGACCACGCTGTTTAGCTGTACATAGACGTCGAACCAAGGCGTGTCGGAATCCAATGGCGTGAGTTCTACATTCAACGCTTCTTCGCCTTCACTGAGTGACAAAGGGTCAACCGTCGCCGTCTCAAATGCCGGGTGGCTAACCGCTAATGCATAGTCGTCGACCGGGAGGTCTGCGATCCGGTAAAAGCCAAAAGCATCCGCATACGTCCGCGCGGCGACTCCTTCCGCCAAAGGGTCATCGTCCAGTATAATTGCCGCGCCTTCGAGACCGAAGCCGGTGCTTTCATCAATAACGCGCCCAGCCAAAGTGGCCGTTTGAGCGCGGGCAGTGAGGCCCCCAAACACTGTAAAAACTATGAGGCAGTAGCTAAAGCATCTCAATAGATACATGCTAATAACCCTAGCAAAGGTAACTAATATTTACTAGAAAAATATGAGTCAAATACCCAATACGGAAGAGAGTCTTCTTGTAGGATCAAGAGTCCACGGCCCATCCCCAATGAAGAAGCCGGAAGTAGTTCACCATAAAAAACCGGCGGCCCCATGTGGGAACCGCCGGTCGTAAAATCAAGCCGTCCGGTCGTGCTTACTTGGCTGCGCGCTTGGCGATGCGACGACGCTCTTCCGAGTCGAGCACACGCTTGCGGAGACGCAGGAACTTCGGCGTTGCTTCGACGAGCTCGTCGGCGGCAATGTATTCGATCGCACGCTCAAGAGAGAAACGGATCGGCGGGGCGAGCTGCACGTTGTCGTCCTTACCGGAGGAGCGCATGTTGTCGAGCTGCTTGGCCTTGCAGGGGTTGACCGGAAGGTCTTCCTTGCGCGGACATTCGCCAACAATCTGGCCGTTGTAAACTTCGTCACCGGGTGCCACGAACAGCTTGCCGCGCGCCTGGATCATGTTCAGCGCATAGCCCATAGCCGGACCAGTCGCCACCGAACAAAGTGTGCCGGTGTTCCGCGTGATAATCTCGGCACCCTTCGGACGGTATTCCAGGAACATGTGCGAGCAGACGCCGTGACCGCTGGTCAGCGTAGTCAGGTCGCTCTCAAAGCCGATCAAGCCGCGGGTGGAGATCGTCGCCTCAATGGTCACGCCTGCGTGGTGGTGCTCCATGTTGGTGATCTGCGCCTTACGGTTGGACAAGTTTTCCATGACCGAGCCCATCATCTCTTCGGGCACTTCCACCCAAACTTGCTCGAAAGGCTCGCACTGCTTGCCGTCGATCTCCTTAAAGAGAACCGTCGGGCGGGAAACCATCACTTCGTAGCCTTCGCGGCGCATCGTTTCCACGAGCACAGCGATCTGCATCGAGCCACGGGCGTTGACGAGGAAACGGGTGCCTTCAGTCGTGTCGGCGACCTTAATCGAAATATTGGCCTTGGTTTCCTGAATCAGGCGGTCGCGGACCTGGCGGGAAGTCACCTTCTTGCCGTCCTTGCCGGCGAGGGGGCCGTCGTTGACGTGGAATTCCATCTGCACGGTGGCAGGATCGATTTCCATGAACGGCAGCGCCTCGGCGTCCTTGCTGGCTGCGAGGGTATCGCCAATGTCGACGTCTTCAAAGCCGGCGATGCCCACGATGTCACCTGCTTCGCAGGATTCAACGGGCTGCACGCCGAGGCCGGTAAAGCGGATCAGCTTGGTGATCTTCACGCGGTCGACCTTGCCGTCCTTGCGGAGGGCGTGGATCGTGGCGCCGCTCTCGATCTTACCCGAGAGGATACGGCCAATGGCCAAACGACCGACAAAGGCGTCCCAGTCGATGTTGGAAACGAGCATGCGGAAGTCGCCTTCTTCGACGACGGGTGCCGGGATACGCTCCACGATGGTTTCGAACAGCGCGGTCATGTTTTCGCGCGGGCCGTCTTCTTCGCGGTCAGCAAAGCCGTTTTTGGCGGATGCGTAGAGGAAAGGCGCGTTGAACTGGTCTTCGTCGGCTTCGAGGTCGAGGAAGAGTTCCAGCACCTTGTCGTGCACCCACTCGGGGCGCGCGGTGTCGCGGTCCACCTTATTAATGACGCAAATCGTCTTGAGGCCGTGGCTGAGCGCCTTGCGGAGCACCCAGCGGGTTTGGGCCTGCGGGCCGCCCACGGCGTCGGTCAGCAGCAGCACGCCGTCGACCATCTTCATCACACGCTCCACTTCGGCACCGAAGTCAGCGTGCCCGGGGGTGTCCACGATGTTAATCGTATAGCCGTTCCACTGGATGGCGGTGTTCTTGGCCTTAATGGTAATGCCCTTTTCGCGCTCCAGATCCATGCTGTCCATGGCGCGCTCTTGCACTTCCTGGTTTTCACGGAAAGTCCCGGATTGTTGCAGCAAGCAGTCCACCAAGGTGGTCTTGCCGTGGTCAACGTGTGCGATAATTGCGATGTTGCGGATCTTCTCCGCAGTGCGTGTTGGTTCTGCGAGCGCGCTCATAAAAAGAAAAATAGCGCGTCACGCTGACAGTTTTTCGCTATTTGGCGAGGATCATTTTTTGTTCAGGACCCAAAAAGCGTGAATAATACCGCCTAAACCGAAGAGAAACACCCAAAGAAGGATGTTGATGATCAAATCAGCCCCAGCGCCCTTCTTCATCGCAACAGCGACGGGCGGCAGGAAGATGCATAGCAGAATTTCGACAATACTCATAGCAGCTCCATGCATAGCAGAAAGCCCGCCATTGTCGATCTCCGAGCGAGTCTCTGAAGAAAAACCTAAAAAATTGCGGAAAAACACCTTGACCCGGCTAGAATCAGCGCAATTATCCCCCTCTTTCCTAAATGGCCAGATAGCTCAGTTGGTAGAGCAGAGGACTGAAAATCCTTGTGTCCCGTGTTCGATTCACGGTCTGGCCACCATTTTTTAGAAACCCCGCAAGCACACCACTTGCGGGGTTTTCTTTGGTCTACATTTCCTGACCTGCAAACCAGCTACCGCCAAGACAACCGAGCTCGGCCAGGAAGAAGGCGTCATCGCAAGCCTCATCATGGTCTTCTCCGGCCTCTTCACCGTGCTATCCGTCGCGCTCTACAGCGTATTTTAGAAACCTTCGCCCAGCGAAAAGAGGGCTCCGCCAACGAACCACGCTGGCCAATTAAAAAAAAAGCCTACACGGTTGTTTCGCAAAAGCCAACTCGGTTGTTTCGCAAAAGCCTACGTAGGAAACTCGGAAAAGCCTACTCGGTTGTTATCGAGTTTCCTAGTTAGGAAACTCAAAATAGCCTATGCGGTTCTCTCCCCAACAACCGCTCGGTTCTTGGTCCAGTACAGCCACTGTTGTTGACGTAACAACCGATGCTGTGTTTTAGAGAAACCTACTCGGTTGTTTTGCAAAAGCCTACTGTGCTTTCTCAGCCAACGAGCGAGTGTTCCTCTAACAGATGCCCATGTCTTGCTCTTAAAGATCGCAGTGATTTTGGATAAAAAAACTGCCACCCATATCCATCAGAAACACTGGCTCTTCATCACATACCTTGACGAGCTGAGTCACTGCAATCAAGATACACAAGCTCAACATGATGCCTAATTGGGCGTTCTGCAGGATCTAGAAGGCTGAGGCGCATTAAATGAAAAAACTCCTTCATCTCATAATTCTCCCAGTTCTATTGGTGGCCTGTAAGCAAGACCGACCAAAATGGAGCATGAGCAACGAATATAGGTATGTCGAACATCTGGGCATCGTTTACATTGTCGATGACACTGAAAACATAGTCTACTGGTCTGTAAACGGGGAAGAAAGAATCCACAAAGCTAACGACGGTAAATTCATCTGGAATGGCCTACGAAACAGCGAGCATCCATCGATAAACAAGAAGATCCCAAAAGACCAAAATCCATTCAATTGGAAACCTTCACGAGAAGAAACAATTTTCAAAATTAAAGAGTGGGTTATGAATCAAGCACCATTGGATGGAAGTTCAGAAAGCGATCTAGCCATAGTAAATGCAAAAAGAGAAAAGTTGATCACTCAAGTCGATGATCTCTATCCGAGCTATCTGGAGCAACTGGAGCGCAAAACAATTTCGACAAGCAGTGACTAGTTAAATCTCCCTGCTGCCCACAACCAGTGTTCGCCTTCCGCCCAACATCCGCCCTTGACCTAACAGGCCCATGGTTTTTCCTGATTTTTAAGGAATATTTCCCTCTACTTCAGCTCATAATATTTGAAACCAACCGCCTGAACTCTTGTCTTTCGTTTTTAGCGAGCCTTGCTAGCGAAAAGGCAGGGCCTCGGGCTTAACCCAATCCAATCAGCTATGTCCGCTTCCTCCCTTTCAGAAGTCAACGAACGCGTGAAAGAGGCGTCGTCCTGGGTCCCGCTCTTGCGGCAGGAGATCGCCAAGGTAATCGTCGGCCAACAATACCTGGTTGACCGCCTCATTGTCGGCATTCTGGCCAATGGCCACGTCTTGCTGGAAGGCGTCCCCGGCTTGGCGAAAACGCTGTCCGTGCGCACGCTGGCCAGCGCGATCCACGCCGACTTTTCGCGCATCCAGTTCACGCCCGATCTGCTGCCCGCCGACATCGTGGGCACGCTCATTTACAACCCGCAAAAGGGCGAATTCTTCACCAAGAAAGGCCCGGTCTTCGCGAACATCGTTCTGGCAGACGAAATTAACCGCGCGCCGGCCAAGGTGCAGTCCGCCCTGCTCGAAGCGATGCAGGAGCGCCAGGTAACGCTCGGCGACGAGACGCACAAGCTGCCCGCGCCGTTCCTCGTGCTGGCCACGGAAAACCCGATCGACCAGGAGGGCACCTACCCGCTGCCCGAGGCCCAGGTTGACCGCTTCATGCTCAAGCTGAAGATCGGCTACCCGACCCGCACCGAAGAGCGCCAGATTCTCGACGCCATGGCCTCGACCGCGCCCAAGATGGAAACCACCGCCGTCATCACACCGGAGCAGATTCTCGAAGCGCGCAAGGTCGTCGACGAAATTTACATCGACGAAAAGGTCCGCGACTACGTGGTCGACCTCGTCTTTGCGACCCGCAAGCCGAGCGACTACGGCCTACAGATCGACAACTTTGTGCAGTTTGGCGCCAGCCCGCGCGCCACGATCGCCATCACCCTCGCCGCCAAGGCCTGGGCGTTCCTCAACGGCCGCGGCTACGTGACCCCGCAGGACATCAAAACGATCGGCGTCGACGTACTCCGCCACCGCGTCATCCCCTCCTACGAAGCCGAGGCGGAAGACTTCACCAGCGAGCAGCTGGTCGCAAAGATTTTGGAAACCGTGCCGGTTCCCTGAGGAAAAAGGAAAAAGATTAAAGGAAAAAGGGAGTGGCGCGTAGTCGAATGAAACGACCAGCGCTAATGGCTTAAACCAATTCCCTTCTTCCAATCCATGACTCTGAAACTTTAATCTTTAATCTTTTTACTTTAAACTTCCATGCCCTCCACCCGTGAAATATTGCGCAAGGTGCGCCAGATCGAAATCCGGACGAATCGACTCGTTACGGACTCGCTGACCGGCGCTTACCACAGCGTGTTCAAGGGGCGCGGGATGGACTTCGAGGAAGTCCGCGAATACGCGCCCGGCGATGACGTCCGCGCGATCGACTGGAACGTCACCGCGAAGATGGACCGCCCGTTCATCAAGCAATTCCGCGAAGAGCGTGAGCTGACCATCGTGCTCATGGTCGACCTGTCGGCCTCGGGTGCCTTTGGCTCGCTCGACGAATCCAAGCGCGAGCTCGCGGCCGAGATCGCCAGCGTGCTCGCCTTCTCCGCCACCAAGAACAACGATAAAGTCGGCCTGCTCCTCTTCACGGACGAGGTCGAGCAATACATCCCGCCGCGCAAGGGCCGCCAGCACGTGCTGCGCGTGATTCGCGAAATCCTTTTCCACGAGCCACGCCACACCGGCACGAATGTCGTCAAGGCGCTGGACACCGTGAACCACATGATCAAGCGCAAGGCCATCGTGTTTCTGCTGACGGACTTTCTGCAAGGCCCCGACGGCCGCTTGCCCACGCCCGAGGAGCGCCAGGGCGACGACCTTTTCCGCGCGCTCGGCCTCACGAACAAGCGTCATGATTTGACGACGATTCTGCTCTCCGACCGCCGCGAAGTCGAGTTGCCCAACATCGGCATCATCGCCCTCGAAGACGCCGAGACGTGCCAGCTGGTTGAGATCGATACCGGCAGCGCCAAGGTCCGCAAACTTTACGCCAAGCAAAACCGTGAACGCCTGGCCGGCCTCCACCGCGGGCTGCGTCAAGCTGGCGTGGGCGCCCTGCCCGTCGTCACCGGCGAGCCCTACGTCAATAACCTGCGCCGATACTTTGAGGCGCGCAGCCAGCGGAGGCACTAAGATGAACTTTGCATCGCAAATGAACTTTGTCCGGCAAAGCTTATTCGGGCTGTTGATCGCAACGCCCGCCCTCTCCTTTGCTCAGGAAGCCGATGGACTGCGCCCCATGCGCGGCCTGCGCACCACGTCGTTCTGGGAGCAGAACTGGCCGTGGCTCACCGCGTTGATCGTGGTTGGCGTCATTGCGCTAATCGTGCTCACCGTGTGGCTCGTTAAACGCAAACCCGTCGCGCGCACGCTCTCGCCCGCCGAAGAAGCGCGCCTGCGCCTCGGCGAAGCGGCCAGCCTCGCGACGCAGCAGGACGACAAGGCGTTCTCCGTCACCGTGTCCGACGCATTGCGCGTTTACATGGAGCGCGCGTTCCACTTGCGAGCGCCGGAGCAAACGACCGAAGAATTCTTACAACACGCCAAGCAAAGCCAGCGCCTGCCCGAGCAGTCGTTGACTACGCTCGCGAAGTTCCTTGAGCTTTGCGACTTGGCCAAGTTCGCCCAACACGCCTTTGGCGATGATGAGCGCAAGGAGCTGCTCAACACCGCGCGCAACTTCGTGGACGAAGCCGAGCAGCGCGCCAAGGCGGCAACCCCGGAGGTGACGGCATGATTCAAGACGGCTTCGAATTTCACGACCCGTGGATGCTGTGGTTCCTCCTGGCGCTGCCCATCCTGCTCTTCATCAAAGGGCGCACCGGGCGCTCAGCATCGTTGCTCTTTTCATCGACCGCGATTGCGCGCGACGTCGCCAAGCAGGCCAAGAGCCGCGCCGGTGGTTTCCTCTTCTTCCTGCGCTTGCTCGCGCTGGCGGCATTGATCGTCGCCCTGGCGCGTCCGCAGATTGGCAAGGGTCATTCCGAAGTCGAAACGAGCGGCATCGACATCGTGCTCGCCGTCGACGTCTCCGGCTCTATGGCCGCCCTGGACTTTGCGACGCAAAGGGACTTGGCCACGCGCCTCGACATCGTGAAGCGCGTCATCAGCGACTTTATCGAAGAACGCCCTAACGACCGCATTGGCCTTATCGCCTTTGCCAAAGAGCCGTTCCTCGTGAGCCCGCTCACGCTGAACCATGATTGGCTGCGCAAGAACCTTGAGCGCCTGGACTTGGGCATCATTGATGGCGCGGGCACCGCAATCGGCCCGGCGATCGGCATGAGCGCCAACCGCCTGCGCGACCTGCAGGCCAAGAGCCGCGTGGTGATTCTGCTGACCGATGGCGAAGACACCGTCGGCCAGATTCCGCCCATCGCCGCCGCGGAAGCCGCCGAGTCTTTTGACGTAAAGATCTACACCATCGCTGCCGGCAAGACCGGCCGCGTTCCCGTGCCCCGAACCGATCGCTACGGCGTGCCGCTGCGTGATCAGGACGGCAACATCATCCCTTCGCGCCAATACATGGACAGCCATGTCGACGAAGAAACACTGGAGAAGATTGCCGACATCACCAACGGCAAGTTCTACCGCGCCACCAACACCGACGAGCTGGCCGCGATTTACGAAGACATCGACGAGCTCGAAAAAACCGAAGTGAAGCTGAAGCACTACGCCGAGTATGAAGAGCTCTTCTTCTGGCCCGCTTTGCTCGGCCTCGGGCTCATCTCACTTGAACAACTTTTGGGCAACACCCGCTTCAAACGACTGCCATGAATTTTGAATACACCAGTTGGTTGATCGCCATTCCCGTGGCCCTCGCGCTGCTGGGCGGATTGTTCCTGGCCAATAGCCGCGCGCGCAAAAAGCTCGTGCGCGAGTTCGCCAGCGACCGCCTCGTCAAGCAGCTCCTCGCGAGCTACAGCCCGATGCGCCGACGCTTTAAAAACGGGCTACTCCTTGCAGGGCTGGCGCTGATCGTCTTTGCGCTCGCTCGCCCGCAATGGGGCTTCACCTGGCGCGAAACGAAGAGCAAGGGCATCGACATCATGTTCGTCATGGACGTCTCCCGCAGCATGCTCGCCAAGGACATCAAGCCGGACCGCTTAGAGCGCTCAAAGCTCGCGATCATGGACTTCCTCGACAAGCTCGAAGGCGACCGCGTGGGCCTCGTCGCCTTTGCCGGCAACGCGTTTTTGCAGTGTCCACTCACGCTCGACTACGATGCGTTCCAACAATCGCTCGAAGCCGTGGACACGAATGTCATTTCGCTCGGCGGCACCGACATCGCCCGCGCGATCAACGAAGCCGAAGCTGCGTTCTCCGACCAGAACAACCACAAGCTCCTCGTCATGATCACCGACGGCGAAGACTTGGAAGAAGCTGGCATCGAGCGCGCCAAGGAAGCCGCCGAGAACGGCATCACGATTTACACGGTCGGCGTGGGCACGCAGGAAGGCGAACTCATCCCGATGAAGAATCGCTACGGCCAGCTGACCTACCTGCGCGACGACAACGGCGAATACGTCCGCACCAAGCTCGATGCCGATACGCTGACCGAGATTGCGGAAGTCACCAATGGCTTCTACACGCCGCTTGGCCCGACAGGCTACGGTCTGGAACAAGTTTACGAAGCTGGCTTGGAAGCTATACCGGAACAGGAGCTCGCATCCCGTATGCAGAAGGTTTGGCTGGAGCGCTTCCAATGGCCGCTTGGCATCGCGATCATTCTGCTGGCTTGGGAGCCGCTCATCGGCACCCGCCGCCTTACTTTGCGTCGCAAAGCAAAAACCGGAGTCGCGACGTCCGCTGCCCGCACGGCGATGAAAGCCGCAGCCTGGGCCATCCTCATCGGCATCGCCTTTGCGTCGAGCAATCTCGCAGCGTCCGTCCGCGAGGGCGAGAAACTCTACCGCAATGGCGACTACACCGCCGCCGCCGCTCAATTTGAAGGTGCGCTCGAAGCCGACCCGCTCAACGCGCAAGCCGCGTTCAACCTCGGCAACTCCCTGCAAGCGCTCGGCCAAAACGAACAGGCGCAGGCCGCTTACGCCAAGGCCCTTGCCACCACCGATTTCGAACTGCAAGCCGATGCGTTCTACAACCTCGGCTCGCTGCGCTACGCCGCGGCAAAGGAAAAGCTGGGCGAGACCGACCTCGACACTATCGTTGAGCAAAGCCAGCAAGCCAGCCAGCAGAACGACATGGCCATCCAGCAAGGCAACAACGTGCTGCGAGAGGCACAGGTCCTCAACAGCGACCAACTCTCCAAAGAGGAAAAAAACTCTGCGTTGCAAAGCATTCAGCAAAAAGCACAGCAGGCGCTGCAGTTTGCTGAGCAAGCCAAACAACAGGGTGAAGAAGCTGCGAAGCTAGCCAAGGAGGCGCAGGGCGCAGCATCGCCGATTAGCAAGGCATGGGAGCAGGCCGCGAACGATTTCAAAAGCTCGCTGGAGCTGAACCCCGCCGGCGAAGACGCCGCGCACAATTACAACTACGTCACCGAGCAAACGGAGTCGCTGAAAGCCAATCTGCACAAGCTCAAGAACGCCAGCCAGCGCCTCAACAACGAAGCGGCCAAGGAAGAACTCGAGCGCGTGATCGAAGAGCTGCGCAAGCTCGTCCCAGAGCAGGACCAACAGAATCAAAATCAGCAAAACCAGGATCAACAACAGAACCAAGACCAGCAGCAGAACCAACAAAACTCCGACCAACAACAGCAGGAGCAGAATTCCGAGCAGCAACAGCAGCAGCAGCAACAAAACCAGCAGAGTCAGGATCAACAGCAGTCGCAGAACAGCGAGAACGAAGACGGCCAGGAAGGTCAGGAAAACCAGGAGCAGCAGTCCGGCGAAGACCAACAACAGCAGGAAGGCGAACAAGCCGATCAGGAGAAGTCCAATCAACAGCAGCAGGACGAGCAGTCCGGCGAGTTGAGCGAAGAGCAGGAGCAATCCGAAGGCCAGGAAGGCGAGCAGAGTTCAGAAGATCAGCGTGGCCCCGAGCGTGACTCCGAAGAGGTTGATCAGATGATCGACGACATGCAGCAAAACCAGCAGCCCGGCGAGGAGGAATCGACCGCCCAGGAACAGGGTGAGGAATCTCCCGAGAAAGGTAAGCAACAGACCATGCAGCTCTCCGAAGAAGACGCGCAAGAGGCCGCCGAACAGGCTGCCCAAGCCGCCGCCATGCAGGAAGCCGGCGAACCTACGGGCGAGGCTGTGCCGCTCGGCGTGATGTCCCGCGACGACGCCCGACGCTTGCTCGAATCTTTAAAACGTTCCGAAAAGAAATTGCCCGTCTCCGGTTACGGACGCCGCGAATCCAACCGCGACGAAGAGGGCAAGCGAAAGGATTGGTAATGAATCATCAAAAACTTTTCACCACCCTGTTTCTGCTCTGCGCATTCGCGGCAAGCCTATTTGCGCAGCAGGGCGATCTGGAGATTAGCAGCGGCTTCGAGCCCAACGTGATCCGCGTGAACCAGTATGCGAACTATCAGTTCAGCGTCAGCAACTCGCGAGGCAGCGTGAAGCTGGAGGAAGCGCAGAAGCCCGAAGTTCCCGGCCTGCCGATGCAATATTTGGGTCCCAATACGCAGACCATCATGAACAGCACGAACGGCCACGTGCGCCACATGTATATCAACGCCTACGCGTTCCGCGCCGCTCCGGAAAAGCCCGGCGAGTACACCGTGCCTGCCTTCAAGATTCGCGTGAACGGACAAGACTTGGAGGTGCCGGCAGCGAAGCTCACCGTGCTCGATGCACAAGAGCCGGACGCGAATGGCAACGGCCCAGCAGTCGTCACCGAGATCGAATGGCCGCGCGAAAAGTTTTACGTCGGCGAAGCGATCAAAGCGAAAGTGAAGCTCATCGTCGACCCCGAGCAAGTCCAACGCATGCGCGTGCTGCGCGACGTGCCCTTTATCGTCAAGGAGGGCGACGCTTTCACGATCAGTAATTTTAGCCAATCGGATTCCAAGCGTATCGTGCGCGACAATCAGGTACTGGAAGAACACAGCTGGGAAGTTGTCATCACGCCGCTCAAAACCGGCCAGCAATCCATCACTTTGCAGAGCGATTGGGCCGTCACCACTAAGTCCGACCGCAACCAGCGCCGTGGTCGCAGCCTGATGGACAGCTTCTTCATCAACCCCTACGACACGCAGCAAGTCACTCTATATTCCGAACACGACACCATCGATGTGCAGCCGCTGCCCAACGAGGGCCAACCGACTTATTACACGGGCGGCATCGGCATGTTTACCGTCGATAAACCTCGCCTTTCCGAATCCACGGGCAAGGCGGGCGAGCCGCTCACCATGATCCTCACCGTGCGCGGCCAGGGCAACTTCGAGCGCCTGCAGGCCCCCACCCTCGCCGAGTCCGACGCCTGGCGTGATTACGCGCCGGAAGAGGAATTCTTCGCCGCCGACCAGATCGGCTACACCGGTGCCAAGACCTTTGAATACACGCTCATTCCGCGTGACTCGGGCGAGCTGACTACGCCCGAGATCGCATTCAATTTCTTCGATCCCGAAACCGCGAAATACGTCGAACTGCCAATCCCCGGACAGGCGATTACTATTGCGGAAAACCCCAATGCACAGCGCCCGAAGCGCAACCCCGTTGCCGCTCGCCGTGGGCCAGAGCTTTTGCCGATTGCGACCACCGCGGGCGCGTTCGTGAGCGCGATTTCACCCATCGTGAAAAATCCGGTTTTTATCGCTGGGCAGATTGTGCCAGCCTTGGCGATTGGCCTACTTTTCCTCAGTCGCCGTCAAAAGCTGCGTTTGGAGCAAGACGCTGAGTATGCACGCAACGTCCGCGCTAACCAAGCCACTAAGGCCGAGCTGGCCACCGCGAGCAACGCAGCCCAGCAACAGGACGCCACCGCCTTCTACGCGGCCGCCCAACGCGCCGTGCAGGCCGCCGCCGGACGCCATGTCGAGCAGGCACCGGAGTCCCTGACCATTGCAGACCTCGAATCCGTGGCCACCAAGCTCAAGGCCGACGAGACGACTTTAAAGAACATTCGCGCATTCATGGAGGCCGGCGACGCCATTCGCTTCGGCGGGCTCGCCAACGCAGACATCGATTTCAGCGCCGAGCTCGCGCGCTTGGAAACCACCGTCAACAACTTGGGAGGCAAACAATGAAACAGCTCTTTCGCACCACTTTGATCCTTTGCGCGTGGCTCTGCGCGGCCATTTCCCACGCCGCCACGCCCACCGAGCAATTCGACCAAGCCAACGCCCTCTACGCCGAGGGCGACTACCAGCAGGCCATCGAGGCCTATCAGCAACTCCTGCCCGACCACCAGTCGGCGAGCTTGCATTACAATCTTGGCAACGCGTATTATCAACTGGGCGACTTCGGGCCCGCTGTTTTGCACTTCGAAAAAGCACTGGCGCTCGACCCGCGCAATCCCGACATTCGCGCCAACCTCGAGCTCACGCAGGAGGCCGCGCAGCTCACGCCCGCTCCGCCCACCTGGGCGCAGATCATCGGCGACCTCGCGCCCGTCAACGCCTGGGCTTGGCTTGGGGCCATTACCTTTTGGGTCAGCGTGGCGCTGGTCTTCCTCGCCCCGCTTTACCAATGGAAGGGCCCGCTCCGCGGCGGGCTGACGGCGCTCAGCGTCCTGCTGCTCTGCTTCAGCGGCATTGGCCTCTACGGCTGGCACACCCGCGGCGCACAAGGCGTCGTGCTCACCGACCAGGCCACACTCAACGTCGCGCCGACGTCCACCAGCCCGGCGGCAGGCTCGGTCAAGGCCGGCCAGCTGGCGCACATCCGCGAGCAGCACGGAGACTATTACCTGGTTTCCTTGGGTGAAGACAAAATCGGCTGGCTGTCGAACGAGGCATTTGCGCCGGTGTGGGATTAGGCTGCCCTCGCTTCTAGCGCCAAGCACCAGTTGCGCAGTCCCAAACTGCCAACAGCATTTCGGTTACTAATCTTCTTGCAAGAAGCCATTAGCAGACCTACAGCCAGCATTAGAAACGCGGTCATTTTTGACCAGACGAAAGTCCTCGTGCGTCGCTCTTTTGTTCAAAAAAGTGGCTATTTGGCCCCACTGCCTGGAGGCGTAATCGCAACTTTGGGCCAAAATTCGGGCATTTTAGCCTCAAAAGGCTGAAAAAACCCGCCCAGACGCAGTTTGTTGCAGATTTGTCGCTCAGCCGCACGAAAATTGGAACAAGATATGGTTATGTTGGGCGTCACTCAAATAACCCAAAGCAACGACCTAATGAAAAATACTGCTCTTATTCTAGCCGCCGGCTCACTGCTGGCCTTATCCGCAAACGCGCAACTAGTCCTCACTGGCGTCATCGACGGCCCACTATCTGGTGGTGTGCCTAAAGCGATTGAACTCTATGCCACCGAAGACATCGCCGATCTGTCAATCTTTGGCATCGGTTCCGCAAACAATGGGGGTGGCACGGATGGTGAAGAGTTAACTCTTTCAGGCAGCGCTACTGCTGGCCAATTTATTTACGTATCTTCTGAGTCCACTGGATTCACGACGTTCTTTGGCTTTACTCCTGATTTTGTATCAGGAGCAGCAAACATTAACGGTGACGATGCGATCGAGTTATTTATGAATGGCTCAGTCATTGATATCTTCGGAGATATTAACACCGACGGGAGTGGAGAGGCATGGGAATATCTGGATGGTTGGGCCTATCGTGATGATGGCACTGGCCCAGATGGCACCAGCTTCAACATTGGTAATTGGTATTTTAGCGGTATTAACGCTCTTGATGGCGAATCTACGAATGCGACGGCTAGCACGCCTTTTCCAACTGGCACCTACGCCGTTCCGGAGCCCTCCACTTACGCGATGATCGCAGGCGTCATGGCCCTCGGCCTGGCATACATGCGCCGCCGCAAGTAAACTTTATACTTACCACTACGCTCGGACCTCGACTCGCATGAGTCGGGGTTTTTTGCATTTACAAATAGCACTTAGTGATTTCCCACAACAGCATTAAGTTCATAACATTTTCATTACTTGCGATTCTTATCAGCACACAGCTCTCCAAAGCCTCCACAACAATTAGCACTGAGATCACGCCTTGCCATATACCATTTCTACGTCAGGTGTTTATTATTTAGGGCAAAACCTGTCGGTAACATCCGGCAATGGAATTACTATTTCTGCCTCCGATGTAGTGCTCGATTTGGCGACGCGCGATTTTGACAGATAAAATCGCGCCTCTCCAAGCACGCAAATCAATCAAATAGCCAAAACGATAGGTCGCCCAATACAATATAAGGACCTTGGGAAGACCCACAGCGAATCCAATCACCTATTCGACAGAGTCGGTCGCTTGACCAAAAACGCCTCAACCTACCGTATTACCAGGCATAGTAGGAGAAAGGTTATTAGGTATTCGGAAAATTCAGGCTCAACCGGGCCTTGTTGGTGTCTTCACGGACGAGCGTCACATCCCCAAAGTGACGCTTCAGGATGATGCTGCAAAGGCGCAGTGGCATGCCAGAAGTATCTCCATTGGGGGCGCTGAGCTCCAAATCCCGCAGGTCTGGAACCGCGTCGAGCTTATCCTCAGAAGCCGACCAGCAAATCTCAATTTGCATGGCGTCGACAGCAGGAGTCGTTACCACCTGCACGAGCGATCCGGCTTCTGCCAGCTCAACGACCCAAGGTAATACCTGACCGAGGAGCAGGTTAACCATCCGGATATCGGCAAAAATCTCGTCGTCACGCTCGCCCACAAAGTTAAGGGTGATGCACTTGGACTCCAGTAAATCCCGCCACTGGCTCCAATCAATTTCCTGGCTCAGGTTCAGCATTGAGCGCATGGTGGCATCGTTACCGGCTAAGAGCTCGCCCCACTGGCGCACATTTTTGAAAAACCGCTGTAGTGCAACAAGCTCCCCCTCGTCCACTGGCTCGCTGGAAATTTCGGTCAATTGCTGCTGAATAGGCTCCCAGCGCATTGTCTGGCGCTTGAGCTCCTCATTGAGCGCGTGGCTAAAGGTTTTTTGCTCAGACGCCAGCCGCTGCAAACGCCGCTGGATCGTATAGCTATGCAAGTGCTGTCGCACGCGCAGGATGAGCTCCTCCCTATCGAAAGGCTTGACCAGATAATCTGAACCACCGACTTCAAGGCCGCGCACAATCTCCTCCTTGCGAGCGAGGCCGGTCAGGAAAATAACAGGGATGTCGCGAAAACGCGGATCGAGACGCATCTTTCGGCATACCTCATATCCGCCCATTTCCGGCATCATCACGTCGAGCAGCACGAGGTCGATTGGCTGCTCTTCAAGAATTTTCAAAGCCTTAACCCCATTTTCAGCCGGAAACAACCGGCAACGGTCGTCTTGCAGAAAGCTCTTGAGGATAATTAAAATACTCGGGGCATCGTCAACAATCAGCAAATTGCCAGATACATGTGGCAAGGACTTGGTGGAAGCTTTCAACATTGATCGCTGTTATAGGGGGATCGGTGATCAGATTTGGCGAAACCTCAATCGCCCGCTTGCTGGTATACTTAAGAAAATACAGGCAATTTATGAACCGAACTACACAAATCACCCGACGTTGATGAATCACATAACTCCATCGAGCGCCTTATTGGTCTTAATAAAAACCCCCAGTTCATAGAACCGGGGGTCTTGCAAAAAATGACTGTCGCTCTTATCGGCGGCGGCGGCGGAACTTGCTTTCGAACTTCTCCACGCGGCCAGCGGTGTCGACGAAACGCTTCTCACCGGTGTAGGCGGGGTGCGAATCCATCGTCACATCGCAAACCATAACGCTGTATTCAACGCCATCGATGGTTTCCTTCTGCTTGGACTTGAGAGTCGAGTGGGTCAGAAACTTCTTGCCGCTGGAAACGTCGACAAAGCAGACTGGATTGTAAGAGGGATGTAATTCGGTTTTCACGGTAAGAAAAGTAAGCTGATTAACCTTGGCGCGCCTTGAAACGCGGGTTGGTCTTGTTAATAACGTAGATGCGACCGCGACGGCGAACAACTTGGCAGTCCGGGTGGCGGTGCTTCAGCGACTTGATGGAAGATACAACTTTCATGATTGCGAAAATTTGGAAAAGGGGAGAAAAAAGCCTTTCCGCAGCAGACTGTCAATGGCTATTTAGTGGAAATGTTATTTTTCTAAAAAATGATCTTGCCAAGGTGATGAGCGCGGGGCAAGTTCTTCCGCTTTTTAGCAGACAAATCTCAACCACTTAGGCAACCATGTCACGAATTTGTTCAGTAACCGGCAAGCGTCCCGTGAAGGGCCGTCGCATTCACCGTAGCGGTCTTACCAAGAAGAGCGGCGGTATTGGCACGCACGTAACCAAGACGGTTAAGCGCACCTTCCGCCCCAACCTGCAGCACATCCGTGTGAAGCTGCCCAGCGGCCAGGTGAAGCGCATGTGGGTATCCGCCAAGGCAATCAAGGCCGGTAAGGTCGTTAAGGCCTAAGCCCACCCCTACTTTAGAAACACAAACCGTCTCGCAATGCGTGGCGGTTTTTTTGCGTCCAAACGCTGGCCTCCCGTAGGCCGACATTTACGTTAGAGGGCGTCTAAAAAGTCTGATCGAGTCGGCGAGATGTATTCGAGAGGCAAAATTTCGGCTTCTGAATCGAGGCGAAACCAGTTTCGTCGAGATGAAGAAATGATATTTTGACCTCGAAGACGCACTCCGGCGAAGACCACTTGAGTTTTTAGACGCCCTCTTAGAGATAACATGAAGTTGCCGGGTTGAGCAAGTGCTGGACCCGGCAACTTCATGTTATCTCTAGTAACGAAATTCATAGATAATCCGTCTTATATACGTGGGGTTCAGACTTGCCAAAGAAATGGAAAATTCCGAGGGTGGCAGACGGTTTCCACCCATGCCAAGCAAAAGCCTGAATCGACATTACGCGATCCCCTATCTGGATTTCACTGATTTCTGGGATATCTGTGGCTATTTACTGCGCGTTCAGCCACAATTCCCCAAGGTGCGCTACAGCATCTATTCCGCAGACGGCCCCATCGTCGAAGACGAACAGGACATATCGCTCATTCTCAGAGTCTTGCACGACAAGGCCACTTCGGTTTGCCGGTTTCAGGCCACTCTCTACAACAACAGCATGGGCTCCGCAGGGCCTTGCGCCACCCTCGACTACGTAACAGAGGAAGGCGATAGCAAGGCCACTCCCATGGGCCTCACCGTCCAGACCCCCGAGATCTCCCGCCTCAACACCTTTGAGTTCGAGGGTGTGCTTCTCGAAAAGTACCAACTTGACGCCGACGAAGAGCCAAGGATTGAGTTCGGCATCCCCTGCGAAGTTCTCACCGCAATTGTCGACCTGCGCGGCTTCTCAGCTTTCTGCGAGCAGCCTCAAATCGAGAGCCCCTACACCTGCGGGCTGATGTATGCCTTTTATCAGAGCGTTGAAAAACGCTTTAATAAATACCGTCCTGACCTCATCAAATACTTAGGAGACGGTGTCCTCGTTCTTTGGGAAACCACTTACGAAGACCGCCCGGCCGCCCTAGATGTAGCACTGACCGGTCTGCGCGAACTACAGGACCAGTGGGACATCGTTCGACGCGCGCCTCAGTTCAGCCACGGCGCTCCCCAGGAAGTCGCCTCAGGCCTTTCCTTTGGTCTGGCCAGCCAGATTCCTGGGGCTGAAGACTATATTGGCCGACCGATCAATGTCGCCAGCCGCCTATGCAGTGTCTGTGCTGGCTCAGAAATCATGATCGACAAGTCCGTGCCAGGAATCGACCCAAGCGTCCCCAAAGACGACATTTCGGTTCACATAAAGTCCTTTGGTCGCTACCAAGTTTGGCGCGTCAAAACACGCTAGGCAACATGCCGTTACATCCGTAGATTTGCCCAATGGGCAAATGACGGAGAGGCAGGAGCCGAATCATAGGGCCCCTACTTTACACACCTACACACGTTCGCATTTTCAAATTTCCCGTCCCACTAATACAACATAAGGTGACTTGGGTAATTTATAAAATTCTTTTGAAATATGTAAAATACAGCATTCGACGTCGCGTTGTAGGGCAGAAAGGACAAAGCTTTCACTCGCAATCTGAGGATTTAAGCAATAGGCTTCTAACTCCGTTAATATCAGGGTGTGAACTACTTACTGTCAAAGACAACCACGATGCGCATCTTGCTCATTGAAGAAGATCAGGATTTGGGCCAAACACTTATCCAGGCCTTGGAAGAACTGGAATGCGTGGTTGATTGGCAGACAGAGACGTCCCCTGAAAATTCCACTTACGATGCCGTAATTGAACAGCGCGAACTGCATTGCGCCAGCGATGAAACCCTCAGCCCACAAGGACAAATCGCCGCCAGCGTAGTCAACAGCTTGGCCAAAGCTTGGGAGCAAATTGACAACGCACACCGCGCTAAACGACGCGCACTGCAACAAGCACGTAACTATAGTCGCCTAGCCGCCAATTTAAGCCACGAACTCAAAACGCCTATTGCCGCGATTTTGACTACCGCACAGACCATGCTGCGCTGCGAGCGCACCAGCGATAAATACAAACAGGCCCTGCGTCTGTGCGAGCGAAACTCCCGCAGCATGAGCCAGTTGATCCGCCGCATGCTGGATCTCTCCAAAGCCGGCTCTGATGCTTGGGAACCCAAATTCCAATCCACGGATCCACGCACTTTGCTCGCCACCTCGATCGACCTGCATACGCCAATTGCCGACGACGACGGTGTGGTCATGCTCATGGTCTGTCGCGAAGACCAGCTCATCGAAACCGATGCAGACTTATTGCTCATCATGATCAATAATTTGCTGGGAAACGCCATTCGCTACACGCCACGTGGCAAGACCGTCATCATCCGCTACATCCCGGAGTCCACCGAACGCGGCGCCACGATCTCCGTCATTGACGAAGGTCCGGGCATTCGGCCTGAAGTCCGCCCACATATTTTCGATGCCTTCTACCAGGACGAAGCAGTCCAGAGCTATAAGGTGCGCCACAACTCAAACTACGGCCTAGGCCTCGCACTTACCGCCGAACTTGCAGAACGTTTGCAGATCCGTATAGCTGTTGATTCCTCCCCCGGCAAAGGCGCAGCCTTTCATCTGACATTGCCGAAAAAGGATGCGTGAGAGCGCCGTTGCAGACTGCGAGGACTCTTCGATTACAGGCTTCCCAGTTCACGTGGTAACGGCTTTGTAAAAGCCCTGGCCAAAGACGTGGCGGAAATGACGGGCATTGACCTACAGGTCTTTATACGACAAAAACAGGGATTAACTTTCATTCGACCGGCGAATGAACAACTTCTGATTTCGCATGAGAAAGTCCCCACTTTTCATTGCAGCGGCAATTGCGTTGCTTCTGTTCTACGCAATAACGACTCGCCAACCAAAGCCGCAAGCTTCGCCAGTTGAATCCGTCGTCAACGAAGCACCCGACCTCGCCGAGGCAACGCCCCACACTCACTTGACGAAGGCCGCGCCGCCGCATGCAGCCAGCGTTACGAGCTTTGAGGGGTGGCTGGCGACCGAGCCGCTGTCCGTAACCGATAACACCTTAGCCGTCGCACAAGAGCGCAGGGAGCGCATGCGCTGGCTCATGCAAAACGATCCAGAGCAAGCCCTGGTGGAATCCGTCAGCTGGGCGGAATACCAGAAATTGCCGGACGCAATCCGCCCTTACGTTGAGCAACCATTTTCCGAAGTGGCCACTCTGCGCGCACTGCCTGTGTGCGATCTGGACCACGACCATGCAACGCACCACGAGGGACCACACGTCGCCTTCGTACTGGAGATCGGGCGCGAGAGCTTTCAGGCCGGCGTTTATGGCCGCCGCCTCGAACTCGACACCAAGGAGGGGCTATCGCTGCAAGGCATTGTGCTCGATGATCTCGCTGCGATTCGCGAAACCGTCCTGCAACCGCTCGACTCGGAAGACACCAAAGCGCTTGCCGGGCTGCCCTTACTCAATCCCGATACGCAGCGCGGCTTTTACACGGGACAGCCTTTGGGTGCCGATACCGTCGTTGCGTTAGCCGGTCGCCGCAAAGCTGCTTTCGTCAACGAACAAGCGCTAGCGGAGTTTAACGACAAGCTCGCGCAGCTCGACCAATACCCCGGCCCTTACAGCCACGCAGAGCTCGCCTTTGCGCTGCCCTACGCCGCCGATGGTGACGGCTCATTTGACTTCAGCTCCTTGGAGCAAATCGTCATCGAACAAGCCAGTACGTGGACCGAAACCGAGAAGAGAGTATTTTTCATCCGCATCGATTTCTCCGATCTGCCTGGAGAATCCATAAGCCAGGCCTTGCTTCAGGAGCGACTGACCAACGATGTCTCCCCATCGATCTACGACATGTCTCTGGGCAAAACATTCATCACAGCGGACGTCAGTTCCATGGTGGTGCGTATGCCCAACCCAACCACGACTTACCTGCCCCTTGACAACACCCCCCTCTACAACGATGCGATCGACGCGTTCAATGCCTTGGGCACGGGCATCAACCTGGGCGAGTATGACATAATTGGCGTGCACTTCGCCTCAATCGGCATTTCCAGTGGCGGCCAGGTTTATGCTGGCCTGGCTGGCGGTAGCCGTCAATGGCTGCAAGGCACCTCCAGCGCAAAAACCATCGTGCACGAATTCGGCCACAACTATGGTTTGGCGCACGCGAATTTTTGGTACACTACGGATGGTACCGTTCTGGGCGACGGCAGCTCCATCGAATACGGAGACAATTCCGACATAATGGGCAGCGGTTCTTACCCCTATGGATTTTTCCACGGTCAAGCTCGCGACAAGCTCAATTGGTTTGAAGACGGAGTTCATTGGACAGACGCCACCATAAACGGCGCTGGCGATTACCGAATTTACCAGTTGGACGACGCCGAGACAAGCCAACCAGTACGCAGCGTGCGCATAACCCGAGATGGTGGGACGGGCGAGTATTTCTGGATCGGCTATCGCGCCAATCTGGACCGCGAATACTATGACAACGGCGCATACCTGGTCTGGCAACAGGCGGGCACAACCTCTGGCTTGCTGATGGACGCCAATCCCGGCACTGGAGACTCCGCAAGCACGGACCGAACCGACGCCCCTCTGCTTGTCGGCAAAACCTTTTCCGACGCAACCTCGGATACCCACATCACCCCCATTGCTCTGGGCGGAACCAGCCCGGATGCCTGGATCGACGTGCACATAGAATTTGGCCCCTTCCCAGGTAACAGCAGCCCCACCGCCAGCATCAATGGCGCAACCACATTAGCCGCGCGCACCAGTGAAACCTACACTGCTTCGACCAGCGACGCCAATGGCGACACGCTCGCCTACTTCTGGGACACTGGGGATGACGCGTTGCATGGCAACGTGAACAGCGTCGAGCAGATCTTCAACGTCGGCGGTAGCTACGATATCGAGGTCACTGTCAGTGACCGCAAAGGCGGCGTGACCACGGTAATGAAGTCCGTGACGGTCACTGATCCGCTGGACAACTGGGTGCCTGGCACAATCACCGCTGAGCGCGACATTGACGACATTGACTTTTTAAATGGCCGCTTCATCGCAGCGGGTGACGACTACATCTACACCAGCTTCGACGGCGTAACGTGGTCGGAGCAATACATCTCTATCAACTTCAATGATGGCGGCACCGCCTATGGCAACGGCGTTTACGTTATCGCGGGCTATGACTACCGCAACGGCGCTTTTCGCGGTGTTCTCTATACCTCCCCAAACGGCTTCAACTGGACTGACCGCACGACGGAGGAAACGGAAGAATTTCGTGACATCGCCTTTGGCAGCGGCCGCTTTGTCGCAATCGGCAATGCAGGGCTCGTCCAGTATTCTGAGGATGGAACCAGCTGGACAAACGTCATCTTCACCAGTGATGACCTGAAGCAAATTGCCTTTGGTGACGGGGCTTTCATTGCCGTGTCTGACAACGGAGTCTGGCGCTCGGAAGATGGCGTCAGTTGGACAAACTACTGGAGCGCGACTGGCCTGGATTCCTGGCGCAGCGTGCGCGACGTGTTTTTCCATGATGGCAAATTCTATATCGGCGGCTGGTATGCGGGTATCCACTATTCAACTGACGGCGGAATCACCTGGGCAGAGGCGAAGCTGCCTGAGGGCAGTTTCACCTCCAGTGACTTCGCCGCCCATGAGGGCACAGTGATGGCATTAGCCTACGATCAGTCCACAAGCACCTCCGTCAATTTGGTTTCGGCAGATGGTGCGACCTGGAGCGTAAGCAGCGCGGCACCAGGGGGCGGCGACAGCGTAACGTTCGGCAATGGCTATTTCATAACGGTCTATGGCGAAGACGGCGCCAAGGACCAGTCCGACAATGTCATTACGGGCAACACCGCGCCAACGGCTTCCATCGTAGGTCCAAGTGCGGGCAATGCGCGCGAATACCTGACCTTCACCGCAACCGTCAATGACGCTGACGGAGACGAATTGATTTACCATTGGGAACTGGGAGATGGCTCACGCATCGATGGTTCCTCGGTTACCCACCGATACGCCAGTGGCGGGCAGTATGACATAACACTCACTGTCACCGACTCCCAAGGCGGCGTCACGACAGACACACAGCAATTGACAATCACCGACCCAATCAATAACTGGACACTGCGCAACTCCGCCAGCGGTGAATCACTCTATGATATCTGTTTCGGCAATGGACGGCTGGTCACTGCCGGTAAAAACAACAACACAGCCTACGGCATCTACCGCTACTCGGATGATGGCAGCACTTGGAATGGCGGCAACTTCGGCATAAATGTTAAGATAGAAGCAGTCATTTGGGATGGCTCGCAGTTTGTCGCCGTTGGTGAAGACTACGATTTCGACATATCCCAATTTGTTGGCGTCATCTATACTTCCCCCGACGGCGTCTCCTGGACCAGACGCTACAAACAAGGCGGCCTCCTCAATGATGTTGCAACCAACGGCAGCTTACTGATCGCAGTGGGCACTAGCGGCACGATCGTCAAATCCTCCGATGGCGTTACGTGGCTTGACGACTCACTAGCCATTAGCAACACGCTAGACGGCATCGATTACAGTGGGAGCACATTCGTCATTGCTGGCAATATCAACGGGGCGTCCCCTATCATATTAACGTCCATCGATGGCTCCAATTGGGCTGACACAACCAGTGGATTCTCCTCCCTCCAAGGCCCTTACAAACTACAGTTTTGCCATGATCGCTTCCTTAGCAGTGGGTATTACACAAGACTCCGACACTCAACCGACGAAGGAGTTACCTTCTCAAGCAATCGGGTTAACTACGAAAGGATCGAAGGCTTTGCCCACGGTAATGACGTTTTCCTGGCCACCGGCGTTGATCAATCAAACAGCAACGCCCCCATTTCCCTGACCTCGCTGGATGGCGAAAACTGGAGCGAAATCACAACGCCCGCAGTCTCCTACATTAACGCAGCAGTTTTTTATAACAACACCTTCGTCATGGTTGGCAGCAACGGCGAAATCTGGCAGACGGACGCCTTCTCCGGCCTGTCCAACGACCCTTGGATCGACTGGCAGCTCACGTATTTTCCATCCGTGGTGGAAAAGGCACTGCCCCACGCCGACTCCGAAAACGACGGTCTGCCTAACCTCTATGAATACTACGCTGGCGGCAATCCGCTGAAGCCGGATACCGGCTTGGCACCGCTGATGTCCTGGAACGACGGCTTCGTCTTAACCCTGCCACACAATGTGAGCGCCACCGACGTGGACCTGGCGATCTTCAAGTCGACCAATCTCGTAGACTGGTTCCCCGCCAGCTACACGGACGTCTCGGTGACACAGGGTGAAGTCATACTTGATGTGTCCGACATGCCGTCCGGCGGCGACCCGCTCTTTCTCCAAATTGAGTTCACGCAGAATTAGCGGCTGGTGCCATCAAGTTTAAGCAACGCTTGGCATGTGCCACTCGCCACGCAGGGATACCATCTGTGGCGTTTCAGGCGTCCCATAATCGCGACGTAAAAGCAAGTGGTGCAGCAAGCGCGCGCCTTCCATCCCGATGACTTGCGGGTTCGATACGAGGCGTGGCTGCGGGCTATCGGCTTCGCCGTAATCGTTGAGCAAATAAAAACGCTGCGCGGCACCCCGCCACTGTGCGATGTATTGCTGGTGATTCGACACGATGCCATCCAACTGCTGCCGTCTCGCCCACTCACGGAACATCTTTGGCTCGCGGCAAGTCCCCTGATACACATAGGCCTTGCGCCCCAGTAACGCCGCAGTGTAGCCACCCAACCAACGATGCCCGGTGCGCGCTTCCAACTCGGCATCCACGGCAAAACCGATGCGCTGTGCGCCACTGGCCAACAAACTTTGCACCGCAGAGTAAGTCGCGTAAAAATAGTCCGACGCCACGGCATGCATCAGCGGGCGGTGGCATAAGGCGCCGAGCGAAACCGCCGCGTAGTTTTCCATACTCCAACCCAAGAAACTACGCTCGGCGTCCGATGGCCCCAGCAGCAAACCGCGCACGCCACGGTGAAACAGCTGTCGGTCGAGCTGCCGTTGTTTCACATTGGACTCTGGCATGAATTTCCTTTCGACCAAGTAGCCATGCCGCCGTGCTTCTTCCTCCACGCCGGCTAAGACTTGCTGGCTAAACTCCGTACCATCGCAGTCCAGGAAAACCAGCACGCTGCCATCTCCCTTCGACTGCCCCTGAGCACGATAACTCGCGAGTGCTGACATCGTTGGGTCCGGCCGGTAACCTAAGCTTTCGATCGCGGCATTGACTCGACGCGCCGTCTCGCGGCTCACGTTTTTTACCCCACGCACCACCCGCGACGCCGTCATGTGACTCACACCCGCAGCGGCGGCAACGTCTTTCAAAGTCGGGCGTTTGGCGGGTTCACTGGGCACAATTGTTACTGTGAACAATTTGGCGCGATTTACAATGCGCATTTTGAAATGCAGGCTGAGAAACATGGAAAACACCACCCCTTCACACACGGTCCCGGCCAACGTTTCCGGCGTCGTCCCCTCACTGGCCCAAGTCGCGGACTTTGGCCCACCGCAATCCGAAGTAGGCATCGGCTGCCTGATGCCGTGGCTCGGCAAGTTGTACATTTTGAACTACGTCTCCCACCGCAGCAATACCGGCACCGGTGTCGGATTGCGCGTCGTCGAGGGCGACTTCTCGATGAGCATTCACCCGGCCGCCGTCGATGGCACCTATGCAAACCGCTACGTGCACTCGCCCAGCAGCCAGATGATCATCGGGCCACACGTGATCGACACCAAGCACAACGTGCGCACGGTCGAGGCGTTGATCGACATTCGCCTTTGCGGCACGGCCACTCACCTCACCGATCCCGACAACCTCGTTTACATGCTTGGCATGGAAGGCGAGCTGTTCGAGCTCAACGTGCACACACTGGAGTCGAAGCTGATCTTTGACCTCACCCAGGAGCTCGGCACGCCCGGCGAAGGTTCCTGTCATTTCAAGGATTGCTACACGAACCACGACCGACTCGTCATCACTAACAACGATTACAACGGCGACGACTTCGAAGGCAAACGCAACGAGGGCACCCTCGCTGAATACGACGGCAAGTCGTGGAAAGTCCTTGAGCGCAAGCCGTTCATCTGCGTCAACGGACTGAGCTATTTCGGCGGCACGATTTTCGCTAATGGCTGGGACCGCGCGTCTGCTATTCTCAAGGTCTACACGAAAGACGACGACCAGTGGACGACCTACCGTTTACCCAAGGCATCGCATTGTTTCGATCACAAGTGGCAAACCGAGTGGCCACGCATTCGCTCCACCGAACACGAGCGCTTGCTCATGGATCACCACGGCATGTGGTATGAACTGTCGCCGTGGGCATTCGGCAACCGCGTTTGGGGCATTCGTCCGATCTCCACGCACCTCTGGGTACATGGCGACTTCTGCTCGTGGAAGGGCATGTTTGTAATCGGCGCCGACAACACCAGCCACGAAGGCGGAGGCAACCTGCAATGCGCCGAACCGCAGTCCGGCATTTGGATGGGCAAAACCGACGACCTCTGGAACCTCGGCAAACCGACTGGTTGGGGCGGCCCGTGGTGGGAAACCGAAGTCGCAGCCGACGAGGCATCCGACCCGTATTTAATGACCGGCTTCGATAAGAAGGTCCTCCACCTGAGCCACGAATCGGACGGCCCCATCAGCTTCGATGTGGAAATCGATTTTCAAGGCAACGGCAAGTGGAAGACCTACCAGACCATCGAAGTGCCTGCCAACGGCTACACGCCACACGTCTTCCCTGAAGGCTTCAGTGCGCATTGGGTCCGCATCGTCGCGAAGAGCGTCTGCACCGCCACGGCGCAACTTCACTACACCTAACGGATCAAGTTTGCTGAGCGCCTATTGCTTCAGCTGAATATTCCGAAAACGAACGGGGGCGCCTTCGCTTTGCAGAGCGATGGCACCTTTGCTCGGTTCGACCTTGCTGATCTGGTTAACCGTCTGTCCGTTGACGATCACCGTCATTTCTGCGCCCTGCGCAATGACCTCCAGGGTGTTCCATTCGCCCACGGGCTTATCGGCTGTTTCCTTGCGATCCAAGCGCGTCACGGGCACGCCCGGCGCCACAAACATCGAGCCCTCCCCCACGAATCCAGGTAGTTGACCAATGGCGTAAATATCACCCGCCATGCCATGCTGAAGCTGCACCTCGATGCTGCTCGGCCACGTGCGGAAGCCACTCGTCGCCGGCAAAGCATGGAGCAAGACGCCGCTATTGCCGCCGGTTTCGGAGTCCCACTTCCACTCGAGCGTCAAGGTGTAGTCGCTGACATTTTCCGCGAGTATCAGGTAGCCGCGCGGCTTGCCGCTGCAGACCAACTCCCCTGCCTCTATCGTCCAGGCATGCCCACTATCGAGCTGCTTTTCGCCGTCGTAAAAGCTCAACTCGACCAAGGGGCCCTGGGGGAGCGTTTGGGTATCGGCGCTGGCCGCGCAAGAGAACATCTCCGCCAAAACTATGGCAACCGAACAAAAGCAGGTGTTTCGCATGCGCCAGACTATGGCGTTAGATAGCAGCGGTTAAAAGGGAAATCCGAGCGTTTAGCACGTCTTTGCCGCGACTTTCTTGCGCCGGCGATAGTAGTCTCCAACGCCGAGCAATAACAAGGTTCCGCCAAAGGCGTATGTGGAGGGCTCGGGAATGACCCCTGGCACGATCTCTCCAGTGCTCAGAATGTAGGCGTCGTAAATACCCGGCTCCAGGCCATAGGGATTTACAAACTTGATCTTGCTCAGCTGATCCGCAGTTAGGCCCGAGCTATCCGTGCCGATGTAAAACTGGTCGGTGCCGCCCCCACCGGTGCCGGTTACAATGTTGTAAGCATTGCCAGACCATTCCGTGATGAGCAAAGTTTCGGAGCTCGACCAATCGATGCCCGAGCTATCCGCAAAGGAAATGATGGTGCTCGTGGAGTCGCCAGTGAAATTCATTTCGGAGTCCGCACTGAGCGTGAGGCTAAGTGTGCCCAGGCTTTCATTAACGTTGTTGAGTTCAATGTAGCCACTGCTGTAGTTAACCGTCGTCGTGCTGCCAAACTGGACATCGGAAGCGGGCGTAGTTTCAGAAACAATCAACGAGCCGCCCTCGATGCTGATATTAGTCGTGCCACCGCTGTTAAAGCCAAGGCGCGGATTCGTGCCCGTGCCTTCCAGTTCTAGCGTGCCACTTTGCAAGGCCAGTGTTCCATCGATTTCACCAGTCTGCGAACCCGCGAGCACCAATGTGCCACCGCCTGTCAGGTTAACATCCTGAGTGCTCGAAATCGCGGTTTCGATCGTTGCGGTATTACCACTGTAAACATTGATAAACGCGGTATCGATCATACTGTTGTTACCTTCACCGTCGTCGAAGGCAATTAACTGGTCGTCAGTATCAAAAACAATCTCACCGCCAGTCCCATGCCCGATCGTCACCGTGCCGTCCACAAAGTCCAAACCGAAAACATTCGAGCTCCCAGCCTTGGTCACGGTAAAGTCACCACTGGCCTCTCCAGTTCCACCGTCATTCGCGGAAAAAGTCGCCACTTTATATTCGGTATAGGCACCGGTCGAAACATTGCCCGTAGGATCATCACTCCAATTGGTATTGGTGCTGTTCCATGTGCCTGCCGCATCACCACCTCCATCGTTGGTTGCGCCCGCTGTCGATCCGTTAATGTCCCAATAAACCCCAGCAGTGAAACCCGCCGTTTGCACGTGGTATGAAGTGGGCGATTCATAGATACTACCGCCACCGGTGTCAGCGCCGCTATCCACCGATCCCCAAACAGCCGTGTCGGCTGAGCTTACGTACCAGGAGCGGGTAGTCGTCGAGCTGCTGGCGTCTGGCATTTGCCATGCGGCGTCGATACTACTGGAACCGTCAATCAACTGTGTATAGAGCGCCCACTGTGTGGTCGTATCCATCGAATCCACATCATTTTCGTTGTAGATCCAAACATAGGCCTGCTGACCAGCGGCAAAGGTGTAGCTGCTATCGGCGCCTGTATAGGTGGAGGTCGTTTGCTGGCTGGAATCCAGCCCGGCACTATCCAGATAGAGCCCGACATTAGTTGCCCCAGCTGTATAGAAAAACGGATCACCATCAAAAGCATGCCAGTTGTCTGCCCATTCATCTATGTTGTCCGCCGTCGGCACAAAGCTGCCAAAGGTGCCGAGTTCATAGGTGTACCCATTGCTAGGTGACGGAATCGACGTGCCATCCTGCTGCACGATACGATTGAAGGAAATTCCCGTCCCCCAATTGATCGTAATCTGGGCGACTAACGCACTCGGCAAGAGGAAGAGGATTGCTAGATATGTTCTTTTAAAAATCACTGTAGCAGGAAAGTCATCAAGGCGTGGGCTCGGGGACGATGAGCACAGTCTCATCGCCCTCGGGTAGCTTAATCAGGCTCGCACGGTCACTGCGGAATTGCAGCGTATTGGGCGAATCATTGAGGTTCGTAAAGGGTGGTCCACCAACTTCAGCATAGTCGATCCATGCATCCTCGGTGTCATCGAAGAGGAAGAATACTGTGGCGCGACCATCTATTTCTGGATCAGTGTCCCAGAGTAGGATTTCCGCAGCGTTATCCGGGTCTGCCCCCGCCTGGAATACACTGGAGGTCATGCCGCGACCGTTTTGCCCGTCGTCTGCGCCATCCACGGGCACCTGGGTGACAGGATAGAGAGCACCAATGAGGTTATACCCAGCAATGGTTGGGTCGCCGCCATTGTCGTTGAGCACAACTGCGGAATCATGGTTTCTCACCTTACCGTAAGCGTAGATCTTCGAGGCTTCCTGACGGGAAATAATCACAAAGCCCGTCGCAGGATCGATAGTCAAACTGCCCTGATCTTCGAATGGATAAAGCTGGTCCTCACGCACCCAATAGGCACCCTCTGTCACGCCAAAGAATGCCCACTCGGGACCATAATACCCCAGCATGAAGGCTTCGTATTCAGGTATGGAGCGGCGGTTATTGAAGATGTAAATGTGAGTCGCCAAGTTCGGGTCTCCGCTGTCCTGACCAACGAACGTGCTATCCTTATCAAAGAGCTCATCAAATGTGCGGTAGCGGCGAATCTTAATGTCGGCACCCGTGAGTGCAGGCATGTCGTTAGCGGTGTTGAAAGTATCTCCGCCAGTTGGGGAATAGATATCGGTATCAGTGGTGAGTGTCACTTCGTCAACATCGCCGCTGGCGATTTCAAAGCGGTGCCCTTCAAAAGCGCCACTAGCCACCTCCACGTAGTAACCTCCGCCATTGACCAGCGCCCCGAGGTCAGAGCCATTGGCCGTGCTACCCAAGTCAAGGATCTGCCCCGCAACGGCATCTACCGTGCCGCAGAAGACTTCATCCATCGTAAACGGATTGCTCCAGGAGTTGGCCTCCGCCAGCTCCATCTGAGTAGCCTGCCAACCATAGACTTGCGTGTAGAGCGTTGTCGCGCCAGTAGTCACGGCTAAGCGCACGAGGCCGAAATCGGTAGAGTTAAAGCCCGATGCAGCTTGTATGTTACCGTAGGTAATTGTTTCAAAACTGCCGTTGTCTATGCTGGTGAATGGCGCCGATACCGAGCTATTGGCTGGAATAGTTGCGATAGTGAACCAAGTGCCCAACAAGTCATTGGTGCCCTCCAACGTGTAGCTAACGTTGAGCAGATTATTCGGACGCGAGAAGACGACATCAAAACGCCCAGTAGATGCATCGATCAACTGCAAGCGCAATAGACCGTTGGCGAGGACGCCCGTGCTGGTGTCGCCATTAAGTGCGAGTTCGAGGAAGTCGGATTCGCAATCGCTATCGCTGTTAGCCGTGGCACTAGAATCAAAGAATGACGTGCTGCTAGTAATAGAGCCACCACTGGTCACCACTATACCCGTGATGATCGCATTATCATTGGCGCCATCGTCGTCACCAGTACTGTAGTAGCCACTGGGATCAGTTTCGCGGATGATGTAAGTTCCAACCGGCACAGAGGCAAATGCGTAATCGCCATTTACATCGCTGGTAGCCGGAAAGTCATAAACAATGTCTACGCCATCGATGAGGCCGTTACCGTTCGCATCAAGAATCAAATCGATAGTTGCGTTGGCCAAACCTGGCTCACCGCTATCATAATCACCGCTCAGGTTGAGGTCGTCGTATACCGTGCCGGAGATCGATCCATATTCAGCCTCAAGGAAAATCAGACTGGTGAGGGTATCGCCATTACTGGCTAGGCTCAGCGCATTCTCGTCACCAATAACGTTGTTGATCGTATTATTAAATCCGTCTGTGTCCGAAACGCTGATGTAACCGACTGGCTGATTGAGCTGCACAACGCGATAATCGCCCAGCGGCAGGTTCTCAAAGCTGAAGGTGCCCAAGCCATCCGTTGTCGACTCCGGTTCTTGCACACCGGCCGTGTTTGGATCGGTGTCGATTGTTGAGCCGTCAGCGTTTCGCAAGGTAATGACAATACCAGCAAGTCCTACATCACCCACACCATTGCCATCGGCATCTGCCAAAACTTGCCCCGAAATCACGCCCACGTTGACTGCATCAAATACCGATGATGTCAGCGGCGATGTTTGCTGGACACTAGTGTAAGATGCAGTGTTGTTGATCGAAGAGACGTCGGGAAAATCGTTAACCGTAACTGCGTATGTAATGGTGAGAGTGTCACCAGCATTCATATCAATATCGTCCGCAGCGGTAATTAACTGACCTGCTGTAGTTGGGTCACCTGCATCGTCAGTTATCGTAAAGACTGAATTGGCGACAATCTCTATTTCGTTCACCGACATGTAACCGGTAAACCCATTACCAGTAAGGCGGATCACGCTGTTCGCGCCGATCAAAGCAGACGGTATGTCAACGGCAAGTTGGGATGGGTTGGTACCAAGCGCACCGACCAACTGATAAACTTCAGTCCAAGTCGAACCATTGTTTCCGGATACTTCTATCGTGAAGGTATCCGTCCCATTTATCGTGTTGTATTGCTGAAGATTAATATTGATCGTCGCCGACGTCATTGAGGTCAGATCGATCGGGCGTTGCAGGGTGTAATCGCCCCCGCCCAGTCCGGTCCAGAAAAGATCTTCGTAACTGCCTCCATCAATCTGAATGCCTCCAGCAGCAGGATTGTCTCCTGACTCCGATCCGCCTTCCGTCCAGGAGCCTGACCAAGTATCGCTACCAAAACTATTACTGTAGGATTGGGTCGAGAAGTCATCCAGGTATTCCAAACCACCAGCGTCTCCAGACCAGGTGTAGCTGGCGCTGTCGGCTACGTAAGTTGTGCCAGCAGGTAGTAAGTCCGTAATCGTTACGTTCTCCTGCACCGATCCGGTATTATTTGTGATGACGATTGTGTAGTTGACCGTGTCACCGGGATCGAGGTCCCCTGCAGCATCCGAAGTCTTCACCACATCGATCAACGCCGTTTGCTGTTGATAGCCAAAGTCCACATCGGTTTGGTCGGTATTATCACCCAAGGTTACCTCGACCGGAACGCTAGTCGTCGCATTATAGGCCGGCGGCCCGGGCAAAGTGCTTTCGTCGACTCGAACGTCGTAATCTCCGGCATCAAGATTCGGGAAAGTATAGTCGCCATTGGCGTCTGTATCTGCGGTCGGCTCGTTTAAGTCGAAAACACCATTCTCGTTAAGGTCGAGGTAAACGGTGATGCCGCTCAAACCGCTTTCACCACCACCCTGTGACTGATCACCATCGGCGTCATCCCATACACGCCCCGTTACACTGGATGTTTGCGTGGTCAACAAAGTATCGCTGGCGCTAGCGTCAAGCAAGTTGGCAAATTCATCTTCAGCATCGTCAACAATGGCTGAATTGGCAACGGGATTCGACTCGCCAATGACTCGGAACGTAATCGTTAAGTCGGTTGACTCACCGGAGTTAAGCGATCCCAAATCATCCCATACAATCGAGCCGCGTGTTACTGAGCTGGGCAAGATAGATGCGGAAACGTACTCAATGTGGTCAGCATTGTAGCTATCTTCCAGCGGTAGTGTGAGGACGTTGGTATTGCCATCGTTGGCAATACTTATTGTGTAGGTCGCCAAGTCACCATAACTCAGGGTAACAGCGCCGCCATCCAAACTCTTGGTGACTGATAGATTCGGGCCCTGATTACCATCGAGGAAGTAATTGCCCGCATAGGTGGTGTTTGGCGCAGCTGTGATGCTGATCTGGTTGTCATTCGCACCATCGGTGTCTGCGGTGCTCAGGTAATTCGCTGGATCCGTTTCAAGCAAAACATAATCCCCCGCTGGCACAGAGAAGCTGAAATTACCCGATCCATCCGTAACAGCCGTGTCGACCAAATCTTCGCTAAAGTCCACAAGGCCGTTTTGATTAGCGTCATTGTAGAGCTCCACCGTGACGCCGCTAATACCGGAATCAGCGTCACCCGTGTCTCCGTCGCTATCGGTGTCATCGCGCACCTGGCCGCTAATCGTCGCCGGAATGCCGTCGATAAAGTCGATGTTCGTTTCGTCCACACCAGCTCCCAACGCAATGAGCGTGATGCTGGCGTCGCCACCGTCGGAGTCACTCACCGAGACGTAGCCCGAGGCGTCCTCGGCTACGATCTGGTAAACGCCCGGGCGTAAATTCCCGAAGCTAAAGGCACCGCCTCCAGCGGTAGTTACTTCAACATCCACGCCATCGAATACACCATTGCTATTACGGTCGATGAAGACACGCACACCGTCGATACCAACATCGCCAGTACCATCGCCATCGGTATCGTCATAGACCACACCGGAAATGCTGCCTGGCAAAAGTTCCTCAGTAAAATAGTAGCCAGTATTCAACCCGATGCCAACGGTGATCAACGTCACGTCGCCAATGCGGTTAACCAAGCCGCCGTCCGACGAACCTACACTCTGATAGCCACTTGGCTGCACTTGGCGTACGATATATGAAGTCCCAGCAACAAGGTCAGTAAAGAAGAACTGGCCGGATATATTTGAGGTCGTCGTCGTGGCTTGTACGCCAACGGTCTCGGAATCACTGTCAATTGAATTCCCTGACGAATCCAGTAGCTCCAACACGACATTGGCGATGCCAATATCTCCAACTCCGTCGCCATTATAGTCCTCGTAAACATAACCAACAATTGTCGCAGGCTGCTGCTCAATGAAGGTGTTGCCGCTCGTAGTGACGTCGTCCGTGATGACGATTAGCGTCACGTCACCGAGAATATTTTCGTCTCCACCGTCATCGGCGCTCGCAACGCTAAAGTAGCCACTCGGCTGCGTTTGCTTCACTTGGTAGCTACCCGGCACCACACCTTCGAAGCTGTAGGCACCATCGCTGTCCGTTGTGGTAACGGTGATTTGAACGCCTGGTAAATCGGTGTCGCTGTCGATCGAATTACCCGATGAATCCAGCAGCTCGACAGTCACGTTTTCAATGCCCAAGTTGCCATTACCATCGCCCGTGGTATCTTCGAGCACGTAACCGCTGAGGATACCCTGAGCAGGATTGTAAATGTCGTTCGTGACGCTGGAGTCGGTCGGCGTCAGTTGTTGGTCACTCACCACACTGGCGGTGTTGGTAATAGAGACGCCCGCCGGATCATCGACAACCTTCACCTTGTAGGTAATCGTCAGGTATTGACCGTCAGCGAGCAGGTAGTCATTGCCCAACTCGGTGTTGGTCGGGAAGTTACCCGCCGAACCTGTCTGTGATTCAGCTTCCGTCCAATCAACACTGATAACGATGTCGTCAAAATTGACCCAATCGTTGTCTTCGAGAATCCCGCTCTCGGAGTAAAAACGAATCACAGTATTCGCGGTAAAGAATCCACTGGTGATCGTGATCGGCGTTCCCTGATCCACGAAATCATTATCATTGTTTCCGTCGCCGTAAGTGCCAAGCGTCGTCCAAGGCGCTGAGCCCGTTGCGGAGATCTGCACGTCCACATCGTCATCGGCGGCATTCAGCGATACGCGGCGATAAGTGAAATCAATCGTGGCGGAATCCGCAGCCGACAGGTCAACTCCGCGACCCGCGCCATTGTCCTGGTTTTCAATCGTCAGCGCCCAAGACGGCGTGTTGGCGCCAGTGTCATTTGCGATTTCAATATCGTCGACGTCGAAACCGTTACTCTCATCGATTTCAAACCAATTTCCAACCCACCCCGGCACACCGCCAGAGGCAATCGGCGTGCCGCCGGTTTCATCCTGCGACTCGAAATCCTCGGTAATGTTCGTCGTGTAGTTATTTTCATAACCCAACGGTGCGTTGATGCTCAAGCTGCCGGAAACAAACGTGACATCGGACGGCAAGGAGTCGGTGATGTCGATGCCCGTGTGCGTGCTGCCCGAGGTGTTGGACACGAGCACGGTGTAAGTAATCGTGTCACCGGGTTCGACATCGCCCGTCGCATCAGAAGTCTTTACGATGCCCAAGCCAGTGAAGGCAAAACCGGTGTCCGCCGCAACCGTCGTGGCGCTGGCGTTGACCGTGACGCTCTGTGGATCGTTGGCCGTCGTAGGCGTCGAATCCATGCCGGAGGGCAGAGTCGAAGTATCCACCTTGATTGATACCGAGCCCGTCGTTGGTATCGCCAAAACATAGTCACCGGAGCTATCTGTTATGGCGCTGACTTCATCATCGTTGTCCCCAAGGATATCGTTGGTGCCATCAGGATCGAGAATGCCATCTGAGTTTACGTCATAGAACACCGTGACACCGCTCAAGTCGGGCTCACCCGCGTCCAGATTACCATCGCTATCCAAATCGATAAACAAGTGGCCGGCCACGCCTTGCGGCTGCTGGTAGCCAATCCCGTCAAATGTATTGATGCCCGAAGTCGCCGTGAGTGACTGTGGTTCGTTGTCCACCCCGAGGTCAGTCGTCAAAGTATAACCAGCGGGCAGCGAAGACTCATCCACGTTAACCCACACTTCGCCCGTGGCGACTTCTGCGGTGTAGCTGCCATCTGCCAGGGTGCGAATAGTCTGCACATTCCCCAGCGAATCAGTGATGATCACATCGACACCGCCAATGCCATCCTCGCCAACACCCGGCGTAGTGTCGCCATCGCCATCAACGTCGTTGAAAATGATGCCCGTCACGGTCGTCAGTTCGAGGCCGAAGTCGGCGTCCGCATCTTCGCCTGGATCAAGCGTCAGCGAGAAGTATGTCAGCGTCGGCGTGGTAATCGACAATGCGTCATCAAGGAAGTTTTCATCGATGCGAACCGTGTAAGTTCCTTCAGCGAGATTGCCGATGCGGTAAGCGCCATCGGAGTCAGTAATGTCAAACGGCTCGTTCGAATCACGTACGCCGTCGCCATCTAGGTCAATGTAAACACGTAAACCAGCCAAACCACTTTCAACCCCATCTTGAGAGCCGCTGCCATCGTCGTCCTGCCAAACAGTGCCACTCACGCTTGCGGCGTCGGTCGTCAGGTCTTCATTGCTGTCTTCAGCTGGGGGCACGGCATCCCCATTCACATCGATTGCAAATCGCGCTTCCCCAACGTTGAGCGCCGGATCGCACTCGCCTACGACGAGGAAGGTCAACGTGATCTGGGTAGTCGCGCCGGGTGCAAGCGTCGTAGCGCCAGCCAATAAGTCATTCCACTGAGCCACACCTCCACCACTGGAATCCGCAGCTGGCGTAGCTGCCAAAAACTGAAGACAGGAACTGTAGTTATCCGTAAAGGGCAGCGTTTCAATCGTGGTGTCGCCAGTGTTTTCGATATCGATCGTAAATTCTACGAGATTGCCGTAGTAGGCCGTTTGCGCACCACCTTCGAGCGACTTGGTAATGGTTAAGCCGGGATTTGTCACGGTGAGGTTTTCCGTGTCGCTGTCGGACGGATCGTTGAAGGCAGAAGTCGTGTTCGCAGTCGCAGTGCTGCTGATCGTGCCAGCGGCCGCCGAGGTGTAGGTCACGGTGACCGAAGTGCTCTCCCCTACCCCCAAGGCACCGAGGTCGTCCCAAGTCAACGTGCGCGTGCCAGTGGACACCGCATTGCTGTCCGGCGTAACCGACGCCGATACAAAAGTGAGCTCGGCATCGGCAAACGCATCCTGCAATTCAACCGTGGCGAGGTCTACATTGCCAACATTGGTCACCGTGATTTGATAAACAACCTGATCACCGACAATCGCCGAGCCGTCCGAGGGCTCGACCAACACTTTGTCCACCACCACGCCAGCGGTATTTGGGGTGGTCAGTGGCACAGCAGCTTGATCCTGCGAGCCGTCCGTCGGATCGTCGTCGTCAAAATACGTTACCGTTAGACCGGTCCCTACGTCAGCATTAATGTCGCCATCGTCGGCATTGGTGGTGTCCGTCGCCGAGGGGAAGAGCGCCGTAAAGATGCCCGTATTGACGCCGGTTTCCACTAGAGTAACAACATCACTGTCCCCAGAGCTCGTAGTGATGGTGACTTGCACCGTATCAATAGCGCCAGAGTCCTCGTTTTCATCGTAGTCAATCAAGCGCACGCCAATGGATTCCGCACTCGTAAAGGTGTCTGTATCGGCACCATCATTGCCCGTTGTAAACGAAATTTGGGAAGGCGTGCCACCGTCGATCCCGGCCAATGTAATGGTGCTTTGCAGCGAGTCGGATACGGTGCCTTCTGTGCCTTCGTCCGCCGAAACGGTGATCGTATAAAGGCCATCAGTTGCCGGAGTCTGCCACTCGTATTCGTAAGTCAAAGAGTCAGCATCACTGGCAATAAGTGAGGCGACTGAGCTCAAGTCACTCGGGTCAGGCGTCAGCAAATTAATACTGTTGGGATCTGTGATCTGAATACCCGGATTACTAATATCAGAAGTGCCAAACGGGTCACTGATGGTCGTGCGGATGTAGAATTTTTGGCCGACAAACCCATCAGTAACCAGGGTTCCATCTGGGTAAGGCGCATCATAGACATCTACATTCTCCACATCAATAACGGTCGTTGCAGGCAGTGCAATCGCACTCGGATAGGTCCCACTATCATAAAGAATGTCGAATGCGATACCTGCGGCATTGACGAGTCCGAACTCTACTGCATCTCCCGGATCGATGGTGACATCAGCGTCCAGCGTACCACTCCAATCGAGCTGGTATAGATTCGTAGCGCCCGTAGAAATCGTCGTCACATTCGCTGTCGAATCCTGGAAAAAGCTCGTGCTGTTTACTGAAAGGTCGAGTGCGATATCCACCGTAGCGCCAAGGCTGGCCGTCGTTTCGATGTAAAGCGTAGCACCCGCTGCGCCTCCAGTCGGCATACTGAAGGTTTGGCTCATCGTAGGCGACTGAGTAAAACTCACCGCCGATGGCACCGAGCTATTAATCGCGAAGGCGGCAACCGCCCAAGCGTCACTTCCACCAAAGGTCCATGAAAAGTCCGCTGTGCTTTCGCCCGGGCCAATGACCTTCGATGAAATTTCGCCTTCCGAACCATCGCCCGTTACACCTTCTGCTTTAACCGGGCCAAAGACATTGTCCTGACCAGAATCGGCAGTAATTGTACGCGCATCGTCTTGTGACACGTAAGCGTAGACAAGGTCACCCGGATCACCTGGAACGTTACTGATTGACGCCGATGTAGAATAGCCGCTGTTGGTTTGCGGCGTGTCAAAGGCCGAGTAAGTTGATGTTCCAGAATTGAAAACGCTCAGGTCGACATTATCAAAAGTCGTCGCCACAACAATAATCGAATCTTCCGCTCCACCGTTTACCTGCGAATTATTCACGGCAATATCGACATCCCCGCTACCCACAGATGGGTTGTAAACGAACCAAATTTCTACGAAGGCTTCTTGCGTAGTGCCTTGGTCGCTTAGCTTGGTCGCAGTTTGCGAGGCAGCGAGATCGGAGTCCCAACTGACACCGGAGATATCAAACCCAGTATGGTTATCAGACTCGCCGAAAATCGCAATGACCATCAAACTGTCCGTTCCGCTAAAGACTTCATGCGCGAGCGAAACCGTGGGATTGCCTGTGGACATATTGGAGCCTGCAACAAAGCTTTCATAGGTGACAACGCCATTGAGTTTGACCCCGGTTTCAATTTCCAGTGATGCGCCTGGGCGGCCAGCAGCTCCGGGTTCAATACGGGTCAGGGCGTTACTACCAGTGTTGTCGCGCAAGTAGAGTAGCTTTTCGTTGGTGGGCACAGGCACAGTTGCCGAAGCAGTGTCGAAGTTGGGCAACGCTACCGGATCACCCGGATCAGTCGCTGTCACACTTAAACTGTCACCCACGTTAATCTTGAGCACACTGTTTTGCGGATTCACGGATCCGCCGCCCGTTGTGCTCAATGGCCCACCACGGAAAATGCCAGTATTAGCGCCTGTCTCAGTCAGATTCACCAATTCGAAATCTCCATTCGTGGAGTTGGTCACGATAACCGTAAAAGTGTCGGCGTTGACCTGACTTACGTTCAGGTCTGGGTCGGTGAGCTCCAAATAAATGTCGTCCCCCTCATCATATAAAGATACCGTCGCATAGCCACTATCGGTAAATTCGATGCTCGGCGAAACGCGGTTGTTGACCACATCAATCGCGCTGGACGAAGACAACGAATCAGCGATCAATACTTCCGGGCCAATATCAAGGATCGCCGTGTTCACCAGGCTGCCCGCAGCAGCAGGATCAAGCGTCACCTCGAAAATAACGAGCAATTCTTCGCGAATGCCAATCGTTGGCAGGACGATACCCTCACCATCAAGCGGGAACGGTGTACCAGATGGGTCGTCAGCCTGCGCCACCCCGCCAACCGAAAGTGTGCCTTCCACATAACTCACGTTACTGGGGAGCTCATCGGAAAGAATCAAATCTGCCAGAGGAACGGCACCCAGATTAGTAACGCTGACCGTATACTCCACGGTATCACCAGGTTCGTAAATCCCGTCGCCATCGGCAATCTCCTCCGCTGTTTTGATCAACTGCGGGAATGGGAACGGCGGCACCGTGGTGCCCAAGTCGAGGTAGGGATTACCCGCGCCAGCGACACTTGGGTCCTGGCCCCAAGCAGCGGTGATCAGCGTACCATCGACCGTATAGAGCTTCATACCGGTCTGGTCGTTGTCCGAGTCATCGTAAACCTTGGTTTGCTGAAGACGGCTCAAATTGTAAGCGACGTCGTATTTGTTGCCATTGGGGTCCGTATTCGCGCCGGTGGATGCGTCGCCATCATAGTCCACGTAAACCACCGTGCTTTCGGTAACGGCCACCCATACAGGGCTGCCCTGCGCATCCGGCGTTCCATTATCATCACGGTCGTCAGCGCCTGGCCCCCAACCAACAACGACTTGGGGCGTTAAAATTTCTTCAGGCACTAGGCTAAAGCCCCAGTCCCAGGTGTCATTATCTACGCCAGAGGAGCCACCATTGGTCCCACCAGCAGCGACATTGGCCACGCCAAAGAACTTCTCTCCTCCCTGAGAAGTAAAGACTGCGCCAGAGCTGCTAGGCATAGTGTATTCCGCCACTTCACCTGCAGCAATGTTGATCGTGCCAGAGCCAACAAAGGTTTCATAATCAATATCGATCGCCGAACCATTGGGGTTGTAGAGATAGATTTGCGTCGGCTGGTTGCTGCCCGAGCTACCTACCGGATTGTAATATTCCGAACTCCAAGTGTCGACCGGCAGTTGCGTATACCAACGCGCTTCGAGGTTACCCCCGTTCGTGCTCAGGTTGCCCGTAATCAAGTGCACTTGCACATTCCCACTGGAGGTAATCGAGCCACCAGTCTCGACACCACTACCGAAGTAATTTTCACCTTCATTGAGCGTGCGGGTGACATCTACAGCGCCGTCGCCATCCAAATCGATCTCCACCACGTTGCCATCCTCTGCGGACATGATAAAGACCGCGACGTATTCAAACATCTGCTCGGACAAGCTCGCCAGATCTTCACCAATAGGAAACTCGTAGCTAGTGCCGAGGAAGGCGGTTGAGTAAACCTCCACTGCACCCGCTAAAACTGTGCCCGGATTCGTCGCCCACTCCGCACGCGTCATCGCGACAGCTTTAGTCGAAGCCAATTTGTCCCGCGCATCATAGAGAATAGTCGAAGTATCGCGTGGCGTCACAACATCATTGGTCAGCGCAATAACGGCATCCGCATCGATGATATCCGAAGCAAAGCCCGGAGGAATGCCGTTGCTCGGATCGCCATCGCCCCAAATCTGAGTGCCGCCCGGATTTGAGGCGCTGTAGATATTAACCGGATTGGCAATATCGACGTCGTATCCGTTCTCCCAGTGGTCGTAATAAATGATTGTGCTGTCACGCGTAGTGGTCAGCGAGGTCACACTGCGAATCGTCTGCCCTATAGTGCGGTTGGGCTGCATTTCCACCAAAGTTCGCTGCACGGAAGCCTCGGGCAGTGGGAGGTAAAAATATTGCACGGGTTCCGGCCCCGCCCACACACGAGTGGCCAGCAAAAGAAACATTACGCCACAAAAGTAGCGTAATACAGTAGCGATTCCTATATCTCTGGTATTCAAAGGGAATAAATTCTAGGTATTTACTTCTAATTATGAATATGACTAAATGGACCTATTTTTCAAGTACATACAATCGACAACGCCTAGGTGATAAATTTGACAAATTCAACGTCATTAACTATAGATTCCTTAATATTTTATTAATATTCTCTTAATCAGAGGCCACTTCTAGGCGATTATTCCTAAAAATCTTTCCAAAACATGAAGGTCAAAAACCTAGCCATAATAGTGCTATTAGCCTCTATTAATTTGCCAAAAGCCACTGCTTCAACCATTGATTGGGGTGGAGCCATCAATGCTATCGACCGTGAAAGCGATCTATCCACGCCACTCGATGCAAGCTATGTTTTTTATTTGGGCTTTTTTGAAGATTTCACTCCCACTTCCGACAATGTTTCTGAATGGGCTGAGCACTGGACGACCATTGATGCGGTGAACTACAACGCCACATACAGCGTTTTCAACGCCCGCCACCGAGTGACAGCCAGCGACCCAGCAGGCGAGCAAGCCTACATCTGGGGCGTACGACGCAGTCGCGAAAACATGGAGTGGATACTAATCACGGATCCAAGCTGGATCTGGCCATCCGTGGACACCTTTGCCCGCAAAAAGAACTGGCTTGTTGGCTCTGCAACCGTTGCCGTAGTCGGCTCAATCAACGGTGAAAGCTATCAAATGGTCACCGCGCCCGTCAGCAACACCGCCTCCATCCCCGTCATCACCTACGAGATGTGGACTAAAAAATTCTTTGCCGATGGTGACAGCCGCAGCTCCTCCAGCGCAGACCCCGACGGCAACGGAATCGATAACCTTACTGAATTTGCGCTCGACCAAAACCCGGTTAAAAACGAAAGCGGTGCCCTCTTCACTCCGCAGGCATTGAATTCTCCTAGCGAAGCCGAACTGCCCGAGGCTGCACAGAATCGCTACCTTGGCGTGATCGTTCAACCCTCGCTTGACGCCGATGTCCAAATCCTCGGTTGGCTCTCGACCGACCTGACTTTTACGGATAATGTAACTGCCGCCGTCATCGAAACGCTTCCCGACGGCTCACTCCTCATCCGCGACCCCGAAGCACTTGGAAATAGCAACACCCGCAAATTTCTTCGTCTGGAGTTCCTCGAAAACTAGGCCTTGTTGTAAATAGTAACGTCTGACGCCACTACTGATTCAGCGCGCGCAGCACAACAGCCATCGTTTGCCGCCACTGCGGGCTATTTTGCAGTCCCGGCGCTTGCTCAAGCGCATGCTTGGCCTCAGACCATTGCCCGACCTTGGTGTAGGCCAGTGCGAGATTAAACCATGCTCGCTCAAAGCCGGGGTCCTGCGCCACAACGTCCTTGAGCAAGGAAATCGCCTCGGCAAAATCCTGCTCCTCGGCACGCAGCAACGCCAGGTAATACAGAGCCTGCCCATAGTTTGGCTCCAATTTCAGGCATTCCAGTAGCGATCCTTCGGCCAGCTTTGTATCACCAAGGCGGCTGTAGAACACCGCCGCCTGTAGGTGGACCTCAGCGGATTGGCGATCGAGTGAAACAGCGCGGTCAACTAGAAGCCTCACCTCCTCCGGGCTACCACCCAACGCCGATAAACGATCCGCCAGGATGAAGGCGTTTTGAGGTCGGTCGCTATTGTACTGCTGAAACTCCAGCCACTCGGCGATTTCATCGTGTTCCATTGGCATCCGCCCCACTAGCGAATGCGCCACCGCCAAGCGTACCGTGCGAGCGTCATCGCCCCGCATTAAGATCATGTCCTGCGGCGAATTCCCCAACGAACGCGCCACACGACTGCGGACCAGCGCACTATCGGAATCCATCAACGAGCGCAGGTAATTCACCACGTCGGGCTCATGTGTCCAGCCGCCCAATATTCCGGCGTAAGTCGCCTGCCAGGCAGGAATATCTTCTTGGGCCGCGAGCTGGAGAACTGCTCGGTATGCATCCGGCTCCCCGGCGTAAGCGGCGGCCAAGGCACGAGCGCGAGCGCGCTGCGGTAGGACAGCCAGCTTTCCACCATACCATTTCTCAGACCACTCAATGGCCCAATCCGTGGACTGGTCTTCATGGCAGGTGTTGCAGGCATTAGGGATGCCCAGTTCCTTGGTTAGCAGCGGGTCCGGTGAGAGGAAACCATGGTCGCGACGTGGGTCTCGCATCATGTAAGTCGTCTGCGGCATATGACACTCCACACAGCGATTGCCTGTGCTACCTGCCGGGTGGTGGCTATGCGCTTCCGGCTGGATGATCGGTGCATTGTCCAGGCCCGACTCGTGACAGCGCATGCAAAGCATGTTGTTGTTTACGGGCATGATCGTCTTGAGCGTGTGCGGATCGTGGCAGTCCATACACGTCAAACCGGCATGCCCCATGCGGCTCATCATGAAGGAGCCATAAACAAAATCTTCGTCCAAAATCTGGCCATCCGCATAATACAACCCCGGCTGATCCGGCAGGCTCAGCTCGTAGTGATCATGATAGTGGTCGCCGGCCGTAAAGCGGTCAGCGGTCAATTGCCCACGCCGCGAATGGCAGCTAGCGCAGTTTTCCATAACCTGCTGTGGATTCATTTTCAAGGATGGTGGCGCAACGTAACCCGGAACCTTAGCTTCAATTACGTGCGCCTCGAGGCCATCATGACATTGGGCGCAGGCAATGCCCTGCTGGAGCCAAGTCGACTGATACTGGTCGGTCTGCCAATCGTAGTTCTTTTGAAAATCCGTCATGTGGCAGGCCGCACAATTGGCGTTCCAGTTCATGCCGCGGCCCATCCAGTGTCCCCACTCACCAGGCAGGCGCCCCTGCCCTCCATAAACATCAAACCACTCGTGCTTGGCCGGATCGTAAGCAGCGCTGGTCACCTGCCAACTGCCATTGTCGATCGGCGCCAGGTATTGACGCAGCGGATCATACGCCAGCACTCCAGTTAATTCGTGCGAACTGCGGCTACCATCCAGCTCGTCCACTTCGATCATAAATTCACCCGCCTGCTTGCTTAGCTTCGTTGTAATGCCCGCATCCACAAAGCTGCGCGTCGGCACAAAAGCCGAATCGTCAAGCCTCGGGCTTACGGGGCGGTTAGCCAGCGCATGGTGGGTGTCCGTCCAATCATGAACGGTGTCGGGGTGGCAAGAGCGGCAGGCACCAGGACCGATTTTAGCCAACTGTGTGGGAAAGTAAGTTACCGGCATAACGCCACTGGAGCCGGGCGTTATGGCGGGCTTTCCGCTATTTTTCGCCCCATCCTTACTGCCTTGATCCGGCTGGCATGCCCAGAAGCCGAGGCAGGCAAAAGCCATCAGGAGGGAGAGTAAAAACCAGCGACAAAAGTGCATCCCACGATGCTTGGCGGCGTGCTACCCCGCGTCAACTCACAACGCGGCGCCAGGCTTGGTCGAGGCTGACTTAACACCGCTGCGAATAAGCCGCCTGGCAGATTTAATCGTGCTCTTCCACCCAGAGTCACCTGGATTTTCGCCAAAACGAAGGTTGAGCAGCTCCTGATAAGTCAACTGCCAGCGTCGTAGCTCATCGCCTGCCAGTTTCTCCTGCGCTGCTGCATAGTGTGGTCGAAAACGCGCGAGCATTCGACCAGCCCGCCGACGCACCGGATCGTTAAACGTCTTTCCCTGCCCCTTTGCATACGCTGAACGCCAACCCAACCAAAGCACATACAGACCGCGCACGGCCAGAGTCATGGCGCAAATCACCAACACGCTCAGCGCGGTATCGCGAACTTTATCGAGGCTCCACCCCTCCGTGAGCCAGCGCTTGAAGGCCTCCCATTTGAGCATCAGGTTCGTCTGGAATTTTTTAAATGCACCCACGGACATCTGCCGAATATTGCTCGCGAGTTCTTCCTGATCCTTCTGATCAAAGTTGATGACGCGGCGATACCAAACCATACGCACACTGTCCAACCAAGCCTCCCAGCCAGACTCCGTAGGCATCGCGCCCTGCATACCTCCATCCAATCCGGCAAGCATCGAGTTTGAGGCAGGCGTTGGATCGACCCGGAACCAACGGCCGTTGCCGTCATACACCTCCACCCAAGCGTGCGCCATACGGTTGCGCACGACAAAGTAATTCTCGTAGTCATTCCAGGCGGCACCGGCAAAGCCCGCTACCGCGCGCGCCGGATACCCTGCGGTGCGAGCCAGCATAATGAATGAACCGGAGAAGTGTTCACACCACCCCGTCTCTGCATTACGCATCCAGTAAAGCAGGCTATCTGAACGCTCATCGAGGGGTAGCCCGGTCCGCAGCGCGTAGCTGTAGTGCTCTTTAAGCCACTGCGAGGCGCGACGGCTAAACTCGACCGCGCTCAGCTTTTCTCCACCGGTAATTTCCTCAACCGCTGCTTGCAGAAAATCTAGATTTTCTCCCTCCGCGGGCACAGTCACAGTTGTCTCAGGATATTTCAAGTCACGCAGACTCCCCCCTCGCTCCTCAATGAAAGTCGGCTTGCCATAAACCGAGTTCAAGGCGCGTGCTTCCCGGTGGCTAGCCTGCATGGACTCGCTTAGGGAAACATTGGTAAGCGAATAGCCAAAAGTTGACGCCATAGGCGTTTCGAGCTCAAAGATATTGAAGTCTTCACCCGGGAAAAACTTTACCCGTTGGCCGAATTTAATCGATTCAAACGGACCAATAAGCGGTAGGTAGCTGCTCACATTGCCTTCCAAATAGTAGTCCATCTGCTCCAGCACATTTCCCCCCATGTAACGCTGCGGCGTGTCCATGTTGGAGTAGCGATTGCCCTCCTGTGCATTAACCTGAGTAAAATTGCGGGAGACTGTGGACACGCGGAAGGTGCTGTCGATCGGGTCGTATTGGTCGAGCACCACCATGCGCCAATACGGCCGAGTGGGGATTTTATCTGGTTCGCTAACCTCCACACGCAAAGCAATGCTGTCTTTGCCATTGAGCAGCTCACTGACATCGCCGTAGCGAATCGTGTCACTGAAACCAATGCCTGATCCCGCCTGTAGTTGCAAGAATGGTAAAGCCTGATCCATCTTGATTCGCGGCAGCGAAATAAAGATCACGGTGGAAATCACCACCACGATGCCAAACAGTACACCCGCCGAGGCCAGCAGCCGGAAGTCCAGCCCGTAGCGCAGCCGCCGCAGGAAGCGTGACCAGGAATAGTTCTCCCAATCATCCGCCTGCAACACCCGATCATGGCTCGACTCCAACAGATTGACCAGGAACAGCAGCCCCATCGCGATTGGCGTAAAGATCAGCATTTGCAGGGCAAAGGAAATCGAAATGAGCAACACACCCACAATGATCAACGTGAAGAGCGTCAGCAGCAAAAGCTGCAAATCCTCGCGCCGCTTGCGGAACTGGAGCGACCGGTAAAACGTCAGCAAACCTACCATGCGAATCATCGGATCAAGGAAGTTTGCCCCATGCAGCATGAAGTCCACCGCGATGATCAAGATCAGCGCCGGCGTCCCGGCTTTATTCAGCGCTGGCGGAATACGCCCAACCAACGAGGGCATCGCCGTGACCGTGACAATCCCCACGAAAAATAATAAAACCAGCCCACTGGCAATTGACTCCAGGCTCAAGAGAGACCACATGGAGATCAAGGACAGGAACTGCCCCAAAAACCACTTGAGTTGATGGAGTTCGCTTTCGTTAAGCCGAACCCGCGAGGTTGCCACTAAGGTAGGCATGTACTTCTTGTTTTGATCCTGGTTTGAAGGTAATCAGGTTACCGCCGTAATGCTCGCCAGCAGGGCGATAGCCCGAGGTCGGCTCTACCCGGGCCAACAATTCGAGGTATAACTGCAAATCATGCAATCGCTTAACGACTAACAAAGGCTCATCGTTAAGCGCCACCCCCACCAAACGCCCCTCTCGGAAGAGATCCTCGGCCAGGCTCGCGGCGAAGCTGCATAGTTTTTCAAATTGATCTTTATCCTGCCAGATCGAGGCCGGTGTTTCCACAAAGACGATGTAACCGTCGCGGTTTTCCTCCTCCATCTGTCGCACCATCAGCTGTCGCGTCCGCGCGGTAGCCTTCCAGTGGACAATGCGCTGCGGATCGCCTCGCTGATAACGGCGGATATTCATCAACTCCGCGCCACTGCCTGGGCGGCGAGTGCTAGCGCCCAGTTGACGCCCCCGCCGTGCGACCGGCGTGCGAAAATCATACTCCACGCGGCGTGGCGTCACCACGATCTCCCGTTCCACACCAACCCCCATCGTCTTGCGCAAAAAGCCAAAGGGAAATTGCGACTCCAGTCCGGACACCTCCACTTGGTCCACGCCTCGCTCCCGCGGGGTGAACAACCACTCAAGCTTGGACTGCTGGTCCGGGTCCAAACGTTCTTCGAGAAACAACCGCTCCCATTCTCCCAGTTTCTTGGTGCGAACCTTCACCCAGATACAGCACGTGGGCAACAGGCGCTTGGTGTTCCAGAGCTCGACCGAAATCGGGGCTGGTTCATCCACGCGAAAGTGCGCGGGCAAGAGCAGGCGCCACCGGCCACCACGAAAATTCATCCAGCTCAGAATCCCGCTCAAGATCAAAGTAGAAAGCACGAGCGAGAGCGCCATGAACAAAATGTTGTTGCTCGACGAAGCATAGGCAGCGGACATAAGCCCTACCGAGACCATGATGTGCACAAAGCCCGCCGGAGTAATGCCAATCGGGTGGCTCTTGGCGGGCAGAAGAAAGGTCCACAGCATACGCCATAGCCGCTCATTGTATTTCAGCTTCTTGCGTGAAGGTCCAGTATCTGCCCAATCGGTGATTTTATACTCCGGCCGTGCATCGACTGGAGTCTCAGTAATTTGATGGCGAGACATGAAGCCCAGTGGGAAATTATGGCGGTTAGACCGGAAGCGGGATGGAGTCGATCAGCTTTGTCAGGATGCCTTCTACGGCACGGCGCTCTTCCAGCGGGTCTGCGGTTTGGCGACGTAACGCCAGGCGGTGGGTAAAGACTGGCTTGACCGCCGCCGAGATGTCTTCGGGTATCATGAAAGCGCGGCCCGACAACAAAGCCCGCGCCTGCGCAGTGACTTTCAGCGCCAGGGCACCACGGGTCGAAACACCGGCCTCGAATTCGCTTTCGGTGCGAGTGGCGCTAACAAACTTCAGCATGTAATCGAAGAGGCTGTCTTCGATGAACACTTGCGGCACGTAGTCCTGAATCTCCAAGATTTCCTTTTCCGTAACCACCGGCTCGATGCTCAGGCTGTCGTAGCTGCGGCGGCTTTGGTCGGACTGTAGGATTTCCAGCTCATGCTGGCGGTCTGGGTACCCCATTTGCAAACGCATGAGGAAGCGGTCCATCTGACTTTCAGGCAAAGGGAATGTCCCCTCGTAATCGACGGGATTCTGTGTCGCAAAGACAATAAATGGCGTCCCAACAATGTAAGTTGCCCCGTCCACGGACACCTTACCGCGGTCCATCACTTCAAGCAGAGCAGACTGGGTCTTCGGCGTGGCGCGGTTAATTTCGTCAGCAAGAACGATATTTGCAAATATCGGCCCGCGCTTAAAGACGAACTCTCGCATCTGCTCATCATAAATCGAGACGCCGAGAACATCGCTGGGCAGCAAATCACTGGTAAACTGTACCCGGGAAAAATCGCAGTCAATCGAGCGAGCCAGACAATAAGCCAGAGTGGTCTTCCCGAGGCCGGGTAAATCCTCTAGCAACACGTGCCCCCCAGCAATGAGGCAGATCAGCACGTCGTCGATCACTTCATCCTTACCCCGAATTACTTTGGCGATGTTTCCGGAAAGGCGTTGAAGCGTTTCACGGATTTTCGGGGCGGGGATGGTTGTCGATGTCTGACTCATAGTTGCAAAAGTATCGCGTCGGCTGAATCCAGCGTTGGATTTTCTAGAATAATAATCGGCCGAGACTTCATGTAGTAAAGGGAATACCGGATAATACCCGTAAATACGCATCATGTTCCCTTTGACTCAAATTGCAAGCCAAGTCGATTGCTTCAGCTGGCATACCATCGAAATATCCGCATGTAGAAACTCGGCGCTGCGCAGGTCATTACCCAGGCAAAGAGAAGCCGCCGACCCACAAGGACCGACGGCTTCAGCTACCACTACTGCTACTATTCTGTGTCGGATTTAACCAACACTAAAAATATATCACAAATTTCGGAAAAATACATCGGGGCAATCCCTTATTTTTTAACAAAATTGCTACGGAAAGATGACTTGGTAGGTTACCAAATCTACCAAGTCAAGATTCTGAATGCAAAAAGCGAAAAAACCTGAGAAACGAGTGATTCCCAGAAAGATGTTTCACATTTATACTGTCATCAACGTGCTAATACGGCACGAGCTGCCGCCTAGAGCTCAGCGCCACTGGCAACTTCTTGGCGGGCCTTTTCGGCGAGCGGAGTCGACATGTAGCGCTCAGTTGAGCTGCACGCCACTGTGACAATACGCTTCCCAGCCATCTCCGGGCGCTTCGCGAGCTCCAAAGCCGAGAATATGTTGGCACCAGAGGATATGCCTACCGGAATGCCCTCTTGCAAGGTCACCTGTTGGGCGGTTGCGAAGGCTGATTCGTTACTCACCTTAATGACTTCGTCGATCAGCGAGGTGTTGCAGTTCTTCGGGATGAAGCCTGCGCCGATGCCCTGAATCTTGTGCGGGCCGGGAGCACCGCCGGAAATCACCGGGCTGGCTTCGGGCTCTACGGCCACGGTGTGCAGTTTGGTGCGGCCCTTGAGCACTTCCGAAACGCCGGAAATCGTACCGCCCGTGCCGACGCCAGCGACAAACGCATCTACCTTGCCTTCGGTCGCGCTCCAGATTTCCTCCGCAGTGGTCGCGCGGTGGATTGCCGGGTTGGCCGGATTTTCAAATTGTTGCGGCATGAATGCCTTGTATTCCTCGGCGAGTTCGGCTGCGCGGGCAATCGCACCGCCCATGCCCTTCGGACCAGGGGTCAAAATCAACTCAGCCCCCAGCATCTTGAGCAGCACGCGGCGCTCCATGGACATCGTTTCCGGCATGGTGAGCAAACAGCGGTAGCCCTTGGACGCACAAACGAAGGCCAGCGCAATGCCGGTGTTGCCGGAAGTCGGCTCGACCACCATGCCGCCCGGCTTCAGCTTACCGTCGCGCTCAGCGGCCTCAATCATGGCCAGACCAATACGGTCCTTCACGCTCGAAAGCGGATTGAAAAATTCGCACTTAACGTAAACTTCAGCTTCGAGACCTTCAGTCAGCTTGTTGAGCTTGACGAGGGGAGTGTTGCCAATGGTGGCGGTAATCGAGGGTGCTAGGGACATAGTATTTCTGTAATTAGAGGTGGACGATAATCAAACTGTGGCCGCGTTTTACCGGCGGCGGGGGCCAAAGCTGCGAATCGGCGCATTGCGCTGCTGGTTCGCATTGCGCAGACGGAAGGTGATGCGGGCTTTGTTCAGGTCATAGCGCGACATTTCCATCTTCACCATGTCACCCGTAGTGATCTTAATGAAGTGTTTGCGCAGCTTGCCGGAAATCGTGGCGAGCACGACGTGTTTGTTGGGCAGTTCCACACGAAACATCGTGCCTGGAAGCACTGCCACTACTTTTCCTTCTACTTCGATTACGTCGTCGTCTGCCATAAAATAAAAAAATGCGTCACCCGCCCGGGGTTCAAAATGGGTCCGGATGAAAGGCGCAAGAATCGCTTACCCTACGCCTGAGTCAAGGTTTTATCAAGCTTGCAAGTCATTTCAGCTTGCCGAGCCACGCTCTGACTAAAATGGTGCGGCATGGATGAATTAGAACCGCGCCAGCCACTGCCCTGCCCGTTCCAAAAGCTTTACCCGTCGCAACTCATTCGCGACGACCGGTTCTACATGCAACTCGCTTACAATCAGGCAATTGACGCTTGGAAAGCTGACGAAACGCCCATTGGTGCCGTCATCGAATACGCGGGCGAACCCATCGCCCACGCCTTCAATCGCGTTGACCAGACCAAGGACCCGACCGCCCACGCCGAGATGCTCGCCATCACCAAGGCCGCGAACTATATAGGCGACTGGCGCCTCAACGAGTGCACCCTTTACGTCACCAAAGAACCCTGCCCGATGTGCGCCGGTGCCAGTATCATGAGCCGCCTGAAAGAAGTCGTCTTTGCCGTGTCCGACCCCAAGATGGGCTATCTCGGCGGCGTCGTCGACGCCCATGCCACCCCCTCGCTCAATCACCGCCTCAACGTCCGCTCCGGCGTCATGGAGGAAGAATGCCGCGAGCTCATCCAGGCCTACTTCCGACTCAAGCGCGTCAAAGCCAAGGATACGGCGGCGGATTAAGCGTCGCAAAACGCAAATAAGCAACTGCCTAATCCGCCTCGTAGCCCACGCGCACGCGGTAGAACGTCGGGCTATTGGCGGCGGCGATCAGCTCAGCGATTTGTTCCGTGGCGTCACCCGCAAAGCTCAGACCGGCAACTGCCTCCCAGCTCTCCGGGTCCGCCAAGTTGTTCGTCTGCTCGACAACAAACGTGCACGCATCGGCATGCGGCCCGTAGTGAATGCTGGTCACGCCGCCCTCCCGCGTCACCCACGCGCGAAACTGCGAACCGCCGCTATTGGCATCCGTCCCGAGCAACGCTTCCAACTCATCCGGCCAGCCATCCTGATCCGCGTCGGGCAGCGGTATCATGACGCTTGGGTATTCGAGCCAAATCGGAGCCGTGAAACCTTTTTTGCCCTGATGAAAGTAGATGGCAAAATCATCAGCACCCCACCTGAAGGCATAGTCTCCGACGCTGGGCGCATCACCTGCAAAAGTTACGCTACTTAATTCCGGGCAGTTTTTGAATGCACTTACCCCAATCGAAAGAACACTAGCTGGAATATTGACGCTAGCCAGGCTATTGCAGAACGAATAAGCTGATTGTCCTATTGAGATAACGCCCTCCGGCAAGCTGATGTTAGTCAAGCCGTGACAGAAATGAAATGCAGCAGGCCCAATGGTAGTGAGGGTATCAGGAAGACTGATGTTAGTCAGACTAGTGCAGCTACTGAATGAACTCGAACCTATTGAAGTAACGCCGCGGCCAATAATTACACTCGCTAGCAAAGAACATCCAGAGAAAGCGTTATCGCCTATTTCAGTTATATTCCCTGGTATGCTGATAGAAGACAGCCCGCAATGCTTAAAAGCCTTAACTCCGAGAAAGACAACACCATCTGGTATGCGAATGCCAGCAAGCTGACCACAGCCCGCAAATGCCTCACTCTCAATTGATGTCAGACTTTCAGGAAGACTTACGTCGCTTAAGCTTTTGCACTCCTTGAACGTTCTTTGCCCAATAACAGTAACGCCTTGCGGGATGCTAATGCTGAGCAAAGCACGGCACTCGTAGAATGCTCCGCTCCCAATAAAATTCACACTGTCTGGTATCGTAACCGTTTTAACGCTGCTGCAGTGAGCGAAAGCATTACTATCGATAGACTTAAGCCCCTGAGGGAGACTCAAGCTTAACAGCTTAGAACATCCGCTAAATGCATTGGCTCCTATCGTCTCAACACGACTCCCAAAATTTAAGTTAGTAAGATTACTACAGTTTCTAAAGACGCTAGACTCAATAGATATAACACTATCAGGAATATTGACGCTCTCTAAGCTAGAACAAGAATCGAAAGTCGAAACTTTGATATCAGTAACACCATCGGTAAAATTGATACTTTTAAGTAGATAGCACGCACTAAATGCCCACTCTCCGATGCTCACAACTCCTTCTGGGATAGTCACATTCGTTAAGGAAGTGCAACCACTGAATGCACGATCCCCGATCGCCGTAACCGCCTTGCCCTCAATGGTCGCAGAGATAATTAACTCGCCCGAAGCAGCTGAGTCGCAATCGGTAATCGTGACAGTGTCGCCGTCGATCACGTAAGTGAGGTCCGACACATCCGCAGCCAGCAAGCCGCTGGGCAAACCGAAGCAAAGAAGAACGATTGACAGGAGTTTTTTCATGAAAACGAGAATCGGGAAATTGTATCCAAATAGTTACTTGATTAATATACTTTAGGACAAGGTTTTTCATCAACGCTCCTGAAAAATAACCAACGCGGTTGCCCCACTACAGGAACGCGACGCTTCATCGAGTGTCACCCCTGCCCCAACGCTGGAGGCTTTCAGGTGCAGAGCTTGGATCCTGCCCACGGGGCCCAAATTGCTGGCGCGGATAACACAAACACTCGCTAAAGCTTCGCGTTCCTGGAGAGGCAACAAGCTAGGCGCCTGGCGCACATAAAAAGATAGTTTTTTGTTCAGTTTTTCATTGCGAAAGGCTATCAAATGTATAGTATTTCTTTGTTCACCTAACATAAACCATCTCCACCATGAAAATTTCTCCCGCCAACATCACCCATCCGCCGTAACGCGCGGGTAGTCCAGTCGCTGTTTTGTGCGACGGCATTCGTTTCCGTGTAGACTTTGAACCGCGTGATGGGGCCCATTCGACGCCTGGCTGGTGACAGCAGTTTGGCGCGCGACGCCCCTATGGTTTTAATCCGGCCCGCTGGTCGGCAGAGCCTGCCCAGAATTATGCCAGCTTGCCGCTTCGCCGCAGCGACGTGAAGAGTGCGCCTGAGTTTTAGACGCCCTCTTAAGAGCCCCTCACAACGGAGCTTGCTCCCTCCTGCGCCGCAAACCGGCGATCGGGCGGGATGTTCATTGTTCTTTGATAGAGATTTTTCGCGGGTCCCCCCCCCCCCCCCCCGGCTGCGCCGGAAGATTAAAGGAATAGTTTAAAGGATAAAGTTGGGGATGGCCGAGCAGACTGACAATGCGGTGAGGTGCCTTCAGCAGTAAAATACACCTCATGGTAGACGCCTTAGGCTACCCAGTACACTTCATCATCACCGGCGGCGAAAGCGCCGATTGCACGCAAGCGCACGCCCTGCTTAAGCAATGCGAACAGGCCGTCCAAGACGTCATTGCAGAAAAGGGTTACGACAGCAACACCGTGCGCGAAGGTGTCATGCAACAAGCCGACGAAGCCATCATACCCTCAAAGAGCAATCGGAAGGAAACGATTCCGCATGACAAGCTGCTTTATGCCGCTAGACATCTGGTCGAAAACACCATCGGTAAGCTCATACACAACCGAAGACTCGCTACACGCTATGACAAAACAGTGTCTTCATTTGCCGCATTTGTGAACCTCGCATGCATCAAGATGCATCTAGTCAATTGATTTTGAAGAAATGACCTAACAAAATCTGGAATTTCCAAACAGGCCAATATTTAAGCGCTTAATAATCAGAAAAATGGCAACCAAATAGCATGAGACAACTGTTCGTATCTACCCAAACCAGAATTCAAGCTTCACTCCTGAGCTCGTTTAGCACTGACTAGGACGCATGAAGCGGAAGTCTCTGCCAAAGAAATTTGCGATGCTTGAGCGACGTCTGGGGCGGGAGTTGCTCAGCCAACGCTTATTGCGGCAAGCGTCGCATTGGGCCAGAGTTTCGCATCAAGGCGAAGGCGCCTTTAAACTACAGAAGTATATCCCCATTGATGACCTCGCGCTGCTGGGGCTAACGTTGACTGGGCTGCGGGGGCGCGCCCAGCGCAACATCCATGCCCACGAAGTCGTGGAGCAAACCTGGGAGCTCCCTCGCCTGCCCCGCGCCTTTGATGGCTTTCGTTTGTTGCAGCTGACGGACCTGCACATTGACATCGATGTGGTGCTGGCTGAAACCATCGCGGCCAAGGTCCGCGCGACGCCCCACGACGCCTGCGTGATCACCGGCGACTACCGTAACTCCACCGACGATGACTACAGCCCTTCCATGCGGCTCATGGCGCCCATCCTGGAGGCGATTCATGAGCAACGCTGGGGCATCCTCGGCAACCATGATTTCATCGAACAAGTCTGGTCGCTGGAAGCGGCTGGCCTGCCCATTCTGCTTAACGACGCGAGCGCAATCACACGGGGCGACGAGCAGTTGTGGATTGCCGGCGTCGATGATCAACACTTCTACGGCACGGCGGACTTTGCGGCGGCGCGCCGAGACGTGCCCGCCGACGCGTGCTGCATCCTGCTTTGCCACTCTCCCGAGTTTCACGCCGACGCCAAGCAGCATGACTACGATTTAATGCTCAGTGGGCACACCCACGCGGGTCAGCTCTGCCTCCCCGGCGGACACCATGTCATCTGCCCGGTTAAGGACCTCAGCCGCGAATTCATCCGTGGGCGTTGGCAAAGCGGCAACCTTCAAGGCTACACTTCCCGCGGCACAGGTGCCTGCGGTATCCCTGCCCGCCTAAACTGCCCACCGGAAATCACTATTCACATCCTGCGTTGTGGCAAGGCTGTGTAGGCTCTACTCAACGTATTCGACTTTATAGTAGCAGCTATCAGAACTGACAGATCGTGCTGTCTGGTCGCTTAGAGATAACATGAAGTTGCCGGGTCCAGCACTTGCTCAACCCGGCAACCGATGATAGATCAAAAACAATACCTGG
>JAVDPD010000029.1 GCA_031296935.1 Cerasicoccus maritimus
GTTCGGTACTGCGACGTCCTTTTTTCATATGATTTTTCGATATATATGACCGAAAATATTCTCACTAGCAATGGACCAGTTTAAGGGGGCCCTGCCAGCGCCTACCTCTTGAAAGAGAGCGAGGCGCTAGCGGCGCTGTAAGAGGTTAGGTGAGTCGCCTTGTTCGAATTCTTGCTTTCCTATTTAAAATTTTCCTTAAGCCATGCGACCGCCAGCCTGCAGCTTTCCGCTTTCAAATGGAAGTCATTCTCGTCGCAATCAAAATATTCCTTGTCTAAGGCTTTTAATTCCTGATCCAGTTCCTCGCTATCGGAGTCCGACAAAGATATTTCGTGAACTGAACCACGACTAAACTCAAAGCCATATCGGCGATAGGTCGATAAGATTTTCTCTAACATCTTTAGGTCGTCTACAGAGCCCACCTTCTTTAACGCATCTGCAAAGTTACAAACCTCGTCCGGATCTTCAATAAAACCTGCAGAACTGACATAGCTAGGAAAACTGGTGTAGAACTCATAGATATGGTTAATGAATTCAAGGCCGCCAGTAGTCTCTGTTTCGTTAACCACTCTTTCGAGGATGTAAACAGCCTCTGTCTCACTTGTAAGAATATCCCTGATGGATTCTGATACTTCTTTCATTTACCGAACGCTGAGGTCAGACGACGGCGGCGCTAGCCGACGTTGTCTGAACTGACTTGTTAGCGTAATTTAAATTCTTCTTTTGTCTGAAAGGTTAGTTTGAACTTCCGTGCCTGAATTCTCCATACGGCCCAATCTTTGTTTTTGTGAAATCCTCCGATTTCATAACATCCATTTTTCACATCTTCTGTTTGAATCTCGTCGATTGGGATTGAGTCGTCAGGAAAGGGAAGTGCCTCCTTTGTGTCTTTCCATAATTCTTTTTCGTTTTTGGTGACTCCAATGCATTCGAAAACACAATCTTTAATGATCCATTCTTTTCCTTCGGATTCTAAAAGTGGTGGGCCATACGCTCCAGAATCGATAGTCATGCGAATGTAGTCAGGCTTTTCCTCGATAGATTCGAGAGAGCCATCGTGAAAACTCACGTGATTGAGATCCTGAAGAGTCAGTTCCATCTTTTCTTCGCTAACGTCAGAGGTCAGACACGGAGGGACCCGCGAGGGTCCCGGAGTTGTCTGCACCGACTTGTTCGATTTTACTTCAGCTTCTTCCGATATGCCACGAATGCCAACGAAAAGCCTCCCAATAACAAAGCATAAACGTGTGGCTCAGGGACCGGAGATGCATTAATCTCCAAGGTAGCAATACCTCCACCAGCATCTGTCCAATTCGGAAAAGAAATATCGGTTTTCACAAAGCTCTGATTTCCTATCGACCATCCATCGCCTAAGAAATCTGTCTCCCCTAACGAGTTGACATTCTGCCATTCATAATGTGAAGGATCTGGAGAAGATGATACATCGGCTTGAACAACTATCCAATAGGTTGTGCTCGGATCTAAACTAGATGAAAGGCCTGTAAAAAATGCACTGCCAGGCGATGCAGGATCACCAGAAAATAGCGATAATGTATCAATTGGAGCAAACGAATCGCCAGGTAGACCAGCTACATCTTCAAAAACTTCAATGAACATTGGCCCAGGTGTACCTGTCGCTCCAAACTCGAACTTTAAAGACATGCCTTCGAGTAAATAGCCACCACTATTACTTCCAGTAGTAAAAGAATGACTCCACTCAACGTTCTCTCCGAAGTTCTTTCCGATTACCAAAGAACCACCAGGTGCTGCAAAATGGTGATTGCTAACTGCAATTACCGCGTCAAGGGATGAGCACAAACTCAATCCCGCCAAGAATGATAATATTTTTAGTGAGGTTTTTTTCATAAAATTTTTCATCGAACGATGAAGGTATATGCGAAAAAACGCCACGTTTTTTCGTCATATATCCTGACTGGTTATGCTTTTCTCACAAGACAACCGGGATACCATCTGGGGGTAGATCATTCTTCCACCCGAATAACTTTGTTCCAGCCGCATACCATTCAAAGATTTCGTGAAAGAAGCCCTTTCTCTGAATTCTGATTTCGACTGCAACCCAACAAAGATCTCTAATAACGTCGTCAGTTAAGCTAAGTGCAATCGCATCGCCAACGCCTGTATCATCTGGATATCTTTCAAGGTATCCCTCAAGACCTGCCCATACGCTCTGAGTCGACCCCGCGCTGACCGATTCGAATATTTGTGAGATTTCTTCGTCGGAGATCAGCGACAATGCATATTCTTCTAGCTTCTTTGATTGATCGGCCCAGAAAAACCGACTTTTGGAGTTCCAACCGTCCCAATATCCATCATAAGCCTCTGAGAGGTCTGACGCTACCATAACTCCACTTCTCACTTTTCCGGTCTGTTCGAACCATGGAAGCGCTATGAAACGCTCTACGGCAGAGGCAGCGATTTCTTCTGATTCTTTACTTTGCATAACGTTGAGGGTATGTGGCGAAAATGCGCCAGCATTTTTCGTCACATATCCCGATTTGTTATGATTCCCATGCGTAGTCTGTTACGTGCCCGTCGCGTAGGTGAACTGATGCGAATCTAATTGAATTATTTGGCTTGGTAAGGTCAAAGATCATGCAAATGCTCTCATCCTCTGCCCAGACTTCGCTAATTCGGAGTAGGCTCCTCTCAATCCTTCTTCCATATTCGCTACTTAAAAGTTCTTGCATAGCTACTCTTTGCATTTGCTCGAAATTTCTATCCACCAGTGACATCTGTTCCCGATCACGACTCGAGGGTGATATGCCCAGCCCACTAAAGTAGAAGGATTGGCCTGCGTACGTGAGGAGCTTCTTCCACGAATTCCGATCTTCAAATACAGTGTAATATCCAATTTCAGGATCGTAGGCTTGCCGCTCGATTGATTTTTTCACGAATGGCTCTTCTCCTTCATAACGTCGAAGGTATATGCGAAAATGCGCCAGCATTTTACGTCATATATCCTGACTTGTTCGGTTTTTAAGTCTTTGCTCTAAATCATTATCGGTCAATTCATCAAGAGTGCATAGGTCATAGATGTCCATGCTCCCCTGGTCATAGAGGACAAATAAAGGAGAATACTTCTCTCCGCCAGCTTCATTCCAGCAATCAGAAGCCCATTGGAACAAATACTCTTCAGCATCCTCATGGACACCTTCATCAAGGTCTTCATCGGACCACTCCCATAACTCATCTGTAAATCGACTCAGTGGTGATGGGTAACAAGTATCAATAGACATATCCAAGGTCATCCATGCCATGGCAAAAGGAATAAGACTTCGGCCATCATTAACATAGTAAAGTCCAGCATATTCAGCGTCATCAGGAAGAGGCAGCTGGATGATTTCGAAGCATGCAGACACGAAGTCACTTTTGTGCCTTGATAGATTTAGCTTATATTTTTCGAGTCTGCTCATTTCCTACCGAACAGTATTTTTTAAGCGACGAAAACGTTCATTGAACAAGATCGTGCTGATGGGAAGTGGGCGTGGCGGGGAGTGAAGTGAATGGAGGTAGTAATGATGCGGGATGTGTCATGATTAAATGGGCAAGGTTAGGCTTAGTGGCGGTAAAGTACTTTACACTCGTTTAGGTCAAAGTTGGCAAGGCTATTTCGTTTTCAAGTTATGCACATTGAAGTGTGGATAAGTTTTTAGGTGAATTTATTGACAATTGAACGAGCGGTCAGTTTGTATGTGTTCATGCAAATGGTCGTATTCAAGAACTGGACCAGCGCGTTGCAACGTTCAGGGCTGCCGGTGCGGCGTCAGCAATCTTATACGATTACTATTCGCTGGTATCTGGGCTATCTGGCCTCGCGGAGAGAGGCTGCGAGCGTAACCAGCGCCCGTGAGTTTATGCAAATGGCCGTTGCCTCAAAACAGCCACATGGGTGGCTGGAGGAGTGTTGGAAGGATGCGCTGCGGTGGTTTTTCAGCAACGCGCCGATACGCAAAGAGGCGGGGCAGGCGCGGTCGTTGATGGGGGTCGAGGCGGGCCCGAGCAATGTTAACCACAACGATGCAAGCCCTCAAGGTGAAGGAATTAGAAAGCGGCGGGATGCCGCTTCGCCTCTCAGCTGGGCGCAGGCCGAAGAGCGGATGGTTGCGGCAATGCGGCGTGAGGGAAAATCTTACCGCACGGAGCAAACCTATGGCCATTGGGTGCATCGTTTTCGACGTTTTGTTTCGGCGCGGCGGGCTGCATTGGCGGGAAAGCCTGGCGAGTCGGTGCAGGCTTTTTTAGATGCGCTGGCGACGCAGGATAGGGTTTCCGTGGCCACGCAGCGGCAGGCGCTCAATGCGGTGGTTTACTTTTTTCGGGCAGGCTTGCAGCGTGAGTTGGGTGAGATCGGGGAGTTCCGGCGTGGTCGGGTGGCCAAGCGCGAACGTGAAGTGCTGGCGCAATCCGAGGTGAGTTGCTTGTTCGATCATTTGCCGGAAAAGTGGCAGTTGTTGGCCAAGTTGCAGTATGGCGCGGGCTTGCGCAAGGAAGAGCTGTTAACCCTGCGCGTGAAAGACATCCACTTTGAAGAGCGCCGGATTCTTGTTCGCCAGGGGAAGGGGGATAAGGACCGCTATGTCGCCTTGCCCGAAGTGTTGGTCGCGCCATTGCAGGCGCATTTGAAGCGTGTGCGCAGATTGCATCAACAGGACCGGGATTCGCAGGCGCCAGGCGTTTACTTGCCCAATGCATTGGATCGCAAATACCCGTGCGCGGGGCAGGAGTGGCGCTGGTTCTGGGCGTTCCCGGCAGCGCATGCGTCCACGGATCCACGGTCAGGCGTTGAGCGTCGGCATCACCAGCATGGCGCGTCGTATCAGCGGGCCTTGAAAGAGGCGGCAGAACTGGCGGGCATCACGAAGCGTGTCACCACTCATGTTTTACGGCACAGTTTCGCCACGCATTGCCTAGAGCGGGGAACGGACTTGCGGAGCCTGCAGGATGTTTTGGGGCACGCGAGTTTGGAGACCACGCAGGTCTATCTGCATTTGGTGCGTAAGCCGGGCCGAACCTTGCCCACGCCGCTGGCGGCCTGTGTGTCCAGCGACCTGCTGGAGAGGTAGATTGGCTGGAGGGCAACGCTTCGTCGTTGCCGCAACCTGTTGGCTGCTCTGCCTCCCCGAAAATCTGATTCCACCTAATGCGGCAACGACAAAGCGTTGCCCTCCAGTGGGCGCTGCCTGCCTTGGCAACTGAGAGTTCCTAAGCCAGGATTTGCCAGTTTCTGCTTGGGAATCTGGCTAGATTCTAACCGAGCGGCAGACTGAGGCTAACTGGGACTCTGCACGAGTCTAACCTAGCAACAGGCTGAGTCTAACCGAGCCTTAGCGTGAGTCTAGCCGAGATTCACTCGCTGGTTAGGTTAACTTCGCACTTATGCCCCGTGGTGGGTTGCTTGCTAGGTCAACGATTGCTAGCCGCAAAGCGTGTTGGACCTCAATCTGTCCGGAGGAAGAAGCAGGAGGGGGTCGAAGAAGCAGGAGGGGGCGAACGTAGATTTCAAATATTGACCACTGCCAATGCGTTGGAGAGGAGGTCAAGGGGGGCAGTTTCGAAGTGGATCTCTGCCACGAAAGCATCAACCCGCTTTTTGATGTTCGGTGATGTCACCAAGGGTGTTTTTCAATGCCACACCTGTGTTTTCAAAAAGAACCGCTGCTGTACTGGAGCAACAACAGTGGCTGTACTTGCTCGATAACCGATGCTGTACTCGGGAAAGAACCGAGCGGTTCTTTTCGAGTTTCCTACTAAGGCTTTTCGGAAACAACCGTATAGGCTTTGGCCAGTTTCCTACGTAGGCTTTTCCGAGTTTCCTACGTAGGCTTTTGCGGGGCGTGGCGCGCGGGTGCGGATGACGACCTTGTAGAGGATTATCCAAGATCCTGAGTCGCAGCTCAAAGCCCGGACTACTGCCTTGGAATGCCTCGCGCCGAAGAAGTCGGATACATGAGCTGGGCGAAGCCGGGGAACCGTTCGATCATGACGTTGGGCGCGGAGGAGCTCTTTGTGTTGCCAAGGTTTGAGAATGTCCGTGAGCGGTTGCATGGTCAGAAACTTCGCTTATGCGCGGCTGTTTTCGGCTTTGGTGATTAGCAATCTGGTGCGGGGTATTACGATTTTCGATAACTTGCCTCTGAGCTGCGTGATATTGGACAATCGGCCAGCTCGCAGAGTCGAGGCATGGGGCATGCTGCGAAATCGTCTCAACTAAATTTGCCATGAATACCGACTTTTATGACGAAGACCCGTCCTTTCCCGAGAATGAGAACAACGTAGCGCGCAAGCTGGATTACTTGGGGTATGCGCCGTGTCCGATTCGCGCGGAAATGCAGCGTCGCATGCATGCGTATTACAAGGCGCAGGCGCCCGAGTTTGGCGCGATTGACTGGTTTTCGCCGGCGGGTTGCTTCCATGGCGGCCGCGAAAATGATCCTTACGACACGACTTGGGAAACCGGTGCCGAGGACGACATGCCGGGCGTGATGAGTGATGGCGGCAGCAGCGATTTTTTCACCGAGCTGGGCCACAAGCGTTGGATTGAGTCAGGCGTCTACGGCGCGATCGAGAAGCCGGAAATTGCCATTCGCCCGGAGTTGGCCGAGGCGGACATCATCGATCCGCTGGGGGCGATGCACCTCTACGCGACTTTCCCCACCGTCATGCTGGTGGACCGCGAAAAGCTCGGCGACAAGCCGATGCCGAAGCGCTGGGAAGACCTTAGCAATCCTGTCTACGAGGGCGACATCACGCTCGCCGGGCACAGCGATGGCAAGCTGGCCGACAACACGCTCTTCAACACCTGGAAGCGCTACGGTGACGAGGGGCTCATCGGCCTGGGGCGCAATGTGCGTCAATTCTGGTCGCCCGCGAAAATCGTCAAGGCTGCCGGTGCGCGGCATCCGGAGGGCACATCGATTTACTGCCTGAATTACTTCTTTGCCAGCAGCCGTCGCCGCGCAGAAAAGGTGGAGCTCGTCTGGCCGGAAGAGGGCGCCTACTTCCAGCCGTTGATGGTCCTGGGCAAGCGTGGTCGCCGCCCGGTCAGCCAGTTGGCGATTGATTTTCTCTACGGCGAAAACTGGGCGAAGTATCTCGACTCCGTTGGCTTCCCGTGTGTCCGGACCTACGCGGGGCAAAAGCCGCTGCCGGGCAAGCTGGCGTGGACTGGTTGGGATTTCATTCGCGGCCACAATCTTGAGGAGCTGCGCACGCGGCTCAACGAGGTCTTCACCAATGCCCGTCCCGAAGTATGCAGCTGATCACGGTAGGCGGGCCGCCATCCTGCGGCAAGACGAGCGTCATCCTGAAGACGCTCCAGCACATCCGTGAGGACGGGGTGCGCGCGGGCGTGGTCAAGTTCGACTGCCTGAGCACGCAGGACATGGAAATATTTGAGGCGGCGGGTGTCCCCGTGCTGACTGGCATTTCCGCGAATTTTTGCCCCGACCACTACTTTGTCACCAACATCGAGGACTGCTTCGCCTGGGGGCAGCGCGAGGGGCTGGATTTATTGATCAGCGAAAGCGCAGGACTCTGCAATCGCTGCGCGCCGCACATCAAGGGGTTCCTCTCAGTGTGCGTGCTCGACAACTTGTCGGGTGTCAACACGCCGCGCAAAGTCGGCCCGATGCTGAAGACAGCCGACACCGTGATCGTCACCAAGGGCGACATCGTCAGCCAGGCCGAGCGCGAGGTGTTCGCCTACCGCATCCGCCAAGCCAACCCGAAGGCGCGCATCCATTTCGTCAATGGCATCACCGGCCAAGGCGCGTGGGAAGTCAGCCGGATGTGGAAAACCGCGGCTTCCGCCGAGACGCTTGAAGGCGGCCGCATGCGCTTCCCGGTGCCCACGGCGGTGTGCTCGTATTGCTTCGGCGAAACGCGCATCGGCGAGGAGCATCACCAAGGGACCGTGCGCAAAATCAACATTCCGGAGGCCAGCTAGTCATGCCCAGTTCAACGGAGGTCGATCGCTTTTCTTTTGCAGATTTGGAGTCGTTCAACGAGTTCCTGAAACTACAGCATCTGCCGTTGGCTGATGCATTACCCGCAAATTTGAGCGCCTACTGGGAAACGCTTTCCTGGGAAACTCAACAGGCGAGCGGCTTCACGCTGGAAGCGCTGCAAACGGCGATTTCGCAATTTCTCGAACGCGTGGAAATTGGAGAGGACGCGGCGATCCATTCGCTCGATGTCCTGCGCGGTCGTGACAAAGATGGCGCGCCGGAGCCGCATGATTTGCGTTTTGAGCCGGGAGATGTAGTCTGCCTCGTCGGGCCGACAGGCTCGGGAAAAAGCCGTTTTCTGGCCGACATTGAATGCCTGGCGCAAGGGGACACGCCGACGGGTCGCCGCATCTTGATCAACGGCCAGCCGCCGGCCAACGTCAGCCGTTTCAGTGGGGAAAGCGGGCTCGTGGCGCAGATCACGCAGAACATGAATTTCATCATGGACCTGACGGTTGCCGAGTTCCTGCACATGCACGCTGAAAGCCGGAACCTCGACAACGCCAGTGAGATTGTGGCGCGCGTGTTAGAGGAGGCGGTATCGATGGCGGGCGAGCCATTCGGGCCGGACAGCCAGATTACCCAGCTTAGTGGGGGGCAGTCGCGCTCGCTGATGATTGCCGACGCAGCCTTTCTCAGCCCGAAGCCCATCGTGCTGATCGACGAAATTGAAAATGCTGGCGTCGACCGCAATCGTGCGCTCAAGCTCTTCATCGAAAAGGGCAAGATCGTGCTTTTATCGACTCATGATCCGATCCTCGCGCTGAGCGGGCACAAGCGGATGGTTATTGCCAACGGCGCGGTCACGAAAGTAATTTTGCCCGATGACGCCGAACGCGCGGCCTGCGAGAAACTTCAGGCGATGGACGCCGTCATTGCGCAAGTCCGCGAATCCCTCCGCCGCGGCGAACGGATTGCGCTCTAGTAAAAGAAAAGGCCACGGACTGCTTAGTCCATGGCCTTTGGAGGAAAGTGGGTTGATTGCTGAGGCTTAGCTTTCGACGTTGAGTTTTTCGCTACGGATCAGGGCTTCAGCCATGCGCTTCCAGTAGGTGACGTTTTCCATCTCGGTCACGTTCTCCAGAATCTTCTGCGCGGCGTCGCGGTTGCCGGAGGCAAGTTCAAGCTGGGCGACTTCCAAGGCGGCTTCAGCGCGGATGGCGGCCAGGATTGCGGCGGAGTCCATCAGCGTGGTGAGGGTCGCCTTGCCAGCGTCGGTTTGGCCGGCCTTGATCTGCGACATGCCCACGCCGAGGCGGGCGCGGCCTACGATGACCGTGTCTTTGAGGGCGGGGACGGATTGTTGGTAGAGTCCGATCGCGGTTTCGAATTCGCCGGCGGTGTATTTGTCGTCCGCAGCCTTGAGGGTGGCGATGCCGCCGAGCGCGGTGTCGCTGTTGGCGGCACCGAAAGATTGAAGCTTTTCCGCGTCGCCGATGGCCAGGCTGTAATCTTCCTGGAGGTTGGCGACCTGGTTGGCCTGCATCATCTTCCAGGTGTTCACGCCGACCACGCCAAGGATGGCGATGACAATCGCGGCAATGATGGTGCCCTTGTTGTTCTGCCAATAGAGCCAGGCGCGGTCCTCGAGATCGGCCTCGGCAAAGGCGTCATCGATTTCCACGATGTTACGGTCGTCTCCCTCAGCTTTGGAGGCATGTGGGGCGGCGCGCTCAAGCTCCTCGCGGGAAAACCTGGGGTCTTCGGCGAGGCCATCCTGGCGCTGCTTCTTTTTCTTGGGCGGGCGATTCATGAAACGGAAAAACGGGCAGGTTGTAATTCCCTGCCCGCGTAGTCAAGCGAAAGCAATGGCCCGGGCCTTCTATTTAAGGCCAACGGGCATTCAGCTTTCAGTCATTTTGCCCCAACGGGGCTGCGCATCAATAGCCCAGGGTTGGCATGAGGCCGTAGAGCGGCTGAATGCCTACCCTGGGGATACGAATACGTGAATTGCCTATCCCAACGGGATTGCGTAAAACGACATCTTGCGCAGCCCCGTTGGGGCAGGGGAATCACCGGGCATCCAGTTCCCAGGGTAGCGCTTCCCGCAAGCGGTTCGCTTTAACCCTGGGCTATTGATGCGCAGCCCCGTTGGGGCAGAGTTAGCAGCAATCAAGATACGAAATGTATCCCTAACGACCTCCGGGGGGAGGGCCGCCGCGGAAACCACCACCGCCGAAACCACCAAAACCGCGACCTTCGCGGACTTGGAGCTCGCGAAACTGCTGTTTTTTGTCGTCGGAGTAGTCGGAATCGGCCAGATAGGCCTCAAATGCTTCACTGTCTTGCTCGCGTAACATGGGCAGGATCATGCTTTCCAGGCGCTCGCGACCTTGGTCATTACTGACCGAACTAGCCCAGGTGAGGGCGGCGGCGGGATCGTCCTGCGCAGCCTGCATTGAGAAGAGGCCCACGGCGCGGTCGAGCTCGGATGTCTGGGGCAAGGTGTTGAGCCAATTCGCGGCAGCCTCCATGTCGTAGCGGGTCCAGCTGGCGATGAGGGTGGTTGCAAGTCGCGCTTGATCAGTCGTTTCTGGGTCTTGTGCGCTGAGCCATTCGGCGGCGGCAGCAGGGTCGTCATTGGCCCAGGAGCGGAGCAGGGAGCGCTGTAAATCGCTGTAGCTGGCGTCGTCGGCCATGCTGTCCACGAATTGACGGGCGGCCTCAGGATCAGTGGACGCCCATTCGCCGATGATCTGCTCAAGGGCTTGGTTGCGGCTGGAGCCTTCGCTCATGGCAAGAGACATGGTCAGCGCTTGATCGATCTGGTTTTGCTCCACCATAGCGTTGATGACTTCACGCAGAGCGCCGTTTTTAATGCGGCGGTCGCTGGCAGTGGCGTCGGACATCGCCTGGACGTATTGGAAGGCGGATTCCGGGCTGCTTTGGGCGTAGCCTTTGACGATGTCGCGGAGGTAGTCGCCGTAAATGCGGGCTGAATAGTTGTCGCCATTGGTGTTGAGCCAGTTAATTGCAGAAACGGGGTCTTTGCTCGCCCAACCTTCGAGGACTTGGCCAATGCCGCGGGTGCGCATTTCGACGGAAGTCAGGCTGTTGGCATAGGTGAGGGCATTGGTCGGATCGAGTGCGCCCCATCGCTCCAGCATGGAGAAAACAAGCATGTTGCGCTCGCGACCAGCGGGCATCGCCAAGACTTCGTCCAGAGCGCTTTGTAACTCACTGGGGCTCATCGACATGGCGTCCACGGCGGCTTGCATCCAGGTGGCGCGGGTGAAGTCGCCATTGCGCAGGCCTTCGAAGCCGGCGCGGGTCTTGTCGGAGGCTTCGTCCTGTAACTCGGCCATAAGCTCGGCAGCCGCATCGGCGTCGACGGTAATGGTGGAGCCGTCCTTGGAAGCGGAGAGCTTTGGTGCGCTAGCCGCCGACTGGTTGGCTAGGGCGGGGGAAGTCAGGCCCCTGGAAGCAGACTGACCAACGAAATAAGCAGCTGCCAGGCTGGCTATCCAAAGCGCTGCGAAGATATACCACTTTGAATTCATACCAGTGGTAAAACCTAGGCTAGGGACTAAAGTTTCAGTCGCCGAGTGAAATCTTTACCGCGTGCGGCTATTTTTTCAGCAGATCGCCCGCATCATCGAGCACCTTCTTTTCCTCATCATTGAGGGATTGGAAGCCTTCGCGGTTGATTTTGTCCAGGATGCGGTCGACTTCCTTGCGAAGGTCTTTGCGATTGGTCAGGTTGACCTTGAATTTGCCGGTGGATGCCTGGGTGCGCTTCTTGGTCCACTTTGGGGGCTCGACGGAGACTTTCTTCGCAACGGATTCAAAGAGGGGCGCCGGGCGCTGGAGGACGCGGTAGAAAATATAGCCAGCCAGTGCGCCGCCCAAGTGAGCGGAGAAGGCGATGCCCGCTGCTTGCATAATCGGTTGATAGCCGAGCAGGTAGGCTAGTTCGATGAACAGGAAGCCAATGGCGTCGATGCCGACCACCACCCACAGCAGCGTGCGTGGGTTGAAGGAGACCGGAAGGATGAAAAACAGGAGCAGTGAGATCTGGCCATGAGGCCAGATGAGGCAGGCGGTCACCAGTAGGCCGGCGATGGCGGCGGAGAAGCCAATGACTGGCTGTCCGTAAAGTTGCTGCGGGCCAATCAGCGCGTGAATGCCCAGCCAAGTGACGCCCCCCAGGAAAATCGAGCCGAGGATCAGGTGGAGAAAGCGTTTCGGCTCTAGCTCTTTGGATAGCCAGCGACCGATGACAAAAAACAGTATACCGTTGATGAAGAAATGCTGTAGCCCGCCGTGCATGAGGCTGTAGGTGAAAATCGTCCAGACCTTGCCGTGGCTGACGTTGTCGACCGAGAGCGCCACCCAGTTGTAGAGGAAGGGCGCGGCGCGGAACCACACGCCGAGGATGTTTTGCAGCAGGAATGCGCCAATGAACACCCACAGGACCCACCAGAAGTAGTCCACGTGTCGAACCGGCGCACGATTGCGCATGTATGGTCGGTCATACAGCATCGTATAGCTAAGACTGTCCTTGTAAGGCCTTGTTCAAAATTATCTGTAGATTACGGGTGCGTCTGCGGACAAAACTATTATCGTAAAGTGCTATCTGGCAAGTGGAAGTGCGGTAATTTCAGCAGAGTTTGCACGCTGGCTTGTTCAAGCTTTGCCGCGGAGGCGTTTGAGCGTGATGCGTAGCTTGCGGAACGGCATGCTGAGGTAGAACTTGCGGATCTGCTCAAAGCGCGGGGTAGCGTTCTCTAAAGTGAAGTCGGTGAACCCGGCCGGGGCATACCAGTTGTTTGAGCCCATGCGGTTGATGAAGCGGTAGCCGCGCTTTTTGAGATAGCGGTGCAGGGAGAGATCCTCCATGTGGTCTTCAACCAGGATGAGCTTGGGCTGATATTTCTCCAGGTCGAAGCCCTCCAGAGCCGGGATCTCCATGCCCTCGATGTCGATGGACGCAAAGTCAACATGCTGGACGCCGGCTTCTTCGAGTGCGTCGTTGATCGTGCGCAGGGGGACATCCTCGTAGCGACAACCGTCGCCCTCGACACGCTCCATGACTACTTGGGACATGACGTCGCCGCCTTGTTCAGCGGGTGGGATCTTAATGTAAGCCCCGCCGACATTGTCCGGGCTGACCGCTCCGCAGCGAATGGCGCGACTCCCCGGGCGCTTGGCGACTAGCTCTTCGTAGCGCTGAGTTTGTGGTTCGATCAGCACACCGCTCCAGCCGCGTTTTTCGAGCAGATAAGTCTGGCTGAGGCGAATGGGCGCATTGGCGCCGACTTCCAGGAACACGCCGTCGCTGCGACGTTTAAAGTAGTCCCAAATGATGCGGTCTTCTCCCCATTGGGAGTAGGATTCATTGTCTGGGGGGGGCGCTTGTGTGTCGGTCGGCATAGTTGCAGAAGAGCAGGATCTTCGCAGTTTTATGCATGTCACAGTGTGGGTAAAGGCCAATCCATTCGGAGCCACCAGCTATTGTGGCTCAGCGTAGCTGATTCCGTTTTGGCGATTTGAGCACCTTTCATCTAAGTTGGCCGATCAGGCCGCAGTGAATTTTTTTGTGTTCAGCAAGGCGGCTTGAGCGCGGCAGGCTGGAAACCTGTGAGCGAAAAGCCAACGAAGCTGACGCGGAAAAGCGCTCGGTTAAGCTGTGCAAAGGATGGGGATCCTCTGTGCAGTTTGTTTTTGAAGTGCAATAAGTGATTTCTTAGATCGGCTCGATGGCGCTGAGCAGGCTTTCTAATGTGCCTTCAGCCAGCGCGACCACGGTGTCGGCGGCACCGTAATACATCTTGACCGTGCCATCCTCCTCAAGGAGGAAGCCGCCGGGGAAGATGACTGAGCCGCGAAAGCCTTCTATTTCGTAGGGAGCCTCGGCGCGCAGCAGAGGCTGTTTGCTGATGCCGATTACCCTGCTCGGGTCGTTGAGGTCGAGCAGCATTAGGCCGCTGACGTATTCCTTGCACCATGACTTGGGCTCCCAGCCTTGCAGCGGGTTTTCCTTGTCGATGTGCACGGCGTGGAAGGTGGTTAGCCAGCCCTTGTCGGTCTTCAGGGGAGGAGCGCCGGGGCCGATCTTACCATTGGTGAAGGGCACTTCTTCGGCACCGAGCACTAAGCGCGACTCGCCCCAATATTTGCCGTCCACCGACTCGCTGATCCAGATATCGAACATCTCTTGCCAGCCCTTGGAATAAATAGGGAAGGGGCGATCTAGGCGGTAGAGCTTGCCGTTGATACGCTCCGGGAACATCACCATGTTTCGGTTCTCCGGGAGGGACAGTGAGAGCAGCTCCCACTTGCGCAGGCATTTGCTGGAGCACTTGGCGATGCCGCCACGCACGCCATGGATCGTGTCGAAGGCAAAGCAGAAGTAGGCCTCGCCGTCGATCAGGGTGATGCGTGGATCGTAGATGCGGAAGATTTCCTTTTCGCCAAAGCGCTCGTGGTATTGATCCTTGAGCCACTCGCAGGCAATCTTCTGGTCGAAGACGGGCTCCGGATCGACGTCCCACTTGATGCCGTCCTGACTGCGGGCCAGACCGACGCGGGTCAAGCGGGCGTCCGGCGTGGCTTTGGGACCGGAGTCGGTGCGGAAGAGCATGACATATTCGCCGTCCCACTTGGCGATGCCGGCATTGAATACGGACATGCAATCCCAGGGGATATCTGATTCCTGCAGGATCGGGTTAGCGGCGCAGCGTTGAAGCAATGATGTTGGGGCCATGATATGAATGAGTTGAGGTTCTATTCTGCAGGATGGCCTACCTGTTCGAGGTGTCCACTCAGAGGTGTTGTTCGGGGCTGAGTAATTTAGTAAAAAGGTTGCGTATGCTGGATGCTCCCGAGGCAGAAGGCGCCTGAAGTCAGGGAACTTTATGTGTGACGCGATATTGCGCATTAAAGACAATGATATCTCAGATTGGACAAGTTATCACGCTTTCGCAAAGGCGGAAGGCGTTGATAAATTATCAGCAAACAATGTCTACCCAGCAAGCACTTCAAACTATCTATCCGGGCAGAGTTTGGCCCGATAATCGTGGCCAGCACATCCAAGCGCATGGTGGCGGTATTATTCGTCTCGACGGCGCTTGGTATTGGTTCGGCGAGGACCGATCGCAGGGCAACGACCCGGCAAAGCGCTACGTTTCGTGTTACTCATCGACGGACTTGGTCAACTGGATTTTTCGTAATCAGGTGCTCGCCACGTCCGCACCGGAACCGCTGGGCGAGAAGTGGGTGCTGGAGCGCCCGAAGGTCTTTCACAATGCGAAGACGGGGAAGTTCGTCATGTATTTCCACCTCGATGGAGAGGAGTATCCCGGTGCCCCTGAATACAGCGCTGCTCGCATTGGCATCGCAGTTTGTGACACCGTCGATGGCGACTACAAATACGTTAAGAGTTTCCGGCCATTCGGCATGGAGAGCCGCGACATTGGTCAGTTTATTGACGATGACGGCACGCCGTATTTGATCTTCGAGAGTCGTCCGACGGGCAGTTTTTCAATTGCGACGTTGACCGATGATTACATGGATGTGGCCGAGGAAATCTGCCGCATTGAAGCACCGTTGGAGGGCGGCGCAATCGTACAATACGAAGGCTTATATTATTGCATTGGTTCCCATCTAACGGGTTGGTTTCCGAACCCCAACAAGTATGCGACGGCGCCATCACTCGCCGGTCCGTGGTCTGAGTTTAAAGATTTTGCGCCTGAACAAACACTGACGTGGATGTCGCAGTCCAGCAACTTGATTAAGGTGGTGGGCAGCGAGGCAACGACCGTCATTTACGTGGGTGATCGCTGGCGCCCAGAAGAGCATTGGGATGGACGCTATCTCTGGATGCCGGTTAAGATAGGCGGTGGCAAATTTGAGCTGCCATCACCGACGACCTGGACGCTCGACATCGAAACCGGTCGCGCTAAAATCACTGGACCTAACTACTACTAGCCTCGTTGGTATTTCTCATTAACCTCTAAGCAAACCCAAATCGACCATTATGAAAATCGAACAAGTTGCTCTGATCACTTACACGATTCGTGATTTTATTCAAACGCCGGATGGCTTCCGCGAGAGCATGAAGAAGCTTGCCGACATCGGCTTCCAGGCAGTGCAAATTTCCGGCATGGCGCACGATGTTGTGGCGGAGGAAGAAATTGCTCAAGTCTGTGCGGACAACGGCCTAACCATCTGTGCGACGCACGAGCCTGCGCCGATGATCCTGGCCGAGCCAGAGAAGATCGTTGAGCGACTCAACAAGCTCGGCACGAAATACACCGCATATCCTTTTCCGACTGGCTACGACTTTACCAAGCCCGAGGCCCTGCCGGATCTGATTGCGAAGCTCGACAACGCGGGTCGCGTGCTCCGTGAAGCTGGCCAAGTGCTGACCTACCACAACCACGCGAACGAGTTTCTCAAGGTCAACGGCAAAACAGTCCTTCGCCACATCTACGACGAAACTGATCCTCAAAATGTGCAGGGAGAAATCGATACTTACTGGGTGCAGCTCGGTGGCGGTTGCCCAGCGAAGTGGTGCGAAAGCTTAAGCGGACGCCTGCCGCTGCTTCACATGAAGGACGTCGGCATTCACGAAGTGAACAAGCCTATCATGCACGAAATCGGCTACGGCAACCTCGACTTCAAGTCCATCGTCGCCGCCGCGGAAGCAGCAGGTTGCCAATGGTACATCATCGAGCAAGATGTCTGCCCCGGTGATCCCTTTGACTCGCTGAAGAAAAGCTTCGATTACATCAAGGAAAACTTGGTGGACTAAGAGGAAGCCAATCGATTTTGAAAGCGGAGCTCATTACGGGCTCCGCTTTTCTATTGGCGTTCCAGGAGAGCAACGTAGCCGCGGAATTCCTTGGCTGCCGGTAATTGCAAACTCTGCGATGCAAAGCTTGGGGTAGCCGTCGTCTGGTCGGCCATCGCTTGAGTAAGCTTCCAGTCATCTTGGATCGGCAATTCAACGGACAAGGCTTCTGTATTTATGCGTTCGTATTCGTGGATCACGACTAGTGCTTGCTGCCCGTCTTTGCTCACGCGGCAGATGCCAGACCAGCCGACGGGGTCGCGCCAGCATTGCGGAGCTTCGCCAAGGAAATGCGTTTTGCCTTCCTTGATGATTGGCGAAACTTTGCGATACAAAGCAACGGCCTCACGCACGGTGTCCATCTGTGCGTCGCTCAGTTCGTGCACCGCGCCGGACAAGCACATGCGGCCGTAGAAGGTGGCGGTCAGCGAATAGACGAGCCGCTCGGCGCTGTCGCTGGGGTGGAGCACTGCCCAGATCTGCGATTGGCGCGGCGGTAGTAGGTAGTGGAGCTGCCGGGCGACGATTGGAATGTTCGTCGACTCGTGTGCATCGGAGAACGAGCTCATCGAGGTCAGCGCCATCATCGACGGCTCAAGGCGATGCCCGCCAGAAGCGCAGTTCTCGATGACCAACTCGGGCACGTGCTCCTTGACGCGCTTGAACTGGCGGTAGATGCCTTCCACCTGCTGGCGGCAGCCTTCGCCCAGTGAATCCGGGTGATCGCAGCCCATGCCGATGTTGTCATTGTAATCGACCTTCAGGTAGCCGAAGCCACTGTCGCGCAAGAAGCGGATCAGCTTATGGTCGAGGTAGTCGATGACCCACGGGTCATTCAAATTCCAGAAGCGGCGCGAGCCAACGGTCAACACGCGGCCACGGCGGTGAAGCTGGTGCTCGGTTTGCGCAAAGGCCTGGGAGCCGGGGTTGCAGATTTCGAACTCGAACCACACGCCCGGGATGAAGCCCATCTCACGGATTGCTTCGCAGGTTGCTTGGATGCCGTGCGGGAACTTTTCGTTGTCGAGTATCCAGTCGCCGTTGGACTGCATCGTGGCTTCGGGCGGACGCTTGGCCCAGCCGTCGTCGATGACGATGTATTTCACGCCGGTGCCTTGCAGTCGCTTCGCGAGCGCAATGGTTTTATCGTGACTCGGCGAGCCCCAATTGGTGCACCATTCGTTGAAGATGACGGGTAGGTCTTTCTCGGACTCGGGCGGCTCGGGGAGGAACGCTTCCTGCGCCTCGACCAGTTTCGCGGTTAAGTCATCGATGCTGCCCACCACGCACGCGACGTGCGCCTTCGGGCTTTCAAAGGATTCACCCGGCTGTAGCACTTTCATCCAATGGCCGAACTCGTAGTCGGCCAAGCCGCCGGACAGCGACACGGCATCCGCGCGGCGTGTGACCTCCATTTGCCAAGAGCCCGCCCACGCGAGCTGCGCGCCCCAAAGCACCCCTGCTTCGGTGTCTTCAAGCGCGACGAAGGGGAAATACTTCCGCACCGGTTGCGTGCCGACTTGTCCAAAGCGCTCGTTGGTCAGGATGTTGCCCTGCCAGTTGCGAACGAGGTGCAGGTCTTCGAGCAAGGTGTCTTCGTGCTTCCCTTCGTTACTCCACCAGCTTTGAAAGCGATGCAGGCGCAGGCGTCCGGCAGCGTCGTCAGGGGCGAACGGCGTTAAGCCGGATAGAACGAAACTCGATAGATGCTCTAGTTCAATCGGCGCGTCGCCAACGTTGACGACCTTGCTCCACATGCGCAGCGTGCCTTCGACTGGCGTTGGCTCCATGTAGTGAAATACTCGCAAGCCACTGGCTTTGTTTTCAAGGCAAGTGACAATGACGCCGTCGCCATGTTCGCTGTCCGCAGCAACGTTTTCCACCGGACGCAGGCCGAGCGTGGTCTGGCTGTCCTGCATGGTCAGCCCTTCGAGGAAGCCGAAGTCCATCGGGTCCTGCGCGAGCTTTACCTGCACGATGCTGTCGGGCTTCACGACTTGGGCGTGGCCGGCCAGACACTCGGGGCGTCCGTCGATCTTGGCCCGTCGCGCAATGAGCTCATTCACTTTGCTTTTTGGGCAAAGGCGTAGCTCGATGCCGCCATGGCTGGTCGGCGCGAGGTCGATGTGCAGGCCGTTGATTTCGCGGGCGCTGGATTCGGATACAGTTACTTCGGGCATGCAGAAAAGGGTGTAAGGGGTTGTGGCTAGCGGTCGGTCTTTTCGTCGTCGCTATTTTGAGTGTCGAACGACTCCTTGTCCACCAACGATACGTGGCCATCGACCATGCCGTTATCGAGCGGGTTATCGATGCGCTCGGCCAGGTCGCGGAAGAGGCGGCGGATGTCGATGACGCCACCAACGAGGAACCACACCGTCGACACGATGCCGAGGATCGCCGTCACGACCATGCTTGTGATGAAGTAGTAATTGCTCCACCACTCGACGGGCCAGGGCTGGAAGGCGTTCCAAATCAAGACGCCGATGAAGCACAGGCCGAACTTATAAACGATCGCGTAGCCGAAGACGGACCACGCAATGACACGGTCGCCGCGGGTGTATTCCGGCGTGATGCCGATCAGCTTTTTCATCGCGGTGCGCGGGGTCCACTTGAACGGTTCTTTGTTCTCGTGGGCCACGTCGTAAATGCCGCGATGAAGCAGGCGGTCAAGGTTGTAGGGCTTGCGCTGCGTTAACAGCGAGCCGATGATGTAGGCCGCGATGCCGGAGACCATTGCCATGAAATACAGCTCGTAGGAATTGATGGGGAACTTGACCGCATCCATCTCCCAAACGACATACGGATTGAGCGGGCGCGAGACCCATTCAAGGAAGTTGCCGACCGGCACATCCCAGCCGTGCGATGACAGCCAGGGGAAAACCGTTTCCGCCCAATTGCGCTGCATGAAGAGGCCGACGGCCGACAAGCCGGAACCAAAAATCAGCGAGCCGAAGGCACCCACGGTGTTGCCGAAGCGGCTGTATAAACCGAAGATCATGATCGGCCCGGCTCCCCCAAGCCAGAGGGCCGTCATGATCACGGTAAACATCAGGATGTAGTCGATCTGAATGAAGAAGATCGACACCACGAAAAAGAAAATGCACACCGCGACCGAGGTCATGCGCAGCACGAGCAGGTGTTGTTTGGGCGTGAAGGGTGTTTTGCGGAAGGGGAGAATGATGTCCTGCACGATGGTCGACGAAGCGTTGAACACGCGGGAGTCGTCGGTGGAAATGAGCAGCATGATCATGAGCAAACAGAACAGCCCCATGATGCCGATGGGCAGGATGTTGCGCAGGGCAACGGGCAGCATCATCTGATGGTAAAGCGTGCGGAATTTTTGAAACTCCAGATTGCCCTCCGGTGTGCCACCGAGGACGTCCTGTGCGGTGTTGATGTATGGCGTGTCGATGTTGCTCTCCTGTGAGAGCGGCGCGTCGACGCCGATCTGGTGCACTACCTTCGGAAGAGAGGCGATCTGCGCATTGAGCTCGGCGCGGGTGCTTGGATCGCTAACGGCCTCCGTAGCAACTTTCTGCGTTAAGGCACTGCGGATGTCGTAGGCTTCGTTGGCAAATTTTTGGTGAGTCATCGCGGCCATGATCATCACGACGACGAGCATGATCATGAGCCATGCGTAAAGGCTGCGCCAAGTGGCGAGGATGCCGGCCATCTTTTGCTCGTGGGGCGTGCGTCCGCTGCCGGTGGTGTCGTTGCCGATCCAGCTGGCCTTGTTGAGGATGCTGCCCATGATCGTGACGAACAGCGCGAAGATGTTGAAGTCGCGCAGCTTCTCGATGTCGAACGGATTGATGAAGCTCTCGCCGGAAACGCGGTCCACCATCACGGGCGCAATGGTGTCGTCCCATCCGAAGTGCAGGAACACATAGCCTGCGATGATCACGAAGATCGGGTAGCTCATCAGGCCTTGAAACGCGTCCGAGATGAGCAGCGAAATGCGACCGCCCGGCCAGATGACCACCATGCACAAGCAAAGCGATCCGCCGACGATCAAGGCGAAAGTCGGCAAGGCCATGCCGAAGACTTCGAGCTGATGTGGCAGGCCCAGGAAGTAGATGAAGAAGTTGGCCGCGACCGCCGGGCCGATGGCGTTGGTTACCATTTCGGAAATGGTGCGTAAGCTCGCCGCCACGATACGTAGCGAGCGGCTGTAGCGCATTTCCAGAAACTGGCCGATCGACAGCGAGCGCGTTTCGCGGAAGCGGTAAACGCAGTAACCCGTCAGCCCCATGATAATGCCCACCGGCACCGTTAAATACTCCCAGAAGGAGAGGGCGTAGCCGACCTGATACTTGGACTCGACGAGCGCCACCAGAGTGATGACGCTCAGGCCCGCGGTTAAGTCACCCGCGGATAAGACATAGCGTCCGGCCACACGCCCGGCGGCTAGGAAGTCCACGACGCCGCGCACGTATTTCTTGCTGTATACCGACAGGTATAAAACGAACGAAACGGGCACGAGGACAATAAGCCAATCGATCCAATGCATGGGAAGCGGGGCTGACGATTTGTAGGCGCGGGCGCAGGATTAGCGGACCAAGCGAATCAGCACAACATGTGGCGGCACGGCGAAGTGCGGCAGGAAGAGCTTGCCGTCTTTGTCTTCTGTGAAGGCCTCGTAAACCTTGCCGGTCATCAGGTCGGTCACTTCCACCTTGGTTCCTTCGAAGGGAACATCGATGGTGATATTGGCGGCGCGTGCGGAGCGGTCGCCCACGCGCTCCATCGACCAGACGGCGAGCACGTTGTCACCGTTGGCGTCCTTAAACTGGTAGTTGCAAATTTCGTCGAGCGCTTCGATCGTGGAGCCGTTCCACCAGTTGACCGGGCGGGAGTCAGGGCGCGGTTGGCCTTTGACGATTTCGTAGTCGAGCTCGTCGGAAACGGTGAAGCCATCGGTCAGCTTGGCTACTTTTTGGATCGCGAAATAGACCGGCTTGCGCTCGCCGTCTTTGGTGATAAGTCCGAAGTGGTTTTCGGAATTCGACTCGGCTTTCAGCGGATCATCCTGCGAGTAGTCGTCGTCGAGCAGCGAGTAGTAAACACTCACTTCGACGCCGAGGCCGAGGCCTTCGACAAAGCGGCGCTGAGCATAGACAGCGACGGCGTGGTCGTTGAAGCCCCAGTAGTTGCCGCCCCACTTATTGGGGTCGCCCTCCCAGCGTTCGCGGAAGCTGCTGTAGCCCCATTCGGTCAGCCACATTTCGTCGGGACCGTTATGCTTGGCGGAGAAATCCAACTGCATTTCGATGAACGATGCGAAGGTGCCGTGTTCATCGGTGACGCGGCGGCCGCCGTTTTTCTCGATCGTCTTCTCGTTGTCCTTGTAGGGCATTATCTCCGGCACGACGCGGTAGCTGTAAGGGTGCGCGGTGATGCCATCTACGTTCTCCGAAAGACCGGCTTCGATCTGGCGGTAGTTTATCGCGGGGAATGAGCCGAGGCCAATCACCTTGGCGTCGGGATTGACAGCCTTCACGGCGTCGGCGGCCTTGTTAAGTGTGATGCGGTAGTGGTCGACCCAGCCTTGCACGTCGAGCGTGCCGTTCGTGAGGCCATACCAGTCACCGCCTTTTTTGGTGCCTTCGCCATAGTGTGAGGCGTAGTGGTGGAAGGGCTCGTTTTGCACTTCGAACACATCGACTTTGCCTTTGAGCTCTTCAGCTAGGTAGGCGCAGAGCTTGGCGTAGCCTTCCGGGTCGAAGGAGTCTTCGCCGTAAAAGCTACTGCCGCCGGCAACGGTCAGGATGATCTTGATGTTGTTTTCATGGGCGAGGTTGATCCACTCCATGTCTTGCCAGCGCATCTTGTAAACGCCCTTCTCCACTTCGATCTGGCTCCAGAGAACTTCATCGCGAATCCAGCCAACGCCGAGTTCGGCGAGGGCGGGCATGTAAGTCTTGGGATCCCAATGCTTCATTCCTTTCTTGCGGATGAAGTGCGTGCACACGCCCATGTGTTGATTACGGATATCGGTGCTCGTGGCAATCGATTCCTGGATGGTCTGGTTGGGTTGAGTTTCTGTTTGCGCAGGTGTGGTCGGCGCGGCTACGGCTCGCAATACGGTGGCGAGCAAAACAAGGGTATATACTGGGTTTCGCATGTCTAAATTGAAGTCATGTCGAGAAGCTCATTCAACGAGTAACAGCCTCACAAAACGCATTCCCCTTTGTCCTTTATGGTAGCTCTCGATGGTCTGGTTCGAGGTAGATGTTACCATTGTTTTCATGCTGAAAGCTATTCGCTGACTTGTTTGCGATACTCCCCGGGCGTCATTCCGGTAATCTGTTTAAAGCGGCGCGAAAAATAAAATAGACTGCCAAAGCCGAGCTCGTAGCCGATCTCTTTAATTGGCTTATGACTCTCCATTAATTCGTGGCACGCTGCTTCGATTTGCTGGCGCGAGCGGAAGGCAAACGGACTTACTCCGCATAGCTTTTTAAATTTCTTGCGGTAGGCTTGCTCGCCCAAGCCAAACTCTCGTGCGAGAGCGATGAAGTTTGGCTTTTCACCCAGGGGCAAATCGAGCAATTGCTTGCGTGCGTGGTTTGCCCACTCTACGTCTCCATGATTGACGTGTGTCTGCCAGGTGGCGCACATTGAGGCAATGAGGTTGATAAGGCGTCCCGAGTCTGCAAGGTCTGGTTCGGCAACCCGCCGCTCTGCAAGCGGGATTACTACATCGTAGAAACGGTCTCTCCAACGGGAGATTTCCACCTCGCTGCCAGATGATACTAAATGCCGTACTGGTTCATTGGGATCGAGCAAACCAACGCCCACCCACGCGTCAAATACAGGTCCGGTAAACTCCACATTTATCTCGTTCCAGGACTTCCCTTTGGGTGGTTCATAGGCATGCGGGCGGCCTGGGAACAAGCAGAGCAAATCTCCTTGGTGGATCGGCAAGGTTTGTTTACCGGCGTCGTCGCTGTAGGTTCCTTCTCCCTCAGTGATGAAGACCAAGGAGTAGTTCCTTAAATTACGCGTCATCCCGGCTTCTAAATGCCATCGCATAGCCCAACTGTTATGGATCTCTGCGGCGCGGCTGATGTAGCCTGATGGAATGGCGTCAAAGGTCTCGAAAATCAACCAATAGTCGCGGGGGTGCATACCCCACATACCAGATTGTGTGGTGTATTTACCACCATGTTTAAGGCTGAGTTCTTTCAGTGAGGACACAATTCGGCAAGACTGAGTTATACAAAGAGGTATCGCGGCATAGTGATGCTCTTCAGCAGGCATTGCAAATGAAAAGCCCCGCTAAGATTATGAACAATTCTTCTCAGAACGCCCTTAACCCAACCTCAGTGGCGCAAGATTTTCCAGCTCCTCCCGGTGTCGTGATTAATCACGTCTATGTCGATCAAGGCAAGTATATCGGCTCTCCGAGCATCGCGAAATTAGCCGATGGTTCTTATGTGGCGAGCCATGATTTTTTTGGTCCTGAAACCAAAGAGCACGAAGCAGCCGTTTCGCTGATTTTCCGCAGTGAAGATGACGGTCAAACCTGGAAGCAAATTGCGAAGGTATGCCCGGCCTTTTGGTCGAGTCTGCTTTTGCACGAAGGTGTGCTTTATCTGTTTGGTCTCACGCATCATCATGGGCACATCGTGATCCGTCGCAGTGAAGACGGTGGCTTTACTTGGACAGCGCCCGATGATACCGAAACGGGGTTGCTCACGCCGTATGGGCAATATCACACCGCGCCGACTGCGTTTGTTATTTCGAACGGACGCATCTGGCGTGCGATTGAAGATGCTGCTGGCAGTACACGTTGGGGTGAGCGCTATAATCCGATGCTGATGTCTGCGCCAGTGGGCTCCAATTTACTGCGTCGCGATAGCTGGAACTTTACGCCCATTCTGCGTCATTCACGCGAATGGCTGGAGGGCAAGTTCGGTGGTTGGCTGGAGGGCAACGCGGTGCAACTGCCCAATGGTCGTATCGGCAATGTGCTGCGTGTAGACTACAATCAAGCGGGGAAAGGCGCGATTGTCCGCCTGGACGATGACGGCCAAGCTCTGAAGTTTAACCCAGCGGACGACCTTATCGATCTACCCGGTGGTGCAACGAAGTTTACCATCCGGCACGATTCTGATACTGGGCTTTATTGGGCATTGTCGAATGCCGTGCCGCCGATTCACAGTGATTGTGAAAAGCAAACCACGCAGCGTAATACTCTAGCTTTGATTTGCTCCCGCGATTTGCGTGAGTGGGAAATCCGCTACGTGGTGCTTTACCATCCAGATCCGAAGCAGCACGGCTTTCAATATGCCGATTGGCTCTTCGAAGGAGATGACATGATCGTGGTCAGTCGAACGGCGTGGGATGATGACCAAGGTGGTGCAAAAAATCAACACGACGCAAACTACCTTACCTTTCACCGTGTTAAGAATTTTCGGAGCCTGACGCTCAGGGATTCCAATATAAACCCTTTCGTTTAGTTAGTACAGGCACAAACCGCCATTGGCGGACAGGGAACGCTCGTTGTAATCCAATGGGCGTTCTTCTTTTGGGGCATATTGTTTGGTGCGTACAAAAGTAAGGCATGCGACGTAAACCCCATCGCATGCCTTCGCCACTATGCTGCCACTGTATTAACAATGGCAGCAGGCGGATAGTATATCCCCCAATATACTAAATCAAAATCCAGTCTTTCGCTTAGCGTTTGCGGCGACGGAGGAACATGGCCAAGCCGAGAGCGCCAACACCAGCAAGTGCTGCGTAAGTGGAAGGCTCGGGGATGGTCATCTGGGCTTCAGCGAAAGTTGTCGCAATTACCAAGTTGTCGAAGACGAATGAGTTGCCATTGGTATCGCTGCCGCGCGCGCCAAAAATCGTGTCGAGCGAGCTGATTCCAGTGTCATAAACGACTGTGCTAATGACACTGGTGTAGCCATCTAGCAGTGAGTAGATCTTAACGGTGTCGTAGTTAGTGCCAAGGCCGCCCGAGGCAGAAACCTCTACCACTACACGGGTCGGGTCGCCGTAGGTGTTGATTGAGCCTACGCTGCTTCCGCCAGAGCCATCAAAGTTGCGCGCGCGCACGCCGCTCGATAGGTAATTGGCTCCGGCTGAGTTGTCACGGCTAGCCGAGTCGCTCAGGTTGAAGAAGTAGGTGTTTGCAGCTCCAGGGCGGAAGTCCACATCGGCACCCATGTAGATTGTTGTTCCGTCTGACTGCGCAGCAAAAGTATTGGAAATTGCTGCATCGGCCACGTTGTTACCGGAGTGAACGGCTTGTGTGCCATTATAGGAAAACGTGGTGATGGTGTAGGAGGCGTTTGCGGTCCAGCCGCCTTGGCCGTTAATTTCGGAGCCGAGTTCGTAGGACTCGAAGTCATCGTAAAAAAGCACGGTGGCTTGGGCAGAGGTCGCGAGTACTGTCAGTGCTGCAATCGGGAGTATAGTTTGGACTTTCATTGTATTCTTTTTTTGGGTGTATGGTTTTGAGGGATAGGCGAGGCACAGTAGGCGTTACTATTTAGCGTTTAGCGCCTCGTCAAAGTTGGTTGCGATGATTAGGTTATCCATGGTCATGGCGGAGTGACTGACGGAGCCCCGTCGTGCAAAAAATGTATTCAACTCGCTGACGCCTAATGCACTGGTTACGGTTTGTATCGGGGTGTCCGAAGTGCTGGTCGGATTGATCCAAATGGTTGATGAGTATTTTTCGCCATAGGACGATATCTCGATCACCAAGCGGGCAGGGACATCGTAAGGTGCCGGGCGTCCAGTTTTGGTCTTTTTGCTATCTTTACGAATTCGCGCTGCGATTAGCGGCTTGCCGTCGCGAGCATTGAAGATTGCGCCAGCGGTATTGTCTGGTCCCTTGCCGTTTGCGGCTGCGATCCAGTAGAAATTTGATGCGCTCAGAGAAAAATCGACATCGACGCCAATGTAAAAAGTCCGTTCTTGGGTTTCGATGGCATGAGTGATGGCTGCGTCCGCTACGGTGCGTCCTGAAAATACGCCTTTACCGTCTGCTGTTTTAACAATTTTGTAGGATTCATCCGCGACCCAGCCGCCTTTGCCGTCGATCGACTGGCCAACACTATAGGATTCAAAATTGTCTTCGAAGATAATTCTGGCCTGTGCGCTCAGCGCAACAGCTGAGGTTAGGATGATTGGAAGCAATGCTTTCATATTAAAGGGGAGTTGATTGGGGGGGGATTGTTTGACGGAATGCGTATAAAGCGCGCTCAGCGTCATTGTTTAATATACGGTGGTTATAATAGGGTTTCGTCTAATGTTGAACAACGGTATATGATTGTCGTTTGCCGTCTATTATTGTCGAAAATGGTATCGTGCGCGTGCGCCCGTGACCAAAGACCATATTGCTGCTTTTAATTTACTGAGGTCTTTGCGAGCATGTCCTCCATAGTTGACCGAATGGCCCGTGCCCAGATTTCGTAGCCTTTGGCTAAGGGATGCAGGGCATCGGGGGACATCTCTTTGGTGTAGATGCCGTTTTCGTCGAGTAGCTGATCGCCAATGTCGATGAAGACAATTCGTGGATTGCTGTCCATTTTGCTTAGTATTTCGTTGACTGCTTTTACTTTAGAGCGCTCTGGAGCATTTGGCTTGTAGCCGCGAGGGAAGACGCCCATCAGGATTATTTGGCAGTTTGGACAACTGGTCAGCACTTCATCCACAATTGCCTCCACGCCTTCGGCAATTTCCTCAGCGTTGTCTCGGTGGATGTTGTTGATGCCGGCCAGGATTACGGCGACTTTTGGATCTGTCTCGTCAAGGCTTCCGTTCTGGAGGCGCCAAAGTATATTCTCAGTTTTATCGCCACTGATACCCATATTCACGGCGTCCATGCGCGCATAGTAGCGATCCCAGACGGGCTTGCCGCGGCTGTTTGATGCCCAATTGTTGGTAATCGAATCGCCGATAAAAATTACGTCGGATGGACCTCGTTGTAAGCGCTCATCAATACGGTTGGCTTGGTCGAGCCAAGGATTGCGCACTGTGGGTTCGACAGCTGGGTTCGCATATAAGTTGGCACCGCCCAAGATGGACAGTGCGCATAGGCTGAATAATACTGGCTTTAACATTGGTTCTTGAAAATTACAGGTGGTGGTGACCGAACATGTCGTTTTTGTTCGCGGCAAGGTCTTCGTAGTCGATCAGCTCGACATGCCCATCGAGGAAGCACATATTGGCGGCACCGTCATGAATCGGGTTTGCTTCAGTCGTTTTGCCCCATGAGCGGCATTCCGGGCATTGCATGCTGATCCAGGTTTTTTCACGGCTGGCATACCAGCCATCGCCGATCATTACTATTTCGGCGGGGCGGGCTACCTGGCTTAGATAGACCATGTTGCTGACGTCAGCTGAGGGCAGGATGACGTGGCTGCGATTGGTGGAGTAGCCACCACCCCATGATAGGGTTTCTTCGTCGATTGAGGGGCACTGCCAAACACCGCCTCTGGCATTGCCTTGGGCTTCTGCCGCCCATTCTAGCGGTGGCACGTAGGTTGCGAGGACATTCGGGTAATACCACTCCTTGCCATCCAGCTTTTGCGCTTCCGTTGAGTGTTCCAATGGCAGCACACCATTGTTGTCTGTGGCGTACATTTGGAATGCTGCGCCGATCTGCCGCAGATTGCTGGCGCAGGTTGCGGCTTCGCCTTTTTTGCGAACATGTCCTACGGCGGGAATTAGAATAGCGCCCAAGGTAGCAATGATGGCAATGCAAGCCAGCAATTCCACTAAGGTAAACCCGTATTTATAATTAGCATAAAAATTGGTAACGTACGGACGAGATATTTTAAGATTTGAAGGGGTATCCATGTTTCCTATGATCTTGTGCTGACAAGGATTTCAGCAAGTGAGAAGAACCGCAGTTTTCCTACAATGATTGTAATATTTGGTATTGGATTCTTGGCTGTGAGGAATGTTTTTAGGTACGGTCAGTTTGGCCGTCGTCATATGTCGGCGCGTCTTTTTATATCGGCCAAATGCTCAAACCTTTAAGAGGGAATGGCTTCTGTCATCGGTTCGAGCTAAGTGGGCCATGTCGCGCAGGTTTTCCGCAGATTCGACTCCGTAAACCAAGTTGGTAAATGTTTGATGGCTGTTTTTGCCAGTGTTGCGACCTACAGATTTAACTTGGATTCAGTATCCCTATTGAATGCGTTACGAAGCATTCACTTGGCGATCAGAAGCTGCACGAGTGGTTCCTCCGTCAACCCAACTGCCGCCAATTAGGGTTGCTCTGGGATACTCTGGCACGCCGTACTCGCCGGAGTGAATCATGCTGATGACCATGTCGACTGCGGCTTCGCCCGCGCGGTCATTGTGTTGGTTCATGCCAGACCAGTTGGGGCGGTCCTGTCGCCACTCAAGCTGGATTAAACCAATATCCTCTGGCACACGGATGCCTAGGTCGTTGATCCAAAGGCGGACGATGTTGTAGAGGGTGAAAATCACGTCTGGTTTTTCACGTTTGATCCATTTTGCAAACAATGAAGGATCTGATCTTGCTTCGGTGATTTTATAGAATGGCTTTAAACGTTTACGTAGTGGCAAGTAGCTTTGTCCAATTTGATAGCCGGCGGTGAAGCGCCCTTCCACGAGTGCATCGATCGTTTTGTCCAATGCCAAACCCGGTCGCTGGTAGCCGAGTTCGAGTGCTTTTTCAAATGCGCGCAGGGCCACAATGTGGTGGTCGGTGCAGGCGAAGGGAAGCGCTGGCGCTCGGGTGCGCACGCCGGTAACAACGCAGGGGTAGGTATCCCAGGTGGTTGCAAACTTTCCGGGAAGTTGGTTCGTGTTCATCAGCCCGACAACGATAATCCCACGAATTCCTCTCGCTTTGAGTATTCTATTGAGCCGTTCTCCGTTTAGTTCCGGATCATGGAGCCAGAAATGGTCCAGGTTATAGCCTAGGTGATTCGCACGGTGTTTACAGCCGGCGACATAAGTTGGGATTGTTGGGTGGTTTTGAAACGCATGTTTGTTTTCGTTGGCATTGACAAGGGCCAAGGTTGCTTTGGGGCTGCCGGACTGGTTGTCGCGCAGTTGTGTCATCAGGTGCGCGACAATCGGATTACGCTGATAGCCCAAGTGATCGGCAATTTGCTGAATCCGCTCCCGGGTGGTTGCCGGGATCTGTGGATCATTGCGCAGGCAGAGCGAAACCGTGTTCTTAGAGACGCCCGCTGCCCGGGCGATATCTGTCATCGTGATTCGCTTCATCGGGGCATTTTGACGGCTTGTGGCATTACTGTCAAGTGGCAGTGAGGTTTACTGTGAAGCGCTGCCCCATAAAATGGCTTCTATTCGTAAGTCTCTCGGTGAAACAGAAAAATCCTGAGCGGCTTTAATTTTATGTTATGCGGTTTTCCCTATGCAGAACTACTCGGAAGAAATACAAAACGGCCAATGCACTCTAGGAATAGAACTTGGGTCGACGCGCATTAAGGCGGTCTTAATCGGATCGGAAAATCTTCCTGTGGCTGTTGGTGGGGTTAGATGGGAAAATAAATTTCAAGACGGTGTTTGGACTTACTGCATGGAAGACGTTTGGAGTGGCATTCAATCGTGCATTGCGGATCTTCAAAATTCAGTTAAGACTAAGTTTGGTGTCGAGTTGCTTGAGCTGAAAAGCATCGGCGTCAGTGCCATGATGCATGGCTATTTGGTGTTTGATGCGCAAGATGGTCAATTGGCGCCTTTTAGAACTTGGCGTAATAACATAACTGGCCCTGCTGCTGAAAAGCTGTCTTTGCTCTTTGGTTATCCGATTCCGCAACGCTGGAGCATTGCCCATCTCTACCAGGCCATTTTGAACGGCGAAGCACACGTAGCGGACATCGCATATGCCACCACCTTGGCCGGGTATGTCCACTGGAAATTGACCGGACAAAAAACGATGGGTATTGGCGAAGCTTCTGGCATGTTTCCGATCAATATTGACGCGCAGGATTTTAATGAAGCCATGCTCATTCAGTTCGACGCGTTGATTGCTGAAAAAGGCTTCGGTTGGAAGCTAAAAGACATCTTACCTCAGGTGCAGGTTGCTGGAGAGCGAGCAGGTGAGCTGACAAGGGAGGGAGCCATTTTATTAGATCCCACCGGTCATCTCAAACCGGGTATTCCAGTTTGCCCGCCGGAGGGGGATGCTGGCACAGGCATGGTGGCAACAAACAGTGTCGAAGTCCGCACGGGCAATGTATCGGCGGGCACTTCAGTTTTTGCGATGTTGGTTTTGGATAAAGAGCTTTCGCAGACGCATCATGAAATTGATTTGATCACTACGCCCGATGGCAAGCTCGTAGGAATGGCTCACACGAATAACTGCTCCTCGGATATTGACGCCTGGTTGGGCATTCTTGGCGAAGCAGCTCAAACGATGGGCGCAGACTTCTCAACCGACGAGCTTTATGATCGGCTTTTAAAACTCGCGCTCGAAGGGGACGCTGATTGCGGCGGCCTCTTGTCTTACGGCTATGTATCCGGTGAACACGTGACGGGGTTTACTGAAGGACGCCCGCTCTTTGCTCGGTCACAGGATAGCTGCTTTACGTTGGCAAATTTTATCCGTACGCATTTGTTTTCCGCGCTCTGCGCGCTTCGTACTGGGCTCAATATTCTCTATAACGAAGAAGGTGTTGAGGTGGATGAAATACGCGGGCATGGCGGATTTTTTAAAACCGGAAACGTTGGCCAGCGCATCATGGCGGCGGCCTGTGGCGTGCCGGTTTCGACGCTCAATACTGCTGGAGAAGGCGGTGCCTGGGGGATTGCGCTACTCGCGTCTTACATGATGCGGGACGATCGTCGCCAGACACTGCCCGAATTCCTTCACCCCATTTTTGTCGATAACATGGGAGTCGTTATCGAACCGGAGCCTGCTGACGTTACGGGCTTTCTCCGTTTCTTTGAGCGCTACCACCGGGGACTGTCCGTGGAGCGCGCAGCAGTCGATGCTCTAGATTAATCATTCATCGTAAAAATATATATAATCTAACCTATGAAACAAGTATGGTTTATTACCGGCAGCCAGCACCTTTATGGTCCTGAAACGCTTAGGCAGGTTGCGGCCAATGCTGAGGTCATTGCTCTGGCGCTGAATGCTGACTCGTCGATTCCTGTTGATATCGTCTTCAAGCCAATCGTTACCACTACAGATGAAATTCGTACGATGCTGATGGCGGCAAGCAGTGATCGCGGCTGTATTGGCGTCATTACCTGGATGCATACATTTTCTCCAGCCAAGATGTGGATCGGAGGGCTCAATGCGTTGACCAAGCCGATCTGCCATCTGCATACGCAGTTCAATCGAGACATCCCCTGGGACAGCATCGACATGGATTTCATGAATTTGAATCAGTCGGCGCATGGCGGGCGGGAATACGGTCACATGCTGACTCGTATGAGGATTCCACGCAAGGTAGTCGTGGGGCATTGGGAGGCTGCAGATGTGCGCATGCAACTCGCAAAGTGGGCAGGTGTTGCCTTGGGTTGGGATGAAATGCGGAACCTGAAGATCGTGCGCTTTGGTGATAACATGCGCTACGTATCCGTGACCTGTGGTGACAAGGTGGAGGCCGAGCGCGTGTTTGGTTTCGAAGTCAACACGCATGGCGTTGGTGACTTGGTCGCCGTCATCAACGAAGGAGCGGATGCAGAGATTGACACAGTGTGCCAAGAGTATGCCGATCTTTATGAACTGTCGCCAGAGCTGGTTAAAGGCGGCGTAAGTCATGGGTCCTTGCGCGAAGCTGCTCGCATTGAAATCGGTCTGCGTCGCTTTCTGGTTGATGGCGGATATGGGGCATTTTCCGACACTTTCGAAGACCTGCATGGTATGCTGCAATTGCCTGGCTTGCCAGTGCAGCGTCTGATGTCGGATGGCTATGGTTTTGCCGGAGAGGGAGACTGGAAACACGCTGTGCTCGTGCGCGTGCTCAAGGCAATGACTCCAGGCATGATGGGAGGAACTTCTTTCATGGAAGACTACACCTACCATTTTGATCCGGCCAACGCCCGTTGTCTCGGTTCCCATATGTTAGAAATTTGCCCGTCTATCGCTGCCCATAAGCCGCGGGTGGAAATGCATCCATTGGGTATCGGTGGTAAAGCAGACCCAGTGCGCCTGGTCTTCAATGGTGCAACGGGCTCCGCGATTAATGTCTCACTGGTCGATCTCGGCAATCGTTTTCGTTTCTTGGTGAACGAAGTTGAGAGCGTGGAGATTTCACAGGATATGCCAAAGCTGCCCGTGGCACGCGTTCTCTGGGACGCCAAGCCAAACTTGGCCACAGCTGCCGAAGCCTGGATTCAAGCCGGCGGAGCGCACCATACGGCCTTCAGTTTTGACGTCACCGCCGATCAAATCGAAATGCTAGCCGAAATCGCGGGAACGGAATGCGTCTTTATTGATGAATCGACGGAGATGCGTCGCTTTAAGCAAGACCTGCGGATAGGAGAAATTTACTACGGAATCCGGGGAATTTAGACATGGAACATCGAGCGATACGCGAGGAGTGTTTCGAGGCCAATCTTGCCTTGCCGAAAACGGGGCTGGTCGATTTGACCTTTGGTAACGTAAGTGTTCTCGATGAGAACGTTGGTGTGTTCGCAATCAAGCCAAGCGGCGTCGACTATGCGGCCTTGAGGGCGGAGGACATGGTCGTGGTGGACCTCAATGGAAATGTGGTTGCAGGTAAGCTACGCTATTCGTCGGATACACCGACGCACCGCCGTTTGTTTTTGGCGTTTGCGGAGTATGGCGTGCGTTCAGTGGTTCACACTCATTCGCGCTGCGCCGTGGCGTTTGCCCAGGCCGGGCGTGAGATTCCTTGTCTGGGCACGACTCACGCCGACCATTTTTACGGATCAGTACCGGTTACTCGCAAAATGACAGATGCCGAAATCAACGGCCAATACGAATGGGAAACCGGCAATGTCATTGTTGAGCGTTTTGGTGGAATGAACCCACTGGATGTTCCAGCAGTATTGGTCAACGATCACGGCCCTTTTGTCTGGAACGTTTCAGGGGGTAAGGCTGTGGAGTATGCGCTCGCGCTTGAAGTGGCCGCCGACATGGCGCTGAAGACTCTCGCGCTCTCGCCGGGGCAGGCTGCCGTTGATGAGACATTGCTGGACAAGCATTTCCTGCGAAAGCACGGCAAAAATGCGTATTACGGGCAGACTTAATCACGCGATCAGAAACTTTTTTTCCTTAGGGCTCTAACCTCCCATAAACCAGACGAGAGCGCCTTTTGATTTTGGGCAAGGCGACTCCGGGGACAGGAGGGCGCCCTTTAGTGCAGAAGAATATAGTAGTCAGACGATTCCTACGAGATACTGCCTTTCAGGCCCGTTTGATGGCACAATAGGCTGAATTTGTTTCTGTATGGCATCACGATCAACAAAGAGCATTGAATCTTATTCTGGGCTTTACCTGGCCAAAATCGGCAGCTAGTAGTAGCTGTTTACAATATCAAGAAGGTTTGTTGGTTGCTATTGCGGATTTTGGAATTACTGGTTTCAGAGCCGCACGCATCTCCTTAAGTCTCTGATGATTAAATGCTCCCGTAGTTCAATGGATAGAACAACGGTTTCCGGTACCGTCGATCTGGGTTCGACTCCCGGCGGGAGTACCATCAATTTTATCATCAATGGTTTATGTGATTTATCAATTTATCGGAGGCAGAAAATTGGGTGCAAGTAGCTGAAATGTGTGAGCTCTGGACTAGCAGTTTGTCAACGCTGAGCGGCAAATTTAGCGTTGAATCGACAAAAAGCACTTTTGTGGTATGTTTTTTGTGATTGTGAGTATCAAATATTGCTCATTCACCCGAGCGGCAGTGTCGACTTTAATTAGGGCAGATGGATTCTCGGTTAGGAAGACTCAAAGTATCCATTAGGAGCTTGGCCATGAACTAAGTGTTGTGACAGAAGGCAACGCTGTGGCTTTCCAACCATAGCCAATTGGTCGAAAAAGAACCACCAAACGCACGAAATTCTCATCTTGGTCCGCCTGATAGTTGACTGCTAGCATGCGGGTATTGTTGTTCTGATTTTCTTCATTTGTGGTTGGTTGCGTGGACTCAATTTCAAAGGACGCCCCATTGGGCGAAAGAATACGGGCTTCCATCTGTTTACCATCTTTCGTCAACATCGCTTTAGCGTTTCCATCAATATTGATAGAAGCTGAGGTTACCATGCCCCAGTGAATCTCATCGCCAGCAACTCCATCCAGCTCGTCTTGAATGATTATTCTCGCTGTGTTTTGAGACTCGTCTCGATCAATCATGGCGACTCCTCGCAAAGCTTGAGCGGCATCTGGGTATAATTCCGATAGATCGACGATAACATGTGTCCAGCTGTCTGTGCTGATATATCCAACGATGTCTCCAGCGCCATCAATGGTCTGCAATTTACCGTTAATCGTAAGCGTGTTATGGCTGAAATTATTCGTACGATAGTAGTCCCAGCGGCCATCAACGTAGTCAAAGTATCCCGGTAGATCATAGCTGTCGGCTCCGAGGTCTTCGGCCCAACGAACGCCATCGGACTCCATTACAAAGGAACCTTTGTCTAGATGGGAATGATGGAAACCATTTTTGCCAGCTATCAGACCAAGCCACAAGGCGGATTGACCGCTTTCTCGGTCCCTGAAAAATGCAAGCTCCGACAATCCATCAGACAAGCAAATGTCCTGTGGTAAGCTGGTTGAAGTGTTTTTCGGTTCCCGGGCAAGCCATATTAGATTTAGCACATCGGTTCGGTTCTGTACGCCAGCTATGGAATTGAGCTCATTGAAGGAAGCGGCTCGCTCGGCATCTGCGTAATTGCCCATCCATTGGTTTGCAGTTAGTTTCTCTGCATCGTTTCCATGACGCGCGGCCCACCATAAAAAAGCTCCTGATGCTCCAAGTATATTGGATTTGCCTAAGCCACAATCAGCGAAGTTGAAAACACTTCCACTTGGTCCAAAAGCATGAGCGAAGAAAGCGGGAGTAAATTCCAAGCCTCGTGCCAGACCGAGGTTGCTATCTGAGCCCAGAGAGCTCTCCAATGCATTCAAAATAAATGCCGTGTATGTACCACCGTAACTAAAATATACGGCCCCCTCTGGCCAGACGCCGCTTTGGTCGTAATGCTGTAAGTAGAGTTCGAGAGACGATGGCAGCGCATCAATCGTAGCTTTTGCAAGATCTGGATAGAAATCCTTTAATGCCAGGCTTGCCGCCAGCATTCCACCATTACAAACAGGATTCCAGTTGTTGTCCCACGAGTAAGCATGCCATACGACGTTGACCGGTTGAGGAGAATATACGGATGGCGCGTGCATGAGTACGTTTTGGTATAACGCGTTTCGGATGATCTCTTCACTAGCGCCTAGTTCTTCATACAGCCAGTTGTAACCGATGGCCACGCCCATGCTCATTTCAGCTACGCTGAGAAACTGAGATGGGGCCCAGTTCGGGAAGGCGGAGACTGTTGTCATGATGTCAATGGCGGCATCGAGATATTCAGGATTATCGGTGTAGAGATAAGCAAATGCCAGAACATGAATTCTGCCCATTGCGGCGCGGGATTGCTCAAGGCTTTCAGCCGGAGAGGAGTTATTGAAGGTTACTGGCGCTAGGTCAGGGGAAAGATATGCGTCGGCTGCTGATAGGATACGGTTCACCAAATGAACAATCACCGTTTCCCCACGATCATAGCGTAAGCGTATATCTTGCAGTTTGGCTCCATTCAGGAGGAATCGGCTACGCCCAATTGCGCATTTTACATTGTCGATGCGAAAACTAACGTCTTCCGAACTACCAATTGCGATGAGATTGAAGTCTGTGTACGCGCTATTTGCGTCGGTGGCGACACTCTCAAAGATTAGGTTCCCAGTAAGTCCGGGGCCGTCAAATAGGCGGATGCCAATCTCAACGCTTTGTACGCCGATGCGCGTGATCATTAATTCTGCGCTGTGGACATGGTTGCCCTCGATACGTTCATTGGCGTAAACCGTACTGGCTAAGATGATGCTATCACTGCCGGTCAGTATTTCGCTTTGTGTTCCAGTTTCCTTAACGATGCTTGGGTTAGCCGTTCCCGTGCCGAAGGGCAAATAAACGCGATAGCCAAAGTCATCGCTGGTCGCCGCATTATCGTCTGCCTGCGGTTCGGTGTTATTAGTGTTGTATAGGCCAAAGCGAAGGCCGCCATTGTAGGAAGGAAATCCGGGGGCGTTGGTGGTTGCTGTTGACCCCGCATCGAACAAACGAATATCCAGGCTTACGCGGAGCGTTTGTTGCGGAGTGTTTGCTTCGCCAAGACTCAAGTTTTTAAAAAGTCGGCATACACTCCAGCGAAAGGTTCCATCCTGATCAACAAACAAACCAGGACCTTCAATGCTCGTGGGGCTATGGTCGTTTATGCTAAGAGTTGAGCCATTCACAGCATACCAGTCTTCTCGACTAAGTGAGTCGTAGCCATCCCATTGGCCACACTGAGCGTTTATTTGGAGGCATAGGATACAGGGTAACAGTATAGCTCCTAAATAGCTAATCAGGTTTTTCATGATTTGATTAATTTGGGGTTGAAGCGTCCTGAAAAAACTTGGGGCAATTCATTTTTTCACGTGACTAGTTGGGGGAATTCGTGGACTGCCAATCGTATTTGGGCAGATATCTTTTTCAACTTTCACTCCATTATCACAGGTTACAGGCCTTCTGGAATGGTGCTTGTAACCTGTGTTACCTTTATAATGTTTGAGCAGGATTTTCTGTATCGAGAGACTAGGTGCTGAGGAACATTCTATGTATTCTGCTTCAAACTCTCAACCGGCAGCTAACCCTAATAAACGGCCAAGCATTCCTTCGAATTCGCGAGTTCTGTTTTCTCTGACTCAGAATGAGAAAACACTTTTTTTTCCCAATATGGAAATAAGCTCATCCATTAATGCCGAGTGGGAGTGGATGTCGGGTGAAAACTTATCTCAGGAACAATGGGCTGGAGCATTGGGCGAGATTAAGCCCGATGTGATTGTGTCATGCTGGTCAACACCACGATTGCCAGAATCGATCAATGGCGAACTTCCGGTGAAATATGTGTCCCACCTGTCCGGAACGGTTCGGCATTTTCTGCCGAGAACGTTTCTTGAGAGAGGTGGCCGCGTCACGAATTGGGGAGGTATCGTCGGGCCCACAGTTTCTGAGCACGCCTTACTCTTGGCGCTGGCTTCCTTGCGAAACATCGAGGGTTGGAAATCAGTGATTAATACTCATTCCACCACGGCAATGCATCCTACGTTCAGAGTTGAGACGGCATCGTTATATCGCCGCACGGTTGGCATACACGGCTTTGGGCATGTTGCACGAAAATTGATTCAGTTGCTTAAGCCCTTTGATGTCACAATCAAATGCTATTCCTCCGGAGTACCTCGCGGCGTAATTGAAGAGGCGGGTGTTATTCCATGTGAGTCCCTAGATGCGATATTTACCGGAAGCGATGTGTTATTTGAATGTGAGGCATTGACGGTGGCAACCCGTATGAGTGTGACTGCAGAACTGCTCGCGCTGCTTCCTGATGGCGCCTTGTTTGTGAATGTCGGACGCGGCGAATTGATCGATGAGGATGCTTTGTTTGCGGAAGCTTCCAATGAACGTCTTCGTTTGGCGCTCGATGTCGTTCATGGCGAAATGCTGCCAGATTCGCGTTTTATTGGGATGCCAGGCGTGCTGCTCTCACCTCACATTGCCGGGCCTACATTGGATCACTTTGCGCAGTGTGGCGAGAATGCCCTCGATAATGTACAACGTTACCTCAGAGGGGCTACGTTGCATGCTGAAGTGACTTTGGCGATCTATGATCGCATGACTTAGCGATCACTTTTGCACTGAAGGCAGTTCGGTTTGCCAAGGCTACAGGCGCTCTTTCTCATTCGCCAGCGCGCCAATACGAATGCGGTCATAGTTTACGTCTGAGAACCAAGTCCTTAGGCCAAAGCGGCCACCAGGCAAAGCCTCTTCCTGAAAGTGGTGCTTGAGTTCTCCATCGATGTAAAAACTAAGATCTCCACGATCACACACGATCGTCAATTCATAGGATGAGCCCGGTTCTGCGTATACGCTCTCGTCTTCACTGATCAGCTTAAATCCCGGATTGATTCGAGCTCGGGTCCAGCCACTCATGAAACCGCCAGTGAATGTAAACAGGTAATTGGTGATTTCGTGGTAGCTTTTATACGCGCCCGTCCTTTTATACTCCAATGGCTTGTTGCCAAGTTCCTTGGCGTGGACAAAGAAATTAAGGTTACAAGCATGATCACCGGGCTCAGTCGATGCATCGACGATGATGATCACATTCTGCGGCAAGTCTTGGTTAAACCATACCGTTACCCCGGCTTGGTCTTTAGGAGAGTCTTCACGCCTGATGCTGAGTTCACCTTGTTCAACAAAGACGCTGGGCCCTTGGCTTTCGACGGTCCAACGCGTCGACCAATCATTAGAGTCAAAGGCTTCGTCAAACAACCAGTCGACAGCAAATTCCTGGCTGCCCACTTGATGGATTTCATGCTCGGCTTGCTGAGATACAGGCGCGTCGTCGGCGTTCGCCGACGGTATAGCGAGGATGAAACTGGCTAGGTAGGCCGAATGTCTGGCTAGTCGATAGATAGCAACTTCCATTGAATTGAGGTGAAGATTTGTGTCAGTCTATTGGTCTAGGGGGATGATCTCAAAATCGTCGAGGTACAAAGATCCCGAAGCCCTCCAAAAAAAGATGCTGGCCCGTATCCCGTCCGCATTTTCTGGCGTCGTGATTCTGGCTTGAACCTGGGTCCACTCAGAGGAAATAAGGGCAGCAGACTTTGGCGGTGACGCTGTCGCTGCGCCCTCCCAATCAATGAAGCGCTTGCCGACGGTATTGTCGCCCTGGAGGTAATCTATGCGGATGATGAAGCCCGGAGTTCCATCTTTGATCATGAAGTCGTTACCTGCTTTGATCCATACTGAAAACTCAATGACTTGACCAGGCTCGACAGCAATGCGTCCGCCTTTGGGGGAGATCGCAAAGCGGGCATCTTCAGTAGCGGCCATTACCGCGCACACTTCGCCGGAATGCGGCTGCTGATTTGAAAAATAAAATGCGGCGCCGCTATTTTCGCTGTCTTGGGGGATAAATGGTTTCGCCCACCACTCCCCTTTTGCTTCAAACCCGGGATCGACATTCACCGGGGTTGAAGCAGAAAGTTGAAGTGAGTGAGTCGCCAGCCCAAATGCTAACAAGAAAATCGTTTTCATCATGCTGATTTACCAGAGGTAATTATTGACGACGACGCTTGATGATCGCCATGCCCAAGGCCAGCCCACTGAGAATCATGGCATAAGTGGTAGGCTCAGGAATGCTGGACACGGTGAATTGCAGCAGATTTCCATCGCCGCTGTAGGCGAAATTGCCGGACCAGCCTTCTCCCAGGCTTTCCGCTGAAAGACCAAAGCTGGACAATGCGATACTCTGAGTTGTGCCGCCAAAATCAATCAGGTCAAAAGTTTGGCCCTCGGTGACATCTCCGCTATCGGTAAAGGTGAAGAGAATGCTGTCATCTCCACCCGCTGCGGAACCAGTCATGGATGAGTTGCTTAGCACGATCGAATCCTGACTTGAACCCAGAGTGAACAGTATATTCGCGTCGCCTTCAAAAACCAAGCCAAGGCTACTGCCATCTCCGCCGGTCAAAGTCATCGTCCCAACTTGATTTACTTGGCCGGGGTCAAGGATGCCTCCATTCGCTACCGTGATTGCGCCGCTAACGCCAGAGCCAAAGGTGATCGTTCCGTCGACTCCCAGCGTCGCATTGTTAGCAACGCTATAGGTGCCTTGGCCAGAAACATTGCTATAGGTCGTGTCCGAAGAGCCGACCAGATAGAGGCTGCCTTCGTTGACTGAGGTCGCCCCTGCATAACCGCCCCAAGCGCCACTCGATCCACTGTTGCTGGAAATAATCAATCGACCGGCGCCCGCTTTGGTGAAGGCCATTTGATTGTCCGCCCGACTGGGATTGTCGCCGAAGGTGCCGGTGAACGTCGTGTTTGTCGATTGATCTACGAGCAGCGTTCGGACTCCTGACGTGGAGCTAAAGGCGCTGCGAATTTTAACCGTTCCCGTTCCTGAAAGGCTACCGATAGTTGCCGTGTTGCCGACGACTCCGGCACCAAGCATTAATTGGCCGCCATTCAGTACGAAATGCGTGTTTGACCCACTCCCGGCAGTCCCGCCGCCACTCGCATCCGCCAGAATGACGCCGCTGTCGCTCGTGGAGAATTCGTTGATGGTGATCGTGCCATCCCATGCCGAAGAGCCGTTCAGCAGGATGCGCAAGGTTCCATTGCTATCGATGTTATCCGTGAGGCTAAAGTTGCCGCTACCGCTTCCTGAAACCGTCAATCGATGGCCGCTGGAGCCTGTTGTGGTAAAGTTGGCTCCGTTCTCAATAGTAACATCTCCGACGTTAGCAGTCCATATCGCGATGTCAGTCGGGCCATTGTCGGTGATCACCGCGTCATTGCCATTGGTCCAGAACTCAGTGGCGGCACCTCCATCGGTAGTCGCCCAGGGGGTCACGCTGGTCGTCGTCGTCCAGGATTGGTCGCCTACATAATTGCCATTCCAGAAGAGCGTTGCCGCTCCAAGATTGCTGCTAATGGATATGCAGCCTAGCGTAATACCAACGGCGAGTCTAGCGGGCAGTGATTTGGACACAGTGCGGGAGGGGAGGTTTGGGATATGTTTCTTCATGTTGTTATGTTGTTTAAGTTCCAGGCATGAACGCTTTAGGGCGTGAATCTTTCTGGCCATCAGGGGGGGGGGATCAAAGTTGATTTGCGCGTTGTATAGGTTTCAGACGACACGATACATCATCGTCAGGAAAAGAATAATGAAGGGGCATTAATGAGCAAACTTATGATGCGTAGACGTTTATGCGGCCAATATAGACAATGATCCTATAGGCTCAAGGGGTTTGCATATAACACAGTTTATATCGTTTTATAAACTGTGTTATATAAATGCGCTTTGAACTCTGCTGCTGAAGTCATATCGTCAAAATTATATCAGTTCAGCCCCCCCCCATGATGAGTCCATTTATCCCTCTTAATCGTTCGACAGCCGTTAAGTCGCAACACGTAGTTCCCCAACTGGGGTTCACTTTAACCGAGCTTCTCGTAGTTATCGCCATCATTGCGATCCTCGGAGTCATACTGATACCAGTCACATCCGTGATCCGAGAAAAAGCGAATGCGACCAAGTGCGCGAGTAACATGCGCCATGTTGGACAGGCGATTGTAATTTATCAAACAGACAACAATGGCCTGCTGCCGCCGAATAATGCCAACTCCGGCTCGACTGCTAAAGACACCTGGACGATGGTTCTTCGGCCATACATTGAAGTGAATGACGGTAAGACTCATGGCACAGGAACGGACTTGATGAATGATCACCTTACCTGCCCCTCTCTCGAATCCACGCTGCAGCCAGATTCGTGGTGGGAGTCTAACTATGCAGTAGGGATGGCTTTTGGCATCGATGGCGTGCCGCGGAACTCGTTTAATGTAGATACAGCGCGCACGGTGATGCTTGTTGAGAACGATAAGCCCAGTGTGCGTTCCTTAAGGACTACTGGTGGACCATGGTCGTATGTTGGGCTTAACCATAATGGCTACGCCAATGTTCTGTTTCATGATGGACACCTTGAGCAATGGTCTGAGTCCACAATTCCCAAGGATTACAGTGATCCGGCTTGGGCTGCCCAATAAGGAGTCCACGGTGCTCCAAATTTAACCACTTCAATGCGATCCATTTAAGGATTCGCTGGGTACCCTGTTTTAATATGCAAGTGTCTTCACGCCTCCCCCTCGGTTTACAATCAATTTCTAATGCATTATTCCTATGCTGCTCTATAGCGTTATGTTGCCTGTTGATCATTGGCTGCGATCGGCACGGAGAGTCCGCCCCGCTTGCGTTAGAAAAATCTGTCAATGAGACTCCAACGATAAAGCCGGAATCTCCAATCTCGGCTGAGGTGAACGATCGTGCGCATCCTAGTTTATTGCTGACCGATAGTCGAGTCGCCGAGATCAGGGCGCGCGGGGAAATAGATCCTCTAATGGCCAAACTACTCAACAAATTACGTGAGGATGCGGAGGTCTACTACCATGCTGATCTGCTGGAATATCAAGACTCTAACTCCAAACAGTTGATGGTTAGCCGTGCGGCGATTGGGCGTATTTTGACCTTGGGCTTGATCTATCAGGTCGATGGTGAAGAACGCTATGCGAGAAGGGCGAAAGAAGAGCTCATGAATGTCGCATCGTTTCCTGACTGGAAGCCCTCACAGTTCCTTAGTGTTGCAGAAATGAGCGTTGCGGTAGCATTTGGATACGACTGGTTGTACAACGAGCTAAGCGCCCAAGAGCGCGCCGAATTGCGCCAAGCCTTGTTGGATAAAGCGCTTGTCTATGGTCCTGCAGCCTATGGCGACATCAGTCAGCGGAAGGTTGCAAACTGGTCGGCTGTTGCGGATAGAGACACGGCAATTAATAATTGGAATCCCGTGTGTAATGGTGGGCTGCTTGCCGCCGCGCTCGTTTTGCAAGAACAGACGCCCGAGCTCTCCGCGGTCGTATATAAGGGCGTCACTGAAACACTCCCACGTACGCTGGAATATTATGGGCCTGATGGCGTTTGGCCAGAAAGTCCGACTTATTGGGGATATGGAACAAGTTATGTGGTGCTCTGCCTTGCGCTAATGCAGGATCAACTTGGCTCTGATAATGGTTTATCCGCGTTGCCTGGCATCGCTGAAACGGCGGACTACACGCGTTATATTTTTGGGCCTACCGGTGTTGCTTTTACCTATGGAGATGGCGGTCCTGCTCGTGATGTGATTTTGGGAAGTTCGCCATCTGTCGCCTGGCTGATCCAGCATTTTGACCAGTCATCAAGCGTTCCTTTATTTAGGAAGCGTTTGAGTCGTTTTCTGGACACAAAACTATCCGGATATTTTGCGAGTTTAACGCCGGGTGCTGCTCATCGCTTTACACCGTTGGCGACCCTATGGCTTCCAGAAGCGTCCGAAGCATATTCAGATGACAGTTCCCCATTGAACATTCATCATGACGGATTCTCCGAACTTGTTTTCTTGCGAAGCCGTTGGAATGACCCAAATGGGCTATGGTTGGCAATGAAAGCTGGCCAAAATGGGTTTGCACATAGCCATCTTGACTTGGGCTCGTTTGTGCTGGAAGCCGACGGTGTGCGGTGGGGGGAAGATTTGGGCTCAGACAGCTATGGTCTCAAGGGATACTGGGATAGTAAGCCGGATGGCATGCGATGGAGTTATTACCGAATGAATAATCTCAGCCACAATACGATCGGTCCCGGGCAGACGTTGCAGTCCGTCACGGCTACTGCTCCTGTCATTGATTTTAAATCCGCTCCGGAGATGGCTTACGCAGTGGTTGACATGACGGAGGTTTATCCAGACGCCGCCGAACGAATGCGACGTGGCGTCGCCATGTTGGACAATGCTTACATCTTGATTCAGGACGAGTGGACCGCACCATCAGGCCATCAGCCAACAGTATGGCGCATGATGACCCGAGCGGCTGTTGCTCTTTCCGCTGATGGTCGAAGCGCGACTCTTACTCTGCAAGGTAAGGAATTGATGGCCAGAATACTAAAGCCCGAGACCGCACAATTTTCCATCGAGTCAGCGACGCCTTCCAACCCCAAAGAGAAACAAAACAACGGGCTGAGGGTTTTGACCGCAACGGTTCCACCCACGACCGAAGATGTCCAACTCGCTATTGTATTAATACCCGGCAGCTCAAAATCAGAATCAACGCAAGTCACTGCTTTGGACTTATGGGCTGATGCTTTCGGGGGGATGGATAATGCAAACTAGTGACTACGTCACGATTGGCGTTTACCTCGTTTTTCTGGTCGTCATTGGTTGGTTCTTTGGTCGACTCAGTCGGACAGCCAGTGACTATGTTCGAGGTGGAGGAAAGGCGACCTGGTGGCTCGTTGGCAGCAGTTCATTGCTTGCAGGCATCTCCGCCTTCACCTTCACCGGAAATGCCGCGGCGGCATTTGAAGCGGGTCCAACTCTACTGGTTATCTATGCGGCAAACATCATTGCTTACTTAATTCAGGGTTTCTGTTTGGCGGCTTGGTTTCGGCAGACACGTGCTTACACGGTTGCCGATGTATTGCGCGATCGTTTTGGCCCTTCCGTTGAGCAGTTCAAGGCTTACTACGGGTTGATTTTTGGACTGCTTTCCGGCGCTGTCCCGCTCTGGGCACTTGCGGTATTTTGTTCCAGTGCCTTTGGTTTTTCTGCAACTTCCACGATCCTGATCTTAGGCATCGTGGTTACCGTTTACTCGATCCGCGGAGGGAAGTGGGCGGTGATGGGCAATGACTTTGTCCAATCGCTCATTCTATTCCCGATAACGATTCTTGTGGCGTGGTATTGCCTGCGCGAGGTGGGTGGAATATCAGGATTCATTGATTTATTCAGTCGTCCGGATTTGGCCGATGACTTCGCCTTTGTGAAGCCGGAAGGCGCGTTCGAGGATAACAAGTTTTCCTTGAAGTGGATTGTCGCGGTATTTTTCATTCAATTAACTGGGCAACTGAACTTGCTTGCGGCCAGTCGTTACCTAGCTGCGCATGATGGCCGAGAAGCTTCACGAGCCGCGTTCTTCTGTGCTGGCGGGATGTTATTTGGAGCGATCGTTTGGTTTATTCCACCAATGGTGGCGCGCGGTTTGTGGGAGGCGGAGGTTCTTGCGATGCCCGTGGGACAGGCTGGCGGCGGATCATATGCAGTGGCCGCCATGAAAGTTCTACCGAATGGCTTAATGGGGGTAATGATTGTAGCGATGTTTGCGGCGACCTTGAGTACAATGGATACCGCAATTAACGCAAATGCTGGCATCATTATTCGCAATATCGTCCCGCCTTTTCGCCGACTTCTCAGTATGAAGGAGCTTGATGATCAATCTTCCATCTGGATTGGCCGCGTTTCGACCGTGGTCTTAGGCGCCGCGAATACTGGCCTGGCAATTTGGTATTCTCTGCTAGAGGGATTTGGCCTCTTTGACTCTTTGCTCATCCTTGGTTCTGTTTTTGGTCTGCCGATCAGCATACCATTATTGTCGGGATTGTTTCTGAAAAGACTTCCGCGTTGGTCTTTCTTTTTCATCGCAAGTGTGGCAATCGCGCCAGCGCTTTGGTCTTTGGTCGATCAGGCGTGGTATGGAAACACCTGGACCTATGTAGATCGAAGCCTTTGGGTTATCGTGTTTGGACTGGCGGCAACCGTCTTTTGCATACCGTTTTATAGCCGCCAGCCCGTGGAGTTTCGCAACCAGGTAGATGCGTTTTTTCAGAAAATGAACACCCCTCTATCGGAGGAGGAGCGTGGCGAAGGCAATGATCATATCCAAGCCCGTATGTTAGGTCTAACGACGATCGTTATGGGATGCTTTTTACTACTGCTAATGTGTTTGCCCAATCCACTGGCTGGCCGCCTGGCGATCCTTGCTGTCGGCGGGAGCGTCATTCTTGTTGGCGCGTTGCTGCTTTTAGTTGCGCGTTTTGGTGCCCGGCGCCAAGCTCAGGAAAGAGTGAGCCATTAGAAGTCTTAAAGGTCCTATGTTGACGCACTGTTCATATGCCGTTTCAATAAACTCGTGAGTTCCGAGAGTAAACGTCGCCCAACACACAGGGACATTGCGGAGATCGCTAAGGTCCATCGTACTACCGTTTCGTTGGCGTTGAAGGGGCATCCCAATATTTCGCGAGAGACCTGTGCCCGCATTAAAAGAATTGCGGAAGAAATTGGCTACATGCCAGACCCAATGCTATCAGCGCTAGCGGCTTATCGCAGCCAGAACAGGCCGACGGCTTTCCAGGGAAACCTGGCCTGGCTGGTCAAAAATATCCCACCGTTTAAATGGGATGATATGATCTATCACGATTATTATGTTGCGGCCAAGGATCAGGCGAAAACGCATGGCTATGGTCTGGAAGTTTTTGATCTGCAAGAAGCTGGTTTGTCCAGTAACCGACTTGGGCAGATACTTAGGTCACGCAATATCCAAGGTATCTTTGTTTGCCCGCTGCCTGAGGATAAGATGGAGATTGTTTTCCCCTGGGAGCATTTCTCCGTCATTACTTTTGGTTTCAGTTTGGTTAATCCGCGATTGCATACCGTTGCCGCCGCTCACTTCGATTCTACACGACTTATCATCAATAAGCTTAGGGCGAAGGGACACACGCACATCGGCATGATGTCAGTTCACGATTCGCGCCTAAACAACGATCTGCTAGCAGGGTATTTTTCCGAGAGTTTCGTGCATGATAAGGAGATCAAAATTCCGCCGTTGCATTTGAGTGAGACCTCAAATGAGCACATTCAGGCATGGTACGATAAATACAAGCCAAGCGCGATCATTGGGCCGCCCGATTTAGATGAACGCCTCGCCGAAACTTCGCTGCCAATCGAAGACGTTCTGCTGATTTGCGCTTACTTGCCAAGAACTGATTGGCCGCTTGGTGGAGTGCATGAAGATACGGAGCAAATAGGCCGTGTGGCGGCGGATCTACTTGTCTCGATGATTCAGCATGGTGAGCGTGGCGTTCCGTCATCGCCGCGTCGCACCCTGATTGAAGGAAAGTGGGTCCCGGAAAGTCGCAGGTCTTAGAGGGCGTCTAAAAACTCAATTGGTCTTCGCCGGAGAGCGTCTTCGGGGTCAAAATATCATTTCTTCATCTCGACGAAACTGGTTTCGCCTCGATTCAGAAGCCGAAATTTTGCCTCCCAAATACATCTCGCCGACTCGATCAGACTTTTTAGACGCCCTCTTAGGCGAAGTGCCCTAAAGAATGTTAGCCGTGTTGGTTCCGGCATGCAGAATTTCAAACAGTTCTTAGGACGACGCCGATTGTGGAGCACTGCTTCGAGGAGGTACAACTCTACAGGCCTGTGATAGAATGAGAAGCTAGCGATACTGAAAATATGTGGAATCCGGCTTGGATATAGGTCTGAGCGCTGGTAGTGAAGGGCGAAATAGACTACCGAAATTAGTATTGCTTCGTTGCTGGAAGGTGGCCGGTTAAATCACGCTTCGGGCTTAATGTTTGGCGAGTGCTGCCGATACTATAAAATGTAATCGTAGGGGCATTGGCCAGGCTTTCCTACATATTTGTAAAATATTTACTAATTGACTGCCTGTATAGGTGTTGGGGCCATATGGCCTTGACTTCGGGGGTCCAAATTCGTTTGTTGTTAGGTTAGTCCACACGATTAAACCTACTATTAATCCGTAATTTAAGAGCCGTGAGTGAAAAAACATCATTGAATGAGCTGCGTGAGCGCATGATCGAGCAGTCGTTGAAGGATATGTGGTGGCTGGCGCGCAATGGCGTGACCTACCGCAGCCCGATGAGTTTGCAGGCGATCGAATTGACCGTTAAAAAGAATCCGCAGGGGGATTATCAGGTATGCCATGTGCGTGATGATGGCGAGGACGAAAACAGTTGGTGCGAGCTGGGCCAAGTGGTGACGCCGGTTCGCAAAGTGGAAAGCCGAGGCAATACGACTATTTTCCGAGCTGCGGCTCCAGGCGCGAAGAAATCCGTTACATTTAAAAAGCCTGAGTCTAGTGCCGCCGCGCCTGCCGCAACTGGAGCAGCAAGTTCGCCTTCTCCATTTCCTGCGATGTCTTCGGGCGTTCGCGAACCGCAGAAAAGCATTACCGAGCGCTTGGATGAGCTGACCGAGATTGTGTTGCGACTTGAGCGTAAAGTGGACGGGATGGGTGCCACACAGCTATCGGACACTCAGCTCGAACAACGTGAGCGCTACCTTCGAGAGGCCGAGGAAATGGTTGCCCAGAAGGCAAGTGCTCTGGAAAACGAGCGTGCGGAGTTGGAACAACTACGCGATGAGCTTGAGCAGCGCCGATTTCGATTAGGGCTAGCTTAGCACAAAACAATTATTTGCATTATTTACACCTCAGGTATTCTTGTGTTTGGATGGCCCGGTTATGAAACGGGCCATTCTTATTTTTTGTGCAATTATCGGCGTTGTCTTCTTGGCGACGAAAAACCGAAGCTCCGGCGACTACACTGCGCCTGAAAACAGCAAGGTCGCGCAGGGCGACTTTGAGGCGGCTGTTGCTGCCAAGCAAACGGTGCTCGTTGATTTCTGGGCACCTTGGTGTGGTCCTTGCCGCAAAATGGAGCCAGTGGTGGAGCAGATCGCCGAGCAGCAGGAGGGCAAGGTGGCGGTTTATAAAGTGAATGTGGATGACCAAGCGGGCCTCGCCCAGAAATACGGCGTGCGCAGCATCCCGACTTTTCTCGTGTTCAAGAATGGTAGCCTGGTCGCACAAGAAGTGGGCGTCGTTCCCGCAACGACGTTGACGCGGCATTTCTAGAAGGCGCGTTTCGCTGCTTAACGGGCTTCCAGCTTTGCTTCGATCAGTTTGAGCATGGCTTCGGCGCGAGCCTTGCCCTTAATGCTCATCGGAAAGCGGACTTTGTCGCCACCGTTCTGGTGCACGACGATGTCGTAGAAATGGACGTCGCCCGAGCTCATGTTGGACTTCGTTTCGATGCTGCTAATGTTGATCGCTTGCATGCTGGCGAATTTCGGCACGCCGAAAAACCGGCGCTCGGACTCCAAGCGATCGGGAAAGACCTTCAGCCGCAGTGAGGTCAGCAACGAGCCCACGCAGCCTATCGTCGCCAAGAGACCACCGAGCACCAGGAACACCGGGAAGATCTTCGGCATGTTGCTGTTCCATGCGAAGTAGGAGCCCACGAGCATGCCGATGCCGATCAGCGATGGCACAAACAGAAACAGGAAATTGCGGCCCATGCGGGTCTCGATCAAGGTCGCGCCAGAAATATCGTCGCGGACGGTAATGCCGCTCTTGCGCCAATCAACCACCGGAGCCGGGCTGGCGGGTTCGCTGGCGCGGACGGCCTTGGCGTCGAAGTTCGGGTCGCTGTCCTTGGTGAGAAACACGGGCACCGTAAAGCGCGACTCGTAGTCCACGCCGGGCAGCTCGGCCTTCACTTTGAGCTCCCATTTGTATTCGGTGCGGTTGTCGATGCGCTCGGTTTGATGGGCGGTGTAGGGAATGCTGAAAAAAACGGGTAGCGCGCTCTGCGTCGGGTCGTCGGGCATGGCCTCTTCCTGAATCCACTGCTCGCTTTCCCAGACGACGGTGGTGTGGGTGGAGCGGTTCTTTCCGCTGCCCGTCGTCACTTGCTTTTCGTTGCGGAGCTGGAGCAGGAAACCTTTCTCCGGCTTCACGTTGACCTTCGTCAAAATCACGCCGCCGAGGCTACCGCCGATGACGCCCGGCACTTCGGCCATTTCAAAGGTGGACGAGCCAAACTTCCGCCAGCGCAGAAACAGGTAAAACGCGCCCCAGGCCAGGCCCGCGCCCACGAGCGGAAACAGCGGCACGATCCACTTGGCAGCGGGATCGGCATCTGATCCTTCACTGAATACGCCAATCGTTGCTGTCCACGAAATGGCGTTCCAGAAAATCGCGATCGCCAGCATGAAGAAAAATGCGCCCTTATTGCTGTCGACGATGCGTCCTTCGGCCCAGTCTTTCTTGAGTAGCCAGGGGGCATCTGGATGCTGAGCCGCGAGCGCGGCCTCCTGCTTGCCTTTTTTCAGGCTCCAGATGCCGGCTCCGATGATGCCAAGACCGACGCAGGCAAAGATGCCGCCCACGACAAACCCAACGATGGGCGACTGGTTTTGATCACCCTCGCCCTTGGCGGTCATGACGATCGCCATGATGCCCATGAACGCAAAGAACCCGCCAAAAAGCGCGAGGAAAATCGCGCCACCGATGCTGCTTTTCTTGGTCGGTGCGCTCATGGAAGGTGGCGGGTTACTCCTTGCCCGGCACGAAACTCAGTGAGCCGTCGGCCTCGATCTTGCGATAGTAGCAACCACTGCGGGCCGTGCCCGAGCTGTCCTTGGTGTGGCAGGAGCCCGCGCCCTGGGGCTCGACCAGATAGAGGATGCTGTTCTGCTCGCAGTTCACGCGGATTTCGACCAGCTTGAGCGTGTCGCCCGAGGTCTTGCCTTTGATCCAAAGCTCGTTGCGGGAGGTCGACCAAAACGTCGCCAAGCCTTCGGCGATGGCGGTGTCGAGCGCCAGTTGGTTGGCGTAGCCCACGATGAGCAGTTCGCCGGTCTGGGCGTCTTGCGCCACGGCGGGCAGCACGTCGGCACCACAGTTGGCGACCTTCTTGAGTTTGGTAAAGTCGAGCTTCAGCTCGGTTCCTTCTTCGATTTCTCGGCTCATTTTAAAAAGCGTATCGTCATTGGGTATTGGTAGAACTCGCCTTGGTTGGCCTTGACGGCGGCCATGATAATGAGGACTAGGTTCACGATGACCAGTATCAGCGCCAAAAGCACGCCGATGCCTACGATTGCCAGCACGGCGCAGACTGCGAAGTAGATCGTCATCGAAATCTGAAAGTTGAGCGCTTCCTTGCCGTGTGCGTCCACCGCTGGCATTTCGTCCTTCTTGATCAGCCACACGATCAGTGGCCCGAGAATGTTCCCCATCGGCACTACGGTGTAGCCAGCCAGTGCGGCGAGGTGGCAAAGCATGGGCCAAGTGTTGTCGTTTCCAGAGGCGGGGGGAGGTGTGGCAGGTTCGGACATAGTGGGCGGGTTTGGCGGTTTAGCGCGGCAGCCAGCGGTTAATCACCGTTTGCAGGCGGCCGTCGTTTTCAAATTGGAAGAGCGCTTGGGCGACTTGGTTTTGCAACTTCATGTCGTCAGCGCGCATGGCCCAGGCGAGGTATTCGATGGTGAGGTTGATATTCACCGGCACGACGTCTTCCATCTCACGTTTGCTGGCCAGCCACTGGATCACGGGTGAGTCGTAAACAAAAATGTCGGTCTTGCCGGTTACGACGGCGTCGACAGCGGCGTCGGGCGTGTCGAACTCCATGATGTCGGCGTTCTTAAAGTTCTCCTTCACGAAGGCGGCACCGGTGGTTCCCGGGATCACGGCCACCTTGCTGGTGGTGTCCAGCAGGCTGCGGACCGAGGTGTAGCGCGCGCGTTCGCCTTTGCGGACGAGCGACATTTGACCAAAATTCAGGTAGGGCGGGGCGAAGCCGACCTGGGTTTCGCGCTCACGCGTTACGGTCATGCCGCTCATGATGATGTCGGTCTTACCGGCGTCGAGCTCCTTGATCTGGTCTTCCCACGGTACTTCCACAAAGACCACCGGGCGGCCGAGTTCCTTGCCAAGCAGGTTGGCGAGGTCGATCTCCACGCCTTGGTATTCGCCGCCGCTCTTAAAGACGAGGGGTGGGCTGTCCGCAGTGATGCCCACCTTGAGCGGCTCCACCTTGAAGGGGCTCGGCGGCATGGGCTTATCGGCCTGGGCGGACGCTTGGCCAAGTTGCAGGAAAACGGTCAGGCCCAGCAGGGCGATCAATTTAAGTAGACGCATAGTTGGGGATAGTTTGAAAAATATCCCGCTCGCGGCAATAGGAGAATGCAAACTTCTGCTTTCGATTTGCATGCCGCGAAAATGCCCCTCAACATCGCCGCATGGTAGAGATCACCGCGACTTACAAAGGCAACCTCCGCACCGTGGCCAAGCACACCGAATCCGGCGTCGAGCTCATCACCGATGCGCCGGTGGACAACCACGGCAAAGGCGAGTCCTTCTCCCCCACGGATTTATGCGCCACGGCGCTGATCAGCTGCATGGCCACGATCATGGGTATCAAGGCTGACAAGCTCGGCATCGACCTCACGGGCATGACGATGCGCGTGGAGAAGCACATGTCGTCCAGTCCGCCCCGCCGCATAGTCGCCCTCCCGGTCGAGGTCCACGCCCCCGCGAGCGTCCCGCTGGAAAAGCGCGCCTCGCTCGAGCAATGCTGCCGCGCCTGTCCAGTCTTCCAAAGCCTCCACCCGGCAATCGATAAGACCATCCGCTTCCACTGGGACGTGTAGTCTGGCGGTCCTCGCAACGAAATGAAAGCCAACTGGATCATCGGCCAAATTACTTGGGCATGGCGATCTCTAGATTCTCTATCGAGTCGGGATTTGCCCTTTGTTGGACACTACAAAATATCGTTCTGGCTTTGGTTTTCAATTCTGATCCCACTCATGCCGGTCGGCGTTTGCCTGTGTCTCTTCACATCCGAGACGATTACCATAATGGATCATGAGTACGGGGGTGTCGCTGGTGCCCTACGCGTTCCTTTCGGAATTTTGCTAACTCTGATCTTTGTGCCTCCTTTCGCAGCGGCGGTTGCCTATGCACCTTCCATCCCCTCCCGGGTATTTCGCTCGAGCGAATCTCGTCGATCTGATCGCGGGAGTTAAATAGTCAATCTTGCCTCACTCTGCGGGTGCTGCTTGGATGAATTGCTACAAGAGAACGTAGAAGCGGCATCCTGCTGCTTTTCCTAATCGAACTGAAATCAAAGCGGCTGGAAGCCGCTTCTACTCCATGCCACGCCTGCTCTTCTACCGCGACCCCGACACTGCCTGGCGGCAGGTGCTGTTGCCGTGGTTTCGGTTTTGGCCGCGGGAGGCGTGGAAGCAAGAGCGGCCGGTTATCTTCCTCGCGCCGGATAGCTCGACCATCGCTTGGGTGAAGCACCGCCTCGTGCACGCGGGCGTCCCAGCGCTGGGCTTGGAGTTCCTGACGCCGGGTGGACTGCGCTCGCTGCTGCGCACCCACCTTGACGCCAAGCCCCTCGCTTTGCGCGAAGACCTGCGTTTGCTCATGGAGCTCGCGGCGGGCGACTTGCCGGACAACCCGGTTGCCCAAGCCACGGCCCAAGAGCCGAGTGATTTCCTACGCCACTGCGACCGCCTGGAATCTGCCGGTTGGGGCTCGGATGCGTTCCACCTGCCCGAGGCGCGCGAGCTGGCCAAACGCTTTTACGAACTGCTGGCCGAGTCCGGCTTGCAAACCTCGGCCAGTGGCGACCGTGCGCTCGTCGCCGGTGTCCGCGAGCCCGTCATCGCGCAGGTCATGGCTTACGGCTTTGGGTCGGGCGAGGGCGGCAGCCTCACCTTGCTGCGCGCCTTGCCTCAGCTGGCGGAGTCCGCCGCGTATTGCCTGCCCGTCTCCGGCGATAAAGAGGATGAGCTGGTCTGGCGCTCGACTTTGGAACAACTCGGCGACGCCGATGAAATACCCGCCGACGCACCCCGCCCATTGGCCGACCTCGCCAACGCTGCAGAGTTCCACCAACGCATCGCGGACGATGCGTCGCCGCTCAAGGTCGCGCTGGCTCCGGACATTTCCCTTGAAGCCTGCGCCATCGAAAACGAGATCCACCGCTGGCGCGCGCAGCTCGCGCCAGGTGAGCGCATTGGCGTGGTCTTTGCCCGCGATGGCCTACCGCTGGCGCGCGAGGTGGCCCGCCGCCTGACGGACGCCAGGCTCGCGCACCAGGACGAGATTGGCCACCTGCCGGGCCGCCGCGCCGCGCAGCAACTCGTCGAGGCGTGGCGGGTTTTTCAGGACGAGGCCGACGCCGATTCTGCGCGCAATTTTGCCCGTGCCCTCCGCCGTGCGGGGCAGCTCTCCGCCGAGGCCGAGCGCGCGCTCTGGCAGGCGCTGGAATATGCGTTCAACGAGGCGATGACGACCGACATCGCTGTGCTGCGTCCCTTGCTCGCGAAGCAGCGTCACGGCGCGGAGGCCGAGGCGGCGTTGGCCAACTGGCCGCTCTTGCCGGCCGAGGCGACCTTTGCCGAATACACGCAGCTCTGCCTGCCCGTTCTCCAAAAACTCCGCTGGCCGGAGCGCCTCGACGCCTGGGAGCAGCGCGCGAAGACGCTGGTGGAAAACCTCGACCGCCGCCTGCGCCGCACGCAATACCTGCGCTGGCTGGCGGAGGTGATCCGCATTCCCGGCCGCACGCGCCCCGCGCTGGGTCGCGAAGCCTTTGCGCCGATCGTGCTGACCACCGTGGAGCGCGCCGCCGCGCAAACGTGGCAATACCTCGTCTTTGCCGGGCTCAACCGTGGTGACTGGCCCGCCGAGCAATCAGACAGCCTGCTGCTCGACGCGCAGCTGAGCTCCCGGCTGAACTACCGTGCGTGCATGGATAGCCCCGTGGGCGAGGGGCAGCAGTGCCTGCGCCCGGGCAAGAGCTGGCTGGCGAACAGCCTCGATGACCGCCGCCGGTTTAAGGACGCCTGCACGAGCCTGCTCCGCAACGTGCAGGCCGACGCCTTTTTCACCGCGCACCGCGAGAACCCAGCCGACCCCGGCCGCGAGCAGGATTTGGCGGACTGGCTCCACGGGCTGTTTCATGCCGCGGTCGGCGCAATGCCGGGCGAGCATGATTTGCGGGTGGCGAGTCAGGCGCTGGCCGCGCAGTTTGCCGCGCCGCCGGTTGAGGAAGCCGCGTTTCCGGCGATTGCCGATGCGTGGCAACGCCGCCGTGACCCGGCAACGCCCTTTGACGAATTTTCCTTTGGCTTTGCGGAGGCGCCCGCGAGCCCGCTGGCCTTGGCGAGCCGTGGCTGGGAAACCGCGCTCAATCGCCCCGCGAACGCCTGGCTGCAAAACGTGCTGCACGTCCGCCCGCTGCGCGAGTTGGCGGAGCAGGACCCGCGCGCGAAGACGACGGGCATTTGGGCGCACACCTGGGCGCAGCCGACCGGCTCGGGCCGAGCGTTTATCGAACGCCTCGAGGCAGAGGACTGGGCGCTGGATGTCGACCGGCAGGCACAGGTGGTCCGTCGCACGTTGACCGCCGCCTTTGCCGAGGCTGGCCGCAGCTTGCCCGACTGGTGGCGGATCGACTGGGCCATCGCGCGCAACAAGGCGCATCAGTTTGTGCGCTCGCTGCTGGAGATCGATTGGCGGAGCATCCGCACTGAGCGCGATTTGCCCGGTGAGCCGCTCAAGCTGCCAGGGCATCCGCTCGACGGCCTCACCCTCACGGGGCGCATCGACGCGCTGATCAGCGATGCTGAGGCCGACATTTTAAACGACTTTCCCGCCGACGCCTGGCCAACGCTCGCCGTGGCGTGGATCATCGATTTCAAGACGGGTGGCGATTCCCAGCTCGACGCGCGCAAGCTGGAAAAGGGTGCCGGCATCCAGCTCGCGCTTTACGCGCTGACGCTCCACGCGATGGGCAGCGAGCACGTGCGCACTTCGCTGCTCAAACCCGGCGATGCGGTTGAGGCCAAGGTGTCGCTGGAGACGATTTTCTCGCTCGAAACACCCTGGGCGACCATTGGCCAAATGGCGCGTAGCGGGGTCCTCGGGCTGCGCGGCCCGCAGCGCGACGAATACAGCTTTGTCGGCGATTACCCGCTGGCGCACCTCGATGTCGATCCGGGCGTGCTGGAATCGAAGTGGGAGAAGACTTTCGGTGCGGCGGAGTAGCGGGTCTGGGCAGTTCGTTGAGCTGGCAAAAAGCTTTGTTGGCGCTTCACTAGAGGTAGGGACGGTTGCCCTCAACCGTCCGGCTTCATCGGGTTGGCATTCATGCGTGGCGGACGGTTGAGGCAACCGTCCCTACCTTGCACTGATTCTCATATTGCCCGTTCGGTCAGGCAAAGGCAGCGCGGGTGTCGCCTCGCCGCTAGGCGTTTCTTGAGTCGCCGCTAGGCGTGTGTTGGTTGCGCAAACGGGCGGTTCTTAGTGGTTACGTCCATGGACGTAGGCACCTTACGTCCGCCAACGTAGCTAAGTTACGTCCCGGGACGTAACCCCTCTACGTCCATGGGCGTAACCTCCAAAAACCGAGGCTATGTCCAGGCAACACAGGCCTGGGGTTTCCGCCACAACCGCTTGGGTTTTAGCCAAACGATGCAGCATTGTCGTTGCGGCGTCCGCTAAGGTGGAGTCTGCCCCACCAGCGGTTGGCGACGGCTACTCAAAGTGGCATTCGGTGATGCGCTGAACGTAAGGCAGTGCGCTGAGCTCGGCCAGCACTTGGCGAAAGTTCGGCTGATGCGTGTGGCCGATGCAGAGGTATTGGTCGTGGGCGGCGTTGATGCGCCCTGGTGAGCTGGGGTGGAATTCAACGGTGGGATCGATGGCGCGGACTTCGTTTTTGCACGCCTCGGAGTTGGGGATCGCGAACTCATACGACACGGCGACTTTGCCGTCCGCCGGTCCGCGCAGGCCATCGGCGTCCAGCGCGCTGAGGTCGAACTCGATCTTTGACGACTGGATTGGAGCGGCGGGTTGCGGCTGGGTGGCGCAGCCGGCGATGAGAATGGATAGGGAGAATATGATGATGCGAACCATGCGCGAAGCTACAGAAACTGCGGGTCCAGCACGTAGGCGGTGGAGAGGTGTTCTTTCAAATAGTCTGCTGTGATCCAGCCGTAGCCGCCGCTGCCCCAGAGTGGGCCCCAGGAGTTCTTGAATACAAAGCGGAGGTTCTCGCCGTCGTCATTCGAGCGGTAGCCGACGAGCGTGACCGCGTGCATGCTGACGGGGTTTTGGCCGGAAATCATGGGCGCGGAGCGCAGGGTGTTTTCGTGGGGCCAGGCGACGCCAATGATCACGGGGAGTCCACGGTTGAGCGCGTGGACGATGTGGTTGATCGAAGTGTTGGGGTTGCCGCTGTCCATGCGCAGGGCATTGAGCTGCATGCTGCGCTTGGCTTGCTTGAGCAGCGCGGGCTCGGGGGGCTCGATGCGCTCCATGCCGGAGCCAAAGGTGTTGGGCATCTCGTCGTAGGGGACGAGGCCGTATTGGGCGAGGGCGTTGATGACGTCGATCAGCGCAAAGCCGGCGTCGCCTTCGCCGTAGTCGGCGGAGCGGCCGCTCTGCTGGTCGGCCAGGTATTGGCGCGTGGCCCAGATGGCGTAGTCCTCAGAGAATTGCACGGGCTTGCCTTCCTTCGACGCCTGGAACTCCAGCGCGCCGACGATGGCGAAGATCGAACAACTCGGGCGGCGGCCCTGGCTTTTGGAGAAAAGTCCCAGCTCGCGTAGCTCGGGACGCAGGTCGACTTCGCTCTTCACTTCTGGATTCTGGCGAAAGGCTAGTGCGAGTTCGGTTGTTAAGCTATTGGCCGACCACGGTTTCGGCTTGGAAGGAGAGCTTTCGAGTTTCGCTTTGCGTTGCAAAGCTTTTGCGTGTTCGCGCTCGGCGCGTTGCTCATCGGCGGCGGCGGCTTCGGGATCGTAGCCAAATTTCTTTTGGGCTTCGGGTGGCAGGTCCGCGAGTGGGATTTGCGTGATGCCTTTGCTGTGGAGAATGATGACCGCGCGGGGCGTGACTTCCTTGATCACCACTTTGTGGTAAACCTGATCGCCGATGCGCCAGTCGACGGCGTGGGTCGTGAGGGTGGCCAAAAGCAAGCCGATGGCCCAACTGAGGCCTGTAAAGCGCATCGTTAAGTGGAAAGCTCGGCGGCGCGGGCGTTCTTCAATTCGCGGACGACGTCGTGGAGCGACTCGTAAATAAAGTTGGCCATGGAGCGGGTCACGGCGTTGGGCGCCTGCAAGTCCGGGATCATGATGGTCACGCAGTTGGCCTTGCGCGCAGCGATGACGCCCGGGGGCGAGTCTTCCAGCGCCAGGCAGTGCTCGGGCTCTACGCCGATGAGCTTGGCGGCGGCTTGGTAGATATCCGGCTCCGGCTTGCCCTTGGCGACTTGGTCGCCGGAGACAATGCCCACGACTCGGTCCAGCAGGCCGACGACGCGGAGCTTGATCATGGCGAGCTCGTGGTGGGTGGACGTGGCCACGGTCATGGGGAAGCCGAGGCTCTCGATGTAGTCAAACATCTCCAAGACGCCGGGGCGCAGGGGGATGCCTTCCTCCTCGATTTGCATGTAATAATAATGCCGCGCGCCTTCGATAATGGCGGCGCTGGGAGCCGAGGGGCCGAGGGCTTCGCGCAGTACCCGCTGGGAGGCGTCGGAGCGTAGGCCGATCATTTGATCGTAGACATCGTCTTGCAGAACAATGCCGTGCTGATTGGCCGAGCGTTGGTAAGCTTTTTTAAAGATGCGCTCGGTGTCTAGCAACAGGCCATCCATGTCAAAGATGACTCCCCGTACGCTCGCCAGTTGCTGCATGGATGGCATGGCACGAAATAATGGTTAACTTAATGCGTATTGCAATGTGAAAACAGGGTGTTAGCTCTTCTTATTTTTAGGGACAGATGCCCTGAGTGCCGGGTCAATGATCATGGTTGTGATCGTGGCCGTGGTCATGGTCGTGGTCATGCGCGGGCGCTGGATCAGGTGTTGCTGGAGCGATGTTGAAATTGACTTCTCCCTGGCGGCTAATGGTCGATTCTCCGAAGGGTGAGAGGTTAAACTGTTCTTCGGTTTCGCCCGGCTGCGGTGGTAGGCGTTCGATGAAGGGGGTGTCGAGGCGCGCTTCGAGCTCGCGGATACGCTCCAGGACGACTTCGGGCATCGCGCCGCGATTGGTGTGGTCCATGGTGAACCAGCGGTTCTTCAGGAAGTTGTAGGCTTCGCGGGGGTGCCCGGCCTTGTCGAGCGCGTTGGCGTAGATGCGGTGCGCGTAGTAGGGGGCATTGGGGAGGTCGATGGCGCGCTTGTAGTTTTCGGCGGCCTTTTCGTAGTCGTTGACCTTATCGTAATAGATGCGCGCTTTTTCGAGCGGCAAACGCATGTCGTCGGGATGAAATTTCTCGGCGCGGTCGAGCATCTTCATGGCGCGGTCGACTTGCTCGCGGTAGATTTCTTTTCGATAAAACTCGGGGACGTCCTCCCAGGCACCCTTTTCGCGGATACGCCAGACCGGGATGTCGTAGGCGATCATGCGTGCGCCATTGAGCCAGAAATACATGGGGCGCGGATCGATGGACGAGGTCAGCCCAAGCAAGGCCTCGGTGTTGGGGCGGTCGTATTTCTCCCAGTAGTAATTGGCGCGCAGGTAAACGAAATCCGCCAGCAAAGTTCGGAAGCCGCCGAGCAGACCAATGACAATGCCCTGGCCGAGCGCGGACTCGACGTCCTGCAAGTTCAGCTCGGGCTGGAACGTGCGGACCTCACCCCACGAGCGCTTTTGCAGCGGCGAGGCTGCCAGGCCCACGAGAAACAGGGCCGTGAAGTTGATCACGGCTTTGCGTCCGGTGCGGAAAAACCAACTGTCGCGATCCAGGGGCATGGCTTAGATTTCGCGGTTACGGAAGGAGTAGGCGGAGAGCCCGAGGAGCATGCAGATGTAAATCGACCCGTAGGCAATGATGCCCAGGTAGCCGCCCGTGGAGAGCGTCGCGTCGTGCGTCGGGAAAATCAATTGCTCGCCGACGTTGAACATCTGGAAGTTCGGGAAGAGCAGCGAAAGGAACCACACCAGACCGCGCAGGAGGGGGTTGTCGAGGTCGCTCCAGTTGTCGCGCGCGATGTATTGCAACTGGCAAATGACCATCACGAAGAACGAGAGCACCACCGTGTAAAGGTTGGTGTTGGAGAAGCTTGCGATGAGCATCGTGATCGCCGCCAACACGCCAAACTTGAGCAGCTCGCTGAAAGCCAGCTCGACGATGCCCAGGTAATTCACCAGCCGCCCGTCTTCGAAATCCTCCGGGTGGATATTCATCAGCCCGGACTCACGCCAGTAGAGCACGGCTGCGAGCAGGGCGAGCATCAGCGTGACAAAGGCAAACAGCACAATGAACACGCCGAGGAATTTGCCCACGATGAACTCCCAGCGGTAAACGGGCTTCGCAAGCATCGTCAGCGCAGTGCGGTTTTCGATCTCGCTGAAGAAGAGCTGCGCGGTCACGACGACCGATAAAATGGAGCCAAACAGGAAGATCGCGCCCATGCCGAAGTCGGCGATGAACTTGAGCTCCGAGCTGCCAAAGTCGAATTGACGGAAGAAATTCGCGCTGGCGATCATGGCGATCGAAAGCACCACGAGCACGTTGAAGAACTTCTGGCGAACGGCTTCGAGGAAGGTATTGCGGGCGATTAGCCCAATGCGTCCGGGGGCGCTCATTGTTTGCCCTCCTTGTCGCTGACGTCCTGGCCGGAGCCAATGGCGGAGCCGTCCGTGTGTTGCAGGAAGAGGCGGTCCAGGCTGATGCGGGGTGCCTCGACTTTGCGCAGTTGCGCGCCGTATTTTTCGAGCACAGCTTCGATCTCCTTCTGCGCCTCGGGATTGTAATCGCCGACGATCAGGCTGCGTTCGTCTTCTTTTTCCAAAAGTTCATCCACACCGCCTTCGAGCACCAGCTTACCGCGGCTCATGATGGCCACGCGGTCGCAAACGCCCTCCACTTGGGCGAGCAGGTGGGAGCAAAGCATAACGGTCTTGCCGCGCTCTTTCAGGGCGACAATCAACTCGGCAATGGCATGCGAGCCAATCGGGTCAACGCCAGCGGTCGGCTCGTCGAGCACCACGAGCTTCGGGTCGTGAACCAGCGCTTGCGCGATGCCGATGCGCTGGAGCATGCCCTTGGAATATGTGCCCACGCGGCGGTGGGCGGCGTTTTCCATTGAGACCAGCTTGAGCACTTCTTCGGTGCGGTCGTTGATCTCGCTTTTGGCCACGCCGCAGATGCGCGCGTAGTAGCGGACGAGCTCGCGGCCGGAGAGAAATTTGTAGAAATACGGTGCCTCGGGCAGGAAGCCTACGTTGACGCGCGACTTCACCGAGTGGCTGCCGACACCGTAGATCGAGCACTCGCCGCGGGTCGGCTCCAGGAGGCCGAGTACGATCTTCATCGTGGTGCTCTTGCCGCAGCCATTCGGCCCGAGGAGGCCGAAAATCTGGTTGTCGTAAATATCCAGAGACAGGTTATCGACGGCGCGAAGCTTCACGCCACGGACGCCGATACGGAAGTCCTTGGTCAGGTCTTTAATGCGGATTGCGGGTTCGCTCATAGACGGGGTTTGCAACGTGCCCTTAATGGGTGATCGAAAAGCTTTGGTAGGAAGAGGGGCGGGCTTCGGTTTTTATTTCCGTTTCGCGGATGAATGGCTTCATGCGGTCAACGAGCTCATCGCGAAATGCGGTGACCTCGGATTCCTTGCCTTCGGCGCAGAGGTAGACGCGGCCGTCGGGCAGGTTTTTCACCTCGCCGGTGACTTCGAATTCCTTGGCGACCTGTAGCGTGGCGTAGCGAAAACCGACGCCTTGCACGCGGCCGGTGAAGTGGACCTCTTCGCGGTAAATCTTATCTGACATGGTTGGAACTGGCATAGTGGTAACGTATCAGGTGAAGACACGCCCATACGCTAACTGTGCCGTATCCATTTTCAACCGTTTTTCGACGGTTGCAGCCTGATCGTTGTGGGGGCGGATTGCGAAATGCGTTTGATCGGCTTTGGAGTGCGGCAGCCCCCTGCCGCTTTTGGTATAGACTAGCAGGTTAATTTAATGAAACGGCGGACTCAATACGCTCGCTGCTGAGTGTGGGGCGTCTTCGAAAATGCTAAAGCGCCAGAGGGCTGGCGCACTCCATATCGCTAATGTGCCTATTGGAAATAAAAAGCCCGACCGCCGTTACTGGCAGTCGGGCTGAAATGTTTTCCGTCAACTCATCTTGCCTCGCCGCATTTTCGCAGTGCGAAAATCTATCGGTGAAGCGGGACGCTTCAGGAGCGGCCGGAGGTGAGTTGCTTTTTCAGGTAGTCGACGGTGCGGGCGACGGAGTCGTCCTGATCCATGATGTTTTCCACGGTTTTGCAGGCGTGGATCACAGTGCCATGATCACGGCCGCCAAAGGCGTCGCCGATTTCCTGGAGCGAATGGCTCGTCAACACGCGGGAGAGATACATGGCGATCTGTCGCGGGAAGGCGATGTTGGCCGGGCGGCGCTTGCTGACCATGTCTCCGAGGCGGAGCTTGTGGTAGTCGGCAACCTTCTGCTGGATCTTTTCGACGGTGACCTGAGTCTGCGCTTCTTCATGGAGGATGTCCTTGAGGAGCGTTTCGACGGTGTCGACATCGAGGGAGCCTTTCATGAGCGCGGCGTAACCGGCAACACGGGTAAGGGCGCCTTCCATGCGGCGAACGTTGCGCGAGACGCGCTCGGCGAGGAAATCGAGGATGTTGTCCTGCAAGTCGAGGTCCATGTTGTGGGCCTTCTTGCGGATGATCGCCATGCGTGTTTCGTAGTCCGGCGGTTGAATGTCGGCCATGAAGCCCCATTGGAAGCGGGACACGAGGCGCGCCTCAAGGCGGGCAATCTCACTGGCCGGGCGGTCGCTGGAAAGTACTATCTGCTTCTGGCGCTCAAAGAGTTCGTTGAAGGTGTGGAAGAATTCTTCCTGAATGCGCTCTTTGCCGGAAAGGAAGTGAATGTCGTCGATCAACAGCACGTCGACTTGGCGGTAACGCTGGCGGAACCGGGTGACGTTGTTGTGCTGAATGGCCTCGATGTATTCATTGGTGAACTTCTCGGTCGAGACGTAGGCGATGCGAGTATCCGGACGCGTGGTCAGGATATGATGCGCGATGGAGTGCATCAAGTGAGTCTTACCGAGACCGGTGTCACCAAAGAGGAACAGCGGGTTGTAGGCCTTGCCGGGCGTGTTGGCCACCGCGAAGCTCGCGGCTTGCGCCATTTGATTACCGGGCCCAATGACGAAGTTCTCGAAGTTGTTCTTCGGATTGAGGATCAGGGACGGGCGATTGGCCTCGCTGATGGCGCGGTTGACGGGTGCGCTTTCGGCGGTCACTCGGGCCGGGGCGGGGGGCGTATCGGCACGATGGCGCTCCAGGCTTTCGGCTTTGGCGGCGGCTTCGTCGTCGACGACGACGTTCAATGTGATGTTACGACCGGCGGCTTCCTGCAGTCGGCGGGTAATGAGGTCCTGATAGTTGTCCTGAATCCAGATGACCGCAAAATCATTGGGCGCGCCCAAGGTCACGCTGTTATCTGTTTCCTCAATGCAGCGTAACGGTTCGAACCATGTTCGAAACACGTCGCTGGGGAAGAGGCCGGAAAAGTCAGTCTTTACGGTGTCCCAGAGTTGGAAATTTACAGTTTCGTTAAGCATTCCTGTCACAAAAATTCGCAGGTTTATTCACAGTTGTTCAGAATTCGACAAAACGGCCTTGAGGTTAGAATAGAGCACGCAGGGAAAACCCACGGTTCACCCTGTGTGGAAAAAGGCCGCTTGATGGCGTTTAAGTCGACGTTTCGAGTTTTAAGTAGTTGAAAGTCATTTATTTATGGAAATTTAGGTTAAGAAGAACAGGGGAAAGCAAGGCTGGGCACTGGCAGGTAGAGGGGGATGCTGCTACTACAGGGAGATAAAGTTGGGTTAGTAAATTTGGCTCGCTGGAAATTGTCGAGTTGAAGTTGTTCGCATCTTATCCACAGCGGAAAAGTGTATAGTTTGTTACTCGAAAGTTTCATGCGCCACGCGGAATGCAGGCGCTCGAAAGGCCGTGCAATGAACAAGTTACAGATGAGTGTCAGTAGCAGCATTTATACCTGTCGTTCTGGCATGGTCAAACTAGGGCATTTTTCATCTAACTTGGCCGAATAAGTACAAAAACGTAACACGCGACTGGTCGTTGACCGTGGCATGAATCGATAGGAATTTCCGGGACGTGCGAGCATGGCGGATTTAGCTCTTGGGGCCAGCGGTTGCGGTGCCCATGTTTTCCATGTGTGCAATGAGCTGGTCATTGAACTCTTGTGCAGAGTCGTGCCCCATGTTGCGCAGTGCTTGGACCATGGCGGCGGCTTCGGTCAGGCGAGCCATATCGCGTCCGGGTTTTACCGGGATCTCGATATGTGGGATTTGCACGCCGAGGATTTCGTAATAACTACGTTCCAGCCCGGTGCGTTCTTCGGGCATCCCCGGAGCCCATTCTTCAAAAGTAATGACCAAGTCGATGCGCTTGTCCAGACGCACAGAGCGAATGCCAAACATATCGGCGACGTTGATGATGCCCAGGCCGCGGCACTCCATGTAACCGCGTCCCAGCTCGGCAGCCGAGCCGATGACTTCGTTTTCCGACTCCTGTCGGCAGTAGACGAGGTCGTCTGCCACGAGGCTGTGACCACGCTCAATGAGCGCCAGCGCACATTCGCTCTTGCCCACTCCGCTGCGACCGCGGAGGACCACGCCGATGCCTTTTACATCGAGCAGGGTGCCGTGGCAGGAGGTGGTTGGTGCAAAACGCCGCTCCAGCAGGAGAGTTGCGACGGTCAGAAATTCCTTGGTCGAGAGTCGGGTGCGGAGCAGTGGCACGCCATGAGACTCGGCTTCGTCGCGCAAAGGCTTGGTAGGCGCGAGGTTGCGGCTAATGATTACGCAAGGCACATGCTTGGCGAAGATGTCGCGGAGCACGGATTCCTGGCGGTCGGCGGGCATGTCGCGCAGGAAGGCCATTTCGCCGGCACCAAAGAGCTGGATACGCTTGTTGGCGAAGTAGCGGAAGTAGCCGACCATTGCCAGCGCCGGGCGGTTGATGCTGGTGTCGCGCACAACTTTCGACAACCCCTTTTCACCGGTGACCAGTTCCAAGCCAAGCTCTTCCCGGTATGACTCGTAGAAGTCCTTGACCGAGATGGTGTCTGTGGCTTTGGGGGTTGTGCGAGGCATCGTGATAAACGGATGAAAAAGCCCGCCTTTTCTCGGCAGGTTTAGATAAGATTGCAGCGTCGTGGCCCCGGTGGCAATACCCAGCTTTGTGAAAAACACTCCAGCGCCCGCGAAGCCGCATTAATAAACAGATTGGGACGCTAAGTTTTTTTGACGACGCAGTCGCCGACCGGCCTAAAAAATCGCGGTCTGTAGCGCCCAAAGCCCGCCGTGGCCGATGGCTACAGCGTAAACCCGCGACCGAGGTAGTACTCGCGGGATTTCTCGTCGTTGACCAGGAATTCGCTCGTGCCTTCGGAGAGGACCTTGCCTTGGTGGATCAAGTAGGCGCGATCGACGATTTTCAGGGTTTCGCGGACGTTGTGGTCGGTGATGAGGATACCGATGTTTTTGCTCTTCAGGCCCAGAATGATGTCCTGCACTTCGTCGACGCTCTTGGGATCGACACCACTGAACGGCTCATCGAGTAGCATAAAGCGCGGGCGCGAGACCATTGCGCGGGTGATTTCCAGGCGCCGGCGTTCGCCACCGCTGAGGGTGTAGGCCTTTTGCTTGGCCAAGTGGTCGAGGCCGAGCTCTTCGAGGTGCGCCATCACGTAGTCGTGCCGCTCCTTGCGGGGCACGGACAGCGTCTGGGTGATGGCCATGATATTGTCGTAAACGGTCAGCTTGCGGAACACGCTGGCTTCCTGTGGCAGGTAGCCCACGCCGAGTCGCGCGCGGCGATACATCGGCAGCTTGGTCACGTCCTTATCGTCCAGAAACACCTGGCCGCGCGTCGCGGGCACGAGGCCGACGATCATGTAGAACGTGGTCGTCTTGCCTGCGCCGTTGGGCCCGAGCAGGCCGACGACTTCGCCGGAGTTGACGTTTAAATCAACACCGCTGACGACTTCGCGTTTGCCGTAAACCTTGACCAATCCCTTGGTGTGGATGGTCGTGCGGGCCTCGGTGGTGGCGGGCTGGGGAGCTACTTCGGCGGCTTCCATTATTGGCTGCCTCCGCTGGCGTTGTCGAAGCGGGATTCCGGGTCTTCGTAGCCGAGGTCCTTGAAGCCGGGGAGTTGGACGCGGGTGCGGCCGCTGTCGCCAGTGGCGTTGGGATCGCTAAGCACCTGCACCTTGCGTTCGCCCTTGAGCAGAATCATTTTCCAGCCGGTGACGACGCCTTGGCTGTCCTCGACGCGCGGGCCTTCGGACAGGATAACCTTGTTTTCGTTGGGCAAAATGTCAGCGCGACCGCCGGTGGCCTTGCGGCCGGATTGCTCGATGGCCACGTTGCCGAGCATGATGATCTGATCGATGGCGCCCATTTGGCCGACAGTTTTATCCGTGGCGCCGGAGCGCGAGGCGACGACTTCCATCTCGTCGCAAGTGGCGAGCAGGTTCGTGCCGGTGATCTTCACGTTGCCATTAAAGTAAAAGCGGTTCTCGGTGTCGCCACCTACGAGCTCCAGGTTGTCGCTGGTGATGATGGTGTTTTCGGGCACGGCGGGTTCTACCGCAGCTTGCTGCGCGTGCAGGCTGGCGGCAGTCATAAGGCCGAGGGCCAGGATAGTGAGTAAGAATTTCATTCTAAAATGCTTCCGAAGGCTTGTTTAAAGGTCACGCGGGCTTCTTCGCGGATGATGATTTTACGCTCGTCGTTGACCCACTCCCAGTTGCGGCCGACGATGGCAAAGCTCTCATCGCTGGCTTGCAGGAAGAGGTAGCCGGGGCCGGCGGCGCGGTTTTCTTCGGGATATATGTAGGCCTTGGGGCTCTCGATGGTCAGGTCGGGCTTGGTGGGCTCGCCCGGCGGGAAGGTGCGCAGGATCATGCGCTCGACGTCAATCTCGCCATTGTCTTTGAGGATGCCCTTGTCGCCACGCAGGTCCCAGATGCGGTTGCCGTCTTCGCCAAAAATCGGCAGGCGGAAGTTCTCGATCGGCGCATCGATCTGCATACGCGTATCCTGGCCCCTGAGCGCCAGGGGCAATAAAAGCAAGATGAGCCAAGTGTGCTTCACGGTGTAATTTAAGTGATGAACGCCGCCCTGGGTCGAGGTAAAAGAATGATGTGGGTCGGCCGCTGCTATAGCCGATCTTGTAAGTCGGATTCGCCGCTTTGTTCCTGGAGGCGGGTCAAAACTTCGCCCAGTAGGTAGATTGAGCCCGTGATGACTATGGTGTCGCCCTCGCTGCCGACCTGGCAGACGCCAGGCTGCGGGAAAAGTTCGTCTACCGTAGCATCGTGCAGAGCGCCGGTAAATTTGCCCACCGTTAACGCCCGGAGCTCGCTGTGGGTGCAGGCGCGTGGCTGGTCAGGTTGGAGCAGCCAGATTTCCTCCGTGTGACGGGTCACGACATCCATCAGTGTGCGGGCACGGTTTTCGCCCAGTGTTCCGCACAAGATGATTGGGTTACGGCCGAATTCGGCTTTGAGCTGGAGGAGGTTATTCTCCAGTGCGACACAGCCCTCAGGGTTGTGGGTTGCGTCGAGAATGAGCTTACGTCCGTCTTTTAAAGTGATCTTCTGCCAGCGGCCGGGCCAGTCGATGGTCATGAGCGCGTCGAAGGCGACGTCTTCCGGCACGGCGAGATCGGCGCCGGCGTGGCACATGGCGAGCATCGCAATGCCTGCGTTGACGCGTTGGTGGTCGCCGGTGAGGTTCGTCGGCGGGTAGTTGTCGAGGTCGTCCTCGAACACGTCACTGACTGTGGTGACGCCGCAGCGGCGTTTCGCGGCGACTTCGCGGACGGCGGTTTCTGCCTCGGGGGGCAGTTGGCCGAGCACGAGATTTTTGCCCGGCTTGAGGATGCCGGCTTTTTCGCGGGCAATGGCATCCAGCGTGTCGCCGAGCTGCTCTTGGTGGTCGAGGCTCACGGAGGTGATCACACTCACGCGAGGCACGATGATGTTCGTTGAGTCCAGTCGGCCGCCAAGACCGGTTTCAATAATGGCCACGTCGACAGCTTCTTCCATGAAATGCAGGAAGGCCATCGCTGTCATGAATTCGAAAAACGTGGGGTGCGACTCGGGGTCGAAAACGGCGAGTCCTTCGGCGGTTTGGCGCAGGCGTTCGGTATAATGGATGATCTGCGCATCAGTCAGTGGCTCTCGGTTTATTTGCACACGTTCGCCAAGGCGGATCAGGTGTGGGGAGGTAAAGAGGCCGGTTTTGTAGCCAGCGGCACGATACATTGCCTCTAGCATGGCGCACACGGAGCCTTTGCCGTTGGTGCCCGCCACATGGATGATGGGGAAATGCTGGTCGGGTCGCCCAAGTGCGTGATTGAAGACCTGCATGCGCTCAATGCCGAGCTTCGCGCCGCGATTTCGCAGCGCATAAAGGTAGTCCTGGGTCTCGGCATAGGTGGGCATAACAAGGTGTTAGCAACGCCGAACCTTATGGTGCGCGCAAGCTTGGTTTTTAAATTAACGGATTTCGTTGGCGTACTCTTGCTTAGGCGAACGAAACACTGCAAGAGTAGGATGTTTATGAAAATGATTCCCCTAGCTAGAACCCTCACATTCATCCTGTTGGTAGTAACGAGCCTATCAGCCGAAGTCGAAAAAGTAAAAATCCTCGGCGTTGGCAATAGCTTTACTAACAACGCCAATAAATATTTGGCGAAGATCTATGACTCCGTCGATACTGCCGACGCGGATATCGGCACCGCTTTCATTGGTGGTTGTTCGCTGGATCGCCACGTCAAGCACGCCAAGGAACATGAGGCGAACCCTCAAACCGGTAATCAATACCAATACCGTAAGGATTGGGAACTCGTTGGCAAAAATGTTTCGCTCAAGGAAATGTTGCTCGATGAAGATTGGGACTACATCACCATTCAACAGGTTAGCACCAAGAGCTACAAAGAGGGAACTTTCTACCCATATACCCAGGAGCTCATTGACTACATCCGCCAGTATCGCCCGGATGCCGAGATTGTGGTGCACGAAACTTGGTCGCACAGTGTGAATAGCTACCGTGCCAAGGACTGGAAGCTCGACCCTGACGAAATGTATCAGAAGCTTCACGCGAACTATCACAAGATTGCGGATGAGCATGGCTTGCGTGTCATCCCTGTCGGCACTGCCTTCCAAAACGCCCGCGCCACCGAAATGTGGGATTACCAGGTCAACGATTTCGATCCCAAGGACAACGACCTCATCTATCCGGAAGACAAGAATAACCTGCCGGATATGAGTAAGTCTCTCAATAACGACTATTACTGGAAGAAGAACAAAGAAGGGACATGGGAAGTTCGTAGTGATGGTTTCCACGCCAATACTGCGGGTGAGTATTTGGGCGCACTCGTTTGGTTTGAATTCTTCTCCGGAGTCGATGCCCGCACCGTGCCCTACAAGCCGGATAGTCTCAGTGAGGCTCAGGCTGAGTCGCTGCGCATAATCGCCCACGAAACGGTGGTCGCTGAAAAGGCAGCAAGCGCGCAGCCTGCTGAAGCTGCGGCAATGTAGTCGCTCTCTTTCATTGGTTTGCTCTCAATGAGCGTTTAAAAACTCAGTTGAGCTTCGCCTGATAGGGGGGGGCGAAATTTCACCTCTCAAATACAGCTCACCAACTTGTTCAGACTGTTGAGACACCCTCTAAGGCGCTGCTTCATTGCAGCGCTTTTTTTGTAGGGAAACTTATATATGGTGTTAGATTTAGCCATTGACTTGGTGACCTATCCGGTTAGATTCACTGCGTTTAACCCCTCATTCTATCCCATATGGCGCAACTCAAAACTTTAGTCCTCATCCCCGCTTTAGTGACTGGGGTGACTCTTTCGGCTCAAACCTATGTTCAGTTGGATCTGAGTTCTTACGTCAATTACGATGGCGTCGGCACAAGCAATGAAATCGCCTATGCTGCAACACAGCAGGATGGCGTGAACTCTTATGCTCTCCGGTATATTCAAGGAAACCACAATTTGCGCTTCAGCACAGCCTATACAGATGACGCCTCTGCGGGGGCAGGTGATGCTTTGCCCAACGACGGTATTCTGGCGTCTGGGAAATATTTGATTTCTACGAATTTCGATGATGCGGCGAGCGGTTACTCTGTAGCTGCTCCAAACATGTTTCTCATCAGCGCTGATAACGGCACAGCTAGCACAGTCAGTGAGACTATTACGCTGTTGCCGGGCGAACAGGGCCAATACAGTGCGATTAACTTAGCCTTCATTACTTCGAATGGCGGGACTGCCTCAAGTTACGCTTCTCAGATTAGCGTTACCTATACCGATGCCTCGACGGAAGTTATTTTGTTAACCACTAACGCCAGTGGAGACGGCTTATTCGGTGCGGGTAATTTCAGCCTGAGTAGCGACTCAAGCAGTTACACCAATGAAGCGCCAGGAACCGGTGAAACAATAACTTTGTCGAACATTTTCTCATCCAATGATTACCTAGGGATATCCGGGAGTGGTGCTACGCAAAAATCGATCGTTCGTTCGGGTTCGTCGAATATCTATGAATTTTCTGATGACCTCGAGCTTGATTCGAGCAAAACTCTGGAGAGTATCACGATTTCTCTTACTAAAGGTGGCACTAACCGACAGAACCAAATGTATCTCTTAGGTACGACGTTGACTGCGGTTCCTGAGCCTCGCACCTATGCGATGCTCGCTGGTTTGGGAATACTCGCCTTTGCCATCGTTCGCCGCCGTCGCTAACGGTTTTCCCATGGAAGCCCGTGATTGAAATGCCAACGCCGCGACCTTCCAATCTGGCCCCAAGCCTTTAACCGAGCGCTTTTCCGCGTCAGCTTCGTTGGCTTTTCACTCACGCACTTCCAGTGCGCTACGCTCAAGCCGCCTTGCGGGACACGGAAAATCACTGCGGCCTGATCGGCCAAGTTAGATGAAAAGTGCTGTAGAGATAACATGAGTTGCCCACGATCAGGAGGGCATCTTTGTTGATGGTTGTTAGCTGCGCTTGGCGCGCTCTATATTGTTACGCACTTCGCTGAGGCTACTGGTTGGCTTGCCCACTTGCTTACCGTTCTTATCGAAGACCCATATGTTGGGTATCGATTTTATTTTAAACTGCTCGGTGATGGGGGTGCCCCAGCGCACAATATCCACCTTGCGCACGGCGACGCTGGGGTCGTTTTTGGCCAGGGCTTCAAGGTGTGGGCTTATCTGTTTGCATGGGCCACACCAGTCGGCGTAGAAATCGACCACCGTAACTTTGCCTAGTGCGAGAAACTTGCTCAGGTTCATCTTTTGCCCGCCTGCGCGAATGTCGCGAAAGTCGCCTTGCATCTTTTGTCCAGAGAGCTTTTCAACTTCGCCAGGAGTGCGCCACTCACCGTCATAAAATTCGAGCCCTTTGGCTTCCTGCTGCTTGATGTATTCGAGGTTTTCTTTGCCAGCGGCCTGCTTTTCCGCGAAGTCCTTGGGAACCGAATAGACTACGCCGTTGCGCAACTTGATGTTCGCGCCGTTGTAGGTCAGTATCTCTTTATTCCCGAGCTTGGTAGCGCCGGTCGGTTCACCGAGTTTGGCTATGACTTGTGCGCGTGTGTCGCCACGCTGGACCTGCGCGTTAAGCACAACTGTACCTAGGTAGATGAGTACAATGAAGATTCGGAAAATACTACTTAAAAATGGCATGATTATCTCTGAAAGAAATTTAAAATGATGCTTTTGGATGCAGCGTGCAAGCTTGCTTATTAAGAGACTTCGATTAACCTCCCATGTGACGAGATTGCGCAACATGTCGTGCGCTGAGTCGGTCTCTTTTGCATACCAGAGCTCGCATGCCGACATCATAAACCAACGGATTTCGCCCGGAAATCACTATTGTCCTGGCGCGGGGGTATCCCTTCAATACGGCTATGGATTTAATCGACAGCCATTGTCACTTTGAGAAGTTTGCCCAGCGTGGATTGGTGGATGACGTCATCGCGCGCGCGGCCGAGCTTGGTGTGAACCGCTTCATTAATATCGGCACCTCACTCGACGACTGGGCGCTCTACCGTGACCTCGCCCGCAAACATCCGGGTAAGCTTTATTGGACCGCGGGCCTGCATCCCTGCCATGTCGACGAAGGGTGGCGCGATCAGGTGACTGCGCTCTCGATGTATTTTGCCGACGATCCAGCGCCGGTCGCACTTGGCGAAATAGGCCTTGATAATTTCCACCTGCCGAAGTTTCCCGACGAAGCCGCCGAGTTGAAAAAACACCAGGCCGATGCCTTTCGCGCGCAGTTGGAAATCGCCTATCAGCTCGATGCTCCCATCGTGGTTCACTCGAGGAATGCGTTTGATGAAACGATGGCTATTCTGGAGGATATGCAGTTCCCGGGTGAGAGAGTCGTCTTCCACTGTTTTGCCGAAGGTCCTCAGGAAATGAAGCGTCTGAATGCCTATGGTGGTCGCGGTTCATTTACCGGAATCACCACTTACAAGAGTGCTGAAAACGTTCGGCAGGCGGTTATTGAGCAGGGTATGGCCAGGGTGATGGTCGAGACCGATGCACCATATCTGGCACCGGTTCCGTATCGTGGCAAAGAGTGCGAGCCAGGTTACACGCGCTACACTGCTGAGAAATGCGCGGAGTTGCTTGGCGTCTCTTTAGAGGAATTTGCGGCGACAGCCACGGCCAACACCGAGGCGTTTTTTGGCCTGAAATAAATTTACCCGCATCGCTGGACGTTGTGGCACCTTGCGTTAACTTTGGCGCGTGGAAACACTCTTCATCTGCAAAAAATGCTCGAAGCCCAAAGCGGGCGCTGTGGCAGGCAAAGCACGTAACGGCAAACAGCTTTATGCAAAGCTCGCCATGCGCGATGATTTACCTTTTCGTGTGCGCTCATGCAAGTGCATTGGCCAATGCAAAAAAGGGCCCAACGGGCTATGCGAGCCGGGCAAAATCCGTCTGCATTACCTGTCGGTCAAGGCGGTAAAGCAATTGCGCTGAGGTATCGCTAGCGGCGTCGGCGCCAGAGCGCGGCACCCGTCAATGCGATCAAACCCGTGAGCATACCGTAGGTGGAGGGCTCGGGCACGAGGATTAATCCGTCGGATTCGAAGGAGACCCAATACTGCTCGTTCGAACCACCTTCCACGAATACATCGGTGAAGCCGGTTAAAGTGATGAGTAAGACATTCGCGTCGGTCAGTGGCGTTGTGCCGTCGGCCTGCTTGAACTTCTGCTTAAGGTCGGTGACTACGAGATCCGGGGTGAAGCCAGATATAGCGCCGCCGGTTTCGCTGAAGAGCGTGGTCAGGGTGTCGGTGGCAAAATCGTAGGTGATGGCCAGGTATACATCGTCCACGCCAGGAGTGTCGGTTTGCGTGGAACTGGCGTCGTTGACGCCGTTTAGCTTGAGGTCGGAGAAGCGCCGATATTCAGTCGAGGAGCCGTTGTAGTTGACGGTGTGTTCAATGCCGAGGTCGTCAATGCCCTGGCGTTGTTCGTTGATGGCCCCCAAGCTCAGGGCGACCTCTGGGGCGCGCGGGCTGGAGAGAGTCGAGACGTTTTCCAGGGCGGGGATGAAGGGCGTCTTCGATGGGATGAAGGCGTGGGCGATCACATACCAATCCTGGCTAAGTGGACCGTAGCCGTTGAAGGGGACGAAGGTTCCGCCGCGTGTGCCGCTTTCGGTGAAGCTCGGTGTGGTGTCTACGCTTAGCCCGGCACCGGTTTCCAGATACTGTACGTTGCCCTGAGTTGCAGGCACCGTTTGTTGGGATTGGAACAGCGTTGGATTTACGCCGTCCGTAAAATCGTCATTGTACATGGTAGCCGACACTGAGGCTACACTCGTCATCAAAATAGCAGTTAAATAGTAGCGCATGAAAAGTTTTTAATAAGCATGCTCTTCGATGTCGAACTTCTATTGTGGAAACACTCCCTATCGTATAGTGGAGTATTTAGTTTTTGCTATTTGGGGCTTTAAGTCCTGATGCGCTATTCTTCTATTTCCAGTTCGATCTGCTTCTGGCGCTTGAGGGCGGCGCGCCCGAGGTCTTCGAGCACTTTGGGATCCTGGGGAGCGGCGTGCCATGCCTCGACGCAGAACTCTACGGCGACATCCCATTGTCCAAACTCCCGGCCGAATATATTGTAGCCCACGTAGCGCATGGCTGTCGCGTAGCGCGGATGCTCTTTTTCGACGAGCATGAATTCATTGACGGCCTCCTGCCACTGCTCGTTCTGGTAGGCTTTCATTGCGCGCTCATAAGCGTCGCTGGCGAGCAGGGAGTTTGCGAACATTAGTATTAACAGGGAGAGCAGTGGCGTTTTCATTACAACGATTGCTGGGGATTCATTGCCACTTGGCGACGCTATTTTTCTGCGCGATGCCTCTAATATTCATCTGCATGGACTTACAGTGACTTGAGGAATGCGATAACTTTGGCTCGATCGTCGGCGGAAAGGGTGCGGAAGTTTTCCTTGGCCGACTCGGCTTCTCCGCCGTGCCAGAGAATCGCCTCGGTAAGGTTACGCGCGCGTCCGTCGTGCAGGTAGCGCGAATGGCCGCTGACTTCCTCCGTGCGGCCGATTCCCCACAGTGGCGCGGTACGCCATTCGCGACCGGTGGCGTTGCCCTCCTGCACGTCGTCGGCCAAGCCGTCGCCCATATCGTGGAGGAGGAGGTCGGAGTAGGGGTGGATGCGTTGCCCGCTCAGCTCGGTGAGTACGTCAGATGCGGCAGTAGTAGTGGTAGGAACATGGCAGGCAACGCATCCCATCTCCCCAAAAAGTTGTTGGCCTGCTACGGCGTCGGCGCTGTCGTGCCCGCGTTTGAGCGGCACGCCAAGCAGCTTGGTGTAATGCGCGAGTAACTCAAAGTCTGTGGACGACAGTTCCGTGTCGCTTTCAGGGTAAATAGGGTTCGATACACCGATGTCCTCGGTCAGCGCAATGGCGGTTTGGGTGCGGACCGATGGTTGAGAAGCCTTCCAGCCAAAGCGACCAGCAACGGTCTCGCCCGACTCAGGATCGGTGACCCAGTTGATGCGGCCGGAAACGCCATCGCCGTCGAGGTCGTCTGGGTCTTCCCAGGACTCTAGAGTTTCGACGGGAATCGCCTCCAGCAGGCCCATGCCTATTATTTTTGGCGCTACGCGCGGCGAGGCAACAGCGGTTAAAAAGCCGGGACCTTGCAGGCCAGAGAAGCTGTACTGCGGGTCAGCGAGCGAGTAGGCAGAGCCATCGCCAAACTGCCCAGGGGTGTCGTCGTATATCACATGGCCACGGCCTTCAGAGTAGTGCCCGTCGATGGCGCGGTCTTGCAGCTGGGCGCCGTATTCGCTGTGAGGGGGTTGCCCGTCGTTGTTTTTATCGCCAAGGCGGAAGAGCATGCCGTTCATGGCGGAATCAAAGTCTACCGGTGGGCGCGCGGAGCCGTCGTTGATGTGGCATTCGAAGCAACTCTTGGCGTTGTATAGCGGGCCCAGGCCGGTGGAGACAGTGAACTCTTCGTCGAAAATCTGTTTGCCGTCGAGGAAGTCTTCGAGCGTCTCCGGGTGGGCGTTGTGGGCAAACTGTGCGAAGGAATACTCTGTCTCGCTGTAGACATCGACGCTGGTTGCGCCGCCGCTATAGGCTTCTGGATCGGTGATGCGCTGCGTGAGCGCGCCGTCTCCCACGTAAAAGCGGAAAATCGCGGTGTAGTATGTTTGGCTGTTGCTGGCGCGTTGAATCGTGAACTCCAAGTCGACGAATTTACCCGGCTCGACGGGCTCGATGCGCCAGTAGTATTTGCCATCGCGCTCAAACATGCGAATGGCTTGCGCGTAGTCAGCGCGCTCTTCGAGGGGGCGTTCTTCGTGCGGAGTGGTGTTGCGGTCGTAGAGCTTGAGGTCCACGAAGCCAGCTTCGCCCGCCGGTGTAACTTCCACGTCGACGCCCGTGCCGTAGTCGATCAGGCGTACGCCAAAATGGGTGCCGTCGAAGTAGTCCTCCACGTAGGGGTTGAAGCGAGTTTCGTTCTCGTGGCGGTCACGGAAGCGACCGGCTGCAATGATTTCAAGGGGCTCTACCTCCGTTGGTTGAGATGTGCCGAGAACCCGGGTGAAGGTGGCGCTGCGGATGTGGTTGGGGTTCGATGAATAGAAATAATAGGCCAAGGTGTCGCCAGCTTCGGCGTTGATTGTGTATTGCCATTCGTCTCCGGCTTGAGTCATGTCGTCGGCCCGTACGGAGTCGCCATTGATCTGGTAATGCACACGAATGCTTTCGGGCTGAGTGCCAGGCTCGATGCGAATGGTTGCCTGGCCATCGGTAAAGTCCACGCCGTGGCTATAGCCTGCATAGGAGAGTGGCGCGGGGAGGACGTCTTCGTAGTCACTGTTTCCGCCCGTATCGTCTCCGCCATCGTCATCCGGATTGTCACTGGAATTATCTCCAGCGAACGTATGGGTATAGCTCGGGGTATCTTCAACGGGCCCCTCACGGTCGTAGGTATAGTAGAAGGAAATTTCGTCTCCTTCGGCGAGGGCTGGCGTCGTGTAGGTAAAGTGGGGACTACTGCCCTCCATGCGTAGGTTGAGTTGGCTGCCGCCGTTGACTTGGTAGTGGACATCCGCAAAATCGCTCGGCACAAATGCCCGGAAATTGAACTGTAGCGCACCATCGGCCAGTTCGTTGACCCAGCCCAAATAGTTTGGCTGCACTCCGTCGCTAATCGCGGTTTTGACGTTGTCACGTGGAATACGAAGGAGCCGGTAGAAGGTTAGCTCGCCATCGTCGCCCGTTATCGCGTAGCTACGGTCGGTATCATCGCCAATGAATATTGGGCCAATTGCTTCCCAGTTTTTCAGATCGGTGGAGCGTTCGGTCAGATAGACTACGCCGTCATTTGCCCGCCATAAAAGTCGCCGTTCATTGCCGTCGATTTCAATTTGCGCCGCCGAAACGGCTAATGCTGCGAAGCAGTAGGTGGTAAGTAGGGTGAGTGTGCGGATCATGAGATGCAGGAGGTTGCCGACGGTGGCGGATCGCCGAGTTCTGTTATAAGATGACCGAGATTGAATATTATTCCGGCTAATTTGAGGAGTGACTGCTTTTGCGCCATATATTCGGGTTTCAGGGACGTTTAGATCGTCTAAATCCCTCCCTTTTAGCGGGGCGCTGATGAATGGTGCTTCTTGCGGATGTTAGAAAGGCGCTTAAGTTACCGAATCTGAGCTGTTTAAGGCCTTCGATAAGCAATTGTTGGCTTATTGATAAATTAATGAATTGACCTGTTTTATGGGCTGAATAGCCTATATTGCACCAGATGGCCCTATATTCTTTGTTTAAACGCCCTTAGGTGTCTTGGTTTTGTGCCGAAGTATATGGGGATAATCGCTTATTTTTAGACTAGAGATGAAGAAAAATGTAACCATAGGCAGCCTCCGTTTTCACATGACCTCAGAAGGTCTGCGGGATTCGTGGTGGCTGAATTGCGATGGCGTGACTTTCAAGCAGCCGATGATTCTGAACTCGGTTGAACGTACGATGCAGCGTAATCCTTCGGCAGACTACCAAGTGCTGCATGCCGACGATACTGCCAGTGATACGCCCCAATGGATGCGTCTGGAAACCAAGTCTGAAGTGCGCCAGGCACCCACGCGGCCGCCCGCTCCGGCAATGCGCTCATCGATTAAGCTACAAATGCCGAGTCAGGCTAAAGAGCTTCCAGCAAGTGAGCAAGCTATGGTGGCACCCAGTCCCTTGACACCTAAGCTACTGGCGCGCTTGGATCAAATTGAAGCACGCCAGGGTGAAACACTCGATGCGTTGCGCCAACTCAGTATGTTGGTAGAAGAAATTGGGCTACATGTTGCCGCTAAGGAAAGTACCCGCGAGCGTGAACGTTTTGTGAACGAGGCCGAGGAGCGGCTCGTAAATGAAGCGCATCGACTCGAAGCTGAGCGCGCCGAACTTGACCAGTTGCGTTCGGATCTTAATCGCGCGAATTTGCGTGTGGTTGGCGATTAATGCCGATTCTCAACCGTATTGAGACTTAAAAAGAACCCAACATACGGAGGATTTAGCAGGAAGATCGGAAAAAGCGGGAAGCAGCAAGAAACTCCCGCTCTTTCCGATCTTCCTGTTTGTAATTCATTTTATTACACCAAGTGATACTGCGAAATTCTCAAATCTTCTGAGAAACGGTATAAGTGATTTGTCTCCGCGAGGTTTAGTGGCCCAAAAAAGTGCTCTAATCTATCGTTGTATGTGCATAAGTCTCTACTGCTGGGGTAGGTTCTGAAATTTATTTAACATTCTGCTTAAAGTACGCGCAGAGAATGCCGACATAAATAGAACACTCTAATTTTCGAAAACTTTTTACCTTTTAAACGTCATGGCAGGATCGCGTACTATTACTCAGCTTAGGGAAGAATCAAATCAAGCAGCGCTCGAAGATTCTTGGTGGGTTAACATAGACGGCGAAACTCAAGACCAGCGTTATTCACTTAATGATCTGGAGTCCTTGCAGAAGCAGTATGCCGGGAGCGACATGATGGTGCTTCATGTTTCAGAGAGTGCGCTCGATGATCCATCATGGATTCGAGTTATAATGGAATTTCCAAAGCCATCTCAGATACTTGAACAGATTCGTGCTCATTTGGAAGGCATGGAGAGTCGAATTGACAGGATCGAAGATCAGCAACGTGATTCTGTTGCTGGGCTTCAGGCTTTGTTTGATGTGATCAAAAATGTTGAGGATGCGCGTAAGCAGGAGGAGAGTTTACGGGAACGTGAGACCTATCTTGCTGAGTCCGAAGAGATCCTCGTCCAGAAAATTCATCGCATGGAAGAAGAGCGAGCAGAGTTGGACCAAATGAGGTCCGATCTTGAGAAAATCACTGCAATGAATATTGCCATATAGCAGCACTTTCATCGGTTCACGTGTAGTAGCCACGATCTGATCTGACAGATCGTGCTGTCTGGTCGATTAAAGTGTCAGGCTATTTTCGTTTGGTTGT
>JAVDPD010000030.1 GCA_031296935.1 Cerasicoccus maritimus
AACGAAAATAGCCTGACACTTTAATCGACCAGACAGCACGATCTGTCAGATCAGATCGTGGCTACTACAATTAAAGGTGCATTTGGAGAAGGCTTTGATGCCAGCACTTATCTCAATCGGTTTTTCGATTTTGAATTTGGTTTGCCACGAGGTGATTTTAAAGCGTTTGCAAAAAGAATTACCGTAGAAAGGATTGCAAGGTTGGTTGACAATGAAAGAGAGATAGACCCCAGCACGGTTACCTGTTTTGCGGAGTTCTTCAGCCATCATACATACGATAGAGATCTGATAATAAGAGATGGAAATAAATCTCTGCAGATTACGCCACGTGATGTTGAAAGGATTTTGAATCGCTTCAGTATTTTTATCGGCACGCTGGCACCCAGTAGCTTTTTGGTTCAGAGAACAGGATTTATAATTATTGCTGGCCTTTTGACTAGTGAGAAAAATCGTATCATTGATGCTCTCCGCTATTGTCGAATGGGAGCCCCAGCAATAGATGCCATCGTGCGTGCAACTTGTCATAGTGATACCGTCAGTGAGATTAGCGCGAGCCTTGCAGCGATTTTTCTCCCAAACGTTAATCATGAGCAGCATAAACATATGGCACGACATGGGTTCTCCACAGGAGACATTACACAATACGCTAACGAAGTAAAATTGCACAACCTGAGCCCTGCTAGAATCCGTGATGCGTATTCTTTTGCACTCCAAAGCCTCCCCATTGAACACGTTGATGGCGGTAAAATTTCTGACCATATAAGTGGTGAAGTAATTCGTCATCCCTCAGACTCCTAGCTCCAGTTCGGTCTGACACTCGCGGGCCAGGCGTTGTTTGCGGTTAAAGTGGGCTTGGATTTCCCAGGGCTCGGCGGCGCGGTAGCTTGCGCCAGTGGTATTGGCTGCCTGAGCGTCGGCCAAAACAACAAAGCCGAGCTGGTAAAGCTCAGTGGTTCGTGGCCGCAGTGACAGGATCGAAATGCCGCTACGCTCGGCGAGCTCCTCAGTGGAGCCCGGGCCGTGCTGCTGCCACGCCTCCAACACCTGAGCGCGAGACTTGCTCAAGCGCTCCTGGAGGCTTTCAAACGTGGCGTTGCGGTAATCGATCGGTTCCATGGCTTAACTGAATTGGCGTTGTTGTTCGCTGTGGCTTACTTCCAAAGGTTGAGGCGCATCCGGTTGGCTGCTTGGAGCGTTGCTTGGCGTAACGATTGCGGGAGCCCGTAGAATGTCGTCAGCTGCTGAATGCGATGGCTATCGAACCCGCAGTGCTGCCAGTATTGCGGATCTTCGCTGCAGGCGGCCTTGGCCGCGTCGCGCCATTGTTCGTTGGGCTCACGGTGGCCGGTGGGACCGGCGCCGCGTTCGCGTGCTGGGTTTGGTTTATAATTCGGGTCGGGAAAAATGCCCTGGTAGCCGTTGGCGATGCTGTGTTCGATCGCAGCGATCGCCGCCTCGGGGCCGAGGGTGGCGAGCTTCTTCAAGGCCATGCGTTGGGCGCGATCGGTGAAACGCTTGCGCATCTCAGAGCGATGGGCTTTCCACTCTTCCCAGGCGTCCTTAAAAGGCGCGGTGCAGAGCTCTTTCGGAATGATGACGTGCTCGGCCACAATTAAAACGGATCCGCTGACTTGGTGATTACTTTGTAAGGCAAAGTTGCCTGCTTGATCTTGGGCTTGGCTCGGGACTTCGCCCGGGCGCCGCCGACGCGGCGACGATTGCGAACAGTGAAGAGTAAGCTCCAGAGTTGCTTGGGGCTGGCGGCATCGAGGGCGCACTTGAACTGCCGGCGGCAGATCGCGCCCGGGTAGCCTGGGAAGTCCAGATTGCGCTCGTCGCAGCTGGCTTTGATGTTGTTGAGGGTCTGCAGCTGCTCTTCGTCGGCGTGGCGGAGGAGGTTTTTTAACGCGTCGCCACTGTCGCCGGCCAAGTCCTGGAAGTGCGCCAGGAGTCGCAGGTAATGCTCCTCGCTGACGGCTTGCGTGAGACTGCTGATGCCGATGCATTGCTGCTGCTCCAGCTGACGCCAGAGCTCGAAGATCTTGCTCTTCGACAGTTCAGGATTCCGCTCCAGCCAGTCGTCGCGTCGGGACTCGTTGGAGTCCCAAGCGCGGCGAGCAGCCTGGCAGATGCGCATCTTCTGGGTGTTACTGAGGAGTTGCATGGCGTTTAAGTTGCGAGTTACGAGTTGCGAGTTTTGAGTTCGTCAGGATTGGGATTGCTACCGAGTGCATCGCGCCAAGCGCTTTTCCATCCCTTGCCAACTCCAAGCGGCTCGACCGTGAGGGCGTCCCGCAAAAATCCTACGACGCACATTCCGTCGTCGCGGCGACGGACCGCGACACCTCGGGGTCCGAGGTGGCAGCGGGCAATCGCGTTGGCTTCCTTCGCATTCATGACCTAGGCGGCCGTGGCCTTCTTGGGTTCGGCTTTACCGAGGTCGACCTTGGCGGGCTTCACGTTGAAGCTGATGTTGCGCTTGCGGGTGACGCCGAGGTCGAGGAGTTCGTCGTCGCTCAGGGCGCCGAGGGCTTCCTTGTTGGGCTTGATCTCGATGCGGGTCAGCTCGTCCTGTTGGTGCGCTTTCTCGATCTGGCGCAGCGTGAAGGCTTCGTTACCGATTTCCAGGGAGACGCCCTCGGTGCGCTTGACGACTCCGTGAACGAGCTTGAGCGACTTTGCTTTCTCGAACCACTGCGGGTTGCGCTGGCAGGCTTCGGCGACAGAGTTTTGCGCCGCTTCGATCGCGGCGGAAATGTCGTCGTGCTGCGCGCGGTAGCGGTCTTTGATCGCGAGGATCTCGGAGTCGCAGTCGGCCTGCAGGGCTTCGAGGCGGTTCTGGCCTTCGGCAATGACCGATACCAGGTCGGACAGGTTTTGATAGTCGGGTGTTTCGGTGATCTTTGTTTTCTTAGGCATGGTTCCGTGTTGGTGCGTTGTGAGTTGCGAGTTGCGGGGTGTGGGTTGAGTTAGGCGACTTCGCCGCGGCGGCCGGAGCGATCGGCGAGCTGGTGACAGATGTCGATAACCCGCTGGCCGGTGATCTCGGTTTGCGATTCGATGAAGGTGGCGTCGGCCACGTCGACGACGTCGGCGACAAAGGACAGATTGCCGTTGGCCTGACGACGGGCAGGATGCTGCGGGCGACGTCCTTGGCGTGGCCGTTGAAGCCTAGGCATTTCTTGAGATAGATTTCGACGTCCTCGGCGGTGGTGCCTTTGGCGTAGGTGTCGAAGATCGGCTTGATCGTCCGGCGCATCAGCTGGCGGGCCTCGGCGTGAGCGTCGTCACTGGCGAGCACAACGCGGCGCCACAGCGTTGGATACGCCAGGATGACGAAGCGGCACGGCGTTTCGTTGACCAGCGTCTTGATGATCTTGAGCAGGACGACGCCGCCGTCGTGGGCCTCATCGATAAAGATGGTCTTGGGCTCGGCCTTGAGTTTTTCGACAACGCTGTCGAGCTGGTCATCGGACGAGACGCGCTCCTCCACACCAATGACGCGACTGATGCCGCGGAGGATCTGCAGCTCGCGATTTTTCCAAGTTGGCCGGCAAACAACGTAAGCCGTTTCCTTGGGATGCTTGGCGCAGGTGTGGCGGGCGCAGACGCTCTTGCCCGCGCCTTCGTTGGCGAGCATGACGATGACGCGGCGGTCGCTTTTGCGTCCAGTCAGCAGCCGGTAGCGCACGTAAAAATCGCGGTAAACCGGCAGGTCTTCCCAAACGTTTTCGACGGGCGAACCGCCATCGAGCTCGGCGACCATGGCGCGGAGACGCGGCAAGGTTTTGCTGATGCTCACTTCCTCGTATTTGCCTTCGAGGAGGCGATAAGTCCAGGTGCGCTCGCTGGTGAGGTATTGATTGTAGCGCGCCACAAAATCCCGTGGCGACAGGCCGAGGGCTTCCTGATGCCGCTTGATGCGGGCGATCAGCGCCTCCAGCTCTTCGAGTTGTTCTTGTTTCGTGCTCATTGTGTTCCGTGGTTCGTTTTAAAAAAGTTAGTAATCCACCGTCGCGAAGAGCGGGTTGCTGCGGCGGGTTGGTTTGCTCGGCTTGCGTTCGTTGCGCTGCCCAGTTGATTGGCCGCCACGTTCGCTGGCTCCGGCGGCATGCCGGCTCTCCGGTGCAGCGGGACGCTGCTGCCCTTGCTTGATCTCGGCAACGTTGCCGCGGCCGTCGCGGATGTGGTGCGTGGTCTTGGCGGCGGACTGGCGGCGGCCGAATGGCGAGATCTCGCGGTAAAGCAGGCGGCAAAGTTTCTGGTAGCGTGACTTGCGATCGAAGCCATCGCGGGATTCTGCGTTGCGGCGATCGGCGAGCGAAAACTGCGGGACGTTGTCCACCGGCTCAGCGATGCCGATGAACTCACCTTCGCGCAAGCCGAGGCGGTTGCGGGCGCCATCGCGGGGCTCGGCGTTGATCAGGGCGGCGCCGCGCTCGGGGTCGGCGGGATCGAAGGCGACCTTGACCTTCCAGCCGGTGCCGAGGCGGGCCAGCTCTTCATGGAAGAACCAGTAACGCGCGCCAAACTCCTCGCAGCGAATCGACACCAGGCCACCGCTGACGGAGACGACGCGGATCTCCGGCTGGACGCGCCAGGACTCTTCCAGCGTGGGCTGGCGGAGCGGGTGCTGGCCGACGTGGCGATGCCAGATGTCGTCGGGGTTCCAGACGTCGAGGCCGTAGAGCTCGCGGGCGCGGGCCGCGTTGTAAACATCGCCTTCCAGCGGGTCGTTGTTGCAGAAGGCCAGCGCAGCGTCGATGCGGCTGGTGACTTCGGCCAAGCTGCAGAAGTGTTGGCGCGGATCCTTGCGGCCGTCGCGGCAGACCAGCCACAGCTTGTTGGCTTCCTCAAATTCGCCACGCTTGCGGCCGAGGTGGACGCCGTCCAGGGCGAGCGCCTTCTGCAGGTGGTTGAGGCGGTTTTCGATAAACTTGCCCTTGGAGGTTTGGGCGTGGGTGATCCGGCAAAGGCGGGAGTCGGCCCCGATCTCCTCGACGTCTTTGGCCTCCCAGGCGCCATGCTCAAAGCGGAGCACCTCGGGCACGCCCACGCTGTGGAATACCTGGTTGATCGCCCAGCGGATATCCTTGGCACGGTAGGCGTCGCTGTAGCGCAGCACCAGCGAGTAAGCCACGAAGCGGGCGCTGCCGATATCGATCCACGGGATGAGCTGGGCGCGGAAAGCGCGGACGCCGTGACGCGCGGCGCAGGGGTCGGCCGAGTCGGGCCAGTCGATCCAAAACGGCTCGTTGAGGTGCATGTCGTCGGCCTCAAAGCAGACGCCTGGGACGATGGGCTTCTCGGCGCCTGTGGCGTCGATGTAGGTGAGGTCGCGCGGCTGGCTGTAGCCGGCGAGGTCGAACGTTTTCGGACCACGGTGCAGGCGCTTGGACTCGACGGTGACGCGGGCCTGGCGCTTGAGCGTGGGCGTGATGGTGTGCTTACTTTTGCGGGTTTTCAAAATGACTTCGCGGACCTCGTCGGGGCAGTCCTCGCTATGGGCGAAGATCCGGAGCGCGAAGCTAACGCTGACGCGCTTGCCTGGATTGGGGTCGCTCTTGAGCACGATTTCCTGGACGCGCTGCTGCTGCGCCGGCGTCAGTTCGGCGAGCGGTTTGCGGCCTTTCTGGAAGTGCCGCGGGATCAGGCCGTCGAGGCCTTCCTGCTCATAGGCGCGACGGTAGCGGCTCAGCGTGGCCGCGCTCTCGCCCAGCAACGCAGCCGCGCGGTTCTGGCTGTGGCCCTGCTCGTTGGTCAGATTGAGCAAGGTCACGACCAGGTCGCGGCGACGTTGGGCTTCGATGAGGGCGCGGTCTTCGGGAGTCATTAGTATTCGATTACGTGGGTTACGGTTTCGGGTTTGCGCGTGCCTTCGGGGATCTCGGTTTCCGGCGTCTTGTTGAGATTCGCCAGCAAGGTCTTGTTCTCGGCAGTCCAGGCAAACGGGTTCTTGGCGCGGCGGACGGTGGCCTTGTCGCTGAAAAACTTTTCCTTCAACAACTCGGCGACGTGATCGGCATCGCGAGCCCAGGTGCAGCTGATGCTGTACTGAGCGCCGACGCCGATCGCATACCAGGTGCAACCATCGTTGCGGGTGCGGACAAAGAGTTGGCTCCTAGGCATTGTCTTTCCCTTCAATTTCCAGACGACCGTAGGACTGCTTTCGTTTTACTGCCGGCGATGGTTGCTCCAGGCCTTCGCGATTGCGGCCGACGTGGCTGGCGAGCATCCGTAGGCCGGCCAGGATGCGGTTTGGCTGCGGGCCGGTAATGGCGATCGAATCGCCGCTACGCAGGCGGACCGCCGCGGTGTAGTGACCGCGACGGTTGCATGCTGATAGCGTAATGTGCGGATCTTCGCTCATTGTTTGGCGGGCACGCTGTTGTCGAGTGCCGTAGCAATGAAGTTGGAGCGGTTGCGGTTTTCCGCCGCCGCTGCTGCGTCAATGCGATCGATGAGCTCCTGGGGGAGGCTGATCGAGATTTGTGTCTTACCAGGCGCGCGGCCGTTGTTCTTGTTGGTTCCTTTGCTCATGTTCTATCCGTGGTTGTGGGTTAGCTCGGGACTCGTGACCCGTAGGCGGGCGTCGAGGCCGAAAAAGTCAGAGAAGATCACCACGCAGCGGAGGCTCTGCAGTTGATTTGCATGAAAGCCGCAGTGGACGGCGAAGCTGTCTTTGGTGACGTGGAAACTCACCTCGCCGATCCGGAGCTCGACCGTGACGACGTTGACGCCACGACGCCGGCAGATCGCCAAAGCCTCTTCCGCCGTGATGTCGATCCACTCCCCCAGCGGCGGCAACGGCACCGGCAACGTGCCGTTGCATCCAGAGGCGCCTGCGGCGCGGGGCTTGTCTGGCGCAAGGCTACTCATCGCAAGACCTCGCTGTTTGTAATTGCCGCCCCACAAAAAAAAGGGTTGGATGGCAGCATGACGGCATGGGAAATTATTAAGGACATTCCAACATGGGTAGGTATCGTAGCCGGAACCATTATCACTGGTGGGTTTGCCGTATTAACCGCCATGATTGCTAGGAATGGGACTTTGAAGGCTAAGCAGATGGAAATTGACGCTACTCGTGAAGCCGTTCCGAAGCTGAATTTGGCTAGCCCTAGCGATAAAAGGCCGCTGCTAATCACATATCTATACGCACTAGACAAACGCAATAAGGCAGCTAACGAAGCAATTGCACCGTGGCTAAATGTTGCCTCAATCAGAGAATCATTTTTAACAGCCCGAAAGAAGTATGAACGGCAGTTGATGTGTGATCGTTTGAAGCGTTTCGCGCTGCTTTTTATCCTGCCTACAAGCTCAATTCTTCTGGGATTGAATATGGAACAACTGAATGACATGGGAAACATCGGTTTAGCAATTAGGGCCATACTAGGAATGTGCATTGGTGGGTCGCTGGGTAGCCTACTTGCGACGTGTTATTTGTTTACTACTGTAAGTTATGATTTCGCTTTTAAGCCGGAAGACTCAGGTTCAGCTCCGACTTCAGCTCATCCGGAAGCTCCGCCAGCAGACCAGTGACTTGCTTCACGGCTTCCTTGCGTTCGACTTCGTCGAAGTCGTTCCAGCTTGGCGACTGAGGCCCAGCCGCTGATGAAGAGATCGAGCTGGCGGCTCGTGGGGCGCTCTTTGCCCTTGGTTGCTTTGCGGCCGGCGAGGCCTGCGATCACCGCGCCCAGGCCGCTGCCTTCGATGAAGATCGCCTCCTCGATGTCGGGGCGCAGATCGGGGTCTTTCGCGATCTCGTTGTGGATCTGCTGGGCGTAGAAAAACAGGGAGCGGGACACGCCGAGCGAGGCCGCGATTTCCTCGGCGGTTTTACCGTAGTCCACTGAGTGGACTGCGGAGTCGGCGCTCTGGCGCAGGGCGTTGAGCTGGCGTTGGCGGGCCTCGGCGACGGCGGGCTCCAGCAGCGGATAGGCGCTGTAGGCCAAGGCGGACTTCGACAGGTGGCGGCGGAGGATCAGGCCGGCGAGGATGCGGGCACATGTATTTCGTCCGCGTGATCGTCCGCCTGAAAACTGGCAATCCCGACATCCTCAAGAAGATCATCGAGCCGGCGCTGTCGCTTCCCCACGGGCTGAAGCTCGGCAAGCTCTGCGTCGACGCCACCAACGAACGTTTCTTTGCGGCCAGTCTGAAAACGTCGCTCGCTGGCAGCGTCATCGTCGAGCCAGTCGTCAACAGCGAGTCGATCGAATACCTAGGCCAGTCGATGTCTTACAAAAGCTACCTGGGCAACCTGATGATCGAAACCTTCGACGATGGCTACATCGCGCTACCCAACGAGCAGTGGATCAAAGACGACCTGCGCCGCGTTATCCAGGACAAGGGCACCTTCGATTGCGAGCTCGGCGAAAACGGCGAGCACGGCGACGTCTTCGACGCCATCAAGCTTTCCATCCATGCCCTCCGCGGCAAAGGCGGCCCCGTCAGCGCGGCCGCAGCGCCCGCCGGCCATGGCGATCTCCACCAGGGCGGCCAACGCCCGGGCATCAAGAACCCACTTCTGCGCAAAATCCGCCGAAAAATCAGCATGTACCAACGATGAGCAAACTTTCTTTAAGCAGCCGCTTCCGTGTTCTTGTCTCCGGCAAGATTCCGGAAAAAACCATCCCAACCACCGCCGCCACGCCACGCTGGCGCCGCCTGGGCGATGAACCGCGCTCCACGGCCGAGGATCTCGACGTCGATCGCCTCCACGCGATTCTGGAATCCGCCGAGCACGGCCAAGTCAGCGACCTTTTCGCGCTCTACCGCGACATCCTCGCCAGCGACAGCCACCTGCAAGCCGAGTTTGCCAAGCGAAAGCTCGCGATCATTGGCGACGCGCTTTCCGTCCAGCCGATCGACGACGGCGAATCTGCCGACGAAGAGGCCGCCGAGCTCGTTGAAGACCAAATCCAATGCCTCACCGCGTGGCCTCACGCCTTGGCCCACTTGCTCGACTCGACCCTTTGGCCGGTCGCCGTCCTGGAGAAGGTTTACCGTCCATCCTCCAAGCCCGGTCTGCGTTACGAGCTCGCCGAACTGGTTCCCGTGCCGCATCAGCTCCTGGATTATACCACCGGCCGAATGATGATCCGCAATGTGGATCCGGAAACGAAGGCCACGCTACAAACCTACCACGAGCCGGATCCAAATCGCTACATCGTTCACCGCGGGCACATCCTTTCCTTGCCGGATTATTGGGGCGGCCCGATGCGATCGCTGGTTTTCTGGTGGTTGCTCTCGGCAATGGATCGCACCTGGTGGGCCAACTTCCTGGACAAATACGGCACGCCGTTCCCCGTGGGCAAGTTCGACCGCAACGACGACGCCGGCCGCTCCGTCCTACAGCTGGCTTTCCAGTGGGCCAAAAAACTCGGCGGCCTCGTCGTCACGAAGGAGACCGAAGTCGAGCTACTCGAAGCCGGCCGCGCCGATGCCGGCGACGCCTACGAGAAATTTTACTCCATCTGCCAGCGCGAGAAGTCGAAACTCATCCTTGGCCAGACCCTTTCCGCGGAAGCACAGTCGACCGGCCTCGGCTCGGGCGTCTCCAAGCAGCAGGAGAGCGTCCGCCAGGACATTCGCCAGTTTGATGGCCTGCTCCTCGGCTCCACGCTCCGCGACCAACTCTTCCGGCAGTTCCTGCTCATCAATGGCAAGAAGGGCGACGTCCCGACCTTGGCCTGGGGCTCGGAGTCGATCGAAGAGAGTAAAGCACTCTCCGACATCCTGACTTCGCTCAGCAACGCCGGGATCCACGTCGCCGACGAAAGCCTTCCAGTCCTCTCCAAGCGCATCGGTCTCACTCTGGAGCGCAAACCGCAACCAGCGGCGCTTCAGTCGGCACAGCCAGCCGAGCAACAGCAGCAGGCACTTAGCGAGAAAGCGCTAAAAGAAAATCAGCAAGCCGAGGAAGATCGTGATTTTCGTTCTCTGATGGCAAATGCCGAAATCGTGGGGCCCAAGCTTCGCGCGCTCGCCGCACAATCGCCCGAGGATCCGGAAGACGCCATCATCCGCAACACAACTGCGGACCTCTCGCAGGTGTTCCGCGGTAGCCTTGCACCGGTTCGGCAGTTGATTCGCGAAAGCGAGTCACCGGAAGACCTGGAAGCAAAACTGCGGACCTTCTACACCGATTGGCAGCCCGGCCGCGTCCAGGTTCTAATCACCGAAGCCCTGACCGCCTTCCTCGCCAACGGCGTCTCAACGGCCGAAAGTTGATTTTCCTGCACGATCGACGATCACGACCCTTTTTTCTAAATGCGTTCCTGTGGTCGACCTCGACCCTTTTCATTTATTCTGCATCTGGGATGATCGCCGATCGGCGGCCTTTTTTTGAAATACCTCTGATCCCTTATATTACCTAGCCGTACGCTATCTGGCGCTATTTCACCTTTTCCGCCTAGTGCTGTTGATAGTCGCATTCCTCGCAGAATCCCTCCCCCCCTTTCTCCCCCTCTGGGCGGAAAAATTGGGATTCGTGGGCACACTGGCTTGCATTGGGTGTCGTTCATTGTCTCACTGCTTCTTTCCACGATGCCCTGGTATTTGTATCTAGCGATTAAACAACTGTTTCCGACCGGAAGGGCGGCATCGTTTTTCGCGTGGATATCCATCACCGGCGTCGCGCTCGGGGTGGCGATTTTGATCGTCTTCGCCAGCGTGATGAACGGCCTCGGCGACCGCATCCGCAGCAAGGTCGAGGAAACCTTCGGCCACGCCCACGTGTTTACCGGCAGCATCATATATGATTACGAGGCGCTGCTGGAGACCCTGCAAAATTACCCCGGCGTCACCGCCGCCACGCCCTACACCAACGGCGTGCTGATGATGCAGTATGAGAACCGGCCGTCGTTCCCGAAAATCACCGGGCTCAACCCCTGGGAAGAGAACCAGGTGATCCCGCTGGAGGATTATTTGGACATCGGCAGTATCGACGATTTCAACGACCAGAAGGTCATCATCAGCATCGGGGTCGCGCACCAACTCAAGGCCAGCGTCGGAGACGAGGTCAACCTCTACTCCCCGCTCATGCTCCAGCAGATCAAGCGCGACGAAATTCCGCTGCCAATGGAGCTTGAAGTGTGCGGCATTTTTGCATCGGGCTTTAACGAGGTGGACAACAACACCATCATCGTCACCCGCCGCACCATGCAGGAGCTTTATGGCCTCGGTGACGGCATTCACGGCGTCATGCTGCTGATTGAGGATCCCGACAACGTCTTCGAATTCACCCGCCAGTTGGAGCAGGATCTTGGCGAGGGTTATCAGTCCCTCAGCTGGATGGAGGCCAACGAAAACCTGCTGTTCCTCCTGCAGTTTGAGAAGACGATCATGCTCTTCCTGCTGTTCGTGATCCTGATCATTGCCGGGTTCTGCATTGGCGCGATTTTGATCGTAACCGCGCTCCAAAAGACGCGCGAGATTGGCCTCCTCCACGCGATGGGCGGACGCTCCCGCCAGCTCGCCGCGATCTTCTGTTTGGACGGCGTACTCGTCAGCATGATGGGCTGCATTGTGGGTACTTTATTTGGTTTTGCGCTGATTTTCTCGCGCACATTCCTGATCAAACTCATGCTCTATGCCACTGGAAAAGGAAACGCGTTTCAGGAGCATTACCCGCTACCAATCACCGACTTGCCCGTCGCTTATCAGGTAACGGACTTCGTGCTGATTTACCTGTTCTGCCTTGTCGTCGGCGCGCTGGCTGGCCTCTATCCCGCGTGGCGTGCCGCCCGCATGAAACCCTCGGACGCCATTCGTGCGGAATAAGACCATGAGTGAACCATCCGCCATCCTCGAGGCCCGCGGCCTCAGCAAAACATTCCAAACGCCGACCCGCCCCATCCAGGTCCTCGACGAAGCCAACGTCTCCCTGGCCTACGGCGAATCGCTTTCCATTCGCGGGGAGTCTGGCGCCGGCAAAACCACCCTGCTCTACCTGCTTTCCGTCCTCGAAAATCCCGACAGCGGGGAGCTCTTTTGGGCCGGTGAAGACGCCTTGAAAAAGTCCGCCGATTGGCGCGCCCGCAAACGCGCAACCTTCATGGGCTTTGTCTTTCAGGCGTATTATTTGATGCCCGAGCTGAGCGCGATTGAGAACGTGCTCCTCGCACGCCGCCTCATTGACAAGGTCCGCAGCGAAGACCGCGCCCGCGCCGAAGCCCTGCTCGAACGCGTGGGCCTCGCCGAGCGCGCCAAGCAAGTCCCCACCAAGCTTTCCGGCGGCGAAAAGCAGCGCGTCGCCGTGGCCCGCGCACTGATGAATCAGCCCCCGCTCATCCTCGCCGACGAGCCCACGGGCAACCTCGACGAGCGCACCGGCGAGCACATCATGGACCTCCTCCTCACACTTTGCGCCGAAGAGAACACGAGCCTGATCCTCGTAACGCACAACCCGGAATTCGCCAAACGAACCGACCGCGGCCTCTTCCTTCACAATGGCCGTTTCACCAGTGGCAACGAGCCGTTGCATCCATAGGCAGCGCGCCGTGACATAGACGGCAAAAGCCTATTCCTTGATCTCCAGTTTTTTGCGGGATTGTTGGAAGTAGCTGCTGCCTACAAGCGATTTGCTTACTTGCTCGTGCTGACATCCAGTTGCTCTTCGATGTTGAATGACCACCACAATTTGCACGTCATACCGCATCTCTCTTAAATTGATAGTTATAAAGTTTCATGAAGCTTTTGCAGAAGCGCATGCCCAAGCGCTGGTTCGTCATCCCGTTGCCTCTGTCTTCAACAGAGCCATAATACGCTCACGGTCTATATCGTTGCCTAAATGTCGTTTCCTCACAAAGACACTGAATCAAATATCGCGCTTATTATCTCATTTTAACCGAGGAAAGGTATTAGATAGAGAAATTTACGCAGCACGTAAATTCACGATTAAACATGACAAAAGCGCAGTGGCAACAAGCCCTGCGCTTTTTCTGTGGTCAAATTCAAATAATAACCAGCAGGCCAACATCGCCCTACAAATATTTTGGGCTTAAGAATTTTTCAACTTTGCTTCGAGCGAACGGAGTTCTTCCATGCGCTGCTCAAGCTCAGTTTCGGTTTCTTGCTGTTCCATCATCTTTTCAAACAGAGCCGCTTCGGATTCCTCAACGAAAGCTTCGCGCTCCTTCAGCTGGTCTTTGGCTTCCTGCAAGGCTTGCTCTCGCTGCTCCAACGTTTCACGGAGGTGCTCCAACGCTTGGCGTTCCTCATCAGACATCGCGGTTCCACCACTGGCTTCTTCCGAACCCGCTTCAGCCTTGGCCTTTTGAAACTCGCTCATTTTGGCGGCAAGCATTTCCTGCTTCACCTTAAGCAATGCTTCGCCCTCCCAGATATCACGTTCTCGCTCAGCTAACTTCGCTTCATACTCCGCCGCGTTGCGCTCACGTTCCAATAGATCCGCTTCGAGCTTTCGCAGGCTCTTTTCCAGTGTATCAATCTCAGCACTCGCCATCTGATCACGATCATTAAACGGCGCGCGAGTTCGACGCATGATAAGGTCGATCGTTTCCTTGGACTTCAGCGAAGCCTCAGCGGCCTGCTGAATCTTAGGCCGTAAGCTGATAACTCTTTTCTTCTGCGGTGGTTTAGGTGCAGTCATGCCTCGCGGCCCATTCATTTACGACCAAAGAGACGGGCAAAAAACCCGGGTTTCTTGCCAGAAGCCGACTCAGGTAAATCCGCCACGGCATTTTCCTTGAGATAGCGGGCAGTAATCTGAGCGCAAATACATTCTCGCTCCGGCTCATCCACAACCATGAATACACGCTCCAAGGTTTTGCCGCCTTTGATATCAATCGCAAGCTGCTTGTATTGCTCTGGAAAATAGTCGCAAATTTCCTTTAGCTTAGTTTGCAGAATGTCTTCTAATTGAGATATTTGCTCCTTGCTCAGACGCGCCTTAGACTCCTGTAACTCACTCAACTTACCGTAACTAAAGCGCTTGAGCAGCGAACATTTCTCAACATCGCTCAATTGGTTTAACAGCAGGCCAATACACTCCGGCAAATGCAGCCCGAAACTGCCGGGACGGAAAGGAATGTATTTTGCCAACGTTTGCTGGTCTTCTTGAGTTAGGGCATTGAGTAAGGCGCGGAAATCGCCCCCTATAACAATGTTTTGCGCCATATTCTGCGCGAAATGACCGAAATCTTTCAGGGTCTTGATGTCTTCGTTTTGACAGAAAGAAAGCGTGTCAGCTGACAAGCCGCTGAGCGCCATCGGAAAATCCTGCGGGATCTTGAGGCGGTTAATGTTCTTTTCAAGCGTGCGGTCAACACTCGCGTGGGCATCAACGGTCGCGACCATGTCACCAAAAGGATCATCAAAGGCCTGTGTTTCACGCAGAATATGAATGAGCAGATCGATGCGCTCTGGCATATCAGCCAAGCCAGGCAATTCTTGAAGCTCCTCCCACGTAAAATCAATGTACTTGGAGGGTGTTTCGCCGGAGCCCTTGATCGGCCACTCCTCAATTTCCAAATTCTGCGACAGACTTAGCAAATTCGTGTCAACCATCAGCGAAGTGGCGAAGGCTAAACGAATTTCATCCCAGTCATCTTTGTTATAACGAAGCGTTGGCGATTCCTCAGACATGTTCTCCTAAATATCCCGTCTAAAATAAACTTTGCAACCGACTACCAAGAAATTGCGTGACGGTCAATCTCTGCGGCGAGTCGTGCATAGTCCTTCACCACGCTATCCTCCTCCTGAGCGGCCTGCCCCACAAGGCTAACCGGCAGACCAAGAGTCACCGCACGGCGAACAACCGTGGCGTCACGGATCATAGATTCAAAAATCTTAGCATCTTGAGAAACACGGCGCTGGTTGCGGAACTGGTTCATGCGCAATTGCATACGCATTTTTGGAACTTCAATGTCCACATTTGCCTTGATCGAGTTGAAGATGATCCCGCGAACGGCTGCTGGCGGTGCCATACCTGATGTGCGGAAGCTCGCAGCACGCTTGTGAAAAAGTAGTAATTTTTCTACTAGCAGCGTGAAGCCAATCAAACTGAGGGCATCAGGATTAGATGGAACGTAGATTTCTGAGCTGGTAAACACCCCGCATTGTGATGCGTTGAGGATATTTGGCGGGCAGTCAAAAACGACGTAATCGTAATCGTCTTCAATCTCAGTTAGCTGATCGTGGATCAGCTTGTAGTGAGGCATCTGTGGATCGCCCTTGTACTCATTTTCAAGATCAACGAGGTTAAACGTCGTCGGAACGATGTCCAAACCAGGCAATACCTTCTCACCAGTTTTGCTCTGCACAACGTCCTTAACCACAATATCTTTAATGGTAGACTGACCGGGATCAAAAACAGAATACACGGAACCGGAACCGTTGATATTCAGCTTATTCCAACGATCAAGGCGCATCAGCCATATACTGGCGTTTGACTGCGTATCGAAGTCAAACAGGAGCACGCGTTTACCCTTGTGCGCCAAACAGGCGGCAGTGTTGACGATGAGCGAGGTTTTGCCCACGCCGCCTTTATAATTTAGGAAACAGATTTTACGTGGCATAGAAAAAGAGAGGAGTTAACGGGTGATTCGCAATCGAAATAGCTAGTGACGTTGAATGCAAGCTTTTCACCGTCAAAATGCTAGATATCCTCCAGCACGACAATGCGCTCATGCAGGAAGCTCTTATCGACACATTCCAGACCAAGTCAAGCCGCAGCTTTCGTGTAACATTTCAGATGTTCTTTTTTAGGTGAAATTTACGCGTTTTCCTCCACTGCGTGATTGATTGGTTAAATTAATGCTCGTAGCCCACACACTTGCTGGAAGCATTTATGCAAGTGAATCAGCCAATTTAGGGTTGAATTTACCATTTGGCCTACTTAATGTTCACGAAATAAGCGCATTAAGACGTCTGCAAAACCCATATATTATCAGGCATTATTCACAATAATCTCTACAGGAATTAGATATGAGAAAATTCAAGGTTGTTACCCGCATCACCAATTACATCTGGGCAGAATCCCCAGAAGATGCGCGGAAATTTCATGAAGACCTAATCAATAAAGGTAAAGTCACCCTCCAGAAGGATGGTGAAACAACCGTGAAGTTCTCGCGCGCGCTCGGCGTTCAATTCCTTGAAGCGCCTGAAGACATTTCCCGCTCTCGCGACCCGATCGAAAAACCACGCCCGCTCGACTGGCTGGAGATCGAACAAGACGGCATGTCGCTCATCGCGCTCGTCACCAAGCTTTCCAAGCGCCGCGTCTATTATTACGAAGCGCTGACTCAGACCCAGCGCTCGATCGACCGCGACGCATGGGCAAAGTGGGCCGGCAGCCACAAGGTACATCCAAGCTACCAGGAAAAACTGCCGCCCTTCATCATTCACGAGTGTGTGCGCATCCACCGTGAGAAAGGCCTCATCACAGACCACGGCGGCACTCCGGACTCCTCCGTCATTCTGGCTACCCTCGAAAAGTATGGGTACGAACCGGACGACTATGAGTTGCAGAACGGTTACTGGGCGGAAAACATTCTCGATAAGGAACTCAACACCTACATTCTCGAGAATTCCAGCAAGACTGGCCCTTCCGTCGGCGGCGACGAAATCGACGAGTGGGACATACAACTCGGAGACGATCTTCCAACCTTGGACGAATTGTCCAAGTAGAGTGCTCCCGTCATCTATTTACCAACCCGGCGTGCAAGCGCCGGGTTTTTTCATACCCCCATTCAACTGACGTCTGCGGCCCGCAAAAAAGGTTCATCGTCAAAGACGGGATAGCGCGGAGCGAAGAAGCTAGAGATAAAGCTCTCACACCAACCATCCAGCTTCAAACCTCGCTTTCCCAAAGGAGATTGATAGCTTCGGTGCTCAGGGTATCGTGCTCGTGGTGTTTGGTCATCGTTGGTGCTGGTTTTTGTTTTAGCACCCTCAGTTTTCAACGGTAGCCCGATGCCGCTCAATGCCAAGCGAAACACTTCCTTCCCTGGGAGGGAACCGCGTATTCAGACCACTACTTACGATTTACAGACGATTTGTTGCACCACCGCCACCGAGGTCAGCAAGTTAAGACACGTTACAATATTTGACGGTCGCGAATGCGTACAATGGAAAACGCCGGAGTTACCTCCGGCGCCGTATAAAGTAAATTATGAGCTGGATGTGACCGCGGCTCCGTATGGAGGCCCAATCAGCTGACGATGAGGATTACTCGTCGCCGTCGTCGCCAATGGCTTCGACCGGGCAGCCTTCAAGCGCCTCCATGCATAGGTCGATGTCGTCCTGAGCTTGCGGCTGCTTGACGACATAAGAATAGCCACCATCGTCGCTGCGCGCAAAGTAGTCAGGCGCGGTTTCACGGCAGAGATCACAATCGATGCACTGCTCGTCCACATAAAATTTACCGGTAACGTTCTCCGGCCACTTGTCATTGATATCAGCCATAAAAGGAAAAAATGTGAGATTCGGAGCCTCGAAGTCAAGCGGGCAGTTTCTAAAATAAGCAGGACTTCCGAAGTGATTACAAATCGTCGATCGCGCCGATCTGCGCCAGGTGCGAAATGTCCCCCCAAGTATGGAGCAGCCAACGACCATCTTCGAAGAAAAACTCATTGAAGGCGGCGTTAACGAATTTGTAGGCACGCGTACTCTCGCAGGGGATGCCGATGGCGTGGCGCAGAAACATGCCAAGGATGCCGCCATGCGTGACCACACAGACGGTTTGTCCGTCAAAGCACTTGGCAATGGAGTCGAACGTGTTGCCAGCGCGGTGAAAGACATCGCGCAAACTTTCACCTTCTGGAATCACGTAATCGACGCCACCGTGGAGGTAGCCCTCCTCTTCACGGGGAAACTTAACCGCCGCTTCCGCTCGGGTGTAACCCGCGAGGATGCCGAAGTTTCGCTCGCGTAGCCCCGCGTTCTGCTCCCAGAGCGTATCCGGATGATACTGAGCAATGGCGCGGCAAGTATCCACCGCTCGCCCGAGGTCGCTGGAGATGATGCGGTCGAACTTGAAGCTCTTCAAACGTTCGCCAATGGCGTCAGCCTGGCGACGGCCCTTCTCGGTTAACGGTGAATCCTGTTGCCCCTGATAGCGATGCTGAATGTTCCACTCAGTCTCGCCGTGGCGGATAACGATTAAACGCATGGCTGGTAAGGAAAAAGATTAAAGGAAAAAGGAAAAAGCTAAGAGGCAACTTGGTAAGTTCTGAATGCCCCCTTTAATCTTTTTCCTTTCTCCTTTTTCCTTAAATGTGAATCGCTTCGTTGTGGGTGGCCGCTGCGGCTTCCATGAGCGCTTCCGAAAGCGTCGGGTGCGCGTGGATCGTGCCGTGGATTTCTTCCCAAGTCGCTTCCAACTCCATGCCCAGCGCGTATTCTGCGATGAGCTCAGTTGCTTCGGCACCGGTGATGTGCGCGCCCAGCAGCTCGCCTTCCGGCTCGGAAACAATCAGCTTCACGAAGCCATCGGACTCCATAGCGGCTACAGCCTTGCCAGATGCGGTGAACGGGAACTTGCCGACCTTGTATTTGATTCCCTTGGCCTTCACGTCGCGCTCTGTCATGCCGATGCTGGCAACTTGCGGCTGGCAGTAGGTGCAGCCAGGGAAACGCTCGTAAGGACGCGGCTCACCGTGGCCAAACATACCATTGACAGCCTGTACGGCTTCGTAGGTAGCCACGTGAGCCAACCAGGGCGGCCCAATGATATCGCCAGCAGCATAGATGCCCTTGACGCTCGTGCGGTAGTGCTCGTCTACCTTGATGTAATTCTTAAACATCTCGAGCTTCACACGACTGGAAAGCAGCTTGTCGGTATTCGCTTGAACGCCGATAGCGACCAGCAGTGACTCAGCTTCGAGCTTCTCGGTCTTGTCACCCTTAACGGCATTGAGCGTGACCTTGCCCTCCTTGACTTCGATGTTCTCGGCCTTCGTGCCGAGCAGAACCTTGAGGCCCTGTTTCTTGAATTCCTTTTCGACGAACTTCGAGACGTCGTCGTCTTCAACTGGCAGCACACGGTCCATCATCTCAACGACGGTCACTTCGCAGCCAAAGGCGTTCAGGAAGTAGGCAAACTCCATGCCGATCGCGCCGGCGCCGAGAACGACACAGCTCTTGGGCAAATCGCGGCGGTCGAGGATTTCGCGGGCGGTCATCACCTGCTTACCGTCCTTTTCGAGACCGGGTAGCATGCGGGCGCGGCAGCCCGTGGCGATAAGGATGTTTTTCGCAGACAAGAACTCGCCCTTGCGGTCACCCGAGATTAGCTCGACCATGCCAGGCACATTGATCTGCGCTTGGCCAACAATGTAGTCGACCTTGTTCTTCTTAAAGAGGAATTCGATGCCCTTTGCCATCTTATCCGCGACACCGCGGGAGCGCTCGACCACCTTAGGGAAATCGACATCGATTTTGCCAACGGTGAAGCCGAAATCATCGGCGTGGAGCATCTTCTGGTAGAGCTCAGCGCTTTTCAGCAGGGCTTTGGAGGGGATGCAGCCCCAGTTAAGACAAGTGCCGCCTGCGCGCTCCATTTCTACGCACGCGACCTTCTTGCCCAATTGCCCGGCGCGGATCGCACCGGCATATCCGGCTGGTCCGCCGCCAATTACCACTAAATCGTAGCTGCTTGTGTCTGCCATATCTATGTTCTCCAATAATCGTATCGGTCGAAAGGCGAGCATTAATGGCCCTCAAAAGCTATACGTCAACCCTTCGACGCCACCGGAAGTAATTATTCAACCCATCACACTGGATTAGCATAACTGTCACAATACACTGTAAAAAGTCCTTGAAATAAAAACTAATGCCTCCAATTTCGATCAACGTATGCTTAGAACTTCCACTATTCTGGCCTCAGTTGCGCTTTGCAGCATTGCATCTGCTGACACCCTCGTATTGAAAAATGGCGACCGGATTACCGGCAGCCTCGTGAGCCAAGAAAATGGCGCGATTAACTTTCGCTCAGATCTACTGGGTGAATTGAGCGTTCCGGAAGACCAAGCAACCGTTGAAGTTCCGCAGGTCGCAGCACCCAGCGCAGCCGAAGCTGCCGCCGTTGCAAATGCCGCAACCACCCCCAGCTCCAAGACCTCGGGCAAAAGTGAACCGCTGTCCGCCGAAAAGCAGGAGAAGGTCGATATGGTCACCCAATCCATCAAGGACGCGCAAAGTTGGCTTGATGAAAATGTCATCCCAGAAGGTTGGTCAGGCAAGATGTCATTTGGCTTCAGTTACTTGGAGTCAAACACTGACACCACTGCGATCAATTTTGACCTGAACGGCAAGAAAAACGCTGCCCCGCATCACTACGCCTTTGACATTTACTATGATTACAGTCGCCAAACTCAGACCAATGGCGGAGTTAACAAAAACCTCGACCAATACGGCGCAGAGTTCACCTACGATCACGACATCAACGAGTGGATGTTCTTCAACTCCAGCGCTAGCTACCTGAAGAACATGGTCAAAGACATTCGCCATCAAGCTGACCTCGACCTTGGCCTTGGCTTCCATGTCATCAACAACGAGGATATGACCTTGGATATCATCCCAGCCTACACGCTCCAATATAAGGACGCCGAAGGCGTTTCCCAAAAATGGTATAACTTAGCCACGATCAAGGAATCTTACGTTTACCACTTTAGCGAAATCGTCCGCTTCGAACAAACCGCCTATGGCAGTGTTGAGCCCGGTGACACCAAGAACTACCAGTATGGCTTCACCGCAGCGCTCATCAGCAAGCTGGCAGACTGGGTAGAAGCAAGCATCGCCTACGAGCTGACCTACGACAACACCGTTGGCACAGGCGGCGTCAAGCGCGAACAACAGATCATCGCTGGCATCGGCATCCCCTACTAATCGATATATTTTTCTGAAAAAAATTAAGGCGTTCTTGAATCACAAGGACGCCTTTTTTCTTTATCCCGTTTCCTGAAATCTGTTTCCTCCATCCATGTCAGAAAACCTTCGCCTGGACGGTCGCACCTGCGACCAACTTCGCCCCATCACCTTTGAACCCGGCATCGCGCCAAATGCGACTGGCTCTGTGCTCGTCAGCTTTGGCAATACGCGCGTCATTTGCGCCGCCACGATCGAAAAACGTGTCCCCGGCTGGATGAACGCCCAAGGCGTCGAGGGCGGCTGGATTACCGCGGAATATTCAATGCTCCCCTACTCCACCCTCGACCGCAAGCAGCGCGACAGCTCCCGGGGCAAGGTCGACGGCCGCACCGTTGAGATTCAGCGCCTCATTGGCCGCTCCATGCGCGCCGTGGTTGACCTGAAGAAGCTGCCAGGCATGACACTCTGGATCGACTGCGACGTCCTCCAAGCCGACGGCGGCACGCGAACCGCCTCAATCAGCGGTGCATGCGTCGCCGCCAAACTCGCAATTAAGCGCCTCATGGCTGACGGCGTACTGGCCGAAGACCCGATGCCCAACACCGTTGCCGCAGTCAGCGTGGGCATCTGGCAAGACCTCGAAGTGCTCGACCTACCCTACGTCGAAGACCGCGACGCGGATGTGGATTTCAATGTGGTGATGACCAGCATCGGCGAGTTTGTTGAAGTTCAGGGAACCGGCGAAGAGGCAACCTTTACCCAGGCTCAGCTAGATGGACTGCTCGCGCTAGCCAAAAAAGGCATCCTCGAAATCAGTGAATCACAGGCAGCTGCATTAGTTTAATTAATTATATTCATTTTTTGAACAGGCTGACAATTTAAGCCAATATGGCATCAAAAAACGCACTAATAGGACTGGTTAAGGATGAAAATATAGGCCTAACCTCAAAATTAAGCGTTGCCAAAGTATGTGCTGGACGGCCAAATGGGCTACTTAAGCCTCCTTCCTGAAACCCATGAATATTCACGAATACCAAGCCAAGGAATTGTTCACCGAATTTGGCATCGCAGTGCCCGCTGGCAAAGCGGCGCAAAGCGAATCCGATTTTGAAGCCGCGCTGAGCGCAATCGAGGGCGACACCGTTGTGGTGAAGTCTCAAATCCACGCCGGCGGTCGCGGCAAGGGAACGTTTACGGACGGTTTCAAGGGCGGCGTCAAGGTGCTCCCCCGAGCCGAAGCAATCGACGTTGCCAAGAAGATGCTTGGCAATACGCTGGTCACGCACCAAACCGGTCCGGAAGGCCGCGAAGTAAAGACCGTTTACTTTACGGAAGCCAGCGCCATCCAGAAGGAATACTACTTAGCGATCCTTCTGGACCGCGCCACCAGCAAGCCCGTCATTATCGCTTCGACTGAAGGCGGTATGGATATCGAAACCGTCGCTGATGAGACTCCGGAGAAGATCATCCGCGTCATCATTGACCCAGCGACCGGCATTATGCCTTTTCACAAGCGCCAGATCGCGTTTGGGCTCGGCCTCACCGAAAAGGCTCAGCTCAAGCAGCTCGATAAGTTCCTCACTGGTCTTTATGACATGTTCTGGGACAAGGACTGCTCGATGGTGGAGATCAATCCGCTCATCACCACGCCCGAAGGCGACATCCTCGCCCTCGACGCGAAGGTTAATTTCGACAGCAACGCCCTCTTCCGCCACCCGGAAATCGTCGCCCTCCGCGACCTGGGCGAAGAAGACCCGAAGGAAGTTAAGGCTTCCGACACCGGTCTGAGTTACATCGCGCTCGACGGCAACATCGCTTGCCTCGTCAACGGTGCAGGTCTGGCCATGGCCACTATGGACATCATCAAGCACTTCGGCGGCAATCCGGCAAATTTCCTAGATGTAGGCGGTGGCGCAAATGCAGACCAGGTTACCGAAGCCTTCAAGATCATCCTCAGCGATCCGAACGTGAAGGGCATCCTCGTCAACATCTTCGGCGGCATCATGAGCTGCAAGACGATTGCTGACGGCATCATCGAAGCAGCCAAGAACGTCGACATCACCGTGCCACTCGTTGTGCGCCTCGAAGGCAACTCCGTCGCCGAAGGCAAGCAAGCCCTCACCGACAGCGGTCTGGCCCTCACACCGGCCGACTCGCTATCCGACGCAGCCCAAAAGATCGTCAAGCTTGTTGCTGAAGCGTAACCACACCTTAGAACCATCAATTTTATAATATCATGAGTGTCCTCGTTGGCAAAAACACCCGCGTCGTCGGACAAGGCATCACCGGTAAGGCAGGCACACAGCATGCCCTCAACAACATCGCCTACGGCACCAATTATGTTGCCGCTGTCACCCCTGGCAAGGGCGGTGGCAAGTGGGAAGACAAGTTGCCGATCTTCAACTCCGTTCATGACGCCGTGGCAAAAGAAGGTGCCAATACTTCCGTGATCTTCGTCCCCCCGCCCTTCGCGGCTGACGGTATTCTGGAAGCAATCGACGCCGGCATCGAGCTGATCATCTGCATCACCGAAGGCATCCCGGTTCGCGATATGACGGCAGTTAAAGATGCGCTGATTAAGACTGGCGGAAAAACCCGTCTGATCGGCCCTAACTGCCCGGGCATTATGACCCCCGGCGAATGCAACATCGGCATCATGCCCGGTTACATTGCACAGCCTGGCAAGGTTGGCGTGGTCAGCCGCTCTGGCACCCTTACCTACGAAGCTATGTATCAGCTGACGGTTCGTGGTTACGGCCAAAGCACCTGCATCGGCATCGGCGGTGACCCGATCAATGGCACCAGCCACATCGACGCAGTCAAGCTCTTCAATGAAGACCCCGCCACCGAGGCGATCATCCTGATCGGCGAAATCGGCGGCAGCGCTGAAGAAGAAGCCGCAGCCTACATCAAGGAGCACGTCAAGAAGCCGGTAGCCGCCTTCATTGCAGGCACGACCGCACCTCCCGGACGTCGCATGGGCCACGCAGGTGCCATTGTTTCCGGCTCCAGTGGCAGCGCAGAAACGAAGATCGCTGCGCTTAAGGACGCCGGCATCGCCGTTGCTCCAACGCCTTCAGAAATTGGTGAAACCCTGCTGTCGATTTACAGCTAGAGGTAAGCAGTATATTTCCTCGCTTAGAATGTTTCATGCAGTCTTGCATGAAACATTTTTAGCATATATTGTTAAGAAGTGACTTAAAAATGTCGTTTAATAATCATCAACAGGTTTAAAGATGCTTTTTCGCAATCACGGCTACATGGCAGATGCAAAGATATCCTCCTAAATGTGTTGCCAAAATGCTCTCAAATACCTAGCGATATAGGATTCTTGATAAGCAAGGAAGATTATGGCTAAAAAACAAACTCATGGGCGCGCGCCCGGAAAAACCCAAATCTCAATCAGCCTCCCCGAGGATCTGGTTGATAAAATTGATCGGCTTGCGGCTACAGAAAATCGCAATCGATCTAACTTCATCGCCACGCACCTAGAGTCGTTGGCAGGTGAATTGGAGGCCTCAGAACCTCCCAAGAAGTTCAAAAAGAAAGCTACTAAATAGCTAACTCCAGAGAAAACTTATTCACCCCATCACTGAATCCCGCCTGAACAGGCGGGATTCATTTTTTGCTGCGAAACTTGCTCTTTACCGCCCATGCCATTTGATTGCACCCGTGAACATATACGCCGACTGGTTGCCTGACAATGCCTACTACGCCTTCCACCTATTGGCTTGGCTCGGCGGAGTGGTCGCCCTGCAATGGCTCGGCTTTCATCGCCTGCTTTGGGCAAACCGACGCGCGATTTTCCTGCCTGCGGTTATTCTCGGCACCTACCTGATCCTCACGGATATAGTGGCGGTGCATTTCGAGATCTGGCACTTTGACCCAAATTTCATCCTCGCCGGAAGCGTCGAATCGCCCATCGCTCGATTTCTACTAAAGCCCTTTGGCGTGCCGATCGAAGAATGGCTCTTCTTTTACCTTACAGCCCAGCTCGTGTCCCAGAGCTTTATCTTGTTCCTGCCCAAGCATCTACGCAAGGAGCCGAAAACGCGCCAAGGAAACAATTAAAGCATTCGCCATCATTGAAGCTTACTTACTGACCTGCTGTTCTTGTTATTAAAACATTATTTACGCTTCACAGCTAAGTCGATGTTCTCCATTTATTCCTAGCATGCCCTCCGCTTTTACACGACATCTCACCCAAAGCTGCCTTCTAGTACTGATCACGACATTCTGCGCCACAGCGCTGTGGTCAGATCCGATTCCAGGTTATCAAGATATCGACGGCGATGGTTATGCCGACTACATTGAAAGCCATTGGCTCGACTCTGCTGCCGTAAAAAATCCCGAGCGATATCCGCAGAGCGGCACATCAGTCCTCCTTGGAATCACTGAAGACTACGGATCCTTTCAGCGTTTCCCGCAAAACGACAAGGTTATCAGCATCGCGGCATATGGCTCAAACATGATCCAGCTCAAGGCTGATGGAACCGTCGACATTTGGTCGTCCTTCAACCGGGAATCCACTGAAGCCAAACTGACCAGAGGAGAATGGACCGGTATCCACCCTTCACGCTGGACTGGCGTTGTTGAAGTACGTGCGAATCCAGCCGGGCTCTTTGGCATTCGTTACAATGGCCAAGTATATGCCTGCGCCGAGGGATGGGCTGCTTTGGGAATTGTGAACGAATCAGGCATCAAGGACTTGGATGCATCAGAAAACTTCCTGATCTTGCTCCGCGAAAAGGACAATTTTGACGTATTAACACCTGATGACAGGTATATACCACAGCTCATTGATGAGTTAGGCAGCGCTGAGCACTTAATCAACGGTTCGCCCATTAAAAAGGTCAGAGCTGGCCTGAACAGCCTTTGGGCACTGACCGAAAATGGCTACCTGATCGGTGCCGGCGATGTAGATATGCCGGAGGAGATGGACTATGACTACACTGACGGGCAGGTGGAAGATTTTATCATCGCACACGATCGCCATGCAGGGCTCGCCCTGATGAGTAATACCGCAACTAAGTCTTGGGGGCCTCAGCGGTTCGCCTGCACCAAGCCTGATGGTGTATCGGTCATTAGCAACGGCTTTGTCGACAGCTTTGTCGCGCTGGATACCGACGACCAATACGATCGATCTGCCTGCCAGGAAGATTTTGATTACAGCTACCCCATTGCACCTGAAAACTGGACGTATCGCGACATCGCCTCAGGTGAAAACTTCGTCGTAGGTGTCCTGGACTGCACCATGCTTGACCGCATCGTTGCTGATGAAACCAACTCCGATCCGGAGCATTTGAACGAGCAAGACTACGAACAAGTAAACACTCTGGGCCTCTATCACGTCCCCATTGTCGACCTAAGCGGCTTTGAAAAACTGACCAAACTGGAAGCCCTTTATATCAGCAATGTTCCCGTCAGAGATTTATCGCCTTTGGAGTATTTGCCTCGCTTACGAGAGTTGGAGGTATCCAATGCGCCGGTTGCGGATTTCAGCTTTCTTGAAAACCGTCATCTGGAATATATTTCGATTTCGGATACGCTGTTCGATGAGTTATTGGAGGAAGAAGAGGCCTTCCCCTACCTCAACCTTCAAGCACGACGCTTGATTCAGGAACTCGAAGCCCGTGGCACAAGTGTAAATCTTAGTGCCGTTCACCGCGATGACTGGTGGCAGGTTTTTGATCCTGCGGTGAACCGTCATCTTGCTGAAGCGCTGAATTTCCCTTCATCCCTCCATATTGGGGATCTTGCAAATTTGAGTTCAAGCACGCTGCAGTTCGATAATAATCCTGAACTACCAATAGTGTTTAAGCTAGATGGCCTGCAGTACATTGCCCATTTGCAGTCTTTGGATATTTCAACGCAGTCCGTTACCGATATCAGTCCTCTGGCACAATTGAAGTTTCTTGAAGACGTGAATCTGGCTGATAATCCAGTCGCAGATATTACCCCACTGTTGTCCCTAGCGAATCTACAACAAGTCGACTTGGATAACACCGCCTTTGCGGAAATCATTGATAATAGAGAAGACAATGCGCTGACGCAGGAGATGAAGCGCCAGGTTTACCAATTGGAGTCTGCCGGACGCACTATTTTGTATGAGTTTGGCCGCTCGGCCCGCCCGGATTGGCAACTGCATTTCAGCCCGGAGTTGATGCGCGCAATCCGTGATGCCGCAAACATTTCGACTTCGTTTATCCGCTACGATCAGCTGGCTGCCATCTATGATCTGAACCTCCCCTACACGAGCGACTCCGACCCAGCAGAGGCTCAAGTCATCATTGAGGATCTGGAGGGGCTACAGTATTTGGTCAATCTGGAAACGCTCACCGTCAAGGAGCACTTCATCCATGATCTGACGCCGCTGCGCTTCAGTAAAAGCCTGCGTGAATTGCGTATCTCCAATCGCTTCTTTGAATTCATGCGCTACGACGGGCAAGTGCTCGACTTGACCCCACTTATCTCGCTGCCGGCATTGGAGAACATTGATCTACGTGATTCACCTGTGCTGGATGTTCCGCTTGAGCTCGTTCGCTGGCCGCTGCAGAACCTGCGCTTAGAGCAGACTTACGCCTCTGAGCTCTGGGGAATGCCGAAGGAGAATTCGCTACTCGACCCGCATTATCATCAACTACGCCGCTTGGCTTCTCTGTGTGAAGAACGGAGCATCAGCGTCGGCTTGAATTCCGGTGGCAGTCGTCAACCTTCGCTGTATCTCTTTCAGCCCAATCTACGCTGGGCGCTGCTCGCCGATGTCGGCTTTAACGATTGGGAATATTCAGACCTTCGATACATTTCGCAACTGGCTCTCTCTCAAAGCGGAATCAGCGATTTGAGCTATCTGAATGCTCTGGTTGGCCTAAATACAATCGACCTGAGCGAGAACCGGATAACGTCCCTTGAAGGTCTTGGCCCCAATCCCAACTTGCAGGAGATAAACCTGAGCGCCAATCCGCTGGCGAATATCGACGACTTAACCTTGAGCAATTTCCCCAAATTGTCTCAGTTGAATCTTAACGGCACGGCTGCCAGCGAGCTGGCTGGCCTTAACAAGGATTCAGAATTCGCCTACGAAGCGCCAGTTACGGCGGCACACACGCGTATCATATCATTGGAGGGCGCAGGCATCTCAGTCGATCAAGCATTCGATGAACGCACTGACTGGTGGACCTTCTTCCAGCCTGAGTTAACGGTCGTCATGCATGATCCAAATTCAAATGAATTAAGCGATTTACCCCTCTCGGAGCTCACCAATGTAAGTGGCCTCTACTACTATGAGAATAACCCGAACCTGATCATCCAGAGTTTGGAGGGACTGCAATTCGCCTTTAGAATGGATGCGATATCTTTAGGGAATCAGGCCATACACGATCTATTGCCGCTGCAAAATCTTACGCAACTGCGCACCGTTGAGTTCAACAATGACCAGCGCAAGCAGTGGCCGCGGAACACGATTCAGGATGCGTCGCCACTCGCTAAAATTAGCTCACTAGAGCATCTCAATCTAAGCAGAACTGACTTGGTCGATATTCGAGCCCTAGGCGACCTGACATACCTGGAACAATTCGAAATCCATGAAACACCTGTCTGCGAAGTAATCCAGTTAGAGGAAGCGCGCAGCGACTTCGAACGCGACACCATCAGGACTGCTCAGATTCTGAGCGCCACCGGTTCTCCTCCCACTAATCCAGACTGGCGCCGAGTCTTGCCCCCACAAGTCACTGACATCATTGAACCGTTTTTTGATATTAAAATCGACTATGACCAGCTAGCCAGCGTCGCAAACTTGGATCTGACTGACAGCTGTATCACCGATCTCAGCTTCATTCAACTGATGCCCAACTTACAGGAGCTGACGATTAGCCATTGTCCGGTGTCAGACCTAAGCGCCTTGGGTGGATTGCGGGAGCTGACAAACCTCGAAGCACGTCAACTGGCAGCGCCGCCATCCGGACCGCTGGACGCATCCCCGCTTGCTGGCTGTAGACGCTTATATGACATTGAGTTGAGCGGAAACCTCATTGCAGATCTGGAGCCGTTTCTCAGCTTGCCGACGCTGGAAAATTTGATGCTGGAATACACCTTCGTGAGAGATTCTGCCAACTTCCCTCACTTTACCGAGCTACGCATACTTGAAAATCGTGGAGTAAACATCGTGTCTGGCGACGAGCTTCGCGACTGGTCTTTGCTCATGGATCTACGCCTGGCTTGCTCCCTTGCAGCGTATGCCTACGATCCAAACTACCCAGTAACCTTCGACAATATGCAAGGCATCACTAAGTTCCAGGCAAACGCACTCACCTCAATCTCAGGTATTGAATACTTAAGTCAGCTGGAAGTCCTGGACTTGAATGAGAACTTCATCAGCGACATCTCCCCCTTAGCTCATCTAGATCAGCTAAGGGAGCTCTATTTATCTGGAAACTCCTCTCCGAGAGCCGGCTTCGAAGATCGTCAAAATCCTATTCAAGATTTGTCGCCAATCAGCAATCTCCTACGCCTCCAAGACCTAGGCATCATCGGCCAACTGCCGCAAGAGCTCAGTTGGCTCAGTGAAATGCCCTCACTGCGAAACCTCGATTGCAGCCAGTATGGCAGTCAGTCCCCGAGTTGGCATGCCCGCCTCCTCAAACACAGTGTGCAAGTAAACTTTTTTGAAGAAGACGAAATTCCCGCCGCTGCCCTGCATCCAACGCTCAATCGAGCATTCTACGATAGCGGTAACGACCAATTAGACGCCGACTTGAACTATGCCCATTTAGGTGAGCGCAACATTACCTCGCTGGAGGGCATTGAGAACTTCACCGAACTCAAAAACCTCTATCTGGATGGGAATCAAATACGCGATATCTCGCCACTTGAGTCACTCACCAAGCTCACGTTTTTGAATCTCGGGGCCAACTACGTTTCAGATCTTTCGCCGCTGAAAAGCTTTACACAGCTCGAAACGCTCGATGTGTCTGAGAATTTCATTTCCAAGAGCCAACAATCACCTAATTTTCCTATTGTCGGCCAATTGGAATCCTATGGTGCCGATGTCTTTAATGACTTAGAAAGGGAAAGTTGCAGTGAGCTGTTTCGCGATCCGGTGCTCCGCCGCAAATACTATGACAGCCATCTTTCTGGCTTGGAAGTGATCACGAATCTCGAGGAAGCGCTTCCGATTCGCGACCTGACTAGCGTGGAGTTCATGCTAGGTTTGACGGATATCAAACTGTCGAACGCCTACGTGAGCAGCATCGCTCCCATCTACAATTTGCAGGAGTTAGACCGCATCCTCCTGGGCCGCTATGATGATCCGTTCGACACCGCGCCAGCGCTCAAAGACATCGACCTACTTGCCAATGCAAAGTCACTCCGGGACATCAAGCTGGATCAACAAGGCATCTCGTCCCTCGCGGCGTTCGACCAGTTACCCTTCCTGGAAGGCCTCGTCATTGTGGGGCACCGCATCCCGCAGTATGCGATTGATGCCTTTGACGCTGAAGAGCACCCATTCAGCTCGACCATTATGAACCCACAGTCAGGCATCTATGACCCGGAAATCGACACCGGCCTGGAAAGCGCTCTGAGAGATAGCTTGGGGATCTCGAATAATGGATCCCTGGACTTACATAGCCGCGAGTTAACACAACTCACGGCCAAAGGCTATGGCATTGAAGATCTCTCCGGGTTGGAGCAGACCGATGGCACCTTGTACAATGTCGATCTAGCCGGTAATTCCATCTCTGACTTCAGCACACTGTCTGGCATAAGCACGCTGCGAAGCATTATTCTCGATAACGATAGCGATCTCTACCCCGGCCAGGAAAATACACTGTCTGACCTCAGTGCCTTCAGCGATTTAGGCATCCTGCGCACCCTGTCTCTACGCAACCAGGGGCTGGTCGACCTCGCTGCGCTCAGATCCATGGGCTCTCTGCTAAATCTTAATCTTGCCGGCGCCATGTATGATAGCCGAGAAGGCTCCGCAACCATGACGCTGCTGGACATACTCGAGGAACGCGGAGTTAAGATTACCACAACGGATCACTACGCAGACGGCTTCACCGCCGGGGTGGCCGCCGTTCAAAACGATCCCGACAACTACTCGCTCTACACGCGCGACCAACTGAAGTCGCTGGCGCTGCCTAGCCCGACTATCGAGCGCCAACCAGAGGGCAATTTCTTCTTCCGCTTTGGCCTTTGGAAAAGCGATAACCTTGATAACTGGATGCCAGCAACTGGCTCGCTCAAGCAAGAGGACAACGTCTTCACGCTAGATTTCACGCCCGGTGACAACACTGAGTTCTACCAAATTGAAGTCCTGCCCGAAGTGCTGGAATAAAACAGCGCTAGCGGCCCCACTTCATATTCTTGCCCTTCTTCGCACGCTTACGGCGACGGGTGGCTTTCGCGCCCGAGTCCGAACCAGTCGTGCTTGCGGCCGCCCCATTTTTCAAGGCGTCTATCTGGTCGCGCAAGACCGCCGCGCGCTCAAATTCCAAATTGTTGGCGGCTTCAAGCATCTCGGCTTCAAGCTCTGCCAAAACCGCGGCGACATCCTCATCGCCTCCCGATGCCTTGAAGTCCACCGGATTCTCTGCCGCTTCCTGGTGATGCAAGCTCGCCTGCACGGCGCGACGGACGCTACGCGGCGTGATGCCATGTTCCAAATTGTGCGCGATCTGCCGCTCTCGGCGATCTTCCGTGACCGCAATGGTGCGCTTCAGCGAATCGGTCATATTATCCGCGTACAGAATCACGCGGCCCTTCTCGTGGCGCGCCGCGCGGCCCGCCGTCTGCACAAGACTGGTTTCACTGCGCAAGAAGCCTTCCTTGTCCGCATCGAGGATCGCCACCAAGGCAACTTCGGGCAGGTCCAAGCCTTCACGCAGCAAATTTACACCCACGAGCACATCGAAATCACCACGCCGCAGGTTACGCAGAATCTCCACGCGCTCAATCGCGTCGATGTCGCTGTGCAAATACTCCACGCGAATGTTGGCTTCGCGCAGGTAGCTGGTCAGGTCCTCGCTCATGCGCTTGGTGAGTGTCGTCACCAGCACGCGCTCCTCCTGCTCGATAGCGGTTTTGACCTCGCCAATTAAATCTTCGACCTGCCCCTTGATCGGCCGCACTTCCATCACCGGATCCAGTAGGCCCGTCGGGCGGACGACCTGATGCGCGACCACAGTTGATTTTTCCATTTCCAGCTTTGCCGGCGTCGCTGAAACGAACACACACTGCCCCGTAACATCCCAGAATTCATCAGGCTTGAGCGGACGATTGTCCAACGCCGACGGCAGGCGGAAACCAAAGTCCACGAGACGCGATTTACGCGAACGGTCGCCATGATACATCGCGCCGATCTGCGGCACGGTCACGTGGCTTTCGTCGATGATCAGCAGAAAGTCTTTCGGAAAGAAGTCAATCAGGCACCAGGGGCGCTCCCCTTCTTCGCGCCCCGAAAGGTGGCGCGAGTAATTCTCGATGCCGTTACAGAAGCCCATTTCCTGGAGGAGCTCCAGATCGTAGTCGGTCCGCATTTTAATGCGCTGCGCTTCGATCAAACGACGATCTTGCTCGAACTTAGCTACCTGCGCATCCGCTTCCGAGCGAATTGCCTGCACCGCGGTATCCAGCTTGCGACGCGGCGTGATGTATTGGTTGGCCGGATAGAGCTGAAAGTGCTGCATGCGCTCGCCCATCTCGCCAGTCAGCGGATCCAGGCCGGTGATTGCCTCAATCTCGTCACCCCAGAACTCGATGCGAATCGCGCTCTCCATGTAAGCCGGAAACACGTCGACGACCTCGCCGCGCACCCGGAACTTACCACGTGTCAGTTGAATGTCGTTGCGCTCGTATAAATTCTCTACCAAGCGCTCCAGTAGCTTGTCGCGGCCATATTCTTCACCGACACGCAGCGGGATCATCATTTCGCGGAAATCTTCCGGCGAACCCAAGCCATAAATGCAACTCACACTCGCTACCACCAGCACATCGCGGCGGCTGATCAGCGAGCTCGTGGCCGCAATGCGCAGGCGCTCGATCTCGTCATTGATGCTGGAATCTTTCTCGATATAGGTATCCGTCGAGGGAACGTAGGCCTCCGGCTGATAGTAGTCGTAATAGCTCACGAAATACTCGACGGCGTTGTTCGGAAAAAAGCTCTTAAACTCCGAGTAGAGCTGCGCCGCCAGCGTCTTATTGTGCGAGATAACCAGCGTCGGGCGCTGAAGTTCCTGCACGATATTGGCCATCGTAAACGTCTTGCCCGAGCCCGTTACCCCCAGCAAGGTCTGGAACTGATTACCCGCGCGCAAGGAGCGCGTCAGCGTCTCGATCGCGGTCGGTTGGTCCCCCTGTGGGCCATAGTCGGACTGGAGTTCGAAATCCACAGAGCAACCCTAGATCGAGTTTTTCGGAATGCAACCCGCAGATCCATTCAGGCAGAAATCTACTTGTGCAGTACATGAAAACAGGGCCCGGAAAAATCCCAAAGGCCCTGCTCAGTGCAGTGGTAAAATTACGACTGTTGCGTGGTTTTCAGGCCGTAGATCGAGGCAAGCTGATCCTGAGTCGGAAAGGTCTGATAATATTCACCCTTCGGGCCAACCCATTGACCATCATCTGACGGCGTCAAAACCACCGGCGTCCGCGAGCCATTGCCGTTTTGAATCCACACGGTCACGTTTTGCGGGGCTGCAGGGGCAGCCTCCGCATACACGGGTTCGTTCACCACGACCGGAGTTTCGACGACTACGTAGCCACTAGTGGCCCGACGGTAATATACGCCGTTATACACATAGTAGCTGGATCCACCGACGACCTGCATTTCACAACCGGCAGGGAGCGTCGGCACTATAACGCCAACCGGTGCATTGATCGATATGTAGCTACCATTGGCCCACTGGTAGAAGATGCCGGCGCTGAAAAAGATGTTTTCGTTACCGAACTGAATCGAAATCGCGCCACGGGGAACTTGCGCATAAGGCCGTCCCGGCGGGACCATCACTGGAGAGCGCGGACCAGGCTGATGCTGAGCAACCTGAGGCTGCTGCGGCTGCGGTTGGCCATGTCCGGGCTGCGATGCTTTAGGCTGTGCTGGTTGTTGATTACCTGCGTATTGCGGCTCTGACTGCGGGTTGCCCATATGCGGGCCGCTCTGCTGCTTACCTGCTTGGGGCTGTCCCTGCTGAGAAGGCCCGGCCTGAGGTTGCCTCTGCTGGGCATTCGCAGGCGCATGCATTTGCTGACCAGCCTGCTCGCCTCTAGGGGCACCTGGCTGCCCGCCCATCGCTAGTCCCGGACTGTTGTCACCATGCTGGGCGAAAGCTGAGGCCATAAATGCGCCGCTGATCGCGGAGACCAGCAACGCGCGCTTCATCACTGAAATTAAACGAACGTTTGTGTTTTTAATCATATCTGGGTAAACGCAAAACGTTCTCAAACGTTGCACCACCTAATATGAATTTACCGTAATCTAGATCCTCTTGGGACTAATCGAACAACACCGCAGCATTAGCAGCGCCATAGAGCGAGATGCTGTATTCACGGATTATATAGACTGGGAACTTCGTCAGGATCTCCTGAATGTTCGGATGAAAATTCTGCTCGAAGTAATACATGAACTGCCGACCATCCACGAAGAAATTCTCGTTTTTCTCCACGATGCCACCCGCCAGGTAAATACCGTTAGACGGCAGGAGCAGCGTAGCAAAGTCGGCCGTGATGCGGCCATATACCTTGATGAACAAGCGCAGCACGTCGCGGCAGACCGGGTTGTTCGCGGCGTGGGCGCCGATCATTGCCGGCTTTTCGCTGTCCGGCGCTTCGTCAATGTCCTTTAGGACGCCAAGCATGGTGACCTTGCGCACGTCGCGGTAGAAATTGAAGATATTCGTCAACCCGCGGCCCGACACCAGCATCTCCACCTCGGATGCGTAGTTGGTATTGCGCGTCACGTAGTGCTTCAACTCGCTCGTTTCAGCATCGAAATTCGCAAAGCTCGCGTGGCCACCTTCGGACGGATAGGCTACCATTTTGCCGCCGTGGTTGATAACAAAGCCCACGCCCAGGCCCGTGCCCGCGCCAATGACCAGCGACACCTCGCCCGAGCCCTCGGAGTGACTACCATCAGAGTGCGCCAATTGCGTGATCTGCTCGGGGTTATTGACGTCCAGCAACGGTACACCGTAGCTGATCGCCAAGAAGTCGTTGATCACAATCGTCGGAATGCCGATGGCCGCCGCAATTTCGTCTCCATCTATATTCCAACGCAAGTTCGAGAGCTTGCAGTAGTTCTTCGCCACCGGCCCGGCGCCGCTAATGCAGCACCGCTGAATGGCTATGTCTTTCAGGCGCTTGTCTGCCTCGGAGAGCGTTTGCTTGATGGGCTCAATCAGGCCATTAATTTCCGCACTCGGAAAAACGCACTCAACCAGTACCGTAAACTTCCCGTCGCTCTCGCCTACGAGGGCCAGATTACTATTCGTTCCGCCGATATCGCCGGCCAGCAGATAGCGGTTAAATTTCGTTTCGTTGGAATGCCAGGTAGTGCGCATGTAATGGAGGATTATAAACTAAGGAAATTAATGTAATAGTAACGGAGTATTCCCGTTGACTATACTCGACAAAACAAAGGAAAACTTAGAAAAGCAACTCAATCCCCGCCATGGAACTCTTAACGCAGATTTACGACGAAGCTATACGCTGGTATAATTTGCCGTTTTCCGTGCTATTCGGCCTGGTTCTGATCTATTGGGCATTTCAGCTAATAGGTGGACTGTTCGGCCTCGTTTTCGACTTCGACTTCGATTTTGACGGCGATGGCGACATCGACCCGAGCGAAGCAGGCCTCATGGGCCGCTTCTCCTACGCCCTCAGCGACGGCGAAGCCCCTTTCATGTGGGCCCTGAGCGTATTCATCACCCTCATGTGGGGCATGATGATGCTCCTGAACCACTTCTTCAACCCCATCAGCGTTTGGGGCGTTGGCATTGCGATTATGGCTGGCTCAATGGCCATTGCGCTCTACATTACACGCATGTTTATGCGTTTCTGCGCCCGTGTTTTCCGCAAGCTCTTTGGCGTTACCTCACAAAAGGAAACCTTCATTGGGGCTGTCGGTGTAGTCATCACCGCTGAAGTTACGGATAAATACGGCCAAGTGGAACTCGACCACCACGGCGTGCCCTGCCGTTTTAATGTCGTGCTGGAAAATGAAGCCGAAGTGCTGGTCAAAGGCGACTATGCCAAAATCACCAGCAAAAACCCAAATGGCAAAACCTACCTCGTAACCAAGACCAACGAGGAGCCACACTTAGTTGAATTGGAGGCTGCCAAGTGAAATACCACAAGGCATTCGCGGGCAAAGCACTCGTCCGCTCTGGCCTCGGAGGCCGTAAAGTCACGTTCGACGGCATGTTCGTCTTTCCCGGCCTACAGCGAATTTCCAAAGTCGATATCACGATTTCCAATCTCTCACTCACTTTCACCGGGCCGGACAATCCGCTCATCGCCAAGGACCAGCAACTCTTCGACCTGAAGGTCACGCTGCAGCTCCGCGTCAACGACACACCCAAAGACGTCCTGGCCGCAATTGATTATCTCGAAACAGACGCCCTCTTCGACCTGGATGAACGCATTCCCGAGATGATCAACGATGCCGAGCAGCTCATCCGCGCGGCCGCCAGCGAACATGATTGGAGCGAGCTCGCCGACATCACCACGCTCAAAAACGCGATCATCGAGCGCGTGCCCAAACGCTATTTCAAACCGGGCATCGTCCTGCAAGACGTCGCCCTCGACCACATAGATAAATTTCCCCCGGAGTACAGCCCCACCCAAAGCGGCGGCCTACTCTTCCGGGCGCACTAAACTTAAATTAACAAAACAACCGTTAGCCACTAACTCCAAGTTATCATGATGATATACCGCAAAACCCCGCAAGGTCAGGCCCTCGTCCGGACCGGTTTCGGAGGCATCCGCGTCTCCTTCTCAGGCATTTGGCAAGTATTCTTCGCCCACATGCTCGAAGAGATGGATATCTCCATCAAGCGCGTCCGCGTCGACCGCCGCGCCAAGGAAGGCCTGATCTGCCGCGACAACATCCGCGCGGATATCACCGTCGACTTCTTCGTCCGCGTCAACGACACCGTGGACGACGTTAAAAAGGTCGCCACGGCCATCGGTTGCGGCCGCGCCAGCGACCCCGAGCAGATCAAGGTCCTCTTCGACGCAAAATTCTCCGAAGCACTCAAGACCGTTGGTAAACAATTCGACTTCGAGGAGCTCTACATCGAGCGCGAAAAGTTCCGCGACGAAATCATCAAGGTCATCGGCGTCGACTTAAATGGCTATGTGCTAGACGACGTCGCCATCGACTTCCTTGAGCAAACGTCCCTGACCGAGCTCAACCCGGACAACATCCTCGACGCTGAGGGTATTAAGAAGATCACCGACCGCACCTCGCGCGAAAAGATCCTCGCCAACCAGATCGACCAGGATCGCATCAAGACGATCACCAAGCAGAACGTCGAAGCCCGCGAAGCCGTCCTTGAGCTCGAAAAGCAACAAGCTGAGGCCGAGCAAAAGCAAAAGCGCGAAATAGCCGTCATCACTTCCCGCGAAGAGGCCGAGGCCGCCCGCGTCCACGAAGAGCAACGTCTCCGCGCTGATCAAGCCCGCATCGCCACCGACGAAGAGCTTGCCATCGCCGAGGAGAACAAAGAGCGCCAGATCATCGTTGCCCAGAAGAACAAACAGCGCACGGACGCCGTTGAAACCGAACGAGTCGAGCGCGACCGCCAACTCGAAGTCGTCGAGCGTAACAAGGTTACGCAGCTTGCCGACATCGAGAAGGACAAGGCCGTTGAAAAGGAAAAGCGCGAGATCCAGGAGGTCATCAAAGAACGCGTGATGGTCGAAAAGACCGTGGTCGTAGAACAGGAAAAGATCAAAGACACCGAAGCCTTTGCCGGCGCCGACCGCGCGAAAAAGGTCGCCATCACCGCCGCCGAACAACGGGCCGAAGAACAGCTCGTTGAGAAGGTCAAGACCGCTCAGGCCAACAAGGAAGCCGAGCAGCTCAAGGCTGACGAACTTTATTACCACGAGGTCCGCAAGGCCGAGTCTTCCAAGAAGGCTGTCGAACTCCACGCTGAAGAAACCGTCATCTCCGCCGAAGCGCGCGAGACCGCTGCTGGCCGCGACTCTGCCGCCAAGAAGACCCTCGCCGAAGGTGTCACCGCCGAGTCCTCCGCCGTTGGTTTGGGCGAAGCAGCTGTCCTCGAAGCCAAGGCCGCCGCGTTCCAAAAACAAGGCGAAGCCGAGGCCACCGTTGCCGAAAAGAAATACCTCGCCGAGGCCAAGGGCATCAGCGAAAAGGGAGCCGCTTCCGCCAGCGCCGACGAGAAGAAGTACCTGGCCGAAGCCGAAGGCATCCACAAGAAGGCCGACGCCATGAAGGTCTTCAACGAAGCCGGCAAGGAGCACGAAGAGTTCAAGTTGCGCCTGCAAAAGGACAAGGAAGTCGAGCTCGCCGAAATCGAGGTCAACGAGAAGATCGCCGAGCATCAGGCCAAGGTCTTGGGCGAAGCGCTCAAGAACACCCGCGTCGACATCGTCGGCGGCAGCACGGACTTCTACGACCGCGTCGTGGGCGCCGTCACGCGCGGCAAATCGGTCGACCGCCTGCTCAACAACTCCGAAGCCCTGACCGACGTCAAGCAGACCTTCTTCAACGGCGACCCGGAATACTTCAAGGCCAAGCTCAAGGAGTGGACTTCGCAGTTCAACATCAGCACCGAGGACGTGAAGAATCTGTCCATCGCCGCCCTTCTGACTCGCATCGGCGAACAAGCCGAAGGCCAGGACAAAAAGGAAGCAAACGACCTCCTCTCCCTCGCCGAAAAATACGGCCTCAGCGGCAAGAAAGCCGGCGAGTTCTTGGACCAGTTGATTCGCAATTAATGCGGGTCAGCTGGCCTACCAGCTAAACGTATTTAGTATCGCGGAGAACGCCGAGGAGGTCGCTGAGAGCGCAAAGAACAATGAATACATTAACCGAAAAAATCATTGGAGCTGCAATAGAGGTCCATCGGGTTTTAGGCCCTGGATTGTTGGAAAGCTCGTATGAGAAGTGCCTGGCTCATGAGCTACACTTGCGAGGCATTCAGTGCATTCGCCAACAGAAGCAACCGATCATCTACAAGGGATTAGAGATCGATGAAGGTTATCGGCTGGATATATTCGTCGAAGGTCAAATCATCCTCGAGCTGAAGGCAGTAGATAAACTCACCGACCTCCATCTCGCGCAGCTATTGACCTATCTAAAACACTCCGGCTGCACAGTAGGTTACCTGATGAATTTCAACGAAAAGCTATTCAAAGATGGCTTACGTCGTGTCGTGCTCAATCACACGTAACAAATTACTCTGCGCTCTCAGCGACCTCCTCCGCGTCACTCCGCGATACCAAACCCACGTATCCCCAGCATCCACTCTCCCTTCCAATGGCCGACACCGCCACAGAAACCGAAAACAAAGCCGCGACTCCTAAGCTCGAAGGCGGCGCCTACGAAGTCATCCGTCAGCGGCTGGACACCCAGTCCGCCGCCTTGCTCGAGCGCCTGCAAACGCTCAACAAGAACCGGCAGGATGTTTTCGGCGCTATCGAAAACAAGCTCATCGGCACGGACCGCATCACCACCGAGCACAATTGCACGCCGCGTGGAATGGTGTCGCTGCCGGGCGGACGTTTTCTATTCGGCTACAACGTGAAGCTCGGCCTCAAATCTCAGATGGAAGTCGGCGATGTGTTCTCGGTTTACCGCTTTCAAAGCAGTGACAAGACCTTCCATGCCGAGTCGCTGGACCTGATCAATAACCGTGATTTCCAGGACGACTTCGCCTATCTCTACAAGTATTACAAGGCCACGACTTTCGTAAAGTTCCTCAAGCGCGGTGCAGAGCTCTTCATGGCTTTTCGCATCAGCGAGGACGTGCGCGACATCAAGGTCTTCAAGTGGATCATCACTGATACGGGCATGGAGTATGTCGGCAACCGCTTCGACACCGAATACACCTTTCCGGAGCAGCACTCGTTTCAATGGATTCGCGCGCATCGCGACATGCAGCGCAGCGGCCAACACCCGCACATTTCCATCGAGGATAAAATCTTCGTGGAAACCGTTGGCGGCGACTTGACCATTAAGATCGAGGACAACACTTCCGACGGCTCAGGCATCTACGATGAGCCGGTCGACCATGTCGACCAAACCCTGGACGACGCCGACATTTTCTACGCTGTCGTCGGCGACCTCATTCTTCTGCGCATCCTCCCCTATCAGGAGAAAAAGACGCGCTACTTCATCTACAACCACAAGGTCAAAGAGGTCCGCCGCACCGACGCCATCGGCACAAGCTGCGTCGCCCTCCCCGAGGACCAGGGGGTAATATTCGCCAACGGCTACTACCTCCACAGCGGCGAGTGCAAGCTATTCGACAGCGAGCTCAGCAACATGTGGTTCGAACGCCTGGTGAAGTCGCCCAACGGCGAAGACTACCTCTACTCGTTCTACGAGCGCGTGAGTGGCGAATACGTTTTGATGAGCTACAACCTCATCGAGCAAAGCGTCGCCACGCCAATTGTTTGCAATGGCTTCTCGCTCTTCGATGACGGTGAACTGATCTACTTCCGCGGCGACGGAGAAGCGCAAAAGCATCACTCGCTGCAGATCTGGCAAACGCCATACACGAGCGACGACCTCCCGCCCACGGGCAACAACGACAGCTACCTCTTCAAGGTCGGCAACAAGGAAGTCGTCCGCTGCATGAGCGAGTGCTACGAGGTCTATAACCTCCTGCAAAAAGAGGAAAGCTACAGCGGGCTTTACGTCGACTTGGTCAAGCTCAGCAGCGACATCCTCGACACGTATTTCTGGCTCAACAACGCCGAGGCCGCGAACATTCAGGAAACGCTCCAGACCATCAATAAGACCGCTCAAAGCGCGATCGATGAGTTCGACAAGGTTCAGCGCATCCGCAAGTCCACCAACGAGCAAACCGAAGCCGTCAGCATCCGCGTGCGTAAGCTGACAACGGAGGTCAGCTCCACGCGTCCGGACGACATCATGGGCTTCGTCCGCAGCCTCGCTGATCTGCGCACTGTCCGCGGCGAGATCATCGGCCTGCGCGATCTGCGCTACGCCGACGTCCCGCTTTCCGAAAAGCTCGAAGAGCAAGTCAAAGCCCTCTCCGACCAAGTCGCCCGCCAGGCTGTTGAATTCCTGCTGCTCGACGAAGCGCTCGACCCCTACCGCAACGCGGTGGAAGAACAAGCGGCGGCGATTGAAGCCATCGAGAAAGTCACCGAGGCCAACGCCATCAACGAGAAGCTCGACGAGGCGGGCGCAGAGCTGGAGCTGCTCATCGAAATCGTGGGCAACCTGAAGATCGACGATGCGACGCAGACTACCCGCATCATCGACTCGATCTCCAACATTTACTCGCGGCTCAACCAGGTCCGCAACGACTTGAAGGCGCGCCGCAAAGAGCTGATGCTCGTCGAAGGCGCAGCGCAGTTCAATGCCCAGCTCAAGCTGCTCAACCAAGCCGTCGCCAACTACCTTGACCTTTGCGAGACGCCCAAGCAATGCGACGATTACCTGACCAAGCTCATGGTCCAGCTTGAGGAACTCGAAGGCAAATACGCGGACTTCGACGAATACCTCGAACAACTGTCCACCAAGCGCGACGAGCTCTACAATGCTTTTGAGACGAAGAAGATGGCGCTGCAGGAGGCGCGCAACCGGCAGACCACACGTCTGCTCGCCAGCGCCAAGCGCATCCTGACCGGCATCGAAAACCGCGCCAAAGGCTTCAAGGAAATCACGGACATCAACGGCTATTTCGCGAGCGACCTCATGGTCGAAAAAGTCCGCGACATTGCCGACGAACTCGGTGAGATCGGCGAAAACCTGAAGGGCGACGACATCCTCGGTCAGCTCAAAACCGTCCAGAGCGACGCCATTCGCCAGCTCAAGGACAAGCAGGAACTCTTTGCCGACGGCGATGACATCATCAAGTTCGGCCGCCACCACTTCAGCGTCAACACGCAAGAGCTGGCGCTGACCACCGTGCAGCGCGAAGGCGGCATCTACTTCCACTTGTCGGGCACGCAGTTCTTCGACCCGATCAAGGACGAGCAGCTCAACGCCACCAAGCCGGTCTGGGACATGCAGTCCGTCAGCGAAAGCCGCACCGTTTACCGTGGCGAATACCTGGCATACCAACTCCTCCGCCACTTCGACACGGTCAAGCCCGACGGCAAGTCCGAGTTGAGCATCTCCATCGCCGACTACCAAGCTTTGGATGACAAAGCTCGCCTCGAGTTCGTGCAGAAGTTCATGGCGCCTCGCTATGAAGAAGGCTACATGAAGGGCGTGCACGATGAGGATGCGCAAAAGCTGCTCGACGCCTTGCTCACGATTCACAGCGCCGCGGGTCTCCTTCGCTACTCGCCCCAAGCCCGCGCGTGTGGCCTAGTTTACTGGCAGCATTTTCTGGGGCGCACGCCGGACAACGATTTGCTCGAAGCAAAGGTCGACGCCTTTGGCGACATGCTCCGCCTCTTCCCGCAATACCGCACGCAAGACGGCTACATTCGCGAGCTGACCAAGCGCATCGCCAACTTCTGCCAGGAGACCGAACTTTGCGATGCAAAGTTTGCGGACCAGGCAGCGGAATATCTCTTCCGCGAACTCGTCGACGCCGAGACCTTCACCGTTTCCAACGAGGCTGCGACGCTCGCCGAAGGCTTCTCACATGAGCTCGTGGCCAAGCGTTTCACCGATAAGTTCGAGAAAGCCCGCGCAGGCATGCGCGCCAACGCCGTGGGCGAGTTTCAAGTGCTGCGCGACTGGCTACGCGGTTATGCGATCTCGCGCAACCTACCCGAGAGTCAGTTTGACTACATCGAAGAAGCGGCGGCGCACTTGCTGCGCGGCCCCATCGAGAAGCGCTACGTCGTGGAAGTGCCGATCGAAACCGATGTCGCTGGCCTGCGCGGCGATCACGACGTCATCGAGGCGAAGTCCCTTCACCTGCACTACAACAAGTTCCTGGAGAAGCTGCGCGACCACGAGCGCGAAGTTGTCCCGATGTATCGCCAGTTCCAGGCGCGCAAGCAAGAGCTGGTTGATGAGTTCCGCGAAGACTTGCGCCTCGACGAGCTAAAGCCGCGCGTGATGTCGGCCTTTGTGCGCAACCAACTACTCGACAAGGTTTACCTGCCGATGATCGGCGACAACCTCGCCAAGCAGATCGGCACCGCCGGCGAAGACGCGCGCACCGACCGCATGGGCATGCTGCTGCTCATCTCGCCGCCGGGTTATGGTAAGACGACGCTCATGGAATACATCGCCAACCGTCTGGGCATCACCTTTGTGAAGATCAACGGCCCGGCGATCGGTCACCACGTCACCAGCATCGACCCCGAAGAAGCGCCCAACAAGGCCGCAGCCGAGGAAGTCGAAAAGCTGAACCTCGCCTTCGAGATGGGCGACAACGTGATGATCTACCTCGACGACATCCAGCACTGTAATCCCGAGCTGCTGCAGAAGTTCATTTCCCTCTGCGATGCCCAGCGCAAAATCGAAGGCGTGTGGAAGGGCAAGGCGCGCACCTACGACCTAAAGGGCCGCAAGGTGGCGGTCGTCATGGCGGGCAATCCCTACACCGAGACCGGCGGCAAGTTCCAGATTCCGGACATGCTCGCGAACCGCGCCGACACCTACAACCTCGGCGACATCATTGGCGGGCATCGTGGCGCGTTTGAAGATTCCTATCTGGAAAACTCGCTCACCTCCAACGCCGCTCTGCGTCCGCTTTCCAACCGCAGCCGCAAGGATGTTTACTCGGTCATCAAGATTGCCAAGACCGGCATCCGCGAGGGCGTTGATTTCGAGGGCAGTTACTCGGGCGAAGAGGTCGAAGAAATGGTCGGCGTCATGAAGAAGATGATGCGCGTCCGCGACACCATCTTGCGCGTCAATTTGGAATACATCCGCAGCGCCGCGCAGGCTGATGAATTCCGCACCGAGCCTCCGTTCAAGCTCCAGGGCTCTTACCGCAACATGAACCGCATCTCGGAGAAGCTGCTGCCGATCATGAGCGATGACGAAGTGGAATCGTTGATCGACGACCACTACGAAAACGAGTCGCAAACCCTAACCGATGGCGCCGAGGCCAACTTGCTCAAGTTCCGTCAGCTTGAAGGCAAGATCACGCCGCCCGAAGAAGAGCGCTGGAATGAAATCAAGAAGCGCTTCACGAAAAACAAGATCATGGGCGGCGGCGACCAAGACCCGGTCAACAAAGTTGTCTCTCAACTCGCCGACAACAACATGGCCCTCAGTGAAGGCCTCGCCCTCCTCGGCGAACGCCTCACCGCGATGCGCCAGCCCATTTCCTTCGACGACGCCACGCTCGACAAACTGCACGCCCTTCTCCCCGCTCCCCCTGAGCCCAAGCCGCTACAAATCGACGAAGCCACCTTGGCCCAGCTCGGAGCCCTGCTACCGAAGCCACAGCCCCTCGCGTTAGACGAAGCAACCCTAGCTCAGCTCGGCGCGATGCTGCCCAAGCCAAAACCGCAGCAGCCCGTCCAGCTCGACGAGGAAACCATCGTTCAGTTGGCGTCTATTTTACCCAAGCCACCAACGCCGACATTGGGGCTATCGGAAGAAGCGACTGCACTCTTGCAGCAGCTTGCCGCCAGCCTGGAAAAGGCTGCCAAGCCCAAGCCTGCCTCGAAGCCTCAAGCCACCGGCAATACCGAGCTCGCCGCCGCCATCGAGCAGCTCGGCGAGAAGCTCGCTAACCGCCAAAGCGTCGTGCTGCCGAAGTTGTCACTCGATGAAAAGACCGACAACACCCTCGATCAAATCCTCGAAGCCTTCCACCTACTCTTCCGCCACACGGGTATTGATAACACAAACGACAAAGCAAAATAGAGCGCTTGAATTCAATTTCATTCAAAGCCGCAGGTGATACAACGTGAATTCTGATTATTCAGATCTGTTGCATCGACAATTCCTGTTTCCCATTCCTCGGAAATTTCCATAATGATGGCAGTGACGAGTCTGAGGATCGAGTCTGTATTTGGAAAAAGTCCGGCGACTTTGGTTCGTCGTTTGATCTGCGTATTGAGGATCTCGCACATGTTGTATGTGCGCAGCCGCTTGCGCATGTGGGTGGGCATGGAGAAGACGGTGAGCCCCCTCGGGGATGGCCTCCTGCATCCAGCGGCTGAGCTCGGGGGCGGTTTTGTCATATTTGTCGGCGAGCGCCTGGAGTCGTTCTTCGGCGATGGCGCGGGCGTCGGCATTGAAGACGGTGCGGATGTCTTCGGCGACGGCTTTGCCGCAATTTTCGGTGCCACGGTCGGTGAGGATGCGCAGCAAGCCCATGCCGCTGTCCTCGTAGAGAGGCATGACGCGCTCGTTGAGCAAGTCGGCGGCGGTGATCGGCGTTTTGGTGGCGTAGAGCTTGGCTCAGGCAAACTTTGGAGTAGGCCTCGATGAAAGGTCTGCTGGTAGACACGCCCCAGACCCTTTAGCGTGCCGACATAGAAGGTGTCTTGGCGGCCGAGATAGCCCCCGGGTACGCAGTCTCGATCTCGCCGCTGACGATGTCTTCATCACTTTTGCGCTCCATGACTGTGACCTGAGCTTCGGTCAGCACGACACCGGTTTCGGCCACGTGTTTCTCCAGAGCCTGAAGGCGCAGCTTGAAGGTTTGCAGCTTATGACACCGAGCGAACGCCACCAGGCGAGATAGGCAGACCTTCTTTACGCAGCTCGTTGGACACGCGCACCTGCTCAAGGGCCGGGTTGTCGATGGCCATCTCGCAGATTCGTTGTTCAATGCGCTTGTCTACGCGGTTTTTCCGATTGGGCACACGGCGGTTCTTGTCCCAATTCTGCGACTTGCCCACTCGCGTGCGCTTTACCTTGAAAGCGCTCAAGTCCACCCGATCAACCGCCTCCAAGATGAAATGCATAGGGTCGTCCTCAGCAACCAACCCACTTACGCATATCAACTGGTAACAAAAGAGGCCGCTTCTCGATCTACTGGCACGAAATCCAACACAACAACAAATCAAACTCGTTCGGACAGTGCGATCAAATCCGACAGGCGATAGGCACGCGCGCTCAACACATCGTCCATAAAAAATCCGCCGGGCTCAGAGCCTGGCGGATTATTTTTGAAATGAAGCGACAGGGCTTAATCGTCGTCGTCCACGTCGTCGCCTTTAGCCTTGAAGGCTTCGCGGTCGACAAGAGACACGTGACCTTCGACCATACCGTTATCGAGCGGATTGTCTTCACGCGCGGCCAAGTCCCTAAAGAGCGCACGCAAGTCGATGATGCCGCCGGTCAGGAACCAGACCGTCGAGATCACGCCAAGGATCGCAGTCACAATCAAGCTGGTGAAGAAGAAGTAATTCACCCACCACTCTGGTGGCCAAGGTGAAATCAAATTCCAAATCAGCACGCCAACAAAGCAGAGGCCAAATTTGTAAACGATGGCATAACCGAATACGGACCAGGCAATGACTTTGTCGCCCGTGGTGTATTCCGGTGTTATGCCGATCAGCTTTTTGATGGCATTGTGCACGGACCACTTGAAAGGCTCCTTGTTTTCATGGGCCACGTCATAAATACCGCGGTGGAGCAAACGGTCCAGGTTGAAGGGCTTGCGCTGCGTCAAGAGAGAGCCCAGCACGTAGGCAACGATGCCCGCGCACATGGACATGAAGTAGAGTTCGTAGGAATTGATCGGGAACTTCACCGGATTCATTTCCCAGACGATATACGGGTTAAACGGGCTGGATGCAGCTTCCAGGAAGTTGCCCACCGAGACGTCCCAGCCTTTGTTTTCCAGCCACGGATACACGGTCTGCGCCCAGTTGCGCTGAAGCAGGAGACCCAAGCCAGACAGACCAGAACCAAATATCAGCGAGCCAAAAGCGCCAACGGTATTGCCGAAACGACTATAGAGACCAAACACCATGATCGGGCCAGCGCCACCGAGCCAGAGCCCGGTCATGATCGTCGTGAACATGATAATGTAATCGAGCTGGACGAAGAAGATGGAAACGAAAAAGAAGAAGACGCAGACCCCGACTGAAGATAGCCTCAATAGCAAAACATGCTGCTTCGGCGTGAGTGGATTTTTGCAGAAGGGAATGATGATGTCCTGAACAATTGTTGACGAGGCATTGAAAACGCGGGAGTCATCCGTCGACAACAGCAGCATGATCATGAGCAGACAGAACAAGCCCATCAGACCGACTGGCAGCACATTTCTCAGCGCCACCGGCAACATCATCTGCTGGTAAAGCGTGCGGAATTTCTGGAACTGCAGGTTGCCCTCGGGCGAGTCCCCCAAGGCCTTATGGGCAGCATCCATGTAAGGTGTGTCGAGGTTGACTTCCTGGGAGAGTGGCGTATCGACACCGATTTCGTGCGTGCTCGCGGGGATGCTGTCGAGCGCCGTATTCAAGTTGGCGCGCATGGCTTCGTCGGGGATGATTTCGGCAGCCACCTTGTGTGTCAGGTCGTGGCGGATTGCGCGCGACTCCTCGGAGAAACGCGTGTGCGTCATCAGCGCAATAATCATCACGGCGATCAGCAGCAGCATGAGGCCCGCATAAAGCGCGCGCCAAGTGCCGAGGATACCGGCCATCTTTTGTTCGTGAGGCGTGCGGCCGCTACTGGTCGTGTCATTGCCAATCCAACTCGCGCGGTTGAGGATGCTCCCCATAATCGTCACGAAGATCGCGAAGATGTTAAAGTCACGGAGCTCCGAAATGTCGAATGGGTTGATGAAGCTTTCGCCCGGAGCGCGGTCTAACATCACGGGAGCAATCGTATCATGCCATCCGAAGTTGAGGAAGATGTAGCCCGCAATGACGACAAAAATTGGGTAGCTCATCAGGCCCTGAAAGGCGTCAGAAATAAGGAGAGAAATGCGACCGCCTGGCCAGATGACGACCATGCACAGGCACAGCGACATCCCTACGATCAGCGCAAAGGTAGGCATGGCTATGCCAAAGAAGTTAATGCTGTGAGGCAGGCCGAGGAAGTAGATGAAAAAATTCGTCGCGACAGCCGGCCCAATCGCGTTGGTAATCATCTCCGAGATCGTGCGCAGGGTCGCCGCAACGATACGAAGCGGGCGATTGTAGCGCATTTCCAGGAATTGGCCAATCGAGAGCGAGCGCGTTTCGCGAAAGCGATAAACGCAGTAACCGGTCAGGCCCATGATAATGCCTACCGGAATCGTTAAATACTCCCAGAACGATAGGGCGTAGCCGACCTGGTATTTGGACTCAACCAAGGCAACCAAGGTAATGACGCTCAGGCCGGCGGTTAAGTCGCCCGCAGAAATAACGTAGCGGCCAGCAACACGGCCAGCAGCAAGAAAGTCGACGACACCTCGTACGTATTTACGGCTGTAAACAGCCAAATAAAGCACGAAGCACACCGGTGCCAGCGTAATGATCCAATCAATCCAATGCATTGTCTACAGCTGTTGAGCGTTCTGATTGGGTCCGTCTGCCACACTGGTCCGTGGAAAAGAGAAGACCGTAGTCTTCACAGAGGATGATTTCTTGAGTGTGCTATACAGCAGCCCAAGACACTCAGGAACAAGCTGTTCGCTATTAGATGGATTTATTAATATTCGCATGCGGGGGGTTCAGGAAAATTGATAATGCCGACCCATAGGGTCAGATTTGTTGGTATATCACCTGACAATATCGTCAAGCGGAAGCGAAAAAGAAAGAAAGAAAGAAAGAAACCTTTCTTCAACGCAACTACCGGGCATTTACTATATCACAGCGGGCAAAGCGATATAGGAAATCAGGAACAGCGGTCCACCTCTAAATTCAAACTCTCAGAACGCAAGCTGATGATCACGCCACTTGTTGCACGACCAATCAAGTAGAGGTGCTTAATTGTGTAACGTAATTAAAAAGCGAGCGCTTTCCCCGGGCTTACTCACCAGAGAGACATCTCCTCCTTGGGCGATCATCAGCTTTTTCACAATCGACAACCCCAGTCCAAACGAGGACTCGCCTCCCGTTGGGCGAGCCGACAGGCGCTGATAGCCTTGGAACAGCTTGTCGTAATCTTCTTCCTGAAATCCTGGTCCTTCATCATAGACGACGATGCATGGTCGTCCTTCAGTATCCTTAGCGCCTTCAACATACACCGATTTCCCCGGCGGCGAATACTTCAGGCCATTGCTGATCAAGTTATCCAAAACCTCACTCAGCAAAAACGGATCAGCGGCGATGATTTGATCAAGCTCGCCTTGGAAATGGAGGGTTATAGTCTTACGCTCGGCCTGCCCAATATTTCTCAAACGGACATCTTCGATGACATCCAACAGCGAAACATCTGTAACCGTAGCCTCAAGGTTGCCTGAGCTGGTAAACTTCAAGTTCAACAACTCGTTCAATGTATTCAAAGTCTTCTCGGCGCTATAAGAAATCGCTTGGATCATCTCATCTAAATCCTCAATTGCGTTGTAGCTCTCCGCAGCATGCAACTCATCACTGATAATCTCGGAAAAACCACGGATCGAAGCGATTGGTCCTCGCACGTCGTGCGCAATAATACCGATCAACTCACTCTTGAGCTGCAGCTGCTTCTCCAGGCGACGCTGCGCATCCCGCAGTTTTAAATGTGTGCGAACTCGAGCGATCAGCTCAGATGGGCGAAACGGTTTGCCAATATAGTCGACTGCACCTGCATTGAAGCCATCTTCCACATCATCTTCCTCCACATGCGCGGTCAGGAAAATAATCGGCAAGTCTGCGTATTTTTCTTGTGTCTTTAAAAAACGGCAACAATCCAAACCGTTCATCCCTGGCATCGATACGTCCATTAGAATAATGTCCGGCTCGTTATCTTTCAACCAGGATAACGCATCTTCCGCACTCAAAGCAAACGCCAGCGAAAACGACGAGTTCGCCAACGTATTGCCAATTAGTCGCAAATTTTCCGGCTGATCATCGACCGCCAAAACCACCGGTTTTACGGTGGCGTTGTCATTTTCAAACAGTTTCATTGGAATGCATACTTAACAGAAAAGTTTTGAGTTGGCCTAAAGTTTGACGAACCGTCGCAACATCAAATGTCTCAGCGCTCATCATCAGTTGATGACTGAGCTCGGACAAATAGGCGGACTGATATTCTTGAGCTGCCTCATTCAATTGCCCGGCATATGCCTTCAATGCATCGATGGAAAACCCACCGTCGTGGCGTTTTAATTCACGGAGTAGATTTCCCTGCAATTCCACGGGCAATACAACCTCCCCTCCTCCCATAGGCTCGGGAAGGTCAGGATTCGGTTTCGAGGTCTGCGAGACCATAGAGCCATTAAGCCAATGATGGCATGCCTTGAGTAAAACATGCGGTGGAATTGGTTTTATCAGGCATTCATTAAAACCACGTTTCTCCAAGTCGAGTTCACTCTGCTGCAAGCTGGCGGTAATCGCCAAGATTGGCGTATCCGCAAAGGCTGCTTGCCGACGCAATCGCTGACAAACGTCTCGCCCATCCAAATCTGGCATAGAGATGTCCAATAGAATCAGGTCTGGCCGGTGCTTAACGGCCATTTCCAAACCTTTCTCGCCACATTCAGCCTCAATGATCGTTAGCTTAGGCACACTGGCGAAGGTTGCCAACATCAGGTCCATGTTCGCCTGAGTATCCTCAACGATGAGCACCTTGGCCTCTGGAAATACCATCGACAAACTGTCCTCATGATCTTCTATCGTCCGGTCCAGAACAGGCTCTGCTGTCTGCACATTGGGAATGGTGAAAAAGAAGGACGTTCCTTTGCCCAGTTCACTTGAGTAGTCGATCTTTCCTCCCATCAAAGCAACTAGCTTTGCACTGATAGCCAAGCCCAAGCCAGTTCCTCCTTTTGCTGCCTCTTCCGCCTGTTCAAACTTGTTGAAAGCACGCTCGCGGAAAGACTCTGGAATGCCCCGACCGGTATCACTTACCGTGAATGTTAAATCATAGTTCCCATCATGCTCGGCGTATTCCAGGACCAGACGAACACTTCCTTCGTCTGTGAATTTAATCGCATTGGAAAGGAGATTCAGCAGAACCTGCTGTAGGCGAAAATCATCGAGTAGCAAATAGCTCGGCAAACCATTTTGAAAACGATGTTCGAGAGTCACGCCCTTCATGTCGGCCTGTAATTGAAATACATCCTGTAGTTCACGAAACATTCGTGAAAAGGAGACAGGCTTCGGCGATAATTCTATTTTACCAGCTTCGATCTTAGCCAAGTCCAGCAGATCATTGATCAGCCCCAACAACGTTTTGCCACTCGATCGGATCGATCGAATAAACTGTGACTGCCGGACATCAACAAGCTCCTTGGACAACAACTCGGCAAAGCCCAGTATCGCATTCATCGGCGTACGAATCTCGTGGCTCATATTCGCGAGAAAATTGGTCTTTGCGCGGTTAGCCGTCTCCGCTTCGTTGCGTAAGCGCTCCAGTTCACGTTCTCGCTGAACAATTTGGGTAATGTCTGCGGTAAACATTATAATTCCGCCAATAGAGTCATCCACATCACTCCATGGGCGTATTTCCCAGCGTAGGTATTGATCATGATCCCAACCCGGTGGGCGCCAGCAATCACGGTCACTGGCCCTCACCTTTCCTTGCATACATTCACGATGAATCGCTTTCCACTCCTCACTCATATCAGGGAAAACTTCATAGTGAGAGCGACCGACCAGCTTAGCGTCCAAGGCCAGCCCATAGTCGAGTTTCCACTGATTACTAACCGCTACGTAGCGCATCCGTCGATCAAACATCGCAACCGACGCCGGTGCATTGTGCACGTATGACTCCAGTCTGCTCTTTTGCCGAAGAATCATTGCCTGCGCTTCATCGAGTTCCTGATAGCGCCGTCGGTTCAGGTAGATGAGGTAAACCAAGAACGAAAGCACGACTGCGACAATTATGCCTCCAATTAAAAATAAATTCGCAATGAGCCGATCAACTTCCACCCAGGAGGGATCCACATAGATCTCATAGTAAAGCTCGGGGGTGACCTGCGAATAAGCAGTTTCTGCTCGGGCAGGTGGCGGTTGCTTATTATTGGTGGTAATCAGCCTTACATTGTATAGGAACTCCTGCGCAGAATTCCCCCCAAGAACATGAATCGCGTCGTGGATAAATTCTACATAGTTCGCAATCCCGTAAAGCACAGCCGAATCGTTAGGCGATTCAACTGCGCTACTGGAGTGCACACGAAAAAATAAGAAATCATTAGGCGCTCCGGGTGGAGCCTTGGCCACATAGTTTCCGTCCCCAGCATTCAGATTAATTATGCTTTCGCTAAGCCACTCAGCATACGGCAAATCTGGCTCTAGAGGATATTGCCAACTGATATCACGGCCTGTGTCTCGAACATGAAGAAACTTGATCGAGCGAAAATCAGTTGTGTAGTTATGAGCATCCTGAAGCCATTCCGGCTGATTGGATGCAGGCCCATATTCAACACGATCTGCCATGCGAATCAACGCCAGGCAAAACTGCTTGTAATGCGCATCAATCAAGTCCGCGAGAAACTCAGCACGGTGCTGCGCGTGATCCAGACGAGTCTGTTCATACTGAGCATGAAACCCAAGGAAAACGGAACCAACTGCAAAAGTTGTTCCAAAAAATGTCGGTGCCCACATCCAGCGAAAAGCCTCTTGATAAAGCGCCCGTCCGCAGCGAAAGCGCTGCATAATGAGTCCCATCGAAAGCAAAAAAAAGGCTGAAGAAGTGTGCAACGCCATCTCCGAAAAGCGTGCACCCAGCCAGACAATTCGCGGGATCTCAATAATGTAGCAAAACAAAGCCGAGCCCGAAATTCCAGCCACCAAACATGCAATGAGCACAATCAAAACCTCTATCTTCACGCTTCGCACCGCTAATTGAGACAACAGCATGGCCACGCCCCCAAAAAAGAAGCACATGCTCGTCAGCATGGACATCCGACCGGGGGCCGGAGAATTATCCACTAGGAAAGGTTCTCCAAAAAGGTGGTCCACCCCGAGGTTGATCCCAAAAGCATGCTGCGATAAATTGGCTGCTCCCCAAACAAACAAGGCCAAACCGAACCAAAAATCCAAACGCCATTTATAGATCCAGCCCGGCGCCGAAAGCGCAAATAAACCACCTGCAAATAATAAGAAGCCAAAAGCCGTTGTGGCCTGCATCGGAGCAAGCTTCGGAAGTATTTGAACGATCTTGGCGCTTTCGAATACCCACCCTCCAATGACCAGAATCGCAGTGAGAGCAACCAGCAGCGCGATGCAAATCGAAACAGGACACGGAACGCGCCTATTGATAACATTTCGCTTGGCTAGCATGTGTCATATATAAACTGATAAGAGCACCTGTTGCGAATGGTTTCCCTCAAATACAGCGAAGGATTTCACCCCATTAGGCCATATTCCTTAGAACACTACATCCATAATCCCAGTATCAGGCATTCATTGCCTATTTAACATCCAATTCAGTTGACAGCATATACCACAATAAGAATATGCGAGACTCGAAACGAAAATATCACATGGATCAATCGCCCCCCTACTCCAACGACATAAAGTAGTTTGCAAGAATACCATGACTAAACCCAAAGTACTCATACTCTGCACGGGCAACTCCTGCCGCAGCCACATGGCGGAAGGCATTCTACGCAACACGGCTGGCGACCTCTTCGAAATTTTCAGCGCCGGCTCCAAACCAGCTGGTTATGTTCACCCGAGCGCCATTGCCGTATTGAAAGAGCTCGATATAGATATATCCAGCCATACCTCGAAGCATCTGGATCAATTTATGGACGCCGGCATCGACACCGTTATCACCGTGTGCGACCACGCCGACGAAAGCTGCCCCCTCTTTCCTGGCAAGGTCCACCGCTACCACTGGGGCTTTGAAGACCCCCCAAAGGCCATTCGTGAAGGAGAAACCGAAATGGACGCCTTTCGCCGCATTCGCGACGAAATCCGCATGGCCTTCGAAGCCTATGCATCTGGTTACCGTCAAGCGCTGACCACGACGCTTAGTCTCCCATGAGCCGAACCTCTGCTCCCCCAGCCTGCTCTCCCTGCAAAAAGGAATTAGGCTTTCTCGATCGCTTTCTCACGCTCTGGATCTTCCTTGCAATGGCGATTGGGGTTGGCATCGGGGCGCTGTGGAGCGGTGCCGACGAGTTTCTCAATCACTTCCAGGTTGGCACGACCAATGTGCCCATTGCCATCGGCCTGATCCTCATGATGTACCCGCCACTGGCCAAGGTGCGCTACGAGGAAATGCCCCGCGTCTTCCGCAATCTGAAGGTGCTGGCGCTTTCTCTGGTGCAAAACTGGATCATCGGCCCGACGCTAATGTTTGCGCTAGCCATTATCTTCCTGCGCGGCCACCCGGAATACATGACAGGCGTCATTCTCATTGGACTGGCTCGCTGCATCGCGATGGTGATCGTCTGGAATGAATTAGCCGAAGGAGACAACGAATACGCCGCCGGCCTAGTTGCTTTCAACAGCGTTTTTCAAATCGTCTTTTTCAGCCTCTATGCCTGGGTGTTCATTACCTGGTTACCGGGTGTCTTCGGGCTGGAAGGCAGCTTGGTGTCCATCTCGATGGGCGAAGTCGCACAGAGCGTGTTTATCTACCTGGGCATACCCTTTTTCGGGGGGATGCTCACGCGCATCATCGGCGTCAAAGCCAAGGGCCGCGATTGGTATGAAAAGCAATTCATTCCGCGCATCAGCCCGATCACACTCATCGCCCTGCTTTTCACCATCGTGCTAATGTTTAGCTATAAGGGAGACAAGATCATCGAGTTGCCTTTGGATGTCTTGCTCATAGCGATCCCATTAACCATCTATTTCGCCATGATGTTTGTCGTGAGTTTTGTCATGGGCAAATGGGTGGGCGCAGACTACCGCCAAAGCGTCACCTTAAGCTTCACGGCGGCAAGTAACAATTTCGAGCTGGCTATAGCGGTTGCCGTCGCCGTATTCGGAATTGGATCAGGTGCAGCGTTCGCAGCCGTTATCGGACCGCTCGTGGAGGTACCCGTCATGATTGCCCTGGTCAACGTAGCCTTCTGGTTTCGCCGTAAGCTTTTCGCACAATGACCCCACTGTCTGCCAAGGTGCAGACTCGACATTAGCGCTAGTTAAAGTATACACGCAATAGGGAATAAAGTAAGGACTCCCTGTATCTAAAAACAATAAACAGCTAAACGAATGTCTTTTTATACCGATTGATACATCGAATTGCGTAACTTTATCTCCAATAAGCACCTACTGTGTCTACTGTTCATCCTAACGCTCACGTTTCTGCGTGCGTTCGGGCAAGAGGACAGCGTTGATGCGCTAACTGAAGTAGCTTCACCCACTGCCCCCATTGTATTCAGCAAAGAAGAACTCAATTGGATTAAGGACCATCCCCTAGTCACAGTCGGCGCAGATAATCAATTTCCACCTTTCGAATACAAAAATTCGGGCGGACGTGTCGTTGGTCTCTCCATCGCCTATCTCGACTTGATTACAGAAGAAACCGGTCTGCGCTTTCAGGTCAAAGACTCCGACCATTGGCAAGACCTCATGCAAGAAGCCTACAAGGGAAAGCTAGACTTAATGTCTGGTGCCATTCCCACACCTCAACGTCAGGAAAAACTACACTTCAGCCAACCATACGCAGTCTTCCCTACCGTTATCGCTACCCGCGATGATGCCCATTTCGTGGGTTCCATGAGTAACCTCACTGGCAAAAAAGTCGCTGTCGTTCAGGGTTTTTTCGAAGAAGACATCCTCCGTAATGATTACCCCAACGTCCGGCTAGCCATTTATCCAACGCGACGCGAAGCACTCTACGCAGTCGCGCATGGCGATGCCTTTGCCTATATTGGCAATCTCGCAATCATCAGCTATCTAATTCGTTCCGAAAAATTTGACAACCTCCAGATAGCCGCGCCAACGCCTTTTAGCCATGTCGGGCTATGCATGGCGTCCACCGATCCGGTGCTCATCGGCATCATCGATAAGGTGTTCAACAACATAGCACCGGAGAAGCGCAATGCGCTCGAACAAGAGTGGGTGGCCGTACTCAACCACAAAGTAGAATACATGGTGTTGGGTAAAATAGGCGCTGCAATGCTGCTGGTCATCGGCCTAGCCTCAGCTTGGATTTTTTCGCTCAAGGTCCAGATCCGTAAACGCCGAAAGATTGAAGAGCAAATCATCCTCGCCAAAGCCCAGGCTGAGCGCGCCAAGGCACAAGCCGAGTTCGCCAAGGCCCGCGCTGAGGCAGCCAATGCCCGCAAGTCGGAATTTTTGGGCATTGCCGCGCACGATTTAAAAAACCCGCTCGGCAGCATCCGTGGCCTGTCCGAATTATTGATTGAAGACTTGGACAACATACCCACCGCCGAAAACATGCGTCATGGGTCAGTAAAAACACTGGAGACGATTCGCAATGCCGCCGATCATATGCTTGAACTAGTGAAAGAACTGCTCGATGTGGAAGCGCTCGAGAGCGGCACCGGCCAATCAGAATCCGAATACATTTCCCTGCATACCATTCTTGAGAGTGTCGTTAACTTTAACCGTCACGACGCGACCAAGAAAAAGATTACACTCAAATACAAAAACTCTGTTCGGAATCCGATTACGCACGGCGACGCCCGGCGTATTCGTGAGATCCTGGACAACCTCGTGAACAACGCGATCAAATACACCGACCTCGGTGGCGAAGTGCAGGTCTCGTTAGATTTTGTAGATCAGGACAACATGCTTCGAGTAACGGTGCAAGACAGTGGCCCCGGCTTAAGTGAAGACGACTTGAAGAAGCTTTTTGGTCGCTTCTCACGGGGTAGTGCTCGCCCTACTGGAGGTGAGTCTTCCACCGGGCTTGGGCTGTCCATAGTCAAAATGATGATCGAAGATCTTGGAGGAAATACTTGGGCGGAAAACCGACTCGACCGCAAAGGCAGCCTATTTTACGCAGATTTTCCGCGCTACGTTTAGCTCAGTGAGGACTTCCCCCAAGGATCAGTCTCCATTGATGCCGCCAGTAGACGACTGATTCCGTGGAAAAATTCGATTCTTAGTTGCTCGCGCCTGAATCCTGCTATACCAGACCTCCCGAGCATTATTTTTGCTACTATGAATCTACGAGAAGCATTTTCCACAACCAAACGAATCCTGGGCAAGCCATACCGCGACCTTGAGTTCCTCCTCATGTCGCTTCAATCAGTGCTGTCGAAAAACGGTGAAGGCGAGATTGCCAACGCGATTCCCTGGATCGGCGGCAAAGAGTTGACCGTAGATGAAATCACGCCCAAGCACGTTCAGCTCTATTCGCTGATTTTCCAGCTCGTCAACATGGTGGAAATCAACGGTGCCGTTCAGGCTCGTCGCACCAAGGAGGAAATCTCCCTGGACTCCGTAAACGGCCTTTGGGGCATCAATATCAAGGAGTTAGTCGACGCTGGGCTCTCGACCGAAGAAATCCTCGACGCACTGCGCGAAGTGGTCATTGAACCCGTTCTCACCGCCCACCCAACTGAAGCCAAGCGCGCCACCGTGCTGGAGCACCACCGCGAGCTCTACGTGCTGCTGGTGCAGCGCGAGAACTCGATGTACACCAAGAACGAGATAGAAAACGTCGACCACAACATCGAGCTCACCCTATATCGCCTGTGGAAAACCGGCGAAATTTACCTGGAAAAACCCGACATTCAGGACGAACTGCGCAACATCCTGCACTACTTGACCAACGTCTTTCCAGAAGTGCTCCCGATCATTGACCGCCGCCTTCTGCAAGCTGCACAGCACAATGGTATCAGTATTGATCAAGTCTGCTCGAACTACAGCTTCCCACGCCTTACCTTTGGAAATTGGGTCGGCGGTGACCGCGACGGACACCCACTCGTTACCTCCGAAGTAACCCGGAAAACTTTGCTCCAATTACGCCTGAACGCTTTCGTCGTCATTCGCCGCAAGCTCATACGCCTGGTTCAGCGAACCAGCTTTAGCCTTGGCTTGGAGGAGGCACCTGAAGCTCTACAAGCTCGTGTCAAAGAAATGCTGGAGGAAACCGGCACACGCGGGCAGGAAACATTTGACCGCAATCATGGTGAAATTTTCCGCCAGTTCATCAGCCTGATGATTTACAAGCTTCCAGTGGAAACCGCACGTGGCCACGCGACCAAACTGATGGAGCTCGACGGTGCCTACATCCACTCACTCCAACTCAAGGAAGACCTCCGTCTGCTTCAGGAATCGCTGATCGCCTACGGCGCCAAGTCAATTGCCTACGACGACGTCATCACCGTGATGCGCGTGGTCGACGCTTTTGGTTTCCACCTGGCGTGTCTCGACATCCGCCAAAACAGCGCCTTCCACGACAATGCAATTGAGCAACTACTCGAAGCCTCACTCGCCGAAGACACCGCCTTTGGCAGTTGGTCGGAAGAGAAGCGCCTAGAGTTCCTTGAGCGCGAGCTCCAATCCGCGCGTCCCTTTACACACGACTCCGCCAAGCTGGGGCCACAGGCAGCCGCGGTAATGGATTGCTACCGCGTTATCGCCAAGCACACCAAGCAATATGGCACGAACTGTATTGGCTCGTTCATCGTCAGCATGACACGATCGGTGTCTGACTTACTCGCAGTCTATCTACTCGCGCGTGAAGCTGGGCTCACGATCATGAGCGAAGACGGTATGATGTGCCAGATTCCCGTTGTGCCCCTGCTCGAAACCATTGAAGACCTCGAAAACGGCACGCAAATTCTCGGCGACTTTCTCGACCACCCCATGACTCAGCGCACGCTGGCCATGCTCCAGGAGAAATACCAGTGGAAGCAGCCAACGCAGCAAGTTATGGTCGGCTACAGCGATAGCAATAAAGATGGCGGTATCGTCGCCAGCCAGTGGAACCTCTATAAAGCGCAATACAAGTTGACCGAAGTTGGGGAATCCAAGGGCGTTAAAATTCGCTTCTTCCACGGCAAAGGCGGCTCGATCAGCCGTGGCGCCGGGCCAACGCATTACTTCATCAAGGCCCTCCCTCACACCGCGCCCAATGGTGATGTCCGCCTGACCGAACAGGGCGAGACAATTGCGCAGAAATACGCGAACCCCGTTAACGCCGCTTATAACCTAGAGCTGCTCGCTGCGAACACGCTCAATAAGCTACTTAAGGACCGCAAAGCCCCACGCAGCTTTCACCCACTAGCCGACACGCTGGAGCGCTTGGCCAAGTCTTCGCAGGATCACTACGAGGCAATGATGCAAATGGAGAACTTTATACAGTTCTTCCGCGGCGCCACACCGATCGACGCAATCGAAGTCAGCAAGATCGGCTCACGCCCCGCCAAACGTACCGGCATGAATACCTTGGACGATCTTCGCGCAATACCATGGGTATTCTCCTGGGGCCAAAACCGTGCGAATATGACCAGTTGGTTCGGTGTTGGCAGCGCGCTCAACGACTTGGAAAAGGAAAACCCGGAAAGCTACGCCGAGCTCAAAGAAGCACTGAAGACCGACCCATTCATCCGCTACGTATTTACCAATATCGACACCAGTCTCGCCGCCACCGACGAAACGGTTTTTCAGCTCTACATCGACCTAGTCGAAGACGAAGAGATACGCGAACGCTTTCGCAAGGTCCTACTCGACGAACTGAAACTCGCGCGTCAGCACATGGAAAACATACTTTCCAAGCCAATTGAGCAACGTCGCCGTAGCCATTATTACTCAAACCTTCTTCGCGCCTCACTGATGCGTTCGCTGCACGACAAGCAAGTAGCCCTCCTCAAGACATGGCGCAAGCAACGCGCCGAGAAGGCCCCAGAAATCGAGAAAACACAAACCGAACTCCTTCTTACCATCAACGCGATTTCCAGCGGCATGAGAAATACAGGCTAAGCTCAATCGACATTCAAATTTATCTCAATTCAGCTGTGAGTTCGGTTTATCGCAGAAGCACTCCCCTATGCGAACCAATACCCAATAATCTACACCGCTCCAGCCATAGCCACGCCAAGGTGAGTCAAAAAGGCGCCAGCATCGTTTTGAAAAACACCTAATGAGGAAACTCAGCAACAACCGCTCGTGTGTAAACTCAACAACCGTGCGTGTGTTAACTCAATAACCGTGCGGTTGATACCTCGACAACCGTATAGGCTTTGCCCTAACAACCAAGTAGGCCTTTTCAAAACAACCGTATAGGAAACTGTAAAACAAACGAGTAGGCTTTTCCCCAAAGAACCTAATAGTAAAATCCATTTCGCCCTGCTTGCTTCAGTTAGCGCCATCGCATCAGCTAGCTGAGCATCTTCGGTTGGCAAGATAATCCAACCGAAGCCTGCCTCACAGCCATTTTGCGCAGCAAAATCTATCGATGCAACGGGACGTTGCCCGGAGGCTGGCGCCTACTGGTAGATTTCGGCGCCGCTTTCGGAGAATTGCTTGGCCTTTTCCTGCATACCCTGTTCAAGGGCTTCCTGCTCGGAGAGACCCTGCTTGTCGGCGTAGTCGCGGACATCCTGCGTGATCTTCATCGAGCAGAAGTTCGGGCCACACATGGAGCAGAAGTGCGCCGTCTTGGCGGAGTCCTGCGGCAAGGTTGCGTCGTGGAAGCTCTTGGCCTTTTCCGGGTCGAGTGACAGGTTGAACTGGTCTTCCCAACGGAACTCGAAGCGGGCCTTGGAGAGCGCGTTGTCGCGGAATTGGGCCGCTGGGTGTCCCTTGGCAAGGTCGGCAGCGTGGGCGGCGATCTTGTAGGTGATCACGCCTTCGCGGACGTCGTCCTTGTCCGGCAGGCCGAGGTGCTCCTTCGGTGTCACGTAGCAAAGCATCGCGCAGCCGTACCAGCCAATCATCGCCGCGCCAATGCCGGAGGTAATGTGGTCGTAGCCGGGGGCGACGTCGGTCGTTAGCGGCCCGAGCGTGTAGAACGGCGCTTCGTGGCACCACTCGAGCTGCTTCTCCATGTTCTCCTTGATCATGTGCATCGGCACGTGGCCAGGGCCTTCGTTCATGACCTGCACACCGTATTCCCAAGCACGCTCGGTGAGCTCGCCCTGGGTCTTCAGCTCGCCGAATTGTGCGGCGTCGTTGGCGTCGGCAATGGAGCCTGGGCGCAAGCCGTCGCCAATGGAGAACGATACGTCGTAGGCGGCGCAGATTTCGCAAATCTCGTCCCAGTGCGTGTAGAGGAAGTTCTCCTTGTGATGCGAGAGGCACCACTTGGCCATGATCGAGCCACCGCGCGACACGATACCCGTCATGCGGCGGGCGGTCAGCGGCACATAGCGCAGGAGCACGCCAGCGTGGATCGTAAAGTAGTCAACGCCCTGCTCGGCTTGTTCGATCAGAGTGTCCTTGTAAATTTCCCAAGTCAGGTCCTCGGCCTTGCCGTTGACCTTTTCCAGCGCCTGATAAATCGGCACCGTGCCAACCGGAACCGGGCAATTGCGCAGGATCCACTCGCGGGTCTGGTGAATGTTTTTGCCGGTGGAAAGGTCCATCAGCGTGTCACCGCCCCACTTGACCGACCAACGCATTTTTTCGACTTCTTCTTCGATCGAGGAAGCCACGGCACTGTTGCCGATGTTGGTGTTGATCTTCACCAGGAAGTTGCGGCCAATGATCATCGGCTCCAGCTCCGGGTGGTTGATGTTGGCCGGGATAATTGCACGGCCGCGGGCCACTTCGTCGCGAACAAATTCAGCGGTGATCTCTTCCGGAATCGAGCAACCGAAGCCTTCGCCCGGGTGCTGCTTGCGGAGATCGGTGGACGGCAGGCCCGCGCATTCGGCGGACGACATCATTTCCTCGCGTAGCTGCTGGCGCTTCATATTTTCGCGGATGGCGATGTATTCCATCTCGGGCGTGATGATGCCCTGGCGCGCGTAATGCAGCTGGCTGACGGACTTCGCGCCCGGCTTGGCGCGGAGCACCTTACGGCTGCCTCGGGCAAAGTATTCAATGCGATTACGAGCGCCTTCCTTTTCGGCGCGCTCGCGGTGTTTTTCGGACAGATAACCGTCGTCAATCGGGCGGAATTCGCGACCTTCAATTTCCTCAACGTCGCCGCGCTCGGCAATCCACTTGGAGCGGATGCTTGGCAAGCCCTTGGTCACGTCGCCGTGGAAATCCGGGTCACCCCACGGGCCGGAGGTATCATAAATGCGAACCGGCGCGTTGGGCTCGGTGGAGCCATCGGGGCGACGGGTGTCGCTGAGGGTAATCTCGCGCATCGGCACGCGGATGTCTTCACGAGAGCCCGTCACGTAGACGCGCTGAGAGTTCGGGAACAGAGTGGATTTGGCGGCGTCGTTATTTTCGCTCATTGTTGTTAAAGCCGGTTGCAAGTTTCGTTGGACGACAACGCTACGCCCCGGCACGTCGCCGATTCGCAATGGGTCGATTGTCGCAGAGTGAGTTCCATAGTTTCCCTTCGGCGGCATTACCCGCATCAGGTTCCAAGGGTTCGGCGAGCGCTCGCTACGCCATCTCAGCCCGTCGCGCCGGGCTCCCCAGTTGAGGAAGAAGCGAAAATCAACTAACGGCTTTACGCAATGGAAAAATCAGCTCGGCATCAACGCCAGCAAAATCACCACAATGATCGCTAATACGACCCCTTGGATGATGTATGGCGTCAATCGTTCACTGCTCTTTTCACTGTTTTGCATAGTGTGTTTATCGGCCACTCTTAGGGAATTTAAGGCATTATTTCGATTGTGCAGCAAAAAGATTGTTTCACACTATGAGTATGAGCAGCCCCATTAGCTATAAGAAGAAAGTTGAATTCAGTGAAACAGATATGGCTGGCATTGCGCACTTTACGAATTTTTTTCGCTGGATGGAAGCTGCTGAAGCTGAGCTATTTGAGTCCCTCGGAGCGCCCCTGATTGAGAGCAGTAATGGAACCACGTCCGGATGGCCCCGAGTCAGGGTAAGCGCGGAGTTTCACGCGCCCGTTCATTTCCGGGACGAAATCGAGGTGGAATTGACCGTCAAACAGGTCAAAATCCGCGCCGTCGAATATGCTTTTCGCATATTTCGTCTGGGCGGTCATGAGCCACTCCATGTTGCCACCGCCTCGATGACCACCGTTTTTGCGCGGCGCAACGCCGAAACCGGCGCGATCGAATCCGCGGAAATCTCTCCAGCTCTCACCGAAGCGCTGGAGAGACTGGCCAAGTAGCCAAGCGGACGCCATAGAACGCTACGGAACTGATGCAAGCGGCAGATTAGTTGGATTAATTGCATACAAAGTGAACATTGGGCGATTCTGTCGGTCATTCTTTGGTAAGCAGGCGATGATGCCTGACGAAAAATTCAATCAATATGCTAGCCAAACGCCCTCTCTTCTTTCTACTACTCGTTAGCATACTACCGACTTTCAGCTACGCCCAAGAGGCGACCAAGAACGTGGGCCTCACCGGCGCCAATTACCAACTACAGCCGTTGGACATCCTCCAAGTGCTCGTTTTCCAGGAACCGGACTTAGAGCAACAAATCAGAATCAGCCAAGACGGTGGGGCAAAACTCCAGCTCATCGGCGATGTTAATCTTGCCGGACTAACGATCAACGAAGCCAATCAGCTCATTACGGACCTCTACAACCGCGATTATCTCGTTAATCCGCAGATCTCGCTCAATCTGCTATCCTATACCGAGCAGCGCGCCTACGTCCACGGACAAGTCAACCGCCCGGGTCCAGTCGTCATCCCCCCCGAGGAAACGATGACGCTCTCACAAGTCATCAGCGCCGCTGGCAGCATGACTCGCCTGGCCAGCAACAAAATCCGGGTCACACGCTTTGATGACAATGGCAAAAAACAGGTGAAGACTTACTATTTCGACGAAATCCTGAAAGACCCCGCGGCTAACGATGTAGTCATCGAAAATGGCGATTCCATTTTCATCACCGAACGCTGGATCTAGGCGCAAAGCATCTCACTGAAATCAGTAGGCAGCGGCTTGAGGACGGACCAAAATCAAACCTGTGCGCGCCATAATTTCCATGTCCAGCCACAGCGACCACTCAGTAATGTATTCGAGGTCATAGGCCACCCGGGCGCGAATCATGTCCGGCTCGGTAATTTCACCGCGGAAGCCATTGCACTGGGCCAGGCCAGTGATGCCCGGCTTCACAAAATGGCGCTGCGGATAGATGCGCACCGTCTCGCCAAAGAGCTTGTCGTGCTGGGGCAAATGCGGGCGCGGACCAACGACGCTCATCTCGCCCTTAAAGACGTTCCAAAACTGCGGTAATTCGTCCAGACTGGTGCGCCGCAGAAACAGGCCAAACTCAAATATTCGCGGGTCTTCCTTGGTCGCTTGGCGCGCCTCATCGTCATTCGCCACATGCATGCTGCGAAACTTGTAGATGGTAAAAATCGTCTTATTGTAGCCGCGTCGTTCTTGCTGAAAAAATACCGGGCCTGGCGATTCTTTAGCCTGCTTGCTGCGCACCCAAAGGTACAGCGGCGGCAGCACAAATAACAATATCGGGATCGCAATCAGTATGTCGACTAACCGCTTGAGCAATCGATTAAAAGGATTCTCCAGCGGCTCTTCGCGAGGAATGAAAAACGTATGCGGGCCGTCCTTAATAGAGGTCAATGGTTGCTCAAAAAACTCCGCCCACGGGTTATAGATCATCACTTGGCAGCCCTGCTCCTCGGCCACGCTCATGATGCGTTGGACCCAAGTCTTGGACTGCCGGGTTTCCAACATGATGATCTGATTTACGTAATATTTTGACACCAGTTCCTCGAGTTGCCCGACATTTCCAATGTAGCCATCCGGCGTAGGGTGATCGGGGTTGCTCTCAGTGTCCACCAAGCCTATCAACTCCATACCCAGGCTTTTCCGGCTATTAATCCAGTCACTCAGGTTAGAGAAGTTCTGCTGACTGCCAATTGCCAGACAGCGACGCATATTGCCGCCCTTAAAAAACAGCTTCGCAATCGCGCGCGGCAGCATGGAATTGAGCACCAGCAGCAGACAATAGCTCAACATCAGATAAACGCCCACAAAGATACGCGAAATGCCCTTGTCCTTCGTCGCAAAAATTATTCCAAACAGAGTCAAAAGCAGTACCGCAGTCTGCATATTGGTCACTTGAAAAACACGCGCGCTGTGGCGCTGAAACATGCTGGGGGAGAGCAGCGAATAAAAGTGGAAAAAGATGATGCCACTCGCCGTTAGCCCCATCAAGTAGAGCGGAAAATTGATCAGATCATAGTTATAGCGATGAGTCATTTCGACGCCAATTACCGCCTGTAATACAAACAGAACGTTAAGCGCGACAATGACTACACAGCCATGCAGCGTCAGGAGACCTTGCGAACGACGATCAAGCATAGAACCAAACGCAAAAATAGAGCCAACTTGCTGAATAGCAACTGGGAACTTTCACCCACGTAAAGCGCTCTCAAAGTAAGAATACCGCTTGATAAGCTGTCCATGCGTAGATTGCCGTCAAAACCACGAACAACAGGTTGAAGCCGTAATTTCCATAGCGAAATAGCATGCGGCGCTCGACGATCGGTTTGATGTCGTAAAAGGTCAGCGCAATTACTGTGCGCGTGCCCCAATAAACCGTCAGCAGTATCGCCAATGCGGTGCCTAATCTCGGCTCCTCAAGAAATACTGGCGCGAACAATAGCGTTATGGCCCCAAAGGCAAAATTCAGCCCCTGTATATAGCGACTGTAGGTGTGAGCAATTTGCTGATTGAGTCGCGCGGGCATCTGCGCAATGCCAGCATCCCAGTCCAGTATTCGGCGGACCCATTCATAGATCAGCGCAATGAATATCTGCCCCGCCCCAGCGAGGTAAAGTAAGTTCGTAGTCAGTGTCGTATCCATGATTACTTTGTATAAAAGAGTTAATATTAAAAATGCTTTGCATTGCAAAGTTAGGTAGCACCCCTCTCCGGTGCCCCCACACCCACGCCAGCAAAGCCCTCGGTCAAATGAGCATGCACAAAGCGCGATTACTCTCAGAACAGGAGCTCGCGGCGGAGTAGTTCACCGCGCCACGCCGCCCGCAGCAGCGGCCCGCCCAGATCGGCGAGCCGCGCTCCGGCGACCTCAAACGGCGCGGTCGCTCCAGCGAGCTTCCATGCGGCGTTTTCGTTCTTCATCAGAAGTTTCATTGCGTTGTTGTTTCGGCAGTGGAGGTGGAAGTTCGCAGCTCCCGTCGGTGCAATCTGGTGGTTCATCGATGAGCGCGTCACGGAGGCGCTCTTCGTTGCCGCTGGCGATCATAGCCGACAACCAAAAGCGGTTCTGCGAGAGCTCGATGATTAATCGCCGAGCCAAGGGTCGCCAAAGCGGTTGCGACAATTCGATAGCTCGCTCCCGCCAGTCTTCCAGCGCCCAAAGTGTCATCAACCAAGCATCGACTCCCTGCCAGTAGAACCGCTCGGGCCCGATCACGGTGAGCTCCTTCTTCAAGTCCAGCGCCTCGATGCCTGGGTAGCGTACCGGCAGACCTGTCGTCTGGATGGGAACAAACCGCAAAGGCACGAACTGTTCCTGCCCCTCCAGCCAACGACGGGCGCGCAAGCAGAGCTGGCACTCACCGTCAGTCAGCACGGTCAGCTGGTCGATTGGCAAACCCGCCATCATGCCTTGGCCTCTCCAGCGGCTGGCTTCAGTTGCCCGGTCGGCTCCACGGGCGGCGGAGCTCCCCACAAGCGGGCGCGTTTTCGCATGCGGTTCAGCACATACAGGTTGAAGAAGTGCATCCCACCGAGAACGAGTAACACCACCCCAATGCGCGCGCTGAGCGCCTCGAAGATTTCCGCTGTGGTCTGTGGCTTGAGCCCGTAGCGCAGGTAGAGCGTCACGAAGCCAAAGTTGACCAGGTAAAAGCCCACGATGAGCAGGTGGTTAATGCTGTCGGCCAGCCCATCGTCACCGTGGCAGGCGTCGATAAGGAACCGCCGGCCATGACGATGCAGCGTTCGGCCCACCCAGATCGTCAGTGCAATGCTGATCGGCAGGTAGAGTGCGTAGGTAATGATTAACGGATTCATTGTCTTGTCTTTCGTTGTGGTGAAAAGTTGATAGCAGTTAACGTGGATATCGAAGCATGCGCAGGCTGCAGAGCATCAGCAGCAAGCCCGCGGCAAAACAGGGCGGCACAAACAGTAAGGCAAACATGCAGTAGACAAATTGCCCACCCACCAGCCCCAGCGGCATAACTATGATCAAGACCCCTAAGGCAATGAGCAGGGCGAAGAGGTAAGTTTTCATGCCGGTAGTTCCTCCTCAATGCGCTCCAGCCAGCCTCCCCTGGGCGCTGCCAACAAAGTGAGTATTTCTCGGTCCCAATTTTTCGCCAATGCAGCGCCCGTAACCATCAATCCGTTCCAAGCCAGCACGAGGTAGTAATACGGTTCGTACAGCGCCCTTGGCTCAAACAGAGGCAAGAAGAGCGGCAGCAGGTTAAACCAGATGGTGTTCATCCAAAGCCAGGCACGCGGCGCACCTTTTTGCATGAATCGTTGCCAATAGCCGTAGAGCATCGCATAGCCGACAATTGGCACTACCGCAAACACGAGCGTCGCCACCAAGTAGAATGCATGTGCCACAAGGGCGATTCCCAGCAAGGTGTTCGCAATGGCCATCGCTAGCGCGATGCGACGGACCCGCAGGTCCAATGTCTCAAATTTCGTCTTCATCATCATTCCTTTCTAATAAATCTATCATATCGTATTTTCAGGATTATCTGAAAATTAGGTTTAAATAGAACGCCAGTGGTCCATCACCGTTGAAATACCCCAGAGCGTGCCCAAGGCGACGACGGCGTTCTGGCTTGCGACGATTGTGAAATGCCTGGTGCATCTTTTTATTTTCGTATTTTTGATTATTTGTGAAAAAAGTTTTCATGATTAAATCCATTTCCATTAAAGTGGTGCTTATATTTCTCGCCTATCCGAAGACCTTTAGGGCGGCGGGGACGACCTTGCTGCGTTGAGATCGGGAAATCCGATCCATCACGGAGGACGCAACGGAGACGAAATCAGCGAGCTCGTTCATCATCTTGTTGAACTCCTTGGCCTCAGGCGTCTTCAACTTGTCGGTGCGCGCAGCGCAATCATCCAGCACGGCCATCGCAGGCTCAATCTCGCGTCGCTTACGCTCACGAGTGATCGCGCAAAACATCTTCCATACGTCTTTTTCAGCCTCATAGTAATCCTTGCGCTCGCCTTTAACAGCGGTTGGGCGCAGGAGCCCCCACCCTACTAACTCGCGGAGGTTGGCGTTGGCGTTGCCGCGGCTGATCTGTAATAACTCCATGACTTCGTCCGTATTCATGGGTGCCGTGCTCGTCATGAGGGTCGCGTGAATCATCGCCATAGTGCGGTTGATGCCCCAGGCGCTGCCCATTGCTCCCCATTGGCGGATGAAGTCTTCTCGTGCTTGTTCGAGTTCAGTCAGAACTGGAGTAATGTTTTCCATGCTTAATTTTCAATATTTTCCGAAAATACGATCATTGCAAGCATGTTTTTTCTAAAATCAGGTTAAAGACCTCATCAATAAAGGCATTCATGGCATTTTCAGGACGACATTTACGTAAAATCGAGAGCAGGAATTCATTTTTCTGTTGATCACCTTGGCTTTTCTAATACATAAATCTTTCAGAATTAGATTTACTTAACTAAACAACAATAATTCAATCGTATTGAGCGAAAAACATTGAGCCTACTTTAGGCGCTCATTTTGCTGCTCAACGGTCGAACCATTAACCCAAAAACAGTGCCACGATGAACTTGGAAACCGCCATCGGACTATTACCGAATGAAGAACGCCGCGCAATTTCACGCGACCCCTTCCTGATTGAATATGCCAATCTGAAGCTCGCCGCGCTTAAACAGCCAATAGTCGGCGATTTGTCTAACTACCCATTCATGCGCCTAGCCAAGGGCATCCTAGCGGAATACCAAGAGCAATCACGTCTCCTTTCGGGGCACCTGAGCCCGGTAGACCAACGCGCACAGGATTTCATTGACCGCTACTTGGCCGACCTTCCGGAAGAAGAACCACGCCCGCGTCTCCCCTCCAACACCCTTTGCCTCGACCGCCACGGATTAGCCCGCGTGCTTTCGATCCCGCCGAACCAGGAAGAATTCTCGTCGGACATCATTAAAAGTTACCGCGTGCACAACGGCGTGCTACACAACCCGAAGAACGATCGCCGTACTACCAAGGGCGTCTTCCACGTTACCGAAGGTGGCCTGCCCATCCCGGCTGACAAGAAGGCCGTGCCGAAGATCGCATTCTCGCGTCTGCTCAGCGCTGCGCTCAAGCCGCCCTCGGCACTCAAGCAGCTTCCCTTTACATCCACCTTGGACAAGCCGGCTGAAGTCTGGACATCGCTCCTCATGCGCCCGGTCGTTTGCCCCGGCGTGGAAGGCATCATCTCGGAAAAACGCTACGAAGTCCGCTTCTTCGCTCCGGGTAACATGGTCTGCAACCTCGATTTCGTGGAATCCATCTTCGGCAACGCCGGCGACCCCTTCCTCCCGGAAAACGACGCCGCGATCGACGTTCGACATTGGACGGGCCACACTGGCTGCGTGATCCTCGCTCCACACCTGACCACCCTCACCAAGCGCGAACTCGGCCTGCCGCACATCGACGAAGCCACCGATCGCCAAAAGCGCGACGGCATGTGCTGGGAGAAGGAAGACGAGCTCTACAACGACGGCGGTGCCTTTAAGATCACCGCGCGCGACGCATCCGGCGTAGTAGTCACCGTTATCGCAGATAACTACTTCGGCTACTGCAAGAAGGAGGTCAAAACCCAGATCAGCTTCGCGGCCAATCTCTACGGCCTCGCCGAAGAAGAACACGCCGGTGGCGCGATTGCCTTCCCGAGCTATGACCTCGGTGAAGAATTCCGCCTGGCCAAGTTCATTCCTGAGCTCGACCACTCTTTCGAGCAAGCGATGCAAATCCTTGGAGACAAGGCGATCCGCCAGCCCGAAGGCTACGCAATCGACAAGGAATACCCGGATATCCATTACGTGCCCGAAGACACTGAAATCTCCCTCGCTGAGCAAACTGTCTGCTTTGGCAAGGGCGACGGCCGCGTCTGCATGCGCTTGAAGCCACACGTTACCTACGTGCTGCCGTCCGGTTATAAGATCGAGATGCTCCGCCCCGCCACCGAAGGCCGCCGCTGGCGCCTCGTCGGCACCACTGCGGAAGGCACCTTCTGCCACAAGCCCTGCACCGTTTCCGGCGGTGGTAAGTCCGAAATTTCGAAGTCCATCTCCGACGCAATTATCTATGCGCCGGTCATCGTAGCCGACTTCGAAGCCGACTTCGATCGCGTCGAAGAGATCATCAGCAAGGAGTACGGCATGCGCTTCAAGGACGATTCCAAGAACCGCGAAAAGGGCCGCCCGATCCTCGGATCACAGCGCACCTTGGGCTCCGTCATCAAGCTACTCACACCTGCGCCGGAATACACCGACGAATACAACGAGTGGCTCCGCGAAATTCCGTTCTACATCAAGGAACTCGTCTTCATCCTCAAGCGCTTCTATAAAGAAGACTGGGAAGGCGAGTGGCGCAACCGCTTTGGTGTGGACTCCGTCAATGGCTCCTCCGGCAACTGGCTCAAATACAAGGATATGCGCCTCATCACGCAATACCTGCGCGTCGGCTACAATGCTGACGGCTCGTGGCGCATCTTTGGCCTCCGCAAGGACTTCCACCCGGCCGCGAAGCTCCAGACGGAGGACGACATTTCCGCCGCCGTGGTCATGCCCGCAGATAAAATCGAAGACCTCAACGAACGATACAGCAACCCGTCCGTCAAGTTCATCGAAAACTGCGAGTTCCGCCTGTTCCAACGCCCGGATGACGCCATCACCCGCGGTTACGACAAGCGCACTGAGCAAGACATGTCCAAGGCCGGCAACTTCTTCTCGAACTACGAAGGTCTCAGCCGCGAGTTCGTGGAGGACATGACCGAGGACGCCATCCGCTTCGAACAGTTCACCGAGCCGATGCAAGCTGCGATGAAGGAATTCCTCGCCGACGAGCGCAGCAAGTATATGGTCATCAACTCCAACCCACGCATCGTGGATGGCAAGCCGACCAAGAACCCACGCTACCTGCAAGACCGCGACGACCTGGTCGATCCGCGTCACTTCTACCTCGGCGAAGTTGGCACCCGCCTCTTCCGTCGCATCGAAGGCGACAAGCCGATCCCCATGCCGGTCAATGCAGTGCTGCCGGGCCGCCGCAACAACCCGCCGGAGCCAGGCATCCGCTCTCTGGCCGTGTTCAATCCGATTCATTACCTGCCGTTGCCGGAATTCTTCATGGAAGTCATTTCCTCCATGACCGGCAAGAGCCCATCGACCACCGGCGCCGGTTCCGAAGGCGCATTGACCAAGGGCCCATTCAATTGCCTGCCGCCAATCGTCGACCTCAACAACGCGCTGGTATCCTTCATCCTCACCGGCTACCAGCCGTTCATCACTGCCGCCGGTTACGTTGGCCCGAAGAACCGCATGGACCACGACATTTCCCTGCTCGTGCCAGAAGTTTGGAGCCGCATGAAGCCGCGCGAACGTGATCCAGAGGTCCTCATCGAAGAAGGCATGCTTGAGCCCGTGCCGGATGTTGAATTCGAAGGCAAGACCATCAAGTCCAGCATCCTTGGCTACCGTATGACAGATAAGTTCGTGCGCCACTACTTCGGCCGCGTATTTGGTAACCCGGCTGCGGTCCTCACCGAAGAAATGCTCAAGCCCGAGCTGCAAGGCCTCGACGTTTTTGCCGACGGTATGGCCAACATCCTCGGCGTGCACGAGCGTGTGGCAGGCCTCTACTTCGAAGACGGTTCCATCGAGGGCGCCTGCCCTCCCCTCAAGGCCCTGCTTCACATCATGAAGGACGGCGAATACGAGGGCAAGTCGATCACCGATCCGGAGATTCGCGATCTGTTCTCGCGCAAGGCTTTGATCGAAAGCGACTGGTATCAGGCTCGCCTGAAGACCCGCCAGGACGTAGAAATCAAGCTCTGGGAACGCCACGAGTCCTACCTGAAGAGCGAAATTGCCAAGCTCTGCCCGCAAGCTCAGCCCGAAACCTGCGACGACCTCAACTCGCGACTACAGCACGCCATCGAAACGCTCGGCGTGTTCCGCACCGAAGGCCGCGTCAAGCAGCTCGAAGGCACGATCGGAGCCGATCCGTATCTCTATCAATAAAGCGCACTAACGCTTAATCATTTGTCCGGCCCTTAGTCGATGTTCGCTCCAAGCGAGCCTTTCGACTAAGGGCTTTGGACGGATAGGCATCTAAAATCAACCCAATGACTCAAACCCTCATCGTTGGCCAGGGAATGGCGGGCAGTGTGCTGGCATGGGAGCTCCACCAGCACGGCCACGCAATTAGGGTTATTGACGACGGACATCGCACCAGCGCCTCGCTCGCAGCTGCTGGCATGGTCAACCCCGTGCAGGGCCAACGACTCAAGCTTGCCTGGCGCATCGAAGACTGCCTGCCGGTTGCACATCAGTTCTTTGAACAGGTGGAAAAAGAATTCGGCGAAACCTTCTTTCACCGGACGCCGATTCTGCGCCTAGTCAACAACGAGAAGGAGAAGGACTTCCTCGACCAGCGCCTCGCCGATGAGCGTTACCAACCATTCCTCGGCGAGTATGAGCAACCCGGCGCTAACACCCCGCTGCACGACGATTTCGGTGGCATCCGCATCAAGCATGCTGGCTATGTTTCCACCGCGCAGCTCCTGATCAAGCTCCGCGAATACTTCGAGCACGAAGGCATACTTTGCGATGCAGAGTTTACGCACAATGAGTTGAGCGTCGATGAAAACGGCGTGCGCTGGCGCGACCTTTCCGCCGAGCGGATTGTGTTCGCCGAAGGTTTCCGCATCCTCGACAACCCGTGGTTCTCGGACTTTAATTTCCAGCCCAACAAGGGCGAGATCCTCACCATCCAATCCGACCAACCATTGCCCGACATCCCAGTCAACCGCGGCAAGTGGATCATCCCGCAAGGCAAAGGCGCGGCATGGTGTGGATCAACCTACGGCCGCGGCCAAACTGACAGCGAAACGACCGAGGCTGGCGCGGCCGACATCATGGCGAAAGTCGCCAATACGATGCCCTCGCATGAGTTCAAAATTGTCGACCACCGGGCGGGCGTCCGCTGCGCCACCGGCGACCACATTCCCCGCGCAGGCTTTCATCCGGAGCACCCGCGCATCGGCGTTTTCAACGGCTTCGGATCCAAGGGCAACGTCTTCATCCCCTGGCTGGCTCAACGCATGGCAGAGCACCTGATAACAGGCGCTTCGCTACCTGAAGATTGCGATTTCCGTGCACGTCCACCTCGCAAAAAACGTCAAGCGTAAGGGCGCTGCACTCCATAGTTCTCACTCAGCAAACGCTGGTGAACTCCCATTCTTTTTCTCCGGAAATTCAACCAACCTGCGCCAGCGTAGCACGACACTGTCAAGTTGGACAAAAGTTGCGTGTATCAGACAAAACTCGCAGCTTTATGCTAACGGCGGACTAGGTTATTTTCCATTGTCGAAACAACATGAACACCATAGAATACAACACAATGCCACGCTTAACTCAAGTAGCGCATGAACAGCTCGCAAGCGCGATTTTGCCGGGCGATTACGTGATCGACGCCACCGCTGGCAACGGACACGACACGCTGTTCTTAGCTGAGCGCGTTGGCAGAACAGGCGTCGTGCTCGGAATCGACCGACAACCTGATGCGCTCCGATCTACCGGGAAACGCCTTAATGAAGCTGGCTGTGCGGAGCAAGTACGACTGGCGCTCGGGAATCACGCCGACATGCTTGAGTTCCTGCCCGGCAACTGGCGACACCGCGTCAAGGCAGTCGTCTTCAACCTCGGCTACCTTCCCGGATCAGACAAGGAAGTCATCACCACAGCAGAATCCACTCGCGAGGCGCTCGATGCGTCACTACAGCTCCTGCAACCACGCGGTGTACTTTCTATTTTAGTCTATCGCGGCCACGATGGCGGCCATGCCGAAGAAGAAATGATCCAAGCCTGGCTCCAGCAAAACGATGGCGCCTTCAGCAAAGTGGAATGGAACGATGGCGACCACCCGACTAACTCCAGTCCGCGCTTGCTTACCTGTTACCGATAAAAACGGTTGCTTTGCATCGCAGAGCAATACCATGAAAACACTACTACTGCTACTGATCAGCGGGTGTTGGAAAACTCGACCTTTTTTTCAATCCTGCCAATGTGTCCAGTGGAACTCCGCCACACCAACGCTGGCCGGATGCCAGAACTTCCAATTGTGGCCGCCCGGCGTTTCCTCGTAGGTCACATCGATGCCCTTCTCTTGCGCAAACCGCTCAAATTTGCGATTCTGCTTCACCAGAAAATCTTCTGAGCCAATGTGTTGATAAATTGGCGGTAGCTTGACGCCACTGGCCAAGTGTTTGTCGATAAGTTTGTAGTGATCCAACGCTTCGTAGCGTTCGGGAAACTCGTCCATTGAGCCCAGGTAGTCCGGCATCCATTCGCTAGCCTTGGCTTTCGGGTCAGAGAAGTCCATGTAAGTCGAAGACAGACCACTGATCGAGGAGAACATTTCCGGGTGCGCCAGACCATAAGTCATCGCACCGCAGCCGCCCATCGAAAATCCAGTCACCGCGCGCTTATCGGCATTAACTCGGTACCAGGTGTCTATTGCCGGGATAAACTCATCGAAAAAGAAAGTCATAAACTTCGAGGTCTTCGGAACATCGGATTCTCGTATCTCCTGTTTGCGCTGAGTCTTTACTGGGTAGAACGAATCAATGTAAAACGAAGCAATGTCGCCATCGAAGCAGGTATAAATAAATGGCGTTTTCTGTAGCTGTTGGTGGAGCTTCGGCATAACTGCCCAAGTATCGTAGGGAGCCTGATAGCCATGAAGTGTGTAGAGTATGGGGAACGTCGCTTTGTCTTCTTTAGCGTAAGCCGGCGGTAACACGACGACCACCTTGATATCGCGGTCCATCGACGGAGAATACATCGTGAAACGGTCTACTTGGCAGCCCTGGCGACTGACTTCCGTTTCTACATCGGAGCGTTCAAAAGGCTGGGCACCAGAGACAAATGGCGAGCTCATGAGAAGGAATAAAAATATTCGGGGCAAGTTCATACCTTCCTTTAAATGATCAATCAAATGTCTGATTGTCAATCTAAGGCGTGCTCAGGTCTCACAATTATCCCCTTAGATGACAATTTCGTTAACTAATGCTCGTCATTAAAACAAAAGCTGCTAAGGTAAAAAGTCACTACTATTACTTTTCATTTTTCACTACTACATGACTCCTAGTCGCAATTTTCTGCTACGTGTGATCTCCATGCTTGGCTGCCTGCTTTTCACTGGAATCAGCAGCGCAGCGCCATTCGTTGTCGACAATATCAACAATCTGCGTAGCGACGCGTCCGTCACTTGGGCAGATTTCCTGTCGGAGCCGCCAAGCCAGGACCTTCCCGTTGGCGTGCCCTTCACCTCGAGCAACGCCAACTTCGCCGTCAATGCATCTGTCTCCAACGACAATTCCTCTCAGCTAGTTCAGCGAGAAGGAGCTGCCATACCGGGCGTTTACGCTACCTGTGGCCCTGAGAGTAGTTTTCAGGTCAGCACTTCCGGCGCGGTGCAAGGCTTTGGCGCAATCATGGAGCCACAGACAGCCACTGAGACGCGCTTTATCATCGAGTTCTTCAGTCCATCTTACGAGTTTGTCTATCGCACGAATGTTATCAGCGATGGCGGCCCGGTTTACGTTGGCGGCATCGACCCCGATGCCCAGTTTTTCCTCATGCTCATTTACGCCGTCGACGAGGTGTCCAAGGTACGCGTGCCCTTCTACATCGGCGACCTGGAATTTCAGTTCAAGCCCGAACAAGCGTCGCTGCCCGAGCTACCCGTGGTCGCGACAACCACCTTGGACATAGCTCCGCTGGACACCTACTTCCATCGCGGTTTGGCTATTCGCAACCTGCTCCCGACGACGCTGACCGCCGTTGAAGATCACGAAAACGCTCATGACCTGCTGAATCTCTTTCCCACGCTGCGCACGGGCGACTACCTATTGTTAGAAGCCCAAGGAGTCTCGCTCTACAATGGCTCGACCAATCCGCTGCTCGCCGTGCTCATGCGCGATGAAACCCTGCTCGCCAGTAACGAATACCACCGCGTGCCGGGGGCCATCGATGCCGGGCGCGATTACTACACCTCGACCACCAGCGACGAAGATAGCCAATTCTCCACGCCCACCAATATTACGGAGGACTTTATCGTCGGCGGGCAGACATTCATCCCCGTCCCGGCCGGCGCGCGCACCATTTTCTTCAGCAAGGCGACACCCACCGCAGAAGGCGCTCCACTCGGCGTCAAGATCAGCCAAATCGAACGCACTGCTTTCGAGGATTGGTTGGAGCAAATGGGGCTTTATGGCGATAACGCCGCCCCCGATAGCGATCTCGACGGCGACGGCCTCACCCTACTGGAAGAATTCGCCTTTGGCAAAGACCCCAGTGAACAGGATGCCGAAGCGCAGCCCTACGCCTTTGCGCCCAATGGTATTTTCAACAGCAATGGCATACGCCTGGCCTTTGGCGCCCGCACCGATCTCCCGCTGGTTTACCACGCAGAGTTTTCCGACAACATGGTCGAGTGGGACCGCGTGTCCGACATTGGCCGCCTGCTCAGCGACACCGTCAATTCACGCGCAGTGTTTGCCGTGGACGATCCCAACCCCGGCCCCAGCCGCTTTGGCCGTATCGTCATCGAACGAATTTCACCACCACCTTACATCCCGTAAAGCAAACGACACCATTACTATGAAGCACTTCTCAAAACTGATCGCACTTGCGGCGCTTTGCCTGCTGCCCAGCCTCAGCCAGGCCCAAGCTGAGTATTACGGCTACTTCACGCCTAGTGGATTCATCGATGGCAATGTTCAGGACGACACGCTGGACGATAAAAAAGCCTTCGAAATACTTTCCTTTGCCCTGATCGCTGAAAACCAGGCCGACCTTGTCGAGACGCTTAATAGTGTCGGCGACGCAACCAACGTGCGATTCGAAAAGCTCACTTTACTCATCGAAGCTGAAGGCGACTTATTTACTGGTTTCTTAAAGAGTCTTGCTCAGGGGAAACGCTTCGATGAGTTCATCATCGAAGGTCGCCGAGATGGCGGCGGAACTGCTAATAACGTGACCTTCATCAAGCTATACTTCAAGCCAGTGTTAATCAGCTCGGTTGAACTGGAAGGCACACAGGGCGACCGGGGCGTCTTCCGAGTCGTGCTTGACTACGGAGCCATCAAGGTTGAAGGATTCAAAATTGATCCCGCCACTGGCGTAGCTACGTTGGCCAATGAGGCGCTGTGGAGTCGTGTCAACAACGACACAGAATATGCTGTCGACTAGAGATAACATGAAGTTGCCGGGTCCAGCACTTGCTCAACCCGGCAACCGATGATAGATCAAAAACAATACC
>JAVDPD010000031.1 GCA_031296935.1 Cerasicoccus maritimus
TCCATCCAAAAGAGCATGAATGGGCTCTCCGAAAAAGTACAGATTATTTTGAGATAAACTTCGCTGACACCACACTACAAGAAAAGGCCTTCGCTACGACGAAGGCCTCTTCAATTATGGCTGATGCTGGTTCTGGTAAAAGTCTATGGTTTGTAATTTGCATTACCGCGATCTTGGGCGACGTTTGACCATCGGCGCATGTCGCGCAGCTCTTCTTCACCCAGCAACTCTACGCTGCCATCTAGGTTGGCGACGATGGCTTGTTGGTTGTAGCGCAAGTGTACGTTGCCGAAGTTGCCCGGAATTTCTTCATTGTAGCTGCTGGACCACTTATGTGGCGCATCGACATTGACCAATCCGACGTAGTCCACCACGTCTTCGTATTCGGCACTGTGTTGGAAACTGGAGGCAAAGACAATCTGCTGGCTTGGATTGATGCTTTTGCTCAATGTGGTGAGTTTGTAGTTTGGATCGTAGCCAACATATTTCGGGCTATATTCGTCGTAGTCGCCACCCATAAATTCGACATTGAGTCCGAAGGACGGAAAGAGCGCCACGTCGTAAGGATCATCGCGAATGGCATCCAGAAGCACTTGTGAGCGACCGGGGTAAAATGCGTCAATGCCATCCACATAAGGGAGCAGGCGGAAGACGTAGCGATCATAGTCAACACCACGGCTTACCGGGTTGCCATTGTGGTCGTAGATGATCACTTTCTGACGGTCTTCGGGGTCGGGATTAGATGGTAGCAGTTGCCCCTTGTGTTCCTGTGGGTACATCAGGTAGGCAGAAACTAACTGTCGGGCAGCCGTAACATCTCCTGCCTTGTAAGCAGATTCCTTGACCTTGCCAACGGCCGCTACTGTGACCGCTGAGAGAACGCCAACGACCCCAACGGTGACCAGAATTTCGACCAAGGTGAATGCGCGATGCTTGCAATGTATTTTCATGCTAATCAGTCCTCGAAACTAATATTTACTTTGATGAATGGAGTGGGGGTGGCTGCATCGAGGGGAGTCAGGGAGCGAACGCGGGTGAGTTGTGTGCCGTCATCATTTAGCTGGATAATTTCGGGGTCGCTCGTGTAGGGGCCGCCGACATCTGCGTTGGTTAGCCAGCTGCTTAAGTCACTGGAGACTGCAATGCTGTAGGTGAGGTCGTCGGCAGCAACTTGTTGGCGAAAGACAATCGCTGGGTAGTTGACATCATCGACGGCAACGATGTCTGTTTGAAAGTAGACTTCCTGCGTAGGGTTCTCAGGTTCGCCTCCGAGTGCGTATTCCATTACGTTGCTGAGCGCGTCGCCATCATAGTCATTATCTTTTGCCCAGTCGGAGGAGGAGATGCCGCCGCCATGATTGGATGGAAACGCAATTTGCCGCCAGACGGTATAATCTCTAGGTGCCAGAATCAGCTGGACGTCCGTTTCTCCAGCTATGGTAATTTCGAGTGGGTTGTCAGTGGATTCTCCAAAGTCGCCAACCCACTTCACGAATTCATAATTGGCGTTGGGGTCTGCTGTGATGGTGACTGTTTCCCACGGCTCGTAGATTAGCTTTTCTGGTGATTTTTCAATCAACCCAAAGAGCAAGCCATAGGGAATGTTGGTGTCGACGTTGAGACCGTAACCGTCGAGTTGTTGGTCATAGGTTTCACTGGTGTCGAGCTGAGCAGCTGCAAAGGATGAGTGTGCAAGCTCGTAGTCGAACTGGATATAGTAGTCGTATATGAGTAGGCTGGACGTGTCCCACTCCCAGGCGACAAAGAAATTACTGGTCGAGTCAGTTGTTGAAACTGTATTCGTGTAGCCGGCTTCGTAGAGTATCCAGTCTCCGCCAGCTTCCGTCCGGTAGTAGAGCTTAACCGAGTCGTTGAGTGGTGTTGACTGGCTGCCCTGATAAGTCATTGCCTGAAGCAGAATCTCGCCCGGGCTGTAGGTGGGGTTGTCGTAAACACGAATTCCCAGCGTCTGATCGGTAAAGGTGTAAAGTCGGTTTGTGCTCGTGACAATCGCACTCTCTGCGGCGTATTGCCCGAGGTACGCGGATTCATTGCCCCCGATGAAAGGATAGTTCACCTCCTCATCCGTCAGGGTTGAGTAGTCGGCAGGATCTTCGTCCGTGTAGGCAACGTCAAAGCCGAGGAAATACGCAAAGTCCTCATCAGTGAAGCCGTTACGAAAATCTGGCACAAGGAATTGCGCTTGGAGTGTCGTTGTCGAAATTAGAGCTAAAACTGTAAAAATTTGCTTCATGCAAATGATTGGTTTGTGGAAAGTTGCCCGCCAACGGCATGGAACCGCTGGCGGGCAGGTTTTCTTGCTTGGCTTTAACTAACGTCGTTGACGACGCATCAAAATCAGGGCGCCACAGGCCAGACCGGCGATGAGCGCATAAGTGCGAGGCTCGGGGACCACTTGTGCGAAGGTGTCGCCTTGATTGAGCTGGAGGCCCGAGATGGAGTAGTGAGCGCCGCTAGGACCCCAGTTGATTTCAAAGCTAGTAATATCATCGCCAATGCCGCTTAAGTCCCATTGGTAGGCAAAGAAATCAGTGCCAACGTGGGAGAAATCCGCGCTTAATGCTTGCGCGCCGGAGTTATAGTTGAGCGTTGGAAGAAGTTCTGCGTTGGCTTCAACTTGGAAAACAACTGTGGCAAGATCGGCTATGGCGCTGGTATCATAGACTGTCCATGAGCCTGGAGTGAATAGGTTGTAAGTGCCGCCGCCATCATCCTCTGGCAGAAAGACACCGCCTCCGCTAGTCTTAGTGAATTCAGCTGTGGTGTCTCCATTTTGTGCTGAAATCGGTGCTAGAAAAGGGTCGGTATACGCATTCGTGGGAAATACTGGGTAATTGGGATTTCCGTAAGTTTCCGCGTTTAATGTCGTCCAGCTGGATTCTACGTTAGTGCCCGGAAGCGTGATGTCTAGCATGGCCATCGTGCTTGTAGCCGCGCCAACAAGTGCGAGAGTAGTGATCAGTTGCTTGTTCATTTCTTTGTTAGTTATTTGGAATTGTTCTAATTATTAAAAATAGGATTCAGTCTCAATTTTAACTTAAAATGAGACGCCCGCCTGAGGGGCAGGGCGTCCCTGATATTTAGATGCTTGCGGTCAGCTCGCGCCAATCCTCGCGCTCCGGGATGCCTGGCTTGCGGGCACCGAAGAACTGAGCAATGATCTCGCCATCGGCGTCGTAGAGTTCGACTGCGTTGACGTCGCCATCGACAGTCGGCTTGATGACGTGCCATGCGCTGGCAATGCCGGTTTCCTTCAGGTGCAGGTTGAAGTCTGGATCGAGCACATTGAACCAGTCTTCGAAGATGACCAACTTGCTGACCGTGCCTGTGTGGATCTGGATCGCGGAGTCATTGCCCACAAATACCATGATTGGCATTTCCTTGTCGCGAGCCTGCTCGAGCAGGGTGCGGGCAACGCCGTTGTCGAGGCGACGGGTGAACTTGCCTTCGCCAAGTTCCATGGCTTGCAGACGGCTGACCTTGTTCTTTGCCATGAGCATGAAGAAATCGTGCGTGTCCTTGAGATTCTTCCAGCCATCGAGGAACTTTGCCGCGCGCTCTTCATCGACTGGAATAACGGCCTTCTTGGCAGGTGCTGGTTCCGTCAACATGGTCGCATCCTGATCTTCGTGGCTAAAGCGTGAGATGAGCTCTTCATAGAGTTCCATCTTGGACTCTTCCTTCGGGTAAACCTTGTGAATAGCGTTGCCATAGCGATCGAAGAACTGGATCGACTTCATTTCTTGCCCCCTGGCTTGTGCGGTGACAGCGTAGGCGTGAGCCCAGTCTGCAAAGAAAAGGCGCAAGTCGATATCCTTGCCGACAACCAGTCCTATCTTGCCGTTGTGAGATGAAATTTCTTCGTAACAGCCCTTACGCTCATGCACACAGTGTTCGTTGCGAGTCAGGACCATGACACGGCCAAGTGACTTCAATTCTTTGATAAAATCGATCCAGCTTTCGACGGCTAGGCGAATGGACTTGCAGCCACAATCGGCTGCGACAAGCTCACCTTCTGTCACACCGAGCTGATCGGCGCAGTCACGCATACGTAGCTTCGGATTAGATTCAATCAATGCAGCGTAGCGTTCGGCGAGTAATGTGGTGGTTGTGGTCATGAGTTATTGAGCAGATTAGTGCTTGGAATTGAGAACGAGTCCCATCAGCGAAAAAATGCTTGCTCACGTCAATAGGAAAAATCAAGTTTTTGAAATTATGTCTCATTTTCACCAATGGATCTTTCTGAAAAGCCTTCTTTTAGTAATCACGCTGGCACCGGTTGTGCTTTTAGCTGATGCGAAGCCGCGAATAGTAACTGTCGGCGGCGCGGCAACTGAGATTGTTTTTGCTCTAGGTGGTGGGGATGACGTTGTGGCCGTTGACCTTTCCAGCACTTATCCTGCTAAGGTGCGTGACTTGCCTCAAGTGGGCTATATCCGCAATATTACTCCCGAAGGCATTCTGTCGATGCGTCCGGATTTGATCGTTGCAACCGAAACACTGGGGCCGCCGGCTGCTAAGAAAATGCTCAAGCAGATGGGCGCTCCGATGGTATGGATTCCTGAGCCAAAGAGCCTTGCAGCCTTGGAAAACGGCTTGAGGACAATAGGCAAAAAGTTGGGCAAATCCGCAAAAGCGGAGGAAATAATCCTGGAGGTGCGCGCCAAATTAGCTGAATCTGCAGATACTGCGAAGCAGTGGAGCAACAAGCCGACGGCTGTCTTTTTCCTGGCTCCTCCGAGCTCGAGTGGTGGTGGTCGCGCGGGCGGGAAGGACACTCGCGGCGCAGAGCTGATTGAATTGGCGGGGGGCGAAAGCGTCGTCGATTTCTCGAATTTTCAAGTGATGTCGATCGAGTCACTGATAAAGACGGACCCCGACGTGATCTTTGTGGGCGTGTCGGATGGGCATGGTGCGACGCCGGAAAGCGTCGAGGCGATGCGTCAGCTCCCGGGTTTAGCGGGGATTAAGGCGGTGAAAAACAATGCCATCTACGCGGTGCCGTTGGATGACCTTTCCTTCGGGCCTCGTTTAGGCGATGCTGTGCAGCGTTGGAATGCTCATTTGGCCGAAGTTGCGAAATAGCTTTTGCGTTCATCTCAGAGCACGTTCTAGTTAAGCATCATGCCCTTGCGCATCCCCGAAAAGCGTCGTATCTGGATACACGTCGCCTTGGTCACGATCATGCTCGTGCTGGGTGTCGTGGCGCTAAACATTGGCCCGTTGAAGTCCACATGGGGAGAAATCTGGCAAGTTATCCGTGACCGTATCCTCTTTGTGGCGGTCGACGACCGCTCTTGGGCGGACCCGATCATCTGGAATCTCCGCATGCCGCGCATTGTGATGGCGATGCTTGTGGGGGCGGGTTTGGCAGTGGCGGGCGCATTGATGCAGGGGCTGTTCCGCAACCCACTGGCGGACCCCGGGCTGATCGGCGTTTCCAGCGGCTCGGCAATGGGCGCAGTGGTGTCAATCATCGTGCTTCCTTACATCGGGCTAACCGGCGATTGGCTGATGTATGCTGCGACACCGATATGCGCAATGGTTGGCGGTGTAGGCATTACATTTTTAATCTACCAACTTTCGCGCATCGGCGGGCGTATCAATGTGGCCTCCATGCTGTTGACCGGCATCGCGATCAACGCCATTGGCGGCGCTTTGATTGGCCTCGCAGTCACGCAAATTGCGACCGCTGAGCAGCTGCAATCCTTTACTTTCTGGAGCCTGGGGAGTCTTAATGGCGTGCTTTGGCCGGTAGTCGGAATTACTGCGCTGGTGCTATTGCCTTGCCTGGTTGCCGCGCTATGGCTTGGCAAGCCGCTGAACGCATTCTTGTTTGGAGAGTTGGAGGCCTACCACTTGGGCGTCGACGTGCCCAAAGTGAAGCGCATCGCAATCGTGGTCAGTGCGCTGATGGTGGGCGTGACGGTGGGGTTCACGGGTGGCATTGGTTTTATTGGCTTGGTGGCACCTCATATTATCCGTCTGAGCTTTGGGCCGGACCACCGTTTCCTGCTACCAGCTAGTGCGCTTTGCGGGGCGATTTTGCTGCTGATTGCCGATACTCTGGCGCGCACGGTTGCGGCACCGGCGGAGTTGCAAATCGGCATTTTGACGTCGCTGATCGGCGGCCCGTTCTTCCTGATGTTACTCCTCAAATCCAGAAAGGAAATGAGCATTTAGCCATGTTGAAAGCCGATAAAGTTTCCTTTTCCTATGGTCGCAGGACGGTGGTTGACCAAGTCACGGTGGCGATCGAACCGGGTAAAGTAATTGCCTTGCTGGGGCCTAATGGAGCGGGCAAGACCTCGCTTTTCCGCCTGCTCAGCGGTAGCGTGGCACCGGAGTCAGGCACGGTCACGCTTGATGGCAAACCGCTTAAGGACTACAGTGCAAACACGCTGGCTAAGCGCCGCGCAGTGCTCCCGCAGACCTCGCAACTGGGATTTAATTTCATGGTCCGCGAGGTCGTGGAAATGGGACGTTTGCCGCATGCCAAGGCCGATAAAAGCACCGACGAAGAAAGCGTGGTAGAGCTGGCGATGGAGTGGGCGGACATCAAGCATTTTGCTGATCGGCACTACATGAGTTTGTCTGGTGGCGAACGTCAACGCGTGCAGCTGGCGCGTTGCTTGGCGCAAGTCTGGCCCGGAGAAAAAGCCAGCGGTGAAAGCACCTACCTGATGCTGGATGAGCCAACGAACAACCTTGATATTTCGCATCAACACACCTGCCTGCGCGAGGCGCGCCGCCTGGCCGACAAGGGTGTGGGCGTGGCCTGCATTCTCCATGATTTCAACCTCGCGTTGGCCTATGCGGATTCTTGTGTGGTCATGTTCGATGGTATGGTTCGCGCAGCGGGGACCGTCGAAACCGCGCTGACGGCCGAGGTGGTAGGCGATGTTTTTGGCGTTAATGCGACACTGATTGAGCAGGATGGCCAACGCGTTATTGCGACTTTGCTGAAGTGAAAAACGCCATTTGAGGTCGATTTCATGTAAGTTGCTGATTATTAACTACTTGCGGAAATTGGCTATTTAGAACCAATACTTTTATGCACTTTTTTGGCCAATATGGGGTCATTTCATGGCATCTAAAGCAAACTTTTGGCGCCAATGCAGGCAATGTCGGCATGAAAAAGCCGCCTGCGAAACAACGCAAACGGCCTAAAGATCGGTTATTACTAAATGGTGTGAATTAATAACGCGCCATACCGGGCTGGATTTCGAGCGCCCAGGCGTCGATGCCTCCCTTAACGCTCACGGCCCCGTCCACACCCTTGGAGCGGAGGAATTCCGTGGCGCGTAGGCTGCGCATGCCGTGGTGGCAATATACGAGCAGCGGTTCGCTGGCGTTGAGTTCCCCGTAGCGCTGGGTAAGCTGACCGAGGGGGATTTCAATCGCGCCGTCGATCTTGGCGATGGCCACTTCGAAGTCTTCGCGGACATCGAGCACGGCGGGTGGTCTGGCTTGCTGTAGCAGGGCATGCGCCTCTTGAACCGTAATTTCCATGGAGACACTTTCTGGCGCCGCTTCGGGCTCGGCGCAAGACCACTCGTAATTGGCGGCAGAAATTTCTGTGATGCTCGGGTGGGTGCCACAGAGCGGGCACTCGGGGTCGGGCTTGAGCTTAAGCGTGCGGTGCCGCTGGGCCAGGCTATCGACGACGAGCAGGCGGCCCAGGAGGCTATCGCCAATACCCATGAGGCGCTTGATTGCCTCCATCGACTGGTAGCTGCCGATCACGCCGCACAGTGCGCCGAACACGCCGGCTTCCTCGCAGTTGGGCACCGTGCCGGGCTCGGGCATGGTCGGGAAGAGGCAACGGTAGCATGGGCCGCCAGCCTGGGGCTCAAAGAGCGATACCTGGCCCTCAAACTGGAAAACGCTGCCGTAAACGAGCGGTTTGCCCGCAAAGAACGCGGCGTCGTTGACGAGGTAGCGCGTCGGGAAGTTATCCGAGCCGTCGACGACGATGTCATATTGGCTGATGAGCTCCACGGCGTTGTCAACGGTGATGCCGCCAGGGTGGGGGATCAACTCGATGTGCGGGTTAATCGCGCGCAGCGAGGCCATGCCGGAGTCGAGCTTGGGTTGGCCGACATCGGCGTCGCCGTGGGCAATCTGTCGTTGCAGGTTGTGCGCTTCGACCTGGTCAAACTCGGCTAGGCCCATCGCGCCCACGCCAGCAGCGGCGAGGTAAAGCGAGGCCGGGCTGCCGAGACCGCCAAGCCCAATGATCAGCACGCGCGCGCCAGTCAGCTTTTCCTGGCCGGGAAGGCCCACTTGTGGCAGGCGCACGTGGCGCGAGTATCGGGAAATTTGCTCCGGTGTCAGGGACATGCGCCACAGTGAAGCGCGCAATGAAGCGTTTGCAAAGGGATTTTAATGATCGACAGGGAGTGTGCACTAATCGACCTATAGAGTCAGTGCTCCCTAGCGGGACGAGTTAGTGCGAACCTTATCCAGAATATCCTTAGGCGAGGCGTAACGGGCGATCAGTTGATCGCCAACGTAGATCTTCATGCTGATGCCCAGCAGTTTATCCATGGATTTTTTGGCCCCGCCACCGACCCAATAGTAGCCTGCATCGAGCTCTGTCTTTTGCATCGCGATGCGCTCAGTCGAAGTGGTGATGCTTTTGCGTGCGGAAAGGAAATTGATGTTGTATTCGCCCTCTTGCTTCTTGTAGTCACCGTCCTTACGGCTGTCTGCGGCGATTTGGTCGTCGAATTTGAAAAAGACGTATTCTACCCGGACGTTTTTAAGGTCGATGTCGCTGCTGTTCTCAAGGGTGATTTCATAGTAGCCGTTCCAATCCCAACTTTCAATGCCGCCGTCTTGGCTACGCTCCTTGCGCGTACCGCCTTCTTTGGTGTTGATTTTGAGCAGGCGCCCCTGATCCATGAGAAACGTCAGGCGCCATTCTTTGAGAAACTTCTGATCTTTCTCCGAGAAAATGTCGGGGGCCACAGTAAACTCGGCACCATCATCCCGCTTGATTCGGATGTTTTGCCCAATGACGGCGACGGGGCGCGCGTTCATTGTTTGTCCACTTTGGCTGGTGAATTCGCGATACCATTCTCTGGCTTGCGCAGAGCAGCAAAGAACGAGGAAGGAGAGGATGCAGAGAGAGAAGGCGTATCTCATAATAAAAACCACTTTAGCACATTGATAATTTTGATCAATTACAGATTTTCAATTGTTTTATAATGTTCACACTTCGTGCAAGCGAAGTTTTCGAAAATCAGATTTTTTTCCGTAGCGCGGCTGATTTGGGTAGGGAGAACGCTGGCGCTAGGGGGGGAGAAGATCGTAGCATGAAAACAGTCCTTAGAGGGCGTCTAAAAGCTCAAGTGGTCTTCGCCGGAGAGCGTCTTCGAGGTCAAAATATCATTTCTTCATCTCGACGAAACTGGTTTCGCCTCGATTCAGAAGTCGGAATTTTGCCTCTCGAATACATCTCGCCGACTCGATCAGACTTTTTAGACGCCCTCTTAGAGGTAGGGACGGTTGCCCTCAACCGTCCGGTTTCATCAGTTCGGCATTCATGCGTGGCGGACGGTTGAGGCAACCGTCCCTACCTTGTTGCGCGAGCAGTTGAATGTCCGCAGCCTTAGGCCACGCCTTTGGTGCTCAAAATGAATGCTCGTTGCCTCACGGCTATAATCATTCATGCGTGGAAGCGGTTTTACGCCGCGAATAGCCGTGTCGGCGAAATTTTCAGGAAGGAGTTGATCAATGGCCGGGCTTGCGCATGGTAGGGACTCATGCCCGAAAAGTTTGTTGTCATCATGGCTGGAGGACGCGGTGAGCGCTTCTGGCCGCAAAGTCGTTTACGCCGCCCCAAGCACCTGCTGCCAATCGTGGGGTCCAAGCCCATGCTCACGCAGACCATTGAGCGCCTCGAAGGACTCGCGCCGATGGAGAACGTGATGATCATCACCAACGCTGAGCAGCGCGACGCCGTGATCGAAGTGTGCCCAATGCTGCCGCCGGAAAACGTGATTGCCGAGCCCGTGGGCCGTGATACCGCACCCGCCGTAGGCCTGGCAATGGAGCTGGTCCGCGCGCGTGATCCGCAAGGCGTGTTCGCCATGCTGCCGGCCGATGCCGTGATTCACGACGCTGCTGGATTCCGCCGCGTGCTGGGCGCTGCTTTCCAGGCCGCCGAGCAAGACCCGGTGCTCGTCACCGTGGGTGTCGAGCCGACTTATCCAGCGACCGGTTTTGGCTACGTCCACAAGGGCGAGCAATACGCGACCATCGACGAGCAGCCCGTCTTCAAGGTTCAGCGCTTCGTTGAAAAGCCCGACCTCGCCACCGCCGAGGAATACGTGTCCAGCGGCGAATACTACTGGAACGCCGGCATGTTTGTGTGGAGCGTTTCCACGATCGACGCTGGCTTTGCCGCGCATTCGCCGAGCCTCTATGCTTCGCTGGAAAAGGTGAAGTCCGCGCTCGCCGCCAAGGAGCCGATCGATGCGCTTCTTGCCCGCGAATATCCGACTTTTGAAAAGATCTCCATCGACTTCGCGCTCATGGAAAAAGCTGACAACGTGGTGACCCTGCCATCGGCTTTCGATTGGGACGACGTCGGCTCCTGGCCAGCCGTGGCCAACCACCACCCGAAGGACGATGCGGGTAATGTCGTCAAGGGCGACGGTTGGGTCGAGCAGGGCAGTGGCAATATCGTGCTCAGCGAAAACAGCGACGGCCACCTCGTGGCGCTCGTCGGCGTGGACGACTTGATCGCGGTCCGCACGCCGGACGCGACCTTGATCTGCCCCAAAGAAAAGGCGCAGGAAATCAAGGCCCTCGTGAAGGAGCTCGGCGCCCACGAAGTCTGGAAGAAGCTGATGTAGCGCTTGAGACTGCAACGAACCTTTGAATGCGCCGGGGATGCTGACTCCGGCGCATTTTTTTGAACTACAGATAGCGCAGATGAACGCAGATGATTGGTAAACGTGCTCAATTTTCATGAAAGACATTGGAGTGGATCTGCGTTCATCTGCGCTATCTGTAGTTCAAAACTGCGTTGCCAATTTCAGTTGATTTGCAACGGACGTGATTAGATAACGGTGGCCATGAACTACCTTGGTATTGACTACGGGGAGAAACGCATCGGCCTGAGCGCGGGCGACGATGAGGTGTGCCTCGCTGTACCGATTCCTGCTGCTGTCGAGCCGACCAAGGAGGCGCGGATGGTGCACATCGCGCAGGAGATCAAGCAGCGCCGCATCGGCGCGTTGGTCGTGGGTTATCCGTATAACATGGATGGCTCGGTCGGCTTTAAAGCCAAGGAAGTGGATGCGTTTATTGGTGAGCTGGAGGCGAAGTTCGGTTTGCCGATTCACCGCACCGACGAGCGCCTGACTTCGCAGGCGGCCGAGGCGCAGATGCGGACGAATAAGCCCAAGAAAAGCCGCTCCAAGAAGTCCGTCAAGGCGAAGCAGGAAGAGCGCCGCAGCGGCAATTTGGACTCGCGTGCGGCGGCATTGATCTTACAGGATTATCTGGATGGCGGCATGGCGCCGCTGTTGCCCGATTGGGACGACGAATGACCTATCTGGAATTTAAGACGCGTGTGCAAAGCGAGCTCCAACAAGCGCCGGGCGGGTTGACTTGGCGTGAGTTGAAAGCGGCGGCGGACTTGCCCTACGCGCGGGCTTGCCCCGAGTGGACGCGGTGTCTGGAGGCCGACATTGCGCTGGACCGGACGGAGCGTCGCGGCCGCGCGCAGGTGTGGCGGATTATTCCTCGATGACCCAGTAGTAGCGGGAGCCGCCGTCGGCTAGCTGGAGCTTGCCGGTGGACGTGTCGCCGTCGTCGAATTTATCGTCGATGTCCTGGATTTGCTCCATGCTACAGGTGAAGTCATCGACGCCCACAGCGGCATAGAAGAGCCCGCCGTCATCGCCTTCAATGTCCCAGACTCCGCCAATGCTCGGCTGTGTAAGGAAATCACTGGGCTTGATGTATTCATCGAGCGGCGATCCAACCTCGCCCGAACTGAAGTCTTCGGGGGGCAGTCCGACTTCGAGCATGTAAGTGTCGATGGCGCCGCTGAACTGACGCGCGTCGTTCATAAAGCGTGTGTTTTGGGCTGCCTGCCTGACGCGTGCAAACGCGGGCATGGCCATGACCGCCAGTAAGCCAATCAACACCACGACGACCATAATTTCCACTAGTGTGAATCCGGTCGACTCTCTGCGTGTTGCTTTCATAGTGAATATAACATATCATAATGACCAATTTATTGAAGTGAATTGTAGGCCGCTGATTCCTCAGCTTAATGATTAATATTTAATTCATATGAATACCTCTAAAGGTTCCCTATGGGCTTAGGTAGGATCTGGTAAATGAATCTATCACCGTCGGGTAGTAGCCTTTAGCCGAAAGTGAGTGCTGCATTCATTTTCACGCGTATCATTAATAACTTTCATCCCCGGGCACTCCCGAGCTAATTGTCCGCAAGGGGCAAAAGTTCATTGTCGAACAAGCCCAATCACTCTACGGTGCGCCTCAATGGAGTTTAGCAACGGCAATTTTGGACCGCTGGACTGGGTAATTATTTTTGCCTATTTGATTGGACTGATTGCGTTGAGCGCGTGGCTTTCGCGAGGGCAACACAATCGTAAGGATTATTACCTGGGCGGCAATAGTTCGGGGCCGTGGGCGATTGCGCTTTCGACGATGGCGACTCAGTGCTCGACAAACAGCTTGCTCGGCGTGCCGGCGTTTGTGGCGTTTAATGGTGGCCTGCTATGGCTACAATACGAGTTGGGCGTGCCGTTTGCGATGATCGGCCTGATCTTGTTTTTAATGCCCGCCTTGCGCCGACTAAACCTCATTTCCGTCTATCAATACATTGAGGATCGTTACGACTTGAGCGCTCGGTTGCTGTTGTCTGGCCTGTTTCTGGTGCTGCGCGCCTTTGCGACTGGGGTGACGATTTATGGCGTAAGTTTGATGATTGGCCGCGTGCTGCAAGTGGACTTCCTCATGGCGGCGCTCATGCTGATGGCGGCGACGATTATCTATGATTTTCTCGGGGGAATGAAGGCAGTGATCTGGTCGGACGTGATACAAATCATCCTGATTTTCGGTTCGGTGATCGCGGCGGTGTTCGTTGCTTTGCACGTGAATGGCGGGTGGGGGAGCACAATGGCTGCCATTCCACCCGAGCGGATTCAGGCGGTGGATTTTCGTGGAACGGGACTCGGGGACGGGCAAACCTTTGCGTTTTGGCCAATGCTATTGGGCGGATTTTTTCTGTACATGGCCTACTATGGTTGTGACCAAACGCAGGCTCAGCGCAGCCTCTCAACCCGCAGCCCGGAGGAGACCAGCCGCGCGCTTTTCATTGGCGGCTTGCTACGCTTTCCGTTGGTGGCGGCATATTGTTTGCTTGGCGTTGCAATTGGGGCTTTTGCCGAGCTGCATCCGGAGTTCCTCAATCAGTTAAAGCTCAACCCGGACAAGCCCGGGGAGCCTGACCTGAACCTCGCGGTGCCAGTTTTCGTACTGCATCAATTTCCGACGGGTATGATTGGCCTAATGATGGTGGGCATCCTGGGCGCTGCGATGTCGTCACTGGATTCTACGCTCAACTCTATGAGCGCCGTTTCAATGCAGGACTTCATTCATCGGCTGACGCCACGCCCGCTAAGCGATCGGCAAGAGTTGATTTTATCGAAGCTAACCACGGTGTTCTGGGGCATATTGTGTCTGGTGTTTTCGTTTTATGTGGGCGATATCGCAGAGACGGTGGTTGAGTCGGTTAACAAAGTTGGCTCACTGCTCAATGGGCCGCTGTTGGCGTTGTTTACTATGGGGCTGCTGACACGCTTCATTGGCCCTCGGGCGGCCATTGCAGGTTTGGTGATTGGCATAGCGAGCAACGCGTGGATGTGGAAATTTGCGCCATCGATCTCCTGGCTTTGGTGGAATGTGTTTGGTTTTATCATCGCATGGGTGGTCGGCGTTAGCGTAGCCATAGTGGATCGACAGCGACCGAACCATTACACACTGGCCCAAAAGACGGGCATCTCACTCGATAGCAAGGCCAAGCAGCGGGTGGTCATTTTAACGATTTACGGTGTGCTGGTTGCCGTTCTGTTAAGCGTAATTTAATTCCGTGGCGGTGCTTGCAACTTTGCGTTGGTGCAAGTTAACTGCGCTTGTGTTAATGAAGCGTATCGTGCAACCGGAAATACTGGATTCCTTGCCCTGTCATGATCCGCGCATTGACCAGACGCGTCGAGACTTGACGCTGATAAACGCCTTGATGCGTAACCCAAGTTGGTTTCGGCGCCAGGTGTTTCCACGTGTTCAACCTACTGACCATATGATGGAGCTGGGCGCAGGCAAAGGGGAGCTCGCCTTGATGCTCGCCGAGCACCTGTGTGCCATCGGCGCTTACACGGGCATCGATTTTGCGCAGCGTCCCGATGGTTTGCCTGATGAATTTAACTGGTGCTGCAAAGATTTGCTGGAGCTCGATTACGCCGGTGTGGATGTCCTCATGGGCAATTTTATTTTGCATCATTTTAGTGATGTCGCATTGGCTGATATAGGCCGAAAAATTAATGCATCGGGCATCCGCATGTTGGCTTTCAACGAGACTTTGCGGCGTCCACTGCATCTTTGGCAATTACGGCTTCTTTACCCAGTGATTTGTGACGTAACTCGCTACGACGGTCGGGTCAGCATTGAGGGCGGCTTTCGCCGTCAGGAATTAGTGGAGGCCCTAGGCCTGGCTGACGAATGGAAACTTGAGCTCAAGGAGACGTTTCTTGGTTCGTATCGTTTGCTTGCACAGCGAAAGGCCAAGGCGTGAAACCTGTGACCATAGTTGGCGGGGGCTTGGCTGGGCTCAGCTTGGGGATTGCATTGCGAAATCGATGCGTGCCGGTCACGTTGCACGAGGCCAGCGCATACCCTCGGCACCGGGTGTGTGGTGAATTTATTGCTGGGGCGAGAACGGAAATCTTCACACAGCTGGGCATTGCAGATTGCCTTGCCGATGCACGCCCACTTCGGAATACGGCTTGGCAGTACCGAAGTCGGCAGGTGTTTCAACGTCGCCTACCAGCATTAGCTTATGGCATCTCAAGATACGCCTTGGATAAACGGCTCGCAGAGAGCTTTACGGGCCTGGGAGGCGAGCTTCTAACGCACTCGCGCTACCGTGGCTCCGAGCATGAACCAGGCATGGTGTGGGCCAGTGGACGCATCCGCTGCCAGAGTGATTGGATCGGCTTAAAATTGCATTGCCTGAAGCTGGATACGGCTGCGGATCTTGAGGTGCATTTGGGCGAGCAGGCTTATGTTGGCGTTTGTCCGGTGGAAGGAACCCGCGTGAACGTTTGCGGACTTTTTAAAATGCGCAAGGTTCGTGCGGCAGGCCGTGTGGATCAACTGCCAGCGTACCTCGATGCCTGTGGATTGGCTCAGCTCGCTGAGCGCCTGCACGGTGGAGAGCCCGACCCGCAAAGCGCCGTTGGAGTGACGGCGCTTTCCTACGCCCATCGTCCGACCGACGGGGTCATTCGATTGGGGGATCAGTCTGGGCTCATCGCACCCTTTACCGGCAATGGTATGGCTATGGCGCTGGAAAGCGCAGCACTGGCTGCTGATCCACTGACCGACTATTCTGCGGGCAGGGCAGAATGGAACTCCACGGTTGCCGTGATCAATGATCGACTTCACGCCGCATTTAACCGGAGGCGCAGGATTGCGCGCTGGTTGCACCCCTGGCTCTTGTCACCCAGCAAGCAGGGGTGCCTCGCCAAGCTTGCAGAGGGCGGCTGTCTGCCTTTTGGATTGCTCTTCAGATTAACGCATTAACGCTGCCGCTACACTCTGCCACCTATGTATTTACTCAGCCTCGCCAGCCGTGTTCCAACGCAAAGCTACACCCAATCAGACTGTTGGGAAATTATCCAGCAGTCAGATGTGTTGTCCAAGCTGACCCCACGTAGCGGCTACCTGCTTGACCGTATCCTTAACAACCAAAACGGCATTGATAAGCGGCACTTTGCCATTGACGACATGAGCCAGCTGTTTTCGCGCACGCCACAGGCGCTCAATGAAGACTTTCAGCGTTCGGCACCGGCTTTGGCGGGGGATGCGCTACGTGGTGCCCTGGAGCAGGCAAAACTTCGCGCCAAGGATTTGGATGCGCTGATTGTGTGCACCTGCACCGGCTATCTTTGCCCCGGCGTGTCCAGTTATGTAGCTGAGCAACTCGGCTTGCGCGGTGATTGCTACCTACAGGATCTGGTAGGGTTGGGCTGCGGCGCCGCAATTCCCACTTTGCGCAATGCTGCGGGCTTCCTGGCGGCTAATCCCAAGGCGAAGATTGGCGTGATCGCGGTGGAGATATGTTCGGCGGCTTTCTTTGTCAATGACGACCCGGGGGTCCTCGTCTCGTTGTGCTTATTTGGCGATGGCGCCAGCGCCAGCATTTGGACCGGAAACCCGCCCGGGGAGAACGCTTGGCGGATGACAGATTTCGACACCATTCACCAGCCGGAAAATCGCGAGCTGCTTCGCTTTGTTAACCACGAGGGATTCCTGCGCAACCAGCTTGACCTCACCGTGCCACAACGGGCAGGGGAGGCTGTCCGTACGCTTTATGAACGGCAGCAGCCAACGGGAAAAGTGGTGGCGCACGCTGGTGGGCGGGACGTCATTGAGGCCCTGCGCGAGGTGCTGCCTGGTCAGAAACTGGCTGAGAGTGAGTCAGTCCTGCGACAATACGGCAATGTCAGTAGCCCATCCGTGCTGATGGCGCTGGAAGCTCAACTGGCCAAGCCAGATGATGTGGACGATCTCTGGTTGACGAGTTTTGGGGCTGGTTTTGCCGCACATGCTTGTCGAATGGCGCTGGAGCATTTTTCATGTTATCTCTAGCCAGTCAGTTGAGCATCGACAGAGATAGCGTCTTCAGGCGTGCTGCGAATAATTCGAGCCAATCCTTGCCTGAATTGCTTTGGTTTTCGGCGGGGCCAAGCAGGTTTCGCGCAGGAACGCTTAGGTTTGGCACAAGAACGATTAGGTTTGGCGCTGGATCGATTTGGTTTGGTGATAAAACGCTTCGGTCCGGGCTGAGAACGCTTGGGTTTTGACGGAGATCATCTTGGTTCATGAAGCGCAGCGGTTTGTAACCGTTGCCTCGGCGAGCCGCTTAACATCGGGCATTCTTAGGCGGTCAGCCGATTGCCGCATGGAAAATAGTTACCCTAAAAGACTGACGCCTTTTTCGTTACTGCAATCTTTACAATAAGGATTGGCTACTCGCCTCGCCGATACTTTCTAGTGTCGAAGCTCACTCAAGGTAAGCTTCGATGGTAAAGAAATACGGCTCACTTGGCGGGGTGAAGCTTATCGTTGAACGATTGCCGAAACCCGGGGCAAATGCGCTGTCTGGCAATTCTTGCCAAGACGCGGCATTGAGGTCCGATTTGTAGAGAATGCGATAGCGGCGGTTGGGCACGTGATTGTCTGTCAGCACTTCCAGCGTGACCAAGCCATCGTTGAGCGAATAAGACTGCTCAAGCACGCTAAAGAAATTATTGCCGTCCATCGGGTCGCTCCCGGCCAAGAATTCATCCGCATCCGAGCGCCCATCTTTATCGGTGTCGATTGAGCCGTCCGAAAATTCAATGCCACCGAGATTGATCAATTCCCAGCCATCCCAGAGTCCGTCTCCATCTAAGTCGGTCGAGTCGTAGGAGAATTGACTTCTCACATCGAGATCGGTCGTAACTTCAGAAAAATCCACATCCCAGCCATCGAAGATCCAGCCATCGGCAAACGAAATATCCGGGGCAGGGGCGGTCGTCCCATAAATGACCAGTTGGCTTAATTCACCGCCGCCAGTGCGCGTGCCGATATTATCCAAGTCATAGGTTACCGTAACGGGCGGCATCGCGATGTTGTAGAAATAGGCACTGCCATTTACGGCAGGATCATCATGATTTCCATCAGCGCCTACGATCACTTGGTTCCCGCTGATGCCAACAGCAATGCCGAAGAAATCGCCAGAGGCATTATCTTTCGGCACGAGTTTGGTTTGTTCAGTCCACACCCCATCGATCAATTTGAAGATGTAGGCGCTGCCGCTGTAATTGCCGTTACTGCTATCCGCGTATGCACCGATGACTGCGGTATTGTCGCTAAGGCCGACATTAGAGCCAAAGTAATCCGTTTCTAAATTGCTGGTCTGAATCTTGGCGTATTCTATCCATTCACCATTAGTTTGTTTGAAAATATATGACTTACCGTGCTGAAAAGCTCCTACGATAAGGGTATCCCCACGAACACACAGATCCATGCCAAAAAATTGATGACTGGCTCCATCGCTGGCGGTTAACTTTTTTACTTCATTCCAAATGCCGTTACTTCGTTCGAAAACATACACACTACCACTAGCGGTCCCATTATCCTCATCTAAAGATGCTCCGACCATAGCAATATCGCCAGAGATGCTGACTGAACAAAAGGAATCACCTACCTCTCCATCGCTGGCAGTTAGTTTGGCCTGCTCTGTCCAGACTCCATTAATACGCACGAATACATAGACACTGCCCTGTTGTTCGACGAATCCACCTTCCGGGAGACGAATTATTCCACAGGCGCCAACGAGTAAGGTATCTCCATCAATACTGATATCCGCTCCAAACCAATCACCGGCTTGTCCATCACTCGCAGTCAGCTTGGCTTGCTCCGTCCAGACGCCGTTTTTACGAGTGAAAATATAAACGCTGCCACTGTCTTCTCCATTTTCATTATCGTTATAAGATCCAACTGCAATGGTATCTCCACTAATCGTGACTGTTGCGCCAAAGTAATCATTCGTTACGCTGTCATTAGGTTTTAGCTCAGCTTGCTCTGACCAGATCCCATTTTGTCGAACATAGACATAGGCACTGCCGCTGCTGGGACCGTAGTCCTGATCATAGTGAGTACCGACTACCGCCGTGTCGCCGCAGATACTGACGCGATTGCCCGCATAGCTGTTAAAATCAATTCCACTGGGGACATGTTCTTCCTCCCGAATCCCTGCCCATGCCGCATCTATGTAGGTCGCGGCAATGGTCAGGTCTGCTTGAACATCATTGAATGACGAATTCCATCCCGCAAAGGCCCACCCCGCATCGGTAACGATATCCGGTGCAATGGCCGTGCCGCCGTCTTCAATGCTTTGAACAAGTTGACCTGCCGCCAGCGTCCCATGCGCGCCCAAGTCGAAGGTGACCGTGTGGGAAATCGCTGCGGCAATGCTACCCGTGGTGAGGATAATGAGGAGCGAGCTAGCCCAAAGCCCAAAGCGCTTATTAATATGTAAAGCAAACACGCAGATATATCCAGATGTATTGTGCTATGATGTCAATGGAAACGAAGTAAGTATTTGGAAGATGAACACAACTAATACCCCTCCCAATTGTTGTTTAACCCAGCCTTGCGCGTGTCGATTTCCTCACTACGATTTCTGACAAATGAGCGACACCGAACCGAGACTGAACTTAACCTATCGCCCGCGGCGTTTGCGTCGCACTGACGCTATACGCCGCCTCGTGCGCGAGACCGAAGTGCGCGTCAACGACCTGATTCACCCGTTGTTTGTGATTGATGGCGATGGGGCAGAAGAGCCGATTGATTCCATGCCCGGACAGTCGCGGTTTACGATCAAGGGACTAGTTGATGAATGTCTTAAGTTACGCGATCTCGGCATCCCGGGCGTGGGGCTTTTCCCGAAGCTCGATAGCTCGCTGAAGACCGCCTGTGGGAAGGAAGCGCTGAATCCGGAAACTTTGGTGCTCCGTGCGGTGCGCGCCGTCAAGGCGGCTGCGCCGGAGCTGGCGATTATCACCGACGTCGCGCTCGATCCCTACACCAGCCACGGCCACGATGGGGTCCTGACCGAGGATGGCCAAGATGTGGCCAACGACGCCACGGTGGAAATCCTCTGCGATATGGCCAAGCTGAATGCCGAAGCTGGCGCAGACTTTGTGGCTCCGTCGGATATGATGGACGGCCGCATCGGCGCAATCCGCTCTGCGCTCGATGATTCGGGAATGACCAATACCGCCATTATGGCGTATTCGGCCAAGTTCAACTCGGCTTACTACGGGCCGTTCCGTGACGCCGTGGGCAGCGCCAAGGCGGCGGGCACGAATTTACTTGGAAAGCACACCTACCAATGCGATCCGGCCAACCGCCGCGCGGCAGTTATCGAAACCGAGCTCGATGAGATGGAAGGCACCGATGTGCTGATGGTTAAACCAGCGGGCGCGTATCTCGACATCATTCGCGAGTTGCGCAACCGTACTTCACTGCCAGTTGCGGCCTACCAGGTGAGTGGCGAATACTCACAAATCCATGCTGCCGCCAAGCTGGGCTGGCTCGACTACCAGCGCACGCGCGACGAAAGCTTGTTGGCGATCAAGCGCGCTGGGGCAGATATGATTCTGACCTACTTCGCGAAGGAAATTGCGGCTGAATAATCAGTGGAACCTAATGTGTTTTGTATATGAGACCTCTTATCAATTGTTAGATTAGCTCGATTCGTTTTGACTTTGGCTAAGCAATTTAGGATTTATGCGGCATGTTTTCCCCCCGCATCATCCCCCTGTCATTGCTTGCGCTAACCGTTACCTCAGCTTTTGCCGGCTCATTTGAGCTTGCCCAATCGACTTACATTGGAGGCACTAACTGGGATCAGGCGCGCGATATTTGCGTAGACAAAGACGGCTTTATTTATGTGACCGGAGGTGTTGCATCGGCGGATTACCCGACCACCGAAAATGCATTTCAAACCGTATATGACAAAACCGGCACTGACGTTGGCAGCGGTGGCTATTGCGATGCGTTTGTGAGCAAGTTTGCGCCGGATGGTTCGTTGGTATGGTCGTCCTACCTCGGTGGCCCGAATTATGATCGCGGTTATGGTATCGAAGTGGACGATGATGGCTACGTGTATGTTTGCGGGCGCGCGGGGCCGGGCTTCCCTGTGACGACGGGCGCGTTTCAGGAAACTTTCAAAGGCGTCGACGCTGGTATCTATGGCCAGAATAACGGTTTCATTTGCAAGATCGAGCCCGATGGATCCGCAATCGTTTGGGCCAGCTACTGCGGGGTGGCGTCATTGTGTCGTGACTTCGCCATTGATGACGAAGGCAACCTCTACACGCACATTGCCCACGAAAACAAAGGCACGGGCACGATGCCTAGCGAGTGGTTTACCAACGCGCTTCAGCCGACGCGCGAAGGAAAGATGGACAACGGCGTCATCAAGATTTCCAACGACGGAAGCACGGTGCTCTGGGCGACTTGGCTTGGTGGCACGGGCAATGAGCAAAAGGAGGCTGCAGTGCGGGTTGGCGATGACCACTGCCCAGTACTGCTTTACTGGACTGAATCGACTAACATTCCCACGACTGCGGGCTCCTATGACCAAACTCACAATGGCTCGCATGATTCATACGTCGTCAAAGTTAAAGACGATGGATCGGATATCGTTTGGGGCACGTATTTTGGTGGTTCCGCTAGTTCTGGTGGCACGAGTACGCACAACCTCGCACTCGATCCTGATGGCAATGCCTACATCGTTTTTTGGGCGCCATCGGGTGAAGTGTTGCCCACCACCACGGGTGCCTACCAAACGGCGCACGCCGGGGGCAACGGCGACGCGATGCTGGCCAAGTTTGCCGCGGATACTGGCGCGTTGATCGCCAGCACTTATCTGGGAGGCAGCGGCGATGAAGAATACGATGGCATCTATGCCGATAGTCGCGGCTACGTTTATATTTCCGGCTCTTCAGACTCCACGGATTATCCGGTTTCCGCAGACGCGCTGCAAGCCAGCTTGGCGGGCAGCTATGATGTGGTTTTCAGCATCTTGTCGCCCGATTTTTCCGAACTGTTATATTCCACTTATTTCGGCGGGGCGAAGTTTGACTACGGGCGCGGTAGTTTCCTGGCCGCCAACGGCGATTACTATTTTGCCGGCTCCTGCAACGGTGACGGCTGGCCCACACTTAATGCGTATCAGGACTACTTTGCTGGCGGCGTTGGATCTTGCTACAAAGGTGGCTGCAACGCTGGCGATGTGACGCTGGCCAAGTTCTCAGTCGCCGAGGCAGATCTTGATGGTGACTCTTTATGGGACGCCTGGGAGTGGCTCAACTTTAAGCACTATGCGCAGGACGCCACGACCGACTTTGATCGCGATCTCTTGAGCGATTTTATCGAGGCGGCGTTGAACTCCGATCCGACTTCGCCCAGTGAAAACAATCTGCCGAGCATACACTTTTCGGGCACTTCCTTTCAGTTGCAGTTTTCGTCGGCGCGATCGGACCTGACTTATACGCCGGAATATTCACTCAACTTACAGCAGTGGTTTACGGATGGCATAACTGTCGAAACAAATGGTAGTGAGGTTACCGCATCTAAGTCCTTTGATGGCGAGCCACTCTTCATGCGGCTAACCATAAACTAAGCGCTAAACGCTTCGCCCAGGCGCACACCGAGGCCGGTTAAGCGGCGGAGCGAATCCACGTTGCGCACGGCCATCGAGTAGGCTGCGGGATCGCCCACCAGGAATACTTTGCGGCGTCCTCGGGTGATTGCGGTGTAGAGTAGGTTGCGCTGCAGCATGACGAAGTGCTGCTTGAGCAGCGGCACGATCACGATGGGAAATTCACTGCCTTGGCTTTTGTGGATCGTGATGGCGTAGGCTAGTGAAAGGTCAAGCAGCTCGGGGCGCTCGTAGTCGATTTCGTTGCCGTCGAAGTTGACCGCCACTGTACCAGCCTCGGCGTTGACCGCGCTGATGCGCCCGAGGTCGCCATTGAAGACGCCTTTCTCGTAGTTGTTGCGCGTCTGGATCACCTTATCGCCGACGCGGTATTTATAGGCGCCGTAGGTGATGCCGCGGCTCTGCGCATTGAGCGCATTGGGCAGCTCTTCGTTCATCCGGCCAACGCCGCCCGCGCCCTTGTGCATTGGGGCGAGGACCTGGATGTCCATAAACTTGTCCGCCCAGTTGAACCAGCGTGGCAGGTGATCACGAATGAGCGCCGCGGTGAGCTTGAGCGTTTCTTCCGGGTCTTCGCAGGAGAGAAAATGCAAATCTTGCCTCGGGTCGACGTCCTTGACGTCGGTTAAAACGAAGGGTGCCCCAGCGCGGCCTTGGAGGATCGCGTGCGCCGTCGCGACAATCGCCGAACGTTGACCTTGGCGGAATATCTTCTCCAGACGTGTCACGGCCAGCTGCGGACGTGGCTTGTCTTCAATGAACTTAATGATGTCGCTCAACACGCTGCCCGCGCCGACCGAAGGCAGCTGGTGAATGTCGCCAACAAGGAGCAGATGCGCGGAGTCGGGCAGGGCGCGCAGAAGCGACGACGCCAAACGCGAGTCTAGCATCGAGCTCTCGTCGACGATCATGAACTCCGTCTTCAAGCGGTTGTCGTCGGTGTGGAGAAAGCCGCCCGCTTCGTGGTCAAACTTCAGCAGCCGGTGAATCGTCATCGCGAATGCCCCGGTGCTTTCTGACATGCGTTGCGCCGCGCGGCCAGTCGGGGCGGCAAGGGTCAGGCGCACTTTCTTGGCTTTCAGGATGTCAACCAGCGCGCGGAGGATCGTCGTCTTACCGGTGCCGGGACCACCAGTTAGGATGCTTACTTTGCACTTCAGGCCAGCGGCCACGGCGTCCGATTGCTCCGGCGCAAATTGAAAGCCTGCGCGTTCCTGAGCCCATTCAATGGCTTTGGTTACCTTGATTGGCGGCAGGCATGATTCGGTGTTGGCGATCTGGCCCAAGGCACCCGCAATGGACACCTCCGAGCGGCGCATAGCAGGCAGCTGAATGAAGTCTTCGCCATCAATGCCTACCGTCTTTACGAGGTGTGATTTCTCGGTCAGCGCATTGACCCGTGGGCTGACGAGGTCCTCGTGCACGTCGAGCATTTCCGAAGACTTCTTGGTCAGATCCGAAACCGGGTAGCCGGTGTGGCCGTCGACCTCGAGTTCCTGCAATGCGAAGAGCAAACCCGCATCAATGCGCTGCGGGCTCTCGTTGGAGTAGCCCAGATTAACCGCAATGCGGTCGGCGGTCTTAAAGCCAATCCCGGGCACCTCACGCGCGACACGGTAGGGCTCGTTTTGCAGAATGGTTTTCGCGGCATTGCCGTATTGGCGGATGAGCCGCAGACAAAGATTGGTGCCAACGCCGTAGGTCTGCAGGAACGTCATTACGTCGCGGAGCGCGGCCTGCTCGTCCCAGGCTTTTTTAATCTCCTTGGCGCGTTTGGGGCCGACGCCGGGGATCTCGCGCAAGCGGCCAGATTCTTCCGAAATAACGCGCAATGTGTCCGCGCCGAACTTGGCGACAATCTTCTTGGCAAACTTCGGGCCGACTTTGGGTATTTGTCCGCTGCCCAAATACTTCTCGATGCCGTAAACCGAGGCGGGCAGTTGCGAGGAAAATTCCTTGATCTTAAACTGCTTGCCGTGTGTTGCGTGGGTGGTCCAGTCACCGGTTAGCTTGAGCGTTTCGCCGCATTGCACGCCGGGCAGGTTGCCCAACACGGTGATCGGGCCGCGGTGGTCACTGGCCTTCACTTCGCCAATGGTGAAGTGGTTTTCCTCGTTGTGAAAAACGATGCGATCGAGAACGCCTGTCAGGGTGTCGGGCATGTAGGAATGAGGAAAAAGATTAAAGGAAAAAGATTAAAGGAGAATCGTTCCTGGAATCCATGTTACTGGAAAAAAGCAAGGCCGCCAATCTGGCGACCTTGCTGAAATCTTTTCTTTAAACTCCTGTGGCTTACTTGCCGCTCGGGAACTGAATCGCGCCTTGGTCGACAGAGGCGGTTTCCTGGCAGAGGCTGTTGAAGCGCTCAAGGATGTCGGCTTCCATCTGCTGCGGAGACATGCCGTTGGCTGCGCGCAGTTCTTCGACGGTGCTGCCGTGGCCCACGAAGTTGTCCGGCCAGCCAATGCGCACGACCGGCGTGTCGAGGCCCGCATCCTGCAGCTCTTCGAGAACACCGCTGCCGAAGCCGCCCATGAGGACGTTTTCTTCGATCGTGGCGATCATGCGGCAGTTTTTGGCATGCTCGAGCAGGAGCTCGGTATCGAGCGGCTTGGCAAAGCGGGCGTTGACGACGCCAACTTGCAGGCCTTGCTCGGCGGAAATCTTGTTGGCGAGCTTGAGCGCATCGTGAACCATCGGGCCGAGGGCCCAGATCATGATGTCGGCACCATCACGCAGGAGCTCGGCCTTACCGATTTCAACGGCTTCCGGCTCTTCCTTCATCTTGACGCCCACACCGTTGCCACGTGGGTAGCGGATGAAGGTCGCGCCCTTATGGTCGATGCCGGTCTTCATCATGTCGACCAGCTCGTCTTCGTCCTTGGGAGCCATGATGATGGCGCGCGGGACGCAGCGGAGGTAAGACACGTCGAAGAGGCCGTGATGCGTTGGTCCGTCATTCGGCGAGAGACCAGCGCGGTCCATGCAGAACATCACATCGAGGTCCTGAAGGGCCACGTCGTGGATGATGCAGTCGTAAGCGCGCTGGAGGAAAGTCGAGTAAATCGCAACAACCGGCTTCACATCGCTGGTCGCGAGACCGGCGGCAAAGAGCACGGCGTGCTCTTCAGCGATGCCGACGTCAAAGTATTGGCCGGGCACTTCGTCGCGAAGATACTTCATGCCAGTGCCGGAGGGCATGGCGCCCGTGATGCCGACGACGCGCTTGTCCTTCTTGGCGAAGTCCACGAGGGCGTGGCCGAAAACATCCTGATACTGCGGCGGCTTGCCTGGCTTACCAGGCTTGGTTTGGCCGGTCTGCGGACAGAACGGACTCGTGCCGTGGAATTTTTCCGGATTCTTCAGCGCTGCATCAAAGCCCTTGCCCTTCGTTGTGAGGACGTGGAGCATGACGGGTTCTTCGCACTCCTTGGCGAAGGTCATGTATTGGTCGAGCAGTTCCTGGTCATGGCCGTCGATCGGGCCAATGTAGCGCAGGCCATACTTCTCAAAGAGCGAAGATTCCTGATCGCTGAAGAAGTCCTTGGTCTCGGCCTTGACCTTCTTGCCGATCTTGCGGATGCGGCTGCCGCCGGGAACCGTTTCCAGGAAGCCCTCCAGGTCGTTGTGCAGGCGATTGTAAACAGGGTTGGTGATCAGCTCGTTCAGGTAGCTGGGGATCGCGCCGACGTTGGGAGCGATGGACCACTTGTTGTCGTTGAGGACAACAATGAGCTTCTTGGTGGAGGTCTTGATGTTGTTCAGGGCCTCCATAGTAATACCGCAGGTGAGGGCGGCGTCGCCGATCAGCGCCACGACATGCTCGTCCGTGCCGCGAAGGTCGCGGGCGGTCGCCATGCCGAGGGCGGCGGAAAGCGCGGTGCCAGCGTGGCCTGCGCCGTAGCAGTCGTGCTCGCTTTCTTCGCGGGTCAGGAAGCCGGAGAGGCCGCCGGAAGAGCGGATCTTCTTGAACTCGTCACCATAGCGGCCAGTCAGCAGCTTGTGAACGTAACCCTGGTGCGCCACGTCGAAAACGAAGCGGTCCTTGGGAGTCGAAAAATGACGGTGCAGGGCAATCGTCAATTCCACAACGCCGAGATTGGGGCCGATGTGGCCGCCGTTGTCGGATGTCACCTGGATGATCTCCTGGCGAATTTCTTCGGCCAATTGTGGCAATTGATCCGGATTGAGCGCTTTCACGTCATCCGGGCCCTTAATGCGCGGCAGTAATTCCATGTTTGCAGTCACCATTTGCGGAAGGCTAGTCCTCGGAGTCGTCGGTTAGGTTAGTAGAGACGGCTTCGTTTTGCTTCCGCAATTGTTCAATTCTTAGTTCAGCGTTAGTTAATTTGCGATTACAGTTTTGAAATAGGTTACTACCTTCTTCGTATTTTTCAACGAGTTCGGCAAGCGGAATATCCCCCTCTTCGAGAGAGTCGACGAGGACTTCAAGGCGCTCAATCGCGCTCTCGAATGAAATCTCTTCATCTTTATTTGGCTTTTTCCCCATATGATAACGCCATAGCGATTAGCAAAACACGTGCCCGATGAAAGCATATGTTTCAAGTGTAAAATTGTCAGACGATTACAGCTTTAGCCTTGTTTGCGACCGTATTCGTAGCCCAATTCGTTGAGATAGCCAGCTACTTCGCGACGCAGGAAATCAATATTTTCATGCGTATAACGCCATTGCCAGTTGCCCTGGGCGGCACCCGGTGTGTTCAAACGCGCATCGCTGCCAAGGTTGAGCAAATCTTGCACCGTGATGACGGCTAGACGGGCGGGGGAGCGGTAGCAGGCGCGGACAAAGTCCCACTGGGGTGACTCGTCGCCGACATTCAGGTAGCGGCGCACGTGGTCACGTACGTGGTCGCCCTCCGTCCAATACCAGCCGAGTGTCGTGTCGTTGTCATGAGTGCCGGCGTAGACCACGCTGTTTTTTTCGTGGTTGTGCGGCAGGTAATCGTTGGAGGCGTCGCCGCCGAAGGCAAATTGCAGGATGACCATGCCCGGCAGGCCGGTGGCTTCGCGGAGCACGTGCACGCCGTCGCTCAAGTCGCCCAAGTCTTCAGCGATGAGCAAGGCCTCTGGCAACTCTTCTTTGACCTTTTCAAAGAACTCAATGCCGGGGCCAGCCTTCCATTCGCCGGTGCGGGCATCCTTCGCGGTCGCCGGAATGGACCAGTAGTCGTGGAATCCGCGGAAATGGTCAATGCGGACGACGTCGTAGAGCAGGAAGTTGGCCTTGAGGCGCGCAATCCACCAGTCGTAGTCGCGCTTCTTGAGCGCATCCCAGTCGAAGAGCGGGTTGCCCCATAGCTGGCCGAGCTCGGAGAAATAGTCGGGCGGGACGCCGGCCACGGCCTTCGGCTTGCCTTCCTTGGTCATTTGGAAGATCTCCAGCGACGACCAGGTGTCCGCGCTGTCGAAAGCGACGAAGATCGGCACATCGCCAATGATCTTGATGCCCTTGCTGTTCGCGTAGTCGCGCAGCAGCTTCCATTGGCCGAAAAACAGGTATTGGTAGAATTTCTCCGCGGCAATGGCGTCAGCCAGCTTCTTCGGTAGATCAGACTTCTGCCATAGCTCGTAGGAGCGGTATTTCTTGGCCCATTCGAACCAGGGCTTGCCCTTGAAGTGGTCCTTGGTGGCGCGGTAGGCGGCGTAGGGGTCCAGCCAATGCGCATGCTCCTTGATGAAGCTCTTGTAGTTGCCGTAGCCGTCGAGGCTGGGTTCGCCGTCCTTGGCAAAGCGCTTGGCAGCCTTGGCCATCAGCGGCCAGAATGCCTCATAGAGCCCGCCGTATTCCACGTGGTCGTGAGGCAAGGCGCGCAGGGGCTCCAAGTCTGACTCTTTCAGCAGGCCAAACGACACCACCGGATCGAGATCAATCAAATACGGGTTGCCAGCGAAGGCCGAAAAGCACTGGTAGGGCGAATCACCGAAGCCGGTGGGCCCGAGCGGGCAAATTTGCCAGTAGCCGAAACCACCTTCGGCGAGGAAATCTACGAACTGGTATGCGGCGGGGCCGAAATTGCCAATGCCGTGTCCAGAGGGTAGGGAGGTGGGGTGCAGTAGGATGCCGGAAGCACGCGAGTCGAGCCAATTAAAGAGTGAACTAGGCATGATGTTTAAAACAAAGCTGAGCATAACAGGGAAGCGCCCCCTTGGCGGCAAGCCGTAAATACAGTTTGGCTTTAATACTTTACGCGTGGAACTTTATCTGAGAGATTGGGGTTTAATCGAAGAATGAAGCGTTCCATTGTACAACTTGGCTGCTTACTTGCCCTTATGGTGCTGCCTGCTGTTTCCCAGGCTGGCTTGGATGAAGCGCGTGAAAGCATGCTGGAAAATTCTCCTTTTAAAAAATGGCAAGCGCCAAAGCCCCCCGTGGTCAAGCCACCGCCCGTAACCAACACCAGTGGCGCACTCAGCCGGGAAGTGGTTTTCAAAGGCACGATGCGCATTGGCGAGGAGCGCTTTTTCAACCTGTTCGACAAGGTCGAAAACCGCAGTTTGTTGATGCCGCTCAATGATAAGAGCAAGGGCCGCTTCACCGTTGTGGATTACAAGGATTCCGGTGATCGGTCAGTGGTTCTACAGGCAGGCAATGGTATGCGTGAGACCATTTATTTGTCAAAGACTGACGGCGTTTCGATCCCCACGGCTACTCCGGTGGCAGCTCAGAAAAGCAATATTCCGGCTCAGTTGCGCCCAGACGTAAATCGGAGCGTTACTCGTCCTGGTAATTCGTCAAACACCGAGCGTCGACGTCGTGTGATACCGCGTCGTGTTAATACCTCCAAGTGAGTTAATTGGGCGTAGTCACGACGCAATCTGAAGTAGTGAGTGGGCCAGTCTAAATGATAAAATGAAGCGCCTCAGGGCTCATTGGCTCGATGAACCCGCGTGTGGTATTTCTTACCACAAGTACGGGCTGTCATGACTCAAGACGCTTTAGGCGCTGGCCGCGGCGGCCTTTTCGGCCTGACGCTTTTCCAGCAGGCCAAAGAGATCGACTTGCTCGTCGGCATGGTAGCTGGAGCGGACCAGCGGGCCGCTTTCGACAACGTCGAAGCCCAAATCGAGCGCCCATTGCTTCCAGTGGGCAAATTCTTCCGGCGTCACCCAGCGATCCATTTCCTGGTGCTTCTTGGTGGGCTGGAGATACTGGCCGATGGTGAGGATATTGCAGTCGATGGCACGCAGGTCGCGCAACAGCTGTTCGACTTCCTCTTCCTTCTCGCCAATGCCGAGCATGATGCCGCTCTTGGTCACGAAGCCGCGCTTCTTGGCGTGGTCGAGCACCCACAGGGAGCGGTCGTAGCGCGCGGTTTTGCGGATCGGGCGCTGGAGGCGCTCCACGGTCTCCATGTTGTGGTTGAAAATGTCGGGCTTGGCGTCGAGGACGATGTCCAGGTGCTCGGCCTTGCCCTTAAAGTCCGCCGGGAGAATTTCCACAGTGGTGTTCGGGCACTTGTAATGAACGGCGCGCACGGTGGCTGCCCAGATGCTGGCGCCGCCGTCCGGCAGGTCGTCGCGGGCCACAGAGGTAATGACGACATGCTTGAGGTTCATCTTCCGGATGCTGTCCGCGACGCGGGCTGGCTCGCCGAGATCGGTTTCGGGCGGGCGACCGGTGGCAATGTTGCAGAAGGTGCAGGCGCGGGTGCACACATTGCCGAGGATCATGACGGTTGCGGTGCCGCGGCTCCAGCACTCGCCCATATTTGGGCACTTGGCGGACTCGCACACGGTGTGCAGGTTGTGCCCGTCCACGTTCTTACGCGTGGCCATGTAACCGGGCCCATTGGGGAGCTTGGCGCGGAGCCAATCAGGTTTGCGCGATAAATCTTGCATCTTGAATCGTCAGACAATCGCCATGATCGCCGCAGATTTCAAACGTTTTCTGGGGATTTACAGCCCTTGGCAGCCATTTGCCCGAAGCCTATGCGGTCTTTGCTTAAAAGCCTATACGGTTGTTTCGCAAAAGCCTATACGGTTGTTTCGCAAAAGCCTACTCGGTCTTTTCCGAAAAGCCTAGTGCTGTACTTCGGAAAAGCCTAGTGCTGTACCTCCGAGAAGCCTACTCGGTTCTTTCTAAAAACCCTTATGCTGTGTTTGCAAAACAACCGCTGCTGTACTGCCGAGGTACAGCATCGGTTGTTGCCTCAGTACAGCACCGGTTATCGGCCAAGTACAGCCACTGTTGTTTTTGAAAAGCCTAGTTAGGCTTTTGGGGGAGACTGGGCAGGGGCAGTTTTATACAGAAGGCAGCTAAGGGAGCAAAGGCTGGGCGTGCAGTCGTGGGGGCAAGGTATGTTTTAAACAGGAAGATCGGGAAGAGCGGGAAGCATGCGCCCGCATGCATTATCCAGGGTAGGGACGGTTGCCCTCAACCGTCCGTTGCAGTTAACGTGGTTAGGGTAGCGCCCGGTATCCTTACCGGGCAGTTTCAACGGAGTGGCAGTTTGAAGACGAGGGCGGAGGGGCAGGCTTTTGCCCGTTAAGGATAACGGGCGCTACCTTGAAGTGGTTAGGTTTAACCGTGAGGCAGCGCGGCGGACGGTTAAGGGCAACCGTCCCTACCTTATAGACTTTCATTAAAACCGTGAGGACGTTGAATGAAGCCGTGAGGCAACGACTTGGCGGCTACTCGGCAGGCTTGGCGCGTTTGCGGGCACGTTAACGCTTCGGCATGTAGCGTGCGTCAAGGTGGTCATTGGATGTGTCGCCCGAGTTGTTGCGTTGTGCAGGAGGCGTTACAAGGCCAGCGCCAAACGTCTGAGATGGTAAATAAAATGGTTGGCGGTCTGCATCCGGCTGTGCTGATTGCTCGGGTTTCTGGACAGGTCTTAATATCTCCTGTATTTCCTGTCTAAGAAACTGAGCATTATAGCTCGCTGCGCAGGGAATGTGTAAAATCGGCAGGCCGGCAGCTGCGAGCGCGGCGTCGACAAAGGCATCGCGCTCTTGGCGGTCTGTGCGCAAGTGAGAACGGTCGTCTAGCTCGATGGCGAGCAGCGGCGCCGTCGTCTCAGGATCGATGAGCAGGAAGTCGATGTGCTTCTGCGAAATGCGCCGAAACGCGGGCATGTATGCTTTGCCGGTTGCCGTGACGTCGAGCACGTCGGCCAGCCGAAGCTTAACCAAGGCTGTCCAGTCATCGCCAATTGCTTCCATGAGCGCGTGCGAAAACAGCTCTTCCGCCGGCGAAAGTATCCGGTCGACGGCTGAGTAAGGGTAGTCGAGCTCAGCGGTCGGCTGGTCGGATTCTATTGGAGACTCGGCGGGCTTAAGCAGCTGCCGGATGATTGCTAGCCCCTGTAGGCTTTGCGGCAAAATGTAAGTAAGATGAAACCTTTTTAAAAGATACAGCAGCGCTGCCAGGAAAAAGGTAAATACGAGGACAAAGACGGCAAGAAGCACCAGGTAGCCAATCATCGTCGATATGAGCGGCGAGAAGTCGACTGCGGCAATGGCCGGCAAATATGGGTGCATAGTCACTGTCGATGTGTGGGCGGATGGTTAATCCTGCTCGAAGAAGTCTGAATCAATGCGTTTGACTTCGTAGGTTGTCTCGATGGCTACGCCGAGGTTATGCTCGATCATTAAATCCGCAAGGCGGTCGCCGTCGATCAGGATGATCTTTTGTTGGACCGCGTTGGCGAACTCCACGGCTCCGCTGGAGAAGGTGCTGGTCGTGATGAAGACGCCTTTATTTGCCTGTTTGCCCGCTAAGGCGCCGACGAATTCCTGAATTTTCGGGCGTCCGATGGTTCCATCCGTGTAGCGCTTGGCTTGCAGGTAAATGACGTCGAGCCCGAGCTTGTCTTCGTTGATTAAACCGTCGACGCCACCATCGTTGCTCGCCTGTGTGAGCTGCCCGGCGCCCTCGCGCGAACCTCCATAGCCCATGCGGAGCATTAGGTCCAACACGAGCTGCTCGAAGCGCAGCGGGTCCATGGCCTTGGTGTAGTCGAGGACTTCTGATTTCAGCTTGGCGCGCAGCGTGGCCACGGCGGTTTCGATTACTTCCTCGGGCGGCGCGTCGTCATCCGTGTCGACGGGGTCCTTTTTCGAATTGTCGGGCTTTGATTTGTTCGTCTCCCAAGCCTCTTTGTAGCCGTCGAGCGATCTCAGGTCCCGGCTTCTGAATCCATTGGGATGTTCGTTTAGAAATTGGCGGCCTCGCTCAGTTGCGGCGTAAGTCGCGGTCGCCACGCGCTCAATCAAGGCAGCTTTGGTCAAATAAGTTAATGCCCAGCCCGCCCGGTTGCGTACGTAAGTTGTCTTTCCGCTGGGTAGAAGAGCATTGGCCTGTTCTTCAGTTAAATTGAAATGTGCTATCATTGCCTTGGCGGCGCTTTGCCGCTTAATAGGCTCCCGATTGGCCAAAGTTAATATCGGGTGCATCATCTCTTGGTAGGTTGGGATATCCATGATGACTGATTTTATCACAAGACATCGGCATCAAGGGAAGCCCGAAGATGGGAAAGGGGGAAGATTGGGCAGGGAAAGCGGCAGGATGCCGCTTCTACGCGAGGGGGCGCATGGTTAGCCGAAGATGGACTGGAATTCGGCGGCGATGACGGCCTTTACTTCGTCCATGGGGGGGCATAAATCCGCGAGTTCTTGTTGGAGACTCGTGACGGAGCCGTCGGTGGGGGCGATGCCGCAGGGGACGATGCCGCTAAAGTGTGCCAAATCCGGCGAGACGTTGAGCGCGAAGCCGTGGTAGCTGATCCAGCGCGTGACGGCGATGCCGATGGCCGCGATTTTGCGGTCTTGCAGCCAGATGCCGGTCTTGCCTTCGCGGCGGGCGGCGGCCAGGCCGAGGACGCCGAGGGCGTTGATCAGGACTTGCTCGATGTCGCGCAGGTAGCGGTGGAGGTCTTTGCGGTGTTCGAGCGATAAGATGGCGTAGCCGACCAGCTGCCCCGGGCCGTGGTAGGTAATGTCGCCGCCGCGGGAGGTTTCAGCCAAGTCGAAGCCCTTTGCGGCCAGGAGTTCTTCGCTTAAGAGCAGGTTTTGGCGGGCGTCGCGTCGGCGGCCGATGGTGTAAACCGGCTCGTGCTCGGTGAAGATTAACAGGTCGCCGATCTCGTTGTCGCGGCGTTGTTGCACGCGGTCGAGTTGGCGTTGTGTGGCGTCGGCGTAGCGGGTGCGTCCCCAGTCTTCGATTTCAATTTCCATGTCGGTGAACGCTTTTTTAACTACGAATGGCGCGAATGACGCGAATGTTTTTTGGTAAATTGAGTGGGAGTGGGTGATCGAGAAGCGGCTGAGAGGCAGGCGGGTTTGGGAACAGGAGCAAGCAGAGGGAGCAGAGGCTGGGATGAGTGGAGGGGGGTGGTTTTAAACAAAAGGGGGAAAGGGAGCATAGGGGAAGTGTGAGGGTGGCATGGTGCGAGGATTTTTATCAGGAAGATTGGCAAGTGGAGGGATAGGGTAGGGACGGTTGCCCTCAACCGTCCGTTCGTTGGAGTCGGCGTCGTTGGTCAGGGCTTTGGATGACGCGGCGGACGGTTGAGGGCAACCGTCCCTACCAAATACTTGATAAAAGAATGCGCGATGGCTTCGTCGGCTTCGAAGGCGTCGTCGGGGAGGTTACAGGGGGGAGCAGGGAGTTTCATGCCGGTTAGTTTGCCGCCCAATTGGACGGCGCGTAACCGGGACCTGTAGGTATTACCCCCTGCTGGAATGGGGATTACTGCATGTGGAGCTCGATCCAGCCAGAGTCAGGGTCGTTGCCGAAGCAATCCAAGCCAGCGAAGATCGCGTAGTAGTGGCGGGCGTAGCGGCCACGGAAGCTGGGCATGGCGTTTTCGGGGAGCTGCACGTCGATCGTCCAGCCTTCAGTTGCGCTGCCGGGGAGGACGCCTGCGGGCGCGACGTTGAACTCCTGCTCGAAGGTGGTGGTGGACTTTTTGATATGGACGCTCTTGTTGTGGCTCTGGCCGTCGTGGCTGAAGCTCACGTTGTCGTGCATATCGATGTATTCGATGCCGCGGACCTTGAGGTAAACGCGGTCGTATTTGACGTCGGCTCCGGTGGAGCTGGCGGTGATGGTCACCGTGAAGGGCTGGCCCAATACGGGGGCCTCTGCCTGCGCGAACACTTTAGCGCCGCCTCCGGTGACGGCGTCTTTCATCGACTTAACTTTGTCAAATAAACCCATGCTTTGATTTGAGCAGGGTTAGGGCTGCTCGCAAACTTTTAATGCGCGATGTGCCCGCAGTAAGTTGCGTTTGGGCGCTTAATAAGGAAGGCCCATGCCAGAGCGTGGGTTCCAAGGGCCATTGAGCTTCGTGTCGCCGAACCAGCCTACGCTGTGCGCATCGTTGTCGTCACCGTAAGCATTGTGGTCGGTTGAGGCGTCGTTGGGCTCTTCGAAGGTCACATGGCCGTCGCCCCAGGCAACGACCGCTTGGCCGCGGAAACGAAAGTGGCAAGTGGGGGTCATCTGTCCGGCAAGTTTGCCGTTGGAAATGGTGCGGTAGGGGACGGAGTTTCCCGTCTCCACGATGCCGCCGCCTTTGACGATGGCTGTGGACGTGAACATGACGGTGTTGGCGGCGTCCTCGATGCGGGCGGGGAGATTGCCGCGACAAAACCAAGGCTGGTAAACGCCGTTGACGAATGACGAGCCAGACACGTTCCACAGGTCCTGGCGCGCGCCGTAGTAGGTCGCGTTGTAGCCGTAGCCTCCAGTGCCCGAGTCGAATTCGCTGCCGGTGCTGGCTTCCATGAGATCTTTAAAAACAGGGCAAATGCGGACCTGGCCGCCATCAAGGTAGTCGCTGAGGTAGCCGCCGGTTCCGTCGAACTTGCCATACTTGCGCTTGCCGTGCCAGTGAGTGATGTCGCGGTAATCGGCGTTGGGCGCAAACTCTCCGTGGTCGTTCGCGTAAAGCAGGTTGGCGTTCGCGAGCTGCCGGATGTTACTCGCAGATTGAGATTTCTGTGCCGTGAAACGCACTTCGCCCACGGCGACGATGAGGATGCTCGACAGAATGCCCACGATGGCGATCACCGTGAGTAATTCAACGAGCGTGAAGGCGCGGGTTGTGTGTTTCATTCCGCTATGGCCTCCAGTCGCAGGCGGACGAAACGTCCATCCGCCGGGTTCGCGGGCTCCGCGATTTGTAAATAGACTTCCTGCAAAACGCCGAGGCTGGCTTGTGGCGATTGGTTTACGGTCGTGACGGATTCGATCACGGCGCTGTCGACAGTGGATGCGGTCAGCGGACCAAAGCGAGCGGCTTCCAGCCAAGTTCCATCCAGCGCGCCATCCTGGTATTCGATAACGTAGACGACGTCGGCATTGCGCTCGTCGCGAGGAAATACGAATTGCGGGTTGGATGTGCCGTCGAGTTCGGCTCGGGTTACGGCAGCGCTGTCGGGCGTTTCCGGGTCGAGGCGGAAGGCGTATTCCGCGAAATTGGTCCAGCCGTCGCCATCGTCGTCATTGTCGGGGAGGAGGCCGCGTTCGTTATCCCATTCGTCGTAAGTCAGCGATTGGCCGATTGCACCAACGGCTTCGATGTCGGCACCACCACTGTCGTAGGTAATCCAGGCGTCGTAGATTGGGTTGCCAAGACTGTCGAGAAAGCTGCCGTCTCCCGGGATATCTACCATGCGAACGTGGGTGATTGCATTGAGGTCCAGTTTGCCTTGGGCCACGAGCTCGTCATCGGCCAGGTCTTCCAAGTCGAAAGGCGTTCCCCAGCTGTCTCCAAAGCCGTTCACGTGCTTGCCGGCGAGGTTGTAAACCAGTGTAGGATCGATGGAGCCATAGCGGCCTACAGCACCGTCTGTATTCGAGATGCTGGGAAACCGGGCGAAGTCCACGCCATTACTGGAAACTTCGACGTAGGCAAGCTCAGCAAAAATGCCACCAATGCCAGCGCCACCTTGGTTGGACTCAGAGATGCCGCCATTTTCAAATACGGCAAAATCCGCGCCGGTGAAGTTTTGTATCGGCTTATCGAAGGTGAGGGTGATGTAGCCAGGGGAGTCTCCAGCGGCGATGTCTACGCTGTTTAAGTCGCCTAATGAGGTGATCTGAAACAGGTCGCCAGTCACTGGCCCGAGAATCCAAGAAGTTTCATTCCACGGGGCGGCTAGAGTAGGATCGCCAGTAACGAGGTCGGTGCTGTCGGCACCATAATACTCCGCCACGTCTGAGGCCCATCCGAGGAAAATTGGATTCACGCTCGTTTCACCATCGGGGCTTTCGTAACCGGACGTGTTCGACTTGCCTTCGCCGCCGGGACCTGTGAAGCCGGGGATCGGCGCGTCAAAGGCGTTTTCGTTATCACTCAGCGCAGCTGAATACTGCTGAGCCGCCAACGACAGGGCCATCGTTAGTAAGCTGAACCCGACTGTGAAATTGCGAATCATCTATTGGTGGCAGTATGTTGCCATTAAGGGAATCTTTCAATCCAGGTCATGGTGTGAGTCAACCGGGAAAGCCAGTTAATGGCAGTTAATTGCTAAACGAGGTTATCGTATGCACGCATGAGATAAGCAAGTTTAATTTAGAAAACTGCTTGGATTAGAAGCCTAGACGTCAGTTTCGCTTCCATGTTCCTCGGGATTCGGCAAAAAGCGAATTGCCAGCAGGCAGACCATCACCGATTCGATTAGGAAGAAAGAATACTCTTCGAAGGGGATGTGCCCGAGCCAGGTGAGGCCGTCGGGGTTGTTGGGGCCTTCGGCCATTTCAGCGGCAGGGTAGCCCAGGCTGACGGATTCGCCGAAGCCCCAGACACCCAGCCAAACTGCGTAATTGTCCCACGGCGTCGTGAAGATAAAGGCGATGCCACACACAATACCCATGCAGATCCAGTGCGCGCGGCGCAGTCGTTTGCGATTCCAGGCAATGAGCAGCGCCAGGAGTGGCAGGGTGAAGATTAAATGATAGCCCCAGTAAGTCATGGATCAACGTGGTATTCTAGTCAGCTGAATGGAGTTTCCGGTTAAACGCAACCGCGGAACGTGTAGTTTCGGACAGGGAATGCCTCGACAACCATTTGCCGTATCAAAAACCTTGCCTTGCAATGGTTTAAAGGCGATGTTGTGCGTGGTCTATTGCTATGGCTCAGGATGAACCTAAAATACGTGTCGAGCACCTCGACATGGCTTACGGTAGCTTTACCGTGATGAATGATCTCAATTTCGAGGTCAACAAGGGTGAAGTGTTTATCATCATGGGCGGTTCCGGTTGCGGCAAAAGTACGCTGCTCAAACACCTGATTGGCATAAAGGAACCTGCGCGCGGCGAGATTTTCTACGATGGTAAGAACTTCACCTCGGCAGACGACGACGTGAAAAAAGACATGCTCAAGGGCTTCGGCGTTACTTACCAGGGTGGGGCGCTTTGGAGCTCCATGACGCTGGCGGAGAACGTCGGCCTACCGCTTGGCGAATACACCAACCTGAAGCCAAAGGAGATCCGCGAAGTCGCCAGCTATAAGCTCTCGCTCGTCGGGTTGCGCGGCTTTGAAGACTTTTATCCGTCGGAGATTTCCGGCGGTATGTGCAAGCGCGCTGGCTTGGCCCGCGCCATGGCGCTGGACCCAGACGTTCTGTTTTTTGACGAACCTTCGGCTGGTCTCGACCCCATTAGCTCGCGCCTCCTGGACGACTTAATCCTCGAGCTTCGTGATTCACTGGGCGCAACGTTTGTCGTGGTGACCCACGAGCTGGCCAGTATTTTTGCGATTGCTGACCGCGCTATCTTTCTGGACGCCAAGACGCGCTACCAACTCGAAGTTGGTAATCCCGTTCAAATGCGCGACCACAGCGAATTCGAAACCGTCCGCAACTTCCTGATGCGCGGCGAATTGGCCGATGCGAGCGCCGCCACCGATATTGGATAATTTCTATGAAAAACTTTGCCAAGGGCAACAAGACCGTTAATTTCACATCTATCTTTCTATGAGTAAGAAAGCCAACCCGGCAGTTATTGGAGGATTCGTGGTCACCGCCGTAGTGCTCGCTATAGCGGCGATTGTGGTGTTTGGCTCGGGCAACTTTTTCAAGCAGCAGGCGGAGTTCGTCCTGTATTTTGATGACTCGGTGAACGGCCTCGCGATTGGAGCCCCAGTCAAGTTCAAGGGCGTTCCCATTGGCCAAGTTAAGGACATTCTTATCCGGTTTAACCAGAAAGAAGACTCGGACAGCATCCCTGTGATCATTGAAGTCGATGTTAGTCGATTGCGCACGTCGCTGGGGGTGGATGTGGATCTGGGGAACCCTGCGGTGCTTCGAGAGCAAATAAACGGAGGATTGCGCGGTAGCTTGCAACAAGCCAGCTTTGTAACGGGCCTACTTTTTGTGGAGTTGAATTACGTCAATCCAGCGCCGCCACCAGTGTTTCGGCAAATGCAGGGCCTCGACAATGAATACTTGGAAATCCCGACGCTACAGTCCGGTCTGACGGAGATAATCAAAAAGGTTTCTTCGATGGTGAATGAGATTTCACAAATCGATTTCCGCGGTATCGGCATCAAGCTCAACGCTACTTTAGATAAGCTAGATAAAGGTATTGGCGAAGTTGACTTCAAGGGGATTAGTAATCAGACGAAGGAAACATTGAAGGCTTATGAGGAATTGGCCAATAACCCGGATTTACGGAAGGCGTTCGCGAATCTGGACAAGACACTCTCTGACATGCAGGTGCTGATAAATAATCTGGATGGCGACATGGGAGAATTAGTGAAAGACATCCGTGTGACTTTGAGCTCTGCGCGTGGCACCTTGGATAAAGTCAGTGTATTAGCCACGGACGCCGACAGCATGCTCGCACCGGATTCTCAGCTTCGCTACGAAATAAACAGCGCTTTGTCGGAGTTTGGAGGCGCGATGCGCTCGTTGCGCGTCTTGCTGGATTATTTGGAGCAAAACCCGAGCGCCATTCTCACCGGCAAGCAGGAGAATTAACCACATGAGAGACCGTATTTTGAAAATTTTCCTCCCGATTCTTGCGGTGTGCCTATTGGCGCTTCAAACCGGTTGTAGCCTTGGCAAGGAGTCGACGCCCTCAACGTTCTATGTATTGACTTCTTTGCCGCAAAGTACCGATGCACTTCCTATTTTTGAAGGAGATCCACCGGATGTCGGCGTGGCGCAGATTGAGATACCGAAGTATCTTGATCGTCCGCAAATGGCCTATCGGGTGAACACAAACCAAGTTGAGTTCAATGAATTTGAGCGTTGGGCGGAACCCATCAGTTCGGGCGTGACCCGTGTCACCCGGGAAAACCTTACACAGCTGCTTGGGCCCGGTAAAGTTGCCGCCTTCCCGTGGATGCAGGCGTATCCGCGCAAGTACATGCTGAGCGCAGTCGTGACTGACTTCTCCGCCAATAATGATGGCATCGCGGAGTTGAGCATTATTTACCGCATTGCGGACCGGAGGAATCAGACGACTTACTTGATCAGCGAAGCAACCTTCAAGGATTCAAGTGGTTCTCGCCTATCGACTGCCAGCGCAGTCGAGGCCTTGAGCGACACGCTGGAGCAGTTTTCCCGCGCCGCTGCAAATGACATCGCCAAGGTTGACGCTGAGCAAAAAGCTCAAGCTTCGCAGGAACAGCCCGCGTCTATAACTCCAAAGTAATTGAGATGGGGCAGTGGTCGCTACCGAGCACATCACTGAGTATTTCGGTTTTCTTCACCTGTGGGGCTAGACGCTCCGAGACAAGGAAGTAGTCGATTCTCCAGCCAACATTTCTTGCGCGGGCACCGCCACGGTAGCTCCACCAAGTATAATGGTCCGGCTCATTTGGATGCTGTTGGCGAAATACATCAACCAAGCCAGCATTTAAGTGCTGGGTGAATTGCTCGCGTTCCTCGTTCGTAAAGCCTGGGCTGCGGCGATTGGCCTTGGGGCGGGCAATGTCGATTTCCTCATGAGCCACATTGAAGTCTCCGCAAACGATCACCGGTTTTTTCGCATCGAGTTCTTTTAAGTAATCGCGGAAATCCGGATCAAACTGAGCAGTTCGGTAGTCAAGCCGGCGTAACTCGTCCTGTGAATTTGGCACATAGACATTCACGAGGTAAAAGGCGTCGTATTCCAGCGTGAGAATGCGGCCTTCTGCCGGGTGTTCAGGCAGACCGGTTGTTTTGCCAACAAAAGTCGGCTTAGAGAAAGTTGCCGTTCCCGAGTAACCTGCACGCTCTGCGCTGTGGTAGCATTGGCGCTCGAAAGGAAGCTCTAGCTTGGGGATTTGATGCTCGCTTGCCTTGATCTCCTGTAGGCAGATCACGTCGGGTTGGCGCTCTGCGAGAAAATTAAGGAAGCCCTTTTTGAGAACTGCCCGCAGGCCGTTTACATTCCACGAAATAATTTCAATTGATTCACTCATTTGTCTAAAATTTAGGTCCAAAATTGAACACCGCCACCCGCGCAGTGAGAAATAAGCCAGCAGTTCGGCTATACATTTGCGTTCGTTCAATTCATTTAGGCCATGAGCAGGATCGATGATGATTCTGCAATTGGCCATGAAATTCTCGTGCTGCACCAAAAGGCTACAGAAGTGGCACATGAGGTCCTAAAACAGAATAGATGAATCTGGTTCATGTTCCGGATTACTTTTAATCACTGTCATAAATAGAACATTTGCGATCTTTGGCACGGGTGACGCTTAAATGGTATGCGCAAGGTCATTTCTATCACCATTTGAATATTGCTAACTCAAAATGAAAAACACACTGAAACAACTCACCACGCTGACGCTTCTTGGCGCTACAGCTCTCTCCGCTGAAATTGTCGATTTTGGCAGTGCACCGGAAAAATGGCAGAACGCCAAGCCCAACACCGAACTGGGTCAAAAAGTTCTGGGCTACGCAGGCGAGCCAGCATTGCAGGGGCGTTTGCTCTACAATCAGCGTCTGCGTTTTGAATACGCTGATTTGCAAGGTCCGCGTACGTCTTCAAACGCACTGACTCTGCGCACTCGCATCGGCTACGAAACGCCGAAGCTCTACGGCATGTATCTGCTGGGTGAGTTCGAGAACACATGGGCCATCAACTATTCGGACTACCAGGCATTCCCGGGACCCGGCACAAAGACCATTATTCCGGACCCCCGCAATAATGAGCTGAATCAATTTTTCTTCGGCTTTAAGGGCTGGAACAGTGATTTCAAGGGTGGCCGCCAAGTCATTAATCTGGACAACCAACGCTACGTAGGCGCTGTTGCCTGGCGTCAGAACGACCAGACTTTTGATGCAATTCGCTTCCAAACTGAAATCATCAAGGACACCTGGCTTTCCTATGCATGGGATTGGCGTGTAAACCGCATTTTCGGTGTTTATGCTCCGGTTGCGAATCAGGAACGTTTCAATTCCAACAACCACTTTATCAATGCGCACTATGAAGGCGTACCATACGGCAAGATCGCGACCTACTTCTACTATGTAGATCTAGATGGATCTCCGATTAACTCCTCAAACACATGGGGCCTGTATTACGCTGGTAAGGCAAAGCTGAGCGACAGCTTAACGATGCCGTTCCGTGCAGAGTATGCCCTTCAGTTTGACAACTCTGCTTCCGGCGCCGGCGTAAGCTACGACCTGAACTATTTCCACACAGTATTAGGTCTGAACTACGAAGGCTATGAAGCTGGTTTCGGTTTTGAAAGCCTTGGTGGTAACGGAACACGCGGTTTCAGAACTCCGCTCGCTACGCTCCATAAGTTCAATGGCTGGGCTGACGTATTCCTGAATACTCCAGCAAATGGCCTAAACGACTACTACCTCTACTACAAGGTCAAGTTGCCATACAAATTCGGCCTCGGTGGCGCATTCCACTACTTCACTTCTGAAGATGGCGGCAGCAACACCTACGGTAAGGAAGCTGATATCAGCCTCAAGCGTCCGATCACGGAAAACCTCACCGCACTGGTAAAATTTGCTTACTATGATGGTCATGGTGGCCCGTCTGTGCCTCTGGGCTCAGATGTCACCAAGGTTTGGATTCAGTTGGATTTCAAATTATAGTAAGGTTTGTTATAGGTTAGAGACAAGCTGTCGGTGATTGATTCGCCGGCAGCTTTTTTCTGGGGTTGAAACTCGCTCAATCGATCATAACGTTTCTTAATGCTCGTTGAACATACTACTGTCGACGTAATGGCCATCTGGATTTCCCCGGGCCATGATTTTCGTGGACGTCATGGTCTCGGACGCCTGGAACATGGGCTGGCGGCGATGGATTCAGTACAATGTCATGCGGGCAAGGGCATTGTCGACGATCGCTATTACGGCCATAAAGAAGATTACAAAGGGCAGATCACGTTTTTCGATGAAGCGGTGGCCAGCGAGCTTGAGCGAAACTTTAATTTAGCCGAATTGGACCGCTCGCTTTTTCGACGCAATGTGCTGCTGAGCGGAATTGAACTCAATTCACTCATCGGGAAGAGGTTCCGCCTGGGTGAATTGATTTTGACCGGTAGCGAAGAATGCAGCCCTTGCTATTGGATGGATGAAGCTGTAACGCCCGGAGCACATGAGTGGCTCAAAGGTCGAGGTGGGCTAAGATGCCGAATCGTAGAGTCGGGTTTGCTGAAGTTGGGCTCCCATGAATTGGAGGTCCTGTCTTGAGTGGTTTAATCAGTGTCGCGGAAGCAGATCGCTTAATTGCTGAGTTTGGGGACCAGTCGCCGGTCATTTCCAGCCCATTGGGAAAGGCAGCAGGCCGCGTTTTACGTGAAAATATTTATGCAGACCGCCCATTGCCGCCATTTAATCGAGTGATGATGGATGGTTATGCTTTGCGCTATGCGGACATAGAACATGGATGTGGCGAGTTTAAAGTCTGCGGCCAACTGATGGCAGGCGACTGCAAGTGCGCGCTACCCGAAGAAACTGCCGCTGCAATTGAAATCATGACAGGCGCGCCGCTGCCCGAAGGCGCAGATGTGGTTGTGCCGTATGAGGAGACCATACGTGAAAGCGAGGCATTCACTTTAGCGAAAGACGCCAACGTTGAACCAGGCCAGTATATCCACCGTGAGGGTTCAGACTTTGCAGCGCAAAGCTTATTGGTTCCAGCTGGCGCAAGTCTAGGCCCTGTCGAAATGGGCGTTGCCGCATCTTGTGGCTATACGGAGCTGAAAGTCAGCTCTCGCCCTCGTATCGCGGTGATTGGCACCGGTGATGAGCTGGTGCCCGTTTCGACGACTCCATTGCCGCATCAAATTCGCTCCTCGAACGCCGTCACGGTTGAGTCTGCATTAGGCTTGGCTGACTACCATGTGGGCGAAATTGATCACTGGTGCGATGATGCCGAACTTGGCAAAGCACGCATGATCGAATTGCTTGGACGAACAGATGTGATGATTATTGCGGGTGCCGTTTCCAAGGGACAGCGCGATTGGATACCTGGTGCGCTGGACGAAGTCGCGCAGTGCATTTTTCATGGTGTGCGCCAACGTCCGGGCAAACCAATGGGACTTTGGCGAACGGGGGAAGGGAAAATGATCTTTGCACTCCCCGGTAATCCTGTTTCGGCTATGGTTGGGCTTCATCGTTATGTGCTTCCATACCTGTGTGCGCGCGACGGCTTTGCTTCGTCAACACAGTCAGTTTGCTTAGCAGAAGACATTGCTTCGAAATCGCCGATGACTTGGTTTTTGCCAGTCGAAATCTTAGATGACGGAACAGCCGCTCCGCGCCCGGTCAATAATTCGGGCGACTATGCTAGACTCTGCGGCACAGACGGATTTATTGAACTTTCAGCCGAGGCATCGCAGTGGAAAGCGGGCATCTCGGTTCCATTCTACAATTGGTCAAAATGAGTGAAGGATTAACGCATTTAGATGAAGCAGCACGACCTCGCATGGTCGATGTCAGCGAGAAATCCATTACCACGCGTGAGGCAGTTGCCGAAGCGGTGGTGGTGTTCCCGCATGATGCTTGGGCGCATTTACGCGAGAATGGCTTTACCTCGAAGAAAGGTGCCATTCTAGATGTCGCACGCGTAGCAGGCACTATGGGTGTTAAGCAGACCAGTCAATGGATCCCGTTTTGCCACCCGCTGCCTATTGACGGCTGTTCTTTTGAGATCGAACCATCCGAAGCTGAGCCGCAGTTGGTGATTCAATGCCGCGTTAAGACAACCGGGAAAACCGGTGTCGAAATGGAAGCCTTGACCGGCGCCGCTGCTGCCGCCTTAACCATCTATGACATGACTAAGGCGCTTGGACATGGCATAGAAGTCAGCCGCACCCGACTGGTTAGCAAAACCGGAGGCAAAAAGGATTTCAATGCCGATGCATGATTCTAATACCGCGCCTATGCTTGGGCTGGTGCTTGCAGGCGGTCAAAGCCGTCGCATGGGCCAGGATAAAGCCAGCCTTGACTGGGGGGGGATGCCGTTGTGGCGTAAGCAAGCAGAGCTATTAAAAGCATGCGGGCTTTCGGTTGGAGTCTCCATTCGCGAGGGGCAGGTATTACCGGGATCGAATGCATATGAGGATGCCTTAATCTCCGATGCTTTTGAAGGCGCAGGGCCTTTGGCAGGGTGGATGAGCGCTTGGCAAAAGTTTCCGAACCACGCGCTACTGGTCGTCGCTTGCGATTTGCCTTTGCTTGACGTGAGCACGATTCAAACACTAATCGAACAGCGCAGCCCGAATGCATGGGCAACGGCCTACCGCAGCTCCAGCGATTCACTGCCCGAGCCAATGTGCGCCATTTACGAACCGTCGGCGAAGCCCATCTTCGAAGCGGCGATGAAGGCTGATCGACGTTGTCCGCGCAAGCTGCTGATTGAGGGCGGAGCGGATGTTTGCCTGATCGAATTGGCTGAGCCAACGGCGCTCGATAATGCCAACACACCAGAAGAATTCACGCGCCTACAAGGCTTGGCGCAACCAACTAGTTCTGCACAATGAAAACGGTGACATTAATGTATTTTGCACAACTCGGCGCGCAGGCTGGCTGCTCCGAAGAACAAGTGGAAACCGGAGCAAATACTGTAGCCGAGCTTTTTTTAGAACTAAAAGGCATTCACGGCTGGACCTTGCCAGCGGATAAGGTTCGTTTTGCGCGAAACGATGCGTTCTGTCCTGCGGAAGCAGGCTTCAGTGAAGGTGACGCCTTGGCAATCATGCCACCTATGTCAGGAGGTTGATCATGTTTACTTTGTCTGACAAAGCTATCGATCACGCCAATTTGCGACAATCGCTAGAGCGCATTGACGCGGGCGGGTTCTGTAATTTTGAGGGCTGGGTGCGCAATCACCACCTGGGCCGTGGCGTAGAGCGTTTGGAGTATCAGGCTTACGTGAGGCTGGCGGTGAAACAAGGGCAAGCGGTCCTTGATGATGCGATGCAGCGTTACGATCTCCTCGGTCTGCGCGCGGAGCATCGAATCGGCGCACTCATTCCTGGTGATATGGCGGTGTGGGTTGGCGTCTGTTCGGTGCATCGAGACCAAGCATTCGAGGCTTGCCGTTTCATCATTGATGAAATCAAAGCCACCGTACCCATTTGGAAACACGAATTCTATCTGGATGGCAGTGATGAGTGGGTCGACCCGACAGCCTGTAACTGCGACCATCGGTTGAAGAGCGGCGCGCATTCACATTGATGTTTACACTCGGAGCACAATCGACTTTGCAACCGAAAGCTACTTTGCAGGACAAAGTGGATGCGGCTCCTTCGGCTATCGATAAGAGAGGACGTTTCCTCAAAGACCTTCGCTTGTCGGTGATCGATCGCTGTAACTTGCGCTGTCAGTATTGCCTACCAGCCGAACTCTTCGGTGAAGACTTTCGTTTTCGGCCGATACGTGAGCTGCTCAGCTACGATGAGCTAGCGACTGTTGCCGCTGCTTTCGTGGAACTCGGCGTGGAGAAGATTCGCCTGACTGGTGGCGAGCCGCTCTTGCGCCCAGGTATTGTAGAGTTTGTTGCCCGCTTAAGTGAGGCGCACCCCGTAGTCGACCTTGCGCTGACCACCAATGGACTACGTTTGGCTGCAGTTGTGGACGACTTGAAGCAAGCTGGCTTGAGTCGAGTCAATGTTAGCCTCGATGCGCTCGATCCCTTAGTTGCTGAAAAGATGGCTGGCCGTTCGTACTCGCCGGATGTCGTCTTGAGAGCAGCGGAGTCTGCGCGCGACGCAGGACTCGAGGTTAAATTGAACGCCGTCATCAAGCGAGGCGTCAATGATAGTGAAGTTTTGCCTTTGGCTAGAATGGCTCGGGATCGTGGCTTTGTGCTTCGTTTTATCGAATACATGGATGTTGGTGCCACAAATGGTTGGACGGCACAAGACGTTCTCACGGGGGCTGAAATACGTGAGGAGTTGGGCATGCTGAGCGCTTTGGAGCCTCTAGCGCCAAAGACTTTCGGCGAAGTCGCACGACGTTATCGTTATCAGGACAATGGTCTGGAAGTAGGCTTCATTGAATCGATCAGCAAGCCATTCTGTGGAAGTTGCACCCGTGCGCGTGTCTCAGCAGACGGCGAATTATTCACCTGCCTTTTCGCTAATCATGGGGTGTCGCTGAGGCCGCATTTGGCAACGCCAAGTCTAAGCACGGCTATTCGCGAGCTTTGGCTCAAGCGCAAAGATAATTATTCGGAAGAGCGTCAGGTGAAACCGCATGGTAAAGCCCCCGGCGAAGCTCCAGCGGAAATGTGGCGACTGGGAGGGTAGGGGAATCGATGGCAAAAAAGCAGACTAAGGGACATCCGCTTTGGCGTTTCGATCGGCAGCAATTGCGCAACGCGCCTTATCCTGCGCTGATTGGAGTGGATGAGGCTGGCCGAGGTTGCCTAGCAGGCCCGGTGGTTGCCGCAGTAGCTCACATCCCCGCAGACGCCTACGACCACGTTGGCTTCAAGCGAGCGAGCACAGCAATCAACGATTCCAAACAACTGAAGGCCGAGCAGCGCGAAGCTCAATTTACCCTCATCGAGCAATGGACTGCGGATAAGCTTGTCGCCGTGGCCCCAGGCGTGGCGAGCGTGGAGGAAATTGAAGTCCATAATATTTTAGGCGCCACGAGGCTCGCCATGCAGCGTGCGTTGGACGCCTTGGAGCTGACACTGCTTCGAGCAGATTCGGTGGGGAGCGAATTGCTTAAGTGCGATAACAAAGTCGCGGATTACCCGCGCATCATGGTAGACGGCAAACCGCTCAAGCCATTCCCCTGGGCGCATGAAGCGGTGGTCGGCGGCGATGGTAAGAGCCTGGCAATCGCGATGGCCTCCATTGTGGCCAAGGTGACACGCGACCGGGTGATGCTCCAACTGCACGAAGAGGATCCGCGTTTTGGCTATGATCAACACAAAGGTTATGGCACCCCGCGACACTTGGAAGCGTTGCGAGCTCATGGCCCAACGCCACATCACCGCAAGGTCTTCCTGCGGAAGCTGGATTTACCAGCGAATGTCTGCGAGCAGCGGGAGTTGTTTTAAACTTTGCGCCGCCAAAATTTTGGCCTAAGCTGCATCGTTTAAATCCCGTTATTCATGATTTCTCAAAACGTATTATTAGGCGTAAATATCGACCATAGCGCAACGTTACGGCAGGCACGCTATCGCGAAAACCCCTTGGACCGCGGCCGCATGGTGGAGCCTGACCCTGTTGATTTCGCCTTGGCTGCGCAGCGTGCTGGTGCAGATGGCATCACGCTGCATTTGCGCGAAGACCGCCGCCACATTCAAGACAGCGATGTGTATCGCATGATCGAGATGATCCAGGTTCCGATGAACCTCGAGATGGCAGCAACGGAAGAAATGGCCAAAATCGCTTGTGAAGTGAAGCCAGCAGTTGTGCTCCTCGTGCCCGAAAGCCGGGAGGAGGTCACGACAGAAGGCGGATTGGACGTCATCAAGCACCAGAGCCGCGTCAAAGACGTGATCGCCGCGATGAAAGCTAATGGGATTGCCACGAGCTTGTTCATTGATCCAGAGGCGGCGCAGATTGATATGGCGGCAGAACTGGAAGCGGAATTTGTTGAGCTGCACACGGGTGCCTTTGCCAACGTATTTTACGGCGCGGGCATGGATGAGGAACTGACCAAGCTCAAGCACGGCGCCGTGCGCGCGCACGATGCCGGGCTCAAGGTGAATGCTGGGCATGGCATCAACTATAGCAACATCAAGCACGCGCGAGAAATTCCGTGGCTGCATGAAATGAACATCGGCCACAGCATTGTTAGCCGTTCATTGTTTGTTGGTGTCAATGAAGCCGTTCGGGAAATGAAAGCCCTGATGAACGGGATTTATCGCTGATGATCGACCCCACCCGCATACAAGGCGCCGTGATTGGCATTGGCTGCGACCTCGTGGACATCGAGCGTGTTCGCGAAATGCATGAGCGTCATGGTGAGCGTTGCCTTACCCGTATTTATACGGAAGCCGAGCAAGCTTACTGCCTGCAAATGCGGAACCCTTATCCCTCGCTCGCGGCAAGGTTTGCGGCCAAGGAGGCGGTCTCTAAAGCATTCGGAACGGGGATCGGTAAAGAGTTTGGCTTATTATCGCTGAGTGTCGGCAAAGGGCAAAACGGCGAGCCAGTCGCGGTGCTCGATGATCAAGGACAGGCCTTGCTGGAGAAAGTTGGTGGAACGGAAGTGCTCCTGTCGCTGTCGCATACTTCGACCCAAGCCATGGCGTTTGCTGTCGTGGTTCGGAATCCCAGCTAGAAGATGATTTACGCCGACCCAATCCTGACCTGCGAAGAATCGATTGCCCACGAAAAGCAATTGCTGACCGGCAAAGAAGCGGAATGGACCGCAATGAATAAAGCCGGCCGTTCATTGGGGCGCGCGGCTTTGGACGATTTTTGCGAAGTCGCACACATGCATTCGCGCGCACATCGCAAACCGCGCATTCTGGTGCTGGTGGGCAAAGGTCACAATGGTGGTGACGCGTTGCTTGCCGCCGATGAAATCCTGAAGCTGCGTCCCGAAGCGGAGGTGAGTATCGTGCCGCTAGTTGAGAAAAAGGAATGCCGATCCTTAACCCGTCGCGCTTGGGATAACTTGGAGACTACTGGTAAGGCACAGGTGATTCCAGCCATGAAGATGGGCAATCTGGATTTTGAGCTATGCTTCGACGGTTTGCTCGGCATGCAATTTAAGCCGCCGCTGAGGGACAACGTGAAACAACTGCTTAGCTCGGTGAATGCGCATCCGTCCATTCGGTTTCGCGTAGCGGTAGATCTCCCCAGCGGCTTGGGCGACCCCGATGCGTTTCAAGCGAACACGACTTATGCTACGGGCATTTTAAAGGCTCCCGCCTTAGATCCTCAGCACGCGGAAAACGTTGGCCGCATCCGCTACCTGGACATCGGTTTCTTCGATGAGCTTTACACTGGACCGCAAGCGAGCGGCGAAGATGTCCTGACGCCTGACGTGCTAGCGCCTTTGCGAAACTGGCGTCCATCGGCCAGCGACAAGCGAAAGTTCGGGCACCTGTTCGTTGTGGCTGGCTCACGCAGCATGCCTGGTGCCTTACTCATGAACGCCAAGGCTGCGTTGCATAGTGGAGTAGGGTTGGTGACGGCTTTTGCACCGGAGAGTGTCGCAGCTCAATTTGCAGCACAGGCCCCCGAGGTCATGTGGGTTCCCTGGCCGGAAACTCCCGAGGGTGGACTGGCGCTCGAAGGCTGGCATTTGCTTAGAGAAAAACTGCCCAGGGCCACGGCGGTGCTCTGTGGTTCGGGTATTGGGCAAGAAGCCGAAACGCGGGCTCTAATCGAAGAAATGGTTTCAGAAATCCAAGCACCAATGGTGCTCGACGCCGATGCGCTCATACCTTCGGTGATTGAGAAAGCTGCTGAGCGCGGCCCGAACAAAGGCGCGGTCATCGTGACGCCGCATGCGGGTGAATTCATGCGAATCAGTGGTCAGGATTCAGCGGCTTATGATCGAGAAGCACTGGCTTGGCATGCGCACAAGCACGATATCATCACTGTTTATAAAGGGCCGCTGACGCGGGTTACCAATGGCCAACTGGTGCATGCCTCGCCATTCGGTGGACCAGTATTGGCGCGTGGTGGCAGTGGCGATCTGCTAAGTGGCTTGATTGGAGGGCTCCTGGCACAATGGCCCGAACGAGCCTTTCACGCTGCTGGCGCTGGCGTTGTTTGGCATGGGATGGCGGCAGATTTACTCGCGCGAGAGCGTGGTGCGGTATCGGTTGCTACGACGGAATTATTAGATTTTCTGTCGCCCGTTTTACGTTTGGCATAGTGGAAGAATCCGTAGAGTATGTCTGCAATGAGCAAACATTCCGTATCCATCATCCTCTTGACGCTCACGTTTGGACTCGTCGCATTCTTCTCCGGTTGCGCATCCAGCAAGTCAATGCCCACCGAGAATGATCAGACCTACTCGTTGACTTCAATTGATGGTGAAGCGCCGACCGTGGAGGCGGTTACGTTAGAGTTGAAGAATAAAGAAATTCACGGAAATGGCCCGATCAACCGATGGCAGGCTTCGGTTGAGTTCGGCAAAGTCGGCCCGATGATCGTGACTCGCCGCGGTGGTCCTGCCCATATCATGCAGTTCGAGAGCCGTTTTATTTCGCAGATGGAAGGCTCCGTCATGGAGCAGAAAACTGACGAGCTGGTTTTTAGCAAAACGGAATCCACCATTGTCTTCAGTAAGTCGGAGTAATCAAGATGAGCGCATCTGCTTCGTTGACCACAACACAGGCCTTACTGGCGCTGAATGGATTGCCTCGATTGGGGCCGGTGACGCTGCGGCGTTTGCTCAACGAATTTAAAGACGATCCAATCGCAGTTCTTTCCGCGAGTAAGTCGGCCTTGCTGCGCGTCGAGCGTGTTGGGCAAGACACTGCTGACATTATTCAAAACTGGGAAAAGCACTTCGACCTGGCCCGTGAGGAGAAGCGGCTGGCTCGCGCTGGCGCCAGTTTTGTAGCGGTAACCGATGCAGATTATCCGAAGCCGCTGAAGAAAATTTACGATCCGCCACTTGGGCTCTATATTATTGGGCCACTGCGCCCGAGTGTGAAATCCGTGGCGATTGTGGGGAGTCGCCGGACTACGCTCTATGGTCAAAGCGTTGCTAAGCGCTTGGCGGAGGATCTCGTCCGCATGGGCTTCTGCGTCGTCAGCGGCTTGGCGCGCGGGATTGACACCGCAGCGCAGCAAGGGGCCATCGATGCCGGGGGCGATACGGCGGCGGTATTAGGATGCGGCGTCGACATTGTTTATCCACCGGAAAACATTGAGCTCTACAAAAAGATCGGTGAGCGCGGGGCCTTGATTAGTGAATTGCCGTTTGGCACCAGGGCCAGTCGCACGACCTTTCCAATGCGGAACCGCCTGATCGCCGGGATGTCTGCGGCAACCATCGTAGTGGAGTCGGATAAGAGTGGTGGCAGCATGATAACCGCACGTTTTGCCATGGAGCAAAACCGCCCAGTGTTCGCGGTGCCCGGGCGCATTGACCAACCCAGTAGCGCGGGCTGCCATCAACTCATTCGGGATGGCGCGGTGCTGCTGACTTCCATTGACGATCTGATCAATGAACTGGCTTACGGCGGCGGACAACAAGCGGAATTGAATCTGGACGGTGGATCATCCGGCAATGCGATCAAGGCAGACGAACGGGAGAACCTGCTCAAGGATTTAAACAACGATGAGCGCGCAGTCTTTCAACCCCTGCTCGAAGGTGAGGCGTTGACCCGCGATGCAATTGCGCACAAGAGCGGCCTGCCGGTGGCGGCGGTTTCGGCGACCCTGCTCATGTTGGAGCTCAAACGCTGCGTTGGCAAACGAGCCGACGGATGCTATGAACGACGCAAGTAAGTATGCGGATTCTTGTGATAAAACCTTCATCGCTGGGCGACATTATTCATGGCTTGCAGGTTGCGGAATCGATTCGCCTACAGCTCGATGGTGCGCAGATCGATTGGGTAGCTCGTGATATCTTTGCGCCGATGGTTGAAGCCTGCGACACGGTTAGCCGCGTGCTGCCATTCTATCGTGGAGGAGGTTTCGGCGCATTTGGGCAGTTGATTGCAGATATCCGCGATGTCGACTACGACTGGGTTCTCGACATGCAGGGATTGGCGCGCAGTGGCGTTATGGCGGCTTGTTCAAAGACGCCCCGCAAGCATCGAATTGGACGTAGCGATGCGCGCGAAGGCAGCGCCTTGGCTTGTGGCGTTAAGGCTAAATTGCCGCCCGGAGATGCGCCTCACGCTGTCGACATTTTACGTGAGTTTATGTCGGTAATGGGCTTGGAAAACCAATTACTTGGCGCGTTGACTTTTTCTGATCCACATCATGCGCTACCGGAATTACCCAATGGCTATTATCTGCTATTTCCCGGAAGCCGACGTGCCGAGAAGGAATGGCCCGGATTTTTGGAGCTAACCGAACTGCTTTTGGGCGATGGGGAGACGGTTGTTTGGGGTGGTGATGTTTCTGCGGAAGGCAATGCTCATTGGCCATCAGACCGATTCTTTAATTTAACGGCGCAAACGGCACTAGATGTTCTGCCCATGATGATTGCCAGTGCGAAAGTCACCGTGTGCAATGATAGTGGTCCGATGCATCTGGCAGCGGCAATGGGGAGGCCAGTGATAGGCATTTTCGGGCCAACACCGCCAGAACGCTATGGGCCGTATCCACTAAGTGCGCCAAGTAACCGAGTGGTCCGTGCGCCGGAGGGTGAGCTATCGCTTTTGCGATCGGATACGGTTTTAGCAGAAATCCAGTCCTAAGAGGGCGTCTAAAAACTCAATTGACCTTCGTTGGAGAGCGTCTTCGGGGAAGGTCAATTGAGTTTTTAGACGCCCTCTTAGGAAAAATCGAGTTTCGGGTTAGCCTTGGTCAAACTGCGATTCATTGTTTGAGGTTGGATGGAGACGGGGTGGCGCGCGACCGAACATGCCCGATCGATCGCCCATTGCTGATCAAGTAGGGAGATTCCCAAGGAGCGATTTTATGATGGAACCTGGCTTGTAGTATGGATTTGAAAGATTGATATCGCGCGTAACGTCAGCGCGACCTGGCCTACCTGCTTGCTCACGTAACACGATTTTATTGCAAAATATTTGCAATTCAATTCGTCCTGTCTACGATTCGATCAAAATGGAAAAATCACGAACATTGCGCAAGGCGTTTACCTTGGTTGAGCTGCTGACAGTTGTTGCGGTCTTGGCGATCTTGGGGAGCTTGCTGATTGCGGTCATTGGTGGCGTAAAGGCAAAAGCCCATCAAGCTGCTTGCGCCAGCAACATGCGGCAGATCGGCTTTGGCCTCCAGCTGTATGCCAACGACCACGGAGAGTATCCTAAGGCGAATACAACCGACCTAAACGAATCGTGGATTTATACCCTTTCTGATTACCTCGAAGATCTTGATGAGGTTAGAATCTGCCCAGTGGACCCCAAAGCGGATAAGCGCTTAAAGGCAGGCGGAACCAGCTATATTTTAAACAGCAATGTCTTTGCTGCTGACCAGACGTTGGACCCGTTTGGCAATACTGTCGGTAAAGTATACAATCGGCCCTCCTTGATTCCCAATCCAGCGAAGACGATTCTCGCGTTTAATGTTTCGGACTCGATGCCAATAGGAGCCACCAATGACCACACGCACTCAAGCGATTGGACCGGCTGGAGCTCGGTGCTCCGGGATATTCAACCCAATCGTCATGGAGGCAGAGAAAACGATTTAACCTCCGGCTCCGCGAATTACCTGTATGCGGACACCCACGTGGAAAGTATATCTGCGGCTGCCGTTAAAGAGAAAATAGTCAATGGCGATAACATCGCTGCAGTTCAGTAATTCTTATGTTTATACGAGCGATAGCTTCACTGCTTGTGAGCGCATGCCTTGCCAATGGTCAGGGTTCAATTCTGATCGACGGCCATGCGGACGTTCGCTTCAACTACGAGTCGGCGTCCTCAACTTGGGGTGCGGAAATTGTTTATGGGAGTTTTGAGAATCCAGAAAACTTTGCAGCTTTTGATCAGGTGGCTTTTCCACTTGAGGATATTCCATACACATCGGGCGGCCCACGTTATTCCATTCCAAACAGTGGCTTTGAGTTTCTAGGCGGCTCTGCTGGTAGCCCAGTATGGATTGCGCCCCAGTCGGATGGCGGCTTTGCCTGGCCGGGATTTCGCAATGAGCAGGAACTAGGCGCCATTGCCAGCTACACACCGAGCGACTCACGCGTGAGCTCACAAGGCTCGCAGTCATGGATCAAAATGACTTTAGTTGAGGTGGACTACTCCGGCGAGGGCGAGGATCCCCAAGTTTCCCTTTGGCAAAACAGCACAACGAGTGGCACTGTAGTCTGGGCTGCGACTTCCGATGGGTTAGACTCAACGGATGCCTACTACCAACTGGCTAACGGGCACAGTCACCTGAATTGGGGTTTCACCGAAAAAGGTATTTATCGATTGGGCATGCAAGCAAGCGCCTACGCTGGCGAGGGGATGACCGACCCTACGCAAAGCGAAGTGGAGGGCGTTATCTTTGCCGTGGGGACCTATGCGATTTGGAAGGCCACCTATTTTTCGGGAGGCGATTTGTTCAACGAGGCAGTTACCGGTGCCACGGCGGACGCGAACCAAGACGGTGTGCCGCTGCTTCTGGAGTATGCCTTTAACCTCTCCCCCCTTGCCTCTACTGTCGCATCCCTGGAGCCGGGTGTCGGTGTGAGCGGCCTGCCTGCTTTGACTTTAAACAATGATGCTCAACTGCAAATAGAATACGTTAGACGCAAAGATTCGGGCACATCGGAAATCACTTATGAAGCTCAGTTCGCCTCTGGCTTGAGTGCTGTGGATTGGCAAACCGCGACTGAAGAAACTGTCACCTCAATCGATGACGACTGGGAGCGCGTAGTAGTAATCGATCCGACCGAAGGCGCTCTTAGTCGATTTGGGCGAGTCTTGGTTGTGCTTGGGGAATAGTAGAATTTGATTGGGAAATTTTGAAGTGATGAGTTTTTCCTGCACTCAGTCTAAGAGTTCTTTACTGGATCATCTGGCGATTTCTATGGCCGTTGTATGCGGTATTCATTGCCTGGTCACGCCCGTGCTATTGGTGGCCTTACCGATTTTGGCAACCACGTTTTGGGTCAACGAAAACTTTCACCTATGGATGCTCTTGCTCGTGATCCCGACAACCTCCTTAGCGCTGTTCTCTGGATGCCGACAGCATAAGGACCGCATCGTCGTTGTCCTGGCGTTCATTGGACTGAGCCTGCTGGTAGCCGCTTTGCTCAGCGAACGGGCTTTGCATGATGACTTTTCAACCGCGAATATTACGCCGTCTGCCACTTCGGATTCAAGCGACTGTTCCACTTGCCGACATTGCGCATTACCCAGTAGTGCCAGCAATGAACTGCCAGCCGAACACTCGGAGTTGGCCTGGCTCCCAATAATGAACACGTTGGGCGGCTTGTTTCTTGTCGCCGGTCACTCACGAAATTTCCTGCTCTGCCGCAGGTCGAAGTGCGCGCATTAACGCACCGCAGTGTCCTGCGTTACTAAACACTCGTCGAGCAGTTGGGCAATCCGATCACGGTCGAGGTCAATTCCGATAAAGACCAATTCCTGACGTCGGTCACCCACATGGGGCAGCCATGCCTCCTGAACCAGCGCGGGCATTGCTTCCAGCGATGCCTCACCACGCTGCACTTTAGTATGCCACCAGGGGGAGAGATAATCCGTGCGCAACATGGCGCCGGCGATGGACAACAGACCCACCAACTCGGGGTGAGCGTCGGACCAGAAAAAGCCTTTGGCGCGAATCACGCCGGGGAGCCCGTCGCGTAGCACGCACAAGAATTTTGTCTCCCCAAACGGTTGCCGCGCATTGTAGATAAATGTCTCCAGTCCGTAGTCTTTGTGACTACGCTGGGGACTCCTTACGTAGTCGGGGCGATGTGTGATCGGCGTAAACTTTGCATCACAAAGCCTTCCTTCGCGATTGCCCATGATCGCGCGTTGCCAACTGGAAGCCGTGAGCGTGTCGCTTTCGCAGAAACGGCTGTCCTGCATGAGTCGAGCAACATCGATTTGGCCAAAGGCGCATTGCCAGATTTCCGCGCGTTCATTCAGCGTCCGTAGGTATCGCTTGAAACGCTCGCAGTCTTCATCTGGCAGTACATCCGATTTATTGATGAGCAAAATGTCGGCAACTTCAACCTGCTCCATGAGCAATTCTTGCAGCGGCCTACGTGGATCTGCCAAGAGCAAGTGGCGTCGCCGCTGCTCGCCAGTATTTTCCGGAGACTCAAAATGGTTCGCCAGATTGGCACCATCCAGAACGGTTACGGTGTTGGCGACGCGCAGAAAATCCGTTCCCTTGCGACCAGCTGGGTTCATGGTGTAAATCGTTTCCAGAATGGATTTCGGCACAGCTACGCCCGTTGCTTCAATCAGAATATGGCTTGGCTGATAGCGATGCCAGAGCTCCAACAGCGCATCCAGCAAATCGTTTTGAATCGAGCAACAAATGCAGCCGCCCTGTAGCTCAAGCATGCCGGCGATGGGGCCATCGAGCTCTTTCAATTGATTGCGTATCAGAGCCGCATCAATGTTCACATCACCAATATCGTTTACGATTACCGCGAGTTTCTGGGCACCGGAATTGGCAAGGATGTGATTGAGCAGCGTCGTTTTCCCCGCACCGAGAAAGCCAGTCATGATTGTTACCGGCACACGGTCCAATGCGGATGGCACCTCTTCTGGATTCCAAAATAAAAACTTCATGTTATCTCTAGCGCAAGCGCGCCGCTGAGCGTCACCAATGACCAGGGAATTAAGCGTACGTCGAACACACTTTTCAAACGTGTTTCGAAAAGCAAGTCAGGGCGACCCGTAGCATCGGCGCCGCCCTGACAATGAAAAGTTTAGCTGTGAGCTTACTTGCTGCGACGGCGGCGGGCATAGCAAAATGCCAAAGCACCAACACCAGCGATCATCGCGTAAGTCGAAGGCTCCGGCACCACGTAGAAAGAGAACGTCTCAGTCGACGTCAATGGGCCATCAACGTTACTGATAGCAGACACTGTCATGACGATTTCCCATAATCCAGCTTCCGTGAAACCCCAGTTGTAATGCGCATGAGAGCCGGACGCGATGGTCAGAGAATTGTCTCCGTTAACGGTGCCAGCTTCGTTGGCTGTGGAGAAATAAAAGTCATACCCTCCCAAAGAGCCAGGTTGCCAAACGGACAATTCCCCGCTTCCTGATGGCGAAGTGACGCTGTCCAAGGTGAAGGTCGCGCCGGATGGGAATTCCAAAGGGTCTAATTCCTCTGCGGCAAACCCCAAGAAGGGAACCCCGGTCACCTCACTCAATGGCAAAACCCAAATGTCCGAACCAGCAGTCGTACCGGTCATGGTATTGAAAGTGGTGTCGCTGGGGGCGGAAGCGAGTTGGCTGTATGGCAACACCGTGGTGATATCGCTCACTTCATACTCGCCTTCGCCGAGATTCGAAGTTGCTCCCAAGTGATAATGGAAGAAAAACTCGGGACCTTCACCCTCGTCTTCGTAGGCAATGCCGATGTCGCCATGACCATAAGTGTAATCCGCGCCCATCAGGACTGATGCGCTGAGTAATGAAATCGGAAGTATCAAGATAGACTTGTTCATAGATTTGAAAGGCAAGTGATTTTAATCATGGAGGTCAATTGTTAATGCAAAAAAATTGCAATAGTGGCCATTTCAGTGATGGGACACTTCAATTAAACTCACATGAGCAAGACGAGAGTGCTTGTCAGGTAAAGCGCACGTGAGAGGGGGACTTGGCGTAGCATCCTCTGCCGACGTTGCTGGCGTTGCTGATTTACAGCTACAGCCGCGGATTGTTCGGTTCTCGCCGGATCGAGCGAGTGACCAACCGGGATGTTTGCGTGCACTTATCCATGCCTTTCTTGAGCTGGCGCGCTCGCATGGAAAACAAATGAAGCCCTAATCCTCTCTACTGTTCCGGGCGTTCCTTTGCCTCAGTGGCGAGGAGGCGCAAGCAGCGCGGGCAAAGGCAGTCGTCGTAGAGCTCATCCACCCAGGAAGGAAGTCCGTTAGGCATCGACACCTGTGTGCATTGACAGTGGGCGATGTTATTCATCTTACACTCGAAGGCGCTGCGGCAGCGCGGGCAGTGCTTGATCTCATGTTTGCAAACTTGGCGGGACGGGGGAGGGGATATCGCATTCGTTTTCATGATGCTTGAGGTTTGGTGTTGAATTCATGGCGGTAAACTGGGGTCAGCCAATTAGCTTGATGAGGAATTTCGCCAGTAGCGCCATCATGATGACGGCTACTGGATAGACCGTGGCATAGCTCACAATAGGCGCTTGCTGATGAGTTTTAGAGACAATGGCTCCGAGGGCAGGTGTGCTGGTCATGCCGCCACAGATACCGCCGAGGCTTTGAGCAAGTGTTAGCTTCATGGCCTTGCGAGCGGTCAGGTAGCCAACAACCATCGGCACGATGCTAATCAGCGCGCCCACGAGGAATATCTTCGCTCCCTCGTTTTGGATCGCGTCGCCCATGAATGCGCCCCCTTTGATACCGGCGTCGGCAAGGAAAAAGACCAAGCCCATTTCCTGTAGCATCATGCGGGTTGGCCGGGGAATGTAGCCCACGATGCCGCCTACGCGGCCAAAGTGTCCCAATAGCAATGCGACCATTAGCGGGCCACCTGCCAAGCCTAGGGAGAAAGTGTCGCCCCACGGCAGCGGAATGCTCATTCGCCCGAGGGCGACACCAAGTGTAAGCCCAATGGCCATTGAGACAATGCTGGTCTCAGACACGGCCTGCGAGTGGTGGCCGAGGGTTTGAGCGAAGTTGGTTAAGCGATCCCTTGCGCCCACAACGGTGAGGATGTCGCCTTTTTCCAAGCGCGTATTTGGATCGGGAACGAAGGTGAAGTCCATGCGGCAAATGCGAGTGATGGTTACCCCATGCTGGCGAAGCGGATCGACCTGCGCCATGGTCTGCCCGACTAGATCTTGCTTAACGACGACCATCTGCTGGCGCTCGTTGTCGGCGTCGAGGACGATGCTTTGGTCGCTGGTTTTGCCGATCAGTTCGGTCGCGATGTTGACCGCCTTGATGTCACCCACGAGCAAGAGCAACTGCCCCTCGGCATAAACGTCTTCATAGCGCACTGGCTCCAAGCGATTGTGGCGCCACACGCGTGACACTTGGCAGCCCTTGAGATCGCTCAGGCTACATTCAGCGAGGCGTTTGCCGTAGAGGTTCTGGTTCAGCACCTCTACGAGGCGACGTTCAATCTGCACCGCAGACGCGCCTTTAATTTCTGCGGAATCCTCTTCGATTTTGAGGCGTAGCAGCTTGGGAATCAGTTGGACAAACAGCACGACGCCAATCACGCCAAAGGGATAGGCAATGCCATAACCAACGACGACATCTGTTTCCAGGCTACCGGCGGCCTCTGATCCCGCGGCCAATGCAGGAGTACTCGTCATTGCTCCGGCAAAGGCCCCCACCGCCATTGCGGCACTGATGTCGAAGTATTTGGCAAGCCCCCAAGTGGTCAGCGCGCCTACGCCGACCACGATGAGCGCCAGTTTTGCCAGTTGGCTGCCTTCGCGTTTGAGAGCCCCAAAGAAACGACTGCCCGCACCGATGCCGACACAGTAGACGAAGAGCGTTAAGCCGATTTGCCCGACACCAGCGGGGATCGTTCCGCCAAAATGTCCCGCCAGTAAGGCGATGAAAATGACTCCGGAAGAGCCGAGCGTGATGCCTTTGATTTGGATGCTGCCGAGGATCAGCCCAAGGCCAATTAAGGCAAATAGCGTCATGAGCGGATTCCCGAGGAGCGAATCAATAATAGAACTTGGCATGTTGTATAGTTTCGAAGGATTGACGTCGCTCGATACGTCAGCCCTCCAAGCTGCCCAACTTTTCTTTCTAGCTGAACACGCTGCCAAGGCCGACATCTCAAGCGCGAAGATGTCTAGCACGGGCATTCTGGCTCTCGGTCGTGCGACCGAACACAGTTGCGCGTCAGCTCCTGGATCTCACAGGATTACCCCGTATCTGTTGATTGAATGGTTCGACTTTCAATCAATCGCAATTGATCGTGGGTTCAACTAAACTTATTCAAGGGAGTTCTGAAATAAGCCAAAGTTATTTAATGGATGTCCTTCGCTTGAACTTTCCATACTCAAATCGATTATCGATAGTTTGATACGTCTTAGCTCTTGCAGGTTGCATGCGGCTAGATGGCATTTTTCATCTAACTTGGCCGATCAGGCCGCAGTGATTTTTCGTGTCCAGCAAGGCGGCTTGAGCGTAGCGCACTGGAAGTGCGTGATTTTATGGAAAAATGGAGTCCAATGCTGCGCCTGTAGCATCGATCGTTTCGATGCGCTCAATTAAATGCGCGGCCATCGGCGCTTCCAGGTAGCTGGTGATCGCTTTGCGGTCTTCGTGGGCTTCGTCAGCCATATTCGCGCTGGCCTGATAGCAGATGCGGTAGGCAGTTTCCTGGCCCTCCAATGCGCGTAAGCGAATCGCGGCGGCCTTGCTCGGCTTTTTCTTTTTGGCAGCCTTCTTGGGCTTACCGTATTGTGCGACCTCCACGGGAGGCGGCGGCAGGGGATATTCGTCCCCAAGGATTTCGTTTATTTGGGCTTCAGTTTGGGCAATGCGCGCGTAGAGAGCCTCCCGCTGGAGCAGGAGTTCCTGTAATTTAATGCGCTGTTGCGTGGTCAATGCCATGCAGTGACTTGAGCCCGTGTGGGGTGCTAATCATTCTGCGCGATCGATTCCGCCTATGGGGACTCGAGCAATGCGCAGAGCGAAATTAGTCGTTTTTCGGAGTGTTGTCGTCGACGTCTTCGGAACTGGCAGAGTCGTCGCTGGCCTCTTCGGACTTGGGCTCGTCAGTAGATTCCGGAGCTGGCTCAGCTAAGGGCTCGACGGGCTTTGGAGCAGGCGTGGGCTTCGGCTTTTTCTTGGCGATTTTCTTCTGGACCGGGAATTCCGCTACTGGTTCTTCCGGGGCTGGGTAGGGGAACTCATCGTCTTCGCCCAGCAGCTCATCGACTTGGGATTCCAGCTCAGCAATCTTACGATAAGCTTCGGCGCGTTCGGCCAACAGCACGTCGATTTGCTCGCGGGCTTCGAGCGCGGCGCGGATGATTTCCGCATCGGCGCCGAGGATGATGTCGTTGCGGCTTAGTTCGACTATTTTAGTATTTTTCTTAGCCATCATATGGTTTTGAGGGTTAGCTTCTTTTTAAAAGGTAAACTTAGGCGACGGACTCATCGTCCTCGCCGGGAGTTTTGAAAATGAGGTTTTGCAGCTGCGCAAGGCAGGCTGAAATTTTGTCCGAGACGGGCATAGACATCTCGTCGGGAGATGTGCGGTCGGGCGTTGTTTCGTAAGCCGCAACTTTGACACGCGGTGCCGGGTCGTCTTTGAGTAAATTCCGCTGTTGCAAAGACAGCGCTTGCGCATGTGCCGCCAGGCAACGCAGCGACGGCGACACGGTGTTGGCAAGTGAATCAGCCAAATCACCGCGCATCCAAACCGCTTTTTTCTGGCAGGCGGCCAGGTGGAAAATCGCTTCCGGCGACAGGCGTTCGTTAACCAGATATTGCAGCACTTCAACTGGCGTGCGGTCGTTGCTGGCCAAGGCCGCGATGATGCGGGGCTTGTTCTGCCAGGCGAGCTCCACGTAGAGCGCCTCGGGCATGGCCGGGTTGTTCAACAGTGCCAGGCAGGCTTCCTCGTCTTCGCCTGAAACGAAGAACTCCGCGACTTCCGGCCAGATAGCCTCGTTCATCGCGAGGGCTTCGCGGACCTCTATCGAGTCGTCCAGAGCGAGTTGATGCTGAATCGCGGCCGGGACATCTGTGCGCGCAGCCATGACGCGGCGCTCGTCCACGCAATCAACTTGGCTCAAGCGCAGCATTTCGACATCGCCCAAAGTCAATTTCTCTGCGGCAGCTTGGCGGACGCTCGCGTGCGGCGACAGCAGCAGCGCCTTCAGCAGCTTCTCCGAAAGCGATGAACGGCTCAGCAGCGCGAGCTGGATTTCTTCGCGATCGGAGTCAGCCCAGAACGGGAGCAAGTCGTCCGGCGCGTGGCTCGCGGCGGCGAGGGTGAAGCGCACAATCGGGCTTGGGTCCGAGGACAGCGCCACCCATAAATCCGGGTGCAAAGCCTTGTTCTGAGTCAGCGCGACGCGGGTGGCGGGATCACCATAGGCGGCCAGGCGTGCCTGCGCATTGAGCTTGAGCGATGGATTGCTGGCCAGAGCGCGAGCGACCAGTGCATTGCCCTGATCGAGCAGGGCGGCCATGTCGCGCGCAGGTAGATTCGGGTTTGCGGCGACGGCTGCATGGACCTCGGCCTCGGGGTGGTGGAGCAGCACGGAAAGCTCGGTTGGCGGTGTGCGCGGGTTTTGCGCCAGCACGACTAGCACCGATACCGGAAAGTCCGCATTTTGCCGCGCCATTTCCTCGAGCACACTACTCGGCGTGAGCATGTAACGGGCGAGGAAAATCCACACGCTTTTGGATGGAGATGACTGGCTGGCTTCGCGCAGCAGCGAACTCGGGATCGGCGGCTTGCGGAACTGCTTGGCCACGGCGTCCGGGCCATGACGTTCAACCAGCTTGGTCAGATCTTCAACACTTTGCGGTAACTTCATCGGGCAGTCTTGAGGTTAACGCGGGAGCTCCGCCGGGGTGATGAATACTTCGCGCGGCGCCGTGCCGACTTGCGGCCCAATGTGCCCGCGGACTTCCAGCTCTTCGACGAGCGTGGCGGCGCGGTTGTAGCCGATCTTGAGCTTGCGCTGGAGAAAGCTGGTGCTGGCCTTGCCGGTGGTCGCAACCACGGCCAGCGCGTCCATGAGCAGGTCGTCCGCGCCTTCTTCAAACAGCTCGCCTTGCTCGCCATCGGGGGCGTCTTCGTCATGCAACTCCACGCGGTAACGCGGCGGCGCTTGCTCGCGGAGGTGGTCCGTGACGCGCAGGATTTCGTCGTCGTCCACAAACGGGCTTTGCAGGCGCATGAGGCGCGATTGCCCGGGCGGAGTGAAGAGCATATCGCCCTTGCCCTGAAGGGTCTCCGCGCCCTTGCCGTCGAGGATTGTGCGGCTGTCAATTTGCGACGACACCTTGAATGCCACGCGGGTCGGGAAGTTCGCTTTAATGACGCCGGTAATGACGTTCACGCTCGGGCGCTGCGTCGCCAAAATCGTGTGAATGCCCACCGCACGCGACATCTGGGCGAGGCGCGCAATCGGCGTTTCGACGTCGTCCTTGGCGGTCATCATGAGGTCCGCCATTTCGTCGATCACGAGCACGATGTAGGGCAGGGGATCGAAACCTTCGTTCTTGGCCTTCTCGTTGTAGCCCATGATGTTGCGCACGCGCTTGGTGGCCATGCGCTCGTAGCGAGACTCCATTTCGCGGACCAACCACTTGAGCGCCTGGCAGGCCTGCTTGGCGTCGTCCACCACGGGGTGGATCAGGTGCGGCAGGTCCTTGTACATCGCAAACTCCACACGCTTTGGGTCCACGAGCACGAGCTCCAGTTCGCCCGGTTTAAAGCGATAAAGGAGCGACAAAATCAGGTTGTTGATGCAGACGGATTTACCTGCGCCGGTGGAGCCCGCGATCAGCAAATGCGGTGCCTTGGCGAGGTCGAGCAGCTGGATGCGGCCCGTGATGTCCATGCCCAAAACGACCGGTAGCTGATGCTGATTTGTCTTCCACGCGTCGCCGATGAACGCCTCTTTCAGCATGATCACGCGGCTGCGCGGGTTGGGCGCCTCAATGCCGACAAACGGCTCGCCCGGAATCGGCGCCTGCACGCGAACGGCGTTGGCCTTAAGCGCGAGTGCGATGTTGTTGTCCAGGTTCGCAATGGTCTCCACGCGGACGCCGTAGCCGGGCTTGACACGGTATTGGGTTACGCGAGGGCCGACGGTGGCATCGCAAACGAGCGCATCGATGGCAAAGTTGTCAAAGGTGGTTTGCAGCGCATCGCGTTGCTCGGTCAGTTCGGCGTCGTCTAGCGAAGGCGCGGCGTCGGCGCTGGGCTCGGCCAGGAAACCGAGGGTCGGCGCTTGATAGCCGTCGAGGTCTTCCTCCTTGTAGCCTTCGATGGGCTCGGGCTTGGACTCTGGTTCTACGGCGACGACTGGCGCGGGCGCTTCGTCGGCAGCTTCCGCCTCTTCTGCTTCCTCCGGCTCCGGTTCGTTCTTGGCGGCGAGGATGGTTTCAATGCGGAAATGGCATTCGGCCATGCGCTTGGCGTGGGCCTTCTTGCGTTGCTGACGGGCAGCCATTTGCTCGTCGAGTTCGGCGGTCCATTCGGCCAGCTTGTTCCATTCTTCCTGCCAAACGGCTTCGCGGTCCTCGGGCTCTTCTTCGCTGACGGCGGGCTCGGTGGCGAGTTCCTCGTGGCTTACTCTAGCGTCTGCTGGCAAGCCCTCCGTGTTTTGCTCCAAATCGTGATCCTGCTCTTCGTCTGCGACTTCCTCTTCGGGCTGCGCGAATGAGGTCACCCACTGCTTTAGGCGGTCGGTGAGTCTGCTTTGCGTTATGTTGCCAGTGAGCGAACGAAACATTCTGGAGTTTGAAAACGGTCCAGAAAGCCGATTCTCGCGCATCTCTTCAAGGGCATAGTTGAGAAAATGCACGATTTCGCGCCTTCCTGGCTCAAGCAGCGTTAATCAGCGTCACGATAGATTAGTCAAACTATCGAGCTGAGGCAGAATACGGTTTACCTGTGGCGGCAACGTTCATTAAGCAAGCAGACAGAAACATTTAATCATGTCCGAAACCTACCGAGATCCCTCCCGCTCTGTTGATGAACGCGTGGCCGACCTGCTTGGCCGCATGACCCTCGAAGAAAAAGTTGGGCAAGTCATGCAGCTCGATGGTGGCCGTGGCGACCTCAACGAGCTCATCAACCAGAAGCAAGTTGGCTCGCTGCTGCACATTCAAAACGAAGGTGCCGCTAAAGCGATGGACATGGCTGCCGAAACCCGACTGGGCATTCCGATTCTGTTCGGTGATGACTGCATCCACGGGCATTCTTTCCACAGCGGCGCCACGATTTTCCCGACCCAGCTGGCGATGGCAAGCTCCTGGAATACCGAGCTGATCGAGGAAGCTGCTCGCATCACGGCCAAGGAAGTCCGCCTGACCGGTCTAAAATGGACCTTCTCGCCGGTGCTTTGTATTGCGCGTGATTTGCGCTGGGGACGCGTCGGAGAAACCTTCGGCGAAGACCCTTTCCTGATTGGCGAGTTCGGCTGCGCGATGATTCGCGGCTACCAGGGCAAGGGTCTTGACGACCCCGAAGCAATCCTGGCCTGCGCCAAGCATTTTGCGGCCTACTCCGAGACGCAGGGTGGGCGCGACGCCTCCGAGGCAGACACCAGTCCACGTAAAATGCGCTCCTTCTTCCTGCCGCCGTTTGAGCGCGCTGCCCGCGAAGGTTGCCTGTCGTTCATGACGGGTTACCAGTCGATCGAAGGCGTGCCATCCACCGCCAACCGCTGGCTGCTGAACGACGTGCTCAAGGAAGAGTGGGGCTTTCAGGGCATTCTCGTGACCGACTGGGACAACGTTGGCCGCATGCATTGGGAGCAAAAAGTCGTGCCGACGCTCAAGGAAGCCGCCGCCCTCGCAATCAAGAGTGGCAACGATTTGATGATGGCCACGCCCGGTTTTTATGAGGCGGGCTTGGAAGCCATTGCCGAAGGCCTGGCCACAGAGGCCGAGCTCGACGCCATCGTGGAGCGCATCCTCACGCTGAAGTTTCGCATGGGCCTCTTTGAAGACCCGGGCAAGCCGGATATCGCACGACAAAAGATCGTCATCGGCTGCGACGAACACCGCGCGGTGAACGTGGAAATCGCCCGCCGCTCCGTCATTCTCCTCCAAAACGACGGCCTCCTGCCGCTCCGGGCTGATGCGCTCAAGCGCATTGCGGTTATAGGGCCGAATGCGGACGACCCGCAGGCGCAGCTTGGCGATTGGGCTGGCAACAGCGGCCAGGTGGAGTGGATTCCCGATGGCCACCCGCGCGAGTGCACCAAGACCTTGCTCGATGGCGTTAAGGCGCTGGCGGGCGAAGGATGCGAGGTGACTTACTCCAAGGGTGCGGAGCTGACCTTCTTCCCGGATACCGAGGAAGACGACGGCTACGACGATGGCCAGGTGAAGCGCCGCTACCTGGAAATCGCCGAGCCGGACGAAGCCATGATCGCAGAAGCCGTCAAAAGCGCCGAGGCCGCGGACGTAGCCGTGGTCGTGGTCGGCGACAACAAGCGCCTCTTTGGCGAATGCCGCTCCACGGCGACTCTCGAAATGCAGGGCGGCCAACTGGAGCTGCTCGATGCGCTCTCGAAAACCGGCACGCCGCTGGTCGTGGTATTGATCAACAGCAAGCCGCTCGTGCTGCCGAAGTCCGTGCAAAAATCGGCCGCGATCATCGAAGCGTTCAGTCCCGGTATGATGGGCGGGCAGGCGATTGCCGAGGCGATCTTTGGCGCGCTCAATCCCTCGGGCCGCCTGACGGTTTCCATCCCGTACCACGTGGGCCAGCAGCCGATTTATTACAATCAAGTCCGCGGTCAGCATGGCGACCGCTACGCCGACCTGACGCAGGACCCGCATTTTGCCTTTGGCTTCGGATTAAGCTATACCTCCTTCGCCTACAGCGACTTGCAAATCAAGCAACCTACGCTGAGCGAGACCGATATACTGGAGTTCTCGGTCACGGTGACGAACACCGGCGAGCGCGCCGGCCGCGAAACCGTCCAGGCCTACATTGCCGATCTCGTGACCTCGGCCACGTGGGTCAACAAGGAGCTCAAGACCTTCCAGCAGGTGGATCTCGAGCCCGGCGAAAGCAAGGCCATCAGCCTGTCGCTGCCGGTGTCGGCGTGCACCATCGTCAACGCAGCAGGCCAGCGTGTCGTCGAGCCCGGTGAGTTCGAGCTACAAGTCGGCAGCAGCAGCCGTGACTGCGATTTGCTCAAGACGTCGTTTGAGGTGAAGTAGGGCCCATTTGAATTCATCTTCGTTATTCGTAGAAAATGACGAAATTTCGCTATCTATCACTGACATTTCTGTTCGTCCTCCTTCCTCTGAGCGCATCTGCCAATGCGGGCACCCCGCTGATGTGGGCCTCAATGGCACATCTGGTGCTCGGCAATGCCCTGATCGGACTAGGCGAGGGTCTTTTGCTCGCCATTCTGTTTGGGGGTTCGAAGCTCAGGTCGATTTTGTTGCTCGTAGCAGCAAATTACGCCTCGGCGTGGGCAGGTGGTTTCCTCTTTGCCAAACACCTTCCTTCGTGGACAGACATCACCATCCTGAACATACAATCCTGGATTGTGGCATTTGTGATTCTTGCTTTTTTGATCACACTGCTGCTTGAGTTTCCGTTTGTCTGGTTTGCCCTGAGGAGGAGCGAGCGAAAATTGTCTCAAACGGTTATGGCGACAATCGTAGTTAATATTATCAGCTACATTGCGCTCGTTGGATGGTATTGGATGGCGAGTGGCACAACGCTGTTGTCCGACCTTGAAGTTGTGTCGTTCGACGATATGGCGATTTCTGAGCCCTGCGATTTATATTTCATCAGCCTTGAGGGGGATCAAGTCTTCCGTCTGGATATCAAAAAACCGGGCACCGTTGAGGTCGTTGCCGAAGTTGAGGCTCACGGATTGAGCGACAGGTTATTTGCGCGTACGCGTGAAAGATCTGGATTTGATCTGCTCGTCCATTGCGACCAAGGTGAGAGCGGGGGAGAGAAAGAATTGATTGTTTTGGAAAATTTCTCTGCTTTGGCTCCGGTCGAGTGGCGTATGGCGGAAGGTCACTCTGAGACTGCTAGTAACACGTGGTTCAATTTCGGTGCTGTCCCAAGCATATCGCAGTCAAATGTTTGGGAATATTATACTGGGTTTTGGTCTATCGAGGGCCTAAACGGAAACAACTTGGTGACAGGAGAAAAAGTGCATTTCTCACTTGAGTTGCCGTTTGCTGCTTGGCCGATACGCAATGCAACCCAGCTTGAGGGAGACTACGTTGTCGCGCAAATAGGTGAGAATCAAATTTGCCTCATACACCCACCCAGTAAGCGAATTGCATTAATTGCTCGTGGGAAAGGACCAATGGTGGCCAAACCTAAACCGACATCCGAGTCGGAGTAATTGGCGATAGCCATATTTATGTACGAAAAAAGTGATGAAAACATCATTTTTGTGCATGTAAGTCGTTGCTGTCCAACGCGAGTTAATCGTGAAAGCTATTCACTAATAAAATGCTCGTGCGTTCACTTTTTGTTTGGCGTGAAGAGTGGAATGGGGTAGTGTTGTATTGATCACATAATCGGTTGTTCGCGCTGCCTCGCTGTCGGAACGCGAAGCTTCAGCGAGTGTTTATGCTGCCCCTCTGGATCGGGCTCATCAAACGTAGCACTCGCTGAAGCTTCGCGCTCCTGCCACTCCAACTCACCCCTCGTAGCTCCCAAACCTATCCACTTACCCACCTATAGACCTATGAACCTCCCCCAAAAACATCCGCCTTAGCGACGTTGCCGAGGTATCCCAGTCGACGCCATGCGGGGGCTTTCGAGTCGCCGGCGTGAGAGATTTGCGTCAACGGGCCTATTCGCCGCCGGGTAGGTGTAAAATGCCCGGTGCCCGACGCCCAATGTTGCCGCAAACAAAACTCCTCGCCGGACGCTCTATTGCCAGTCTGCCTAGCGCAGCGTTGACGTGTGAGCCGTTGCCGGTTTTGCCAGTGTTTTGTTTTCAAGCGACGAACGCTATTTGCATTGCCCGGCGCGCTCCAGCCGGTGGCCCCTGAGCTGCCTGCACCCCTCCTGCGCCAACAATATGGCGAGCGGGCGGGAATCTTGTTCTTTGATAATATTGGTGAAAGGCCGATTTACCCCCCCCTGGTCCCCCAAGCGAGGGCAAAATAGGCGATGAATGTCACTTATGAGGCCGAAATCGAAAATTTGGGTTCGATGGAAGCTAAGGGCTTGCGTCAAACGGTCGTTTTATTTAGGGATTATGCATCTTTTTCGTCAGGAATGGCGTTGAAGTGCTACTAATCACACATCACTCGGTTCATTCTTGATGAATTAGTGATATTAAGTAGAATAATCAGGAACAAAACTTTAACGGCTTACTCTAATCCCTAAACGCTATGGCTGATTCAAATGAACAAGCGCAAGTAGATGCAATCCTGCTGGAACGCTACCGCAGTGGGGATGCAGCCGCATTTAATGAGGTCGTCACTAAGTATTGGGACCGTATTTTCGCCCGCGCCTTTCACCTTCTGAAGAATCGTGAAGACGCAGAGGAGATTGCCCAAGACACCTTCGTACGTGCACAAAAGGGTTTGGAGAATTTCCGTGGAGATTCCTCGTTCTCGACCTGGCTTTATCAGATCGCGACCAACCTCTCGCACAATCGATACTGGTATTGGTTCCGCCGCAAGCGCAGCGCTTCGGTGTCCTTGGACCAGACCTTGGGTGACGACACCACCTCGACACTGGAAGACATTCTGCCGGCCGAAGGAGAAGATCCCGGCGAGGCAACGCTCACGAATGAATTCGTGGCGGAAGTTTCCAATCGCATGAAGGACCTCAACCCGAAGCATCGGGAAATCCTCGAACTGCGGAATGTTTACAATCTGTCCTACGAGGAGATTGCGGAAGAGCTGAACATTAGCGTGGGGACGGTTAAAAGCCGCATTGCCCGCGCTCGTGACAGTCTGCGTGAAAAACTGGGTCGTGATTTCGAATGACGGAAGGCCGATTTAAAGAATTAGTTAACCTTTATTTGGACCGCGAGATTAGCCCTCGCGACTTCCAGTTGTTGCGTAGTGAACTGAGCCAGGCTGAGCGTAAGAAACAGTTTGAAGCCCTGCGTCGGATTCATAATGCGGAAAAACAGGCGCTAGCGCTTATTTGCGGAAACCCGCAGGCAGGCCTTCGCCGTGGTAGTTTGACTCAACGCGCCACCCGCGCGATCAATGACGCCAAAGTGCAGTTCGAGGAACGCCGAAAGGGCATTGTGCTCCTTGGTCAATTTACCGCAGCCACTGCTGCAGTCGTAGTCACTGTTGGCCTGCTGTATCAGGACTCGGTGGAAGAGATGGCAGTGCAATTGTCTGATACTCAATTGGCCGAAGGATCTGCGGACGATATTCGCGAACACCTGCTCGCGCAGCTACATTCCGGCAGCAGTGGCTCACGCCTGCTGGTCGACCAAAGTGGCCGCGCTGTTGCGCTGGTTTCCTACCGTGACGAAGGTGAAGTCCAGATTCGGCCGCTACAATCTGTGCCCGAGAGCAATATTTTCAGCCTAGGGCAAGCCCTGGAGGCAGCGCTTCCGCACATGCCTGAGCCAGCAGAGCTCTTGGAGAGGCGCAACACGAGCATACCTCTACGACAGCTGCCCGGCACTGCCGCACCAATCGTTTTAGTCGAAGAGTCTCAAGGCGCTGGGGCAGTAGTCGGCTTCGCCTACTAGGCAGTGCCAGGATTTTCTCACGAAGCAAGGTGCCTGGGGTGAATTGCTGGTTTAATATAGTATCTTATACATCATTTCACTTGGCATAGTGTGCAACTTTCCCTAATTCTGTAGGTTTAAGTAGATGACCCAAACGCAGTCTCTCCCCTAATGTTAGTTCGCACCAATCGCCCAGGAAAATTCAATGCCACTGTAGCCGTAGCTGTAGTTGGTGTAATCGCAGCCATCGTCATCGTTCTTGTGCTGGTGCTACAGGGCAGCTCCCGGTCCCGCCTTGAACCATTCCCGACAGCCGCGTATCTGGCCTCACCGCAAAACTTTTTGGGCAACAGCTACCAAGTTGATGCGCAGGTGGATTCTATGTTAGTCTATCGCCCTGGTCTCGGCCGCCTGCTCGTGGTTAAGAGCGAGGGGAAATCCATTCCTGTCTTTTTGGAAGATGGCTTGGCGGATAGCATTCACACCGGGCAACGTTACCACATGGATGTCAACGTGGGGGAAGGCGGACTGCTCTATGTTATAGATCTACAAAAATATTAAACTTCGCCACATCTTACCGTTCGCCGCCATGAACAAGCCAATCCGCATCTTCGCCCTAATTCTTTCCTCTGCCTCCTTGTTATTGGGCCAAGCCTACAATCCCGGTGCCGGCTCACCCAACTTCTTTGGGAGCGGCTCAGACACCGGTAGCGGCACAGACGCCTCACAATCCGGAGGGAACCAAAACAACGTGATGAACGTTGGTTCGGGTGCAGGTTTGTTCGAAAGTCAGACCACAGAAAATATGGCTGATCGCGTGTTCGATGTGGATAGCGATTCCATCAATTTCGAGGACGGCACCTTTAACTGGAAAGGCCGCACCTTCAGCCTCGGCAACAGCCGCGCCGCTCGTGCCCGCTTTGAGCGCTATTTGGCGACGCCAGACCTGACTCAAAATGAAGAAATCTATCTGAGCATTTTGGAGCGCATGGGGCAACTGCTCTCGCTCGCCGGCGAGGACAGCATGAAGGACACCGCCACGCTCAATGATGAAATTTTCCAAGCCTGGCAAATGCTGTTTAAGGCTGGTCGCTACGAGATGGACCAGGGCATTTCGCTGACGGTCGCAGGTCAAGTCTACAACGTCTGGCGCATTCGCGACGAAAACAACAATCTGACACGCGCACACCAACTCATTAACGAGGAGCGAGAAGAGACGGAAGGCCAGTTATTGTCTTACTCTGCGCAGGACGAGAGTGATTTTGAAAAACGTCAGCGGCTGAAAGCAGAGGGGCGGCATACGGGCGAAGCCTATGATGGCGTGACGGAAACAGCTCTCAAAGCGCAAGAACTTGTCAATATCGATGCCAAGCTCGCGGCCATGGAAACGCTGAAGGTTGCCAATGGACAAGCCGCCAAGCTACAATTTCAGTCACAGCTCGTTAACCTGCTGTTGTCCCGTCGTTTTGAGCATTGCCAAATCGCTGCTCAATTCTACCGCTTTGCATTTAAGGGTTCTCATCAAACAATCACCGTTGGTAGCGAGCAAATGGCGGGCTTTGTACCGATTTCGGATTTTACGCCCACCGTCGAAACGGTCGAGTTGATGGCTCGCGAGGCCGAATCTGACGTGCGCGTTGGCATGAAGACGGTCGAAAGCCTTTACGAGAGCAATGAACTTTTTGGCGCCTTGGAGCGTTTGCAGGAGACCTTCTTCCTCGGCGAATATCAGCCAGAAGTGCTACAGTTCCCAGCAGAGAAAAAACGCAAGTTGCTAGAGCTTTACCGCATCACCCGCGAACTACAAGTGCTGCTCGATCACAAGGACTACACCGGCATTGAGAACGTTACGGCCAAAGCCAAAGAGCTGGCTTATGACTTTCCTGCCTCACAAGTCCTTTCCGGCGTGCAGTCCGTGCAGCGCATGAGCAATCTGTCACTCATGGCAGCCCGCCAGGCCGTCGGGCAGGGGGACTACGCTAAAGCCGAGACTATGCTTGAACGCGCAACTGGCCTTTGGCCGCAAAATCCAGCGATCAAGTCCTACATGAGCGAGATGGCCAACAAGGCCGACATCGGCACCCAAGCTTCTATGATGTTCGACGAAATGTTTGCCCGCAAAGACTATCGTGCAATCTATGAAGAGAGCGCCAAGTTTAGTGGAGCGCTGATCAATGACCCGGTTCGCCGAGAACAGCTCAAGGAGGCCGTGGACAAAATTGCCCGCGTGGACTTCCTTATTGTCGGTGCCAATGAGCTAGACGGGCAGGGGCATTCCTATGCTGCCTGGGAAACATTGGCCGACGCGGAAAAGATTTATTCGGACGACCACGTTCTCGCCCGTGCCCAAGCTAAGCTAGCGCCGCGAGTAGCAGATTTTGTCGGTGCCATTGATCGCGCAGAACAGGCGGAAAGTAAGGCACAGTACGCCTTGGCTTTAACCCGCTACCTGGAGGCTAAAGAAATCTATCCGACTTCGAAAATCAGCCATCACGGCATTGAGCGCGTAGCTAACGAAATCATGGATGACATTCGCCCCAGCGCCTCGAGCGTTGCTACGACCACGGCTGGCAGCTAGCTCACTGCAATCTAAATCTATCCTTATGCATTTGAAAACGACCGGAAAAATCTGGTCGTTTTTTTATGATCAGGGCTTGACGAGACATGTTCAGTTAAGCATATACATTCCCTTTGCCTTTTATGGCGACACACGGAGAGGTGACAGAGTGGCCGATCGTGCTTCCCTGGAAAGGAAGTGTTGTGGAAACGCAACCGAGGGTTCGAATCCCTCCCTCTCCGCCAGCCCTAAGTATCAAGCACTTAGGTTTTTTTTTATGCGTGTGGGTTACATCATAATTACATCGCATTGGAAGACTGTCATATCAGTCATATCAGCGTGCATTAGGATTTCCCCCTATTATTGGGGGGAAATAAACTTAAGCGATTCTACAAAATCATCATTATATCCATAATGACAATTTTGACTGTAGGCCACTTCGATTAACCTCGACAGCTCCACTGTGTCCTAATGTTTTTGGATATGCGCGTAAAAACTGGGAGTGTTCAAAGTAATTTGTTCGATATTTTGTCGCATGCGGACACCGCTTCGCAGCGTAAGAGCAGCCTGGATCGGTTGGCGGTGATCGACTGGGATTCATTTCGTCCGGTGCTGGAAGAGCATTTGGCTTACGGGGATCAGAAGAAGGCGGGAGGCCGCCGTGGTGTCCGCTGTTGATGCTCAAGGTGCTTGTCTTGCAACGCTTTTTCGACCTGTCCGACGAGGAAACGGAGTTCCAAATGATCGATCGTTTCAGCTTTTTGCGCTTCCTGGGGTTGCGTCCCGGCGATGGGGCGCCCGACCACGCGACGATCTGGTCATTCAAGGAACGATTGGGTGCCGACGGCATGCTGGCGGTGTTCGAACTCTTCAATGCAAAGCTTCGCGAGTTGGGGCTGATTGCCAGCTG
>JAVDPD010000032.1 GCA_031296935.1 Cerasicoccus maritimus
GTGTGAGATAGACTTGGGATGCGAGAGAGATACCCAAGTGATTTAACCGACAGTGAATGGTCCTTTCTGGAACCGCTAATCCCCGGCAGGGCGCGCCTTGGCCGTCCTCCCAAGTATTGCAAACGGCAAATCGTGAATGCTATTTTTTACCTAGTGCGCAGCGGTTGCGCCTGGCGGATGCTCCCACATGACCTGCCGCCCTGGCGCATCTGCTACTACTGCTTTATGCTTTGGAAACGTGATGGCATTTGGGAGGGCATCCACGAACGTTTGCGCGAGCTGGTGCGCCTTTCACACGGTAAAAAAAGCTCCAACCGCTGCAATTATGGACTCGCAAAGTGTTAAAACAGCTAATCACGGTGGAATCCGTGGCTATGATGCAGGCAAACGGGTCTTGGGACGCAAAAGACACTTACTCGTGGACACCTTAGAGGGCGTCTAAAAAGTCTGATCGAGTCGGCGAGATGTATTCGGGAGGCAAAATTTCGGCTTCTGAATCGAGGCGAAACCAGTTTCGTCGAGATGAAGAAATGATATTTTGACCCCGAAGATGCTCTCCGGGGAAGACCACTTGAGTTTTTAGACGCCCTCTTAGGGCTGGTCTTGCTGGCGGTCGTCCACCCGGCCAATATTCAGGACCGTGATGGCGCGAAGCTCTTACTGAGTCTCTTGACCAAGCGCTTTGGGTGGCTCAAAATCATCTGGGCCGATGGCGGCTACGCCGGAAAACTCATTGATTGGGTCGCTCAAATAAAACGTCACCGAAAAATAAAACTGTGCATCGTTAAGCGCTCCGATTCAGTAGAAGGATTTGAGCCACTGCCCAAGCGATGGATCGTTGAAAGAACCTTTGCTTGGCTCTCAAAGCACAGGCGATTGGCTAAGGATTACGAGACAAAAACAGACTCATCTGTCGCCATGATTCACATCGCTATGACTCGGCTAATGATTAACAGAATCAAAAACATGAAGACTTTTTAGACGCCCTCTTAGACAGCTAAAGAACAGTCACGGGCTTTTCGATGACGTTGTAACGCGTTCAGTTCATACGGCGCCAGCGAACATACATGACCGACGCCTTGATGAACTCTTCTGCGGTCATTGCAATCCACATGCCCACGATCCCCATCAACATCGATGATGGTGCCGGTGGTGCAGGAGACATCTTTAGTTTATATGTCGACACGAATCATGGCACAACAGGTATCCCGGATGTCGGTGACCTGCGTTATGTTTGGGATGCCTCGGGCACTGCCAGCGCCGTTCCCGAGCCACAAACATACGCGTTGATCGAAGGCGTCGCTGTGCTTGGTTTGGCCTACCTGCGTCGTCGCAAAGCTTAGCCTTTTACCACTACTAAAGTCAGCCTTAAAGCCGGGCAGCGATTCGTCGCTGTCCGGCTTTTTCTGAATCAACAGAAATTAAGGCACAGTGGGACAGGTCTTGGAGCTGAACCTGTTTTCCTATGGGACATGCCTGCATGCGAGGCTTAAATCTGGTGCACTCTTCCGCAGCCATCGAACTGAGCCGCCTTGCCTACCTTTCAATGCTTGCGCAAGTTCGTCTCATCGGAGGTTAATCGAAGTGCCCGTTAGCTTCCTCGACTACCTGGTTAGCTTTTTTCTGAGCTTCGCAAAAAGCGGCGAATTGGATTTCGAACTCTTGAAAATTATCTTCATGCAAGGCATTATGCATTACATCCACGAGGTCAATGAGCTCTTGATTTTGAGTTAAGCGAATAAGGGGGGTCATGTCATGTAGCGTGAGTCGCCCTTTCTCTTCATCCTTTGTGTCGATGACTTCGCGGAGCTGCTCCTGATAATTGTGTAGTGAGGCGCGAAGCTCGATTTCGAGCTTCTTGAGTTTTTCAGGATCATTTCCGGCGATATATTCCATGAGGGAGCGGCTTGGTTTCGGTTCAGTGGAATTTGGCTTTTGCGTGGGCGGAGGGGGTGTCTGATTCTCTGCTCTTGTCTGAATCGCCGTGAGTAGCTGGTCAGGGGTGAAGGGCTTGGGTACGAAGCTGGTGATGCCAGCATGCATTAACTTCTCGTTGTCGAAATCCGCGACGTAGGCGCTCATCGCAATGAGCGGGGTATTTGCTTTTTGTGCTTGGGCTTTGACCATTTCGGCAAATTCGATGCCGCTGGCTCCGGGTAAGTTAATGTCGACCAGAACAAAGTCCCAACTGTGCTCAACGAAAATTTTTAATGCCTCTTCGGCAGAGCCAGCGATGATGGCACGGACGGACTCTCGTTTCAGTAACCCCTCTACAACTATCTGGTTATACTGCTCATCTTCTATGACGAGCGCTTGTAGGCCCGCGAGTGTTTTGCGGCGCTCTGCATCGGGGCGTTTAGGCGCTCTATCTGGTGTGTCAGTGATGCTCAGCTGAATCTGTAGTATGAATCGAGCTCCATTGGTATAGCTTTTATCGAGAGTGAGGGCGCCGTCCAGTATCTTCGTCAAGCGATCGGCAATGCTAAGCCCCAGACCGATGCCTTTTATCTGCGAGTTCATTTGAGAGCCGCGGTTAAACTGTTCGAAGATTCTTTTCTGATCCTCTTCAGGGATACCGTCACCCGTATCTTCAATTTGAAATTCTAACTCTGCAATGCGCTTACCGGTGTCCACCTTTGCTTTGGTTCTTACCGTTACGGATCCATGATGGGTGAATTTGATGGCGTTTGAGGTCAGATTATAGAGGATCTGGCGTAGTTTTCCAATATCGCCAAACAGTTCTGGGCAATCTTCCTCATTGGGAATGACGTATAGCTTAATGCCTTTGTCTTGAGCCATTCGTTGGTGGAGAGAATCGACTTCGTCCAGTAGCGCAGACAGGGAGAACTGGCAATTTTGCAGTCGAATCTGTCCGTTTTCGATCGCGGCGAAATCAAGCATGCCGTCAAGGAGGACCTTGAGGTGCTCGGCTGTGCTGAGCAGGTGCGATATGCGTTTTCGATCTTTGCCCAAGCCATCGTCAAGCAGTAGATGGGCGAGGCCGACGATGCCGTTCATCGGATTGCGAATTTCATGACTCACATTGGCTAGAAAGCGGTTTTTAGCGGTGTTGGCTTGGGCTAGGCGCACGTTGGTCTTTTCAAGCTCCAGAGTGCGACTGCGTACGGCCTCTTCGAGCGCGATGTTTGCCTGTCGAAGGCGTCGGGTGCGGAAGTGCACCAATATGTATGCGAATGCAATGGTGAGCAACAGGTAGAGTAGATAAGCGCTCCAGGTGCGTCTCCAGGGAGGCAAGATTTTAAATGAGTAGCTGGCAACTCCATTGGGTTTTCCGTCAACCAGAGCCTGGACGACAAACTTATAGTCTCCTTCCCGTAGGTTTGTGAATTCCTTAAGGGTGTTGGGGGATGGCGAACTCCACTGGGTGCTTTGGCCGAGTAGTCGGGTTTGGTATGTGACTGGTTTGTTGCCGTAATAGGGAAGTGCAAAATCGAATTTCGCCAGCGATACTGGGAACTTGAATTCGTTGCTCACTTCTGAAGGCCGACCATTGATTTGAGCGGTTGTGATTATGGGGGTGTGCTTGGAAAGGGTGTGATCATCTTGATCGAAATTTTCGCAAATGATGCCACCGCTGCCTCCTACCCAGACGCGGGAGTTTACTTCGTCCACGATTAGGCAATGTATTTGATCGAGGCGATTGATGCCGTCGGTAGGGATACCCTCAAAGTGTGCCGGTTGATCGAAATCGGGCCAAGTAATTTTGCTAAAGGCGTATTGGCTGTCCTTCGCGTTGTACATAAGCCAGAGAGTATTGCTTGGGCCCTGGTAGTAGTTGACTGCATAAGGGTCCATGCCGAGAGAATCCGGTGTGCTAGACATGCGTTGCCACGCGTGAGCTCCGTTAGCCTTTTGGAATATGCCAGCATCACTTAATAGAACCAAGCCGGCTGGCAGTTTAGCGAAGTAAGCCCAGCGGATCGTTTCGGGGAGCGAAGCGGCGTTGAGAGGGGTGGCTTCGATCTTTTGCGAGGAGAATAGCTGATCAGCAGGGATGGATAGTGGACCATAGTTAAATGAGCCTGCATATATTAATCCTTCGTGCTCAATGAAGCTCCAAAGTGGTCCGGGGGCGTTGATCAAATTCAAAATTTCTAACTGGTCGCCTTTCCAGGCAGTTAGGTGGGCGTTGCGTAGTTCTGTAATGGCGATGTAGTCTTTGCCATTGTGTTGAAGTGGGGCGGAGTAAATGCCGTCCTGTTCTGTATTCAGCGCTCGCTTGAGCTGACCATCAATCAGGAGCGAGTAACCGTCCTTATCTGAAATAAGGGGACCCTTGGGGGTATTCAGGATGTACCAAATTGGGGAGTCCTTGGCTCCGATGGATTGCCAGTTCGACCTCAAGGACTGAGCTGTCGGGAAATCCATTGTTTTGCAACCATTAGCGGTGCCAGCAATCAGCTGGTTGTCCCAGATGCTCAGGCTGTAAATTATGTTTGAGTCGAGGCCGTTACGGCTATCGATCATCATGTAGCTGGATTGGATTTCGATCAGGCTGACACCGATTTCGTGTGAGGCCCAGATATTGCCGTCTGTGTCTTCGAATATATTGAAAACCAAATTGCTAATCAGACCATCTTTTTCGGAGATTTGTCCCAGGTATTTGCCATCGGGAGAGAGGATTAAAATACCGTAGTTGTGCGTTGCGCAGAGGATTCGTCCATCACGTGTTTGAATCATGTCATAGCAGAGCGTATTGCTTAACAAATCCTTGATTTCGGATTCCCAGGGAACGTATTGTCCATTCTCGATTTGAAAGAGGCCTTTGCGGAAAGAGCTGAAGAGCTGTTCGTTTTCCTCCAGCGTGATGACTGAATTGACGCGTGGCGCGCCTTCCTCGGATTGGGGAATCAGAGTGGTGAATGCGCCATCTTTGAACTCCATTAAGCCGACACCAGATTGACTAATGTAGGTTGTGGAGCCGTCGAAACAGCCTGTCAGTCGATACTGACTGGGAAGCGCGTGAAGTTGAATCTCTCCGCTTTGATAAACGATCAGCGATTCTTGTGCGAAGGCAAAAAGTGCATCATCAGAAACAACGATATTCCAGATCTCACCTATTAGACCGGGAGGGTAGTCCAGCTTATCGAGCATGGGGACATACTCGTTGAACTTGCCGTCCTCTAGTGTCACATAACCGAAGGCTTCCGTGCCACAAACCCAGATTATATCTTTGGACTCGACCCACAGATCGTGCGCGGCAAAGGGGAGCTCGAAGAGTGTCCAATTTACGCCATCGTACTGGAGCAACCCGTCGTCATTTGCGATGTAGATTCGCCCGTCAGGGCCTTGTCCAGATGACCAGTTGTTGCCGCTGGTATGATAGTCTGACGAGGTAAATGACTGGATTGGTAAGGACCCTACGAGAGCGTCCCCCCAGGCTGTAGGCGCTAAGCATAAAATAATAATCCACCCAAATTTGAGGGATGCCTTGGCTTGGTTTGAGGCGGTTTGCCGATTAAATGTAAGTAGTGATCTCAAGACGGGATTGCTAGGGAATTAACTCCAAACAAACCGCATAATCATGAAAAAAGCAATAGTATCCATCCTCCGTACGGTTGTCTATAACGTTGGTTTCCGTTCTTCTCCGAGCGGTGAAAAAATTCAGACCAAGGCTTACCCAACCTTCCCGACCGAAGTATAACCCCGCTACAACTATTGCTACTTTACGTGTCGTCATCCGTTGGATGACGGCACGATTATATTAAGAACAATGAAAGTAAATCTCGCGCCATTTAAATTCCGGGATGTCATGGTGAACGCAGGCGGTCCAGTTAAGACTGTCGACGTTGGTGCCGAATCCATTTTCGGGCGCGAGCAATACTCGGCAGCCGCCTATTTAAAGGATGAACTGAGGTTGGATTGCGATTTGCCTGATGGGGTAGGCTCTGCCAATGACCCTACGACTGCCAAGTTTCGCGCCGTATCAGAGGCTCTTGAGCGGTGGGCATTTCGACAGTGCAAGCTTGAGGAGCCAGTCACTTACGGATTTGATTACGATCCCACAACGAATGGCATGGGTGCCTATCCTGGGTTATTCAGTAAGGATGCAAGGCAATCCGCCGAACGCGAGGCCATCGAGCGCCATGTGCTCATTCTTTGGTGGGAAGGCTACCTTGAGTGCCATTTGCTAGGTGATCCCTTTCCGGGCGTGAGGGCTATCCGCATTGAAAACCCATTCAGCGAGCATGAGGTGGTGCTGTTATGGCAATTCCTGAACGAACGCTTTTACACCTATGGGTTTGGCTTGGCGGCCAACGTCAATGAGGCATGCTGGCGAGCCGGGGTGGAAATGCATCGTTTATCTGGGGTCATCGGTGAACACTACCAGAAGTATGACAACTTGGATTTGGATTACATCAATCAGGCCAAGCACCTTTTTGAGAAGCGGACTTTGTTCTTTTCGCGGCCAGAGGGTTTTGTGAATTTGCTTAAACGGGTGGAGAGTCACCCAGAGCATGTGTACTGCTCCAAACCAGTCACCCTGATTGATCGCAAGGTTTCTGGCCCGTGGGATCAATACGTTACCGTGTGGCGTGTGGTCTTTGAGCAGCCTAGTCGGGAGTTTATTAACGATCGGGCAGATTATTTTTTCTGGTGAGCATCGCTAATCGCTTCATCCAACGCGTTGCGTGAGTTGCTGCGGCTTCAATCCTGTCCAGAGGGGGGGGGAGGAGAGGTCGAAAAAACTGTGAAAGAACGCATGGGAATTCCCGGCAAAGAGCGGGTGTGCTTTTCGCAGAGAGTGTGGCGCATCGCGTGGCTTATGCGTTGATTACCCATCAGCGGTTTACCCAATGGGTTTATCTCTGGAGGCGGCGGTGCGCTGGGGTTGCCGCGTCATCCGTGACATCGATGCGTGCGCATCGCCAGCGTTCTTCTGGAGGGAGAGAACGGCGTTTAAAGCCTCGGGGCGTCGCAGAATGGATTTTATCGCGAATGGGCTCCGATAGGGCTACGGTGCGGTGCATCTTCGGATGGGCGGGACTGGGGCGATAGGAGGCATCGCCCCAGGGAGCTAAATTAGGTGTTCGTGGGTCATGGGAAAACTTCAGTTGAGGTGGCGGTTTCGAGTGCTAAATCCATTATCAAGAGCGGCATTGCGCTCCATGATGCTGGATTTTTTATCTTCCTTTGAGAGTGATCAATTAAACACTATCATATTTGCCGCTCAGGCCAAATGAAAAAGTGCACGCTTGAGCATTTTAATAGTGACTGGCTCTCAGTATTAACTTCGGTTGGCAATCAACGGCTTACGCGCTGAAGTGCTCTAGGTCAGCCTGATGCGGCGAATCTGCGGATTTCCGTGCTGGTCCTGGAAGATGATGCAGAAAATTTTCATCGAAGGCGAGAGATACCACGAGCTGGTGGAAAATACACGACCGTGGCCATTGATTTCCGCTGCGAAAGCGACACCGTCATTAAAGGGCTGCTCTTTGCGAGTCAGCGGGACGACGCTACGGTCGTTCGATTCGACGAGCACTTGCTTGGGGCCGAGCCGGATGATGACTGGCTCCTGAAGGTAGTTGCAAATGTATACGGAGCCTGCGGGGAACGCTCGGGTTGAGTCATCGAGTAGCTCATAGCGATAGGCTGGGCCATTGGCTGTGTTTGTTGCCTTGAGCAGCACGATCACATCGCCTGAGTTTTCTGAAAATTGCAGGACAAGGTTGGGTGTCTTTTCTTCGTTGGGCGAGGGGGCCTGGGCGTAAAGCGCAAGCTCTCGCGTGGCTGGAATAGGGTATGGCTGAGAAAAGCTGGAGAGCGAAACTGGCACGGTTTCTACCTTGCCCTCGTGGATGAATTCGAGGCTCGTGAGGCCAGGGATTTGTGAGAGGCTGACTACGCGAAATGTGTCCGCCAAGGCTGAGGAGCAGAGGCTGCTCAACGCCACGCAGCAGACGGCGAAAGTGTGAAATGAAAATGGCATGGGGCTAAACTTCGTCTTCGGAGAGCCAGCGGAAGCTAATGATTTGAAACTTACGGCCAAAGATGGCAGCGGGTGAATTGGCCTCTGGGCTTTCCCAGGGCTCGGGGCTTGTTGTTGCAGCGCTATCGACATAGTCGGGATTACGCTGCACGACGGCTTCGCACCAAGCCTGGGTTACATTGCCATTTACATCGCGCACATCGCCGTAGGAGCGGATGAGAAACGTCTCCGAGCGTGCACTGAGGACTGGCATAATCGGCTTGAGCAGCTCGGCCTGGGTGATGTATCCGGGGAGGCCCTCGTTGCGGTCGCCCAAAAGCGCATCCGGGGAGGGCAAGCCTGTGGCAAGGGCGACATCGGTTGCGGTAATTTCATTGGAATCGAAGCGTGCGAGCAGGGCATCTTTAAGCGCAGGGTCGTCTGCCGTGGTGTTGAGCCCACTGGCGTCGATGGCAGCCTGTACGGTGCCGGCGCGGTTGTAATCGTCGCGCGTGGATATTTCGCGATTGAAAAACTGGCCGAGTGAGAGGAAGGGGCCACGTGCCTTGACTTGCGCGACAATTTTCTTTGCGAGGTCGTGGATTTGCTCATCGGTTAGCGCACGGAAGCCGCTCCAGAGTGCGGCGTTGGCCGATTGGTAATTGCCGGACTGGCTTTCTGCGGAGGTTCCGGCGGGGAATGTTTTGGATATGATCGGCGTGCGCTCGACATCACTGGCTTCGGCCAAGGCGCCAGCGTTGAGGTCGTTATACATAACGGCTTGGCCGCGGGAGGCGGAAAGCATCGCAGCCCAGGCATCAACGGAAGTTGAGTTGATATTGAAGGCACCTTCGACGGCCAGAAAGGCTGCCAGGCGAAGGTACTCCTCGCCCGGCACCTCATGGACTTTATCGGCAATGGACTCGAGGCTTTGGCCTTCGCTTTGCATCACCGAGTAAGCAGGATTAATGCTGGACTTATCTCCGGCCAGAAAGTCATCGAGGCGTTGGCTGGCGGTCTTGTTGTTCTCGGCGAAGGGGCCGCCATTATTGGCGAGTCCGCTGAAGTAGTAGCGGTTGAAGAGGACTTCGTTGAGGAAGTAGGAGCGATCGACATTGTAGCCGCCGTTCCAGACTTCATCTTCGGCGAGCATGGGATGCAGGTAGCCATTGCCAACGGCGCGGTTGTAAACGGGCCCCATGCTGCGGCGTCTGGGATCGCTGGGTGAGAGCTCGCTGGGTGGCGTTTGATCGCTTTGATAATTGGTGTAGCGATAGACAAGGTGGTCGTAATCGCGGCCGAGCGGCGCGTGCTCCAACTGGCCGAGGGACAGCGGCTGGGTGACGGGCAGTTCCTTGGCGACGTTGGAGTAAACCAGGTCTGCGCCGGAGCGGAAAAACGCACGCTCGGTGCCGGGATCAAATTGAAGGTAGTCGCCAGAAGCAGTGGCGCTCTCGAACTCGAAGCGAAATGGTGCGATGGCCAGCGCGGCCTCATCAACATCTTCCGTGTAATAGTAGGCGTTGGCTGGATCGGTGAATAGGCCCGGCTTGCCCAGACCGTTGTCCTCATCAAAGGCGCGCGTGTCGAAAGTAAGAGTAAATACCGGCGCCAAGCCGGTGAAGTCGCCATTGGCGTCGAGGATTCTGGGCAAAGTCGCGAAGTTGATGGTTTCGTCGTGGATGTATTCTTCGGGCAGATACGCGGACGTGAGCGGGTCTTCGCTGTTGATGTGGAATACACCAGCCTGCTGACGATTGCCGCCCTGGCCGCCAGCGTTTACCTTGAAAAGGAACTTGCTCTGGTCCTGGTCGATGCGGACATGAATCTTGCCCGAACCGGTGGCAAAGAGCTTGGTGTCGTGCCACGCCATTTCGTTGGGCTGCTCGACACTGGGGAGTAGCAGCGGTGAAAAGAGGCCCATAATACTTTCGCTGAAATTGCGGGTCGTCTGTTGCATGCGATTGGCGTTGCCAGCTGCGGCGTCGCCCCAGAACTTGTCACGCTGAATCCACTCTACCCAGAGCTTTTCCTCATACTCATCCTTGATGAGTGGAACCTTGCGCAGTGTGACCAGACGCATTTCGCCCGGTGGAATAGTGACGGATTCTTCGAGTTCGAAATTGGAGCTGTTGAGTGAGATGATTTCGCCCACGTAGAACCAGAAGATCTGGTTGAAGTCTTTGTAGGTGTTACCGTTGTCGAAGGAGAACTCCACGTTCGGCAAGGAGGGGAGGAAATTGATCGCGGCGGTCTTATCCTTTTTCATGTGAATTGCCACATTGTAGGGATTCCAAATGTAGTAGATTGGGTTGACCATCAGATACACTATCTGGTCGTTGCTCTGATAGTCTGTGTTGGGGCGATTGGCTTCAGGGTAGTCGGGGTTTTTGTTGTGCTTGCCGTCGAGGTATTGATCTTCGGCCGTATAGGGTAGCCCGTCATAGGTGTTGTAGCCTTTGTAGAGTGAGAACACGTATTGGTAGCGGACCACGACTGGCAGTGGCGCGTCGCCCTTTTTGTCTGGTGCCAGAGAGTCGAAGGTTTCGACTCGGGCGTCGAGGTAGTCGATGACGGGCGCGCCAGAAGCTTGCTTCGTCAGCATCTGGTAGCGGTTGTGGAAGCGCTGGACGTAGTCCCAGGTCGGCCCGCTGACGATGGGTGCGTTTTCTGGGCCGAGGGTGAAGATCGGGGCTGGGTCGCTGTCGTCATCGAGGAAGGTTTCGGGCAGTGTGTTTTGCGAAAAGGCGAGGCTCAGGTCCTGGCGGAAGCCGCCTTGGGCGGTGTCAATGAGCATGCCGTGGCCGTAGGGCGTGAGGGAGTGGAATTTGCCAGCATAAGCGTCGGCGTTGCCCAGTTGGCGAACGCTGGCAAGCTTGAGGATGTCGTTGCTAAAAAGGACGGACTGATCGATGTCGGTTTCGGTCAGCGTTTCCCAGTTTTCCACGGCGCGGAGATTGGCGCGGCTGTTGGAAGTGAGGGCGTTGATCTTGTCGATGCTTTGCACGGGCGCGTCAGTGTCGTCGGCATGGACGTTGGCTTTGACGCCTTCATCGCCCACCCAGTAGGCAAAGCCGCTTTCGCGCCAGGAGTCATCGGCATTTTGAATCGTTTCGCGCGGCGCATAAACGTAGCCTGCTTCATAGTCGGTTCCCGAGCCGACGGTGCCCGGGCCGACGAGCTGGATGGCGTTGGCGGAGCTTTCATCAAAGCTTTTGGCGACGTTGAGCAGGTCTTCGCCGGTGAGCGTGCTGTCGCGGAAACCGGAAACTAGCCAAGCGCGGAAAAAGTCGGGTTTGCCGTCGGAGTTCTCGTTGAGGGTGGGGGAGTCCGAGCGATCGGAGGCGGCGTCCCATTGGAGGCTGCTCCAAGCGCCGGTCCAGTATGGTTGCTTGACGTTGGCTTCGCCGTTGGTGTCGTCGAACTCTGGAGTTTCGGGATTGATGTCGAGGATTGCTGCGTTGGCGGAAATGGCTTGGTCGGGGCCAAGCTGCTGCTGGAGTTGGCCAATGGCGAGTTGGAGGCCAAAGAGGGCGTTTTGCCGCGCAAGCGCCTGCTCCTTGGTGTGGATTTCCGTGCTGAGCTCGACGCGCACAAGCGTCGCCATCGAGATGACCAGCAGGATGATGAAAGACATCAAACTGAGCGCGATGACCAGCGCAAAGCCACGTTGAGGACTCTGGTGTGAAGGGGCGCTTGAGGGGGAAGCTTTGGGGGAGGGGGTGTTCATCGCGGGGTATTGCAATGCCTTATATATCGGACGTGTGGGGAAAGCCTAAAGAAAAGTGCGCGGCTTGTCGTTACTATTGTGACAACAAGCCGCGCCAGGTGTTAGGGAATTAAAGTGCTTCGAATTCGACGACGGTGATGCGCTGCTTGGCGGCATCGGCTGGGCGCCAGAACCAGCCCTTGGTGTCCCAAGTTTGGGCAAAGGACAATTCGCCAACGAGCTTCTTGTAGTCGGCGACTGCCTTGGCGGACTCACCCTTGGCTTCGTAAGCTTGGCCGCGAATGTAGAGGCAGGTGCCGACATCGTTCAGCGCCCACTTGGAAGAAGCGGTTTCGGCGGGAGCTGGCTCGGTGAGCGAGGCCTGCATTTCGGCGGCTTGGGCGGCATACATCTCGATGCACTTGCTGGTGTAGTCGATCGCGAGGTCGTATTGCTTTTGGCCGAGTGCTTCCCACGCCTTGGTGGTCAGCGTTTCGGAGCTGAAGTTGCCGTAATCGGGTTTCGGAGCGTCTTGTGCGGACGCGGAGAATGCAAACAGGATGCTTGCGAGCGTGAGGAGGAATATGGATTTCATCGGGTAACTGCGGTTCATGGAAATTAACTGTGATTTTTAAAAGGCAAATGGTCAAGTTTAATAATTCAATTTAATGCAACTTTTGTGGAATTGCATGCGAATTGTAGCAGTGGGCATTGTATTAAATCGTTGTGCAACAGCGTTGAGCGTGGGATTGGCGCTATTTTGCCAGTGTGGGTATTTGCGGGGCGTATACCTTGCGTGTATTTACGCCATGAGCCGCAAACTCAATGCGGCTCATGTTTGGAAGGCTGGGGTTGTGCGTTGAATTACAAATCGTGCGAGCGTGGCTTCTGAATGGTCAGTCCGTCTAGAAGCTGGCAGCCCATGAGGATGTGCTGTGACGGGCCGAAGCGCTTCTTGAGCAGATCGTTGAGCCGCTTGGCCGCCGCGTAGCCGATATTGCGGTACGGGATTTGGATAGTGCTCAGGTCGGGGGTCTCTCTGGGGGCCGGAATGCCGTCAAAGCCAGTTATGGAAACGTCTTTTGGCGTTTTGATGCCGCGCTTTTTCAGTTCGCGAATGAGGTCGTAGGCTTGGTGGTCGGCAGCGCAGACGTAGGCGGTGACGCCGTCGCGAATGCGTTCCGCCGCCAGGTCGAAACTGTCATTCAGGGAGACGATGTTGCGCGGTTGGGCGTTGATTAGATCGCGCTCATGGATGGGTAGGTCGAGCTGCGTCATTTTCTCGGTGTAGGCCCCGAATCTGCGCAGAGACCAGCTGGCTTCGGTGGGGTAGGCCTTGGTGTAAAAGCCGATCCGCCGATGGCCAAGTTCGTAGAGTTTATTGATGAGCAGGGAGACGCCTTGGTAGTGGTTGACGTCCACGCAGTCGAGTTCGCCGGAGTTGCGTTGCTCGACCAGGGACACGCATGGCATGCGAATCAGCAGCTCGTCGATCACTGGCTTGGGAAATGGATAAAGTAGGAGCAGTCCGGACCAGTGGCGGCCGACGGTGCTGAACAAATCTTTGTATTGCGGGTCGTCGATGGACTCGATGTCGGGGTCGACAAAATGCACGGACACGCCGACTTTCGCCAGCTGGCAATACTCCGAAACGCCCTTCAGTAGCAGTCGTCCGGGGCTCTCGTAGTCCATGCGGTGATACTCCTCTTCCTTGGAGCAAATCAGCACGCCAAAGATCGGGCGCGTGCGTTTCGTGCCCGTTCGAGAAGTGCGCATCGAGATGTGGTTGTAGCCCATCCGTGACGCCAGCTCGAATACGCGGGCGCGCGTCTCGGGGTTGATGCCGGGGTGGTTCGTGAAGCAGCGGGATACGGTTGCACGAGACAAGTCCAGGGCGTCGGCAATTGCTTGCTGATTGATCTTTTCCATATAATATAAAGGTATGCCGCGTTTCTGAACTATTCTGCGATTTAATGCAACAAAATCATTTTACAGCCTTGACACTTTCAAATGCAATTCTATGCAATTTAAGCATGAAGCAAAACTTGTTGCATCGGTTATCCCCCCGTTCATCTGTTTTCTCCCTGGCTATCGCAGCGTTAATGAGCGCTGGCACCCTCTTTGCCGGTAGCGATGTGAAGATTGAGAAGACGGCTCCTCACAAATTTGAATTGCGCGTGGACGGTCAGCCGTTTTTCGCCAATGGCGTAGGTGGCTATAATAATTTGCCTATGCTCAAAAAGATGGGCGGCAATTGCTTCCGCACGTGGGGCATTGAGTCGCTGGAAGAGCGGATCGACGGCAAACCGCTGCTCGACTACGCCGAGAGCCTGGGCTTGAAGGTCGTAGTCGGCATCTGGATCGGCCACGAGCGTCATGGCTTCGACTACACCGACGAAAAGCAGCTCCGCAAGCAGCGCAAGGATGTCGAAAACGCCGTGCGCAAATACAAGGACCATCCTGCCATCCTCATGTGGGGCCTCGGCAATGAAATGGAGGGCCCGATCTCTGACGGCAGCGAAATTCGCATTTGGAAGGAGCTCAATCGCCTCGCCAAGATCGTTAAAGATGAAGATCCGGATCATCCGGTGATGACCGTCATTGCCGGCATCGGCGGCCACAAGGTGAAGAACATCATCGAGTATTACCCGGAAATTGACGTCCTTGGCGTCAATGCCTACGCGAGTGCGCCAGGCGTGGGCGGTGGCCTCGTTGAGCAGGGCTGGGAAAAGCCGTTCATGCTGACGGAGTTTGGACCGAGTGGCCACTGGGAAGTCGGACACACCTCGTGGGGCGCGCCGATTGAGCCCACCAGCCGCGAGAAGGCCGCATCTTATTTTGCCACGCAAAAGCGCGTGATCGAAGAGGGCCAGGGCCTCTGCCTGGGGAGTTTTGCGTTCCTCTGGAGCCACAAGCAGGAAACCACCGCCACTTGGTATGGCATGTTTTTGCCGTCCGGTGAAAAGCTCGGCTCGGTCGATGCCATGAGCTACGCGTGGAACGGCGAGTTTCCCGACAACCGCAGCCCTAAGCTCATTTCTCTTTCCTCCCCGGCGGACCAAAAAAGGGTGAAGCGTAATTCAGTGCAGAAGGCACAAGTTGAAGTGCGGGACGCCGAGGGGGATCCTCTTAAAATCGAATGGGTCGTGACGGCCGAGAGCACCGATCGCCAAACGGGCGGTGATCATGAAACCACACCGCCCTCGTTCCCCAATCTGATCAAGCGCAATGGTGGCGAGTCCGTCGAATTCCGTGCGCCGTCCAAGTCGGGGCCATACCGCCTATTCGTCTACATCCGCGACAACGCAGGGGGCGCCGCCACGGCAAATTTCCCCTTCTACGTTGAGTAAGCCCACGACGGAACCCCTCAGACCATGATTACCGAAACCATTCCCGCCGCCCAGGTTGGGGCGGAGCCGCTTGCGACGCATGCCGACGCCAATGAGCCCCAAACCGTGACTATCGATGGCGATCGCTTTGTGGCGATTGATAACGCCGAGCAGATGCCGCCGTTTTTTCTGACGATGGTCAGTGCAACGAATCATTGGTTTTTCGCCAGTAGCCAGGGAGCGTTAACCGCCGGTCGCGGTTCGCCGGACACCGCGCTGTTTCCCTACTACACGGTGGACAAGATCATGGATAACTGGAACACTACGGGACCGCAAACCGTGGTCCAGATCGAGGGCGTGCGTTGGGAACCGTTCATGCCTTACGCGGAGCGGCAGTTCACGATTAGCCGTCGTTTGCTGAAGAGCTTTAACAGTGACTCACTGGTCTTTGAGGAGACGAACCACACCTTGCAATTGCGCTTTAGCTACCGCTGGCGCACGAGTGAAAAATTTGGCTTTGTCCGGACCGCGACCATCGTCAACTTGGCTACGGAAGAACGTGAATTGGCGGTGGTCGACGGTTTGGAAAATTTTCTCCCTGCCGGTCTCGATGAACGCACGCAAAATGTCTACAGCTGCCTAGGCGACGCCTACAAGTTGACTGAGATTGACGCCGCCACGAGCTTGCTCGTGCATCGCATGGCGTCTGGGCTGACCGATGAAGCCGCGCCGATGGAGGTGCTGCGGGCAACGACTGTTTGGTCTCACGGCTGGCCGGAGAGCTCGGTTTTTGGCCAACGTAAGTCTGCGCTGCAATGGCTCGAGGGCGAAGACCCCGCCGAGCCAATGCAGATTCGTGCGACGCGTGGCGCTTACTATAATGCCGGGCGCATGGTACTCGCGCCGCGTGAGCAAGCGGCATGGCGCCAGGTGGCGGAGATTCAGCAAACCCAGGCACAAGCGGCAACTTTGCGCGCGCAACTCTCGGCGCCGGATGCGTTGTGGGAATCCGTTTGCGAAGACATCGATCATGGCAGCCAAAAGCTCGAGGAGTTGATCAGCTCGTCCGATGGTTGCCAGCTAACGGCTGACTCCGCGTATTGCGCGCATCACCGCTCGAACGTGTTGTTCAACATCATGCGCGGTGGCGTCTTTGCCGATAATTATAACATCGACCGCGAGCTACTGAAGCAATCGATTCGCAGCTTTAAGCGCGAACTTTGCGATGCAGAGTTGGCGTGGTTGGATAAGCTGCCTGAGGCAATTGGCTATCCGGATTTAATTGCCCAAGCGCGCCAGGGAGCGAGCGCGGATTTGTTGCGTTTATGCCAGGAGCATCTGCCGTTGATCTTTAGTCGTCGTCATGGCGACCCGAGCCGACCTTGGAATAAGTTTAATATTCAGACCAAGGACGCGCAGGGTCGCGATGTGGTTGGATTCGAGGGCAACTGGCGCGACATTTACCAAAACTGGGAGGCGCTGGCTTACAGCTTTCCACATTTCAACGAAGCTTTCCTGCGCAAGTTCCTCAATGCATCGACGGCCGATGGTTACAACCCATACCGCATCACCGCGCGCGGCGTGGATTGGGAGAAGCCGGACCCGAATGATCCTTGGGCGTCGATTGGCTATTGGGGCGATCATCAACTGATTTACTTGCTGAAATTCCTGGAGTTTGCCGAAAGCTTTGATGGGGATGGCTTCCGGGCGATACTGCAAGAGGCGGGCCTGGTCTTTGCCGATGTGCCTTACGAAATTAAGTCGTTTGCCGAACTGGCCCGTGACCCGAACCATTCGATTCATTTTAACGTGGAGCGGGACGCCGCCATCGCTCAACGCGCCGCCAAGCGTGGGGCCGATGGTAAGCTGGTGCACGATGCGAGCGGCGAGCTGCGCCATGCCGGCTTCATGGAAAAGCTGCTGATTCCGGCGCTGGTGAAGCTCGGAAATTACTGCCCGAATGGTGGCATCTGGATGAATACGCAGCGTCCCGAGTGGAACGATGCCAACAACGCGCTGGCAGGGTGGGGGCTCTCGATGGTCACGACCGCCTACCTGTATCGCTACCTGCGCTTTTTGCAGGGCTTGGTCACCGAGCATACGGCGTCGTATTTATGTAGTGAGGCAGTGGCGGAATTCCTCGCCTCGCAGACGGATCTGTTTACTGCCGATGCCAATGCCTGTGGGCATGATGACGCGCAGCGTTATCTACTGCTGAGCGCGCTGGGAGAGGCTGGTGAGCAATACCGCACACGGGTTTATGCCGGTAACTTTGGATCGCAAAGTAAAATTGATTCGCACACGATTGCCGTGTGGATTGAGCGTGTGCTGGCGCACTTGGAAACTGCCTTGCGTGATAGCCAACGCAACGACGGGCTCTACCATGCCTACAATACCTTGCTCCTCGATGTGGATGCACAAATGGCGACCGTTGAGCATCTTGGCGAAATGCTCGAAGGGCAGGTCGCTGTGCTCAGTGCCGGCGTGCTGTCGCCGCAGGAAAGCATTGCGGTGCTAGAATCCTTGCAAGCGAGTCGCTTGTATTGCCCGCGCCGCAACAGCTACATCCTGTATGCGGATAAAGAGTTGCCGGCGTTCCTCGATATGGGACGGGTGGCTATGGAAGATGCGAAGGCGATTCCGCTGCTAGCGCAGATGTTGGAGCAGGGCGAGCGCTCACTGATAGAGGAGTCCGATAGCGAAGGTCTTTGCCGCTTCAACTCACGTCTCGCCAATCGCTTTGAATTGGATGAGGTGCTGGAAAGCTTTGCATCGCAAAGTGAGTGGGGAGAAGCCGTTGTTCGCGACCGAAAAGCTGTGCATGCGCTTTACGAAGCGACTTTTAATCACCAGGCTTTCACGGGCCGCAGCGGCTCGATGTTTGCTTATGAAGGCTTGGGCAGCATCTATTGGCACATGGTGTCGAAGCTGATGCTCGCGGTGGCCGAGATTGCCCAGCGGGCCGATACAAGTGGCGACGCTGCTTATCCGGAGTTGGTGCGTTATTACTATGCGGTGCAGGACGGCCTGGGCTTTCGCAAGTCGCCTCATGATTACGGCGCATTCCCCGCTGACGCCTATTCGCACACGCCAGCTCATGCAGGTGCCCAACAGCCAGGCCTGACGGGCATGGTTAAGGAGGGCGTGCTTGCGCGTTTTGCCGAACTGGGCGTCCGCTACGAAGCGCGCGGGATACGCTTTTATCCGCGACTACTGCGCACGGAGGAGTTTTTAACGAAGGAAGACGGCTGCCGCGTGCTGGGCGTAGATGGCGCGCCCCGCGCGTTGAGCGTGCCGAAGCAAGGGCTGCTGTTTACGCTCGCGCAAACGCCGATCATTTATCAACGCACGGAGCGCGAGACGGCGCTGGTGCAAGTTTGCCATTCCGATGGCTCGGTGACGGTTATTCATGACAGTCGTTTGCCACGAGGTGTGGCGGCAGAGATCATCGGCCGGACTGGAGCTATTGACCACGTGGTCGTCAAATTACCCGCGTAGAACTTTACCCCAACAACCACCCCATGAGCGCAAGCGATAAACTGTCGATCCGGGAGAAGGTCGGCTATGGATTCGGCGATACCGCCTCGAACATCTTCTTTCAGTTCGTAAACATTTTCCTGCTGTATTATTACACGGATGTGTTTGGGTTGTCGCCAGCGGCAGTGGGTGTAATGTTCGTAGCTGCGCGATTTTGGGATGCGATCAATGACCCGTTGATGGGCGCAGTGGCCGACCGCACGAATACGCGCTGGGGCAAATACCGCCCGTATCTGCTGTGGATGGCGATTCCGTTCGGATTGATGGGCTATTTGTGCTTTGCGAATCCGGATTTCAGCGAGCTGGGTAAGCTGGTTTACGCCTACGCAACCTACATCGGTCTGATGATGATTTACACCGCGATCAACGTGCCATACTCGGCGCTGATGGGCGTAATGACGCCGAGCTCCGAAGAGCGTACCAAGCTGGCGACTTACCGTTTTGTCGGTGCGTTTTCGGGCACGCTGTTGATCTCGCTGGGCGTGCGTCCGCTGGTGCGCGAACTGGGTGGTGGCGATGAAGCCTTGGGCTTTAAGCTGACGATGGGCCTGCTTTCGGCAGTGGCAGTTATCTTGTTTTTCTTTACCTTTGCCTGGACGAAGGAGCGCGTGAAACCGCAGGCCGACGCGAGTGCGAGCATTGCGCAGGACATCAAGTTTTTGTTTCGTAACAAGCCGTGGATCATCATGGTCATTGCGGCCATTTTGACATTGTCTAACGTGGCCGTACGCGGCGCAGTGACAGCACACTTTTTCAAATACTATGTGGGCGACGATGGCGAGGCGGTGTTCTGGTTTTTGGATAAGACCTCGCTCATGCTGACCTCTGGTTCGATTGCGTTTATCTGCGGCATTTTCCTGACCACGTGGTTCAGCAAAACTTTCGGCAAACGCAACTCTCTGATGGCGCTGACGCTGCTCAATGGCGCGACTTTGCTCGGCTTCTTTTTCATCCCGCCGGACGCCTTTGGCGCGATGCTCGCCGTGAATGCGATTGGCAGTATTTTGGCCGGCCCGACGCCTGCGCTAGTGTGGGCGATTTACACGGATGTAGCCGACTACGGCGAGTGGCGTTTTGGTCGCCGCGCGACGGGCCTGGTTTTCTCCGCAGCGATGTTCGCGCAGAAGATGGGGCTGACAATTGGCGGTGGTTTGTCCGGCTGGATGCTGGGCTACTTTGGCTATGTCGCGAATCAGGCGCAGACACCCGAAGCGATCCTGGGCATACGCTTGCTCTTCTCTATTTTGCCAGGTATTCTGGCGGTCGCTAATGGCTTGATCCTCATCTGGTACCCACTTTCAGACAACGAAGTCGCCGAGATTGAAGCGGAACTCAAAGTCCGCCGTCAAACCGGCAATCCCAACCCTACCTTAGCTTAAAATCACCATGACGAAACTTACCTCACTTATGGCGCTATCGGCGTCGGTCATCCTCACGTCTTCGGGCGCAGCGGCAGATGTGGAAATCTATCAAACAACACGGCAAGGCGACCGCTTGGACAAAGTCGAAGCACAGGCAACAGGCTCCGCTTCCTATACGTTGACTTTAAATCCGGATAAGACTTTTCAGACTTTGGTTGGCATTGGCGGCTCGTTTACGGAGTCGGGGGCGCAGGTTTTGAGCGAGCTTTCCAAGACCAAGCGTGAGCTGGCGCTGCGCAGTTATTTCTCGCCGTCTGGCGCGCGCATTTCCCTGACGCGCACACACATCGCGAGCAGTGATTTTTCCGTGACCAATTACACTTACGCACCGGTGCCGGGTGACAAGGACTTGAAGCATTTCTCGATCGAGCCCGACCATAAGTATTTACTGCCGATGATTAAGGAAGCGCAGGGAATTGCGGGCGCGGAATTTAAAATCCTGTCCTCGCCGTGGACGCCTCCGCCGTGGATGAAGACCAACAACCATTGGAACGGCGGCAACCTGAAGCGCGAATACTACCAGACCTTCTCTGACTATATCGTGAAGTATATCCAAGCCTACGAGGCTGAGGGGATTCCGATCTGGGGCATCACGCCGGCCAACGAACCGCTGGGCAATGGCAACAACTGGGAGAGCGTGCATTTCAGTGCGCACGAGATGAGTAATTTTATAGCCGACTATCTCGGGCCGACGTTGGAAAAGCACGTGCCGGATCTCAAGGTGTGGGCCTATGATCAAAATCGTGGCCATCACCTGGTCGAGTGGGCGGAGGCGATTCTTGGCAACCCGAAGTCGGCCAAGTATGTCGACGGAATGGCGGTGCACTGGTATCAGAGCACGGTGGATGTTGGCGCTGAATCCCTGGACGAAGTCCATGCGAAATTCCCCGATAAGCAGATCCTGCATTCCGAAGGTTGCATCGACGCGATGGGCGACGACGAGGAGATCGGCGTGTGGCTGGAAGACGACTGGTACTGGCGCCCCGAGGCCAGCGACTGGGGCTACATCTGGGCCGCTGACGACGACAAGGTTAACCACCCGAAGTATCGCCCGTTTTACCGCTATGCACGCGACTTGATCGGCGGCTTTAATCACCACTTGGTTGGCTGGGTCGATTGGAACATGTTCCTGAACACGCGGGGAGGGCCAAACCACGCGCGGAACTACTGCTTGGCGCCCATTTTGGTGGACAGTGGTAAAGACTCTTTTTACCGCACACCGCTGTTTTACGCGATGGCGCACTTCAGCCGCTACATGCGACCAGGCGCGAAGCGCATTGAATTAACCGGACACGACGAAACCCTGATGGCGACTGCGTTTCAGAACCCAGACCAGTCCATTGCAGTCGCAGTTTTTAACACCTCGGAAGAGCCCATTAACTACGATCTTTCGTTCTTTGGCCGCGGTAAAAAGACCATCTTGATCCCGGGGCAAGCGCTCCAAACCGTGGTAATCAAGCAATAGCTTAAAGGAAGCAATATATTTTAAAATTGAGGATGTAATTTAATGCAATTAAACTTGACGTGTGCATTAAATTGCGACACTTTCACCTCATAACCCAATACCTCACTGACCCCTCAATACCTATGAAAAAGACAATCATTGCCTTATCTCTCTTTCCATCGCTGTCACTTGTCAGCACGCTGAATGCGGTGGATTACACCTGGACCGGCGCGACGGACACTGACTGGGGCACGGCCAGCAACTGGAGCCCGAGCGGCATTCCAAATCTGAACGGAACTGACAACGCCACTGTTAATGGCGCCACAGTTTACACGGCTGGTGGAGACTTGATTCTCTCGACCGGAAGCACGTTGACCATTCAAGGCAGTGGTAGCTGGGTGCAAGAGGGCGGCATTGCCTGGATTCAAGCTTCCGGCGGCACGCTGACGATTGAAGCAGGTGGCTCGTTTGATACCGGCACCGCAGGTAACTACAACAACACCGGTGCCAATACTCTGAACATTGGCGGTGTGTTTGATGTGCACGGCATTGAATTGTCGCTGGACGATGACTCAATGACGATAAGTGCAGGTGGTAATTTCAGTACGACGGCAAATTTCATCATTAGTGCAGATGCTGCGAATTTCCTCATGACAGGTGGCATTGCCAATACGGCGGAATTTAAGCCAAACGGAACCAGCAACGCCACGATCAACGGAGGTGTGTTTAATGCTTCATTGGTTTCCTTCGATGGTGGCAATGCTAGCAAAATCAATTTGGGCGGCGACGGTCGCCTGAATCTCAGCGGGGGCGATAACTTCCAGGGCATTTTTGCACTAGGTGATGATGACTACGTGAATATCACGTCGTCCACCTCGGTTCTGTTCATCGACAACTTGGACGAAGCAAATAAAGACATCCTGCTGGCCAGTGGTCGTGTGCGGGTGAATGATGTCAACTCTGGTGTCATCGCTACGGCAGTGGATGGGGGCTATGAGTTCACTTCGACTATCCCCGAGCCCTCAACTTATGTCGGTATGATGGGCCTCGCGACTCTAGGCGTTCTCTTGGTTCGCCGTCGCAAGCAATAAGCTTTCTACAGGCAAAGCCGCCAACTTCGGTTGGCGGCTTTTTATTCAACTTCATCTGCTTGAAAATCAGACAACTATTGGCCGCTTGAATCCTCCCAGATAAGCCGCCGTTCTGAGGGTATGCCCAATTTTAGGCTCCGCACTCTACAGTCTGTTCTCACTTCCGGATATGTCATTTTCTGTGAATATCACTCAGCTTAGGTCGCCTCTCCTTGCATTCATGGTGCTGGTGCTTGGCTTGAGCTTTATGCCGCTGCGTGCAGCGTTTTCAGATCCAAACTTTATCACTGAAACGGTCTATAGCGGTAACGGTGTTATCTCGCTGGATTTTGATGATGAGGGCCGACTTTACGTAATAGAAAAGCAGGGCCGTTTGCTTGTTCTTGAACCCAATGACGGGCCGGAAATCAGCATTAGCTATCAGTATTTCGAAGGAATCTGGACTGAGCTGCCAGACTTCGATAGCTTGTCCCCGGTCGCCAGCGGAACGGTCACTGGCTTTGACCTCGATCCTCGTTTGCAGGACGATAATTTCGCCTTTCGCTATACGGCGACTTTAAACATAACGACTGCTGGCGACTATACCTTCTACACGACTTCGGATGACGGTAGCCGACTCTTGGTCAATGGCGTAGAAGTTGTCGACAACGACGGTCTACATGGAAACGTGACTCAGGAAGGAACGATAAGTTTGGTGGCCGGAGAACACACGGTGGTGGTGGAGTTCTTTGAAAATGGCGGTGGTGAAAATCTGACAGTAGAGTGGGAGAGCGCCACGCTGGTGCGCCAGCCACTGGGCGGCGCCGGTGGTGACTTTACCCCGCCGACAGTTGTAGCCGATATTCGTTCAGCAGTGAATACCGATGGAGAGCGCGGCTTGCTTGGCATGCGCCTTGATCCCGACTTCGCGAACAACCGCTACGTCTATCTGTTTTATTCGACGTCCACTGACCAGCGTCTGTCACGCATTACGCTTGATGAAACGTTCCTGCAGATGGTTCCAGGCTCAGAGCAAATCTTGCTCTCGGGACTGCCCAACGAGACCAATGTTCACAACGCGGGCGACCTGCAGTTTCACCCCAACGATCCGTATTCGATTTACGTGATGTTGGGCGACGACGGCAACCGCTACGTGGTGGATGACCTCGATGTTTATAATGGAAAGATCCTGAAAGTTGACGCCGCGACCGGCTTGGGTCTGTCTGATAATCCTTTCTACGATGGCAACCCTGACAGTGTGCGCTCACGCGTATGGGCTCACAGTTTCCGCAATGCCTTTCGCTTTGTGTTTGATCCGGCGGCGCCCTTGGACGATGTGATGTATCTCTCTGAAAATGGTGATGGGACGGATCGCTTGGTGCGCATCGAAAAGGGCGCGGATGGCGGTTGGCCGGATGAATTCGAAACTTCTTCAGCCGACGGGAAACGGATCATCTTGCGAACACATAGTCCATCGGCGACTGGCGTGACGATTATTCGCGGTGGACCCTTCGCGCCCGACGACCCGGTGATTTATCAAGCGCGCTACGGGCAGGAAATTCGGCGCTGGTCATTGACAGGAGCAGAGCTTGATTCGATCACACCAATTGCGTCGGACAACGGTGCGGCCTTTCTTTCGAACCCACCAGCGAGCATGGTTGCTTTCGAGCTCGGGCCGGACGGAGCGCTGTATTACACAGACTCCAATCAAGGCGCATCGTTGGGCAATGGCTATGAAATCGGCCGCATCCGTTTTCAAGGAGGCGAACCGCCAGTGGCGTCCTTTAGTGCATCGACCGAACAAGGCCCCGCGCCACTGTCGATTGACTTTACGGATGCTTCCACAGCACCGGATTCCAGTATCGTTGCCTGGAGTTGGGACTTCGGGGATGGCATTACCAGCACCCAGCAAAATCCACAACATACCTTCAGTGACGCTGGCGTTTACACGGTGTCATTGACGGTAACGAATGCGCTGAGCCTAACCGCTACCGAGCAACTTACGGTGCATGTCTATGAAACGCCAAACATTATGCTTACCGGCGAAATTTTTGACGCGAGCAGTGGAAGCGCGGTCGGCGTTGGCGAATCAATCGAACTAAGTTTTTTCCAAGCCGATGCTGTAACGCCCGTTGTCATTTCGGGCGGTAGCGGTGCCGATCAAAACAAGTTGACCATTGCGGCTGGCTCCGCGATTGACCTGGCTTTTACTGCGCAACTCACTGGCGCTGGCATGGTCGTTGTCGCTGATGATCTAACGCCGCAAGGTATGGCTGCGATCACGCGTGGCTTTGTAATTGATCTGATAAATGGCTCGACGCTTGAACTAGATTTGTATTTTTCCAACACCGCAATTACGGGGCGAATATTGGACACGCGTGGCTTCCCCGCAGTGGTCGACGTGGGCTTAACGAGTGGCGCGAACCAAATGCCGTATGCGTTTGTGGGAGCGCGTGACTTTCACACGAATTCACCCTTCGCGCCGACGGGCATTGCGCACCGTGTGGACGCCGACGACTTGGGCTACTTCTATTTCCCTATTGCGACCGCAGACGCCAATGCGGAGTTCCAACTGGACACGACAGGTGATACGAACGCTTCGATCTACGGGCGTGTATCTGTCAGCGAAACAGTAATCGATGGCGAGTTGAGCGAACATCTCATCGTGCTTGGGCTCTTCGATGGAGGTCTGAATGTGGATGACTTGTCTGGCATCGCGGTAACACCCGGCGTCGATTTTATCACCAACGTTCAGCCGATTTTATCCGCGAATTGCATTGGCTGCCACAACGATATTGCCACGAATAGTGGCGGGCTCGACTTGCAGCCAGCAGCTAGTTTTGTGGAGTTGGTTAATCGTCTGAGTGTCGAGGCACCAGGCATAAAGCTTGTGGAGCCTGGTTCACCGGAGCGGAGTTACTTGATGGAGAAAATCAACTCTGATCAGCCTCAGGTGGGCGATCGCATGCGCCCACATGATCCCATGCCTTTAGAAGATCAGGCAATTATTCGCGACTGGATACTACAGCTTTCAGCTTATCAAGTTTGGCGCGACGAAACCTTTGGCGCGCAGGCCGACGATGCTATTGCAGGACCCGACAGTGATTTCGATCACGATGGCATACCGAACCTCTTAGAGTATGTCTTGCAGTCAGACGGCGCGATAAGTGGCGGCATGCCCTCTATGCGCATTACGCCGGAGCTGGGTGGGATTAGCCTGCGAATTGCTGAGCCACTTCGTGATGTGTTAATTTCTTGGGAAGCTTCATCCACGCTTGCCGAAGATTCTTGGTACTATGTCGCTAGGCGTCCTGCGTTTGGCGACTGGACTTTAATTGCTGGCTACACTCTACAAGCAGATCTCAGCACTGGTGAACTCCTATTAGTTCCGCCCGAAGGTGCACTGAGCGAAGGATTGTTTTTTCGCTTTGTCGCAGAGATCGACTAACCAAAGGAACGTTTATTCGGTTTAGTATCCATTTGATAGTTGCATAAAATTGCATTTAAAAGCTCAGCTTCGGCTGAGATTTCCCCTAATCCCAACCCTGATAATCATGAAAAGACTACTGTGCACTCCGCACTGGAGTTACCTGGGCCGCTTTGCAGTGGCGTCGGCGACTCTACCGCTCGCTCAATTGGGCGTACTCCATGCGCAGCAAGCCGTGCCCGTTGGCGCGGGCAGCTACGCGGAATTCCCACCCGCGCATGAAGACATCGTTGGCGGTGAAGACATCGGTATGGTGTCGAACTTTCTCAACCGCCAACTCTACATTCACTCGTCCAAAGCAGGCGAGCCCGTCCCCACCAACGACTGGTGGACGGACCTGATTTTTAGCCAATACTCGGGCAATATGTGGCCGTATCCGCTCTCGGTGCAGGCCAATGCCTCGGGGGTCAATGTTTACTTCCCCATCGAGTTCTCGGCCTCGGGAACCGACATGCTGACAGAGTATCCCATCGGCGTAGGCGGGCAGGCCGCGATTGTGCTTGGTCCCAACGACACCATTCTCGCCGACTTCGAAGGCGCGAGCTGGCCGACTGGTTGGAGCACGACAGGCACGGCCTTTGGCAGCGGTCCGGCAGCTGGCTCGGTTTCCGGGCAATCTTTAGTCACGAACTTCAACGGTGCCGGGTTGGCCAATTCCTTCCACGGTGGCGATGGATCAACGGGGGTTCTTACATCGCCGACCTTTACTGTGAATGCGCAATACATTCACGCTTTAGTTGGAGGCGGAAACCACCCCGGCGCCGCAGAAGTTCAACTCGTCGTCGGAGGCAATGTTGTCCGCACGATGACGGGTGTGAACTCGGAAAATCTCGCTTGGCAGACCTGGGACGTTTCGGAATACAACGGCCAAAGCGCGCAAGTGCAAGTGGTCGACAATGTCACTGGTGGCTGGGGCCACATCATGGCGGACCAAGTCGTGATGACCAACGACGCCGATCCGGCCACGAAGTTCAGCACCGACTTTGCGCCCGCCAGCGCGGTGGCACTCGATTGGTCGGACTGGCTCGTGCAAATGCGCCTTGAACAAAACCCGAACGCTTACTACGACGTGACGATGGGGCACGGCCTGCCATTTGTGTGGGTTGAAGCGACTGGCGTGAGCCCGCTACTAAACATCGACGCCTCGGCCATTTTCCGCGACGCCGCAGGCAACTTGCTCACGCTGCCTTACACCGGCTCAGCGATGTCCGTAGAAGTGCAGGGGAGAACATTTGGCCTGCACGCGCCCGATGGCACGACTTTCGAAGACGCTAATGGCGAAATGCTGGTTAATCTCGGTAGCGGCAGTTATCTCGTCATCAGCGCGATGCCGGACTGGGGCTCGTTGAGCGGCTTCGATATCTACGCCTACGCGATCCCGCGCGACACGATGATGACGTGGTCTTACAACCCAGCAGACGGCTTTGTCCGCACGAATTGGACGGTCACCGCACAGGCGCTCAAGGGTGCCAACACGACCGTGCTGCAAGGCTGGATTCCGCATCATTACCGCGAGACGGACAACGACCTAACGTTCACGTCGGTCAGCTACACCACGCCGCGTGGCAAGTTGAAGCTGTCGGCGTCGAATACTGCGCAGATTGATTTCCCGTTCACGGGCATTCTGCCGAATTTGCCGACGCCAAGTCAGCTCGGTGGCGCGCATGATTACTCGCCGGAGCGCATGGACTTCTACCTCGATCAATACGCGCAGCGCACGGACTACGGTGGTGACACTTACTGGGGTGGCAAAAGCCTCACGCAGTTTGGCGACTACCTGACGATCTCTGCTGACTTGGGCACGGATCATGTCGATGCACTGAAGGCCGCGTTGACAGCCGCGCTCGAAGATTGGTTTACCTACGACGGCGTCGAAGTGGAGCATTACTTTGCCCGCTATGATGGCTACAAGGCGCTGGTCGGCTTCAATGAATCCTACGGCTCGTCGCAGTTTACGGACCACCATTTCCACTATGGCTACTTCACCCGGGCGGCTGCGTTGCTCGGTTTGCAGGATCCGCAGTTCCTCGCGGACTACGGCGACATGGCCAAACTAGTCGCCAAGCAATACGCAAACTGGGATCGCAACGACACGGACTTCCCGTTCTTCCGCACCTTCGATCTCTGGCACGGTCACTCTTACGCGGGTGGCACCAGCGCAGGCAATGGTAACAACCAGGAGTCGAGCTCGGAGTCGATTCAATCCTGGTGCGGCCTCTTCCTGCTCGGCGAAGCGATGAACGACAACGACATGCTTGCCGCTGGCGCAATGGGCTACGCGATTGAGCGACTCGCAATCAAGGAATACTGGGTCGACTATCACGGCAATCCCGACGCCACGAATCCGATCCCTGCCGACGGCGGCACACTGCCTGCAGAATACGGTCACGAGTTGGCGGGTATTGTTTTTGACAGTGGCCCAGCTTACGCGACGTTCTTTAGTGGTGATCCCGGTTGGATGTATGGCATCCAATGGCTGCCCATTCAGCCCGGCTTGGCTTACATGGGCGAGGACCCGGCGTTTGCGAAATCGCAAATGAACTCCATGATACAAGACCGCGTGCCGACAATGGCTGGCGCGGCGCGTGGCGTTATTCGCGACTACAATCTCGCCCCCGCGCAAACCGAATGGCACAATGCAGATACCGCGGGCGCGCTTGAAAAGTTTGCTGGCGCAATCAAACTCGCCTACGACCACAACCCGACCTACACGCTCGCGCAAAGCGGCAATCCGCTTTACGTGAATGGTCAACTGAGCTTCACCGTGGAGCCCGATGGCGCCATCACGCTGGACCCGGCGATCTGGTCTGCTGGCACGCTCGCGAATTACGCGGATCTCGTGCCGCCCGCCATTGGCCAACCGCTCGAAGGCTGGCCGCTGTATGACTACCTCTACACCAATTATACCTACGACGTGAATTACCTCGAGGACAAGTGGGAGTTTGAGGTGCTCAACTATCAAAGCGGCGTCGACACGGCGCAGGCCAAGAAAGTCATTGGCGACTGGGGCGTCGGTCTCGGCAACGTGATCCTTGGCTACATGGCGCACTATGACGCCGATGTGGTGGCTGAGCTCATGGACGAGTTTTACGACGATGGTCACCCGATCGGGATTGGCAACGACACGAGCGGCCTCACGTATTACTATACGCACGCGCTGCGTTCGCTGGGCCACATCGTTTACGATCGCTACACGGACATCCCGACGAGCCAGGTGTTCTACAATCCCGACACTGGAGTCTACAGCTACGCGGTTTACAATCCGAGCGATGTCGAGCAAACGGCCACGGTTTACAACACCAGTGGTGGCGTGATTGGCACGTTCCCCGTTCCGCCAAAGAAGGTCGTTCAACACAAGCTCGACCAGGCATTGAACAACGTGCAGATCACCGCGTCGAACGCCGCCAAGACGGTCACGCCCGGCAGCACGATTCAGTTCTCTGCGGTTGGCTACGACCAGTACGGCGCGACGCATCCGCTGACGAGCATCAGCTGGTCTGTCAACGCCGGCGGTAGCATTGATGCAAACGGTCTCTTCACCGCGAGCACGAATGCCGACCCGGTCATCGTGACGGTCAATGCCGATGGTCAGCAGCAAACTTACACGTTCCGTGTTGGCGATGCGCCATACCTCGCGGACATTGCGATCACGCCGGAGTTTGCCCGCGTGGAAGCAGGCTCGACGGAAACCTTCGCCGCGACTGGCCTCGACCAATACGGCGACGAAGTTTCGTTGGTTGGCCTCGTGTGGGCAGTCGATGGCGGTGGTTCGATTGATGCGAACGGCGTGTTTACATCCAACGGAACCACGGGTGCCTTCTACGTAATTGCCGACAACGGCAATGCCTCGCAGACCGCACTTTTCGCCGTGCATCCGCCGCTGCAAAATGTCGCGGCAGGCAAGACCACTGATGCTTCGAGTGTGGTGGGGCCAGCAGGTGAATCGGCTCTGGCTGTTGATGAAGACGGCGTGTCCCGTTGGGAAAGCGCGCATGGCAACGACGATGAGTGGTTCCAGGTCGATCTTGGCGCCAGCTATGACATCGAGCGTATCGTGATCGACTGGGAAGGCGCCTACGCCAGCGAATATGAGCTGCAGGTATCCGACGATGGCGCGAATTGGACAACGATTCTCACCGTAGAAAAAAGCACGCCAGAAGACGACAATCACGCCGTCGAAGCAAGTGCGCGTTATGTTCGCTTCCAGGGCATCGACCGTGCGCTGGACTATGGCTATTCGTTCTATGAGTTCGAGGTTTATGGATCGGAAGGCGCGGATGCGATCGAAGGCGCGCAGCTGTTCCTGAACCCAACGGGTGTGGAGCTGCTTAACGGCATGTCGACGGACTTCGATGCCTACGTGTTCGATGCCAATTGGAATGGTGGCGAAACGAGCCAAATTGACTGGTCTGCCGACACTGGTTCCGTCGATGCCAACGGCGCTTACACCGCCACGCAGGAAGGCGGGCCGTTCACCGTGACTGCGACCTTTACTGGCACGGTTGCTGGCGGTGGCGCGCTTGATGCAACTGCTACCGTGAATGTGGCTGGCGGTGGTGCCTACATTAATATCGCCCCAAACGGAACGGCTTCGGCCTCGTCGGAAGAGGGCGCTGGCATGGAGGCATCGGCGGCGATCGATGAAAGTCTGGCCACGCGTTGGTCGTCCATCTTCGAAGATGATGAGTATATCACCGTCGATCTTGGCCAATCCACCTATATTGACTCGGTCATCCTTCGCTGGGAAGGTGCCTATGGCGAAGACTACCACATTCAACTCTCTGATGATGGGGCGAACTTCGCCAACGCAATCAGCGTAACCGGTGGCGACGGCGGCGAGGATGATCTGCCGATCGGTGCCAGCGGTCGCTATGTGCGCATGCAGGGCGTAAGCCGTGGCTCGCCTTGGGGCTATTCACTGTGGGAGTTCGAGATCTACGCGCAAGGCACGCCTCCACCGACGAATCTAGCCGAAGGTCAGCCGGTGCTCTCATCCTCTGATGAAGGCGTCTACATCGCCGATGCAGCGGTCGATGGCGATGGCGGCACCCGCTGGTCCAGCGAGTTTGAAGACGACGAATGGATCTACGTGGATCTTGGTTCAACACAGACCATTTCTCAGGTCGTGTTGATTTGGGAAGGCGCTTATGGATTACACTACAAGATCCAGGTTTCCGGCGACGCAACGAATTGGACGGACCTCATCGAAGTCACCAACGGCGATGGCGGCGAAGACGACCTGAGTGTCTCTGGCAGTGGTCGCTACGTGCGCATGCTCGGCATTGATCGCGGCTCCCCCTGGGGTTACTCGCTGTGGGAGTTTGAGGTCTACTAGGCCAATCCCAATTTCCCAATAAATCCACCCCCATGAATTGCAAGGCGGGGTCATTCTCCCCAAGGGCCCCGCCTTTTCTCAACATAAACCTGATTCCCTCAACTGTGATGAAATATTCTCGTATATTCAAACCGGGACTAGGCGTGCTTTCTCTGCTCGCTGCGACCCTTGCCAGCGGGCAGACCAATTTGGCGTTAAACCAGCCCGCCACCGCATCCAGCACACAAGCTGGATTGACCACTGCAGAAGTTAACGACGGCGACCTCGGCACCCGCTGGGGCAGCGATTGGTCGGACCCACAATGGATTTATATCGACCTTGGATCGGTGCAATCCATCGGCGATGTTGAACTCGTTTGGGAAGGTGCCTACGCCACTCATTATTTTATCCAAACATCTAACGACGCCACGACATGGACGGACATTGCTGAAATTACAGATGGCAATGGCGGCACGGACACGATAACCGTTGGCGCGGATGCGCGCTACGTTCGGATGTATGGCCTCGAACGCCCGGGCGGTTATGGTTATTCGCTCTGGGAGTTCGCAATCTATGATCAGTCCACCACACCGCCTAACGAAGAAGACTTTGCGGAAGGCCAACCCACCTATGCCTCCAGCATCGAAGGTGCCTACACTGAAGGTCTCGCCACTGACGGCGATCCTGCGACCCGATGGGCCAGCGCTTATGAGGACGACGAGTGGATCTATGTCGATCTTGGCGAAGCAAAATCCATCGAGCGCGTTTACCTGCGCTGGGAGGATGCCTTCGGCTCCGGTTACTTCATACAAGTTTCCGATGATGCGGCCACTTGGACCGACGTTTACACGGAAACCGCTGGCGACGGCGGCGAAGACGACATCACGTTGGCTTCACCAGTCAATGGCCGATACGTGCGCATGCAGGGCGTGACGCGTGGCTCCGAGTGGGGCTACTCGCTCTGGGACTTCGAAGTCTATGGCTCCGCGGCGCAGCCGGAGGGCGATTTGGCTGCGGGTAAGTCAGTCGTTGCCTCATCCGAACAGGACCCGGTTGGTTTGTCCAAGGATTTCGCGGTAGACAGCGACGGCCTCACGCGTTGGGCATCCTTGGAGACGGATACGGAATGGATCTACGTGGACCTCGGTTCCGCAAGTTCGGTTGGCCGCGTTGTGTTGACTTGGGAAAGCGCCTTTGGTGAGCAATACATTATCCAGGTCTCGGACGATGCGGCGACCTGGACTGATGTCTTTACCGAAACCGCTGGCGACGGCGGCACGGACGACATTTCGTTCGACACCGTCACCGCGCGTTATGTGCGGATGCAAGGCGTGGAGCGTGGAACGATATATGGCTATAGCTTGTGGGACTTCGAAGTCTACAGCACGGGCAACAACAATTCCGGACCTACCGGGCCAACGGACGTCACGCTCGCGGGAGAATACGTGGAATACGTTCGCGTGAACGTTAGCCCAAACACCAATGACGACGAAGAATACTTCATCTTCCAGAATGTGGAAATTAGTGATGCGATGAACTATGATATCGGCACGGAAATTACGATTTCCAAGCATTACGTCAGCCTGGGAGTCGGTTATGATCTGCGCATTTCGGCTGTCGATGCAAATGGTCAACAGATCGTGGGCGGCGAAGACTTTGGGTTCCCGATGACACTGACCGTTTATGAGGGCCTTACTATCAACCTTGAGAAAATCAAGGCCAGCAATGGTTTGGACCTCGCGTTTGGCAAACCAATCTACGCATCCTCTTCACAAGAACCGCTCGTTCCGAGCCGCGCGAATGATGGCGAGACTTACGAGACGGACCCCGAGTCGCGCTGGGCTTCGCTTTCCGGCATCGACGATGAGTGGATATATGTTGATCTCGGACAGGTCTACAACTTCAAGCGCGTGCTCCTGATCTGGGAAACCGCTTATGGTTTAGACTATGATATCCAGGTATCCGATGATGCCGTTACCTGGACGACGGCCTATGAAGTTCGCGGCGGCAACGGCCAGACCGACGACTTGCAAATGGACGCCACTGGCCGCTATGTCCGCATGCAGGGCATTGATCGCGGAACGGATTATGGTTACTCGCTGTGGAGCTTCGAAATTTACGAACAGGAGGGCTACAATCCAGACGACATCATTGAGGATCCATACACGACGCCCGCTGCTCCGGACCCAGTTGGAGCTTTCGCCTTGATCAGTCCAGCTGATGGCGCGATGGAAACAGCCACGCATACGCCGACACTGACTTGGAACTCCGTTGCTGGCGCAACCCGCTATGATGTTTACATGAACATCACTCAGGACAATTACGACTTCACGCAGTCGGGCAAACTGCTCGATCGCTACACGAAGATCGGCGAATCCACCACGACCTCCTTCACGTTGAGCGAGCCGCTGCCGGATCGCTGGACTTATCAGTGGTATGTGGTCGCCGTGGACGGCGTTTCGGACCCGCGTTCGGATATCAACACCTTCAGCTTGTATATTCCGACGTTGGAGCAGGTTGATGACGGCATTAATATCGTCAACGGCGCTCGTGACATGAACCGAAACGGTACGATTCAGCCCTATGAAGATTGGACTCAGCCAGTGAGCGTTCGGGTGGATGACCTGATCTCGCGCATGACGCTTGTCGAGCAGATCTCGCAGATGTTCTTCGATTCGGATGTCGATCCATTGACCGGATTTGACTTCGGCCCGGTGGACCCTTCCGATCAGGAAACCACGCAGCTCGCCAACGCTGCGACACGTCTGGGCATTCCGTCGATCACTAGTGCCGACACCATTCATGGTTACAAGACTTCGTTCCCGACCGGCACCTCCTTCGCCGCTTCTAAGAACTATGACCTTATCCGTGAACTGGGCGACATGCAGCGTCGCGAAATGCGCGCCGTCGGCGCTTTCGGCACTTTGTCGCCGATTGCGGAAGTGGGCACGATGGTGCTTTATCCACGCATTCAGGAAGGTTGCGGGGAAGACGCCGATGTGGCCTCTGCGATTATCCGCGCATTCCTGGTTGGCCTGCAGGCCGGGCCGGAGCTAAACCCGAATTCCATCTGGGTGACTACTAAGCACTGGCCGGGCCAAGGCGCCGGCGGTGAGCAAGTCATGGTTTACGACGGCACTACCGTGCATTACCACATGCGCCCTTGGCACGCTGCGATCGAAGCGGGCACCGGCGGCATTATGCCGGGCTACGGCGGCACCACGCTGTTTGGGCCCAGCACGCATGGCGCGGGTGACAACCCATACATCATCTCCTACCTCCGTAACCAAATGGGCTACGACGGCCTGATTTGTAGCGACTGGTTGGACAGTTGGGTATGGCTCGACTCTGCTAACGCAGGTTGCGACATCATGGGCGGGGCTGATCCGACCAAGCGTAATGATTACGATCCTGGCACGCCAGAAGCTGATGACTTCGACACGGAAATCGATCCCGCTGTAGTGGAAGACCGCGTTCGCCGCATTCTCGATATGAAGTTCCGTTTGGGCATCTTCGAAAACCCTTATGGAGACTACCTCTATGGCGAAAGCGAGTGGCGTGATCACCACAACTACGACCTTGCCATCCAAGCGGCGCGTGAGTCGATGACCCTGCTGACCAACAACGGCGCTCTGCCGATCCAGTTACCGGCGGGCAGCAACATCGTCGTTGATGGTCCGTTCGCGGACACCGGCACACAATGGGTGATCTGGACGAGCTTCTTCCACGAGACGGAAGGCTCCCTCACTCCGTTTGACGCCATCTCGGAACGTGCGGCGGAAGAGGGGATCAACGTCTACTTGAATACGGCGCCAACGACTCCCGATCTGGCGATCGTGGTTTGCGGCGAACCATCTTACACGCATGGCACGTATTGGCCGCAAGAAGAGCCTTATCTGCCAGCGGAGCAAACTGCGGTGATCGATAATTATCTAAATCAGAATATTCCGGTCGTGGTCGTTTACGTCATGCCGCGCCCGTGCGTTCTGGGGGCATCTGAACTCAGCGCCGATGCGCTGCTCCTGACCTATCGCGCCGGTGACGGCGGTGGACCTGCCTTGGCTGAAGTGCTCTTTGGCGACTATGCGCCAACTGGCAAGACGCCGTTCCAACTGCCGCGCTCGATGGCCCAGGTGGGCGGGGCTGATTTCCTGGATACCGTCGAGCGTCAGGATCTTCCCTTCGACCTCGGCGCGACCCAGGCGGAAATTGATGCAATCATTGCCCACATCGCTGCGGGTGAATCCGTGCCGCCAATCTACGGAGATCCGTTGTTCCAGTATGGCTCGGGCCTCGATGGCTACGGCCTTGTGGACGCCACTGCGCCCAGCGCCCCGACGCTCATTGCGCCAGCAGACACGGGAACCTTTGATCCTGACCTGCCCAACTTTAGTTGGACAGCCAGCACCGATGTGGAAACCGGCATTAGCCATTACGATGTCTACGTCGACGGCGTCAAGGTGCACACGACCAGGAAGGGCACATCCTGGGATCACCGGAATCTTGCGCTGGCTAATGGAGCCCACACTTGGGAGGTGCGCGCCGTTAACTGGGCGGGACTTGAGCAAAGTTCGGGAACCTTCTCGTTCACGCTCAACGATACGACCGCGCCTCCAGCCTTTGCGTTGGTGGCTCCGGCCAACGCCTCCAACGCGCCTGCGGGCGAGCCGCTTTCCTTCTTCTGGGAGGATGTTGTGGACGCCGGCAGCGGAGTCGATTACTACGAGTTCTACTTTGATAGTGTGAAGATCGGAGAAATCGCACCCGAGCCACTCATCACAGAACACGCCAATATCGCGCTGAATCGGTCGTATGTGGCGTCGACCACCAAGCAGGGCACCTATTACGCTCTGACGGATGGCGACAGCGTCAGCGAAAGCTCACGTTGGGCCAGTGATGACTTTGAGCCGCAGACGGTGACGATCGACCTTGGAGCGGATTACCTGGTCACTCAGGTGAAGCTCTATTGGGAAAACGCCTATGCGTCAGAGTATCGCATTGAGGCGTCCATTGACGGCGAAACCTGGACCGAGGCTTACTACACCAATACGGGCGACGGCTTGATCGACGACCTGACCGGCTTGTCCGCCGTAGCGCGATACCTCAACGTCTACTGCATCGACACGCCCACGCCGTATGGCTTCTCCCTCTATGAGGTGGAAGTGTTCGGTGAGCAGGTGCAAGGCGCCACAGTTCCGGCTCCCGCATCAGGGACTCACACTTGGACGGTGCGCGCCGTTAATGGCACGGGGCAGACTACTGACGCCAGTGCGACGTGGACAGTGACCGGCCAATAGCTTACCATTGGGTATAATAGAGAAGGAAAGGGGGCCTGCACGTTGCTGCGGGCCCCTTTGTTTTTAGCAAAAATTGTTCAGCTTACTGGTAGGCTGTAGAACTTCGGTCATGACAACGCCGGTTGTTCTCTCATGCTGATCATTAGGCTGATGCTATTCATAGAGTGGCATAGCAAAAGACCCGAGCGAAGGCCCGGATCTTGGTGGAAAAATTTTGATATGCTTACGGTTATGAAGGGCAATCGCCAGTACTCTGCCAAAAGGCAAAGGTTGCACCTTGTGGGTCTGCGACTACCGCAAAGCTGCCCATGGGCAGGTCGACGCGTTCCATGATGATGCTAGCGCCCAGAGACTTGGCTTTTTGTATAGTTTCATCGAGATCTTCAACGCTTACGTACTGGAGCCAAGAAGCAGGAACGCCCTCCTGATCGGGTTGAACACAGCCGGCCACGGGGCGATCACCTTGCTTAAACATCGTGTAGGTCATTCCGCCGGGGAGCTCCATGTTTTCAGTAGTCCAGCCAAAGAGTTGTGTGTAAAACGCTATGCTCTCCTCCTTGTTGGGAGTGATGACTTCATTCCAGCCAATGGTTCCCGGAATTTCTACAGGTTTGGTCTGTGCTTCGCTCATATTGATTTTCCTTGCTTGGTTGCAGCAGGCTAATCCTGCCAAGTGATAATGGTTGTGTTGTAATTCACTTCACAGAGAACCCTATATTGGTAAGGGGTCTTTTTCACCGAAGATGTTTTATGAAAAAGATTTTCAAAATAACCAATGTGGACAAGAATAAACGCGCTACAATGAGGTTACGGTGAGAGCTTCTATATCATCTCCGCAGAACCTTCAGACCTTAAATTAAAAGCTCATTTTTGGGGGGATGGTATTAAAAATGGCGAGTTCGTATGTGAACACTGCGATCGCAATTCCATACGGGAAGACTTGGTCGATGGTGGCAACTTAACTCCACCATCCAATTCTATGAGCCAGAGCTCGGGTAGGGATAGCTCTCACGTCGGCGTATATAGCTCCAATAGAGTGCAGCAGCCTCCGTACGACGGGAGGCGTATAGCTTGCTCAATACGTTGCTGAAGTAATTCTTAACAGTCTTTTCGCTGAGGTTGAGCACGCTGGCTACTTCCTTGTTGGTCAGGCCCTTGGCGACTTGTTCCAGGACGCGGCGCTCTTGTGCGGAAAGCGTTTCCACAAGGTCTTCCTGCTTGCTCTGGCTGGAATCACGCATGTGGTTGACCACGTGTTGGGTGACTGACGGGTCGAGGATGCTCTTGCCGGCGGCGACGTCGTGGAGCGCAGAGATAATGGCCTCGCCGTTGATGTTCTTTAAAATGTAGCCATCGATGCCCTGGGCAAATGCGTCGAAGATACAGCGATCATCCTCACAAGAGGTTAGGACTAGGATCTTGGAGCGGTGGCTGGAGGCTCGCATTTTCTTACACAGATCGACCCCACTGCCATCGGGCAGCATGAGATCTAGCAGGACGAGGTCGGGCTTCTTTTCCTCATACACTGTCATGGCGTCTCGGCAGTTGCCAGCTTCGCCAAGGATTTCAAATTCTTCACAATCTTCAATGAGCTGGCGAAGGCCTAAACGGACGACCTCATGGTCTTCCACTATGATAATTTTGGTCGGTATAACGGAAGTCATCATGTATTATTTAACGGCACTGTAACTCTAATTCGTGTCCCTGTGGGGGTATTTATCGAAACTTTAACAATTGAGCCCATTTGTCGAGCACGATCTTGTAGGTTAGTCATGCCACGACTGTCAGGCCGGCGCTGTGTTTCGTCTATTCCGATACCATCATCAATGACCAGAAGCTGGACTGATTCACCGTCATAGGCCAGGCGGATTTGGATATTTTGGGCTCGGGCGTGGCGTATGGCATTACTGAGCAGCTCGCGTGATATCTGATATAGCTGAAGGGATTGTGCAGTATCGAGGGCCTCACAGGCTTCGGGTGAAATGTGGATGTGAAGCTTGGCCTCGGTGCTCTTTTGCGTGTGGATGACCAACTGCTCAAGGGCGTCCTGAAGGCTTTTACCTTGGAGCGGCTCTGGGGTGAGGCCTTTGATAAAGCCACGTAGCTCGCTGATGACTCCATTGAGGCTGTTCTTGCAGTCGTTGATGCGCTCCTTGGCTTTGTCAGGGTTTCGGCTGGTCATCAGGTTGGCTCGCTCCAGCTGGAGGCCAACGGCATAGACGCTTTGGATAACACCGTCGTGGAGGTCACGTGCAAGTGACTCGCGTACGTGGGCGGTTTCTTCACGGATGCGGGCTTCTTCTTGTTGTCGCTGGACTTCGCGAGCGAGCTCGAGACGGGCCTCGCTGGATTCCGTCAATCGCTGAGCAATGCGAGCCCAGTCGTAGTCTTCGTTTAGAATCGGCTTAAGGACGGTAGGGTCGTCGGTTTCCAGAGCTTCGGAGACGAGCCGTATCGGGTAGGCGAGCCATTTCCAGAGCACCGCGAAGAAGAGCATCATGACGCCTAGCACGGCCAGTGAAATTTGTCGGTGGCGGGTTTGATTTTGCTGAATGATGTCCAGCTCTCGATTGAGATTAAACGTGGCGGTATAGGCGAGTACTGGCTGCCCCATGGGGCCTACGCCGATCTCGGTGATGCGGTATTCGCGGTTGCCATCGAGGAAACCACTGGGGAGTGCATTGACGCTGTTTAGCGGAATGGTCTGGATGTGCGCCTCCGCGGACATACTCAGGTTAGTCATGAAAAGACGGTCCCAATTCCGCCCCACAAGCAGGTAGCCACTGGGTTGGCCACTGTTGCCTGGCTGTAGTGGGGTGAAGGCGCATTGCAGCGGACTGCGGGGGGAGGGGGCGAAAAAGAGGGCATTTTCCCCCTGCTCGATCAAGTAGGCGAGTGTTTGTTGGTTGGGTGCCAAGGCTGCGTTGGCCTCGCCCCTTCTGAGGTCCTGGCTCAGGGCGATGCTGGCGTCAGGGCGAATGACTGCCAAATAATCAATATCTGCATCACGCGCGCTGGTTGCCAGATCGGGTTGCTTGATTAACTGCTCCAGTGTCTGACGACCTTGTGTGAGTGCAAAATTTTCCAGTGAACGCGAAATAATACGATTCACACGTTTCAGCGTGAGTTGCCGCTGACTTGCGGCGGTGCGCAGGAGGTTTTCCCCGGACTTTTGGCCTTCCTTATGTTGCCAAATCAGCAAACCGCCGACACAAACCAACATGACCACCATGAAGCCAAGCAGGCGGTTCCAAATGCTGATTCCGGGATTCATTCACCTGCTAGCTTATGCATGGGAGGTTGGCTGGCAAGCGCAGTGAGTCACATTCAAACAAATACACTACAGATTGTCAAAGACCTTGCGGAACATGGATTTATCGCTAGCGGTGACAAGCTCATTCCAGCTCTCCATGCGCCAGGAATCTTCCTCGAAAAACAGGTTTTTCAACTGAACATCGTAGTGGAAGCCGTAGGTGCCGGTGACTTTAATTGTGTTGGCAATAATTGCCCCGAGCACTTCACCGCCGCTGCCGCCACCTTTGAGTGATACGTCGGCCTCAGGGGCGTAGATGACGCCCGATAGCGCTGCATTGCCGTGGTAGTCGATGCTTTGACCGGAGCCACCGGTGGCAAAAATGATCATGTTTTCAGGCTTGGAGTAGCCGTTGGTGTCAGGAACGACTCCGAAGTCACTCAGAGGCGTGGGATCGTATGAAGTGGTGTCCAGGTTAACAAAGCCGTTTCCTCCCACGCTCATGTCACCTGCAATGTACATTTCCAGTTTGCCGTTGGATTGATCTATATAGATGCCACCTGTGCCATTGCCGCTAATTTTCACGTCGCCTTTGACGATCAGTGTAACATCGCCCGTAATATCCAGCTTTTTATGGCTGTTCAGCGAAATCGAATCGACCACGTAGGTTCCGGAACCCAGTGATGTGTTGTTGTTGATACTGCCTATGTAGTTCCCGCCGGATGGCGCTTCGATGAGCGGGAAGTCAGAGCGAAAATCATCGGTGACTAAGTCTGGATTCACGTAACCCGAAGGAATGAGGGATGTTGAGCCGTAGTTGTTGACATCATCTGCGTCAAATACACGGGCATTGGGGCCGAGGGCAACGGTGCCACCGCCGGTTGCGACGCCCCCCATGACGGAGCTATTGGCGATATTGGCTGCATCATTGATAACGCTGGTGGTTGCAACCGTTCCGGCGTCTTCCAAGCTTCCGGTGATGCTGGTAGAGTCTGAGTCGTAGGCGTCGAAGGTTACATTGCCGCCAGAGAAGGTAATGCTGTCCTTGGCGGTGAGTCCGTTGGGCGCGACGTTTCGTGGGGTTAGGTCAATGCGGATGAATTTATCCATGCTCCGGCCGTCGGGCAACTCGATGAGGCCTCGGGTGAGCAGGATTGGATCGGTGGTGGGGTCGATGATTATCATCTGGATCGACGTGGATTTGGCCATCTTGTAGTCGAAACCAGTACTGCTCTTGTAAAGGATGTTGGATGACAGTTGTTTCCAGTTGGCGGTGTCTTCGTTATTGAGGGCCCAAATGGCCTCTTCAGCGCCAGCTTCTGCGAGGTTGAGCGCGGCATTGCGCAGAAAGCCGGTGTAGGAATACTTGGATTCATTGGTGGCCATTTTCAGGTAGGACGCGGATATGACCGCGACAATGGCCGAGAGGATGACTGCGAGCATCAGGGCGGACCCACGACGTTCTGGAAAGCTGCGACGTTTCATAAAATTGTCCTCAGTTCGTGATGATGCGGTTGCGCATGTTGTAGCGTGCGGAAATGATATGGTCCGTGTTTTCGCTGCGCATATTATCTCTCGTCAGATCCACGCGTAGCTGTATGGCCTTCACCTCGTTAATGTTGGTGGTAATTTGACCTAGAATGTTGTAGTATTCGATGGTCAGGCTGCTGATGCCATTGAGCATGGCTTCCTTTGTGCCGTTGGTGTCGGAGTAGCGAATCAAGTTACCAGAGGAAGCGTCATAAGTATAGGTTACGGTTTCGTCGCTATTGGCGTTGTCTATGTCGAGCGTGAAGCTGGACGTGCTAATGGCGACAACGTCCTCGGTCATGCGGATTTCGCGTCCGAATTTTTCCAGAAAATATGAGCCGTCGCGGTTCATATCGGCGTAGTTGCCAAGTGACACCGAGCTGCGCAGCATGAAAATGAAGGTGGAGGTTAAGCCCGTGAGCAGTAACCCTAGAAGGGCGGTGGCGACCATGACTTCTACTAGGCTGAAGGCCTTGCGTTGCTTAGAAAACCCGTGTGTAATAATCACTGAGACCCTCCTTTCCGTACCAAGTTGAATAAGACAAGTCGCGCTCGACACCGGTGGAATCTTTCCAGGTGGCGGTCAGCGTGATCCGCTTCATGTCGGTTTTTACATCCTCAATTGTGCGCGTAGCTACCAGGTCACGGATGCGATCTTCTCCCTCTGCATAGTGCGCGGCAAACTTTGACTCTTTTCCCTCTGAACTGACCAGTTCCTCGACTTCTGCCCAGCTCATCGAGCGCATCGTCTCCATTTCGGTCTGTAGAATCTGCGAAATACGCGTGGCATGACGGGCATTTTCAATACGGGTAAAGCCATAGCCCATGCTAACGACTGAGGAGCCGATGACCATAGCGAGAATGACCATGGCAATTAATACCTCTAAAATAGTGGTGCCAGGTCGAGCGCCTGAAGAATGCGAGCGGACAGAAATTAATTTCACGATTCGCCTATTATAGCATTTTAGTTATGGGATAAATAAGAGCCATATGGCATTTCGACTAGACCCTGTGTCGCGTTGGGGTTTTTTTCTTAGTAATTGAATGATAGTTGTTTGGAAAAGGTGGGTGGGGGTATTTAAATTGGAGGATGTGGGCGTATTTAAGGGGATCTAAAACACTAATATAGGTAGGGGATAGTGGCGATAGTTGTAATTTTTATGTATAAGTATACTCGTTGAAAAATTGTGCAGAAAATAAGGGTGTTTAGTGCTCTGGATGAAATGAAAACCCGTTTGGCAGTGGGGCCAATTAGGGGCTTGAGACTGGAGTAGGGCTATATGGCCCTTCTGGCGTAGGACCGTAAAAGGGTGTCTTATGGGACTAACCAGTTTTGCCAATATGCGGTATAATATGCTCCATGTTTCGAGGCTGCGCACAAAATAACCCCCTGCGTGCTGGAGTTACCTTGGTGGAGGTCATGGTTGGGATGGTGATTATCGCAATGGTTTTCCTGTCGACGATGGCCACGCTAGCAATTGGTTTCCAAGCCTCTGAAAATGCTCGGCTTAACGGCGATGCCCAATTCTGGCTTGAGTCAGAGTTGGAGACTATTCGCGCGATGGACTGGTCTGAAGTAGAGGCCCTTCAAGCAAAGTATGAAACAGCGGCTAAAGCTGGGGAGAGCCTCAGCTTTACCAACAGCAGCACGGACCCGCGTTTGTCCAGTGCTTTGCAAATTACCAATCGAAGCAGTCGTTCTGACCAAGTAGAAATCATCCTATCCGTCGAATGGACGGACACCAAAGGAAAAACTCATGATGCAAACATGGTTACCATCGTCACGGAAAGTGGCGTCTCCGCAACGTAGGCAGGCGGGCTTTACCCTGGCCGAGCTGCTCATTGCAGTATCGATCGCCACCTTTGTTCTGACTGGTGCGATTTCGATGTTCATCCAGTTTTCCAAGACGAACTTAAGCATGGCCGCGCGTTCGGAGTTTGACCGCCAAATGCGGACCACGCTTCAGCGTATTTCGGCGGATACGCGGGTGGCGGCCAATGCCAGCATTACCGGGAATACGAGCATCGCCTTAACATTGCCTTCTGGCAGCAACCCGCAAAACATTTACTACCAGTATAATTCCAAGACTCAGGAACTGATGCGGGCAGAGGGGACAGGGGACTACAACATGATCCTGAGTAACGTATCCAACTTCTCGGTGAAGCAATCGGGCGATACGGTCAGCTATTACATCAACTTCAGCAAGGATGTGGGGGATCGCAATATCACGCTCGATCGCGATGTCAGCTTCCGAATGAGGAACTAAATTATGATGATTCGACACTGCAAATCTACTCAACGCGGATCCATGCTGCTGGCCGCCATTATCTGTGCAATGGTCGCGTTTCTGATTATTGGAACGATGCTGCCGAGCTACATCAGTGATTACCGAACCTCCGTGCGCAACCGCTTGTATTCGTCAGCCTTCGCGATGGCTGAGGCGGGTGGCGAAGAGGCCATCTGGTCCGCCTACCGTAATCGTTGGGATATTGACTCTTGGAAAAATGACGGGGATTGGTCCGCCATTACCGGGCCAGATGGCGACACCTACTATGTGCGCCGTGTCGCCTTTGATGGCGTTGACCTAGGAGCAGGTTATACGGGCTACGCTAAAGTGGCCGTCAAGGAGCCGGTTCCTGGCCAGCAATTGGAAGTCATGGCGCAGGGCATTGTGATGGATCACGAAGGTAATGACTACCTGAACCAAATTATTCAAGTCGACACCGACCAGCTAAAGCCCTTCGTGGGTTTCATTGCGAAAGATTCGCTGAATCTGGGCAGTGGAACGATTTTGGGTGCCGTGAATACGAACGATTATCCAACAATTATCGATGCGCTGAACAACCGCGATAGCGATGGCGTTGTCGGTTCGTTGAGCACGGATAATAACTCGATTGTCCTGTCCAGCTCCAACCAGAAGACTCAGGCTAACATGATTGCGTTTGTGATTGGTAACGTATTGACCGGTGCGAACGTCTTTAGTGATGCGGTTTCTTACAACGGCACCATCAATAATCAGACTTCAAACTATACCGCCAGCTTCCCTTCGGTAGATCATCCGAGCGCCAGTAGCAACAATGGCCCGGGCTTATTTTAACTTGTCGCTATAACCTCCCAACTCGCTTGCGTATGAAAACTTCCAGATTCTACCACCGCCTTGCGATAGCTTTTATCGCTTTTTTCCTGGTTGCATCAATCCCTTACGTCGAAGCCAAGAAGGACAAGAATAACGGCAACGGCAACGGAAACGGTAATGGCAACGGTAATGGCAACGGTAATGGCAACGGCAACAGCGATTCCGGAACTGATACCGGCACAGATACGGGAGCCGACACTGGCACCGGCACAGATACAGATACAGATACAGATACGGGAGCTGACACTGGCACAGACGCGGGAGGCGACACTGGCACAGACACCAGCACGGATACAGGAACCGACACCAGCACGGATACAGGAACCGACACCGGCACAGATACGGGAGCTGGTGACGGAACCGATACGGGAGGTAGCGCTGGAAGCGGAAATGCGGGTGATTCGACTGGTGATGCAGTCACGGGCAAGCTCTACTCGACGAAAACGGGAAATGGAGCCAATGCGGTTACGACAATTTATGCGCCAGGCACAGCGGATAATCCGACGTTGATACACTTTTCGGGTGACTTTTCTTTGTCCAATGCGGTCAGAATCGAAGGCCACGCAGTAATTGTTGCGGATGGCAGTTTCGATTTTAAAAACCGTGATATTCAGATTGCGCCCAATTCTTCGCTGCAAATGTATGCGAAAGGGGCCGTCTCGCTCCAGGGGAATGCCGACGTGAATACGCTGAGTGCTCCGGCTAACTTCATGATTTATGGAACCGGCGGTGAGGGGCAAAGTATCTCTCTGGGTGGCAACGCTGGCTTGTCCGCAGTCATTTATGCGCCTGATGCTGATTTTGGAATCAAGGGAACCTCGGGCATGTTTGGGGCTGTCATTGCCAATACCATCACAAACAATGGACAAGGTTCAACCAATCACTTGTTCAATGGCCTAAACTATGATGAGGCTTTGCAGGACATGAGTCTGTCTGAGGATGCCATGTACATGGAGGACTACAAAATCGTGAAAGCGAACGATGATTTTGACGGAAATGCGGATTATGGGACTTATGAATCCTTTTTCGCTAAATTCTAGTCAGTAATTCCATCCAGCATAAATCCTAGGATTGACAAATGATTATAGGGCGAAGACACTATCTCAGTGTTTTCAGATGATTGTCTTATGCAAATTTCTGATCCGTCCTATTATTTTACTATTTCTATATCAATGGCTTCTTGCTCTTGATTAAGAAAGTTATTAATGTCGCACCAGTTGGCCCGATGAGGTAACTGGCAAATGAATAAAAACAATAGAGCTGGATGGCCCTATGCCGGCATGACGCTGGTAGAAGTCATGGTTGCAATGTCTTTGGTCGCAATGGTCATGGGCTCTGCTTTTGCGGCCCTGCGTCCGGCTATGCTGGCCTCGGAAAATAGCCGCCTCAATGTTTCTGCTAATGAAATGCTGCTCACTGAAATGGAGCGGGTTCGTGGCATGGATTGGGATGATGCGTTGGCGCTGGAAGATGGTGCGTCATTTGTAACCCCACTGGCGGACAATCGCCTTTCGACCGTGATTTATGTCTCGGAGCGCGAAAGCCGCGAGGACCAATTGCAAGTTATCCTGGAAGTCAACTGGACGGATGCGCGCGGTAAAACACAACAGGCGCGCATGGTTACTTTCATCACTCAATACGGAATCAGTGCTTAAACAAGCCCCAGTTCGCAATCACTCACCTCGCCAAGGTCTTACCTTGGTCGAGGTCTTGATTGGTGCCAGTATTGCGCTGGTGGTTTTTGCAATCGGTTTTTCCGCAATGATCCGATTTAGCCGTGTCCACTACAGTCTGGCCACACAAGCGGATCTCGACCGCGAGTTTCGTTATGCACTAAACTGGATAACCGATGATTTTCGCGGATTGAGCTCAATCGATATTATAGAGCCCGATGAGCGTGCGAATGAGGATGGCGCTCATCCCACGGTGACGATTTACCTACCATGTATCGAAAATGCGAATGGCGAAACCCCGAGTAGCACTGAGGTTATTTACTCCGTGGGCGAAGATCAGACTTTGCGCAGAGTTTACGCAGAATTTTCTTCAAGTGGTGAATTACTGGCTAATCAAAATACCCGCCTGCTCGAAGGCGTGACCGAATTTAATGTCGAGCGCGCAGGAGCATCGTCGACTTTTAATCTTACACTGACTTCTACGCGGACAGCCGGAGGCCACGACTACGCGAAAACGCTAAGTACCCGTGTTGCCTCACGAAATTAATATGGAGCCCAAAGAACAGATCATTGCCCGACTGACTGCTTTCTATCGAAAGCGAGGCTCTGCCTTGATTGCGGCTTTTCTTTTTTCGATGTTTGTCTTCATCGTACTTAGTTCACTGATGCCTATGGTTGTCAATGACTACGAGTCTAGCGTTCAAAATCGCCTCTACAACGTCGCCTATGCGGCAGCCGAGGCTGGGGCCGATGAAGTTATGTGGTCGCTTAACAACAATCGCTTTGATGAAACCGGTTGGTATCAGGACGGATGGAAGGTTGGCGACGATTACTACGGTGACGAATATTGGGTGCGCGAAATTCGTTTGCCCGAAGACGCTGAGCAGAGCACCGATGATATCTACGCGGGGGAGCAGCAGGCGGTTATTCGTGTGGTGGTGAGTAAGCCAGATGAAAATGCCAGTAGCCATCAATACGCAGTTTACAGCAAGGCGGTCGTCACCGATACCCGGACCAGCCACAGCGCGGAAAAGGTCATTTCTTTCATTGCTGAACTGAGCCCGCCCTTTCGTGGAATCGTGGTGAAAAATGAGCTGAATTATAATTCGCTTATGGACAGTTACGATTCTTCCGTTGGTACATACGGCGTTCCAGCGACGAACATGGAACGTGAAAATGCGACAGCAGCAACGGTCTCAGAATCAGAAGATATCAAAGTTGTTTTCGGGCCGCAGACGGATATTCGGGGGCAGGTTCGAAGTGGCGTCGAAGATGCTGTGAATATCGATGCTAGCAAAGCGATTCAAATAACTGGTGGAATTCAGGATGGATTTAATGCTGAATTCCCTGTAATTACAGTTCCAGATACTAGTGATATAACGATATGGCGCAGTAGTTTTTAGCAAAACCATACATCCTTTCGACATGAGTAAGCACGACAAAGCATATCCCGGGCGCATCACGACAACTTTACTATTGGGACTGGGGCTTACGGTTACTGTTGCCGCCTTTGCTGCTAAAGATAATAACAAGGGCCTTGGCCAAGCAAAGAAGGCTGGTGCTGAAGCTGCCAATGCGTTCACGGGCATCAGCATTGGGGGCACTACGAGCGCCCCTGAGTATTATCATATTTCTGAGGACCTCGACTTGGGGGACGTGACATTTGATGGACCAACTGTCATTGTGGCTGATGGAGACATCACCATCAGTGGTAATCCGGTTGTCACGGCAAACGGCAAGGTGACAATCTACTTTGCTGGTGACTTTACGGTCAGTGGCACGGCCTCGATCAACAATCTAGGCCGCCCGAAGAACCTCACACTCTACGCGACCCAAGAGTTCGACGAAGAGACGATGACGGACGCCGACCGCCAAACTGTTACGCTTAACGGCAACGTCGATTTTGTCGGCGTGGTCTACGCACCTGAAGCAAAATTTGTCTCCAACGGTGGCGGTGGCAAAGGCGGCACCTTTGGCGCACTGCTTGCCTACAATGCAACATTCAACGGTAAGCCTGGCCCGTTCCACTACGACGAGTCCCTAGCCAATGAAACGCTTCCGAATCAGCCTTTCTCCACCTCTGGCTATCGCCCAATTCGCGATCCAAATACTCAACTCGTTGACAACGACCCAAACCTCGGCACCTACAACCAATTTATTGACGGCTTCTTTGGCGGTTAATTAGAGCACTTTTCATCTAACTTGGCTGATCAGGCCGTAGTGATTTTTCGTGTCTAGCAAGGCAGCTTGAGGTTTCTTTCGGAAAGCCGAAATCAATCATCCTTGCGCGTCAGCTTTTTGAAGATGACGGAAGTCAGGCCCTTGCGTTTAGGGGGCGTCGGGGTGCCGTCGAGTCCAGCTGCGGCAAGTAAGCCACTGGCCGTATTGCCCTTGGGCGGGGGTGTGGGTGGTGGCGGTTCTGGCTCTTGGTAAACGGGGCGAGTTTCTTGAGGCGAGCGGAAAGGCTTTTGCGGAGGCTCCGGCTTGGTTGTCAGCGAGGGGGGAGGTCGTCGTTTGCCAGCTGGCGGAGGGGAAGGTGGGACCAACGGTGGAGTGTTCGACTTCTTAAATGGCGGTTTGGTGGAGATCATGTAGTGCTCGCGCAGCTTCTTGATCACCTGACGGTAGAGCAGGGGTTTAGTAAAATACGGTATTTGGGCACTGCGGAGTGTTTCCTCATCGACCGGTGTCAGGCAGCCAGAAACTACCGCCAGCTTGATGCGCGGGTATAGCTGCTTAACCTCCATCAGAAAATCAATGCCGCGTCCATCAGGTAGACGGTGGTCCGCCATGATTAGGTGGATCGATTGCCAGTTCTCCTCCACGATCTGACGAGCTTCAGCCAAGTCTAGAGCGGGATACACGGAATGCCCCAAATTGCGCAATTGCTCTACACCGATTGCGCTTAACTCGACTTCGTCTTCGAGAAAAAGGATGTTCATTTAGGCTAGCATGATCGAATCTACAGACCCTTTTTGCAGTTCCGTAGATCCTAGTCGCGTAGGAAATTTAGTAAGTAGACATTCTTTTATAACAGACTTTGCAAGGATAGCAAACGCCAAGCTTGATCAAAATCTGCTTGGCATCTGTGTCATGCTGTGGATGTTAAGTGCTTACTTAACAGTGGTTTGGCTAATTGGATCGGCTTTCCTGAGGAGAGCCAGCCTCACGTGCCAGTGAGGGAGTGACGACTGATTGCCTCGATTCCTTGAGGACTTCCGCCATGCCAAGGGCGACAGCCTGTAGCAGTCGTTGCGCGTCTTCATCACCTGCATTGGTGAAGACGATGAAGCCTGTGCGGTAGGCTGGGTAGATGCCGATACTGGCGGATTGTAGCCCATACTGGCTTTGAGCCAGGATAATTTCCGTTTCCTCATGGTATTGGCGCGTCCAGCCCAAGCCGCGGTGAGCGGAGTTTTGGACGGCGGCTGGCTGCCAGCGCTCACGGACGCTGACCGGCATGGCTAAGCGTTGACCAGTTGGAGTGATGCCCTGATTGAGCTCCGTTTGCAGCCAGTGCGAGGCATCATTGAGCGAAGTCTTCATGCCGTTGAGCGGTGCGAGTGGGTTTCGCTCCAGTTCCTCGATGTAGGCCGGGTTATAACTGAAGTCTGCGGATTGGTGCCCGGTGGCGACGTTGCCGAGTTCTTTGGCCTGACGTGGAGAAAAAGTGCTGCGGTTCATGCCGAGTGGAGTCAGCAGCATCTTTTGGGTAACGTCGATAAAGTTGCTGTAAAGGTTGCGCCGTTGATTGCCGACGGTCATGGCTACCAGATACCCACCGACTGTGGCGCAGATCTTACTTTTGCGGTAATGCTCGCCGGGTTGGGACATGACGGGCGCTTGGCCGAGCAGGGCGAATACGTCTTCTGGCTGGGACCACCGCGGGTCCAGAATCTTGTCAGTGTAGGAGGGCACACCGGCATCCATCGCGATCAAGTCTCTCACTCGGCACTTTTGTTGGGCCTGTGGCTCGGTCATGCGGAAGAGCGGGCTGATGGAAGCTGCACGGCGATCAAAAATGGCGTTGTCGGGACGATCCTGGGTGGACGCCAACAAGGTGGTGAAGGCTAGCGTGGCTTCGCCGAGATTAAAGAGGGTATCGGCATCGATGGCTGCTTCTTCACGCACGTTTCGCTTGCCCACGCACAATTGGTAAGCGAGGCCATCACTTTGAACTATGCCGATCGCAGCGCCGGGTAGTTGGTAATCGCTGATGAGTTCTAGCCAGTAGCGACTCATCTTTTCGAGAGCAGCGGAGGAAATCGGAGGGGGGGCGACGTCATCCGGCAATATGCGGACTGGGAGGTTGTCTTGTTGGTCGACTTGATGCTTGAGTGGGAATTCTTCGTGAGTCCAGATGGGCTCCCTGGCCATTGCTGGAGTCAGTATAATGGCCAATGCGCAAACGAGCTGTAGGAGCCGGCTAATTGAAGATGGTGTCATTCCGAAGATTTGCGTATATTCTGCTTGAGATGAAATTGCAAGTGGGGGTTCCCGTGGGTGTCAGGATTTCTGTATGATTTGGGGCAGGCAGGGCTTGGATTACTGTATCCAATCATTGGATGATTTTATTAAATACCATAATATTTAAATATCTGATGCAAAACTTAGTCAGAACAGGTTTGCATCTATACAATTCCCTTATTGTTCTTGTTCCAGTTATTTAAACAACTCGTAAACTCCTTAATCTGTAATCCACCTGAAATATCGATGCTAAGCCGAACCTCATTGTTCGTTTATTTGGCGTTGCTCGCGCTGTGTTCTCCTTCGGTTGTTAATGCCCAGTTGATGGCTTATGAAGGATTTGAATATCCGGTCATGAAGCAGTCACCTGCTCTGTGGCCCGTGACCAACAAGAGTCCGGACGGAAAACCGTTAAAATACTTTTCGGAGTTTGACACCCATCCCTCGCGCTCACCCTACGCCTACAATATCCAAATCGTCGATGGGAGCATCCCCACGCAGGGATCGGCTTTCCCCTTCAGGACAAAAGGTAACGCGCTGAGCTGGGCGCGCGAATGGTTAGACGCCTATGCGACCATCGATCCAAACTTCCAGTTCGACACCGCGCTCGATAACAAGCCCATTTACGTGAGCTTTATCATTCACGCCAAGAAGAGCACCACGCCCGTGCGCCAGCTCTCCTTTGCCTTCACCAACGGCAGCAGCCACCGTCTGCAATTTGGTGTGGATGATTCTTCGGTTTCCGGCAAGCCACGCTTCTTCGCCTGCGCCGCCAGCCCGCAGCCAACCCGCGAATACAGCACCAAAGAGTTTAAGGAAGACACCACCTATTTCGTCGTGGGCAAAATTATCACGCACGCCAACCGTGCAGATGTAGTCCAGATGGAGGTGTTCGCACCCGGAGATCAAGTTCCGTCGTCAGACTCCAAAATTAGTTGGGATGTGCAGGTGAGTGATTGGACGGGATTCTTGGCGACCAATTGCACGATTTCGCTTTACGGTGGTGACGCTGGTAGCGTGTTGATGGACGAAATTAGGATTGGTTCCACGTGGGATGCCGTTGCTGTGGCGCCAGCGTCTCAGAAGCCTGCTGCCTCGGGTGGTGAGGTTGCTGCGACTGACGCTCCTGCGGCCGAAGCAGGCGCAGAGGAGGAAGGCTCTTCGCCGGTTGTCCTGATTATGATTGGCCTGGGCATTGTCGCCTTCTTTGGCGGCGCAGTTGCCTTTTACCTCTTTGTGCTTAAGCCGAGTAAAAACGCGAAGCCCGCCAAACCGAAGTCTGCTCCCAAGCCGGTTTCCAAGCCCCCCATCGCGGCGCCGCCTGGAGGCAAGGGGGATGCCGCTACTGAGGCTGGGAAGCGGGCAAAGCCGCGCCAACCTAAGAAGCCTCCGCCTCCGCCCAAGTAATTTGGCCTTTGTCTGGGCCAGTTCTTGGCAGGCTGGCAATCGCTTGTGATGAACTGGCACCTCGCAGCGTTCCATGCGTCTATCTGTTTTATCATCCGAAGAAATTCCCGTCAGCTTGCTTCAACACCTGCAAGCTTTGGGCTACCACCTTCAGATTGAGCGCTTTGACCGCATTCGTGCTCTGGATAACACTTCATTGGATGTTGTCCATATCGTCTCATCGAGTGAGTTTACCACCGAAGACTGGCCGGAAAACCGCGTTAAGCTCGCGCGTGCGAGCCGTTTTTACCTCGTATATGGCGAGGGCTTGAACACCCGGCAAATCGTTGACGCCGTGCGCGACGGCGCGCATGACGTAGTCGATCTCCTGGAGTCCCGTGAACGCTGGAAGCAGGCCATTGACTCCGCCGCACAGGCGCAAGATCTTTGGTGGCAGCTTTACGGCGCGCAGGGCGAAGTGGACGACCGCAAAATGGTTGGCCGTTCGAAGGCTATGCAAACATTGCGCGACCAGATTCAACGCATCGGCCCAACGGATGCGACGGTGCTGATCATGGGGGAATCAGGCACGGGCAAGGAGCTCGTTGCAGAGTCCATTCACGAGGCATCAGGCCGTGCGCCGTTTGTCACGGTCAACTGCGCAGCGATTCCAGCCGAGCTGATGGAAAGCGAGCTTTTTGGCGCAGAAAAGGGTGCCTTTACTGGTGCCTCACGAAACAAACCTGGCTTGGTGGAAGAAGCTGCTGGCGGCACCTTGTTTTTGGATGAAATTGGCGAGTTGGGGCTGAGTTTGCAGCCCAAGCTTTTGCGCTTTTTGGAAACTCGTCGCGCCCGTCGTGTGGGCAGCACGAAGGAATACGTGTCAGAAGTTCGCGTGGTTTCGGCGACGAATCGTGACCTCCAGGCTGAGTCGCAGAAGGGAGAATTCCGCCTGGATTTATTTTACCGTCTCTCCGAAGTCGTGCTCAATTCAACGCCACTGCGCGATCGCCCTGAAGATATTCCGGATTTATCGCTACTTTTTCTAGAAAAAGCAGCCGTGCGCCTGGGGAAGAATTTTGAGTCGATGGAGCCGGAGTTGACCTTCCGCATGCAGGGCTACAGTTGGCCAGGTAATGTGCGCGAATTGCGGCAGACTATTGAGCGCATGGCTATCTACTATGATGGTCCCGTGATGCGTAGCACCTGGTGGAACGAGCCCAAGCCGCCGGAGGACACTGCCCCCAAGCCCAGCACTATGGTTAGCGTAAGCCATGAGCGCCGGAGCACCGCCGATCCGTTTCATGGCTCGTCGCACAGCCCGTTTCCACGACGTGCGCTCAACAAACGCGAGAAATTTGAATACGCCCGCCGTCTGATGGAAGAGAGCGGGGGAGACCTCTCATGGACGGCTTCCCAGCTCGGCATCCACCCGACTACGCTCTACCGCTGGCGCAAAGAAGGCAAAGTGTAGGCCGAGTTAGAGACCACGCTGTTTGAAGGCGGCGCTGACCTTCACGTATTTCTCCGCCCATGCGCGGAGTTTCGCCATCTCGTCCGGCTTCATGACTTTAACGATTTTGCCGGGAACGCCCATTATCACCGAGCCTTCTGGCGCTTTGAAGCCCTTGGTGACGAGCGCCTTCGCGCCGACCACGCAGTTGGGTCCAATTTCCGCGCCGTCGAGTATCGTGCTGCTCATGCCGATCAAGCACTCATCGCCAATTGAACAAGCGTGAATCATCGCCAGGTGGCCGATGGTCACGTAGTCGCCGACTTCAACGCCGTAGTCGTCCGCCAGGTGGACGATACTGCCGTCCTGCACGTTGGAGCCTTCGCCGATGACGATGGAGTTGATGTCCCCACGCAGCACCGCACCGGGCCACACGCTGCTCTTGGCCTTCAGTGTGACGTCGCCGATCACAGTCGCATGCGGTGATACATAGGCGTCCGAGTGAATGCTGGGCGTTTGATCCAGGTGTTTGGCAAAGCGTTCCTCTACTGTCATGACGGACACCTTACTGGCAGCTGACTGCACGCGAAAGCCCAAACACTAGTTTCCGGCTAAACATTAGCAGCCGTTTTGAGATCAATCAAAGATCAACAGGCAGTAGGTCGCAAACAGGATGATGTGTACCAGGCCCTGTACCATATTGGTCTTGGCGTTGGAGAAGTTGATCGCCGAAACTGCGAGCGTCAGGATGAGCACGATTTCGCCTACGGGCGAAAGGCCGAGGACAACGGTTTTATCGGTAACCATGCCGATGATCAAAACCGCGGGCACGGTCAGCCCGATGGTTGCCAGCGCTGAGCCGAGGCAGATATTCATTGATCGTTGCAGTCTGTCCTGCGCAGCGGCTTGCAGCGCCGCCATGCCTTCGGGCGCGAGCACGAGAATTGCCACGAGGAAACCGCCCAGCTCGGCGGGCGCGCCAGCCTCGGCGATGCCGTAGTCGATGATGACCGCGATTTTCTTCGAGAGCAGCACGATGGGCAGCATGGAAAGGATCAGTAGCACGATGTGGTAAGGCACGCTGCGGATCACAAAGTCGTGGTGGTGGTCGTCGTCTTCGTCGCCGCGAAGGGAAGCCGGGGACATGAAGAACGGCTGGTGGCGCATCGTCTGAATCGCCAGAAACGCCCCATAGAGCGCCACCGTCGCGACGATGATGAAGATGCTTTGCGCGAAAGAAAACGTTCCGGCTTCGGTGGCCTGAGTGAAGTTCGGCAGGAGGAGTCCAAGGACCGCGAGCGGGATCAGTACGGTCAAGAAAGCGTTGGCACCTTGGAGATTAAACTCCTGCTGGTGGTGCTTGATGCCACCGATGAACAGCGACAAGCCGACGAGGCCATTGAGTACGATCATCACCACAGCGAACATCATGTCGCGGCCGAGTGTCGGGTTTTCGGAGCCGGTGAGCATGACCGCTGACACCATGATCACCTCGATCGTGATCACGGAAAGCGTCAGGATCAGCGTGCCGTAGGGCTCCCCGAGTTTGATCGCGAGGCAGTCGGCATGCCGCACCACGCCAAAGCTCGACCAAAGCATCACGGCAAATAACCACACGAACAAGCCCAGCACTTTGGGGATGCTGGATAAATCCTCCAGCCAAGCCTTGCCAAAAATCAGGAAAAGCACGGCCGTGATCAGCCCGACGATGAGACTTAACTCGGTGCGAAAGAATGGTTTGGAAGCAGCAGCCATTGGCTTCTAGGAGTTATCAGAGTGTTGGCTAAAGCGAAAGTCTCTTTTTATCAGCGCGATTCTGCTGCCTTTTCGCTACCCAGTCTTCTTGCCTTGCGCGAACGGCGAGCGCGTGCCGGTGTGGACCGTGCGCTTCGGGAAGCAAATGCGGGACACGGCTTCATCAAAGTCCTTCACGCCACGGAGAATTTCCACCTCCAGTCGCAGGAAGTAGAATGGCGCTTGCGCGGGCACCCAGTCTTCTTTCACGCGGACGGCGTCCTTTTCGGTCGTGATGACGAGGTCCACCTGCGCTTCGTTGGCTTCGTCGAAGTACTGCTCGATCTCCCACGCGGTGAATCTATGGTGGTCGAGGAAGCGTCGGTTAAAGACAATCGTCGCGCCGAGCCGGGTCAAGAAGGCCTCAAAACTCTCGGGCGTGGCAATGCCGCTGAAGGCCGCCACGCGTTTGCCGCGTAGCCATTCAAGCGGGTTTTGTTCGTCGCCAAAAACGGTCTGAATGTACTTCGGCTGGTGGGTGCACTCAATGAGCTCGGCGTCCGGCTTGTGCTGGTGAATCAGGTCTTCGAGCTCGGGGTCGGGCACGCCGTCGCTCTTGGTCAGGAAGATGTAGCTCGCGCGCTGGAGGTGCTTCACCGGCTCGCGGAGGATGCCGCGGGGCAGCAGGTTTTGGTTGCCAAACGGGTTGTTCTTATCGACGAGGAGCAGGTTGATCATCCCACGCAGCGGCAGGTATTGGAAACCGTCGTCGAGGAGCAGGGTGTCCGCGCCGAAATGGCGGATGGCATACTCGCCGGCCTTCACGCGGTTTTTGTCCACGAGCACGACGACGCCCGGGCAATTGCGGGCGAGCATGTAGGGCTCGTCGCCGGCCACATGGGAGTCGAGCATGACGGTTTTGCCGTCGCTGACGATCTTGGGCGGCGGTGCCTGGCGGTGGGTAATCCAGCGCATGAAGCGCTTGTAACCGGGCTCTTTCTTGCTGCCGTAGCCGCGGCTGAGGATGGCGACCTTGCGACCGCGCTCGTTGAGCGAGCGGGCAAATTTCTCCACGACGGGTGTCTTGCCGGTGCCGCCGACGGTCAGGTTGCCGACGACGACCACGAGGCAGCCGAGGGGCTGGTCCCGCAGCACGCGTTTGCGGTAAAGGAAGAATCGCGTTTGTGCGATGCCGCTGAAAATCATGGACAGCCCGCGAAGCAAGCCCGCGACCAGAGTCTCCACCCGGCCATGTCGACGGTCGAAAGCGACGTCGATCATGAATTCCTCTAGGCGCTCCATGCGGTGCTTCCAGCGTTCTTTAAAGGTCAGGTCCATGCAGGTACCCCGACCACCATGAAGCATCTTGACCGAATGAAAAGCGGAATCCGCAGCGGAATTGAAAGAGGTGGTAGGGCAGGGCTATGGAGCGATGTTGGCCAAAGTGGCGCATTCTGCCGATTTAGGCTGGCATGAAACAAATCTTATGTTACAACCCCGTTTTCAATAGATCCCCCGAACACGATATGGCTTCTGCTGACACCGCCAAGGACGAGAAACCGGCTTCGAGCCGGGCCGCTTCACCGAAAAATAATGCCGAGGCCCAGCGCCCCCAGGACCTCGAGATTAAAGACGCCCAGCTCATTTTTAATTCTGTCTGGAATGAACTTGAGCAGGAATACGGCCGCGAAAATTTGATTTTCCCCAAGGAAATTCACTGGCTCAATGGTGCCCCCGGCGCTGGTAAGGGCACCCACACGCGCACGCTGATGGAGTTCCGCGACTTTACGGAAGCGCCGATCGTGGTCAGCGAACTCCTGAAGAGCCCCGAGGCCAAAAAGCGCATCGACGCCGGGATGCTCGTGGGCGACAAGGAAGTGACCTTGCTCGTCTTCCAAGCCCTGCTGGACCAACGTTTCCAGAGTGGGGTGGTGGTCGATGGTTACCCCCGCTCGAAGGTGCAGGTGGAGTGCCTCAAGCTGCTCTACCATCGTCTCAACGAAATGCGCTCGGAGTATCGCGATACGCTGATCAGCAGCCGTTTTCCCAAGCCTCAGTTTCACATCATCGTGCTCTTCATCGATGAGGACGAGAGCATCAAGCGCCAGTTATTGCGTGGTGTAAAAGCCGCCGAGCACAACCGCGAAGTCGAGGCCTCCGGTATGGGCGAGCTCAAGGAAATCCGTAAAACGGACCTTAATGAGGACGCTGCCCGCCGACGTTACCGCACGTTTAAGGATGTGACCTACGACGCGCTGAAGTCACTGCGTGAAGTTTTCCACTACCACTACGTCAACGCCTACGGTTCCATCGACAAGGTCCGTGAGCGCGTGATTAAGGAGCTTCAATACCAGAGCACGCTGGAGCTGGAGCAGGAGACCTTCGACACGCTTTCACACCTACCGCTGGCCAGCCAGATCATTATGCACGCGCGCCAGGAACTGGTTAAGCGTCTCGATAGCTACCAGCAGCAGGAGGGCGAGGTGTTCTGCGAAATCGTGAAGCTCGTCGGCGATAAGTTCATGCCGATCATCGAGCGTCACTCGATTCCAGGTTACGCGATCGTCAACAGCGAGCACGAGGTGTTTAACCATCCGTTGGCCACGGCCATGCTGCTCGATATTTTCTCCGAGCGCGGCTACTACGCCACGGTCGACATCCAGCTGGAAGAAATTCCGCATAAAGTCGACCCCAAGACCTTCAAAATCGAAACGCGCACCAAGCGCGTGGTCCGCGTTCACGTTCGCTTCTCGGGCTCGGAAATCCGCCGCGGTTAAATGATGCGTTGGTTGACGGCAGTTCTCTTCTTTGCGTGCTCGTTGGCGATGGCTGACGTTCCGCTCTTTGAATGCACACTCAAGGCACCCGCCAGCGCCACGGGGCTTAATGAGTCTCAGCTGAAGCCTTATATGCAGGGCGGGGAGGCCGTCCTTCAGGCGCAGGGATTTCTGTTTCCTCCGGGCACGGATAAGTCCATCGACGCCGATCCTACCGACGCGAACGACACCGCTTTTCGGGCAGCGATCAATTACCACCGCAGCCTGAAGACTGAAGGCATCGACGAGATCGTCAGCTACTGGCATCCGGCTCTGCAAAAGACCAAGCTTGCCCAACTTAGCCAGCCGGGCGTCATGGAAAATACGAAGCAGCTCTTTGCGGACATGGGCTCCGTGGAGTTGCTTGGCATGCTGAAGCTGCAAGGCCGCGAAGTGGTCTTCGTCCGCTACTCCGGCAAGACGCTGGCCTACGTGACCGTCGAGAGCAAGGGCGTCTATTACCTAGTCAGTGACCCCGGTTTGACGGCGCAAACCGCCATTGCGACGGCGGCGTTTGACTCCGGCACGGCGACGATGGCCAGGCGTTAATCGCAAGACGGGTGACGATTTTCCTTTTCCCCGCTGGCGGTTTCTAGTTCGCTGGCAGCATGGATCCGCGATACATCGATTTAGCCAAAGTGCTCACGTCCTTTTCCACCAAGCTTAAGGCTGGTGAGAAGGTATTGATCGACGCCTACGACATTCCCGAAAATTTCGTTCTCGCGCTGTGCCGCATGGCCCGCGCCCGTAAAGCACAGCCCTTTGTCGCCCTGCGCGACGCCCGCGTCATGCGCGAGCTGATCACCGACGGAACGAATGCGGAATTCGAGGCCGTGGCAGACTTTGAAATGCACCGCATGAAGCAGATGGACGCCTACATCGCCATCCGCGGCAGCAACAATATTTTCGAAAGCTCAGACGTGCCACCCGAGCAAATGCAGGCCTATATGAAGGCCATGCGCCCAGTGCTCAACTACCGCGTCAACGAGACGAAGTGGGTCGTGCTGCGCTGGCCGACGCCCTCCATGGCCCAGCAGGCGCTCATGCCGACCGAGGCGTTTGAGGACTTCTTCTTCCGCGTCTGCACGCTGGATTACAAGCGCATGATTCCCGGCATGAACGCGCTCAAGCGCCTCATGGATCGCACGGATAAGGTCCACCTGAAGGGCCCGTCCACGGACCTGCGTTTCTCGATCAAAGACATCCCCGCAGTCACCTGCGGTGGCCAATACAACATCCCGGATGGCGAGGTGTTTACGGCACCGGTCAAGGATTCCGTCGAAGGCGAGATCACCTACAACGCGCCGACGGTTTACCAGGGCGTGTCGTTCGACAACGTTTACTTCAAGTTTGAGAAGGGCCGCATCGTCGAGGCCAAGGCCAGCGGCAACGAGGACAAACTTAACGCCATTCTCGACAGTGACGCCGGTGCCCGCTACATCGGCGAGTTCGCCATCGGTTTCAACCCGCACGTGCTCAACCCGATGCGCGACATCCTCTTCGACGAGAAAATCGCTGGCTCGTTCCACTTTACGCCCGGCCAGGCCTACGAAGACGCCGACAACGGCAATCGCTCTCAGGTGCACTGGGACCTCGTCAACATCCAGCGCCCGGACTGGGGCGGCGGCGAAATCTACTTTGACAACAAGGTAATCCGCGAAGACGGCATCTTCATTCCGAAGTCACTGCACAAGCTCAATCCGGACTACCTCCTCGGCTAGGGCAACGTCCCGTTGCATCGGGGAGTTTGGCTTAGCTTAGGCTTAGTCCAGCCAAGCGGGCCTTTAGCGCCGCCACGACGCGCTCGGCGGCGCCGCGATTTTTGGTATGCCAGCTTTGGGCTGCCGCATGCATGGCTTGACGCTGCTCGGGCTCGTTGAGCAATTTCAGCAGCTTGGCCTTCGCGTCGCTGGCATCCGCAGCGCGTTGGGCGGCGGAGTCGGCTTCGAGGGACTGGCAAACGCGGCGGAAGTTCGCCATGCCCGGCCCATAAACGATCGGTATGCCCAGCGCGGCGGCTTCGATGGGCGTCTGACCTTCGGTGTGCGGCGGCAGGCTTTTGCCGATGAAGGCTACGTCGGCCACTTGGCTTAGCATCGCTAGCTCACCGGTGGTGTCGCCGATGTAGATATCGAGCAAGCCGTCGACTTTCTCTTCGGTGCGGAAGGCAAAGCGGAAGTCGAATTGCTCCAGGTCGCGGCGGATTTCTTTACGGCGTTCGGCGTGGCGCGGGATGATCAGCAAATGCGTGTTGGGGTTGCTTTGGCGTGCTTCGGCGAGGGTTTGCGCGAGCGTGATTTCCTCACCCGGCCAGGTGGACGAGCCCAGCAGCACGAGCGCGTCCTCGGGGAAGCCGAGTTCCGTGCGGAGGGACTTGCGCTGCGCGTCGTCGAGAATCGGCTTTACCGCGACGTCGAATTTCACGTTGCCCGTGGTCTCGATGCGGTCGGCTGACACGCCGAGCTGCGCAAAGCGATCGGCGTCCTGACTGGAGCCCGCGTAAACGGCGTCGAGGTGCGAGAGCAGCCATTGTGCGGGGCTGCTGAGCTTCTGGTAGCGGCGGTAGGAGCGATCGGACATGCGGGCGTTGATCAGCACGACCGGCACGTTGCGCTTCTTGGCCTGGTGCAGGTGCTCAGGCCAGAGGTCGGCCTCCATCAGAATGACCATATCTGGCGCGATACGGCGCCAACTGCGGGAGGAAAAGGGGAACCAATCGAGCGGGAAAATGCCCGTGAGCAAGCACTGGTCGCGGTAGTGTTCGCGGGCGAGGACGTAGCCGGTGCTCGTGGTGGTGGTCAGCACGATCTCGACGTTTGGCTGCTGGTTCAGGCCCTCGATGATCGGCTGCATTGCGCGGATTTCGCCGACGCTGACGGCTTGAATCCAGATGCGCTTCACGCCGGGCTTGGGCGCGGGGAGCTGGTCAATTCCGCCAAAGCGATGCCCGAAGTCTTTTCCGTAGCCGCCACGCTTCCACATGCGCAGGCCGTAGTAGGGCAGCGCAATCAGGAAAACGAATGGAAAAAGCAATCGGTATAGGAGAATCATTGCGGAATGAAATTTGCCAAAAGGGGAACTTGATAACATCTTGAGCGTCAAATGAAACACAAAGTTTTAGGCCTTGGCTTACGAGGCCTGACTATGCGTGAATAAACATCTACCTATGCAGTCCCTAAGGAAACCCACTCTTCTCCTGTTCTTTAAGCTTTTTGCCCTCAGTGCGGCTTTGGTCGCCAAGGAGCCGACCTCGGATTTGCCCGCGGACGCCGCGATCACTTTCGGTGTGCTGGATAACGGCTTGGAATACGCGATCATGCCCAATAACGAGCCTCCGGGCCGCGTGAGCCTGCGCTTGCTCGTCAAGGCTGGTGCGCTGCAGGAAACGGAGTCCCAGCGCGGCGTGGCGCACTTTTTAGAGCACATGGCCTTCAATGGCTCGGAGCATTATCCCCCCGGCGAGCTGATCGAATACCTGCAACGCCTCGGCATGAGCTTTGGCGCAGACACCAATGCGCACACCGGTTTTGACGAAACAGTTTACAAGCTAGAGCTGCCCGAAAACACGCCCGAGCTATTTCAGGAAGGGATGCAAGTACTGCGGGACTACGCCGGCAGCCTGCTGCTGCGCGATCAGGAGATCGAGCATGAGCGCGGCGTCATTCTCGCCGAAAAGCGTGACCGAGATTCCGTGGGCTACCGCACGTTTGTGGCTTACTGGGAGTTCCTGTTCCCCGAGGCGCGCATGCCGCAGCGTTTCCCGATCGGTTTGGAAGAGGTCATTAAGAATGCCCCACGCGAGGAGTTTGTTTCCTTCTACGAAACCTGGTATCGTGCGGATAACATGGCCGTGGTCGTTGTGGGCGATGTGGATGTCGCCAAGACCGTCGAGTCGATTCAGACGATGTTCGGTGACTTGAAAAACCCTGAAGCGCCGCTGCCCGAGATTGATATGGGTAAGCTGACCAGTCCCGAGCTCGCCGTTTTGCTGCATTCGGAGCCCGAAGCGCCGTCCACCGAAGTTTCTCTGATGACGCTGCGCCCGTTTCACGGGCAGGCCGACAGTCGCGAAGTCCGTATGCGTGATTTGATCACCAGCGCCGCGAATCGCATCATTACGCGTCGCCTGGAAATCCTGGCCAAGAAGGAGAACGCGCCGTTTACCACCGGCAGTGCTTTTTTCTGGGACTACCTCGACTTTTTTGAAATCGGTGGCGTCGACATGACCTGCAAGCCCGAGCAATGGGCTGACGCCGTGGGCGTCATGGAGCAGGAGCTGCGCCGTGCGCTCAAGCATGGCTTTACCGAAGCCGAAGTCGCCGAAGTGAAGGCCAAAATCATCAACGATTACGAGCAGGCGGTGAAGTCCGCGCCGACCCGCAAGTCACGTGATCTATCGGCGGGCATTGTACGCAGCATGTCGCGCGATCAGGTATTTACATCGCCGGAAACGGACTTGGAAATCGCCAAAGCCGCCATGGCTCAGTTGACACCCGACTCGGCCCAGGTGGCCCTGCAGGATGTTTGGCAGGACGGCGGCCGCTTCCTCTTTGTGAGTGGTAATTTGCAGCTCGAAGACGGCGAGGCCCAGCTCAAGAAAGCCTTTGCTGCGAGCGCCGCAACGCCGGTCGAGGCACCCGAAGTCGGCGAAGCGTTGACGTGGCCTTACACGGACTTTGGTGAGCCCGGCAATATCGTGAGCAAGGAGTTCATCGAAGACCTCGGTATCTGGCAGGTAGTCTTTGAAAACAACGTGCGCTTCAACTTCAAGCAGACCGATTTCGAAGCAAACTCCGTTGGTGTGGTTGCACGCTTTGGCGGTGGTGAGCTGGAGATGAATCCCGAGCAAAAGGGCATCGCAACATTTGCCAAACTAGCCTTTGCCTCCGGCGGCTTGGAAGCCTTATCCGTCGACGAAATGGAGCGCGTGTTGGCGGGGCAATCCGTGGGCGGTGCGTTTTCGGTGGGCGAAGAAAACTTCTCGCTGTCCGGCGCTACGACGCCGAAGGACCTCGAGCGCGAAATGGAACTGCTCGCTGCTTACCTCACTGCGCCAGGCTACCGCGAAGAAGCGGCCCGCCAAGCACGCAAGGCCTATGACGAGATGGCGATCGAGATTCACCGCACCGTCGAAGGCGTGTGGAGCAATCAGGTCGACAAGTTTTTGACCGGTGGAAATTTTCGCTTTGGCTTTCCGACGGAAAGTGACTTTGCAGCGCAAAGTATGGACAAGCTCCGGGCTTGGCTGACGCCCGCTTTGACGAAGTCTTACCTCGAAGTGAGCATGGTCGGCGACGTGGATTTCGAGACTGCGCTGGGCTTTGTGCAAAAGACCGTTGGCGCGTTGCCGAAGCGTGAGGCTAAGCAAAATCTTTACAAGGCCGAGCGCACGGGCGTGACGTTTCCGACGACCACCGAGCAGCAGCTTTACACGTTCGATTCGGATATTCCGCGCGCGCTGGCGGCGGTCTACTGGCCGACCACGGACTTCTGGGACATCAAGCGCACGCGTCGCCTGAACGTGCTCGCGAGCTTGTTCCGCGACCGTCTGCGCCTCGAAGTGCGTGAAAAGCTTGGCGAGGGCTACAGCCCCTATGCGCGCAACACATCCAGTGAAATCTACGACGGCTATGGCTATCTGTTCGGCTTGAACTTTGCCGACCCGAACAAGGTCGAAGAAGTGGTGGAAATTATCCGCGATCTCGGTGTGGACCTCGGGCAGGGCAACATTACCGATGACGAGCTGCAGCGCGCGGTGCTGCCTCTGCAGAAATACATCGAGGAGTACGTCCGCAAAAACAGCTACTGGCTTAGCCGTGTGCTGGCTGGCTCGACCGTCTATCCGCAGCAGTTTGACTGGGCGCGCACGCTCGACAGTGACTACGGCACGATCACGCTTGAGGAGATGAATGGACTAGCCAAGGAATACCTCGGCGCCGGGCCGGGCTTGCCCGTAGTGATCAAGCCGGCGAATGCGGCTCCGTCAGACGGAGAGTAATGCGCAGCGCGTGATTGCCAAGGCGGGCGTTTCGTGGTTGTTTTGCGGGTTGTATGACTGATGAATTGCCCAACAGTTGTTGCCACACGGACGCCGATCCCGGCGTGACGGCGGACGAGCGCGCCTGGACCATGGCGTGGCTCAAGGTGGGCATCGCTGCCGTGATGGCGGGGCAGGGGATGATCTTCGGCCTTGGCCTCAACACCAACGACACGCCGCTCACGCCCGAGCAGCCGATCTACTGGGTGTTGCACATCGGGTTGCTGATTTCCGCGCTTGTGGTGCTGGTGTTGCTGGCACCGCCTCTCTTTAAAAACACCTGGCTCGCGCTGTGCGAAAGGCGCATCACCGTCGAGGCGTTGTTTCTGATCAGCGCCATGGGCGCACTGGGCGCTTCGCTGACGTCGACGCTCACTGGACAGGGCTCGGTTTACTACGAGGTCGTGGCCATCGTGCTGGCCATTTACACGGTGGGCAAAACGCTTGGTGCCCGCTCGCGTCAACGGGCGATGGACGCCGTGCGTGAGTTGCGGGACGCCTTTGACTTTGCTTACTTGGAAACGTGCTGCGGGCAACGTCGCCGTGTGCCGGTGGCCGAGCTGGCAACGGACTCGGCGATCTCGGTTGCGCCGGGCGAACCGGTGCCCGTCGATGGCGTGATCCGCTCCGGCGAAGGAGACATGACGGACACCGCCGTGACTGGTGAGCTCACGCCAACGCGTCGCCAACCGGGCGACCAAGTTTGGGCCGGTTCGTATTCGGTCGACGGAACCTTTGTCATCGAGCCGCGCGCGTTGATTGGCGAGCGCCGCATCGACGCCGTGCTGGAAGCCGTGGAGCAAGCGCGGCTCAAGCCGTCGGAGCTTCAAGTGCAGGCCGACAAACTGATGCGCTGGTTTGTGCCGAGCGTGATGGCGATTGCCGCCGTAACGTTTGTGGGCTGGTGGTTGGCCGGGCCGTGGACGGTGGCGTTGTTCAACTCGATGGCCGTATTGCTGGTCGCTTGTCCCTGCGCGTTGGGGCTCGCCACGCCGATTGCAGTATGGAGTCAGCTGCTGCAATTTTCGCGCATTGGGCTAACCGTGCGCACCGGCGATTTTGGCGATCAGCTGGCGCAGGCTGACCGCATTGTTTTTGATAAAACTGGCACACTCAGCTTTGAGTCGCTGCAGGTGGAAGATATCGAAGTCGCGCCAAGCTTTGCATCGCAAAGTAACGAACTGCTGGCCGCAGTGCGGGCGGTGGAAAGCCTGAGCCCACATCCGGTGGCCCGTGCTTTGGCCAAGATTGAAACCGAACCGCTCGACATCGAGCCGCTGGAGATCACACAGCATCCGGGCCGTGGCGTGGACGCCGTGGTGCGCCTGCTCAATGGCCACGAGGCAACGCTGCGCATTGGCGCGCGCGACTTTGTGGAAGAAAGCCTGGCTGGCGGCGTGTTGACGCGCACCCGCACCATGCGGAGCAAGCGCGAAGTGCTGGTCAGCCTCAATGGCGAATGGGCCGTGGCCTTTGACTTGAGCGAACAGTTGCGTCCCGACTTGGCTCCCGCGCTGGAGGCTTTGAAACAGCAAGGTGTGAAGCTCTCGATTTTAACGGGCGACCCGGAGCCCATGCAGCGTGAACTGGTTGGCGTGGCGGTAGACTTCGGCTTGATCCCGACGGAAAAACTTCAACGCGTGCAGGCTTGGCAACAAGCCGGTGAGCGCGTGGTGTTTGTCGGCGATGGCCTGAACGACGCCGCAGCGATGAGCCATGCCGATGCCTCGATTGCCATGGGGCAGGGGGCGGACCTCAGCCGCGCCGCATCTCCAGCGGTTTTGATGGGCGATTCGCTGACGCCGATTGCGCGCGGGCTTACTTTGTCTCGCAAAGTTCGCCGCGCGGTGCAGGGAAATTTGTTGTTCGCTGGCGCTTATAACTTCCTCGGGATGGGGCTGGCGGCGGCGGGTATTTTGCACCCGGTCGTGGCGGCGCTACTGATGCTGTTTTCCAGCGTGGGAGTGTCGGTGCGTGCGGCGCGCAGCGCGAGCATGGACCGCGTGCCGGAAATTCCGACCGCACAATAGGCATTGCGTGCCCTTTCTGATCTGATAGCGTCACAGTTCGTATTTTCGCAATGAGTCAAATTCAACCCACCCCCGAATCTGCTGATGCGCCTGTTGATAGGCCCGAGCCCGATCCGACGCCTTGGATCGGCGTGGATCTCGACGGAACGCTGGCAAAGTTTCAGTCCTGGCGTGGCATTGGCCACGTGGGCAAACCGATTCCTGATATGATGGAGCGTGTGCGCCGCTGGCGTTCAGAAGGCATCAAAGTGAAGATTTTCACGGCCCGCGCGCAGTACGAGGATTACCTGCCGCCAATTCGCAAGTGGCTCAAAAAGCAGAAGCTGGAGGACATGGAAATCACCAACGAGCTCGATCCCTACGTGCTTGAAATTTGGGACGACCGCGCGATTCAGGTGATCAGTAACACGGGGCAAATTTACCGCCATCCGTCAGTCACTGCGCGCCCGAAAGCCCCTCTCCTGGAGGAAGCTTTTCCTCACGAAAATCGCCCGACCCTTAGCTTCATGTAGTCTCTTCAACACTGGGAGCGAAAACTGTATTTATGTCGCGTTCTCTAGTGTGGTGACAGCGAAGTTTGCTACATAAATACTGAACCTTACCGAGGATCAGATTTGCGTCCACTGTCCACTTAAATGGCTTTGGTTGCTCGTTGTATTTGGTGATAAATGTTTCGATAGTTTCTCTGAGCGATTTGAGGCTGTTGAATGAAGCCCTTCGTATTTGTTTGTCGGTAATGATTGCGAAGAAGCGTTCGACTTGGTTGAGCCATGAGCTGTAAGTGGGCGTGAAGTGAACGTGCCAATGCGGTCGTTTTGCCAACCATGCATTCACCTTTTCGGCCTTATGGGTGACGTAGTTATCCATGACCAGATGAACTTCGTAAGGGTCTTCTTTGGTGCGTTGAGGCAAGGGTTTTTCCACCTCCCGCAGGAAAGCGAGGAACTCACTGCTGCGATGTCTTGGGTAGCATTTGCCCAAGACTTCGCCAG
>JAVDPD010000033.1 GCA_031296935.1 Cerasicoccus maritimus
TTCACCAGCGCTATAGCCCTGAACGCGAAGCTCTATGATTCGAGTCCGTAAATCCATGTCCAAGTTCTTCATGGATTCATAACGATAATACCTTTTTACAAAAAGGCGCCTACTAAATCGGTCTAATTAAAGAAAAAATTCTCTAATGCCTGTTCGGATATGGTGTGAACCCTTCAGGTTGAGAGACCCACCAGTAGGTTTGGTCAAAACTCAACAGTGCATTTCGGGAGAAAGCTTATGTCTGCGCAGAGAAAGCGGTATGAAGCCATGCAAGGTAAGCTTTTCGAATGATTAAGTACTTTTTACACAAAAAAGGCCGCTCGATTGAGCGGCCTTTTGATTTGGGTGTGTTTTAAAGAATTACTCTTCGGTGACGTCGCCGTCGGCATCTGCGTCGTCGACTTCAACCACGCGGCAGAGTCCAACGAGCTTGTCGCCGTCTGCGAGGTTGATCAGCTTGACGCCTTGCGTGGTGCGGCCGATGACGCGGACATCCTTGACGGGGCTGCGAACTGCTTGGCCGCCGACTGTGAACATCATGATCTCGTCGCCTTCGTGGACGCTTAGCGCGCCGGCCACCTTGGAGGCAGTCTTGAGCGCGATGATGCCCGAGCCGCCACGGCTTTGCGTGCGGTATTCCGAGTATTCCGTCCGCTTGCCGATTCCGTTCTCGCCGGCGATCAGGAGCGTGGCGTTCTCGTCGACCACTTCGATGGCCTTCACGGCGTCGTCAGCCTTCTTCAGGGTGACGCCCTTGACGCCGCGGGTTGCGCGGCCCTGGTCGCGGAGGTCGGTTTCCTGGAAGCGGATGGACATGCCTTCGCGGGTCACGATGACCAGCTCGTTCTCGCCATTGGTCAGCTTGGTGCCGATCAACTCGTCGTCTTCATCAATCTTAATGCCGATGAGGCCTCCCTTGCGGTAGTTTTGGTATTCCGCGAGGTTGGTCTTCTTGACGATGCCCTTGCGGGTGCACATGACGAGGTGGTTGGTGTCTTCGAAGTCCTTAATGCAGATCATCGAGGCAATCTTTTCGTCCTTCTGCATTTGCAGCACGTTGACGATCGAGCGGCCCTTTGAGGTGCGGGTGCCTTCCGGAATTTCGTAAACCTTCTCCACATACACGCGGCCATTGTTCATGAAGAACATGATGTAGTCGTGCGTGGAAGCGGTGAAGAGGTGTTCCACAAAGTCTTCTTCGTGCTGACCGCTGCCAATGACGCCCTTGCCGCCGCGCTTCTGCGAGCGGTAGCTGCTGACCGGCGTGCGCTTGACGAAGCCCTTGTGGGAAATCGTGATGATGCAGCCTTCGTTGGCGATGACGTCTTCCATGCGGAATTCGCCTTCTTCGGCGATGAGCTGCGTGCGGCGCGGGTTCTCGAACTTCTCGGTGAGCGTGTTGAGCTCGTCCTTGATGACGCCGAGGAGGATGGATTCGTTGTCGAGAATCGAACGGTAGTATTCGATCTGCTTCATGATCTCGCGGTATTCCTCTTCGATCTTGTCGCGCTCCATGCCGGTGAGCTGGTAGAGGCGCAGGTCGAGAATCGCATTGGTCTGACGCTCGGTGATGGGATACTTCTCCATCAAACGCTCGCGGGCTTCGTCGCGGTTCTTGGAGGCGCGGATGATCTTGACGAAGTCGTCAAGGTTCATGAGCGCGATCTTGTAACCTTCGAGGATGTGGGCGCGGTCTTCAGCCTTGCGTAGGAGATACTGTGTGCGGCGGTAGATGACATCGCGGCGGTGCTCGATGTAGCATTCGAGCATTTCCTTGATGTTCATCTGCTTCGGGCGACGCTGGTCGAGTGCGAGCAGGATGACGCCGAAGGATGATTCAAATGGCGTGTGCTTGGCGATCTTGTTGATCACCACGCGCCCTGGTTCGCCACGCTTGAGCTCGACGACGATGCGGGTATTTTCGTCGGACTCGTCGCGCAGGTCGCTGACTTCGTCGAGCACCTTGTCATGGACGAGGTCCGCGATCTTGGTCACGAGGTTGGCGCGGTTGACGTTGTAAGGAATCTGCGTGATGACGATCTGTTCCTTGCCGTTCTTGAGCTCCTCGGTGTGCGCGGTGCCCTTGATGCGAACGATGCCGCGGCCGGTGCGCATGTATTGATCGATGCCCTTTCGGCCAGCGATCGTGCCGCCGGTTGGGAAGTCGGGACCGGGGAGGACCTTCATGATGTCATCGATGTCGCAGTTGGGGGTATCGATGATCAGGTTGATCGCGGCGGTCAGCTCGGAAAGGTTGTGCGGCGGGATGTTCGTCGTCATACCGACGGCGATGCCCGTGGAGCCGTTCATGAGCAAGTTGGGCAGGCCGCAGGGGACGACGGAAGGCTCGGTCGTTTCTTCGTTGTAGTTCGGGACGAAGTCGACGGTTTCCTTGTCGATGTCGCGCATCAGCTCTTCAGCGATGGCGGCCAGGCGGCTTTCGGTGTAACGATAAGCAGCGGGCGGGTCACCGTCGATGGAGCCGAAGTTACCCTGCGGGTCGATCAGCGGGTAACGCATCACCCAGTGCTGACCCATGCGGACGAGGGCGTCGTAAACGGATTGGTCACCGTGCGGGTGATACTTACCCAGCACTTCACCGACGACGGCGGCGCACTTTTTGTGAGGGCGGTTGTGCGCGAGACCGATCTGGTTCATCGCGTAGAGGATGCGGCGCTGAACGGGCTTCAAGCCGTCGCGTGCATCGGGCAGCGCGCGGGAGACGATAACCGACATCGAGTAGTCGATGTAAGCAGTCTCCATGATCTCGGTGATCGAGCGGGCTTCGAGGCGTTCTTTATCAGTATACATCTGTATTTAGTTCCGAGTTTCGAGTTCGGAGTTTGGAGTTTTTAAATGGTTGGGTTTCAGTCTGCCGGAGCGTTGCGGTCGAGCTGTGGTTTGGAAACTCACGACTCGTCACTCGCAACTCGCTAACTACACGTCCAGATAGCTGGTGTTCAGCGCATTGTCTTCGATGAAGGCGCGGCGGGAGGGGACGTCTTCACCCATGAGCATGGAGAAGGTTTCGTCGGCCTTGGCGGCGTCGGTTACGTCGACCTTGAGCAGGCGGCGTTTTTCCGGGTCCATCGTGGTTTCATAAAGCTGCTTCGGGTTCATTTCACCGAGACCCTTATAACGCTGAATGGTCAGACCCTTGCGGCCGAATTCGCGGATGGTGTTCACGAGCTCTAAAATCGTGAACATCTCCAGAACGGATTCGCCCTTCTGGCCCTTCTTCTCAGTCAGGGTGTAGCGCGCTTCTTCGGTGGGGCTGAACTGGCTCAGTTCGAGGCCGGTCTTGGTCAGCTCACGAAGGATCTTGGCGATCTGCGGCGCTTCGTAGATTTCGTGAACCGTGAGACGTTGCTGAACGGTGATGCCGTTGAGTTCGGTTTCGCGAACCACCATGCCGGAGAACATGTCTTCGGTGATTTCCTGCTCCACGTAGAAACGGCTGCGCGCTTCGTCGTCGCGGAGGAACTGGAATTCTTCCTGATTGCCGGTGCGGATGCGCGCCAAGTATTTGGGCAGATCCATCGTAGCCGAGTCGTGCTGGTCGAGGAAGAGGTGGCCCGGGCAGCCGTAGCGGGTCACGCCGCGGAGAAGGCCTTCCATGCGGGACAGCGTTTCGATCATCTTGTCCACCTTGGAGGCCGAGAATTCAAAGCCGTCGCGGAGGCGGGTGAGGATCACGCCTTCGGCACCTTCGTCGAGCAGGAATTTGCCCATCTCGGCGTCGTTGTCGACGTAGCGCTCCTTGCGACCGCGCTTGACCTTATAGAGCGGCGGTTGCGCGATATATATATAGCCGGCTTCGACGAGCGGGCGCATGAAGCGGTAAAAGAACGTCAGGTAAAGCGTCATGATGTGGGAGCCGTCGACGTCAGCGTCAGCCATCATGATGATCTTGTGATAACGGGTCTTAGAGAGGTCGAACGCGCCATCGCCATCCGTGCCAATGCCGGTGCCAAGTGCGGTGATGAGGAGGCGGATGTTCTTGTTGTTCAACATCTTGTCGAGGCGGGCCTTTTCCACGTTCAGCGGCTTGCCGAAGAGGGGGAGGATCGCCTGATAGCGGCGGTCGCGGCCCTGCTTGGCGGAACCACCTGCGGAGTCACCCTCAACAATGAAGATTTCGCAGAGGGACGGATCCTTTTCGGAGCAGTCGGCCAAATTACCGGGCAGACCACCGCCGCTCATCACGCTCTTGCGAACGGTTTCGCGGGCCTTACGGGCTGCTTCACGGGCGCGGGCTGCGCTGGCGCACTTGTCGACGATGCGCTTGGCTTCCTTCGGGTTTTGGTCGAAGTAGAGCTTGAGCTTGTCGCCCATGACGCGCTGCACGACGCCGTCGACTTCCTGGTTGAGGAGCTTGTCCTTGGTCTGGTTGTTAAAGCTCGGGCTGAAGAGCTTCACGGAAATGACGGCGGTCAGGCCTTCGCGAACGTCGTCACCCGAGATCTTCGGGTCCTTGTCCTTCACCAGCTTGTTGGCGTTGGCGTAGGTGTTGACGGCGCGGGTCAGGGCGGTGCGGAAACCGGAGAGGTGAGTGCCACCGTCGCCGTTGAAAATGGAGTTCGCGTAAGGGTAAATCGCCTCGTTGTAGGAGTCGTTATACTGGAGCGCGACGTCGACCGTGATCACGTCTTCCGGCTCGTCGTCCTTGGGGGCGATTTCACCGGTGAACTGAACGGGTTCGGAGGTCAGCGTCTGCTTGTTGCGGTTGAGCCAGGTAACGTATTGAGCCGCGCCTTGATCGAACTTGAAGGTCTCTCCGCGCTCATCGCGCTCGTCCTTGAAGTTGATGATGATACCCGGGTTCAGGAACGCGAGCTCGCGGAGGCGCTTGGCCAGAATGTCGTATTTATATTCGTGCTCGGTGACGAAGATTTCCAGGTCGCGGAGGAAGGTGATCTTCGTGCCGCTCTTCTGGCTCTTGCCGATCACGTGGAGCTTTTCCGTGACGTCGCCACGAGCAAAAGCGATCTTGTGGATTTCGCCGTCGCGGCGGACTTCGGCTTCCATCCACTCCGATACGGCGTTCACGCAGCTGGCACCCACACCGTGGAGACCGCCGGACACCTTGTAACCGCCCTGGCCGAACTTACCACCGGCGTGGAGGTCTGTCAGCACGAGCTCGACCCCGGACTTGCCGTGCTTGGTCATTTTAACCGGAATGCCGCGACCGTCGTCCTCCACCGAGCAAGAGCCGTCGTTGTGGATGGTTACGTCGATTTGTGTGCAGAAACCGGCGAGGTGTTCGTCGACGGAATTGTCGACAATTTCAAAAACGCAGTGGTGTAACGCGCCGCCGTTGGTCACGTCACCGATATACATACCTGGGCGCTTACGAACGGCTTCAAGCCCTTCCAGCTTACTCAGTGAGTCTTCGGTGTATTCGGTGGGCGTTTTCTTGTTGGAGTCGGAGTTTTTAGATGCCATAAAATCTGTAGATTAGTAAGGAGTTTTCGACCCAACGCCAACTAAAAAAACGGCTAATTGCGCCACTAAATGTAGTTTTTCAGCGCTTCCCGCACCCTATATCTAGCGGATAGGCCCCAGAAATGTCGACTTATTCACAATTCCTAAATGAGTATCGAAATTGATACGTTAAAAAATGTCTACAGCGCCTTGTTTGGATTTCCGAATAAGCTCACGAATTACCCCTAATTTGTAACTTAAATTAAGGCTTCATTTACGATGAGGGCCAAGTGCCGGCGCTGCTGCTTTGGAGGCGCCAAAGCCAGTGTGAATGGTTTAGGGGATGAAATGATCTGTATTATTCTATCCTTGCAGACTGAGCGCGTGGGAACTTGTATCTGCGGAATGAAAAAGTGGCTGAACACTTATTCGCGGATTGATGGCGGCAAGTTTCTGGTGGCTTACCTCATGCTGCTGGCTATCGCCGATCCGTATTGGTTCTGTCTGTTGCCGCTGCTGATTCTATCTGCTCCTATCAAACTGATCTGGAGCAAGCCTGTGAACCGTTCCAAGTGGAGATTCGCGGTCCTGGCTTGTTTAGCCTTTTCTGGCGCTATCGCGTATTTCTGTGCGTTTCACCTTACTTACTTTAAGGATGGGCTGCTTTATTGTAGTCTGCCCGTCAGCTATTCATTCGGTGAGATTGATCAACAGCCATCCTACATGAGTTGGGTTTTAAGCCGGTGGGTGACTGCGATCAACTTCTCATCTGTTTTGGGGCTGCTCATGCTGCCCCTGACGATTGCTTCCTATATGGAGGCCAAATTGCGTATTCGCAAGTAGTGACCCGTCTACGCCGGAGTCCGCATTTGCACACTGTGCAAATCTATCGGTCCAGCGGGACGCTGGATTTCTTCATCGTGACATCCAACTGCGGGAATGGGATGTCGGCGCAGCCCTTGACGGCGGCGTAAACGGCGCGGTTCACCTGAAAGCGAGTGGCGTGGTAGCTCTTGGTCGGAACCCAGCAGCGGTAGCCGATGTTGACGGATGAATCCGCGAACTCATCGATGCCGGCCTGCGGCGGGGTCTCCTTGCAGACGCCAGAAACGCTCTTCATGGCCTCTACGACCGCCGGTATGGCCTTATCGGGGTCGCTGTCATAGGAGATGCCAATCACGCCCTCCACGATGCGATTCTCGCGGGAATTTACGAAGATCTCGCCCATGATCTGCTTGTTGGGGATCGTGATGATCTCGCCGTCTTCGTTTTCGAGCTGGGTGTAGGCGAGGCTGATGTCCTTCACCTGGCCAAACTGGCCTTGGACGGTGAGGGTGTTGCCGACTACAAACGGGCGCGTGAGAATGATCATCAGGCCGGCGCCGTAATTGGAGATCGGTGCCTGGAAGGCCAAGGATGCGCCGAATGCGCTGGCCCCGATCAGGGCGACGAGTGGTGCGATGTCGTAAAATTTGGCGAAGGCGAACAGGCATGCCATCGTGAGGATCAGCAGCTTGACCAGGCCCGCGACAAACTTGGCCAGAGTTATGTCGGTGCCGCGCTTTTCGAAGCGCTTCATCAGGAAGGCGTGTAGCCACTTGGCGATGTAAAAACCGATCGCGAGCACGATGAGCGCGGAGGCGATTTTCGCTCCGTTCTCAATCAGAAACCCGATGATCATTTCGGTGGTCTTGCTGATTTGTTCGATTTCGTTGTCGATGGGTGTAGCCATGGTGATCGCTTTTCGTTGCCAAAGTTAGGTAACTCACTCAACTTTGGCAACGTTGAAGCTATCATTAAAAGTCGAATATGCCCTGCGCGTCCTGGCTCAGCTCGGTCGCTATCACGGAAGCACGAAGCTGGCCCACATCGAGGACCTCGCCGAAGCCGAGGAAGTGCCCTCGAATTACCTAGTGCAAATTTTAAACGAGCTGCGTAACGGTGGCGTGATCAATAGCCGCCGCGGCAAGCAGGGTGGGTATGCCTTGGCCAAGGAGCCGGAGGGTATTTCGTTGTTCGACGTGATGATGGTCATCGACCCCGGCTTGTTTTCCAACTCGCCATCGCGCGCTGGTCAGTCGGGCCCGCTGGTGGCGGAGTCGCTGAACAAGATCGGCGCCGCCTTCGAAGCACGCGCGAAGGAAATCTCCATCCGCGACCTCATGCCCCGCGACGCCGGGCCGATGTATTACATCTAGGCGGTTGTCTGAGTGTGCGTCTAACAGGTGGGCCTGGACTTGCCCTGAGCCCGTCGAAGGGTCTCCCTAGCAGGCTTGTTTCGTCTTGTTGGCAAAGGTAGCGCAGAGCGTCCCCCGCTCCGCAAGGATTGAGGTAAAAGTTCGAAGGTTCCGATAAAGTCTGATTGCGCCCATATGCTCTAGCGAACTCATATTTCTAACTGGCGCAGCTTACGGAGCGGGATACCAGGAACACCAGCGCCTTGACCATCGCCGCCGTCCTGGAACCCGGAACCTGGGCCTTGTTTGCGGGCGCGGTTACGCTGGGTCTGGTGGTGTGGTGCGTTGGGGGTGAGGAAGTTGTGTAGATCAATCTTCCGCGGACGTGCATGAGCCGAGATTACGAATGAATAGTTTAGCCAAAGTGGTCTTGCTGTTTTGATTTAATTAATCGATTCGGTAAGTCGATTCATGGTTAAATCCTTCCACTAAGAGTTGCTTACAATGAAGAGCAACTTCACTTGGGCTGTCTTGATGATAAGTTAGTCTGAGAAAATAATTATGGCTTGAGTTGACCGAATTTTCGTTTCGAACAAATTCTACCAACAGGAAGAGTTCATCATAATACGCTAATCTAGATCTTTCGTTTTCTTCAAATGCGGATGGCGTTCCGAGCTTCTGACAAAAGTTATCGATCCATTTGTGATCGTGCATCTCTCCATAGCTCGGCTTCAACAGGCTGGTTATCATTCCTTTTGCAGCAAATGGCCGATATTTGAACCGCTTTTGTCCATAATCGGATTCCAGCTTCTCGAACAGGTTCCAATAGTCTTCTTTCTCGATATTTGCATCGTGGCCAAAAAACACTATTTTGTAGTTTTGAGGTGAGTAAAACACAGAGCCTTCGCCCCTTACCGCAAACAGATAGCACATCCCTGATCGAAGTGCCTCAGCTGCTTCTCCTACATGTTTTATTAGGGTCTCAGATTCTTCCAAGGGAGAAGAAAATGTGAACCAGCCTATGTCGCCAAAGCCATACTCGCTGATTAGCTCTAAGTGGTCTTCTATTTGTCTGTGGTTCCGCCATGGACTGTAATATTCAAGGTCCTGTTTTGAAACTGGTGCCGGTGTTTTTCCTACAAACAAAATATCATTCATAGCATATGCGGTTTATGTTCTAGTAGTGGTAGTGTCATGGTTAAGTGCGACGTGATGATTAGTCCAGATGAACCTGACGGCAATGTCAGGCAACCCTCTACTTGGTTCTGCCCGAACCATACCCTTGTTTCTGTCGCAAACAACCACTAGTTCGTGACCAAACCCTTACCACGTACGCGCCAAAGCGTCGGCGATACTTAAGCGCCTCGGGGGGAGTCTGGCGCGCCGACTTTTACGTTCGTAATACTGTCAGAAACCATGCGCGGAGGCCACAAAAAACGGCCGAGCACATCATCTAGCCGCAGTCAGTATTTATGTTTTGTCGCTAGCTGCGGTTTTTCGCTTGGAACTTCTTCCACATGACAAACATCAATAGAGGGGCGGACATCAGAGCTGCTGAAACGGCAGGCTCTGGAACCGGGGTAAATGTCCCCTCAAAGCTGGTTACGTAATCGCGCTCAATGGAGCCTTCATAGCCATCGACGTTGTAGATGCCATGCTCCCAGGCCAATTCACTGAGCGTAAATGAGATCGAATTAAGCTCCATCTCGGCAGCACCGCCAAGAAAGGTGTATTCGTTGTTAGTGATGGTTACATACCCGCCATCAGCATCAACCGAATTGACTAAAAGAGCGGTCAGTGGGCCATCACTCCCATCGGTCAGAGCTGCGTTAAAGGCGGCCCACTCGGGTTGCTCACTGCCGATGGAGATGGTTGAGCCAACGTCCAACTTATCCAGAGTTCCAAAGTTCAATGAAACTACTTCTGATAAATCAGGATCTTCGAAGTAATCAACACCGCTACCCACAACAAGATACAATTCGATGTGGTTGGGGTTTAGCAGTTCTTCGACAATGCTGCTTTCGAATGCTCCTGGTATGGTATAGCTCATTAGTTGAAAGACAGCGTAGGGGGAAGAATGTCTAGGTAAAGTACGAAATGGCGGTTTTTAAGACGACGGAATTAACTGCACAAAAAAACGGCCGAACACATCGCTCGGCCGCTCTCAAATTTAATTCGCGCACTTTAATCTCAATACACGTCCCGCTGGTAACGCTTGTCCTTTTGGAGCTGTTTGACTGCTGCTTCCGCGGCGTCGCGGGAGAGGCCGCCGTGCTGCTCGTGGATCGTGATCAGCGCTTCGTTGACGTCGTGCGCCATGCGCGAGGCGTCGCCGCAGACGTAGAAGTGCGCGCCTTCCTGGAGCCAGGCGTAGACGTCCTTGCCTTCTTCGACGAGGCGCTGCTGCACGTAAACCTTTTCGGGCTGGTCGCGGGAGAAGGCCGTGTTGAGCTTGGTCAGGATGCCGTCCTTGAGGTAGTCCTGCCACTCGAGCTGGTAGAGGAAGTCGTAGGAGAAACGCTGGTCGCCGAAGAAGAGCCAGTTCTTGCCCTTGGCACCGTCGGCGGCGCGGTCTTCCACGAAGGAGCGGAACGGCGCAACGCCGGTGCCCGGGCCAACCATGATGATCGGCGTGTCGCTGCTGCCGGGTAGCTTGAAGTTCTTGTTGTGGTGCGTGTAAACGGGGAGCGTTTCGCCGATGGCCACGCGGTCAGCGAGGAAGGTTGAGGCAACGCCCTTGCGCTTGCGGCCGAAGGCGTCGTAGCGAACGGCGGCCACCGTCAGGTGAACTTCGTCCGGGTGCGCCTTCATGCTGGAGGCGATCGAGTAAAGGCGCGGCGGCATCTTGCGGAGCAGGCCGACGAAATCCTTGGCGGAAAGGCCGATCGGGTAGTCCGCGAGGAGGTCGCAAATCTGGCGGCCCCACAGGTAGCTTTGCAGCTTTTCCTTGTCGCCGAGAATGGCTTCGAGCTCGGAGTTTTTGGCGAGTTCGTTGTATTTCTTGACGATGTTCTTGGTCAGGCCGGTGATGTCGTAGAACTGCGTGAGCACTTCGCTCAGCGGGCCTTCGCTGCCATCGGGCGCGGCGACGGTGTCGTCCGCCTTGAACTTGCCGGACTCAATCACGTGGGAAACGTCGGCTTCGCAGTTGCTCGGAATGACGGCCAGCGCGTCGCCGGCATCGTAGGTCAAGCCACTGCCCGCGAGGGACATTTCCAAGTGGATGGTTTCTTTGAGCGAGCCGCGGCCGTTGAGCAGCACGCGCTCGAGGAGCTCGGATGGGAAAGGATTCTTCTTGCCGTATTCGATGGCCGGCGCGGCGGGTGCAGCAACGGCTGAGCCATTGGCGGCGGGCGCGGGCGGCGCGGCAACTTCGCTCAGGCCTTGGAGTGCGCCGTCGAGCCACTTCTGGAACGGGCCCTCGTAGTCGAGGTCGCAATCGGTGCGCGGGTGGAAGCGCTTGGCGCCGAGCTTTTCGAGGCGGGTGTCAAAGTCTTTGCCGGTCTGGCAGAACTTCTCGTAGGCGGTGTCGCCGAGGGCGAGCACGGAGAAGCGGGCACCTTCGAGCTTGGGGGCCTTGTCGCCCATGACGAACTCGTAGAAGGGGACTGCGCGGTCCGGCGGCTCACCATCGCCCCAGGTGCTGCAGATGACGAGGAGGTTCTTCTCCTTGGCAAAGTCGGCCGTCTTGTAGTCGCCCATGTCGACGGTCTTCGGCTTAAAGCCCTTGGCGGCGGCGGCTTTCTTGGCCTGCGCGGCGAGCTCTTCGGCGTTACCGCTTTCGGTGCCGTAAATGATCGTCAGCGGGATGCTGGAAGGCGCGGCAGCGGCGGGAGTCGCGGCGGTGGATTCGCATCCGGAGGACTGGGCGCCCGCGAGGAATCCGCTCAACCAAGTCACCTGCGGATCAGTCAGAGTCGGCAGGATTTGGTTGAGAGATGTACGTTGCGGTTCGCTAAAAGGTGCGTGTGACGGGATTTTCATTGTGCGCAAAACTCATTAGTAAGCCTGCTCACTGGGGTGAGATCAAGTATTACTTCGACGTAATTAAGTGGGCTAATGGCCACGCGCAGACGTGCTAACGCTGGCCGGTATCCCGCTCGGCTTCTACGATCCGTAGCGATTGCAGCTTAAATTTTCCTCCACTATAAATTCTGAGGAGGCGGGGCATGGTCCGGCAGTCGCACCACCAGGCGAACGAAAAGAGCGCGATTGTCCCGACTAATGGGAGCACCAGCGTCCAGCGTTCAGCCACGGTCGAGGAGCTGCTGGCGGCGATCGCAATTTGCACTATGGACCAAATCAAGCACGCCGCGCCGCCGATCGCCCCGAGGTATTTGCCGAGGATGTAGCCGCTGCGCTTGAGGCGGAAATTTTCGGTGACTTCGGCGGGCAGTCGGTGGATGGTCGTGTAGTCGATCACCGACGCATACTTTCTTTCGCTGAAGAGCGCCACCAGCAGACCGAAGGGGCCGAGGAACATCATGGCCAGCTGTTCGCCGCCGGAGGGGTTGTCCGTGTGCTTGTGCTTCCAACTGGCGTGCACGTAGACGCCGTGGGTTTCGGTCTCGGCCTCGATCTCGGAGACGCGGACCGCGGTTTCGGCAAATTGGTTGAGCGCGAACACCGGGTTATGCTGATACTTCTTTTCGAGCTGCTTCATCAGCTTGCCGCGGGTGAAGAGCTCGGCGCGCTCGGCAAAACGTTCCTCCTCGCGCAGCGCGGCGTCGTCGATGACGTGCTGCGGGAGTTTAGTGGGAAGCTTGGAGGCTGGGTTCATTTTCCGCTAGCGCGAGGTTTAAACAGTTTTTTCGGCTCTAGTAGCTCGGGCTTTAGTAATGAAAAGATTGCCAGAGCATAGAAGACAATTGCCAGTGGGTAAAGCCCAGCAATGTTGAAGAAAAAGACAGGTAGAAACGCAAGGTATGCACCAGTTTTATTGCCTCTTATTTTTAAAGACGCGATCAGCCCCCCGCCAATTAAAAGTATGCTACCGAAGTCGATGAAGACGCGATCCCAGAGGTAGTGGCCCTGACCATGCGCTAAGTGACCGCACATGCAAAAGTGACTTGCCGCGCAATAGATATTGGCAGCACTACCTGGAATTAAGAGGGCGGCAGTGATAAACTTCGGATTCAAATGACGTATGTGTTTACCTACTAATTATCACCTCTCCACGAGCGGATAGCAAGCCCGGACGCTGTCAGGGATGGGCAGAGGGCGGCCGGTTTGAGCATCGACGTAGACCCAGTCGGTCTCGCCGCGGGCGATGAGCGCCTCATCGGCCAAGCGGTAGAATTGGTAACGCCGGTGCGAGCGGACCTTGGTCGCGTCGGCGACCCACGTGCAGGCGCGGATCATGTCGCCTTCAAGCGCGGGCTTAAGATACTCAATGCGGTGGGAGCGCGCGACCCAGCCGCCGCCTTCGGCCTCCATCGCCGCGTAGCCGCCGCAGGCCTCGGAATGGGCAATGGCGACGTCCTGCATCCACTGGACGTAGACGACGTTATTCACGTGCTTTTGCCGGTCGATCATGTCGGCCGTGACGGGGAACTCGTGGGTGAAAACGCCTTGGTCGTCGATGGGCATGCAGCCAATTGAAAGGAAAGGACAGGGGCCAGCAATGCGAATTTTTATAACAGGAAGATCGGGAAGCCAGCTAAGCGAAATTTCTCACGCAAAGACGCAAAGTCGCTAAGTTCATACTATACGAATTAAAATCTTTGCGCCTTTGCGTCTTGGCGTGAGTTTCAAATCGTTGCCCCAAGGCTCTTCGTGCTCTCTGTGTCCTTCGTGGTTAAAACCGCGTTTAGCTAGTCTTAAAACTTCAGCACGAGTTGGCCGGCAAGCTGGTTGATGCCGTCCTGGAAGTTGGCGAACTGGTATTGATATTGATACTGGAGCTTGATGAGCGTGTGGCGGTCGAAGCGGTAGCCGATGGCGGCTTCGGCGCGGAGCATGTCGTTGTCCCAACGCTGCTTGCCCGCGGGCGTGTCGATCTCGTTGTAAAACTGCATGCCGTAGCGGAGGGCGCCGTAGAGCTTGGGCGTGAACTTGTATTTGCCCTCCACGTAAAAGCTGTAGATCTGCGCGGGGTCGCTTACGTTGGGCACGTCGAACTCCGAGAACATCGCCTCGGCCCAGACTTGCCACGGGCCGCTGGCCCACGCGGCGTCGAGCCCCACGGCGATTTGGTCGTAGTCGCCCACGGATGTGCCGAGCGGCAGGGAGGATTGCGCGCTGTCTTTTAAATACGCGCCAAACGTGCCGGAGACGCCGAAGGACCACTCAGCGGCGGGCGTCCAGCCGAGGCGTCCGGTGAAGGTCGGGTCGCTCCAGTCGTAGTCGTCCCAGAGGGAGGGGCGGGTGGAGACAGCGCGGTTGGTGAACGAGGCGGCGAGATCGAAGTCGCCCCAACTGCCGAAGCCCGCGGCGCCCTGCGTGTAAACCGGGGCCCAAATGATGGGCAGCCAGGTGTGGTTGTTGGCGTTAACGTTGCGGCGGTTGGCGAACGCGGTGGCGTTGGGCGGGGCGGCATTGTCGGTAACGCTGGTTGCCTGGTAGTAGGGCAGGGGCGGCGAGATGAACGGGTTGTCCCACGAGCTTTGCCGCGGGATGTAGTTGCCGAAAATCGTGGCGAAGCGGCCGATGCGGACATCGAGGTTGCCCGGCACGATGACGGTGTCGAAGAACAGTTCATCGATGCGGACCTGGTTGTCCATGTAGCCCGGATCAATACCGTCGTCCCAGCGGAATTTGATCGAGCCGGAGAGACGCTCGCCGAGCCAGGCGTCGGCGGTCAGTGTGAGGCGCGGGCTGAAAAGCGTGTGGTCGGTCGGCGGATTGGGGAAGACGAAACCGATGGGCTCATGGTTGAAATAGTAGCCGGAAATATCCACCGAGCCGCCGCCTTGAATGGCGAAAAAACCGTCTTCGGTTTCGTAGAAGAGATTATTGCTCAGCTCTTCCAGTGGGTTGACGAGCGCGCTGGCGGAGAAGGGAATCAGGGCAACTGTAGTTAGTAGGCGGGCTTTCATTGGAGGTCGATTGGCAGGGGGTAGGGATCTATTTTAGTGGGTATCTATCGATTCAATTCTTTAGTGAATGCATCGTTAAGGGCATCCACTTCAATCTCTGATAGATCATTCTCCTGCATGTAATTTAAACTTGTAGACCGATTATTCAGGTATCGTATGAACCACGCAATTTCGTCAGTTCCCATGCCCCATGAACCAAAGAAAATTACTTTTCCCTGGCTGTTGAATGAAGGGCTGATCGATCGCAATATTGCTGTGATGGGGCTTAATAGTGAGTTGCCCGATTGCGCGGCTAATAAGTAGTGCTCGATCGAATCGACCTCATCCGAGCCTATCTCCTGAGCTTCATCATAATCGAAGCATTCGCCAATGTTATCGAAAGTGTAGAATCTGGCGCTTTCAAAAACCGGATCACAGATTGCTCCAAAGTAGTTCTTTGAGGTTTGCTGCGCTATTGCATCAATGAGATTGCGATACATATCGATTGCCCGATCAAATGGATTGGTTTCCGCATGGACTGCCTTGGCTGTTTCTCGATCTTTCCTTGGGATTTTTACGCATTGCGCACACAAACCATCGTTAACTTGAGCTGTTGTAGGAAGGATCATCCGGTCGCAGATAATGCATTTTACTCGATCTGTAGCGGTCATGGTTACTTACGTTCAATCCACGGAGATGACTTTGAAAACGGGCACGGGGTCTTTAAATCCTTTGAGCTGGACGCTGTCAATTTTCTCCACGACGGCGGTCTCGGGGAGGCGGTTGCGGATGGCTTGGTCGATGATGACTTCGCCGGGGCCGGCCTTGGAGCAGAGGCGGGCGGCGAGGTTTACGCGGTCGCCCAGCACGGTGTAGTTGCGGCGACGCTCGGAGCCCATGTAGCCGGCCACGACATCGCCCGCGCCGATGCCAATGCCGATGTTGATCGGGCGGTCGATACCTTCGTTGAGCTCTAGGCGCATCCGGCACATGGCGAGGCCACAGCGCACGGCGTTGACCCAGTCATCGCCGTAGGCGTGGGGCGCGCCGAAGAGCACCATGATCTCGTCGCCCACGTATTTATCGACGACGCCGTTGTGGTCCTGCGCGAGGTCGGCCATGACGCGCATGTGCGCGTTGACGAGGTCAACCACGTCGCGCGGATCCATGCCGTCGGTCAGCGGTGTGAAGCCGCGAATGTCGCAAAAGAGCGTCGCGACTTCGCGCATTTCACCACCAAGCTCGATTTTGCCTTCGAGCATTTCCTTGGCGACGGCGGGGTCGGTGACCATGTTGAGCGCCTGGTGGATTTTTTCCTTCTGCGCAAGTTCACTAGCGGCACTTTTGATTGCGGTGGACAGTTGGCCCAGCTCGTCCTTGCCAGGGGGCGGGGTGACGTTGAATTCGCCGTGCCCGATCTGTCGCATCACGCCAACGAGTTTTTCAATACGGCTGGCGAAGCTTTGCGATACAAAGTAACTCAGCGCCAAGCCGAAAAGGAGCGCCGCGGCGAGGAACCAGAGTGCGAGCTGGCGAATGCTTTCGACGAGGGCTTCCAGCGCGGCGAGCGAGTAAAGCTGCACCCGCCAGGCCCGGGGCATGCCAGCCGTTGATTCGAGTTTGTATTGGAAGACAAGGTAGTTGACGCCGCCCAGCCGGTATTCGGGCTGCTTGATGCTGACGCTTTGAACGATGCGCTCGATGTCGGGGTCGGCTGAGTTAGGAATGGAGCTGGAGAAGAGATGGCCGTCCGCGAAGATGCCGCTTTCGATGGTGGCGCTATCGGTATCGAGCACGGCGCTGTCGAGGTGTTGGCCGAGAGCGATCCAGCCCACCAAATTGCTATCAATTATTTCGCCGCCGAGGTATATTGGGGCCACGAAGATTTCGTAGAGGCAGGGCTCATCGGGCGTCGGAAAACTGACGTAGCCAAGGCTGAAAAAGTGGTCGAGGTCCGCGTCTGGCGGCGGCATGATGAGGCAGGGCGCGAGCAGCTCGGCCACGGTTTGTTCGGGGACGCCGTTCACACTGCCAGCGTTCATTTCCGGAGGCAGCTGCATCACGCCGTCGGCATTGAACAAGCGGAAAAATGCCTGGGCACCGGACTCGGAGCGTAGCGAGGATTCCAGCTCCACGCTGAAGTCGAGGTAGGCGCGGTCGGTGGTGCCTGCCATCATCGCGGCCTGCGGGCGCACGGCGTATTGCGATGCGCTGATGATGTCCTGCTCCAGCGTGCCACGGCGCAGGTTAAACTGCTTTTCGAAGGCCTTGATCTGGTCGTTGAAACGGTCGGTGACGAACTCGCGGTAGGCGGCGTTGAAATGCGCTTGAACCAGCGTCAGCAAGCCGAGCGTCACCACCGCCACAATGCCGAGAATGGCCACCGTCAGGCGAAAGCTGAAGCGGTTCCAAAGCGGCGGGCGCGAGAGGGTGGCGTCGGCGTTGGACATGGATTACTTGCCCGGCGCGACTGGTTCGACGGTGACGTTTTCCTGGTCGGCGGAAATGGAAACTGGCTGGCGGCTGGTCTTGCCCGGGCCATACCAAACAACGAGCTCGTAGTTGCCGGCGGGAACGTCTTTCAGTTCGAACTTGCCTTCGCTGTCGGCCAGCGCGAATACGGGTGTGTCGAGCACGAGAATAGTCGAGCGCATGTGGCGATGGATCTCGCAGAACACAGCGATCTCTCCCGGCTCTTCAAAGACGACGGTGCCCGGCTCTTCGCCCTTGCGATAACGACCGAGGTCGAAGCTTTTTTCCGGCGAGTAGGAGAAGACGTTGTGGAAGGTTTCGTCTTCGTTGGGGAAGACGACCATTGCGCCTTTAGTCACCGGCATGACGCTGACTTCGAATTGTAGGCCGCGCTGAATCAGCTCGCCGGACTTCGGCGCGGCGTCCCACAGCGCCTGGGGGAATTCGCCATCTAAATAGACGACGGCCTGTGGCTCGGGGGCAGGCGCGACTTGCTCCGCAGCGCCGCGTTGGTAGCGGTTGTTGGAGCGCTTGGTAGAGGGCAATTCATCGAGATCAACCACGCCGGTGACGGTGGCGGCGTTCAGGTTGAGAGCGCCTAGGCAGGCGAGGGTGAGTAGCAATTTTATCATGGCAGAATTTTAATAGCGAACTGTCCTTCGTCAGCAAGATGAGTAAATTAGCTCTATCTATGCGTATAATATGCATTTCGGCAATACCGGGTTCCATATCTCCAAATGAATCCAGAACTTGCGGTGGGGATAAATCCCCAATCGACGTTTGACACCGGGGGCTTCGGCGTTTCGATCTGCAACCGTGGGAAGGCGCTACCAATTACTACTTCGCAAGGGAATGTTCGTCGCTGGCCTCATTGGGGCTGCGGTGATGACTTACGCGGCCGATGCCGATGCTGACGCCAATGATGGCTGGATGCCCCCGGCCGCACGCAATGACACCCAAAACGACTGGATTGAGCTTAAGTCGGGCGAGTGGCTGAAGGGCACGTTTTCCCACATGTACGAGGACTCGGTCGAGTTCGATAGTGACGTGTTGGATGACCTGACGATTGACTGGGACGATATTAAACAGATTCGTTTTCATCAGCCTATGGGGGTGCGTTTGGATAATCGAACCGTGCACTATGGCAAGGTGACGATGGTGGATGGCGTGGTGACATTTGAAGAGTCCGGTACGACGGCTCCGCGAAAAGACGTGGTGTCGATCATCCCGCTTTACCACGATGAAATTGATCGCTGGGAGCTACAGGCGAAGTTGGGCTTGGATTTCCAATCGGGCAACACGGACGAAACGCGCTACACTGCCAGCATCGATGCTGAGCGGCGCACCGTCAGCACGCGTTTGAATTTTAGCTACCTTGGCAATTATACCAAGACCGATGGCACTGAGTCGGCGAATAATCATCGCGTGGGGTCAAACTTCGACTTCTTCTTTGACGAGCGCATGTTCATTCGCGTCATCGATATCGAATACTATAGAGATAAATTTCAGAACCTCGACACGCAGCTGACTATTGGCGCTGGCGTCGGTTATAAGATTATTGATGGTAAAGATTTCGACTGGGAAATTCAGGCTGGGCCGGCTTACCAATACACCGAGTTCAATCAGGTAACCGCTGGTTCATCCAAAACTGCGCAAAGCCCGGCAGCCATATTTTCCACTACCCTGGATTACGACATCACGGATGACTTGGAGTATAATCTAAGTTACCAGGGCGTATTGACGAATAAGCAATCGGGACTGTTTACTCAGCACATTGTAACCTCACTCGAATACGAGTTAACGAGTATTTTCGACGTCTTCGTGATGCTACAGGTTGATCGTGTGGAAAATCCTCAGGCGCGTTCCAACGGTTCTACTCCTGAGCAGAATGATGTAACGCTTTCCTTTGGCTTGGGCGTCGATTTGTAGCGTCTGCCGATGTTTGCTAATGACATGGTGCTGATTTATTAATTTTTCTGTTGCGACGGGGATTCCCCTACCAAATTCTTGCCTTGGACGCGGGGAGTTCGCAAAGTCTCCGCTCCTTATCACCAATCAACCAGATCACGACATGTATAAGATTGTTTTGCTGCGCCATGGCGAAAGCCAATGGAACTTGGAAAACCGCTTCACCGGCTGGAAAGACGTCAACCTGACGGCTGAAGGCGAAAAGCAGGCACGCGCCGCTGGCGAAGTCCTCAAGAAGGAAGGCTTCAAGTTTGACGTAGCCTACACTTCGGTGCTCACCCGCGCGATTCGCACGCTGAACCTCGCTCTCGAGGAAATGGGCCTCAACTACATCCCGGTGACCAAGCACTGGCGCCTGAACGAACGCCACTACGGTGCCCTGCAGGGTCTCGACAAGGCTGAGACTGCCGCCAAGCACGGCGAAGAGCAGGTCAAGATCTGGCGCCGCAGCTACGACATTCCGCCACCCGCTCTGGAAGAGTCCGACGAGCGTCACCCGGCCAATGAAGCCCAATACGACAGCCTCCCGAAGGACGACAAGCCCGCCACCGAGTGCCTGAAGGACACCGTGGAGCGCTTCCTGCCTTACTGGGAAGTCGAAATCAAGCCGCAGGTCGCCGCTGGCAAGTCGGTCGTTATTGCTGCGCACGGCAACAGCCTCCGCGCTCTTTACAAGCACCTCGCCAAGGTTTCGGACGAAGACATCATCGGCGTCAACATCCCCACGGGTATGCCGCTGGTCTTCGAATTGGATGAGAACTTCGAGACGATCAAGTTCTACTACCTGGGCGATCCAGAAGCCGTGAAGGCTGCTATGGACGCCGTTGCCAATCAGGGCAAGGCCAAGTAAATATAGCCTTTAAATTTATAGAAGCGGCGGGTGTCTGAATGGCGTCCGCCGTTTTTTTTCTCCGGGTTGACGCCGGGGGTGTATCTGTTACCTTGGCGTAATGTTCACTAAGTTCGCCCAGCTCTTTAAACGCGCTCCCAAGTCCGAAACACCGGATGAAACCAAGGGAGAAGCGGACAGTGATGAAGAAAACGAGGACGATGATCGCGTTTACGCCCGCGATGAGCGTGATACGCAGTCTTGGCTCGGAGTAGGGCTCGATGGGGTGCTTTCCGAGCGCTCGGAGGCGGGTTTAGCAGGCGATATTGGCCCGTTGGTGCCCGACATGAAAGCCCGCGTCAAGGATTGGGTGAAATATAAGCGCATCAAGGTCAAGGTGTTAACGCCGCGCGCCTACAATGAAACTGGTTATGCCCAGGTGCGCGCCTGGCTTGACGCTAATGGCTTGGATTATGTGGAATGCACCCACGCCAAGGACCTGCATATGGTGGAATACTGGGATGATCATGCCGTGCAAGTCATGTCCAACATGGGCGTAGCAGTGGGGAAATCCCCCAATCAGTTCGATGTTGTGCCGCAGGAAGCAGGGGATGAAATACCGGAAACCCCTGATAGTGCCAACGTAACAAAATAATTAGGCACTGTGAGCCGTTTGAAAGTTGACGACTTAGGTGATACCTTTACTTTAGAACTTTCTACCTATTTCATATGACCGACACCCTTACCGAAGAATCGATCAACCAACTCGATCCACGCCTGCGCAAGCAGATCGAAGGCGCACGCAAGAACTTGACCAAAAATCCGTCGATTGTGGTCACGGTTTGCATGAATATTTTGGAGCGCCATCCGGGGTGTTTGGAAGTGCGTAAGCTCCTGCGCCAAGCTCAGGAACGATCCAAGGGTGGCAAGACGAGCGGCATGAGCAAGCTGCTGGGTAAGGTAACCAGTGCTCCGTTTGCTCAAAAGGCTAAGAAGGGCATCGATAAGGACCCGCTCGCAGTCATCGTTCAGGCGGAAAAGTCTATTACTGACAACCCGGGTCTGCCGCTGGGGCACCGATTGCTGGGACAGGCCGCCGAACGTCTTGAACTCTTTGAGACCGCTGTATTCGCTTTCGAAAAACTGGTCGAAGTCGAGAAGACCGAGGAGCACCAGATCATGCTGGCGAATGCGTTGATCCTCGCCAAGCGTCCGAAGGAAGCCATTGTGCTTGGCGACCGTATTTTGCAGGCCAATCCGGCCAATGAAGACGCCCAGGAGATGGTGCGTCGCGCTTCCGTTGCCGAGTCCATGGAGCGAGGTAAGTGGGAAGAAGAAGGTGGCTTCCGAGACAAGCTGGCCGACGAAGAGAAGGCGATTGAACTCGAGCAACAAGCTCGTGTCGTCAACGACGAAGACACCGTCGAAAAGCTCGTGGCCAAGAACTTGAAGCTCCTCCAAGATGAGCCGGACAACCTTACGCTTTATCGCGAAATCATCAACGGCTACCGCACCATTGGCAACTTTGCTCAGGCTCTGGATTACGTGATCCAAGCACGTAAGACTCCTGCTGGCGCCAGTGACCCGACTCTTGAGCGCCTCGAGATTGATATGAATCTCTCGATCAAGCGCAGCGAAGTTGAAGCGCTTGAGGAAAAGCTGGAAGCAGATCCGGAAAATGCCGAGTTGCAGGCGCAACTTGAAGAGCTCAAGTCACAAGAGCATAAGTTCAAACTCGAGAACGCATTGCGTATTGTTGAGAAGTATCCCAACGACTACGGCGCACGTTTCGAATTGGGTAATCTGCTCTACGAAGAGGGTGATTACGACAAGGCTATGGGAGAATTTCAGAAGGCTACGCGTAACCCCAAGGTGCGCGTGAAGGCCATCATGATGCTTGGTCGTTCGATGGCCGCTAAGGGCATTTACGACATGGCGATCGTTCAGTTTGAAGAGGCGAAGAAAGAGCTGCCGTTGATGGACGACACCAAGAAGGAAGTCATTTACTCGCTGGCTCGCGCTCATGAGGAAAATGGCGACATGGATAAGGCCATCACAGAATACAAGATCATCTACTCCAACGATATTGGTTACCGCGACGTTGCAGAGAAGATCAACGCCTTCTACACTCAGAAAAACGCTTAACGCTGCTGGGCATCTGGCTTGACGCCAGTCTGGGCAAGGGCTGTATTGATTGCATGAAAATTGCTAGCCGTATCGCCTTGTTGGGACTCCTCAGTGTGGTGTCCAGTCAACTTTTTGCTGCGCCATCCGGAGGCTTTCTGGAGCGTCGCCGCATGGATCGTATTGAAACTGCGGAGAATCGATGGACTGCGCCGGAACGCGTTACGTTAAACATCCACTACCGCGTGCCCGTTATTGAGACTTTGGGCTATCTGGCTGCGTTCTATCCGAATTCCCAGAAACTGACGATGATTGCGGCTGAGCTGCAGCCGATCGCCAAACGAGTCGAAGCCTTGGCCGGAGATAGTTATGAAGGTCGCAGCTTTCCGCCTGAGGTAGAAACAGAATGCGATAAATTACGCGCTGAAATGTTTGCCGACGTGAAGGCAATTTATGGTCAGGATGCCGTGAATCGCATCGAAGCTTACCTCAAGACAAAGTATGCCAGCATGACTGGTGGATTCCTCAACGAAATCGTTAATTAGCGCGAATGCAAACTGCTTAACTTTCTGGGATGCCGCCTGAATATGGGCGGCATTTTTTGGCCTATACATCGCCCATTCAAATATAGACAGTTTTCACATGCGTTTGCTGAAGTGCGAGGCTATTGCGCCTATTTGCTAGAGCAGGCGTTGTAATGGTCCACCAGTCTTGGAGAGAGGGTATTTGTTTTGTCCAATCGAAAATGAGATCGTCGGAACTTCTTTCTCGTTGCGCATGGACATGGCTGAACCCACGCTAGCTATTGCCTCAGCTCATCGGTGTCGGACAATAATCGGCTGATTTTTACCAGAAGCTCTTCGAAGTCGATGGGTTTGGTTTGGAAATCGTGGCAGCCGGCAGCCAGGGCGCGTTTACGGTCGCCACGCATGGCGTGAGCGGTGATGGCGATGATTGGAATGTCGCTAGTGGCGAGGGTTTTGCGGAGAGCGGTGGCCACAGTCCAGCCGTCCATGACTGGGAGACTCATGTCGAGAAGGATAAGGTCAGGCTTGCTGGATATTGCAAGATCCAGAGCAGACTGTCCGTCATTGGCGCAGGATGCTTGGAAACCGCGTCGTTTGAGCCTGCGGTGAAGCATATCGCAGAGGTTAGGGTTATCCTCTACGATGAGAATATGTGGCGGGCTCTTCACCGCTGGACTGAATTGATTTGCAGTTGCTCGGCAGGAACGGGTTGTTCCGTGGGGCCCAAGTCAGCCGGGAGTGTGATGGTGAAGGTGGATCCCACACCAGGCTCTGAGACAACCGAAATTTCGCCACCCATTAAGCGACAGAAACTTCGGGTAATCGCCAAGCCGAGTCCGGTGCCGCCGTATTTGCGGGTGGTGGAGCTGTCTGCTTGGGTAAATGCCTCGAAAATATTATCCATTTGCGCGGGTGTCATCCCAATGCCTGTGTCATTGACTTCGAAGATAAAAAGCGGGCGGCCGCTGGGAGATAGCTTTCGAATGAGACTCACGCGGATCTCGCCTTTTTCCGTAAACTTCGTGGCGTTGGAAATCAGGTTGAGCAGACATTGCTGGAGCTTGATCTCGTCCGTCACGAGGATGCCCAAGTCACTGGGCAGGATGAGTGTCAGTTCGTTGCTGTTTTCGCGCAGAAGTGGTTTAACGGTTTGGGAAAGCCGATTGATCAGATCGACGATGTCAATAGGCTCCAGATGGATTTCTAGTCGGCCAGATTCGATTTTGGAAATATCGAGTACGCCATTGATGAGGTGTAACAGATGGTTGCTGGCGTCGGCAATGGTTTGTAGGTCTTGACCATATCCATCAATTCCGTTGTCGCGCAGCTCTTCCTGTACGAGTTCGGTGTAACCCGTGATGATGCCTAGCGGCGTGCGCAACTCATGGCTCATGTTGGCCAGAAATTCATTTTTCACTTGGTTGGCGCGCTCGGCTTCTTTCCGCGCAGATTGGGCGGCAATGATCGCCTCGCCACGGCGGCAGAATTCTTCTTCGACCTTGGCAATGACGCGGTTGTACTCGGTGGCGATTTGCCCAACTTCGGTGTGAGGCTCTACATGGACCTGATGATCAAAGCTACCTGCGTGGCGCTGTCGATCCATCTCGGTAATCAGGTCAACAAGCTCGGTGCTGGCACCGTGTTCGGAAACATTGAGGCCTGCTCGCTCCTGCTCGGGCGTCACACGTAGCTTACCGATTTTGCGCAAGGTGTAGAAGAAGATAATAGAGGCACCAAAGGTCCAACCCAGGCAGGTGAGGATGCCCAGGGATTGCACGCCGAGTTGTTCGAAGCGACTCAAGCCAGTGCCCCAAGCCTCAGGCTCACCAAACAGCGCAACGGACAAGGTGCCAAAGGCGCCGCAGAAGGCGTGGGCGGGCACAGCGCCGACGGCGTCATCGATCTTCAGCTTTTCAAACCACTGCATGCCCAGGAAACAGATCACGCCGGACAGAGTGCCGATCAGTGCTGCCGAGGGTAGGCTGACGACATTACAGCAGGCGGTGATGCCCACCAGACCGCCAATGATGCCGTTCATGATGGCCCAGGTTTTCGGCATGCCGTAGCGGGCGTAGCCGACAACCATAGCCGCCAGACCGCCAAAACCACCGGCGATAATCGTATTGGCGATGATGGATGGCACGCGCTCGTTGAGTGCCAGCGTGCTGCCGCCATTAAAACCGATCCACCCAAACCACAAGATTAGGGTGCCAGCGGAAGCCAACGTTAAATTATGTCCCTGGATCTTGGGTTGGTTCGGCTCGAATTGTCCCAGGCGCGGACCAATAATCAGCACGCCGGCAAAGGCGACCCATCCTCCGACAGAGTGAACTACCGTCGAGCCTGCGAAGTCGAGGAAGCCGATTCGTCCCAGCCACCCAACGGGGCCATTCGCATCGCTAGCCCAAGCCCAGTGGCCAATTAAGGGATAGATCAATCCGGAAACAAATACTGCCACCATCAGGTAGGCGCTGAAGCGAATTCTCTCTGCGACCGCCCCGGATATAATTGTGATTGCTGTTCCGCAGAACACCAGCTGGAAAACAAAAAATGCCAACAGGTAGGGTTCATGTTCCGGATTAAAAAAGAAATCCGTCAATCCAACAAAGCCTGCGAGTGGGCCAGCGCCAAACATCAACCCAAAGCCTGTAAGCCAAAATACTGCTGCTGATACGCAGAAGTCTGCCATATTCTTGATGGCGACGTTGATGCTGTTTTTGGCCCGCACCAACCCAGATTCCAGCAAGCAGAAACCTACCTGCATAGTCATAACCATTGCGGCTGTGACGAGTATCCAGGCAATATTCAGACCGTCTGTATCCATAAGTAGGTGATAAGCGGGCCGCATCCTGCAATTATCGAGCCAAGTGCTTTCTTATTTAAGTAGAAAACCCTACGTAGTAGAGCCTGAAGGTTATTTACAATAATTTTACTGAGCGGCGGTGGTATTTGAGCTCTCTGTTTTTACCAACATTTGGTGGTGGAATGAGTGACGCATGCGCCAATCCATGGAGTAGGATTAGTTTTCGGAAACTTCTTGAGAGCTAGTAGTGGGGAAAGAATTTTGGGGCTAGATTAACGATGCTGCCAGAGGTAACTCGATAAAAAGCAGATTGAGAAAAGTATCAAAGGAGCCGTCCAAATGAAGATAGCTCCAATTGTAATGTAACGACTTTTATTGATGATATCTCCTAACATCGCCAATGCAATAGAGGCAGAGTAGAGGAATCCTGCGCCCAGAATATATTGAGCCATTCCGAATCGCATTGGAGGAGACATTAACAGTACGATCATCGCGGAAGGGACAATTCCAACAGCGCACCATATGCAACCTCGATTCGAATTCGTCTCTGATTGCACTTCCAATTTATCGTCCATTACTCGTTAAAAGAATCCTTATTATTACATGGCCATTATTCAAGTTTAATGAAGTCAATACATTGCCACGGCTGTGGGCTTGCCATGCCGAGTTTGTTTGGATGGTGTATGTCGCGTGGGAACGCCATCTCCTCATCATCAACGCACGCACATCATCGCTGGCGCGGTCGGCAATGTGCTCGAATGGTTCGACTTTGCCGCCTACGGTTTTTTCGCGTCGGTGATTGGGCAGCAGTTTTTTCCAGACGACGATAAGACGCTGTCGCTGTTGGCGGCATTTGGCGTCTTTGCCTCGGGCTTTCTGGTGCGGCCGATTGGGGCGGCGTTCTTCGGCCATCTGGGCGACCGGAAGGGGCGAGAGGTCGTGCTGCGCTGGTCGGTAATCCTCATGGGCCTTTCCACCTTCGGCTTGGGCGCGTTGCCGAGCTACCACAGCATTGGCGTGGCCGCGCCGATCTTACTGACGCTCTTGCGGATGGTGCAGGGCTTTTCCGTGGGCGGGGAGTTTACCGGCTCCATTATTTACCTCGTTGAAAACGCCGCGCCTAACAGACGGGGCTCGGTTGGCGTGTGGGCTTTTGTGGGCGCGATTATTGGCATGCTTGCTGGTTCGCTGACGGGCGCAGTGATCAACGATGTCCTGACGCCCGAGCAGGTGGCGAGCTGGGGCTGGCGCATTCCGTTTTTGTCGGGGGTGAGCATCATGCTCGTGGGCGCATTTTTTCGGTGCAGCTTGAAGGCGCAGCCCGTGAAATCAGGGCCTAGTCGTCTGCCACTGTGGATGGCGGTAAAGACTGAATGGCCGGCAATGTTGAAAATTATGGGGATGTTTCTGCTCGGCAGCGCGGGCTTCTACATGATGTTCATCTACCTGACGAGTTACCTGCACACGGAGTTTGGCATGGCCGAGGGCATGGCTCTGGAAATTAATTCCATCTCCATGCTTGCTTTGCTCTTTTGCTCGCTCGGTTGGGCGTGGGTCAGTGACCAGATTGGTCGCAAGCCGGTACTCCTGATCTCATCGATTGGTTGTCTGCTGTTGACCTTTCCGCTCTTCAAGTTGATTCAGCACGAAACGGCGTGGTTCGTGTTTTTGGGGCAACTGGGCTTCGCAGTGTTGATCGGTGCCACTTTGGGCGCAAGTACGGCGGTGATGGTGGAGAACACGCGTCAAGCCTACCGCTGTAGTGCCGTGTCGCTCGCCTACAACATTACGCTGGCGATTTTTGGCGGCACGACGCCTATGGTCGCCACCTGGCTCATCGAAGAGACGAAGAATCCGCTGGAGCCGGCGTATTACCTGATCGTTCTGTCGGCGCTATCGACGCTGGCCATCAGCCTGCTGCCGGAAACGCATCGCCGGGAGCTGGATCGTGATCCGGCGAGTTAGCTAATCCACTTGGCCCAAGTTTCCACGTCGCCGCGTTTATGGCGAAGCTTGCCTTCGGCGGTTTCGACGTTGTCGGTTTCGGCGGGGAAAAGGAAAATACCGCCCAAGAGGATTTCGGTGGCCGGTATACCCATCCAGTCAAACACGAGTTTTTCGCGTAAGGCACCGCCGCTGCTCCAGTAGTTTTCAAATCCGCGGGCTGTGGCGGTTAGGAGCATATTTTGGACGGCGGCCGATGCGGCGGCGAGGTGCTCCATGTTTTCCAGCGTCGGCTCAAAGAGAGCATCGGTTTCGCTCTTGGCCGGATTTGGCAGCCAAGTGACTTGGATCAGCGCTTCGGCGGCGGCTAGCATTTGCACGATTTTCGTGGTGTCGCCGACTTCGATTAGCTTTTCGCGTAGGCGACGGCAGGCTGCGGCGTCGAGTGCGTAGGCGCGCCAGGGCACAAATGAGTTCAACTCACCGCGGTGTGTGCTGGAGCTTGGCTTGTGAAAAGGTGCCCAGGCGCCGGCGGCGATGACTTCATTGATGACCTCGCGTTGCGTGGAGGCGGGCAGCGGTTCTGCGGCCAGCATCTTGAGAGTGCGGCGTTGGCGGATGACTTCATCGAGCGCTTGGGCATTGGTGTGCATATTGGCAACCAAGCACGACTCGGCAGAGTCGTCCAGCGTGAGTCTGGAAAAATTAGGCTGCGAGTTTAACTGCGATCCGAAGGTCGAGTCCGCCGTGGCTTTTGTGACGCGAAATAGGAAGCTGCGGTTTTGGTGGCATGTCACTTCGGGGCTCGCGTTTAATGTTGCATATGATCGGTCATAATAACTGAAAATTCTTGTGGAAAAGCGACAAAACTTGTTGCGTTTAAAATATGGGACGTTTTGGTGAAGGCCAATATGAAGAAGTTGCTTGTTATTATTCCGTTATTACTCGCCTTGTGGGGCTGCGAAAGCACCGAAGGTGGATACGAAGTCCGTGAAAATACGGTGATCGGCAAGGGCGTCGGTTTTGAAGGATTTGCCTTCGAAATTCCCGAAGGGTATCAAGTTTACGATTCTGCGACAGACGTGCGGACAATGCAGATCGATTTGGCCGATAAGATGTCAGACAAAATCTATGGCGCTGGTCACTCGCCCTATAAGATTATTATGTTCAATGGATATGAAGTGCTAGTCTTGACGCCAAGCTCGTTCTCCACGAGGCCAGGGGCGCGGCGCATTTCGGAAATGCATTCGCGCGCGGTGGCCAATCACTTGAGTACGCTCGGACGAGAGCAGCAAATTGAACTGCTAGAGGCCATAGGTCATAGCGGCAGCGTTCATGGAGAGCTTTTGCATAATGTGAAAATCTATGTCGATGCGCCGGATCGCGAAATCCCACTAGGAGTGACCACTTTGGATGCAGATGCAGGTGACGGCTTCACGATGCCATTGGCTTCGGTTAAGCGCTTGGGGAACCTGAATGAGATATATTGCGTACTGGCTGTTGGTTCTGTTTTTTCCGAAGAAGAAGGTCTGTATGCCGCTATGAAGCTGCTGCGTTCGATGGATTTGGAGCCGGTCCCCTTGGCAGAGTCCTCTTCGATGTAGAGCGCCGAAGCGCCTGTTCTCTAATTAATAAACTGGCCGTCCTGCATGCGCAGGCATTGGTCGGTTTTGGTGGCGAGCTCTGTATTATGGGTGACCATCAGGATGGCTTGGCCGGTCTCCTTGCTCAGGCGTTGGAGGAGGTCAAAGACCATGTCGGAATTCTTGTGGTCGAGGTTGCCGGTTGGTTCGTCGGCCAGCAGCAGAGCAGGGTCGTTGGCAAGCGAACGGGCGATAGCAACGCGCTGCTGTTCACCGCCGGAAAGGTGGGTGGCCAGGCGGTCGACTTTCTCCTGTAAGCCGACGAGGCCGAGCAGGTATTCTGCATGCTGACGCATCTCGTCGGGCGATCGCACGCCGAGTTTGCGCATGGGCAGTATGACGTTTTCGGCAGCACTGAATTCCGGCAGCAAAAAGTGGAACTGGAAGACGAACCCAATGTGGCGACTGCGGGCGGCGGTGCGCTCGGCGTCGGACGCGTCAGACATCAGTTCGTCGCGAATCCAGATCTTACCCTTGTCTTGACGGTCGAGTAAGCCGAGCAGGTAAAGCATGGTGCTCTTGCCGCAGCCTGATTGCCCGACAACCGAATACGTGGTGGCCTCCTTGAGTTCCAGGTTCACGCCACGGAGCACATGCACGCGTGCTTCATCCTGACCGAGGAAGCGGTGCAAGTCTTCGGCGCGCAGGACGGATTTGGACGTGGCGTTACTCATGGCTTACATGCTGGTTCCGCGAATGATACTGCCGGGTTCGAGCGCGGCGGCGCGACGGGCGGGAATGTAGCTGGCGACCATCACGGTGACCGACGCCACAACGGCGGCCCAAATATAGTGGTTGAGGTCCCAGTTAACCATGAACGAATCGGCCGTGAAAATACCGCGAATTCGGATGGGCAGCTTGGAAATGCCAAGAGTTACCACGGCGCCAAAAATCCAGCCGCATACTGTGCCCGCGATGAGCACAAGGAAGCCTTGCCAAAGGAAGATGCGGGAGATGTCTCTGCGGGTGTAGCCGATGGAGCGTAGAATGGCGATCTCGCGCGTTTTCTCCATGACGAGCATGGCGAGCGTGTTGAACATGCCGAGGCCGGAGATCAGGATGATCGTGGAAACGGTGATGGCCGACGATACGCGTAGCACCGAGAAAACTTGCAGCCAGGATTTCTCGCGCTCTTGCCAGGGTATCACGTTGTGGTGGAGGGCGCTTTCTAACCGCGAGGCGACGCGCACAGCGTTGCCGGGATCACGCACGGCGATTTGGAAGAAGGCCTCGCCAAAGGGCTTTTTGAGTAGAGCACGGGTTTCGCCGATGTGCATGTAAACGCGTCGTTTGTCGATCTGCTCGATGCCGGTTTCAAAAATGCCGGCGACCTTATAACGTCGCGTGTCACCCGCGTATTCAAAGAGGATGTAGTCGCCGACATCCACGTGCATGCGTTCGGCAAACTTCTTGCCCAAGAGCACAGAACTGGGGTTGAAGGCAAAGTCGTCCAGGCTGCCGCGGAGCATTTGGCTGTCGAGATCGGTTACCTGGATGTGGTCTTTGAGGCGGATGCCGTGCACGCGCGCGGTCTGCTCGGCGGTTTTGCTGAGGGCGCGTGTTTCGCCGCGCAGGACTTCAGAAACGGCGGTTACATCGTCAAACGCTTCGACTGCTTCACGCAGTTTGTTGGGGTATTCAATGCCGTGGATGTATTTACGATTCGGATCGGTTTCGGTGATGAAGTCACTGGTCTGGCCGGACTCATCGGCGGCGTTGATCGCCAGGCCGATATCCTGAAAACGGTCTTCAATGCGGATGGGGCTGTCGGCGCCGATGATGGTGTCGATGTAGAACTTTTCAAAGCCGCTGGTTTGCGCCTGCGTGACGATGAAAAAACCGACGCCAAAGACGATGCCCGCGAGGCTCATGATCATGGAGCGCTTGCGGGAAACGATGAAGCGGAACGCAATGGCGAAGTTCGGACTCACGAGGCAGTTTATTCGATCACTTCGACTTTATCGCCGTGGCTGAGCTGGCGTGGGTCTTCGACCACGACTTGCTCGCCGTCCTTGAGCCCGCCAGTGATCTCGGCTTGGAGCAATCCGACAAAGCCGGTTTCGACGATGCGCTCCTCCACGGTGTCGCCATTGATGACGTAGACGATGTTGCCCAACAAAGCGCGGCGGGGAATGATCAGGGCGTTGTCGCGGCTGGCCTTGGTGACGGAGGATTCACCGGTCATGCCATCGACCAGATCGCCTTCCTCGGCATTGGTTAGGTCTACGAATATATCGCGTCGTTTGGTTTCAGAATTCGAGGTCGGAAGGAGTTGGGAAACTTTTCCGGTGAACAACTTGCTGCCGACGCCGAGGAGCTTGAGCGATACAGATTGGCCGGGGCGGATGCCGGGGTAGTCCTCTTCGCTGATGCTAATGCGCACCAGGCGTTGCGTGCTCAATACGCGGCCCAGCACGGTGGGGCCTTCCACGTAGTCGCCCGCGTAAACCTGCGCATCGATGAGCAGCCCATCAATGGGGGAGCGGATCTCCATGTCGTTGCGGCGTTCTTCGAGTTGGCGAATTTGCTGGGAAAGAGATTTCTCCGACTGCTCCCAGTCGAGGGTTTGCTCACGGACTTGACGCTCCAGCTTAATGACGGCGCGCTTGTCTTTTTCTAATTCAGACTGCGGGTAGTTGCCAGCATCGGCGAGGCGTTGATTTTGCTCAAGGTCTTGCTTGGCGGTGTCCAGATCGGGCTCAAGGGATGAGCCGTTGGCGATACGCTTCTTTACGGATTCCAGCTCGAGCTTGAGGTTGTCGATTTCGAAGTCGATGTCGCGCGTGTCCTGCTTGAATACGATCTGGCCCGCGGAGACGGGCACGCCGCCGAGCGAGGGGTCGTAAGCGGACTCGATGATGAGGCCGGGCTCGCGGTTCTTTAACTCGATGTCGAGTGCTGCCTCGACGCTGACATTGCCCGAGACGGCGTCGAGCGCCGTGCCGCGGGTAGCTGCCTGCGCTTTAACCTGCGTGCGTGAGCTGATCATGGGGATCGCCACGAGGGCACCGATCACGATGAGCGTCAGTATGATTTTCCAAAGGGATTTCATTACCAGTAAAAGTCCTCGTCGAATACATCTTGGACCGGCTTAGTGAGCGGTTGTTTCGGCGCGCCGAACGGATCTTGCCTATAAACCGAGAGTAGCTCGGTGGAGTTGGTGAAGAGGCTGAGGCGGTGATTGATCAGCATCAGGCGATCTGCCAGCAGTGAATTCTGGGCAGTGAGGAGGTCGCTTTCGGTGGCGGTGTTGGTTTCACGGTCTGATTCAACGCGCTTTAGCTGATTCTCCGTTAAGTTGACGCGGCGCTCCCATAAACGGATATCACGCTCGATCAACTTGCGGTCGCGCTTGAGGCGCTCGATCTCTAGCTTGTCTTTTTCCGCAATGTGCTCAGCTTCCAACTCTAGTGCGCGCTGCTGTGCCTTGGACTCAATCTTCTGCCACTGAGTTTGGAAACCGTCAAAGATGTGCCAGTTGATTCGGAGGTAAGCGGCGACCACCGTGCGGTCAATGTTGTCCTGCCCTTGTGAGGCGATCTGGTCTTGGTAGGCTTCGGTCACGAAGTCCAGAATTGGTAAGTTCTGTGATTGAATCTGGGTGTAATTGGCCTCGGCAATGTTGAGCTCTTGTTGTTTATTGAGATATTCGACCGAGGGCGGGGGCGCACTGGTAATTACCGTAGCAGCTTCGGCGGATTGCTGTTGCTCAAGTTCCCTGAAGCGAGCAACCAAGCCGTTTTCAGAGCCCCTGATCGGGCCTTGCCATCCACTGGCGAGCCGTAGGTCTTCTTCGAGCATTTGCACCTCATCACGGGCGCGGTCCAGTTGGATGTTGGCTTCTTCCAAGCTGAGGCGGTCGCTTTCCAAGTCGTCTTCGGTGATGCGACCGGAGTCGGCTTGCTGGAGACTGCGGTCGACTTCCTGGCTGAAGCGTTTGTATTCCGCCTCGTAAAACGCAACCTCTTCGCGGCTGAAGAGCAGGCGCAGGTAGAGATTGCGCACGCGCAGAGTCAGCAGGCGGTAAGTTTCCTGATAATTGTTATCGGCGATGGCTTTCTGAAACTTGCCAATGTCGCGGTGAGCGTCGAGGGCTCCCCAATGGTAGAGCTCCTGCTCAAGGCGGGCGATGCCGAAGGGTTGTGTGGTATTTTGGAAGGTGGGGTTACTCTCTCGGAATTCACTCCGATTCGTCATTTGGATATTCAGGCGGATTTGTGGCCATTTTGGTGCGAGGCGGGAGTGTTCGCCTGCTTCGGCGGCCTGAACCTTGGCCCGGTGGATCAGCATTTCCGGGGATTCGTCTTCCATCTGTTGCAGAATGGACGCCAGCTCCGGGAAAATATCTTCGGGGAGAGCAAGCGGGCTTGCGGCCTGAGCCAGTGGGGAGACGAGCATTAGAAGTAGGGCGCTCGCCGTGAAAAATAGCGACTGTTTGAATGGTGCTCCGAACATGCGAAAAACGAGTAACAAGCGGCAAGCTCGTGGGGATGGCAAACCTTTTCCAAATCGCAATCTAGATCGCTATGTTATAAAGGATTGCTCGTTGTGCCATCCGTGCAAACGCTGTCGTTGTGAACCTCATACTATTCAATACAGCTGAGGAAGCTGGCATAATCTCGCCTTTGGACTCGCGCGCTAAGCACATCCGAGAAGTGATCCGGTTGGGAGTTGGGGATTCGGTATATGTAGGCATCGTTGATGGTGTGCGCGGGTTGGGGACTATTGTGGCAGATGACGCTGCGGGCATGCGATTGGATATTGCTTGGGAAGCTGCTCCGCCGGTCTTGCATCCGATACGCTTGTTGGTGGGGGTGCCTCGTCCGCAGACTGCGCGCCGGGTGTTGTTTGACGCGGCCTGTCTAGGTGTGTCGGGCATTGATTTCTTTCAGGCCGAGAAAGGCGAGCCATCTTATGCCAAGAGCAAACTGTGGTCGACAGACGAGTGGCGCGAGCGCCTCTGGCAAGGCGCGGAGCAGGGGTTTGCCACCCAGTTGCCCGAGGTGCGGCATTTTGAGAAGTTGGCCGATGCACTGGAAGCCGTGGAGACGCCGGGGAAGGTCGCATTGGATGTCTATGAGGGCGCGGGGCAGTTGTCTTCGTTAAAACTACCCGAGCAGCTGACTACACTGGCTATCGGTTCCGAGCGTGGGTGGTCAGCCAAAGAGCGTGATTTACTGCGTGAGGCTGGATTTACCTTGGCTGCTTTGGGCGAGCGTGTCTTGCGCACGGAGTCCGCTTGCTTGGCGGGGACATCGGTTATACTGGCTGGTTGGGGCCGCATGTGATTTTTACTCGCCATGCTGGAACCGGATAACTAGACCCCCCATCAGAATATGAAGCTATCGATTGTCATTCCATGCTACAACGAGTCGAGCACGATTGAAACTGTGATTGAGGCCGTGCAGGCGTCTCCGGTGGAAAACAAGGAAATCATCGTCGTTGATGATTTCTCGACCGATGGCACCCGCGATTTGCTCAAGTCGAAGATCGAGCCCATTGTTGGCAAGGTCGTTTATCACGAGGTGAATCAGGGCAAAGGCGCTGCGTTGCGCACCGGTTTTCAGTCCGCTACGGGAGATGTTGTGATCATTCAGGATGCCGACTTGGAATACGATCCGCAGGAATATTCCAAGCTGCTCAAGCCGATTCTGGATGGTAAGGCGGATGTCGTCTATGGTTCGCGTTTTGCTGGGGGTGAATCTCACCGAGTGGTCTATTACTGGCACATGTTGGGCAACAAGTTCCTGACTTTTCTTTCCAACGCTTTCACCAATATCAACCTCACTGACATGGAGACCTGCTACAAGGTCTTCAAGAAGGAGATTATTGATCAGATCGAGATTGAGGAAAACCGCTTTGGCTTTGAGCCTGAGATCACGGCCAAGGTTGCCCGGATGAAGGTGCGTATTTTCGAAGTCGGTATTTCTTACTACGGTCGCACCTACGAAGAGGGCAAAAAGATCGGCTACAAGGATGGCTTCCGCGCGATCTACGCCATCTTGAAATACAACCTCTTCAAGTAGTCTAAGCTCTAAGAGGGCGTCTAAAAACTCAAGTGGTCTTCGCCGGAGTGCGTCTTCGGGGTCAAAATATCATTTCTTCATCTCGACGAAACTGGTTTCGCCTCGATTCAGAAGCCGAAATTTTGCCTCCCGAATACATCTCGCCGACTCGATCAGACTTTTTAGACGCCCTCTTACAGGACTGGTTGTTCAGCTTGGCTGCTCTAGGCGAAAAGCCAGTCGTGTGTTGTTCCGAATCTAGTCGGTTCTTGGGGCAAGGACTTAGCGGTTGCTGGCGCCTACGTTCATGGACGTAAAGGGGCTACGTCCCGGGACGTAAATAGTCTACGTCCATGAACGTAAGAGCGCTACGTCCGCGGGCGTAAGGACTGACACACGGGAAGGCTTTGATGCAACACACGGCTTGCTGGGCCTCAGCACAGCTGTGGTTTCAGGGACGCATGCGCCCATTGTCACGCTTCGCACCGTGACTACCAAAAAACGCGCCCCAATCTGGGACGCGTTTCGTAAAAAAATTGCCTCGCAGCCATCGGCCATCGGCCGACTCTCCGGTGCAGCGGGACGCTGCCTAGTCGGTGAGGATTTCCTTGGCGGACTTCTTCTGCGGGATGAACGGCAGCACGTGCTCGGTGTAGGGCACGATCACGTCGAGCAGGAAGGGCCCTTCGGTGTTGCACATCTCTTCGATGGCGGCCTTGAGGTCTTCCTTCTTGTAAACGCGCTTGGCCGGGATGCCGAAGCCCTGAGCGACGGTCACGTAGTCCGGGTAAATCGCATCCATGTTGTCCGGGCCACCGATGTTGTTCGGGTCGCCGAGGATGGTGTGGCCGCGAACGCCGTCGTAGAAGCGGTCTTCCCACTGAACCACCATGCCGAGGTGTTGGTTGTTCAGGATGAGGATCTTGGCGTTGATCTTTTCGATCTTGGCCGTGGCGAGCTCCTGAATGTTCATCAGGAAGGAGCCGTCACCGTCGATGTCGACAACGAGCTTGTCCGGGTGGGCAACGGCGGCACCGAGGGCGGCCGGGTAGCCAAAGCCCATCGTGCCGAGGCCGAGGGAGCTGATGAACGTGCGCGGCTCGCTGATGTGGTAATACTGCGGCGCCCACATCTGGTGCTGGCCCACGCCCGTTGCGATGATGGCCTCACCCTTGGTGACTTCGAACAGCGTCTTGATCGCGTCCTGCTGCAGGATGTGCTCGCTGGGCTTGTAGTGGAAGGGATACGGATGCTCCTGCTTCCACTGGTTGATCGTGGTGAACCAGGCGCTGAGGTCGGGCTTCTTGAAGTGGCCTGCCTTGATGAGCTCGATCATGCGCGTCAGGGCATACTTGACGTCCGTGTAAACGGTCTGATGCGCGAACTTGTTCTTGTTGAACTCGCTCTGGTCGATGTCGAAGTGGACAATGTGCGCATCGGGCGCAAACTTAGAAACGGTGCCGGTGATGCGGTCGTCAAAGCGGGCACCGAGGGTCACGAGCAGGTCGCTGTCGCAAACGGCCCAGTTGCCAGCCACGGTGCCATGCATGCCGAACCAGTAAAGGCTCTGCGGATGGTCTGCCGGGAATGCGCCAAGGCCCATCAGGGTGGACGCAACCGGTGCGCCGGTCAGCTCGGCAAATTCGCGGAGCTCCGGAGTCGACTCGGAGGAAATGATGCCGCCGCCGATGTAAAGCGCGGGCTGCTTGCTGTCTTCCATCTTCTTCAGAACTGCGAGCAGCTCTTCGTCAGAAGCCTTAGGTAAGGCGCGCATGCCGGGGATTTCAACTTTGGCCGGGTAAACCGGTTCCCAGATCTTCTGCTGAACGTCCTTCGGGATATCGATGACAACCGGGCCAGGGCGGCCGGTGGTGGCGATTTCGAAGGCCTTCTTGACGATCATCGGCAGCTCTTCGGCTTCGAGGACGAGGAAGCTGTGCTTAACGATCGGCAAGGTCATGCCGAAAAAGTCGGTTTCCTGGAAGGCGCTCTTGCCGATCAGGTCCTGGAACACCTGACCAGTGATCGCAACCAGCGGGATCGAGTCCATGAATGCGTCGGCGATGCAGGTGATGAGGTTCGTTGCGCCGGGGCCGGAGGTGGCCATGCAGACGCCGGCCTTGCCGGTGGAGCGGGCATACCCGTGCGCCATGAAGCCGCCGCCTTGTTCGTGGCGCGGCAAAATGGTGCGAATGTTATTAGAGCGCGTTAGCGCCTGGTGAAGTTCCATCGAAGCGCCGCCCGGATAAGCGAATACGACGTCGACACCCTCACGCTCAAGGCAAGTGACGAGAACGTCAGCGCCTTTCATAGCGGGACCTTTCTCATCCTGTGGCGGGAAGTTAACGACTGATTCGGTTTTCATGATCTTCGATGTTTTATGGGTTATTTTTGTATGCGGAAAACCCTCCATCCTTGGCATTGAAGCGCCAAAGGCAATCTCAAAGCGGGATATCGGGCTTAAGGGCGCGGGAAGCTAGAGAGCGCTGCGTCCCCGGGCAAGGATATTATTGTGCATAAGCTGTAACACACCGATGGTTGACATGCGCACGGAATTACGCACGTTTTAACCCATGAAATCGATAACGGCAACTTCGGCGCGTTCGGACCTGTATCGCCTGATCGACTCGGCAAACGAGACGCACGAGCCCGTCCAGATCACGGGCAAGCGCACTAATGCCGTACTGGTGTCGGAAGATGATTGGCGTGCAATCCAGGAGACGCTGCATTTGCTGAGCGTTCCGGGCATGCGCGAGTCAATTGTGGAGGGCATGCGTGAGCCGGTCGATGAATGTAGTCGCGAGATTGATCTGTGAGCTACACACTGGTCTATACACGTCAGGCGCGCAGGGATGCCCGCAAGCTGAAAGGGACGCCACTGGCGGATAAGGCTAAGGAGCTGCTCGCATTGATTGAGCAAGAGCCATTCATCAATCCTCCGCCTTTCGAGGCCTTGGTGGGCGATTTGAAAGGCGCGTACTCACGGCGGATAAACATCCAGCATCGCCTTGTCTATCAGGTGCTGGAAGAGGACCAAATCATCAAGGTGCTACGGCTCTGGACGCACTATGAGTAATGACGACTACATCTCAGTTCAAGGATACCTATAGCGATTTACAGCTAAGTTTTTGTTCCAATGGGTCTGAAATTGACATGTTAATATCTGGTATTTGGTCGGAGTCTTCATCTGGCGTGTTAGAATTCTTATCGCAACTGGCTGACCGTGACTTTTCAAGGATACATATCGACGTGAAGGACCTGGAGTATCATTGGGGAACTGGGACAATGAAATTCTTGATAAGCAACTACTGGCGAAAGGGTAATGTTGAGATAGTAGTTTCTGCTGATATGCCACAATGGCTGCAGGTTTTTTCTCTGAGTTTTACTGGCCGCTCATTGCCAAGCATCAAACATGAATTGATTTTCAAATACGGGGATCGAATTTGGAACGTTTTGGAAATTCCACCTAAGGAAGATTTTCCTTGGTTTTGGTCTGCCATGGGAAGGGATGAGTGGCTTAGATCGAAGATTGTGATGCACAACCAGAAACTGGAAAAATGCCCAAACTGCGGTCGCAACATTTTTGGGCCTCTAGGCTCTTGTTCGTATTGCGGAGATTACTATTAAGCATGAATAAAGTCTGCATCATCGGGGCGTCGGGGAAGCTCGGCCAATACATGGTCCGGCATTGTTTGGAGCGCGGCTACGAGGTCGTCGGCGTGTGTCGGCCTCAGAGCGTGGGCAAGCTGGATGCGTATAATGACCGCATGACGATTATTCCCGGGCGAACGAATGACCGCGCTGTCATCGAAAAGGCGGTTTCAGGTTGCGATGGCGTGCTGACCGTGCTCGTGCCGTGGGGCGTGGACTATTATTCTTCGGGCACGGCGCAGGCGGTGTTGGATTTTGCCGAGCCGGATGCGCGCCTCGTCTTCTCCTGTGGCTGGCACATTACGAAGGACGGGCGGGACCAATATTCCAGGCTCTTTACGACGATGCTCGCAGTCATTGGCAAAGTCGCGCGTTTGCTGCGTCTGGTCGACATCGACGACCAGGTCGAGGCCTGCCGCCGTATTTTCGCCAGCGACCGGCGCTGGACCGTGGTCCGTGGCAGCGACTTGGAGGAGGGCGAGAGCGAGGGGCTGCCGGTCTGGTCACAACATGTGGGCGACGCTATTCTCAAGAGCAACCGCACGCGCCGCATTGATTTCGGGCTTTTCATGGTTGCTGCGTTGGAGGACGACTCACTGATTCACGAAGCGCCGGCGATTGTGAGTTGCGCTTCGGAGTCGGCTTTGTCGGCGAGCCAAGATGCAGGTAAATAAGTTGTGGAGAGCATGAAGTGCTTGCCTTAGGTCTGCGGCTGCAATATCACGAACACATGAAACACCTTGTTTTCTTTGTGCTTTCGGCCTTGGTCGCCCAAGGGATTTTTGCTGAACCGACAGATCAGCAACCGTTGCGAATCGATACGGTGGTGATTCCATCCCGGAATCATACGCGCATGCAGCCAGAGATTTTCTACGCGTTTAATTCAGCAACGCGTGAATTCACGCCCGATATGAAGATGTCGTTCACGCTCTTCAATCCCTTTCACGCCAAGTTTACGGGCAAGACGTCTGCCGAGCAAACCGAGTTGCTCCAACTGCTGCGAAACAGCGTTCCCGAGGTGTTGGCCATTAAAAAAGAACATCCGGAAACCACGAATTTGCACGTCTTGATGCTCGAGTATATTCTGGCGCATCCTGGTTCCTACTTAGCTCAAACCTACCGTGCCATCGAGGAGTTCATGGACTCGCATCAGTTTCTGATCATTGAGTCCAGCGATACTTACGGTGCACACCCGATGTTCTATCAGCCAGATGTTGTCAGCATTAATACGTCCGACGGAGCAAATGAAATGGACATCATCGAGACGATATACGGGCTCTTTTTCATCGATGCCGCATTTGCACAAAACAAGCTTGTCTGGGGGACATGCCACGGCTCACAAATTGGCTACCTGCACTCCGGCGGGCAGCTCGGGAGGTTATTCAATTTCAAAGATGGCGGCTACGGCGACGTGGAGCTGAAAATCAACAAAGCCCCAGGGTGCCCTGTGCCCAACGAAACCTGGCGCATCGGCAAGCACCTCTATACTCAGGACAAAGGCTCTAACTACAAGGACTACAAAACCATGCTCTACCCGGTGCCCGCTGAGTTCGCTGGAGGTAAGGATTCGGAGGGGATGTTTATCAACAAGGATTTTCAGCACTCGCTGGCTTTGGTGGAGCCGATCCCTGAGCAGATTGAAGTCATTTCCTACCATCCGCTGTCGAATTACACACGCCTGATCGAAGACGGAGAAGCAGAGGCCAGTGGCGAGTTTGAGGGCGCTTTGAAGGATCAGCAAATTGTCGACGCCTACAAATACAAGACGATGATCGGTACGCAATACCACCCGCAATACACCTACGACGATTATGACACGAAGATCGTGTTCGAATATCTGGTCGACCGTTTGCATGATCAATACGCGCCTGCTGAGGCTCCGCAAGCTATGGCGCAGTGAGTCTAAACCGGTAACGCCCAAACTTTAACCTTTAAACTTTAACCTCCCCATGCCTCCATGAGGCATGCGTATATTATTTATCGGCGACATCGTCGGAAAGCCCGGGCGGGCGTTTGTCAAAGCCCAGGTCGAAACTCTCCGCGAGGAGCTGGAAATCGACTTCGTCGTGGCCAATGGCGAAAATTCCGCCGCCGGCTCAGGCATTACGGGCAAGATTGCGGGCGAGATCACGGACTCCGGTGTCGATGGGATTACTTTGGGCGACCACATTTGGGATCAACGCGGTTTCGTGGACGAAATCGGCACGCTGGCCAGCGTCTGCCGTCCGGTAAATTTACCCGCCGAAAACCCGGGGCGCACACACCTGATCATTGAGCGCAAGGGCATGAAGCTGGGCGTTTTCACCGTCCTCGGGCGCACCTTCATGAAGACCAATGCCGATTGCCCGTTCCGCGCGGCCGACGCGAAAATCGCCGAGCTTGAGGGCAAGTGCGACGCCATTTTGGCTGAAATTCATGCCGAAACCACCTCGGAAAAGGTCGCATTCGGCTGGTACCTGGATGGTCGTGCGCAAATGGTCGTCGGCACGCATACGCACATTCCGACCGGCGACGCCACGATCCTGACTCGCGGCACTGCTTACCACACCGACGCCGGCATGACGGGCCCCTACGAGAGCATTCTCGGCCGTGAAATCCAGCCCATCGTGTTGCGTTTCCTCGATGGTTTGCCGCGTGTTTGGCCAGTGGCGAGCAATGATGTGCGGATTTGCGGAACTTTGGTCGATATCGATGTCGAACAAGGTGTCGCCACGAAGTGCGAGCAATTCACGCTCCGCGCGCGATAGGCGAAGTTTCAACTACGAATTGCGCAGATAAACGCAGATGTGGTTACTTTTGTTGTAGATTGCAGGGATATTGCAATTCACGGTTTGAAATCTGCGCCCATCTGCGCCATTCGTAGTTAATAATTCGTTTCTAAATCCTTTTCTATGACCGGCTTCGACACCCCATTCCCCGCCCTGGCAATTGTGCTGGCGGGTTTGGCGGCGGCGGGCTGGGCACTGTGGAAACGGCCGCTCGTGGCGAATAAGGCCGCCTGGGGGCTTGCGGCGCTTCGCATTGTCGGCGTCGCTTTGGTCACGCTGCTGCTCTTGAATCCATTTCTGTCGCGCGAATATCCGGATGCCAGCCAGTTTGCGGTGGCAGTGGTGGGTGACGTGTCGCACAGCATGGAGACCAATGATCTGCCCGACGGCCAGACCCGCTTGAGCTTGCTTCAGTCGGAACTGGTGCCCGACGAAACCGGTAACCTCTGGTCGCGGCTGGCCGAGCAATATGCGTTGGAGCCATCGACGATTGCCGCGACTTGGGAAGCTGGCGCTAGCTGGAGTCCACGCAGCGGCGACACCGCCCTCGGCAATGGCCTTAACCAATTACTCACCTCACGCTCGGCGGACAGCGCCCAGCTTGGCGGCGCGATCCTGCTCAGCGATGGCATCAACTTGCAGGGCGAGCGTCTGCCCGATGTGGCGGTTACCTGGCGCGACGCCGGTATCCCGATTACGGTCGTGGGCATTGGCGAGCCAACGCCGCCCGGAGATCTGGCTGTGAAGTTTGCCAAGGCGCCGGAGTCTGCGCCGCTTGGCGATCCGCTGGAGCTGACCGTGGCCGTGAACAATTACTTTGGCGAAGCCCGCAAGGCGCAGATCGAGCTTTACGCCGAGGAGCGGCTGTTGGAAACCCAGGCGCTGGAGCTCCCAGCTGGCGAACAGAGCCAGGTCCAGTTTCGGGTGATCCCCGAGGCACCGGGCTTGCAAGTTTACCGCGCCATGTTGAAAACGCCGGCCACGGGGGACTTCAATCGAGCCAACGATTTGGATTATGTCGCGGTGGACATCACCATGCCGAAAAATCAGAGTCTGCTCTATCTGAGCGCGCGGTTGGGGCCGTTTTGGCGCTATCTGCAACAAGCGCTCGGCGAGGACGACCAAATTGCCCGCCAGTGCATCATTCAGACCGGCCCTGAGCGCTTCTACCGCCAAGGTTTTGGCGAGGTCGATGCGATGGATGAAACCGCAACTGGCTTCCCGGAGAGTGCGGATGAACTGTTTGCGAATGCAGTCTTGATCGTCGATATCTCGGCGGTCAATGCGATGACGCCTGATGCGCGAGAAGGACTGCGCGACTACCTGCTGCGGCGGGGTGGGGGCGTGTTGTTTCTCGGCGATCCCAAGGAAATGCCCGAAGATTTGAAGGCGCTCCTGCCGGTGCGTGACGGTGAATTGGCGCGCGTACTCAAGCGGACGCCGATCGAGCTTGCGCCGCAACCGGTCTTTAAAGACGCCAAGGCCGGCGTGCTTTCGACGCCCCCGGGGCCCTACCTGCCAGCCGAGACTTTGTTTTTCCAACCAGCTGACGTATCTCTCGGGGGACGCGTTGCCGCCGAAACGGAGAGCCCGGGCCTGCCGGTCCTCACGGTGCATGCTTACGGGGCGGGGCGTGTGGCCTACCTCGGCACGGAGAGCACCTGGCGCTGGGCGCTGAGCAGCGACCGCGAAAACGAGCAACACACCGCATTTTGGCAGCAGTTAATTGCCTGGCTGGCGACCGGCGGTAAGCCGCGCGTGGAGCTCCCATTGCAGGGGGAAGTGGTCAGCCTCGGCGGGCCGGTGGCGCTCGATATCGATGTGCGCGGCAGTGATTTTCTTCCTTCGGAGGACGCCCGCGTCCGCGCAACGGTCACTGCGCCTAATGGCGACATTTTGCCGGAGGTGGATTTGATTCCCGATGCCGCCGACCCCGGTCGTTTCGCCGGCGAGGCGCTCTTGGACGAACCCGGTGAATACCGCGTGGACTACGCTATTGAGTTCCCGGACGGCGAACGCCTGGAGCACACGGCTTACTTTGCCGGTCGTCGTGCTGGCCGTGAAAACGAAGATTTGCGTTTCCGCGAAACCACCCTGCGGGACTTGGCGCGCATCACCGGCGGGCAATATTTTGGCTGGCGGGACATCGATGACATCGACGAATTGCGGCTTTCGTCCAGTGTTCCCTTGCGCGAAGTGCGCACCTATTGGACGCGCAACTTGGCGTTTCTGCTGGCCTTGTTGGCAGTATTTGGCATTGAATGGTTTTGGCGGCGCAGCTTGGGTTTGCGCTAATTGGACAACATGCGATTGGAGACACAGGAACAGCGGGAGACACATCGCGCCGGCTTCGGCGGCGTTGTGGCCCGGGCGTTTCAGGTTGGCATCGCCAGTCTGCTGTTTGCTTCGCCGTTGGCAGCGCAAAGCAATCGCCTCGACCGCTCCATCCTCCCGCCTGAGTTATTGCCGGCCCCGCGCCTTTCCCAGCAGGAGCGCGAGACCATTACCCGCGCCATTCGGGATCTGGAATCTGACAACGTGGAACTGCGCGCCGGTGCCGCCATGCTGCTCGGAAAATACCATGCGCCCGAGGCCAAGCAGGCCGTCATTGATGCACTCAATGATCCAAGCGCTCGTGTCCGCCGCGCTGCGCTGGTGTCCGTGGCCGAATGGCGACATGGACTGCCCGTGGATGACGTGGAGCCGATACTTTTGCACATTGCCGATGTGGACGTGGAAGTCCGCCGCATGGTATCATCGATGATTCCTCAGATGATGAGCATCTGGCGCACCGCGCGCATGATTCGCCCGGAGATGCGCAACCGCGAGATCAACCCGCAGGTTCGCGGTGCGCTGCGCGGCGCGTTTAGTGATGAAGACGCCGTGGTCCGTCGCAACATGCTGATCAATTTCAACAACCTCAGCATCACGCTGCCACAGGAGGTCTTGGTGCAGCTGATGGAAGACCCGGACCGGGGGGTGCGTTTGGACGCGATTCCGCTGGCGATCAATTACGCCGAGCCTGCGCTTTGGGTGGAACCCGCACAAAGAATTGTGGAGGGGGATGACCCTGCTGCGCTCCAACGCCTGACAGCAGAGCTCGGGCGTCGTGGCTCCAACGAGGGCATTGAGCTGCTTCAGGAAATTTCAGCATTGGACAATCAGGAGATTGCTGCCGAGGCGCACCTGGCGCTTTTTCGCTGGACGGGTTCGCCCGCTGAGCTGGATTGGCTGATCAAGGCGTTGGCTGCGGGCCGATTATCTCAGGATCAGGGGCAGCGTTTGTTGCAGATTATGCGTGGCTACCACGAGCTGGCCGTTCCACTAGCGCCGTCGCTGACCGAGCTCAAAAGCACCGTGCTGCGGGCCGAGGCGGTGCGTTTGTACTTGGGGCTTGAGTTGGCTAATGACAACCCTGAGGTCATGGCGCGTCTGCTCAATGATCCTAGCCAGGAAATCCGCGCGATGGTCGTCTCGCATTATAATGCGCGCCCGCAATTGGTCACGGATGAGCTGGTGCTTTCGCTGCTCGACAACCCGTATTCCGATGTGCGTGCGTCGCTTGTGCAAATGGCGATACGCCAGCCGCGGAAGAAGGCGGAAAACTTGCTCTACGACCTAATGCTCGATGAGGCTGTGGATGTCCGTGTTGCGTCGATGGAGGCGATCAGCGCCCTGCAATTTGAAGGCTGGACTGACATCGTTGCGGCATCCTTGGAAGACCCTGATATCGCCATGCAGCGCAGTGCGGTGGTGATTCTTTTGCGTGAAAGACAGTTCCCGCAGCGGGAGGAGATTCTTCGCGGTTACGTGGAAGCCAACCCCAAGAGCCCGCTAGCGCCCCGTATCAAAACCGAGCTTGGCGGTGGCCAAGTCATCGAGATCGACATGAATAATCTTTAGGCGCAAACGATGTCGGGGGGACAATACTACGAATTTTTCGCCGGAGGCGGCATGGCGCGCATGGGCTTGGGCCCGCAGTGGACGCCGCTGTTCGCCAACGATTGCGACGCCAAGAAAAACGCGGCCTACCGCCAAAATTGGGGTACCGAAGAGCCGCTCGATAGCCGTCCGGTGCAGGAAGTTGCGGCAAGCGATTTACCCGCACAGGCTGACTTGGCTTGGGCGTCATTTCCCTGTCAGGACCTCTCACTTGCCGGTGGAGGAGCTGGGTTAGCTGGCCAACGTTCGGGCTCGTTTTGGGCGTTTTGGGATTTGATGCAGGGGCTGCGTCGCGAAGGCCGCGCGCCGCGTTGCGTGGTGCTGGAGAACGTGGCGGGCTTGCTGACTTCGCACCGCGGCGAAGACTTCCGTGCGCTCGCACGGGCCTTGGGGCAGGGGGGCTATCGCTTTGGAACTTTGCTCTTGGACGCCTTGGATTTTCTGCCGCAGTCGCGTCCCCGTTTGTTCATTGTGGGCGTGTCGGAGTCGGTGCCGATTCCCGGTAGTTTGGTTCGCACTGGGCCCGACGAGCACGTTCACCCTTGGGCGTTGCAGCAGGCTTATGGCCGCTTGGACGAAGCCGAGCAAGCGAACTGGCTGTGGTGGAATTTGCCATCGCCGACGGAGCGAGGCGTGGATTTGGCCGATGTGATTGAGGCTGAACCTACCGGCGTGAAATGGCATTCGCCCGATGAAACGTTGCGCCTGCTTTCGATGATGGATGCTAAGCATCGCGCCAAACTCGACGCCGCGCAAACCGCAGGGAAACCGATTGTCGGTACCATTTATCGCCGCACGCGGATCGATGAAGCCGACCAACGCGTTCAACGCGCAGAAGTGCGCTTCGACGGTGTCGCGGGCTGCTTGCGGACGCCGGGCGGAGGCTCTAGTCGGCAGACTCTGATTTTGGTCGACGGCGAGTCCGTGCGCACGCGCCTGCTTTCGGTGCGTGAGGCCGCGCGGTTGATGGGCCTGCCAGATAGCTATCAACTGCCTGCGCGCTACAACGAGGGCTACCACCTGATCGGCGACGGCGTGGCCGTACCCGTGGTGCGTCATCTGGCGGCTCATTTGTTGGAGCCGTTGCTGGGCATAACTGGGGCAACACCTCAGGAGTCCATTTCTGTCTAATGGCTGAAGACCCGGCGGCGCGTTCCCGCATCATGCGACAAGTGAAGTCGGTCGACACGAAGCCGGAAATGAAGGTCCGTCGACTCGTTCATGGGCTGGAGGTTCGCTATCGTCTCCATGTTAAGGACTTGCCTGGTAAGCCCGATCTCGTCTTTCGATGCCGACGAAAAGTGATCTTCGTGCATGGCTGTTTCTGGCATGGACACGACTGTGTGCGGGGGGGGGACGCGGGTTCCGAAGAACAATCGTGAGTATTGGCTGAGCAAGATCGCGCGCAACGTCGCCCGTGATAAACAGCACCTCGCCGATTACGAGGTGATGGGCTGGCAGGCGCTGGTGCTTTGGGAGTGCGAGCTTAAGGACGAGGCGGTGTTAGCAGAGCGGCTACGAGATTTTCTGCTCGATGATTAACCACTCCACGTGGCGGCTTGTCTAGAGACTGCGCCCTACCTCAATCAGTTGGATTGGTCATTTGCGCAATGCGCAAATCTCTGGGTGCAGCGGCACGCTGCCACGCTGCCAGGTTGCTTACTTTTTGGTGAAGCGGTTTTCGGTGCCGGCAAGAAGGCGCTGAATGTTGCTCTTGTGGCGGACGACGATGAGGGCCGCCAGGAGTAGGAAAAAGCCGATCAGCAAGTTGGGCTTGCCGGACATCAGGGCCAGGAGGGGGAGGCTCACGCCGAAAGCGATCGAAGCCAGCGACACGTAGCGCGAAGTGTAGAACGTCGCCACCCACACGAGGATGCCGCAGAGGAGCACGAGTGGGGCGAGGGCGAGGAGTCCGCCCATCGTGACGGCCACGCCTTTGCCGCCTTTGAAGCCAATGAAGATCGAAAAACTGTGCCCAATAATTGCACCGATCAGGCCGATGATGGACAGGGCCAGTGCCTGGTCACCCGCAATGAAGATTTGCGGCAGAATCGTGGCGGCAAAGCCTTTCAGTGCATCGAGGGCAAAGCAGAGGTTGCCGGCCTTTTTGCCGACGGCGCGCTTGACGTTGGTTGCGCCGGGGTTGCCGCTGCCTTCCTTGAGAATATCTATGCCGTTCTTCTTTGCGATGATGACCGCAAAAGAAATCGCGCCGAGCAGGTAGCCGACTAATAGAACGCCGATGACTGTAAAGAGATTCATTTCGGTAAGACAGTTTGGATGGTTAAAGGAAAACGCTAAGTCCTTTAAGGCTAGAAGCAAGCATGGGATGTGGGGCTCGCGAATCGGTCAAAAAGAAAGCCGCGGCGCTGTGCCACGGCTTTCTGAAAGATTGTTGAGCTAACGATTACAGCTCGATGACCTTGAACTTCTCGATGTGCTCGTGGTTCGAGATCTCGGCTTGGGCGGCTTCCGAAGGGGCGCTGTCGAGCTCGACGACACTGATCGCGAAGCCTTCGCCGTGGTCGCGAGCCAGGGAGAGGTTCGCTATGTTCACGCCGTCGTTGCCGAGCACGTTGCCGAGGAGGCCGACCATGCCGGGAACGTCCTTGTTCTTCACCACGAGGAGCGTGCCCGAGGTGTTGACTTCGACGCCGTGGCCGTCGATCTCGACGATGCGCGGGGTCTGGCTCTTACCGAACAGGGTGCCTGCGACGGTGCGCTTCTTGCCGGTGACTTCGATGGTTTCGACGAAGATGAGCTCGGTGTAGTTGGCGTCGACGCTGCTCTTGGAGGTCGTTACTTCCACGCCGAGCTGCTCCAGCTTGCTGGGAGCATTTACGTCGTTGACGTTCGGCGAAATGCGACCGAGGTAGCCACGCTGCACGGCGCGTGAGAGCGGCGTGGTGTCCAGCTTGGTGATCTTGCCGTAGTAAGTGATGTTGAGCTTTTCAACCGTGTCCTTGGAGAGCTGCTGGATGAAGCTGCCAAGCTTTTCGCCGAGGTTCAGATAAGGCTTGAGAGCTTCGAGGGCCTTCGGGTCGATCGAGGGCATGTTGATCGCGTTGCGAACCATGCCGCCGTTGAGGGCGTCGACCATTTGCTCGGCGACCTCGATGCCGACGCTTTCTTGGGCTTCCGCAGTGGATGCGCCGAGGTGAGGCGTGGTGACCACGTTGTCCATCGAGCGGAACGGGTGGTCCTTGGCGAGCGGCTCGTCTTCAAATACGTCGAGACCGGCTGCAGCGACCTTGCCGCTTTGGAGGCCTTCGAGGAGGGCGGATTCCTTGATGATGCCGCCGCGGGCGCAGTTGAAGAGGCGGATGCCGTCCTTCATCTTGGCAATGGCGGCTTCGTCGATCATGTGCTTCGTCTCAGGCGTCATCGGCATGTGCACGGTGATGTAGTCGCTCTGAGTGAAGACTTCTTCGAGCTCGACCTTTTTGATGCCGAGGGTTTCAGCGCGGGACTCGGTCAAATACGGGTCGTAGGCGAGGACCGACATGTTGAAGGCCTGTGCACGCTTGGCGACTTCGGCGCCGATACGGCCGAGGCCACACACGCCGAGAACTTTCTGATTGAGCTCGGCACCGGCGGGCAGCGTCTTGCGTGGCCAGCCGCCTGCCTTCATCTCACGGTCAGCGCGTGCAATCGGGCGGGAGCCGCAAAGCAGGTGCGTAAAGGTAAGTTCCGCAGTGGCAATGGTGTTGCCGCCGGGGGTGTTCATGACGATCACACCGCGCTCGGTGGCGGCGGGGATGTCCACGTTGTCAACACCCACGCCAGCGCGACCGACAACCTTCAGGTTCGGGGCTGCGGCGATGATTTCTTCAGTGACCTTGGTTTCGGAGCGCACGGCGATGCCGTCCACGTCGCCAATCAAGGATTTAACTTGCTCAGGAGATGCGGACCAGTCGGCGATGACTTCCCATGCAACGACGACTTCGTAGCCGGGTTGCTGCTTGAAATGCTCGATGCCCAAAGGCGAGATTTTGTCTGCGACCAGGATTTTCATAATGGAAGCAGAGGATTGAACGCTACCGCTGGCGAAATGCAACCGTAGAAAAAGTTAAAACCGCCCCAAGGACGGTTTTAATAAGCAAAGTTTGTTGGTGTGATTAGTTGGCAGGGGCCAGCTTGCGGAGTTTGAGTTCGTTGAGCTTGTAGGGCCCGAGGCCGAGGGTGTAGGCGTATTCGAAGAGCGGAGGCTCGCCGGATTGCACGTCAAACTTGGCTGCGCGGCGGTCTTTCATGAGCTTGCGCCACATGAGGTAGTCCACGGCGACCGGGTTGGTGCTGAGCCAAAGGCGCTTTTCGGTGGTGGTGTAGTAGGCGTTGAAGCGCGTGCCGCCGAGGTATTGATAGCGCTCGAGCGTGACGATGCTGAAGACCCACTTTTCGTAAAGTTCGGGAATCGCGCCAATTTCCGCTGCGGCGACGGGGGCGTTGGCGGCGCTTAAGAAGAAGCGTTGGTTATTCGTGACGTTCCACAACGTAGCGTTGGCAATGGCGCCGCTAACGCCGATGGCGTCGTTGTCGGAGACCATTGGCAGGTTGATCCAGAAATCGGTATCGAGGAAGAGCTTGGCGGGCAGGAAGCTTTTGCGGTCGTTGGGGTCTTCTTCAAAGGAGAATCCACGGCCGGAGCTGATGGCGCGAGCCATGCGCTCGCGGGAGGGCAGGTTGCTGTCGTAGAACCACTGGTCATCGGTCATGCCAGCGCGGTCCAGCGCGTAAACCGGGACGTCGTAAAAGGTTTCATCGCCCATACCTTCGCGGGAGGGCAGGTAGCCACAGTCGCGCAGCCGCTGTTCATTGGAGTCGATGATGAAGATGGCGCTCTTGGAAAAGCCGCGTTTGACCAGGGAGTCGATGACGGCCTTGGTCAGGTTGTGCGGCGTCATGAGGCCGGGGCCGGACTGGGTGAAGACTTTTAAGCCCACGCGTCCTTTGGCACCGGGCACGAGCTTTTGGCCCGTGGTCTTTTCCCAATGAGCGATCAGGGATTCGACGCCGTAGTCGTAATCCGTCTCCGTGAAGCCGTTCAGAGGATATTCCCAAACATAGGCTTTGGAATCCTTTGTGGGACGGTAATCCTGGCCCCACAAGGTGGTTGCCAGTAGCATGACTGCGAAAAATTGTGTAAATTGACGTATGCCCAACATTATCAGCGCTTGACTCGTTAGTGGTAGGGTCGTGGTTTATAACTGCCTCTGCATGAAACAGCACTTTCCCAAACAGCTTGCCCGTCTTTGGCTTTTGCTGGCAATACTTTTTCTATCCGCTTGTGGCGGTAAGGATGGTAAGCCGGACGAAGCTTCCATTCAAAAGGCCATCGCCGCGGCCAATAATTTGGTTTACGATAACCAAACGGCGCTAGCGATTCAACGCCTTGAAGATCTGGAGAAGCAATCGCCCGGCAATCCGCAGGTGATCGAAGCCCTGGCCTTTGCCTACGCCAAGCAGCCGGACCCCATGATGGCCGCGCTTTATTTCGACCAAGCCTTTCAACTTAACCCCTCCAATGGCGACCTCGCGCTCTACGCGGCGCAGTCTCATCAGCAGAGTGGTAACGCCAAGGGCGCTGCCGAAGCCTACAATAAATACCTGGAAATCCGGCCTGAGGACGCCGCGGCGTGGAAAGCGCTCGGCCAAGTGGAGTTTGAACAAAAGCATAGCCAGGCCGCGCTCAATGCCTATTTGGAAGCCTTTCGCCAGAGCCGCCAAACGCCGACTCACGAAGAAGCGGCGCTGATTGGCCACCTTTACCATTCTGTCAATAATCGTGCTCAGGCCACCAAGTGGTATATGCAGGCGCTTCGTCCGGGGGGCGCGCCGGCAGATCGCCTGAATGCTCAGCTCGGTTTATTCGAGATCGCCCTGCGCGAGAAACAATGGTCGCGCGCCGTTGAGCTGATGGACCAGATCGAAAAAGAATTTCCCGGCGAGCTGGAAAGCGGTCCTTACAAGTCGGCCCGACTGGAGCTAACGAAGTGGCGCACGGCGCAAAATGCCCTTCAAGGCACGATTGGCGAGGCGCCCGTTCCCGAGCCGACACCCGAGCCGACTCCTCCCACGCCGGTTGCTGCGGTGGAGGAAGCCGCGCCCGTCGCGATGACCGAAGAAGAATTACTGGCCGCTAGCGCAGCGGCGCCTGCGGTTGCGGTAACGGATGTCACTGTTTCGGAAACGGTAGAAACGCCGGTCGCTGTTGACTCCAGTTTGACTGCGACGCCGACGGAATCCGTTTCCGTTGCGACAGAAGAAGCCGTCATCACGCCGACTGCGTCCGGAGATTTACTCGTTTCGCAGACGTCTGAAGAGCCCGCGCCGACAAATTTGGGTAATGTCAATGACGATGTAGATTTGGTTATGGCCAAGGGCTTGCCCACGCCGCCGGTAACCGAAGAGGTGGATTTAACTGAAGAAATGCAGAGAGCCGCGACCGCTGCTGCGGCTGATTCCGAAGGCGCACTTGAAACTTCGGATGTGGAAGTGGCCGCAGTTGATTATGAGGAAACCGAAGTCAAGGTAACCGAGGTCCGCATCACGCGCACTGAAGATGGCGGGGTCGAAGTGACCGGTGTTACCGCAGATGACGTTGAGCCTGTATCGCAGGGCCGCATTGAGGTCGATCCACCGTCGCCAACCATGACCGCTGCTGACCGTGCGAAGCTGGCCTACGAAGCTGAGGATTACGTGACGGCGATTCGTTTTTTCCGTGAAGCAATCGCTACGGACTACCGGAACCCGGAGCTGGCCTACGACCTTTCCCGCGCCTATTATAATAACGGGCAATATCGTGAAGCGGAAATTTACGCCTCGGAAGCCACGCGCCTGAGCCCGAACGATGTCCGCTATACGCTTAATTACCTGCGTGCGATCCAGCGCACGATGAGCCGCGATGCCCTGATGCGAGAGCTGGTGAAGGCGAAAGAAAAATTCCCGAACAGCCCGGACATAACCTTGGCTTTGGGCCGCGCCTATGAGGTCATCATGGGCAACACCCGCAATGCGCGTTTCCTCTATGAGGAGTTTGTGCAAATGGCGCCGTCGCATCCACGCGCGGCCGATATTCAGGCTAAGCTGCAGACAATGCCGCGTTAGGGGCTTGGTCGAAATCGCGGATTAGGTTGAAGGTGACGAAAATGAACGCCGTTTAATTTTTTTTCGAAATCCCGCAACTTTTCGCGTGGGAGTTGGTTTTCTTGAGCATAACCAACTCTTAATTATGACCATTAAATCCTCACTCAAAATTGCACTCGCAGCCCTCGTTGGCTTTTCTCCCATCATCGCTCAAGCCGGAACTTCCGGTGTTAACACCGCTGCTCACGTAAAGGCTATGGCGCCGGAGCTCGAAGGTAAAAAAGTTAGTCTCGACGTTGCCTTCATTCGCATCAATCGCCACGCTCCAGATGACGTGCCATACGTGTTCTTCTGGGCCGCGACGATTGACGACGACGAAGTCGCCAAAGGTGGAGTAATCCTTGTAGTCGCCGATAAGGAAGACAAAGACACTCTGATCCGACGCTACGGCACTAATATCGAGCGTGGCAATGGTGGCCCGGAAACTAAGTCACTGCGTGGCACGGTTCGCCTGGCTGGCCGTGAAGGCGGACCCAAGCGCGCTTACATCGATATGACTGCTGACGGCGTTGATCTCAGCAATTCGCCTGATTCCGTCATGAACGATAGTGATATCGCCGGTGAGCTTGGATCAGCTGCCGGACGTGGTCCCCGCGGCGCTGCCGGTGGCGGCTTCGGTCGCCCGCGTGGCGAATAACCCAGATTTTTACTACGCACTAGGGTCTAGTAAAATAACAGCAGCAAATAGACCGCCCCGGGAGTTGTCCTGGGGCGGTTTTTATGTGCCTAGCGATTCGGGAGCCGGGCGCTGAAGCCTATTCGCATTGACTGTTAGGGCAATTTGGCAAATGAATCTGCTCGTGAGCGATGCACCCAAGCCTTTAGTCGTGATCACGGGCGCGAGCTCCGGGATCGGCCTTGCCATTGCGGAAACGCTGTCAGCTCGCGGGCACGCCTTGTTGTTGATTGCCCGCCACACCAAGGAGCTCGATTTGCCAAATGCCGCCTACGCCGATGTGGATGTGGGCGACTATGAGGCGTTGAAAAAAGCGGTTGTCGACGCCGAGGCTCAGTTTGGTCCCGTCGATTGCCTGATTAACAACGCAGGCATCGCGGACGTGCGTCCGTTTGAGAAAGTCGAGCCCGAAGATTACGAGCGTGAAATTCGCACCAATCTGTTGGGCGCGCTCAACGGAACCAAGGCCGTTTACGACGGCATGCTGGAGCGCAAGCAGGGCACGATTATCAACATTTCGTCCATTTCTGACCGCAAGACTTGCCCCGTCGCGGTCGGTTACACCGCGAGTAAATACGGCATGCGGAGTGTCTCGGAGTCCCTACGCGAAGCCGCTGCAGCGGCGGGTGTGCGGGTGATTAATCTTTCGCCAGCCTACATCCGGACAAATATCCACGCGGGCATGGGCGTCACTTTTGAGGAATACTGTGAGCTGCTCGGTCACCCGGACTTCATGACTGCCGAAGAATTTGCCGACGTCGTCCGCTACTGCTACGAAATGCCCCCGCATCTCTGCGTGCGCGACATGGTCATCACGCCGACGAAAAGTAGCTTTTAGCCTGCTTTTATTGTGACGGCTAGCCGGTGATTTTCACTTCGCGCATCGCAAGTGTATTACCATCAATCGGCTAGTGGTGCTCATTCCTGATCATCTAGCTATCCCACCTCGCACTCGATAATCTGCACCTTTTTTCCTCAAGGAAAGGGGCTTGCCCTATTTGTTTTTAGGACATCTCGGGTCTTTTATGAGGGGACCTTCGCACTGTCATTGACATGAATCCGCCCATAAGCTATTTGATTGTTGTCTATAAGAAGGCAAAACTGCTGCTTCCGGCCATTTCTTATTTTGCAAGAATCTGTAGCTACTATACGATGAATCTACTGCGTACATTTGTCACACTGCTCGTTCCCGTTCATTTTTTTGTTTGTGCAACCCTCTCAGCTCAAGGCGAATTGACTCCGCCTGGGGCTCCGGGTCCGACTCAAAAATCGGTTCAACAGATATGGGATCAGGTTGAAAGCATTCGAACCGCCGTTGAGGCGAGTGAAGCGCAGCAGCTGGGCGAAGAACCAGAGGGGGGCGACTTGGTCCCAACCAGTCCTCCCGCTGCTACGATGAAGTCGCTCCAGGATATTTGGGATGAGCTGCAAATGCTAAAAACCTCCATTAACAACGCTGACAGCGATGAAGACGAGAGCCTCGGAGTGGTGGTGACAACGGGCAATGATTTATACTCAGGATCGACAGCAAAATATGTGCAGCTGGGCTTGTTCCCTGAATTTGATCCAGGCAGCTTAACTTACCCTGTTTTGGGCGGTGGCCCACAGGACTTTGTAACAGCGATTACAGGCGACACCGGTGTCGCCGAATTCCCGCCCGTTCCTCCAGGCATGTACAGTATTCGTTCGTTGGACAGCTATTACACTCAGCTTGTAACACCGGTATTTGAGGTCGTAGAGGGCTTGAATTCGCCTAACGTAATCAATCTCAATAGAGCCTTGGTTCAGAGGGCTTTTCGTATCATCGATGCGAGCACAGACCTGCCTGTCTCGGGTGCGACGATCACGGTAAAACGTAATGCTACCGAAGTGGCGAACGGTCTAACTGATGATCGTGGTGAGGTCAGCTTCTCCAACCTACCGCTACTCATTGAGGGTGATGTCTCTCTGGTCGTCAGTGCGACGAAGACGAATTACGCTCTTTCCTCACGAGTTTTCCGACCATCCCCCAGCAATCCTCCGGTGACTCTTATCTATATGCTTCCGATTGACCGGACAATGCCTCAAGTGCTTGATGGGCGGGTTGTTGGTGACGATCGGGGAGATGCTATTGCTTCGATCCGAGGTCACGTCTACAGCTATGAAAACAGCTTAGGCGATGGTGATCCCGAGGGGCTGCAAGGCGTTCGTGTCTCGTTGGATGACGCTTCAATCGAGCCAGTCCACACCGATTCCGAAGGCTACTATTACTTTAGCAATTTGGAAAATGCACGCGTTTACACGGTAACCGCAGAGAGGGCTGGCTTCATAACCGAATCAGGGGAGGTGCGTGCTGTCGCAGGCAGCAACCGCGAACTGGACCTTTATCCCTTTTCAAATATTAAAGTATCAATGGCGTTCCCGAGTGCAGATATAGCCGAAGTAGCTGAAGTGACCCTGTGGACGACGCCTTCAAGCCGCCGCTTCGTGGCAAGGAGTGCACCGGGCGATAACATGAATATACTGGATGGTAACAACTTCACTGTAGGCAGCTATCTCGTTTATATTTCCAGTCCTGGATTTCGTGCTTCGAATCCCGTCGTATTTGAGGTGACACAAGCGAGTGATGGTAGGCTCAGTTTTGACCCGTTCGAGAGTTTTCAACTGTCCATATCTAGACTCTATCTCGGTGGTACCGTATTCGATGCCGAAACTGGCGAACCCATCGCAGGGGTAAGCGTGACTACCGAGCCCGAAACGCTTGCGCTTACAACCGATGCCAGTGGGCAATTTCACATCGTCGGTGGTGCCGAAGTCGAGCCAGGCACCACCAAGAACCTTTTGGATAATAGAACCTATACCTTCTCCCTGAGCAAAGATGGCTACGAACCGGTGGATGGCGTCGAAGTTTTGCTATCTCCCAAAACGAGCAGCCGACATGCGATTACGATCCCGGAAGGTGCACCAAATGGAGGTTTGGGCGCATTCGGAATCAATGACATCGAAATCCAAATGACTCCCCAATGATGACTTACCTTCATCAAATTAATCGATGCGGTATCAGTCTTCGGGCTGTTGCCTTCTGGGGATTGCTGCTCGCTACCGCCAGTGAGATCAAAGCGTTGGAGTGGGAAGTCGAAATCGTTGCCGATGCGGGCGTGAACATCGGCCTCTCGCTGGCCTATGCTCCGAGCGGCGATAAAGGCATTGCTTATGGTGATATCGACACCCGCACGCTTCAATTTCTGGAGTGGTCTGCCGACACAGAAACGTGGGCAATGGAAAGCGTTGATACTTCAAGCAATGTTGGTCTTTACCCAAGCTTGGTTTACGATGCAAGTGGCCAACCAGCGATTGCCTACTTCGATGATCAGGAAGATGACTTGAAGTTTGCCCGACGTGAGCAAGGTGCGTGGGTGATCGAATCAGTGGATACTGCTGGCACAGCTGGTCGATATCCATCGCTGGCACTCAACTCTGAGGGGCTTGCGCTCATCGCATACTCGCGAGGCAGTGAAGGGCTCTATCTGGCTCGCGAAACGCAAGGTGGTTGGCAGACCGAGCAGGTTGGTAATTACGGAACGGTTGGCACGCACAACTCGCTGGCGATCATGCCAAATGGTCAGCCCGCCATTGCCACGTATCATTCGGGCCGTGATGCTTTATGGTTCTATGCCTTTGACGGTCTGGAGTGGACGGGAGTCGAAGTGGACTACGATGCAAGTGGTGCTGGAGACTATGGGCGGTATGCGTCGCTAGCCATTGGTAACGACGGTCAACCGGCGATCGCATATCACGATGATGGCACATCTGTGCCCAAATACGCGACGTTCGACGGACAAGACTGGCATACCGAGACGATTGATGCTGAAGCCGCTGGCGGCGAGGATACTTCACTCACCTTTAACTCAGCCGGTGTGCCAGTTGTCGCATATCGCGTGAATACTCTGGGCTCACCAGACATGGGCGTGGCTACCCTCGTAGACAGCAGTTGGGAAGTTGAACTGATTGAAACAAGCGGCACAACTGGTATCTTTGCATCGGCAGCAAGCAATAGCGCTGGGAGCGAAGTGTCGATTGCCTGGTTTCGCGATACCGGCGATACGATTCGAATGGCGACCTATGTTTTTCCAGAGTCTTTCACCACCACAATCGATGAGTCATCGAAATATGCTTACGCCGCCAATGCCGGTTGGATTTCGTTACGAAATGATGCGGTCGAAGCCAGTGTCATCGTCTACGATGGCTATTTAACCGGCTATGCCTACGCCGCTAATTTCGGATGGATTCACTTTGGCGATGGACCCGTAAACGGTTACGCTTATGCCAATGATTCCGGTGATGATTACGGCGTAAACCTTACTGCTGGTGGCCGCTTGGAAGGCTATGCCTATTCTCCAAGTACAGGCTGGATCAACTTTGAGCAGGAGTTTGGCTTGCCGCAGATCGAACTGAGGACAGGTGAGTTCTCGGGTTATGCCTGGAGCGGAAATTTAGGTTGGATCAATTTGGGCGTCAGTCTGTTGCAGACCCTATCAATCGCAGTCGTCGACAGCGATGAGGACGGGCTCTCCGACTCATGGGAGTTAAGTCGTCTGGGCGCTCTCGACATCGCTGATTCCACCACCGATACTGATGGTGATGGCATGACAGATCGAGAAGAAGAGTTGGCTGATACCCATCCCCTTGACCCTAAATCCTTCTTGGTGGCAAATCTTCAAAACGATCCTAAAACGGGTAGCCTGTTACTTGTAGTGGATGGAGCCAGTGCTTCCCGATTATTCGGTGTCGAATACTCGCCGACACTTCCTGGCCAATGGGAAGACTTTGGCTTCGGGATGCTCAGCGCCAGCGAGGTGTCTTTGCTCGAAATCGATACAGAAGCGCTCGACGAGCAGCAGAATTTCTTCCGTATTATAGCCAGACCTCCACTACGTGATTGAAACCTGGAACGCGATGCGCTCCTCATCGACGCCCGTCATGCTTTTACGATTCGTATGAACCGTCGCGTTGCGACGGTTCAATCCTAGGCCGCATCAACGGAGGGATGTTCCACTCGTCGGCGCAATCCATCCAACGCCGCCGTATGTCGCTAGCTGCCGGTGGATGACTGGATGCGGGTTGCGCGCGGGATGTCTTGGATGGGCGAGGAGTGCTCCTGGATGATTTTCCAGCCGTCGCCGTCGCGGCGGAGTCCGCATTTGCACACGGTGCAAATCTATCGGTCCAGCGGGACGCTGGCTCGAACGAGACGAGCGCGGTGTCGCCCTCGGTCCAGACCTGAAGCTCCTTCGCGTAGGAATCATAAAATTCGACGACTTGCATGTCGCTGCGATACAGCTCGGCGATGGCCTGGTAGCCGCGGAAGGTTTTCCCAACGGACACCACACCGTGACTCCTCGGGTCCTCCGCGTAAAACCCCGCCATCAACGCTGGATCGTTCCGGTTGTAGGCCGCAACCCACTCCAACGCGAACGCCCGCGCACTGTTATCGGACTCATTCGCGCCCCATGCGAGAGGTGCCAGGAGGAAGAAGGTCAGCAAGGGGAGGGCGGCTTTCATGGATGTTTGGATTTTAGGTTCGCTCTCTGGTTTGGCGCTTCGAATGCATTGATAGAGAAGCGAGGCAAAGAGGCTGGTTATGCGTTATTTAATACGAATGAACCGTCGCGTTGCGATGAAGAATTTTATTCTCGTTTACCGGAGGTGAAGCCCCCGTCTATGATTGAGAAGTGCCTTCGGCACATCGTATGTGGACGATGTAGCATTGCCCGCGGTGCCGTATGCCACGATGCCCTTGCCGCATAGACCGAGATGGGTATTGTCTACTATGCTGTATTGCTCAATTTGCGTGGCTTGGCCTTGGCGTTACTAGAGCCTGAATTCGATGCGCTGCTGACTTCGCCCCGTTGATCCCGAAGGGATCGCTCATTTAGGCCACTTCGATTAACAGACAGTTTCCACACAGCAGATGATCTTTGTTTCTTTTCGATATTTGCAGAGTGCGCGTTGAGGTCCGTGAGTGCACCGCGATGATGCATTTAAGTCATTTAATGGTTGATTTGATGAATTGAGGCAGGCTCATGCTGGGCGATGAAACATCGCGAAGCGGTCGAGGTTGTAGGTGAGGT
>JAVDPD010000034.1 GCA_031296935.1 Cerasicoccus maritimus
ACATGCACAACGAAAACCCAAAACCATTCCAATGGACCGCTACGCCGGATTCCATCTTCGAGAAAATGAACCACTCGATTTCTTAAGTGAATTTAACTCGCGGGACACTAGCCGCTTAATCGCCGACGAAAGCACTTTCATCGTTTTGGCGAACGCGTCCCCAAATCAGGCGGAAACTGGGCGCATAGTTGCGGCGATCCGCGCGAATGAGGGCATCCAGCTCATCTGGGGCATACCATGCTCCAGAGTCGATTTCGACGGGATCGAGTGTCATTTCTCCATCCCACGTGAGGCTATAAACCTGGACAAACTCCTCTCCGGTATAGCGACAAGCAGGGTGCTTAAAGAGCAAATCCATTTGTTCAATTCCTGAAACATGGATACCCAATTCTTCGCTAATCTCACGAACGGCAGCAATGTCGTAATTTTCTCCAGAATCCACGTGACCAGAACAAGACGTGGTCCAGACGCCAGGCATCTGATCCTTGTTCATCGAACGCTTTTGGAGAAACAGCTGATTTTGACTGTTCCAAACTAAAATGTGGACGGCTCGGTGGCGCAACCCTTCGGCATGTACCTGGTAACGCGGTGCCTGGCCAATGACGACATCCTGTTCATCGACTACATCAAACAGTTCTTGGGGGGAAGAGGGCATTATGAGTGAATATGACATTATAGGGGCAAAATGTTCCTTATGAAGCGTTTAATAAATATCTTAGTATCATATACCGTAGATTCGTTTATTGCAGTTCGAATATCGCAGTTCTCATGCCAGTTCACCAAATTATTCTTGCCTCACTCAAGGCCGACACACAGTCTCTGCGGCTTGATTAGATTTTGCTATGGAAGTTATTCGAGCTGATAGTGCTGGCTTTTGCTGGGGAGTTGAACGCGCCATTGACATTGCCGCGAAATTCGCTGCTGAAGGTAAGCGTCCGGTCTATACCGATGGCCCCCTGATTCACAACAAACAGATGATGGAACGCCTTGAGGCGACCGGCATCAAGGAAGTCGGCGACTACCAAAGCAAGTCCGACCTGACCGTTTCCGATCAGGACCGCGAAAGCGGCGTACTCGTCGTCCGCGCTCATGGCATTTCCCCGGATCGCCGCGACTACCTGAAAAGCCTCGGCATGAACTTTAAGGACGCAACTTGCCCGGACGTCGGCATCATCGCTGGCAAGATCAAGATGCACGCCCGCAAGGGCTTTGCCACCGTGATCTTCGGCGACCCAAAGCACCCGGAAGTAATGGGCCTCATGGGCTACACCGAAGGTCGAGGCCACGTCGTCAAGAACGATGAAGACATCCGCAGCCTCCCCGACACTATTGGCCCTCAAGTCTGCATGGTTTCGCAATCCACAATGTTCACTGATGAGTTTGAGCGACTTTCCAACATTCTGAAGGAGCGCTTCCCAGATGCGAAGGTTTTCGACACCATTTGCGGCGCCACCAAGGAACGCCAAAGTGACATCCATGTGCTCATGAACAACGGTGCCCAGGCGATTGTCGTCGTAGGGGGCCGTCACAGCGCCAACACCAAGAAGCTTGCCGCGCTTGTGGAAAAGACTGGTTTGCCCGCGTATCACATTGAGACTGTCGCCGAACTCGACATTGCCCACCTGGCCCAGAGCTACGCCAAAGTCGGCGTAACAGCGGGTGCGTCGACCCCAGAATTCCTGATTAAGGAAGTCGTAGAGCAGCTTCAAATCGCCTGATTTGGCGTATCGGCTTACGGGTATAGCTTGTCAATTAGCCGAAAATCGATTTTAAAAAGACATTTTCAGGCGTCGGGTCTGCTATTTTGGCACGAAACACGGTGTCTGTGGTCTTAGGAGCGCATCATGTCCGAATTTGACATTACCAGCCTGATCAAAGAACGAGCAGGCGAGAACTACGATTTACACGAGCAGCATGTGAACCGCACGCTGGTCAAGGTATTACGCACTATTGGTTTCGACAAGGTTTACGCCCGCGCCAAGGGTTCATACCTGTATGATGCTGAGGGCAATGACTACTTGGACTTCCTCAGCGGATACGGCGTCTACAACATTGGTCGCAACCACCCGCTAGTCGCCAAGGCGATTAAGGATGTGCTTGATCAGGACCTCTCCAATATGGTCCAGATGGACTGCGCGCTCCTTAGCGGTTTGCTCGCGGAAAAGGTAGTGGAGATTACGCCCGAACACCTCGACGCCGTATTTTTCTGTAACTCAGGCGCCGAAGCCGTTGAAGGCGCGCTGAAATTCGCACGCGGGGCCACTGGAAGAAAACGCATTCTGTCACTTGCTGGCGGCTACCACGGGCTGACGCTTGGCGCCCTCTCCTTCACCAACAATGGAAATTTCCAAGAAGGCTTTGGCCCACTGCTACCGGGGGCAGAAAAAGTCGGCTATGGCGACCTGAATGAGCTTGAAGACAAGCTACGCCAAGGCGATGTCGCGGCGTTCATTGCTGAGCCTGTGCAAGGAAAGGGTGTTTACTGGCCGGAGGAGGATTACTTCCCTCAAGCGCAGGAGCTCTGCCGCAAATACGGCGCACTGTTCATTATGGACGAGGTCCAGACGGGCTTTGGGCGAACCGGCAAAATGTGGGCACTCGAACACTGGAACCTCGAGCCCGACATCCTCACGATGGCTAAGGCAATTTCTGGCGGTTATGTCCCTGCCGCAGCGTTTGTCACCCGCCGCGAAATTCACCAGAAGGTCTTTAACCGCCTTGACCGATGCGTCGTCCACTCCACCACATTTGGGCGCAACAATCTCGCCATGACGGCGGGCTTGGCTACAATCCATGTGCTTCAGCAGGAAAACCTCGTCGCCAACGCCGCTTGGGCCGGCAAAGTCATTGAAGAAAAGCTCATTGAGCTCAAGGCCCGCCACGAGCTGATTCAGGATATACGCGTCAAGGGCTGCATGGTTGCCGTCGAGTTTGGCGAACCGCGCTCCATGAAGATGAAGCTCGCCTGGAAGGGCATTCACGCCGTGGACAAGGGGCTATTCCCGCAAATGATCGTCACCCCGCTTATGACCAAGCACCGCGTGTTGACTCATGTTGCCGGGCACAACTTGGATATCATCAAGGCGCTGCCGCCGCTCATCATTGGCGAGCCGGAAATCAACCGCTTCATCAACGGTCTCGACGACGTACTCCAGGACTGCACGCGCCTGCCCGGACCTATGTGGGACTTTGGCCGCAACCTCGTTCAAACAGCCATCAAGCAGCGTAAATCCAAAAAGCTCGCCCCCGCCTAACCAACCAACCAACCTCCGGTTGGATCGGAGAGATTTTTGCCAAGCATACGAACCAGCGTCCCAATGGATCGGAGAGTTTTGCTACGCAAATGGCTTTGCAGACTATATGTTTGCTTAAGCAAACGTATGCATGGATAAGGAATTCCGATGATTCCCCGATTCAATTCCGCCATCCAGCCCTTGCTGGATGAATTGGTAGCCGAGGGCGGCGAACGCGGCCTTCAAGTCGCAGCCTACGTCGACGGCCAGCTCGTGCTCGATGCCTGGGCCGGCGTTGCAGACAACCGCACTGGGGCCGAAGTCAGCGCCGACACCTTGTTTCCGGTTTTTTCCGTGACCAAGGGAATGGTCAGCACGGCTCTGCATTTGCTCGCAGAGCGCGGGCAACTGGACTACGAAACACCGGTCGCGAACTACTGGCCTGAGTTTGCCGCCAATGGCAAGGCCGCCGTCACCGTGCGCCAATGCATGAACCACACCGCCGGCCTTTACCGCATGCCGCACGATCTCGACCATGCAAAGCTGGCCGATTGGGCATTCATGGTCGGCGCCATTGCCGCCCAAGCCCCTACCTACACGCCCGGCGAACGGCAAGTTTACCATGCCATGACCTACGGCTGGATTTCGGGTGAAATATTGCGCCGAATTGATGGCCGGGACTTTAAGCAATTTCTCGCCGAGGAGCTCAACGCGCCACTGGGAATTGAAAACCTCTTTTGTGGCATCCCTGAAGGCATCGATGAGCGTATTGCCTGGCTGGAAGAAACCGGCGCCGAAACGCCAGACAACCTCGGCAACGGCTCAGTCCCAAATTGGCTACAGCCGCTACATGCCTGGATGAATCGCGACGACGCGCGTCGCGCCTGCATCCCCGCCAGCACTGGCGTCATGTGCGCCCGTTCGATGGCGCGCCATTACGCGGCATTGATTCCCGGCGGTGTGGATGGCGTTGAGCTGCTGCCGACGAGTCGACTCGCGTTGGCCAACGAGCGCCAATGGCCCAGGGACCGCGAACACGCGCTGAAATTTGGACTGGGCTACGCGTTGGGTGGCGATGACTCCACCTATGGTCCCAACCCTCACGCTTTCGGTCACGGTGGCTATGGTGGCGCGATTGCTTTTGCGGATCCCGATGCCCGACTCGCGTTTGCTTTGTGTAAGAACCAACTCAACGTGGGCGACAACACCAAGCGCATCATCACCGCCTTCCGAGATCTACTCGATAAAGAGCACTGAAGAGGCCAGTTCGCAACCACCGCCAAGACGCGCTCGTTGGACTCTGAGGCACATCTAATACCACCTCTCACTTGTGTTGAGAGGTGGTATTAGATGTTTACCAACGCCCGATGGATAGCCGCCTTCAATTGGTTGCCTGCACGAAACGCACATACGCGCGAGCCGCAAATCAATCATTCTCAGAGGGCGTCCAACTCAAGTGGTCTTCGCCGACTCGATCAGACTTTTTAGCCCCCCTATGGTAACACGCTAGTTAGTGAGCTGAGGCAACAGGTGCGCTACGATCAGGGTTTTTCCGCATAAAAGTGACCAGCGGCAGTGCGAAAACTAGAGCCAGTCCAAATATCGTAAAAATCCGATCAAAAGCAATGCTGGTTGCGATCTGATGCGAGGTCTGTTGTAATAGTTCGGTTGCAATGTAGTGGGCAGTCGGGTCATTAATTCCCTCACGATGTAGCGTGTCCATCACTTGCTGCCCAATATAAGTCAGCTCCGGCGAACCACTGCTAGCGGCGTCAACAATTACCGCCTCAAACTGACCTTGCATTGTGCTGAGCACCGCCGCCGCCACTGCCACACCCACACTGGCTCCGAACTGACGCGTCAGGTTCAAGAGTCCCGTAGCGGAGGCATGTTTATCGGGCGTTAAATCGGCCACGGCGAGCGCATTGAGCGGCACAAAAATCATCCCGAGCCCAATGCCGCGCAGGAGCAGCGGCCAGGTAAAGGCGGTGTCCGGCGTGAGCGCGTCGAAGTAGCTGTAGCGCCACATCGCATAGAGGAAAATGGCGACGCCAAAAAAGATCAGCACGTAGGGATTGCAGCGGTGAGAAATCTTGCCCACGACAAACATTACGAGACTCGTCCCCACTGCGACGGGCAGCATGATCATTCCCGTTTCAAGCGCCGTGTAGCCCATCAAATCCAAGAGTAGGAGCGGGGTCACGAAGACAATCGCTAGCGTGCACAGCGCCTGCACAAAAGTGAACAGACAACAGGCGGTGAACTGCAAATTTCCGAAAATACGCAGGTCGACCACGGGGCTGTCGAAGGTCATTTCGCGCCAGACAAAAAGGCCTAGGCAAAAGAGCGTCAGCCCGCCGAGTTCGAGGCCCGAAATCGAGCTAAACCAGCCGATTTTATTACCGTCCTCGAGCAGCATTTGGCAGGCGCCCAAGCCGACCGCGAGCAACACTAGACCAAGGAAATCAACCTTCTTCACCTTCTCGCGGTACTTGGAATCCGGCACCAGAAGCACGACCATGACCAGCGCCAAAATACAGATGGGGATATTGATGTAAAAGATCCACGGCCAGGAAAGGCGCTCGGTTAAATAGCCACCCAGCACCGGGCCCATCGCTGGGCCGACCATGATCCCCATGCCCCACAACGCCATTGCCCGCGAGTGCTCCCTCGGTGGAAAAACCTCATATAAAATTGCCTGAGACGTCGCGACCAGCGCGCCACCACCGATCCCTTGCACGATGCGCCAAAACACCAGCGACTCCAATGTGCTTGCATGCCCACACATGAAGCTGGCTATCGTGAACATCACGAGCGAGCCTGTGAAATACCGCTTCCGCCCAAAGAGCGAGGCCAGCCAGCCCGTCAGCGGGATGATAATCACGTTCGATAAAATATACCCTGTCGATACCCACGCAATCGCATCTAGTGACACACCAAGGCTGCCCATCATCTGCGGCACCGACACATTGACGACTGACGTGTCCAGCCCCTCGACGAGCGAGGCCAGCGTCACTGCCAGCGCTATCCAGTAGCGCCGCGGGTCAGCAGGTTGTTCGTCATTCGCCATTGGCTTCAGTCGCCGCAGGCTCGGCTGGATCTTCCTTTTTCTTGGGCTGCGGCGCCGCGGTTTCCCCGTCGGTGTTGGCGTCAGCCGCGGTCTTCTTGGGATTATTGCCGGGCTGCGCCTTTTCGCGCGGCTCGATGGCAATGGTGATCTCTGCGCTCATCCCCGGAACGAGTTTCTCGATGCGCTCCTTGGTTTCATCGAAGCGAATCATAACTGGAATCAGCGCCTCGACCTTGATGAAATTGCCACTGGCGTAATTGCGCGGGATGATGCTGAACTGGTTGCCAGCCGCTGGCGAAAGGCTCTCGACGACGCCCTTAAAAGTAGTGCCAGGAAACGCGTCGATGGTGATGTCCACCAAATCACCGATATCGATGCGCTCAAACAGCGTTTCCTTAATATTCGCAACAAGCCACTTTTCGTCCTGCGAAACAACGGTCATCAAATACTGGCTTTGCTCAACCGTTGTGCCGGGGTTGACCTGTAACTGCGCCACGTGGCCACTGATCGGCGCTTTGATCTCGGTCGACTCAAGATTAACCTTTGCTTGGGCAAGTTCGGCCTTGGCCTCCTGCAAATTGTAATCCAGCAGCTGCGCATTGGCCATCGCCTCCTGCACTTGCTGCTGTGCGGCGTAGGCTTCCTTTTGCAGAGTCAAGAGCTTGGCGTTGGCTTGTTCGGACGTTGCCTTGGCCATATCCATTTGAGCTTGAACGAAAGCGGGGGAATTTTGGTTGCTTTGAATGCGGGTAAGCTTGTCGTTAGCGGCATCGGCGCTGGACTGAGCTTCGGCCAGTTCAGCCTGAATCACCCCCAAGTTTGCTTTGGCCGTAGCGAGTTTGGCTTGGGCCAGCCCACCACCCTGCCTCTCCTTGGACTCTACACCCTTTTGCGCAATCAGGGCATTCACGTTGGCTTGAGCGCGGTCGACTTCCAACTTGTAATAGCGGTTTTCCAGTTGGGCCAACAAGTCGCCCTCAACGACTGGTTGGTTATCCAGTACGGTCACCTCGGTCAACCAACCTCGTTCAGGCGCGAGAATCTTAATCATCTTGCCCTGAACCATCGCATTGTCCGTGACAATGTGAGATGCGTCAAACTGATATCGCTGATACGAATAGATACCAGCGCCAATCAGCCCCAAAACCGCAACCGGCCAGATCAGCCAGTTGAATTTACTGCGCGTAGTAGGAGCTGCGGTTTCCTGCTTAGAATTTTCCGCCATACCAATAGTATGTGCGATAAATAAGTGATACGAGCAAGGTTACATTTCAACCAAACGATGAAACCAAGCAATATTAATCTAGCTTATGCGCCCCCAGAAGACACGCGTATCATATTCCAGTGTGATACGATTTGCGAGCTGGTGCTTCAGGAAGATTTGCTCCAGACGGCGCAGCATCGGCAGGCAGTCAGGATCACCCGGCGCCGGCACGTAAGAACATGACAACAAGCGCCCGCGCAGTTGCTCCCAATTACACTCTTGACGATTCGGGAAAATACGCGACTCGACCGGATTGTCTCCCAGAAATTCTGAGAAGTCCTGACGCGATGGCCCGCGATGATCGACCGCATGGTAATCCGTACCAAACTCTTCCAGCAGGCACTCATAGGCGCGCTGAAAGGACGAGCCATCCATGCGGCGCTGATTCCAAATAATATAAACCCAAGCACCCGGCTTCAGAATGCGGCGAAACTCACGACGCGCCGCCGGGCGATCAAACCAATGGAAGGCCTGCGCCACACATACGGCCTCAAGGGTCTTGTCCGGAAGACCGGTTTCTTCGGCACGGCCATCCCAGCTTTGAAAAAGCGGATAGCAGCGCAGTTGACGAGCGCCCGCTTCACGCATTTCCCGGTTGGGCTCAACGCCAATCACCCGAAAGCCCTGCCGCAAGAGCAGGCGGGAAAATATACCAGTGCCTGCCCCGATGTCTCCAATCGGCGCGCCGGGCTGAAGCCCACATTCATCGCGCAAGATTGCGGCGGCTGCACTCGGATAGCTGGGACGATACTTGATGTAATCATCAACCCGCTGACTAAAACGCTGGGTGGGCTCACTCATGGGAAATTTTTATTTAGGCTATCAGGATTCATACCAGGCGCAAGCCAATCGTAATCTTTGGGAATAAATTTTTCCCGCGGATTCAAGGGAACTCAAACTAACTGAGCATGAGAGCCTTAAACTCTCAAATTCATTCCCTCTTTTCACATAATATTAAACCCCGAAAGCGCACCATCGATTCCAAAGAATATTTTGCTTGCAAGCGCTTGATATAAAACTAAACACTGTTCATCTATGTCGAACACCATTCAGTCCGTTGAGCGAGCGCTGTCGCTTCTAGAACTCGTCGTCGATCGCATGGATGGGATTGGCGTTCGCGAGCTTGCCCGTGAAGCCGAGCTCAAGGCTCCCACTGCACAGCAATTGCTGAAGACGCTACAAGCGCGCGGTTACTTACATTTTAACACCGACTCGCGTCGCTATCACCCCGGCCCATCGCTGGCTAAGCTTTGCCAGCAGATCGACCCGCTCGCCACCCTGCGCGAATCAATCCGCGAACCGCTGAAGGAATTTCATCAGGCCCTCGGCGAAACGCTGATTGCGCAAACGATGATCAATGGCGAGTCGCAGATTCTTCTGGAATATCAGGGCAACCACCCGTTGACCGTTCACCACGGCGAAGTCGTCGTGGAAGATCCGCACATCTGGGCCTCGGGCAGCGTGGTCCTCGCTTGGCAAAGCGCCGACTACCTGAGCCGCTACGCCTCCACGCGTAGCTGGTCACGACAGCGCCAAACCGTCTACGAAAAAACTTTGGCGAACATCCGTGAAGATAAGCTGGCCGAAATGATCGATAACCAAGGCAGCGGCGTCGCCGCACTGGGCACACCCGTCCTAGACCGGCAAGGCGACTTCGTTTGCGCGATCGGCTGCAGCGTCCCCCTCGCCCGCTGGAATGAAGAACGCAGAGCCAGCATGTCGGCCGGTCTCCTCGCCACCGCACAACAAATCAGCGAACAACTTTAAACCAAACCCAACTATGAACATCCCCCGCATCAAACCCCTCACTGCCAAAGTCGGCGTAATCGGCGTTGGCCACCATACCTACTGGGCCCAGTTCGATGGCCTGCTGGACGAAATGCGCCGCAAACAGGACGTCCTCGTCGAGCGACTGGAAACCAACGGCGTCGAAGTCGCGGACTTTGGCCTGGTCGATAACGCCAAGGCCGCCTACGCCGCGCTGCCCGACATGAAAGCCGCCGACCTCGACGTGCTCTTTGTCGACATGGTCACCTACGCAACGTCGTCCACCTTTGGCTGCATCGTGCGCGAAATTAATTGCCCGATTGTGCTCGTAGCCATGCAGCCGCTATCGGCAATGGACTACCCCAACGGCACGACCTACATGCAGCTCTGCAACGACGACTACTGCTCGGTGCCTGAGTTTACCGGCGTCGCCGTCCGCCTCGGCAAGCCCGTGCCTTACGTCATCCTCGGCCATGAAGATGGCGACCCCGTAGTCGACGCCGAGCTCAAGCGCTGGTGCGACATCGCCAAGGCGCGCCACGATTTACGCAAGGGCCGCGTCGGCCTGATGGGCCACGTGCTCGAGTCGATGCTCGACATGCATTGCGACCCTACGATGGTCACTACCGCCTTCGGCTGTCACGTGCCGCTGATCGAACCGCACGATCTCTACCGCCACTACCGCGAAGCCGATGCCGGCAAAATTGAGGAAAAGAAAAAGATCATCCTCAGCTTCTTTGACACCCCGGATCCGATCAGCGACCCGCTGACTGAAAAACTAACTGACGCCGACCTCCACGAAGCCGCCAAGTGCGCCGTCGCGCTCGATGGTTTGATCGAGGAATACGATCTCACTGGCCTGGCTTATTACTACGAGGGTGAAGCAGGCTCGGACATGCGCAAGATGGTCACCAATCTCATCGTGGGCAACTCCCTGCTCCAAGGCGCAGGCTTTCCGATGTGCGGCGAGTTCGACATCAAGAACTGCATTGCGATGCTCATCTTTGATCGCCTCGACATCGGTGGCAGCTTTGCCGAATTCCACCCCGTGGACTTCCAGCAGGACACCGTGCTCGTCGGCCACGACGGCCCGCACCACATCAACATCGCCGAGGGCAAACCCGTCCTCCGCAGCCTGAAGAAATACCACGGCAAGCCCGGCAGCGGCGCTGGCGTGGAGTTCCAGATCAAGGAAGGCCCGATCACCATGATGAGCGTTGGCCAGACTGCGGACGGCCGCTTTAAGTTCGTCATCGCTGAAGGTGAATCCGAGCGTCGTCCGATCCCGCCCACCGGCAACACCAATACCCACGGCCGTTTCGGCAAAGACGTCCGCAAGTTCCTGATCGATTGGGTTAAGGAAGGCCCAACGCACCACTTTGCCTTGGGCATTGGCCACCACGCCGACACGCTCGTCCTCCTGGCGGAAACACTCGGCATCGAAACCGTTGTCGTCCGCAAGGCATAAACTCCCCCAGTTGGCGCGCAGTCGTAATTGGCTGCGCGCCTTCACTTTCTCCTGCAAAGTAACTTTCTAACGCAAAGTTTATGGCACACTCTTGGTTCCCCACCCCCGATGGCTACCGCTGGCGCGACGTGCAGCTCGAAATGTCGCTCAAGCCATTTTTCGATAACACCCCTTCCACCCGCGAAGCCGTGCTCCGCGAAGTCTTCACCCAATGGAGCGCACTCTGTCGCCATGCCGAAAGCATTTCCATCATGCTGTGGATTGCCGACGGCTCCGAGATACTCGAATACGATGGCTGCGACGACACGGAGTTTGAATGGGCCCGCTACCACGGCTCCGCCAACCGCCACCGCAAACTCGAACAAAAGGAAGCAGAGGAAGCCGAGAAAGACCCTGACCTCTCCGGCATTGGCGGACACTTGGTCGACCCCGAAAAGAAAGGCATCCACTCGCGCAGCTATCTTTATCGCGAGAATCCGGCCGTCTTTAACTTTGCCTGGCTGCGCGATTTGGTCGCAGACATCAAGCGCATCGGCGCCGAGCTGACCGGCAAGAAAATCTACGTCGGAGAAACGTTCGACATCGGCCCGGAGTTTGCGAAGTCGCGTTTCAAGTATGAGTGGCACACGGAAATTCTCGGCGATGGGCCCGTCTTTAAAGACGAGTTCATTTCGTGCGAAGCCGAGCTCAACGGCGACGACCGCGCCTACGCCGCCTACCCGAACGGCATTCCCGATGGCACGCGCTTTGGCGTGTTCCTTGGTAAGCAAGCTACGGCGTTTTTCGAAGCGATGGGCTTTGACTTTTTGTGGCTGTCCAACGGCTTCGGCTTTTCATTGGAGCCTTGGGCGTTGGTGGGCGAAGTCTTCGACGGCGCTGATTATCACACCGAACGCGTAGAAGGCATTCAGGAACGCGTGCTGCAATTTTGGAAAGACCTACGCGCGGAGTTCCCGCTCAAGTATCACATCCGCAGCCGTGGCACCAACCTCGCCACCGGCATCGACCTCGGCTCTGACGCCTCGCCGCTCAAGCATATTTACGAAGGCGGCTTTGGCGTCGATGCACCCGTTAATTCTCCCTGGGCTGCGCTCGATGGCGACTTCGGCTTGGAGCTCTCTGGCTGGATGAGTCACATCGCACGATTTCCTGGCGAAACGTTCCGCTTCCGCTTTTACATCCACGATCCATGGTGGATCAATAGCCCGTGGCTCGACCGCTATTCGCGCCAACCTCACGACATCTATTTGCCAGTCGCCATCAGTCGTCTCAACTCTGAAGGACAAGTTGAAATCCCGCGCGACCTCGCGCTGCTAACCGTGGATGACTCCTTCGGACAAATGCCGCTTTCTGTGCCCGCCGAGGTCACGGCATTCATGCTGCGCGCCCGCGAGAAAGCGCCTGATGCGGCGGGGCCATTCCTCTGCGCTTATCCCTTCGACGAGTTCCATGAGATTGCAAAAACACGGCCCGACCTCACGCTGCACGCCGACGCCTACATCGGCGCCGCGATCAACGAAGGCTTGCCGCTCAACACCGTTGTCGACACGAAAGACTTGTCTACCGCATTGGCCAACTCTGGCCAAGAAGACGCCATCATCGTCACTCCGGTCCCGATGCCCGGCAGCAAGCTGGAAGCTGAGCTTATCGAACAGTTGGAAGCCGACGCTGACGTCCTGCTCTACGGTCCGGTGTTGCCCGGTTCAAAGTTTCTAAAGCTACTTGGCTTGGAATTGAGCGAGTCAATCGAAGGAGACTTTGCATTGCAAAGTTCGGAGCTGATTGAGCCCTATCCTGGCAACACGATTCGCCACACCGGCTTCTTGTCCGGCGGCGGCTGGGCGGAGTCCATCGCAGAAAATGCCAATTGCGCTTACGCTGAAGCCGAGCAAAACGGCCAATGTCGCGCAGTCATGGCGATTGCTAAGTTGACTAAGGGTCGCCTCGCCTGGACCCGCGCTTCGCTGAGCACCGGCGAATACAATCCCGACAAGCCGCGCAAAATTAAGGGCCCGATTCTGAAGCCCTTAAACCGCCAGAAGTTCTACCCAGCCGGTCGGCAAATTCGCAATTGCCTGACTGCCTTCGGTTGGCAAATCGACAGCATTGAAACGATCAACGAAGACCGTCCACCTTACCTGACGGCACACCGATTTAAGAACGCGTTCATCGTATCCGGCCACAGCCGCGATCCCAATGCAACGATCGCGGTCAAGCATCCGCTGGGCGCGCCGCTGCGCATCAACCACACGACGCACATTGCAAACGGCGCAGCTCAACTAACAGGCGAAGTTGCCTGGACCGGCGAGGTCCGGATGTTTGCTGACTGCGCTCAAGGCAGCATCAAGGTGCTGGAAGTTCCAGTCATCATGCATGGAGTCTATCGCCGCGTTGTAGTGAGTGGCTGCGAAGGCGCGACGCTGCGCTTCCTTGTGGAGACTGGCCATACAGATAAGATTCGCCTGCTGCTCAACCCGGTCTTCCCCTATTTCGTTGGTGAATTCATAGAGCCGGTTATCGAAAGTACGCCGCATGGCGATGTCATCACCGTGCCCGACGTCACTGGCTCGATTCTCTTCGAATGGTAGTAATTTCAGAATGGCTCATAAAGAGCCATTCTTTTTTGCGTTGACAAGTGGCTAGGCCACTAGCCACTATTCCTAGCATGATTGAAACGCGCAACGTCTACATTCAGCTCATTGAACTCTGCCAACAACAGTTGGCCGAAGGAAAATGGGAGGTTGGCGCGCGCTTCCCTTCTGAGCGCGAATTAGCTGCTGAGTACGGCCTAAGCCGCGCCACCGCGAACAAGGTTCTATCGAAGCTTGTCAGCGAAGGTTGGTTGGAGATTCGGCGCGGCGCAGGCTGCTTTGTGGCGGAGCGCCCCACCTTGTTTTCTGAGCTTCGGCAAATGGACAGTTTTACCGATTTCGCGCGTGCCAACGGATTGATGCCATCTACGGAAGTTACGGCGTTTGAGTCGCTACGAGAAGTCAATGATCACATTGCCGCGAAGCTTCAGCTCAAGTCGCGCGAGCGGGTTATTTCAATTGTGCGCCGACGCCTGCTTAATGGTGTGCCCGTCATTCACGAGGAACGCTGGCTGCCAAGCAAACGCTACCCGCGCCTCAAAGCGAAAGACCTCGAAGGATCGTTTTACGCAATCTGCCGTGAACGCTACAGCCTACATGCAACGCGTGAGGACGCCACGCTCTCAGCGGCAATTCCCCCGCGCGCATCTGACATGAGCGGGCCAACGCTTTGTCTCGATGGCGCAGCCTACGACGCCGAGGACAACCCGCTTTGGCTCCAGCGCCTGCACTATCATGGCGAGTGCTTTGAAATGCGCCACACATCGGAAAACCTATCGGCCTTCCCCCGCATGAGCCTCCGTCTACGCAAAGAGTTTTTGGGTAAACTCGCCTAATCAATTTTCAACCAAGAACCCTCCAACATACTATGTCCCAACCCACCCTCACTGAACTGGCCAAGATGATTGACCACTCGCTCCTGCACCCGACGATGACTGACGCCGATGTGCAGGCCGGCTGCGAACTGAGCCGCGATTACAACGTCGCGACTGCGTGCGTGAAGCCCTACTCGATCCGCCAAGCGCTCGACATTTTTGCCGGCACCGACGTCATGGCCTGCGCGGTCATTGGCTTCCCCCACGGCAACAGCACAATGGGTATCAAGATTATCGAAGCAGAGTCTGCCGCTCTCGCTGGCGCCAAGGAAATCGACATGGTCGTGAACAACGGCAAGGTCAAAGGCGGTGACTGGGATTACGTGCAACGCGAGATCGATCTGATCAACCAGGCGGTCGTCAACGCAGGCTCGATCCTGAAAGTCATTTTCGAAAATGACTACCTGACTAACGACGAAATCATTCGCCTTTGCCATATCTGTAACGAGGTTGATGTCGCGTTTGTGAAAACCTCATCCGGCTACGGTTTTGTGAAGGGCGATGACGGCCAATACAGCTATAAGGGCGCCACGATGGAGCACCTGAAGCTCATGCGCGAGCACACCGCGCCGCACATCCAGATCAAAGCCGCAGGCGGCGTGCGTACGCTGGACGATCTACTGGCCGTGCGCGAAATCGGCGTCACCCGCATTGGCGCAACGGCGACCAAGACCATGCTCGACGAAGCCGTGGAGCGTGATTTCCCCGGCACGTTACCCATCTTGCAAACCGCTTGATGGTAGAAAAGCACAGATTTTCGAAGGGCGGTTCCAATTGGGCCGCCCTTTTTTCGTGATATGGTCATGAAGCGACGTTAATATGCTAGGTCTTGACGCCAAGAGGTGTGACTCCGATGATGCTCCAGATAGCGATCGTCTAATAATGCCTCTACAAACCGTGAACCCCGCCACCGGCGAGCTCGTCCGCGAGTATCCGTCATTCGATATTGCCGAAATCCTGCGCGTTTTGGAAGCAGTCGAGACAGACGCCGCCAAGTGGCGCGAAACTAATTTTGAGGAACGCGCTCGATGCCTGCGCAAAGCCGCCGAAATATTGCGAGGCAACAAGGAAGCCTACGGCAAAACCATCACGCTGGAGATGGGAAAACCGATCAAGGAGGCCATTGGCGAAGTTGAGAAATGCGCGCTGGTCTGCGATTACTATGCGGAAAACGGCACCAAATTCCTGGCTGACGAACCCTTGAAAAGCTCTGGGCAGCATGCATTTGCCACCTTTCAGCCTCTAGGCTGCGTATTGGCGATAATGCCTTGGAATTTTCCCTTCTGGCAGGTCTTTCGCGCCGCGGCTCCTGCCCTGATGGCGGGCAACGCGATGGTGCTGAAACACGCGTCCAATGTTCCCCAATGCGCGTTGACACTGGAGGCGATATTCCAGCAAGCGGGCTTCCCGATGAATCTTTTTCGCACGCTGATGGTCGGTGCCGACGGCGCGGCTGTCGCCATTGCGCACCCCACGGTGAAGGCTGTGACGCTGACTGGCTCCACTGCCGCCGGGGAAAAAGTCGCCGCGATGGCCGGGTCCCAGCTTAAAAAGACCGTCCTCGAACTCGGCGGTGCCGACGCTTACCTGATTCTCGAGGACGCCGACATCGACCTCGCAGTCAGCAAGGTTGTCGCTGGACGCATCCTCAACGCCGGCCAAAGCTGCATTTCGCCGAAGCGAGTGATTGTGCAGCCTGAAATCCGCCAAACCTTTGAAGAAAAACTGGTTGCCGCACTGAAGGATATCGATTTCGGCGACCCAATGAAGCCCGAAACCAAACTTGGGCCGATGGCTCGCGAGGACCTCCGCAACGAAGTTCACCAGCAGGTGACCAATAGTATTCAGGCAGGCGCCAAGCTGCTTCTGGGTGGCACAAAGCCCGATCAACCCGGCGCTTGGTATCCGGTCACCGTCTTGTCAGATCCGCCAGAGGGCTCCCCAGGCTACGCTGAGGAAATTTTTGGCCCGGTGATCTCGATTATCCACGCGAAAGATGAAGCTGACGCAATTCGCATCGCAAACGACAGCGAATATGGCCTCGGCGGCGCTATTTTTACCCAAAACCACGCACGCGGCATAGAAATTGCGCGTAATAAGCTCGTGACTGGCTCAGTTTTTATTAACGATTTTGTCAAATCCGACCCACGCCTGCCCTTTGGTGGCGTGAAGAAGTCTGGTTATGGCCGTGAACTGTCCAGCTACGGCATAAAAGAGTTTGTCAACGTCAAGACAGTCCTCTTGGCTTAACGCGAATTTTTTATCAAACCAATATCCCACCCTTTTCAATTTCCTCCATCAAGTCGCGCAATGAGTAATTTCTTCCCACATGAAACACAAAAAGTCTACCAACTCGGCATCGACTGGGTCGTCATGGTAGAAAATTTCATCGAGGGAGACACCCGACGCAAAGGCTTGGCAGAGCAGCTTGACAGCATCTCGAATTCTATTCCGATTCACATTGTTGCGGCTTTGGGCAAAAATTCCGCCTCAGATCGTGTGAAAGCGTTTGACGCCGCCAAAAGCCAAGTTCTCGCCTGCTCCGCAGTGCTCGACATGATGGTTGCGCGCAACGTGATGGAGCATGGAGACGCCCTCCGCGGCAAGCGCCACCTCTCTCAGATGGCGCGCATGCTCAACGGCATGATCCAGTCGGCCAATACAAACGAGCTCATCCGCAACCGACTCCAAGTGCCGAGCTAAAGGTCTCTGCGAGTAAACGCTGCAGGATTTCCTAGTTATCGCACGAGTATCGTGTAGCTGACCACATTGGGCATCGGTGACATGAAATAGACATCTACCGCGTCATCGGCGGGAATCGTTGTCGTCGCAAACGAGGTCTTAATTCGCTCATTCGAAGCAGACTGGAAGTTGCAAGCCATACGGGTTATTAAATCAGTATGGGTCACATTTTTCACACGCACCCAAACGCGCAACGAGCCATCGGCAAGTGGATGAGCCTCAATGCGGCCAAAATCCACATTGTCCGACCGCGCATGGGACATCTGCGTGCCTGAGGGAATAAGAACCGTCCCATCCCAATCCTGCTCAAGCTGATTTTTAGCCATCGGTTGACCTGACTTAGCGATAGCCGGCGCCTTTTCGACGCGCACCACGGTGTGGCCAACTTCAGAGCCGCGCAGCTCAGGCTTTTGAGAGCCAATAGAAATACTAGCCAACGCCGCCGGAAACTCGGTCGCGGTATCTATGGTATGTGGCATTTCAATTTGGCCTTCGTCTCCCGCCGACACGAAATTACTAGCCGACTGTGGCACCTGACTCGAGGAAGTCGATTCCTGATCGCAGCCGATCATTGTAAATTGCAGAAGCGCGAGCACACTGACGCCCGCCGCCCATGAAAAAGATAGGTTAGAGCCGATTTTCACAGCAGTAATAGTAGTTGGTATTTAAGGGGGAGTTTGAGCCTAATTACCGGCAGCAAAAGGTCAGCAAAAAAGAGTAGAAAAAGGCTCCAAGACCACCCTAGGTGGTGACTTAGATGGCGTCTAAAAAGTCTGATCGAGTCGGCGAGATGTATTCGAGAGGCAAAATTCCGGCTTCTGAAGCGAGGCGAAACCAGTTTCGTCGAGGTGAAGAAATGAAATTTTGACCACGAAGACGCTCTCCAACGAAGGTCAATTGAGTTTTTAGACGCCCTCTAAGAGCAATCTATATTCCTGAGCGCCTCTGCCGTCGACGCTGCCAAATGGCGCCAAGCAAAAAGCAACCTCCACCCCACAGCACCCAGTCGCCATAACGCGCATAGAAGGTCAACTGATCTTGCCAAACGGGATCATAACTTAGTGCAAACGATTTCGTGGCACGGGCATAAATCAAGCCATCAGGACCCGTTAGCACATCACGCACGTTGCCATATTCATCGATCCAGCCACTCCAGCCGTGGTTGCCACAGCGTATCACCGGACGCCGGGTTTCCACCGCACGCAGGACTGAATGCGCTGCATGTTGGTATGCCCCTGCTTCCTCGCCATACCAACCATCGTTGGTCAAAACGGCGATAAAGTCCGCCCCCTCACGCGCTACTTCACGCCCAAGACGGGCAAAAATATCCTCATAGCAAATCAACGCGCCAACCTTCCAGGTTTTGCCGTTAACCGTCAGTGGCAAGGGGCGTGAATGATCACCTGGCTTGAGATCGATGTCCAGCGGCACCACGGTTTTTACAAAGAACAACGCATCCCGCATCGGAATATATTCTCCAAAGGGAACCAGGCGACGCTTCGAGTAATAGCCGTCAAACAACCCATTTTCAGGCTCCAGAAGGAAGATCGCATTGGCCCAATCACCGTTGGGAAACTCAGCCAGCGCGCCGGTCATTAGCGGAACGCCGACCTTATCCACGCCGCCTTGAATCCAATGCTCCATATTGCGGTCGCCATCCTGCCTGATCATCGGGTAAGGCGGCGCAGCTTCAGGCCAGAGAATCAAATCGGGCTTTGGCGTCAGTTGGGAAGCCTGTTCGGTCAGTCCACGCAGTGTGCTTAGGTTCTCCTCCACCATTTCGTGCGTCCACTTGAGGTCGGCAGGAATCCAGGGTTGCACAACGGCCACGTTAAAAATCGGCTCCCGCGCCTGTGCTTTAGCAATCGTGCGGACATACAACCAAACGGATAAAAATACTAACGCCAACGCCACGTAAAATTCCGGACAGAAGCGCCAACGCAGCTTCAGCCGCGCGGTTGCTTCACCCTCGGCCATATCCTCTGTCGGCTCCGCTTGGCGCGACTTCAAGATGGGCTGCAGGAACAGGCGGTAGATATAAACCGCCAAAGTTAGGTTGAAGAAAATGAGAATGAACGACACCGCATACTGCCCGCCATATTCAGCGGTTTGCAGCATGGGTGGTCGCTGCCATTGGCTAGCCGCCAGTGGCAGCCAGGGGAAGCCGGTCAGCACCCACGTTTTAAGCCATTCCAGGATCACCCAATACCCGGCAAGTCCTAACAAAGCCAAGAGTCGCGCCCCAAATCCGCAGAGCATGACCGTTGGCAAAAACCAACGAGCAAGCACAGCCCAACTCATCGGAAACATCCCTAATATAAATGAAAGCAAGACCAGCCCCACCGAGCCCATCGGCGGGTGCACATAGCGCAGCCAGGCAATCAACAACAGCCAGCTCAGCCAAAAGCCAAGAAAGGAGCAAATGATCGTCTGCTGGCGCGTTGGCCGGGCCAACAGCCAGAGCAACATGGGCACGACAAAGACGTAGGCCGCCTCCGCGACATCCCACGGGGGAAACGCTGCAAAATGCAGAAGGCCCGTGACAATCCCTGCCAGCAAGCCGATCAACCAAGGGCGACGTCGCATGCGCTACTGACTCGATTCCGGGAAGCTGGCCATCAGTACGGTCAAGACCGACTCCAGGCTATCGCCCGCCAAAGGCGAATTGGCCGACCAAAGCGTTTGGCCGTTGGCCGCCGCGTTGAGCATTAGGTAGTAGGCATTGCCGGCGCTGGCGTGTCCATCACTAAAAGTGGGCTGTCTCTTCGACATCACCTTGCCCCTCTCGTAGCTGCCATCGAGCACAATGCTCGCATCGCTGGCGCTATCGACAACCGTGTAGCCCTTTGCGCTAAGGATCCTTGTCAGCGCCTCGTGGACCTTATGATCATACCTCTCGCCAGGCCCCTTCGATTCATCTGACACCGTAAACTCCGGTTCCAGGTAGATGGAATTGGCGGCGGCGAGCTGCTCATTGCCTGCCGAGCTGGAGTCCACATCAACGTTGCCACAACCAGTCAACCAGCCAAGTGCGGTTAACAGCGAAGCGATAGTAAAGAGCATTTTTCCCATGCCGAACGTATCCGCCCGAAGCTTCCGTATTGCAATTGAATTTTCTGAAAAATAAACTGCCGACTGAACGCTCTTACTTGAAATCAAGCGCTCCAAATGACATTTCTGTAACTAATCCCTGCCTCATGGGTTAAATATCTGAGTATGAGTCTCGAATTTGGCCAATCAAGCCCCCGCCAAGTTTGGCAGCCCCTGCCACCCGATAGGTGGAATACGCAGACCGCTGCCCACCTCCTGCGTCGCATGGGCTTCTCGTCCCGCCCTGCCGATGTCCAACATGCCGTTAACGATGGCTTAGCGGCCACCGTTAAAGACGCTTTCAAGGGCCGCGAGTTTCCCGTTCCCACCAAAACATGGGATGCCGAGCAGGAAATCCAATACTATCGGCGTGGCATGAAAAATCAGGACGAGAAAACCCGCCGGGAGCTTCGGGCGAAAATCAATAAGGCTGAGCGCACTGCCTTCGCAGAATTTGGCATGGCGTGGTTTGAATTCGCGCGCCGACCAGAGAATTCTGCTCAGGAGAAATACGTACTCTTCCTGGAAAGCATCTTCGTCGTCGCTCGCAATAAAATCAAAAAAGCAGGCGTCCTCTACGACCACCAAAACATCCTGCGTCGCGAGGGCTTTGGCAGCTATCGAGACTTGACGAAGACCATCAGTCGCTCGCCTGCAATGATCCAGTATCTGGACCTCCATCGCAGCACCAAGGACGCCCCCAACGAAAACTTCGCCCGCGAGCTCATGGAGCTCTTTACCCTCGGTGAAGGCAACTACACCGAGCAAGATATCAAGGAAGCCGCGCGCGCTTTCACCGGCTATTACTACAAGGGCTCGGAATTCTATTTTGCGGAGTTCAACTTCCGCCCCCACGCCTACGACAACGGCGTGAAAACCGTCTTTGGCCAGACCGGTCGCTGGAACGGTGATGAAGTCATCGAAATGATCTTTGAGCAACCCGGGGCCAAGCTCTTTGTGCCGCGCGAGCTGTGCCTTTTTTACCTGAGTGAAACGCCCATTCCCGACGAGTATCTCCAGCCTCTCGCTGACGAATGGGCCAAGCGCGACTTCGATCAACGCTGGCTCCTGCAAACCATCTTCACCAGCGAATTGTTCTTCGCCCCGCAGTTCCAGGGCGAGCTGATCAAGTCGCCGATTCATTACACCATCGGCCTCTGCCAGGACATGAATCTGGACATCTTTCCCGTGCCCCAGCGCTTGGAAAATCAGCTGCGCGCAATGGGCCAGCCGTTCCAAAATCCTCCCAACGTGCGGGGCTGGCTCGGCGGCAAGCATTGGATCACCGCGTCGACGCTTTCCGCCCGCCAACAGCTCGTCCGCAACCTCCTTTACCCGCCCAACCTCAAGAACCTCAATGCCGACGAGCAAATGCGCATCGAGGAGGCTGTCGAGGACGGCAAGGGTCCGTTCTTCGTCGATGACGAACGCCTGGAGCCCCTGCTGGCCAAGGATTCGCCCGACCTGATTAACCATCTTTGCCGCTACTTCCTGCCCCGCGATCCGTCGGACGACTTCAAGGAGCAGTTGATCACTCACGTCAAAGTCCCGCCGCGCCAGCGCACCGACCGCGTGCGCCAAGCCCTGCTGGCCCTGCTTCAATCACCCGCCTACCAAGTTTCCTAACCAACCCTCCCCCCGATGAAAAACCGCAACACACCCATCGCTGTCACGCGTCGCGAATTCATGCAAACCGGCATGGGCGGCTTGGGCATGATTGCCTTTAGCGGCTTCGCGCCCAGCTTCCTCGCCACCACAGCCCGGGCCAATGTCGCCTCACCGGAGAAGGACCGCCAGATCCTCGTGCTCATCCAGCTGGCCGGTGGCAACGACGGGCTCAACACCCTCATCCCTTTTCAGGACGACGAATACTACAACCTGCGGCCCGACCTCGGCATCAAGGAGGGCTACCTCCCCATCTCCGACCTCATGGCCCTGCACCCCAGTTGCGGCGGCATGGAGCGCCTCTACAAAGACGGCCATTTGAGCATCATTCAAAACGTCGGCTACCCCAACCCCAACCGCAGCCACTTCCGCTCCACCGAGATTTGGGAAACCGCGACCGACAGCGACATCATCGGCCGCGAAGGCTGGATTGGCAGCTATTTTGATAACTACTGCGACGGCGCAGGCCACACCAGTCAGGACCCGCTCGGCCTGCACATCAGTAACGAAACACCCGGCCTTTTCATGTCGGAAAAAACGCATTCCGTCTTCGGCCTGCCCTCCCGCGGGAGGATCCGCCAAAAGAAAGATTCCGAGATCGAGCTGTTGGAAAAACTCACCCAGGCACCCGCCGCCTCGGACTCAGGCGGCTACCTGCAGCACATGATGATGGACGCCATCATCACCGAGCGCCGCGTGCAGGAAGTCATCGATGACTACAAGCCAATGGCCAACTATCAGGGCAACCTCGGGCAGTCGCTCCAACGCATTGCGGCGATGATCGCCAGCGGTATGGAAACGCGCGTTTACTTCGCCTCTCAGGGCGGCTACGACACCCATGCCAATCAGGCAGGCGGCCATGCCCAGCGTCTGCGCGAGCTTTCTCAGGCTCTCAGCGCATTCCAGCAGGACTTGCAAAAGCACCAGCTCGACGACCAGGTGCTGACCGTGGTCTTCTCCGAGTTTGGCCGCCGCCCGCAGCAAAATGGCAGCAACGGCACAGACCACGGTGCCGCCGCCCCACTTTTCATGATGGGCCGCAACCTGCAAACCCCGCTCCTCGGCAGCCCGCCCGACCTAATGAACCTCCAAAACAAAGACCTGCGCCACGAATACGACTTCCGCCAGGTCTACGCCACGGTCATTCAAGACTGGTTCCAAGCCGACCCCACCAAGGTCATAAGCGGGCAATTTGACACCCTGCCCTTGATCTAAAGCGCGGGCTGTACCTAATACCAACTCAACCTTACTGAGACAGAGTCTCCCCTAGCCTTTCAAACCAGCCAATTGGCCGCGCAGCCACTGCACGAACTGCGGCTTCGGCAACGCGCCTTGTTGTTTGGTGATAAAGTTGCCGCTGGCAAAGAGCATCAGTGTGGGAATGGAGCGGATTTGAAACAGGCCAGCGGTCTGCGGACACGCCTCGGTGTCGACCTTGAGGAACACAGCCTCGGTGGCCATTTCCGCCGCGACTTCGGCATAGGCCGGCGCGAACATCTGACACGGGCCACACCAATCCGCCCAGAAGTCCACCACCACCGGCAAGCCGGACATGCCCAGAAAGCGGCCGAAACTCTCGTCCGTCGCGCTGATCGGCTTCCCTGGCAACAGTGGTGCCTGGCATTTCCCGCACTTGGGGCCAGCGGCCAGCTTTTCCTGCGGCGCACGGTTAATGGCGTTGCAGCTCGGGCAGACAATTTGGATGGGCTCGGTTGACATGCCCATTAGACTAATCAAGCCCGCGGCCTTGCAAAGCCAGAAAGCTCGGCGGCGTTATTTGAGTCCGTCCAAGGCGTCCCAGGGGCTCTTTTCTTTCCACTGCTGCTTCACCTTTTTCTGGCGGGTCTGGATGGTCTGGCGACTGCGGGAATCACAGCGCTTCACCCAGTCCCACAGCTCCTCGGGGCGGATCGCAAAACCGCCGCTCGCGCGGATGGATTCCGCGATGAGGTTGTCCCGGCTCACGACGGTGCACGACTTCGGGTTTTTCGCGTTTTTCACGATCTGCTCGATGAGGCCGTCGGCGGAGAGATCACTCGGCGAATAAAGCACCGCGAAGGTCGAGATTTCGCCGGGAAATTGCACGTCCACCATCGCCCCGCGGCCATCGAAAACAATGGTCACCCGGTAGTTGTCCACGTCGTGAATCACGCGCACGGCCTCGACGAGGTGGTCGCACGTGCCAGCCGGGTCGCGCTTAAAGCGTTCAGCGAAGTCAGGCCACTGGTGAATCACGTTGTAGCCGTCAATCAGCAGATGGTTTTGCCCCGACATGAGGCCTACGTTTCCAAAATCGCCGGAAATAGCAATACCCGTGTAAAAACCATTGCGCGTCGGGCGGGGTCATTGCAAACTTCGCCGCCAATGGAAACCCAAGTTTGCATCGGCCCGGATCAGATCAACGACGCCATCGCGCGGATCGTTGATGAAATCAAGGCGCTTGAGCCATCGCCGGAAAATCTCGTGGTCGCAGGCATCGCCAATGGCGGCGTGCCGTTTGGCGAAATCCTCGCCCAGCGCCTCAGCGAAAGCTACGGCGCGAGCATCCCGCTTGGGCAGCTGAACATCACATTTCAGCGCGACGACATCGGCACGAACCCTATCCCTTCCGAGAAATACCGCACCTCGCTCCCTATGGAGCTGAGCGGCAAGACGGTGATCCTGGCTGACGATGTGATTTTCTCGGGCCGTTCTGCCCGCGCGGCGCTGGCGGAGTTGTTCGACCTCGGGCGCCCGGACTGCGTGCGCCTCGTCGCCCTCTTCGACCGCGGCGGCCGCAAGCTGCCGATCCAGACCGACGCCTCGGGCTTCTGCGAAAACATCGATGGCAGCAAACGCGTCAAGGTCGAGCTCGACCCAGCCAACAGCGCCGCGAACAGCATTACCATTTCCCCGAAATAAATGAGCACAGAATCAGAGTGGAAGCGCAAGGACCTCGTCGGCATTGAGGAGCTCAGCCGCGAGGAACTGGAAATTATTTACACGAAGGCCGAGGAGTTTAAGGCGACACTCAACCGCAAGCAGAAGAAGCTACCGACGCTGCGCGGGCAAACAGTCGTCAACCTCTTCATGGAGCCCAGCACGCGCACGCGCCTGGCCTTCGAGGTCGCCGCTACCCGCCTGAGCGCCGACGTGCTGACGGTTTCGGGCAACGCGAGCAGCCTCGTGAAGGGCGAGAGCCTCCGCGACACCGCCAAGAACATCGAGGCGCTGAGCGCGGACATCATCATCATGCGGCACTCGGCCGCCGGTTCGGCGCGCTACCTGTCTCGCCAGATCGACATCCCGGTCATCAACGCCGGCGACGGCGCGCACGAACACCCGACCCAAGCCCTACTCGATACCTTTACGCTGCGCGAAAAACTTGGCAAGGACCTGACGGGCAAGAAGGTCACCATTCTCGGCGACATCCTCTTTAGCCGCGTGGCGCGCTCCAACATCTGGGCGCTGCGCAAGCTCGGCGCGGAGGTCACCTTGGCCGGCCCGTCAACGCTGGTTCCCGAAGCATTTAAGCACTTTGGCGTGAAGGTCATCCACGACCTCAAAACAGCCCTGGCCGACGCCGACGCCGTGATGCTGCTCCGCATCCAGCACGAGCGCCAGTCGTCCACGCACTTCCCGTCCCTAGGCGAATACACCAGCATGTTCGGGCTCAACGAAAAGCGCGAAGGCTGGCTGAAAAAGGACGCCATCATCATGCACCCCGGCCCCATCAACCGCGGCGTGGAGCTGGACTCCAAGCTGGCGGACTCCGGCCGCTCCGTCATCCTCGAACAAGTCACCAACGGCATCGTCGTCCGCATGGCCGTGCTTTACCTCTGCGCTTCTTACGCTGCGAATCTCCGATAGCATGAGCATACTTTGGATCAAAAACGGTCGCGTGATCGACCCCGCCAATAACCGCGACGCCCAAGGCGATGTATTCGCCGTGGACGGCAAAATCGTCGACTCCCTGAGCGCCGACCAAAAGGCTTTGGCCGAAGTGGTCGACGCCGAAGGCTGTGTCGTCTGCCCCGGGTTCGTCGACCTGCATTGCCATTTGCGTGAGCCGGGCGACCGCCACAAGGAAACGATCAAGTCCGGCAGCCGCGCGGCGGCCAAGGGCGGGTTTACCACCGTCGTGGCGATGTCCAACACCAAGCCGCCGGCCGACACCGTCGGCGCGATCCGTCAGATTGTGGACGTGATCGACCGCGACGCGGTGATCAACGTGCTGCCCACCGGCTGCCTCACGCAAAACCGCGAAGGCCAAGCCCTGGCCCCGATCGGGTCGTTGAAAACCGCGGGCGCCGTAGCCGTGACCGACGGCGGCCACTGCGTGCAAAACCACGAGCTGATGCGCCGGGGCGTAGAGTACTCGGCGATGTTTGGACTCGTCGTCATGGACCACTGTGAGGACGTGACTCAGACCGATGGCTGCGTGATGAACGAGGGCGTCTGGTCACTGCGACTCGGCCTGCGCGGCATGCCCCGCGCGGCGGAAGACATCATGGTGTCCCGCAACGTGATCCTGGCCTCGCACTACGGCGCGCACATTCATTTGCAGCACATTTCCTCAGGCTATTCGGTGGACATCATCCGCCGCGCCAAGCAACGCGGGGTAAAGATCACCGCCGAAGCGACGCCGCATCATTTGTCGCTGACCGAAGCTGCGCTCAAGGACTACAGCACGCACTTCAAGGTCGTGCCTCCACTGCGCACCGAGGTGGACCGCCAAGCCCTGATCGAAGGCCTGCAAGACGGCACAATCGACTGCATTTCCACGGCCCACGCGCCACACACCGAGATCGAGAAAGACAAGGAATTCGACTACGCGCCCTTCGGCATGAATGGCCTCGAAACCGCGTTGTCCGTCTGCCTCGATACGCTGGTGCGCTCCCAGTTGCTAGAGCTCTCCGACATGATCGCGCTGTTGACCCATAAACCGGCCAACATCCTGGGCCTCGACCGTGGAACGCTGAGCGTGGGCGCGTCTGCGGACATCACCATCTTCGATCCGGAAGAAACCTGGGAGGTTTCCCGTGAGAACTTGGCCAGCCTCTCCCACAATTCACCCTGGCTCGGGCTTACTTTGCGCGGCAAAGTGCGCACGACATTCTCGGAAGGTCGCCAGGCTTATCCGTTTGCCGACTAACGGCGGCCGATGTTCATCAATGTATACCTAACCACGCTTCTACTAGCGGCTCTGGCTAGTCTCATCAAGGAGGGGCGTGACCTCTTTCGACACCAGCGCCCGCCACTCCTGGCGTGGAACATCACCTTTGCGCAGTTCTTGCAGATATTCGCACTGGCGGTGGTTTGCTACTTCTTCAGCAGCCTCATTGCCGCTGAGGCAACGAAAGACTGGGCAGAAAACCAGGCCCTGGAGCCTTGGCGGTTGACCTTGGTTGGCTATGCCGCGCACCTGTCCATTTTAATCCTGCTCGCGTTCCTGTTTAACACCAAGGTACGCGACGCAGTGGAGCTCAAGCTCACCGACACGCCACTACAGCTGATCCCGCAACGCATGCCCATCCACCGGGCGATGCTGGCCGGGCTGACGCTGTTTCTCGCTGCTCTGCCAATACTTGGTGTAGTGAGCATGGTTTGGGGGCAGGTGCTGGAGTTGCTGAATGATTTCGGTTTCAACATCCCGCTCGACCGTCAGGCGCAAATTGAGATGTTTGCCAACGTGGAGAACCCTTACGCCACTGCGGCATTGATTTTTCTGGCGGTGGTCATCGCACCGATCAGTGAGGAATTGTTCTTCCGCGGCTTCATCTACCGCTATCTCAAGGGGCAGGCACCAAGGCTTCTCGCCATGATAATTAGTGCGGCTTTCTTTGCGTTGATTCATTTCAACTGGATGGCGATGGCGCCGCTATTCCTGCTTGGCATCGTTTTGTGCTGGGCGTATGAAAAGAACGAGAACATCCTCGCCTCCATCTTTCTTCACGGAATCTTTAACGCGAACACCATCCTGATCATCTTCCTGGCTCCCGATCTCGAGGCCCTTTCCTAGACTGCAAGTGACACCTTTTACCGATCAGCCCGAAGACCAAATCGCCCAGCTCGGCGAAATTGGCCTCATCGAGAAAATCACCAAGTGGATGGAGCCGATTTCCCCGCCTCCGCCCTTTGGCATTGGCGACGACTGCGCGGTGATGGACTCCGGGGATGTGGGCACGATCCTGACTACCGTCGATGCGCTGATCTGGAACGAACATTTCGACGACACCTTTACGCCCGAAGAAGCCGGCGCGAAACTCGTTAAGCGCAACCTCAGCGACATCGCCGCCATGGGAGGCGCGCCCGCCGGCGCGGTCATCGCGCTGACCCTCGCCGACAACGTGAGCGTCAGTTGGCTGGAGCGTTTTTATGCCGGCATTTGCGAAACGGCATTGCAGAACTATTTCCTCATTGTCGGCGGCGATGTGACCCGCGGCGGCGCCAAGGATTTCTTCGGCTCGCACCTGACCTTGATGGGCAGCGTGCCGCGCGCGATCCGGCGTCAGGGCGGACAAAAAGCCGGTGACTTCATCCTCGTAACCGGCGACCTCGGCGGCACCCGCCACGGCAAGGAAAAGACTTTTCAGCCCCTCCTCAGCGAAGGCCAGTGGTTTGGTGAGCAAAACGTCGTGAAAGGCATGATCGACGTCACCGACGGCCTCGCGAAAGACATCCCCGCGCTGTTGCCCGATGGCTGCTGCGCACACTTGGACATCGCCTCCGTACCGATCAGCGATGCCGCCAAAGCGTTGGCCGCAAAGACCGGCAAGACCGCGCTGGAGCACGCCCTCTGCGACGGCGAAGACTACGAGCTACTCGTGGTGCTCGACTCCGAAGTGGACCCGCAATTGATGATCGATGAGTGGGCCAAGAAATACGACTCACCGCTGACCTTGATCGGTAAAATCGCCCCTGCCGCCGAAGGCCAAAATCGCAAGCTCATCGATGCCACCTCCGGTGCCTTGATCGACGCTGCGGCCTTCGAGCATTTTGGCCAATAGCCAGCGGCGTTGCCCGATGGTAACGCATTTTAATCTAGCGCCCAACGCGCTGCATCGCTAACCCATTGCGACATGAATATAGGAGCCATTTTTGATTGGGACGGCGTGGTCATTGACTCTTCGGCGGCGCATGAGCGCAGTTGGGAACTGCTGGCAGCGGAGCGCAATTTGTTCCTGCCCGAAGACCACTTCAAGAAAGGCTTTGGCCGCAAAAACCAGTTCATCATCCCCAATCTGCTCGATTGGACCCACGACCACGAGGAGATCGAGGAGCTTAGCTTCCGCAAGGAGGAGCTTTATCGCGAGATCATCAAAAAGGAGGGCATCGACGCCCTGCCCGGCATCAAGGAGCTGCTAAAGTTTCTCCACGAGCAAGGCGTTCCCTGCGTCGTCGGCACCTCCACGCCACGCATCAACGTAGAGACCATCATGGACGTCCTCGGCGTGCGCGAATATTTTCAGGACATCGTGTCGGCGGAAGACGTCACCCACGGCAAGCCGGACCCCGAGGTATTCCTGCTCGCCGCGAGCAAAATCGGCCGCGAACCCGCGAGCTGCCTGGTGTTTGAGGACGCCCACTACGGTATTGAGGCCGGTCTGCGCGGCAGCATGAAGGTGGTTGCTGTCGCCACGACCCACCCAATTGAGGACCTGCACGAAGCCCACATGGCTGTCCACCGGTTGAGTAATCTGAATTACGAAGCGATGCTTGACCTCGTGCGTTGATAAAAGCGGGAACAAAACGACCGCGAAACCTCTCTTAACCGCGAAACAACCCATTAATTCGGCAGGGAATTCCGTTGACCTCCCCGCCTCAATACGAAATATCAACCGCTTATGATACTCAAGCACCTACGTCCCCTCGCAGCCGCCGCTCTGCTTTCCATGCCCCTATTCGCACAGGCAGAGGACGCAGCCAGCTCTAACAATATGAAGATACTAGAAAACTTTGGATGGTTCGTCGCCGAAAGCACCCAAAAGCTCGAGTTGAGTGATTCCGAACAGGAAGCATTCCTCAAGGGAGTTAAGGATGCGCTCAACAACACCGGAGGCCCGGAAGACAAGCAAGCGGCTGCCATGGAAGTGCAGCAATACCTGCAGTCTCGCTTCAACGGCATCATGGAGAAGGAAAACGAAGCTTTCTTTGCCGAACTAAAGGCGAATCCGAATATCAAGCAGAGCCCAACTGGCCTCTACTACGAGATCATCGAGGAAGGCGACGCAACCCGCGCTGGACCGGAAGACTCCGTGAAGGTCCACTACAAGGGCACACTCGTGGACGGCACCGAGTTTGACAGCTCCTACAAGCGCGGCGAACCCGCAACCTTCCCGGTTGGCGGCGTCGTTAAGGGCTTCGGTGAAGGCGTCCAGCTCGTTGGCGCTGGCGGCAAGGTAAAGCTCTACATTCCGGGCAATCTCGGCTACGGCCCGAACCCGCCCCGTGGCAGCCAGATTCCGCCGAATGGCACGCTGATCTTTGACGTCGAGATGGTAGAAGTCAACCCCGACTCCTAAGACCTTTTCTCATTCATTTCAAAAGGCGGTTCCTGCGGGAGCCGCCTTTTTCTGTTTGTTTGAGGACGATGCTGTCTTTCTACAGATCGCCCAAGAGCCCAGCTCTGGAAATTATACCGATTCCCAACCGTATTGAGACTTAAAAAGAACCCAACATACGGAGGATTTAACAGGAAGATCGGAAAGAGCGGGAAGCAGCAAGAAACTTCCCGTTCTTTCCGATCTTCCTGTTTGAAATTAATTTCATTACACCAAGTGATACTGCGAAACTCTCAAATCTTTTGAGAAATGTTATCTCTATTCAAACGGGTATACCTTCCCCCAGTCCTTTTGCATATCGACGATTAGCCAGCCGCGCTGCGGGCCTTCATCCAGACCACGACTCAACTTACCCACATGCGAATCCCGGTCGTAGGCCCATTCACGCTGGGCATCAGTGTGATGCACAAGCATGCCGAAGCGTGCTCCCTCTCCCGATGTGGTGTATTCGAGCATTTCAAAATCTCCGTCGGAGTTGCCCGCAGCAAAAATCGGGCGACGCCCAATGAATTGGTAAATCCCCACTGGCTTACCGGCTTGGTCATCAATCAATGCGATCTCTGGCTCTTTGATGATGACGGGCTTGCCAGCATGCACTTCGTATTTCGCCTTGAGCGTAGTGCCCACCACTTGCTCAGGCGGAATACCGTAAGTCTCTTCAGCAAAGACCCGTAGAAAATCAATGCCTCCTCCAGAGACGATGTAAGTCTTGAAATCGTTGGCCCGTAAGTATGCCAACAACTCCAGCATCGGCTGAAAAACCATCTCTCTATAAAGCATGCCGGTTTGAGGGTGTTTGGCGGTATCCAGCCAATCCCGTGCGGATTGCTCAAACTCCTCCGCAGTCATGCTACTATGGGCAACGAGGGCCGCCTCTAACAACGCTTCCTTCTTCGCCGAAAGCGCTGACTGATAATCGCCTTTGAGGATGGACGCGTAGGGCTCCTGTGTTTGCCACTCAGGATGCTCAGGGGCCAGCTCTCTTATTTGGTCGAAAACAAAGATCAGCTGAAAATAGACCGGTTTTTCCGACCATAGACAGCCATCATTGTCGAAGGTAGCGATGCGCTCTGCCGATGGGACGTAATTCGGTGATTTCGGATCGGTCACCTTGTCGACAAAGCTGATGATCTCTTGCTTGACGGGTGTGTTATTCCACGATGGAAGTGGGTCCGCACAAAGGCAGGCCGTGAGTCCGAGAAAGAATCCGAGCAATTTCATGACTTAAAAAATAGGCCGCACTCGTGACGAGATACGGCCCAGATTGAATTTAGTGGCTGATCATTCCCCGCTTAATTTGCTCTTCAATCTTCTTGAGATTGAAAGAACCAGGCGTTTGGCTGGGCGGATATTCCTGAATGGTCTTCAGGAACTTGGCTGCCTTTTGCTGCATGGGAGCCAGGACGTAAGCGCGATCCAAAAACCAATCATTGTAGGTATTGGAGTTGTGCTGGGCGCGCTCGTAGGGGTCGCGTCGCAGGTTAAACAGCAGCGGCACACGCAACTCAGTGAACGGCTCACGCCAAACACCAAAAGCCACACCACGGTTTTCCAGGAAGACCGCCTTCCATGCGTCGTATCGCATTGCGACTACGTTGCCATCGTCATTGACGTAGATAAAGTCATCTCTGGCGGACTGATCGGTCTTGCCCATCAAATAATCCGACTGATCCATACCATCAATGTAGTTGCGGTAGCTGCGGCCATTGAGCTCTACACCTTCCAGCAACTGCTGCTTAATGTCCGGATTCCCCGCAATCGCCGCAAAAGTAGGCAGCCAGTCTTCGTGGGAGGTAATTCCAGTCAGCCATTCGCCTTCGCGGAATTTACCCGGCCAACGAACGAAACACGGCACGCGGTAGGCACCCTCCCAGTTGGAATTTTTTTCCGAGCGAAATGGCGTCGTGCCAGCATCAGGCCAGGTATTGTAATGTGGGCCATTGTCCGTGGAATACTGGACAATGGTGTTTTCGGAGATACCAAGCTCGTCCAAAAGGTCTAGTAGCTCGCCCACATGCATATCGTGCTCGACCATACCGTCTGAATACTCGTCGTTCTGGCCCGAAATGCCACGGTGCTCTTCTTTTACATGGGTACGGAAGTGCATGCGCGTGCCGTTCCACCAACAGAAGAAGGGCTGGCCCGCCTCATGCTGGCGCTTGATGAAGTCCTTGGCGGCAGCGAGGGTTTCCTCGTCAATGGTCTCCATACGCTTCTTGGTCAGCGGTCCTGTGTCCTCGATACTCTGGCCCCCCTTACCGTCGGCCTTACACTTCAGGACACCACGTGGGCCATAGACGTCGATAAACTTCCGTCCATCGGCGAGGACCATATCGCGTGGATAGTCTTCGTTTTCGGGCTCTTCCTCGGCGTTCAGGTGGTAGAGGTTGCCCATAAATTCGTCAAAACCGTGCATTGTAGGCAGGTGCTCGTCGCGGTCGCCCTGGTGGTTTTTGCCAAACTGACCAGTGGCGTAACCGAGCGACTTCATCACCGTCGCAATGGTGACATCTGTTTTCTGCCAGCCTTCTTTTGCGCTGGGCAAACCAACCTTGGTCATGCCACTCCGAACCGGGACAGAACCCGAGAGGAACGCTGCCCGACCGGCAGTACAGGATTGTTGGCCATAATAATCAGTGAAGCCAATGCCTTCACTAGCGATACGGTCGATGTTGGGCGTCATGTAGCCCATCATGCCGTGACTGTTATAACTGATATTGGTGATGCCAATGTCGTCGCCCCAAATAACGAGAATATTAGGTTTCTTTGTATCTTGGGCGGATGCGCAGAGCGCAGCAAAACCGACGCATAGCGCCAGCAGCAGGGGTTTAGTGCGTAACATAATGTATAGAGTAGGTTAACGTGGTCTTAGACACTTCACGTCATTAAGACATGTACAAACTAATATACACCAAGAAGGAACTAAAGCCAAATACACAGAAAACTTTATGGCTACCTAATAGCCTAGGCATGACTCGCCACGCCAACCTATCTGCCATTGACCAAAGGAGCTGCCTCTCAGTGGTCGTAGCGGTGCCTAGTGACCGGCTGGAGCCTCTAGGTAGTGGCCCTCGATCAATGCATTGTAGCCGGCATATTTGTAGAGTTCGTGCAAGGTCGGCATGTTGTAAACACGGTTGATTAACGTTTCCAGCGTGCTGTGGTTGTCAACGACAGCCATACCATAGTGAACGAGCTCTGTGGCGATCTTGCCAAAAATATGCACGCCCAGAACCACTTGGCTTTCCTTGTCGACGACCAGCTTGAGTATTCCATTTTTAACGCCCATGATCTTGCCGCGAGGCATGTCTACATAACGCGCGCGACCGACAATGACCTCATGCCCCTTGTCCTTGGCCTCATCTTCAGTCAGGCCATAAACACTGACTTCTGGAATGGTGTAGATGCCATAAGGAAAATGCTCCGTGAGCTTCACCTGGTCACCAAAACCAAACATGTGGGAGACAGCCACCCGCCCCTGGTCCATTCCCGTGCTGGCCAGCGCAGGAAAGCCAATCACATCGCCCACGGCAAAAATACTGGGCACAGCCGTACGGTATTCCTTGTCGACGACGATGTTCCCACGCTTGCCTAACTCCACGCCGACATCTTCCAAACCCAGCTTGCCAGATTGACCAGAGCGACCAGCTGCATAGAGGAACATGTCCGCCTGAATCGGATCGCCGTCCGAAAGCTTGGCGTGGACGTTATACTCGTGCTCGTCGGGCAGAATCGTCACCTCGTCGATACGCTGGTTGAAAATAAACTCGATGTTATCGCTCTTCATGCTCTCCATGAGCATGTCGCGGATCTCGGGATCGAGGAAGCTGAGGATGTCCGGGTGGCTGTTAACCAGCTTAACCTTGACGCCCATGATGCCAAAAATTGTCGCGTATTCGCAGCCGATTACGCCCGCCCCTACAATGACGATAGACTTCGGGATGCCTTTGATGTTTAAAATTGTGTCCGAGTCGTGCACGAACTGACCGTCAAACGGGATGCCTGGCGGGTGAAATGGATAAGAGCCAGTGGCGATGAGGATAAAATCTCCTTCGATCAGGTCATCATCTTCACCTACAATCTGCACGCGATTCGGGGAGATGACCGTGCCCGCTCCCTTGTAGATGTCGATATTGTGAAGGAGAAAATTCTTCTCAATGCCGAGCTCCTGCGAGTCCTGCACTTCATTTTTACGGAAAAAGAAGTCTTCCGCGTTGGCCGCATGCTGGAGCTCCTTGTCCACGCCCCAAAGGCCGGTTTCATTGCGGCCCGAGTAATACAAGGCGGTTTCCTTGAGTGTTTTGGACGGCAGCGTGCCGGTATTGGTGCCCGCTCCACCGAGCATGGACTCCTTTTCCACAACTGCGACGCTCTTGCCGTGGTAGGCGGCTTTCATCGCTGCTTTCTCCCCCGCGGGGCCCGATCCGATAACAATCAAGTCGTATTGCTTCATAGCTTACCCAAACCTATAGCACATCCTTGGCTCATGGGAAGCGCAAGCTGCCAAAATCAGCAGATTTTTTCATTCCCGTGCAATTATTCGTCAACTAGCCACCAAACCGGCAGAATTGACGCCAGCTCTGCTCCCCGACTACCTTGGACAGCAGCCGCTTGCCTACTCCTGGCAAACGAGCAAATGGATGTCGCGGGCAACGGGGCGCTCGCGTCCAACAAATCGCTCATCTACTGCCGAATTGATGTTGGTATGCAGGTCTTGCAGATCAACACCAGAGGTGTAGATGTTTTCAAAGTGGCAAGTGGCGGTGTATTCGCCATCCTTGTGTTGCTTGACTTCAAAGATGAGTCCCATGATTAAATTAGCCAATATAGGGAAAAAAACGTATGATTTCAATTATGACTTCGCCGTAGCAGGAAAGTTTCTTATTTTTTTACACAATAAATTAAATCCCCTAATATAAAACATAAGCTAGAGCGCAATGGCATCATTCCCCAAAGGAAAACAGCCCAAAAGCCGACCCACGCGCACCACTATAGTGCGTATCCTCACGGCAGTGGCAGTCATCTTGGTGATCCTGCTACTGCTCGATAAGCTCGCCCCACTGCTGCCCCAAGCGGAAAAATGGATCGAGGCACAGGGCATTTGGGCGCCGGTATTCTACATACTGCTCGTTGTTTTACTCACGCTGATTTGCTTTCCGATGGACGTGCTCTTTATCGCAGCCGGGATGATTTTCGGGCTCCGCTGGGGGGCTCTGTATCTAGTCATCGCCACCATGCTCAGCCAGGCGATTATCTTCCTCGTGTCGCGGCACCTCTTGCGCGCGAAAGTAGAGCGCTGGATGCGCAACAAGCCCAAAATGCAAGCCATCAACCGCGCCATCGAGCTGCGCGGCGCGCGCCTGCTCTTCCTGATCCGCATGGCGCCGGTGCCAGCCTCCCCGATCAGCTACTTGATGGGCGTCAGCAAAATGCGCTTCGACCACTTTCTAATCGCCACCCTCGGTATCATTCCGGTTTCTTTTGCATCGATGTATTTTGGCTACGCGGCAATCCACTTCGCCCAAACAACGGATCACCCCAAACACCACTTCGACCTCCAAGACTTCGCCATCTACGCTGGCTTGGCACTAGCCATCGCGGGCTCGGCTTATATTGGGCACACCGCGCGGAAAGCCCTACAGCAGGCCGAAGCGGAGCTTAAGGAGAGCAAAGTAAAAGAAGGCGACGAATAGCCTGAAACCGCTTCTGGAAAGATTGGTGAAATTGGCAGCATCACTGGGTGAATGAAGATATATTTCAAGCAGGAAGATCCTTCCTGCATGCTGAGTTGTATTAATGTCTCAGTGCAATTGAGGATCGGCACGAGGACATGCCAGGCGAGACTCTGGCGGCCTCCATTATTCACGAAACCGCACGTGGATTTGCTCGCATTTAAGATTAATCGCAGTGCCCTTTAGACGGTCCTTTAATAGCTGAAATCAGCATAGTCGAAGAAGTAGCCTACGTTGTCTGGATCGTCGAAGGGAGGCTCGATAGGCAAATACTCCAGCGAGAAAAAACGGCGGTCCTCCGGGCCAAGCGTAGTCTGGGTGGTCATGTCCGCATCGTCGCCGTCGAAGTCAGACCCCAACGTATTCCAGTTGGAGAGGTCGTCGCTGTAAAACCACTGATAATTCAGGCGTGCGTTGGTTGAAGCGACCAGCTCCACCAGGCCGGGCGTTGGCTCGGGCTCGACTGCGGTGTCCGGGCCGGGCTTCAGCTTGTATTCCAGCCACTTGAGCACTTCTTCGCGGCAAAGGCGCTTGGCCTTTTGATCGGCATTTTCGGCGTTCGTATTCCAATCGATCTCGTCCGCAATGGTCTCCAAGTCGAAGGAGTGCTCCACGTGGTCCATGATGTAGTGATGCTGTAGCGGATCGTCTACGCCCTCAGCCTGAGCCTGGAGGCTCGAAGAAGCCAGCTGCTTGATCGGGTAGAGGTTGCCCGTCATTGGCAAAACATCGGAGTCACTCACACCTAGGAGCGAGTCGTCCGTCCCGTGAAACACGAGCGCCTGCATGCGACGGTCGATCATGTAACGACCGGCCGCCACCGAGCTTGCCTGTCCATGATAGCCGTAGTGAGAACCGCCACCGTAGTAAAACGCGCCAAACTTCGGGAACGGCAAGCTGTCCGGAATGCGCACCGGGCTATCGACTACTTTAGTGGTAGTCTCCTCCTCATATTCCTCGGGATCGGTGTCGGGAATCTCCACGAGATCGATGTAACTCACTTCATAAGTGCCGAGGTCCACCGACACATCGAGCACGGCGTTCATCGCCGTCTGCGCGCCGTGGGAGAAGCCCATCAGGCCGATGTTGTCGGTGTCCACATCGCTGCGTCCAGCCAGGTAGGTCAACGCGGCGACGACATCCTTCGGGCGCTCGTAATTAGGCGAACAGAGATCGTCATCGACAGCGGAATCATAACTCGGGCGGCGGCTACCGTAGTTGGCCGGGATGCCGCGCGGATTGTAGCTATCGACGAGCAACGCGATGTAGCCCATGTCAGCCAGGAGCTCGCCCCACTGCTCCAGATGCGAGAGCGGGCCGTTGGCAATGATGTCGTTCGACCACATGCCACCGGAACCGTGAAGCAGAATCACCGTCGGATACGGGCCATCAAATGCATTCACATCGGGCACGTAAATTTGCCCCGCCAGGGTCAGCTGGTTGGGGTCGTTCGGATAGCCATTGAGCGCGGACAGCGCCGCAGTCGGGGTCGGTATAACCTCCCGCTCCAAATCTTCGGGCATATCGAAGAACACAATCTCGGTGGTAAAAGCCGCCTGAACGGCTGTAGCAGTCAACAAACATACCGACGCCAATGCGCCGCGAAAGAACAGTTGTGAGGGCATAGTTGCAGAATAAAAACTAATAACCTTAGCAAAATTTGTTACTTTCGACAATTCAACGTCTAGTGACCTCCCACCTTTACCAATTCGTTTACAAGCCGCGATCCGAAGAATCGCGGAGGAGAAAGGAAAAGGATTTAAGAAAAAAGCGGAAACGCACAGCGACGTCCCAAAGTGCTGGAAAGTCGCTTGCAAAAAGCATGCATCGCGCTGCGTAAACCGTTGATTACCAGCATCCATTATTATTGAGAGCCACTCACTATTAATATTCTATTGTTCAGTATTTTTCCTTGCGAACGAAGCGATGCATGATAGTGTTATTTCTATCACTTAAAGGTAGGGCGCAGTCTCCAGACAAGCCGCCCGGTGGAGTGGTATTTGCCAATGGCAAATCTAACGGTCCAGCAGGATGCTGGCGGCTTGTCTGGAGACTGCGTCCTACCTTTCCACTCAACTTTTAGAACTCTACCAACTCATGAACTTCCCTTAGCCACTCCCCCTCCCCGGCCTGCCTGGAGTCGCAGCGCCACTGGAGCCGTTTTGACGGGAGCACATTCGCGGTAAAATCCATCCGCGACGCCCCCAGGCTTTAATGCAACCTTGGTTGCCCAGCGGCAAGCGGACCATGTCACGGGCAGGCCGCGCCCGAGCCCACACGCCACGCAAACATGCGCATTGGCGACGGCCGTTTTCCGCCAGCGATTTCCCACACCGGAAGCCGCCTTATATTTTTGTTCCTTGACGTAAACGGCCGGAATAATTGAAAAGGGTTGTTTTTAGGGGTGAAATGGGTCGGCTGCGGGCTTTCTGAGGTAAGGGTGCAGGTGGGCTGCGGATGAGCTGCGGCGGTGCTACAGTTGGCTGGCGTCGCGGAAGGCTTGGTCGATTTGGGCGGAAGTGAGGCCGAGGGCGGAGCCGATTCCGTCGACGAGCGGGTCGTCGCGTTCGTAGATCGTGGCGTACTCCCAGGCGATCTGCGCTTCGGATTTGCCTGGCTCGGGCATGGCGTTGATCACGGCGTCGACATCGTGGCCCTCGGCATTCAGCCAGAGGCGCAACTGGCGGACGGTGACTTGTGCCGGTACCGGTAGCGCCACATTCGGGTCAGGGACGCCGATTAGCGCGGCGGCCTCGTCGATCTGAGCTTGGGTGATATCCAGCTCGTTGACCATACGTTCGCCAGCCTCGTCGGTGGTGAAATAGGTCAAAGTGAATGTGTTGGCATCCCAAGACCCGCTAGTGGCGCCCTCCAAAAGCTCGATCGGCGGCGACAAACGGGAAAAGGGAATGCTGTAGGTGCCGCCCTTGCCGGTTTTCTTAAAGTGGAAGCCGTGTTCGTTGACGGTGTGCAAAGTGGTCATTATTTAATCCTCATGAGTAAGACGGTTACATCCACCTCCGTGGCGTCGGAGTCGGTCGTGCAGCTAAGCGCAATATTACGCCGCGATGTTGTGTTATAATTAGCTGTTAGCGGAAAAGCCGTGCGGCGATCAGCCGTAATCGTAAAACCAGTGGGTCCCGTTCCCATGGTGAGTGCATTAACACCGCCTCCTTGCGTTGTTTGGACCTCCAGATCAGATGCAGTAAAAAATCCTGAATTGCTCGTAGTTATCGTCGCATAATACGGCATGCAGTAACCGGGGTATAAATCACGGCTCCCATCGATTATTTCCTGAGTGCCAGAACCTCCATTGTAAGCATCCACAGAGAAATCCCGAAGGTAGCCTAGCTGTTTTTCGACTAGGTGTGTCCAACCAGTTAACGTCTCACTCAATAAACCGTCGTTGTAGTTTTTAGTCAGGTCGTGGATCTGGTAGCCGATGCCTTCATCCATTGGATAACCTGCAACTAATCCAAGTTGTTCTACCTGAATATTTTTCACATAGAACACGTCACCAGTCGAAGTTCCATTTGCGATGAGTCGGAGTTGTGCGGTTGCGGCAGCGGCTGGCAGGATGCCCGTAACCGTGGTCCAAGCGTCCTCGGTCGGCGCTGCGTCCACGGTGACGACTTGGGACTGATCATCAAATTGAACCGAGGTTATCGTTCCAGTATTCGAGCTAGGGATGTAGTAATCGAATGTCGCTCGGTAAAAACTGCCGATAGCGAAAGTGCTTCCCTTGCCTGCTTTCACAAAGCCGTCGCCATCATCAGTCATTTCAAAGGTGTCGTTTTCTCCACCTATCGAATCGATGTCGCCAGCGATAGTTCCATTCACTGCACCAAAGCCATCTACACCCGCAGAAAAATCCGAGGTGTAGGTAGTGTAAGCGGCATACTCCGGATGCGCCGCGTAAAACGCGCCCAGCCCGCTCTGGTAGAGTTCGGTGACTTCGCTGGTATCCAGCGCGATATTCCAGAAAGCTACTTCAGAATAAGCCGCGTTCAATTCGTCGGACACTACCCCATAGCCGCGCGCTAGCGAATCAAGCGACAGCTGCGTAAGTCCCGAAGCATCGACCGAGGAAAACGCTTCGCCATTACGATAAATCGTCAGCGTATCGTCATCGCCCCAGACGAAGACAAAATGCTGCCATTCGTTCGTATCGACAACCCCCAACGTTGCGCCAGTGAAATTCCGCACGGTAGATGCGTTGTCGCGAATCCGAAAATAATCGACCACGCCTCCGGGCGAAATCCAAGGGCCGCTGTTGGTTAAATTACCAAAAAGGCTTCGGTTCTGGTCGGCCCCAAGGTCCGCCATCCGCACCCAACAGGAAATCGATGTGCTCGTAGTGAAGGTGAAAGTCGGGAAATTGAAATAACCAGCGCTACCATCGAACTGCACCCCGGCGCGAGGTGCTCGGCTCTTGGACAAGCGATCCAAGGCAGCCTCGATGGCGTCGATTTCGGCTTCGGTATTAAAGAAGGACTCAAGCGCCGTATCTAGAGCATCAGCCCAGGTCGCAGCGGAAAACCCAGAGAAGCCGGTTGTTGGATCAGCAGCGAACGCATCGCTTTCGCTGTCGTGGTAGAAATAATCGCCCAGGGCAGACTCCAAAAAATCGGCCCAGTTAAGCGGATCGGCGCTGGAGGTCGTCGGGTCGTCAAACTGTTCGTTAATCTCGGTTTTCGTGAAGTAAGTCGCGCCGAGATCGTCGGCCACTTCGCCAGCGATGTCGGCCGCATTGGCGCTCCAGATATTCGTCGGGAAAGCCACCACGCCCGAGCCGTCGACCACTACCGGGTCGTAGCTGCTGGTGGGCGGCATGTATTGGGCAAACGCCAGCAGCGGCGAAGCCAGGAAGGCAAGAATCGTGAGTTTGTTCATGGTCAAAAAAAGTTAAGCTTCGCCGACGTCAGCGATGTGCAGGCGGGCGGGTTCGGTTCCGTTGTTGGTGTAAACAAAGAGGTCGTGCCAAAGGCCGGTGTCCGGATCCACGAGCTGGAACGCCTTGCCGTTTTTGACCCGAAGGTTTGCGTCGGCGGGCGCCTTCTGGACGTAACGGGCGTCGCTGGTTTCCTTGTCGTAGTATTCGACGGCCGGCTCGGGCGCATCGCCTACGCTGGGCACGCCCTCTTCGGCAAACGTCACCAGGCCGGCTGCCAGGGGCACGGTGCGCCCCGGGTCGTCGTTGGTCGTGGCGTAGATCGCCAGCCAGCGGTTGCCGGCGGAAACGTTTTTCGTCTGCGCCCCCGTGAAGGCAAACACGACGTGGGCGTCGTCTTCCGCACCGGCGTCCCATTCCTCCGAAGTCAGCGCGGCGTTCAGATCGGCGTTGGCCACCACGAGCTTGAGCAGCGGCGCGTCTGCTTCGTCCGGAGCGTAGCGGCCAGCGCGGGGCAGCTTCACTTCCAACGTGATCGATGAATAAACCGAGACGTCCAGGAGAGTGTCGCCGTGAAACGCTCCCCCTTCGAACTGCAGGTCCATGCCTCGGGCGATCTGGGGCGTGGAGTCGCTGCCCGTGGCGAGCAGGTCGGACAGATCGGCAAAGGGGTTGCCCAAGTCTATTTTCAGGCGGATGCGTTGGCGGCGGAAAGCGGTCATGTTCAGGCGTCAATGTTGTTGCGGATCACGACCAGGAAGCTTGGCCGGAAAATTTCGGAGTTATCGCCGGCGGCAAACTTTACCTGGACGCGGGCGCGAAAGCCTTCGAGCAGCTGCTGGTCGTCGAGCGCGATCGCTGCGTCGAGCACCGCGCCCGATATATCCACCGTGCCGACAAACCGGGTGTGTCCGTCCTGCCCGGCCTCGGCCGTGAGGGCCAAAGAGAAGAGCTCGCCAGCGACGAGGCCATCGTAGCGCTTGGCGCTGAGCGTGGCGGTGTAGCCGTCGGGCAAGCCCCGGGTGTCGAGCTCAGTCCCCGTGGAGCGACACGGGTAGAGCTCCAGCCGTCGCTTATCGCCGAGCACCCACAGCGGGTTGGCGTCCAGGTAGGACGCATCGCGGCGGCCGGTGAATAACCGGTTGTCGGAGTTGGCATCGAGATCGAGCCAGATGGAAAGCGGCGCGGCAAAACCCATGAGGCCCGCAGCTTAGCGTAAACAACGCCCAGCGTCTAAGCGCCCTGGCCATCGTGGCCACGGCGGGCAAACTTTCGGCCGAGCGCGTTGAGCTTGTTGCGGCGCTGCGCACACTTGCTGTCCGGCCGCAGCGCTCCCGCGGGATCCAGGCAGGACAACCGCAGCGCTTTCGCAATGGGCTTGGCGATTTTTTCCACAGTGTCGCCAAGGCCGAGGTGCCCCTCAGCGCTCGCGGGTGGCTCTGCCTCCCGCCTCTCCGATGCAACGGGACGTTGCTTGACGCCGGCGGCTTCGGCGCAATCCCAGTGCCAGATTAAGTCGGGTTTTTCAGGCCAGAGCTTTTGGCGGGCGTGGCATTGGTTGCCACAGAGCGGACAGAAAAACTTAGCCATAGCTGATGGGGGCTGGCGGGATGACTTCGATTGAGCCTTCGTAGTGGTTGCGCTCTTCGCCGTCGCCGACCTCAATCCAAACTAGCTCATTATCCCCAGCCTCGATGATGGTCCAATCGTCCTGCGTCTTGTTCGACTCACCCTCATCAAAGCTCAGGCTGACGTTCATCGGCGTACTACTCAAGGCACCTGTTTCGAGGTTCATGGTGTATTTGGTGAGCGCGAAGGTTTCCGATTGCGGTGCCATGTCGGCAGTCGGCGCTTTGGGCAGATAGCCCCGTAGCTTGAAACGAAAGCGCGAGCGATTGTAGCGCAGCTCATCGGCCGAGAGGAAGCGGATGCTGGCGGGGTTGCTGTTACCGCCCAATGCATCTGGCAGGGTAAAGGCACTGCCGCCATTCCAGTCTCCTCCTATCAGGTCATCCACTTCGGCCTTCAACGCGGCCGTGGTGTATTCCTCACTCAGCGAACAAGCGATGTTCTCGTCGATGCCGTTGCGGGTCCGGACAAACTCACGGGCCGTGGCGCTTTCGGTGGTTGGCGTGGCGGGTCGTCGGCCTGTATTGGGCTCATCGGTGGCTGGCTGGAATATTGTGCCCAACGGCCAGTTGGCCAGCTCGTTGGCGGTTCCGTAATCGTCGCTGAACTCGTAGACGTCATCCCAAAAATCTTCCGCATAGTAGCGCTCGCTGTCGTAATCGGTGGAGGGCGTTCCCGCCCAACCTCCGGTGATCGTTTCGCGGCGGTAGATCCTGGGCGGGGAACTCGGGGTGTAGCCATAGATGCCACGCTTCTGCGCGCTGCCGCCCTGATGCTCGACCGCGAGTGAGGCGCTGCTTGTTACGGCCACGCCGACTACGCGCACGGCGTAATCCTGATCTGGTGCAGTAACGGTGTACCAACCAGTGCTCGCTTCGTACTCGCCGGGGTTGGCGGTGACAGTGGCGGTTTTCTCAACGTAGGTGTAGGTGTCTTCTTCCTCTTCGCCCTCTTCGAGGTCCGCCTTGTAAGTTCGTTCGCGCCAGTTGATCGTAAAACTCGTTGCCGACTGGATGTCATATCCACCCAGTGCGATGGTGACACGGTAACGAAATTCCTGCTTGGAAATCTGAGTATTATCTAAGATCAGGTCGGAGTGCTCATTGAGTGCTATCGAACTGCCGTTCGAGAAGTAATTCAGCCATTGGGCGTCGGAATTGGCCTCACAGGCGGCCACGCGGATTCCCTGTTGTGTCACGTTGGCAGTGGCGATGGTAACTTCGTCGGCGGCTTCGGCCACGGCAGCCTCTTTCAATTTCACTGTTTGCTTCAGGTCTAAAAGCAAAATCATTGTGGCTTCAGGCGTAGGGTAGCTAGCCACGATGCTGTTGGCCTCGTCACTCAACGCATCGCGCTGTGCTTCCAGCGCCGACTGCTCGCCCTCGGTCAAGCCATCGTATTCGAGCTGATGCAGGATCTTGATTCGCTCGTGATCCTTCGCCATCACCTGCGCGCGCTTGGTGTCTAGCTCGGCAATCTCGCTGTTCATCTGGGACTGGATCGAGGTCAGCTCAGCCTGCGCTTCGGACAGTTCGTCGTTGGCTTCTTCGAGGGCGGCCTGGGCAACTGTCTGGCTGGCCTGAGCGCTAGCGAGACCAGCCTCTGCATCTGCCACGCGGTAATCGATTTAGGATTGGTACGATGTGGAATCTAATTCCCACGACGGATCAAGGTCTTCCAATGTAGCATCGATGTGCTTGTGCTTATGGATTTTCTGGGAGAACTGGCGGGATACCGCATGTGCTGCATCAATCGAAAGGTAGGCACAAGCCAGCAGGTCCTCGTCCACCAAGCTCTCAACATTGGCCAGTGTGAACTCACTGCTAAAGGTGGCATCGTCGTACCCCCATCCGGAAGTATTCAGAAGCTGACTGGACTCATCCTCAGAAAAACTATCCTCACATCCTTCGGAGCAGTCGCCACATTTATCACATTCATTTGTTTGGGTCTCGTGATAGTAGCGATGGATCGGTTGGTTTGACGGGAAATAGCCTCCAAATTTTGGGGCATACCTAAAAATGCCAGTTTTGCTATAACTGTAGCTCCCTGCGGAGTCTTCACCGCCACATGTCCCATCGGTTCCGATGGATGTTGAGTTGGCATAACTGCGCGAGATAGCGGTGTAGCCTTTGGTGCTGTCGCGATCATTAATTAATTCCTGCGATTCAGCAATAGTTGACGTAATGTAGCCTGTCCCACTGCCACTACAGCTACCAACGCCCACACGCAAAATAGGGTATTCGCTATCATCGGTTTTAAGGATTGAAACCTTGCGAAAGTAGTCGCCAGACTCATCCCGAAACCTTGCTTCTGCGCACTAGCGCTGCGGCTCTGGTAAACCACCGACACACTCGGAACGCATGCACACTCGCATGGCTGCACTCCACGAATGAACGCTGGGTAAGCCAGCGCCGCGCCAATCTTGGCATAGCGTGGAACGTCAAGAGCTGGCAGAATCTCAGGCATTGATAATTCTGGCGCTGCGGTAAACCTCGTCACAGGCCGGATCGGTCACGGTGACTTCGACCGCGAGGTTTTCTTTTGCTGCCTGAAAGACTTTGGTTACTGTCGTGTTCGATGAATTAAAGGAAAACAGCCCCGCATACAGCTTCGTTGGAATGGTGCCATCATTGGCCGGTGCTGCGGTAGTTGGGATTGTGGCCCCACTCACCAGTAAAGCACTCACAGCATCCCCACGCTGATCAACAGTGACCTCAATCCAAACCCAGTGGCCCGTTGCGTTGGCAGAGAGCGCCAACGCGGCATTCCAATTCGACGCCAGGACGTGCCCATTGACGGTGCCTGGGATCAGCCGCACATCGAGGCCGTCGAAGCTGTAGGGCTTCCAGGGATGATCGTCAGCTTTGTTTCCACCGCTCTTTGGAATGTTTGCCAAATGAGGAGTCCAGCCATTCGAACCACGATGAATAATAATATCCGGTCCGCTAAGGGGGCGTAGCGATTTAAGAAATCGAACAACATCCCGGCCCCAGGTTGCAAGAACCTGCTTGCCTGCTTGTGGTGTGTTTGGAAGTGGTGCGCTCATTAGCTGTATGTTTCTTCATCCCAGTATTCCGCACCGGTCCATTCTTCGACACGATCCCATACATCAATTTCGCCAGGATAGATAATGCGATCGTCGGTTTTGAGCCATGCGTAATCGCTCGTTCCTGATGGTGTGTCTGGTGGATTTTCAATTTTGCCGCCACCAAATGTTTTCGGCTTAGTTGGGCTGCCCGTGCGCTGAGTCACCACCGGGGCAAATAAAATATAGGTGCGCTGACCACGCCGGCGTTTTGTGTAGAGTTCTTCAGCAGCAGATCCAGCTTCGAATGTTTCGCTGTTTTCATCTTCAAGCTTACGCTCAATGGCCGCCAGCGATTCGGCAGTTTGCTCCTTGGCGCCACCTGCTCCTGGGCGGTAGCGAGGATGCATTTCAATTTCCCGTTCGATCTGTGTCAGACCAAATTCAATGCGAACATTATTCCCATCCGAGCCCCCAATCGTAATGCCACTGCCTTGCTCAACCAAGTTGACGATCAGCTCACCAGAAGCGCTATCTTCCCCTTTTGTTAGCTTGCAGGTATTCACGAGAAAAAGCCCATAGAGTTCACTGATGTCCTGCATCACGGCGCCGCGCACTGGCAATTCTTTGAGCAGCGATTGATAAGGTCCAGTCACCCACCGCTTAACCAAACTGATTTCGCACCATGCCACAAACCACGCCAGTCATTCAAGGGGACGGAACCGTTATCTGGGGCTCCGGCAACGCGCACAGCACCGGCCTCATTGTTAGCGGCCGCAAGCTCCGCACTGCCGACACCAAGACAATCCTGGACAACAACGGTTTCACCAAAAGCAAAGTTTGGTTCAACCACCGCAACGAGTGTGAGTTCGAAGCCATCGTCCAAACCGCCGTGCCAGAAATGGAGACCGGCGACGCGATCACGATCGGCGGCGTGGCGAGCTGTATGGTCGACGACGTCGAAGAGATGTGGCGCAACAACGAGGAGGCGAAATTCCGCGTCCGCGCCACAGCCTACGACGGCATCACGCCCGCCGCTTAACCGCTAACTTTTCGGAACCATGCCTAAGCGACCCACGAAGAAAAAAACCAAGCCCGCCTCGAAGTCCACCGGATGGACGCCCGAGCAAATTGCCGGCGCCCTGGAAGCCCGCGACAAGTTTAGCCAAGCCACGCCTGGCGCCGTGCTCGACGCGCTTTATCCGGAAGGAATGAAAATCGGAAACCGGGCTGTCATACCGCTGACAATCGCCAGCTACACTTTCCTGGAACGCATTGGCAACCCGATTACGGATCCCGCCACGGCCAAGGATAAGATGGATAATCTACGGTTGATGGAGCTTTGCTTTGTGCTGACTCGATCAGTTGCTGAAAGCCGCGAAATTTGGGCCGAAGGAACCGAAGCCTGGGAAGACGCTGTATTTGCCTTTGGTGAAAACCTACCACTCGAAGCAACACAGGAACTTGGCTTTAAAATTGGCGCCATCATCAAACAAGCGACCGCAACCGTGATTAATTCCCGCCCGCCGGGAAACCAAGAGGCGGCGTCGAAAAAGAAGCTAGCTTCGGCGCCGCAGCAGGAAATGGGCTCGGCTGGGTCGTCACGCTCTTAGACACACTTTTAAGCGAATACGGCTGGACGCTCGATTACGCTGACGGCCGCAACCTGACTGCCGACGGCGACGGCGGTTGCTCGCTTGCCCAGGCGTTTATGCTCTTCGCCAGCGCGAGCCTCCGCTACGGCAACGAGGCCGCAGGCCCAACCTATCTGGAAAAAGAAATGATCAAGGCCCTGCGCCAACCAAGCAGCTCGCCCGCCTGGGCGTGACCAGACCATGAACCTCTTCGCTACCATGACACTCGACGCCGACCGGTTCAATGGACCGATGGGGCGCTCTGTCTTGGGGCTGAATAGTTTAATGGGCGGCCTTCGTGGCATCATTGCGCCGCTCGCTGCAGTGACAGCCGGAATTGTGGGAGCGGCAGGCGCGGTCGGGCTGCTGCAAAAGTCGAGCAGTGAAGCTGCCGGCATTGAAGACCTGCAAACTTCCTTTGTTACCTTACTGGGCAGCGTTGGCGATGCTCGTGATCGCATCAGTGAATTGGAGCAGTTTGCCGCATCAACACCGTTTCAAATCCAGGGCATTGCAGCGGCTTCGCGTACTTTAGAAACGTTAACGCGTGGATCTTTGTCGACGGGGGATGGCTTGCGGATGGTCGGTGATTTGGCGGCCGCCACGAATCAGCCGTTTCAGGATCTCGCGGTCCACGTAGGCCGCCTTTATGACGGCCTACAGTCCGGCCGCGCCGTGGGCGAAAGCCTGTCTCGCCTACAGGAGCTCGGCATCATCAGCGGGGATGTCCGCGGCGAGATCGAAGTACTACAAAAAGAAGGCGCTAAGGGGGACGAGGTTTGGGGCGTAGCTGCCGCCGCATTCGGGCGCTTTGCCGGCGAAATCGCCGATCGGGGAACTTCAATGGGCTGACCAGCAGCTTGGACCTCGGCCCAGACTTCGGCGTCTTCCTTGCCGTCCTTGTCGTCATCGAGCGCCTGGCGGATGAACTTGCCCGGGAGCAAGGCGGCAATGTTCGTCATCGTTACGTATTCAGTGGCCATGGGAAAAAGTTGGTTGAGTTGGTTGGTCCCTATGACGGCGAAGGCCTATCCTGACCTCCGCCGCCGGTTTGGGAACCACGGTAGAACAAATTCGGTTGAAGGTTAGGCAGCGGTGGAACCGTCGGAGCCGTAGGCGAGTTCGGGGAGACCGTAGCCGTAGCCCGCGCGCTTATATGCTTGGTAGAGGAACTCGTGATTCTTGAAGACGTGGTCGCTTTCCGGATCGTCGAGGGCGAGCAGGTCGACCGGCTTTTCATCTTGGATGATGATCGGCTTGAGAGGCACGCCCACGTTAGCCTGGGCCACAGCATTGACCGCGGAATTAGCGTAGCGGAAAACGCCTGGAGCGACGACGACATCAATGTCGCCGGCTGCCCCGTCGGCGTTGAGCGCGTCGAATTGAGCGCGGCCGATCACGACGAGGCCGGCGGTATCGGAGGCCGGATTGGCGCGGCCGTTGGCGTCTTTAGCGACGAGCACGCCGGAATAGATCGCGACCGCTGCGGCGACCGGGAAGTTGACGGATTTACCGCTGCGTTGCGGTGCGTCGTAAGGTTCAGAAGCTGGAGGCATGATGTTTTAGATCGGTGTTAAATTTAGTATTCTTTCGCCTCCAAAGCCCGGCGGGGAACTCGTCCCGTCGGGCTGGAAAGTCGGAGGCCGGAAGCGGTTAGCCGTTGTATTTCTTCCAGTCGTCGTCGCTGATGTTCAGCTGACGCTTCACCTCGGCTTCGCTGGAGTCGGTAGCGCCGACGCCTGCGGAGGCCAGGGCCTTGATGCCGTCGGGCGTGCGCTTGTCCATCGGGACTTGGTCGGCGGGTAGCTCGGCGACGAGCGCCTTGAAATCTTCCAGATCCAGCTTGTCGGCCGAGAGCGGCACGATTTTGCCGTCGCGGATCGCCTGCGCCTTGAGCACGTCGCGTTCGCGGGTGTCGGCGGATTTTTCCAGGGAGTCGATGCGGGCGGCGAGCGCCTTTAGGTCGCTGTTGCCTTTCTCCTCCGGAGTCTTGGTTTTCTTTTCGAACGCCTCAATCTTGGCGGCCAGGGCTTTGACTTGACCGGCTTCTTCGCGCAGCTTTTCCAAATCTGCAGTGAAGGTTTTCAGGGACGCGTCAATCGCTTCTTCAGTGGCGTCGGCCTTCAAGCCGAGAAGTTGGATAAGGTTGGTTTTATACTTCATGGTTAGATTTGGATTTTCGGTTTCAAAGGGATCAGCAGAGTGCAGCGATAAGCCACGGACTTCGCCCTGGCGGCAAAGCGCCGTGCTGTGGAGGAAGATCACCTCGCCGGCGTCGTTGTCTTTGATGGCGGGGCTGAGATCGATGTAGTGGCCACCCTCGACCATCTCGCGGCCTTCCTTGGTCCACTCGATGTCGTCATAAACAATACCTTCGCCCTCGACGACCTTGACGCTGGCGTAGGCAGCAACCTTCACGGGCTCGCCCTTATAGAACGGCGTATCAGGCACACTGTTATGATTGAAGTCCAGGGCGACGCGGTCGAAGTTGACGAGCGCCTGGTTGGCGGGCAGCTGGGCCAAAGTCGTCGCGTTAACTTTCAGGATCTTGCCGCCGTTTATCTCGTTGTCGCCCCAAGGCATGACGACGAGACGCTCCGGAAGTTCTTTAACTTCAGCGTCGGTAAGGCTGCGGGATCGGAAAGTGCGAATCATCCCCGCCAGCATAGCGGATTCGCCTACTCCCGTCTAAACACCCTGGCCATGGTGGCCACCCCTGCACGAAAAAGGGTTAGGACAATTTTTGTCCTGACGAAAAAAACACTCAGCGCAACAACACCGCCAGCTGCGCCTGAGCAGCAGCCTTAACACGGCGGTGGGCTTCGGGGATCATGCGCTCGCCGCGGAATGGGAAGTACGGACGCGCCGGGATCCCGCTACCGTAGCCGCTTTGCTTCTGGCTGCCAAACTGATGGACGGCCGCGTAAAGCCGATCCGTGCCGACGACTGCTTTGCGTCGATCGACTGACACCAGGCGAATGCTTTGGCGGAGCGCCGTGGTTCGCTGCAGGTTGCTGGGGGTGCCGTCTTTCTTGTTGGGCCAGCGACGCGCCCGGGGCACGAGCTCGCTGAAAGTCTGGACGGTGTAGCTCTGCAGCGTGACACCCATCACCCGCAAAATCGGCGTAGGATCCTCAATAGCTTTCGCTTTGCGGCGAAGCCCTGGCGACAAGGTATCCTGGATGATGCGCAAGCTCATGCTTCGTCTCTATCAAAAATCGAGCGGTATTCCTGGGGATCGGCGTCGGTGATATCGAGCACCTTGCTGCGGCGGACAAACTTCTCGGCCTCTTCGCGAGTCATGCCGGAATCGACGTGAGCCTGGATGAGCTCCTCGCGTGCCTGTTGGCGTTTTGCTTCGACTGACAGTTTATCGTTCATTGAGCCATCCTCGTTTTGAAAATAGATCGTCCAGGGCTTCCGCGATCTCGCCGAAATCTTCATCGGGCCACTGAATCAAGTTGCGGTACCGGAATGGATATTCGCGATTGAAGTTTAGTTGCTCGAGCAAAATCGGCGACTTCGATCGAACCGCAATCCACTGGCTATAGCTGCGGGCAAAGATTTCGGCCTCGCTCATATAATAAGCGATCTTCTTATCGGGGATCATGAAGTCGCGCAGCTGCTGGTCGAAAGCTTTCAACGTGCGATCGCGTTTCCAGATTTCACGGAGCGGCGCGAGATCCTCGCTGATTTCGGATCCCATCTGCAGGCCACTGCCCCAGGCGCGGTGATCCAGCCAGTGGCCGATCTCGTGAACCAAAGTAAAGTGCGGGTCGTCGACGTTGTTGATGTTGAGCTTGAGCTCGTTGAGCAGGCGATTGTAAGAGCCGTCGTAGTCGGGGTGATCTTCCGGCAAGACGGGCAGTCGTGGCAGCGGGCCGTCGTCGTGGACTTGGTCGATCGCCGCCATGGTTTCGTTGATTTCTTTGATAACGCCTGGCGCGAGATTCTTGGGCTTGAGTTTGGGGCCCAGCGGACGGTGCGCCCGGGGGAGCTCCTCGCCGCCCAGCCATTGCCAGACAGATGCCTCTCCCTTGAGCCCGGGCAAGTTGGTTCCCCGCGCCCAGTTTTCAAACTCGCCAAAGACCTCGGGATCGTAGCGATCGCGGATCATGCTCAGCGGCATCCGGAGATCACCAGGGGTGCCCGGGCCGGAGCGGCCGCGTTCTTCCGGAGCGCGCACGTCGAACACTTCGCCCGGGCCACGGACAAACCGGCCGGAGCGCAGCTGCGAGCGCGCCGTTTCATCGAGCACGAGCCGGCGATCGGGCGGGCGCTTCTTATCGGCCTTGCGGATTTGATCGGCTTCGTATTCCGAAATCTGCACCACCTGGCAGCGGCAACCCCAATCCCAGGGCGGCATGTGTCGCTCCCAAAATGGATCGTCAACGGGCAACACGATGCCATGCAGCGCGGCGTGATCAGGGCGTGTCCGGGCGTCGTTGGTGGCGATGTAGCGCAGGTAAGGCAGCGCCTCTTTCGTCTGTTGAATTGTTTCCCACTGGCCAACGCGGTAAGCCTGAAAGCCATGCATCCGCATCAGCAGCTCGGCGCGGCGATTGGCGCCCTGGGCGTCGAACCACGGGCCAATGTCTTCCAGGATACCAGCCTTGATCTTATTCCAATCCCCGCCCCGCGGCAGCTCGGCAATGCGATCGCGAACCGTCTGCAGCACGTCGGCCGACTCAATGCCGGTGATCGTGAAAGCCCGCGCCTGCACCTCTGGCAACAGTCGATCGAAGATCTCGCGCGACACGACAGGCTTGTCCGCAATGAACTGCGCCGCCTCTTCGTAAGGCGTCGGCGTTAGCAGGAACTTGGAAGGTTTGGCCATGACTACTGACCGCCTCCTTCATAGTCTTCGCCACCTAGTTGGCGAAGTTCTGAATGAGCTAGTATTGGCAAATCAGGGAGCTCAAAAACTTCGTTTGGTGATAACGGTCGAACAATTGCACTGGCGATGAAGGGAATGGTTTCCGCATCATCGCTCAACGCCAATGGCACAATTCCATCAAGGACAGTAGATAAAACAGTGGTGCGATTTCTTCCATTAATAAGCTGAAAGCCGCAATCACACTCCGATTCGGTTAATTCGCCAATATAGAATAGTGGCGGAGTCACAGCTGTATTAAACCATAAGTTTGCGTAGGCAGATTCCAAGATGTTTGGATCTAAATAGTAGGTCGACAGCTTCCAGCGTGGAATGAGCTCATTCCAGTCTACCAGATAGCCCTTGTCTTCATCTTCCCATGTTAGCGTTACTTTCATACTTTGAAATTGAGGTTAAGATTTTTATGCCGCTACGGAGCCCCTGCAATTGGCGGCAAAATTATTTTCTGGGCGAACCCGTGCCATCGGCAGGGCTCGGACTTGTGGAAATTCTTGGCGATTTTTGGAATCCTTTTTCATGGGCTATTCTCCAATGGCTTTGTTGTAGGCCTGCTTGTTTTTCGCGTCGTCCCAAAACTCGGGGTTTTCCTGGCAACGCTTCATGTGATCCCAATAGCTTTCCAGCGAAAAGATCCAGCAGCTCGGCGACACGCGGGCGCCTTCAAGGAAGCCGGCAATGATGAGTCGCTTGAGTGTCCGGTAGCGGATGCCGAGCTGCAGCTCGTGAACTTCATTCAGCCGCGGCCAGCAACCGTGGATCCTCGCCACGGGCCGATAGGTGCCATCGCCAACTGGTTGCCAGTCGGCCACCGCGACGCGGGGAATGCAATCCGCCGGCAGGTCCACCACGCGCTCCCCTGGCGCCGCAGCGACAGTCTGGCGGCCGTCGCTCCCATGGATCGGGACGAGCGCTCTAGATTCTCGCGTAGTTTTTGTTTGCTGTGACATTTTGATAAGACCGATCTAAGGCCGCGTTGCTTGCCGTTATGTAAGGAGAATTATGTTTGAAGATATTGGAGCCAATTTTGCCAGAACCGAGGCCGTTGAACGCGGGATGCTTTATCCCGAACCGCCCAAGGATTGTTTCGAAGACGACTTAATGAAATGCGAAGCAGGCAACTCTGCCAGAGCTGCCATGGCGACAAATCTGATGAATCTTTGCAGGAATGTGAAGGAACCCCTTCGTATCATGCTGGATGGAGCTTGGGGAAGCGGTAAGTCTTGGTTTCTGGATAGATTGGCTGACGACTTTGAACAAAACGCAGAGGATTTCATTACAGTGAAGATCAATGCCTGGAAAATCGATCATGCAACAGATCCATTTATGGCCTTTGCTAGTGAAATCAGCGAACAAGTTGAAGTCTTTCAGGATGAAGTGAAGTGGGCGATGAGTCGTATCATTAAGGGGATCTATTATGCTTCCTCGGTTAGTGCAGGCTTCTACAGATTTGATCCAGGTAAGTTTGCGGAGAAGATGGATGCGAAAGACGACTTTTTGCAGGAGGGAATTGATACGTATCTGAAGACAACTAGAGCACGCGATGAGCTCATTGCTGCATTTAGCAACGTGCTGAATGGAGAGCTTGAGATGAAACTTGTTATCTTTATTGACGAATTGGATCGGTGCGAACCACGGTTCGCAATTACCCTGCTGGAAAGGGTGAAGCACTTTTTCGAAGCCAGAGGAGTTGTAGTGGTTGCGGCGGTCGATAAAATACAACTTGAGCACTGTATTAAAGTGAAGTAGTTACGAGGCAATCTGACAGTTGTGTGATAGACCATGGATTATCAGTCTGGTCCTAATGCAA
>JAVDPD010000035.1 GCA_031296935.1 Cerasicoccus maritimus
ACTGCGAGTGGCTCATGATTGACTCGACTGTCGTGCGCGCCCATCAACACTCGGCCGGGGCGCGCGCAGGACAGGGTGCGCAGGCCTTTGGACGCTCCCGAGGCGGCTTCAGCGGTAAAATACACCTCATGGTAGACGCCCTGGGCTACCCGATGCACTTCATCATCACCGGCGGCGAAAGCGCCGATTGCACCCAAGCGCCCGCCCTGCTTAAGCAATGCGAACAGGCCGTCCAAGCCGTCATTGCAGATAAGGGTTACGACAGCAACACCGTGCGTGAAGGTGTCATGCAACAAGCCAACGAAGCCGTCATACCCTCAAAGAGCAATCGGAAGGAAACGATTCCGCATGACAAGCTGCTTTATGCCGCTAGACATCTGGTCGAAAACACCATCGGTAAGCTCAAGCACAACCGAAGACTCGCTACACGCTATGACAAAACGGTGTCTTCATTTGCCGCATTTGTGAACCTCGCATGGATCAAGATGTATCTAGTCAATTGATTTTGAAGAAACTGCCTAACACCTTTTTTTGCAAAAGACGCCTCTAAAGTCGGCCAACCTAGATGTAAAATGCTTTAATGCCGTGCGGAGTGTTGCCATGGTGGTAAAAAAAATACCATGTGCTGCACTACAAGTAGCAGGTGCTCCAGCACCAAGGTTAATAGCATTTAGATGCGCTAGGCGCTGAACTTCATCGCTATTTGAAGAACTCGATGGTAAGACAAGTGGCACATGCCGCTCAATAATATCTACTGCTCTTTCGCAGGCGCTGGCTGGCTCCTTCTTCCACTCAGTCACCTGAGTCGAGTGGATCTGATAGCGCTTTGCGATATCATGCAAAGGCTCCTGCTCACGCAGCGCCTCAAGCGCGACCTTGCTCTTACCCCCCCCAGAAGGCTGAAATGAGAAACGATTTGATCCCCAATCGTTGATTTTACGGACATGGAGCTCGCTCTCACAACGTCCTATTAGTAGATTGCTTGTGTGAGCAAAACAAAATACCTTCCAGGACTTCACTTGCTGTGTGGGCGAGCCAAATTGATGCCGAACCATCGGCTCCAGAAAGAACTTAACTATCTGCGTGGTAGCGGTGGCGGTCAACTGCAAAGCCTTTTCGGCGAGGAGATCACGCTTCCGCCGGGTGATGGTTATCGTCGTGTATTTGATCGCAGCACCACGTTTTGGACTTTTCTCAATCAAGTGCTGCTTGGTGGTTCTTGTCGTGATGCCACGCGTGAGGTGCAGGCCTATCGTGAGTCCGATGGGCAGCGTCCGATCAGCTCGGCAAACTCAGCTTACTGCCAAGCGCGGGCGCGTTTGCCGTTATCGTGGATCGAGCAGCAGGGCGGGCGCGTGGCGCAGCAGTTGCAACTCAGCTCACGCTGGGACTGGCGAGGTCGGCGCGTGCTCTTGGCCGACGCTACGAGTTGCCAGCTGGCTGATACGTCTCTGAACCAAGCCGCCTATCCTCAACCAGGCAGCCAGCAGCCGGGCTGCGGCCATCCGGTTATGCAGCTTTTGGGCGTCTTTGATCTGGGCAGCGGCGCGTTGCTATCTTGGGAAAAGAGCCCTTGGAACGTGGGCGAAGCCAGTCTGTTTGAGACCGCCGTCATGCCGCAAGCTGAGGCTGGAGATGTGCAGGTGGGCGATCGCGCCTACGAGTCCTATCGCTGCCATGCCTTGTTGAAGATGCGCGGCGCAGAGTCAGTCATCCGCCTGCACCAACGTCGCAAATGTCCCCTCCGGGCCAACCAGCGCGAAGCCATTGGCTGGCTCGCCCTTTTGGGCCCACTTGTTATGAGAAGATTCCAGTCGGTTTGTTGTTTAGTGGGTTTTTAGTGGGTTGGTTGATTTGCTGAGGTTCTGGCCTAGAGAGGCCGTAGGCCGAACGGAGCCGGAACCTGCGGATTGTTGTTTGGCAAATGGTGCTGGCGTGAGCAAGCCCAGAGATCGGTGTGGTCTTTCGTGATTATGCAGGTGGCGGTAATCATCGAAGATGACGCGTGATTCGCTCAGGGTGTAGATGAGCTCGCGGTTGAGGCATTCGCGGCGGAACTTATCGTTGAAGCTTTCGACGAAGCCGTTCTGCCAGGGGCACCCGGGATCGATGTAGATGGTCTTGATTTTATTGTCCTTGAGCCACCCCTGAATGCACTTGGCGATGAACTCCGGCCCGTTGTCCGAGCAGATATACTCAGGCACCCCGTGTTCGGCGATGGCGTCCTTGAGCAAGGTCAGCACATCCTCGGATTTGATGGCCCGGTCGGAATGGATGCAGTGGCATTCACGCGTGTATTCGTCGATGAGATTGAACACGCGCAGCTTGCCGCCACGCTGGGTGTAGTCGCTCATAAAGTCCCAGCTCCACACATGGTTGCGACGGACCGCTTCGGTCGGCAGCCCTGTGGATAAGCCTTGGCGGCGGGTCCGAGGCTTGGGCGGAGGCACTTGCAGATGCTCTTCGCGGCGCACCCGCTGCACTAGCTTCTTGCCGACATCCCAGCCTTCGTTGCGCAGCTTCTGCGTGATCTTGCGATAGCCGAAAAACGGATACTTTTGCGACATCTTCACAATCTCAGCTTCCAAGGGTTGTTGCTTCGGCGGCGGGGGTTTGGCGCGGTAGCGATAGGTCGAGCGATGGATACCCAACTAGCGACAGACTTGTCTCCCGGAGCACTTCAGCGCAGCAATCACCTTGGCGGCAACGCTACGCTGACGGTCCGGGCTCAGACGTTTTTTTCCAAGGCAATCTCCAGGGCCTTAATCTGCAAAAGCTGATCAGCCACGATCTTCTTGAGCTGATCCGATTCCTTTTCCAAATCCTTCAAACGCTGGGCCTCCTTTACGCCCATGTTGCCTTATTTTTCTTTCCAGCGATGATAAGTCTGAGTGCTCATGCCATGCTCTCGGCAGGCCTCTTCGACTTTCATCCCTTCACTGGCGCGAAGGATGCGGATAATCTGTTCAGTACTGCGACGTCCTTTTTTCATATGATTTTACGGTGTCTATGACCGAAAATCTTCTCGCTAGCAATGGGCCAGTTTAAGGGGGAGCCAGCCACCATCACTACGATTAAACGCCCGGCTCAACAAAGCAACTACTGCACCCGTGAGGAATGGTTGGCTATGCCCGAGGAGCTCACCCTGCGCTTCGTGCGCGTGAACCTTGCCCGCCCGGGCTTCCGCACCAAGGAACTCACCGTGGTGACCACGATGCGCGACGAGCCAGCCGTAGCTATTGCGAGGCTTTACCTGCACCGATGGCAAATCGAGCTTTGTTTTCGCGATATCAAGACCACCTTAGGCATGGAGCTTTTACGCGGCAAAAGCTCAGCCATCGTCGAACGCGAAGTTGCGATGCATTTACGCTTCGGCGGGGCTGCTGGCGTGGGTCACCCTCGGCAAATACGTCCAGCACATGCCACTTTACCGTCAGGAAAAAGCTTCGGCGATGTGGGGCGCGACGATCTCGCGCAAAACGATGGCCGACTGGGTCGAAACCGTCGTCGAATGGCTTAAGCCGATCTACCATTACATGCGCGCTGACTTGCTCAGGGGCGGTTACGTGCAGGCCGACGAAACGCCGGTGCGCTACTGCGATCCCGATCAGAAGAAAGGCAAAACCGAACAAGGCTGGCTCTGGGCGATCAGTCGCCCGGGAGGCGATGTCGTGTTCGATTGGCGTCTATCGCGCGCTATGGCGAGCTGACCAGCCTGCTCGACGGTTATCAGGGTCTGCTGCAATCCGACGCCTATGGGGCCTATGAAAACTTTGCATCGCAAAGTAATACGACTGAGCAAAACAAGGTGACGCTGCTCGGCTGCATGGCTCATGCTCGCCGCAAGTTTTACGAGGCCCTTAAATCCCATCGTCGTGAAGCCGAGCAGGTCCTTAAGCTCATCGGCAAGCTCTACGCCTGCGAAGCCGACTACCTCAAAGAAGGACTCGATCCCGATGACCGCCAAGCCCGCCGTGAGGACGAGCAAACCCGCATCCTCAAGTGGCTCAAGGTGACGATCCGCATCTGCCAGAATCGTTCGTTACCTCAATCTGCCCTGGGCAAGGCATGCGCCTATGCGCTCGGGCAGTGGACCAAGCTAATCGCCTACCTCGAACACGGCGTCGCCGAAATCGACAACAACCTTCAGGAAAATGCCATACGCCCCTCGGCCCTGGGCAAAAAGAACTTCCTGTTCATTGGCCATCCCGACGCCGGGCAACGCTCCGCCATCATCTACTCCATCGCGGTCTCCTGTCAGCGCCATGGCGTAAATCCCTTCGATTACCTCCGGGATGTCCTGACCCGCCTACCCAATATGACCAACCAGGACGACATCAGCCCACTGGCTCCATCCAAATGGTCGTTACCAACCACGTGACCTCACGGCATCAATCATGGGTAAATGACGTCACGTCATGGATCCATGTGAAGTCACGTCATTGCCAAATAGGGTCATACCTGCCCAGCAGCACTCCGCGTCAATAGGGCCGACCGCCGGACGTTTACGGATTATCTAATCACTTCTTGAAAATCAAACTGTGCTCGCCAGTAGGAAGGGTCAGATGGAGCGTTTTGCGGAAGTTTGTGGGGCCATGCAGGCCTTTGACTCGACTCCAATTTCCGGGCGCAGTGATGGTTAGTTTGCCGCCGCTTGAGGTGTCGATGTAGAGCCGATTGGTGGTCACCCGAATGCTCGCGGGCATCTCAGCATCGAGCTGTAGGTTCTTCCAAGCGACTTGGCCAGCGGCACCGAGTGACAGAGTAGTTTCAGTGGCGCGCACCTGAATACAGCCGCTGGTTCCATGAAATTCAGCTTCACCGAATTTGGAGCGATCAGCATGATCGATCAGGAATATGTAGTCCTCACATGAGTCGAAATTGACGCGAATAATGGTCTCATCACGATTCTTGGCAAAGCTAGGGGTAGGCTCGCCGGGTAGCGAGGGGAAGAGTGCCAAGAAGTAGGCACCATCGTTCGGACGCTGGAGGTGGAGCAAGTCTTGGTACTGGGTTTGGTTGCGGTGAATCTGATCATTGCCGCCATAGCGTAGCGTGTAGCGAGGCGTTTTGCTGGGGCTGGCGATGAAGTAGTCCAAGTTAACGCCGAATTGGCCCTGTGCGGCGTAGTGGTCGCCATCGGGGAGTTTGCGCGCGGGGAGGATTTTTTCTCCACCAGTGTCCGCTTCGGGTGCGTCGGGAGTGGTGAGGCCCTCAGTGAGGGTCCAGAATTGCCAAGTGGTGGGTTCGCCGCCGGTGGCGGTATCTCGGATGGCGAGGTAGGCTGGTCCCGCTGCATTGTCTGGCTCATGGATGAACGCGACTTGCCGGTCTATGGTTAAACGGTCGCTCTTGGCAGGCTTGAGCTTTGGGTAAGTCGGCAGATCGGGCGGAAGCCAGTTGCGGTTGTCGGGCTTGGTGTTGGTGCGTTGAGTGCGAGCGTAGTCGAAGCTGGGGAGGTTGGCAAATTCACTGAAATCAGTGGTGCTGTAGTAGCCAAAGGGTAGAGATTTGTTGCTACCAGAGTAGTTGCGGGCTAACTGCACGCCTTCACTGAGCAGCTCATGCCGCTCGCGGGTGCCGGTGAGAATGGTGAAGCAGGTGCTCAGCGGCTTGCCACGGGCATACCACTGCGCGATGTCCGTTACGCTGGGCGTCCAGACATCCAGGTTGTGTTCTGAGCCCACACCGGCGAGGAAATTGACAAAGCTTTCCTGAGGTGTGTTAAACCCGGCGCGGAAGATGGCGCCAAGCTGAGGGAACTGCTTGGAGCACCACTCTGGGGCCTGTGAGGGAAGCTCTTTGTCTAAATAGTAGTAACGAAAGCCGCCGAGACGGTAGTCGCCCAGGTCGGTACTGTAGCCGGTCTCAGCCCATACCCATTGGAGGTTGGCGGATAGCGCTGGGTCACTTTGTGCGAACATACGGGCGGCAATGCCCATGGTAGCCAGCTTTTCGCTGGAAACTCCGCGTCCATAGTTGGCGGTTACGCGCAGGTTGTCCCTAGCTGGATCTTGGGGAGTGTATTGCTGGGCAAAGAACGTAATAAGCTGCTTGAGGCGTGGGTCGTTTGTAAAGTCCCGGTAACCGGCGCGCTGGGATGCGATGGCGAAGCTGACGATTACCTCTAAGCTGACGTTTCCATAGTGCGAACCTTCGGGAATCCATTCACCGCTTGGACCGACTTCGGTGCTGAGCCACTGGTCGAGCCAGTTTGCAGCGTAATTAGCCCATTGCTCGGACATGGGGTGGTCGCGCAATACGCAGGCGGCGACGCCGAGCGTGAGGATATAGGAGCAGTGCATGTTGGGATTGCCGGAGCCGTAGCCACGCTCGCTGGACCAGCACATCGGGTCGGCCAAGATGTAGGCTAGATACGCCATCTGGGCGCGGATGCGACGGCGCTCAGTCTCGTCCAGCCAGGATGAGTCTACTAGCGCGTCATAGAGACCCGCTGTGGCGATGGCCTTGCGCATGACGTCAAACTCGCCCAATAGCTCGAGTTGTTTTCGTAGCTTATCGATGACTGATTTCGCTTTAGCCTTTGTCGCATCGGTTGGTAAGCTGAGTGCTGCTACTGCCCAATCTGGATGCCGCGGTTTGACCGCCAGGCGCTTTTCGGCGATCTCAGCTGGGTCGACAAAGAGCAGAGGGTGTTGGGCCGTTTCCTTCCATTCCAGTGTGAGGGCTAGGACATGCTCCAGCTGTCGTCCAATCTTCGGTTCGCCGCTCGAAATCACCCATTCGCGGACGCCGCGTGTGCAGTGTGCAAGCAGCTCGATATCGCCGTTGGCTGAGTAGTTGACCGGCATGCCGCATGCCCGCCAGCCGGCCCACATCTTTTCGATCATCGGCAGGCTCCAGTGAGTTTCCCCGTAATAAGTCTGCTCAGCGATGGGTGTAACCCAATCGCCAGGCATGCGTGAAAAAAGGGCTAGCTCATCACGCTCATTTGCGAAGTCCAAGCGCCAAGGGGCGTTGGGAAACAGCGCTAGCACGCTGGTTTTGGGGCTTAGCTTGGTGAGATTGTTTTGCAATGCTGATACTGGGAGTTGGCGGTCTTTACGCGCCCATTGGCCATAGCCTTTGGGCAGTCCGACATTTTGCACATTGGGCATCGTAGGCAGTTGGAAGGTCGCAACGGTGTTCGGGGAATCTCCACTACTGGCCATGCGCCAATAGATGGCCGAATCGCCCGCTATCAAGGTGGCGGTAAACGAGACGAATGATCCATCATCGAACTGATAGGCTATCCGCACTTTTGCAAAGACTGGGCCGCTACTTTGTATTTTGCTGGACCAGCTAGAGATGGCTTTGGCGTTTTCCCACTTGCTGCTGGAAGACCAGGCACCATTGCCGAGACGCAGTCCGAGAAGCGGGGGAGGCGGCGTCTTTCCGCCGCTACCAATTGGAAATTTGGCGCTGATTAGAGCGGTGCTGATCACGGCAGATTCGCCGTTTACTTTGATGGATAGATCGGTGGAGGTATCATCTTGGCTCGACTTGAGGGCATAGGTCTGAGTTTCATAGCGAGCCAAAGGTTCGGAGATGAAGTAGATGGAGTTTCCCTGCTGTTGGTGGGCAATCGCACCGAATGCTCCATGCACCTGAAATTTCTCCGGTGTGTCTACAGGCACGGTGAAGGAGACCAATTCGGGTCCGTAGGCTCGCCCCAGTAATTCCTCAATTTCGAAATTGGCGCGGCCAATGAGCGCAAGCGTGCATTGTAGTAGTAGTATGCAAATTGCAGGTCGGCGCATGATGTTGCTGGCAGTCTAGCTGGACGGGCGCTCTTCGATGACGGTATTGAGGAATTTGTAGAAGGTGTCTTCTTTACTCACGCCTTCGGGGGAGGTTACACCAATCAGCAGCAGTTGTTTAGTTCGCATACTGTTTTCGTCGATGCGTTCCCAAAAGTTTTGATAAGCCAATTGCCATTTTTGTGACCATGATCCACTGGCCTGCTCATAGAACTGATCATAGTTTTCAGTGTTAACCGGGAGCATTAGCGTGCGATAAACGGCAATTTTCTTGGCGCTGATTGGATCTTGGAATTCGTAGTCCTCGTAAACCAGGTTATCCCAGGGTGAGTCCATGTGAAGCGCTTCCATTTGTTTGGTTAGGCGTAGCCCTCTGACGGAGCCCATGCAGACCTCTGGTGTGTGGGCGTTGGCTCGCATCACTGGGTAGCCGTCTTCCCAGGAGACGAAGTGATAGCTGACAAGGCTATCATTAACAAGAAACTGCCCGCTCATCACATGGTCAGTCTCGTAAATCTGTTTGACGAGATCGTCCACTTTGAGCTGACGATGCCATGAAAGCTGACGCAATTTACTTTCGTCTATTTGCCATGCTTTGGCTTGTGCGACATCGGGCATTTGATACCAGCTGATGCGAAATGCTTCGACGCCAGCATAGACTATAAGCGCCAAGGCTGTAAGTGGAACCCAAGCGCGTGATAGGACAGGTGATCCAAATTTTTTAATAGGCTTGGGTTGTGCTTTGGGCTCAATGATGAGGAAAGCGATAAAGACTAAGGCGAGGCCAATGACGAAGGTAACGGCACCGGTGTTATCATGCCAGCGGTCATAGGCGTCTTGTCCCTCAATGCCGGTAATCCAGCCAAGAGTCAGCGCGCGAATCGCGTTCTGAACGAATGAAGCCAGCATGCCGGCTGCGAGCAGGGTTAGGCGTCTTGGAATCGAAAGGCCACCGTATTCGCCAAGGAAAAGAGTGGTCACCAGGAGAAATTGTAATGAACGGATGCCGCTGCATGCTTCTGCGACTTCGACGACAGATTCGCCGATGGATATCTGAATGCCTTGAAGCATCGCGGGAATGCCAAGCATTTGTAGTGAGACGGTGACAATGTTTGCAATGTGGCCCGTTAGCCAGTCGCTGACCCCGAGTTCAATTCGCCCCGGCCAGGGGATAGATGCAAGGAAAAATAAAACGGGAAAGGCATAGTGCTTTGTCCATTTTAGCCCCCCCCAGGAAGCGCCCCAGCAGAGGGTGAAGGCGGCGAGGGTAAGGCCTTCTGTCCAGCTGAGCATGTGCCAGGAACTCATGGTTTCCCAGAGCACTCGCAGTGCGCAGAATGTGCAGAAGAATACCAAGGCAGGCAGCAGCCAAATCTTGGAAGTTCGCACCGGAGTGGGTTCATCTTCGCTGCGCGTCCACAGCAGAAACAGGCTCAATACAGGAATGCCCCAGCCGAAAAAGTAATGCGAATCGGGGTCCCAGAATTCGTGGATTTGGTAGTAGAACGCAAACTGTAGGGCCAGTGGCAGCAGCCAGATTTTGAATGAAGTATATTTCATCGGTTCAGAGCTCATGCAACAGTCCAACAAGCTGTGCTAGATCAGTTGCTGCTTCAAGCACTCATCACCCTTTTCTGGGCCAGGAATGTATGGTGCTTGCATGGCCTAGAGAGATGCCGTTTCTGACTTAAGTTTGTATAGCAGCGCTCTTTCTAGTTTAAGAGGAAGGTCGTCTGGATTGGGTAATTTGCTGCTATCTCTGGTTATGTAAACATGCATTAATTTCTGGCGGGCATCGTAGTTTTCAGTAGGCAAGGGGAGTTCGGCATTGATAGCTTGAGCGATGGCCTGCTCATTCGACTTGGCGTAGACGAAAGCCAAGGTGCGGTACAAGGAGACGTTTTTAGGATATTGCCCAATTAATTTCTCCAGTCGTTCGCGAGTTGCGTTTAAGTCACGGTTATGGAGTGCATTCAGGTAGAGGAGGAAATTTAAAGCCTCTGGGCGAGCGTTGAAGCGCTCAAGATTTATCTGCCGTAGTAGAATTTGCATCTCTTCTTCCAAGCCAAGTTGGTAGGTAAGGATCAGGTAACGCTCGGCAGCGAGTAGGGGGCTTTCTGGGCGTCCAAATAGTTCACGATAGAACGCATGCTGATGCTTGGGCTCGGTGTGCTTGACTAAGAGGTAGTGCATATAGTCCCAATCACTGGCTGTAGAGTTATCAAGCGCTTGCAGCAATCGAACCGAGAACTCCTTATCGTCATTACGCTCATGGGCAATCAATGCTTGCCAGAAACGGCGCTTGATCGAGTTAATGGGCAGTGCGCCTTCCTGTTCGCGGCTCAAAAGCTCAGCTGCCTTATCTAGGTCTGCGTTTTCGGATAAAACTAGCCATTCCAAGTATGCCAAGGCGTAGTTGGAATCGATAAATACCTGTTCTTCACTAATGAGTTTATCTCGACCATAATAAATGTCGTAGCGGCTCAGGGTTTCAAGTATGGTTGGCATATCCTCATCCTCGTATTCAGCAACGATGGCCTCAAATGCTTCTTTTTGAGTGAGAGCCCCCATGAATGCTGCCAGACCTGTCGCGGCCACACGGTCTTCCTGGCTGGCTTCGGGGTTTTGCATAATGATGTCCCGCAACTGAAGGGTGTCGTAGGGAAGATCTTTTCTAATTGCGGGGGGAAGACGCATTGCTAAGCGGGCGAGCTCTAGCCCTACCGTATTCGTTTGCTGGATTTGCTGCTGTAAGATGCTGATTGCAACTGCATGGAGATCTGAGTCACGGGCGTAAATTCCGTGCTCTACGAATATGCGATGCGCCAAGGGGCTCTCTGAGTCTCTTTCTAGCATCTTTAATGACATGGAGATCGCGTCCTCTCGTCGATCCTGGCGCATGAGTAGCTCCAACTCCATATCGGCTGAGGTTTGGCTTTCGGGGTAGCGAGTTCGCATCATGGATAGATATTTAGAGCCTAACCCGAGTTGGCCATAGTCGATGGAGTGTGATACGATGCTCGCGAGTGACTCCGAGTCATATCCTTTACTTTGTGCTAATTTTTCTGCCCACCAGATGGTGTGAGGGTGATGCAACTGATCCGCCAGATCCAGGGTTTGTTCTAAGCCTTCTTGTTTGTTCGGCTCAAGGAGGGCTGCGCTGCGAGCCTTTTCGTATGCCAGGTTGATCTGTTCGCGTTCGACTAGCGAGCTAGCTTCGGCACGAAGTGTTTTCGCGCGCCATTGTTTGGCAAATTGAAACAGTGCCGGGCTGGCGAGTACTGTTATGGCTGTTAAGCTAAATACGAGGGCATAAACAATGCGTAGGAAGAGATTTTGCTTTTTCCAAACCTTAAACCAGTTACGTGGAATGGCCACTAGATAAGCCAATATATTTAGGTAGATATCCCAGATTTCGAAAATGAATTCCCTGAAGGTCATTTTGCGAACCCTTTTGATCCAATAGCGTATGGCCTTCGCAGACTTTTGGGGGAGGCTCTTAATCCTATGCCGAGTATCTTGAAGCCTTTGCCTGAATTTTTTAGGAGCTTCTGAAATCTTGCGATTGAGCTTTTTTGCATTTCGCTTGCGCTCCTGCTCGCGAATCTTTTGTTCAATCGGGCGGCTTTGCTGCCATTTTCTGAGGCTGCTTTTTCTTAGCCTCCACCATTTTTTCAAACGGTTCTGCTGATTGCGAATCCCATGCGCTCTAAAATAATAGAACTCATCCAGTTTTTGCTTTAGCCATGATGGGCTCTTGCTTTTACGGCGAGATTTCATCGAATGAATATCTATATCGTTTAATACATGCTGCTATTCTGGCAGTAGGCAAGTGCATCAGTAAAATAAAAAGCCTGCGGCATTTGTTACCGCAGGCCATGTAAATTTTGCCTTAGTGATTTTAATTTGCTTCTTCCTCTTTGATCACGGTTTGTTTGCGGCGGCGATAGAAGAGGAATGCGCCTAATCCAACAATGGTGATTCCTGCTAGGTAAGTGCTGGGTTCTGGAATCGAAATCAGATCGCCACTGAAGGTTGCTGTATCACCAAGAGCAAATGTCGCGGTGATTGAAGCTCCACTGTTGGAACCTACTAAGAAAAGAGAATAGCGCTCAGTTTGACCATACACGTAGCCAATTGGATCAAACGTGCTTAGGTCAAAAGTTAAGTCAAAAGCGCCGTTGATCGTAGAAGTGGAGACGAAAGAGCTTTGGCCATTGGTATCAACTAATACAATGCCTGAAAGGTTTGTGCCAGTGCCAGTTATGTTGAAACTCGTTGGCTGAACATAATACCCAGCAACGGCCCCACCATCGGGAGTCGGGGTAGATAGTAGGCTGAATTGCGCTATGCCTGTGATGTTTTCAGCAAGGGCAGCAGATGTAGGGGTTGGCAGTACTCCTCCAGGAGTTACAGTAGTACCACTGTAACCAGCGACTGCATTCTGGATCATGCCAATATCAGTGCCCTGAGTTTGGATTGTCAGGCCACCAGTTCCTGCAAAGAAGGCATCTCCGTTATTCGGGATGGAAGCAACATTGTCGTTTATTGAGGAAGGGGCAAAGCCCGCAGATTCATCAATGTCAGTGTTGTTGAAAGTGAATTCAACAATCGACACGGCATTCGCACAGGTTGCGGTTGCGGCAACAAACGTAGCGATGTTCAGCAGTTTAAGTTTTGAGTAGCACATATTAGGTAAAATCTTAAATGATTGTCTTGAGCTGTAAAGCCAATTTTAGACAATAAATTTAAAAGTTGTTGGATTCTTTTGCGGCTTTAAGTAGCTTGTTTTCCTCAGGTAATAGTTGGTTCGGATTTATTGCTGATAGCAGTTCGTTGCTAAGTTCATCGTTTCCTAATTCTTTCTCTATCAGTCCATTAAGTAGGATGACGCTCGGCTGCCGCTTCAGTGTTTCCGGGATGTTGCTTAAACGCTCTTTAGCTTCAGTGTATTGGCCATTAAGGTAGAGGAGAAACGCGATGGTGCTATTGAGTTCCCTTAGCTTGGACTGTTTCTGTATTTCACTGAGGATTATGATCTGGTTTGGCTCTTGGTGGCCAAGTAGGTTGCTAAAGTAATAGTAGTTGTTTTGGTAAATTGGGTTAGATGGGTAGATTTGTCGAAGAATAGTGGAAATTTCCAAGGCCTCCGATGTATTTTTCATAAAAAGAACAACAGTTAAGTGCTCTTTTTGTAGATTGGCGGCAACTAATTGATTGGGGGCGAGTTCAATTGCAGCGCGATAGGCAGTGTCAGATCGATCCCACCAGTTTTGCGTGCCAGCAGTTCGTGCCAACACGGTAAGCGAGTCTATTTCGCCTTCTTCTTGGGCTAGATCCAATGTCTGATCCCATTCCTCTTTTGACACCATTTTGCCTTCTTGGAGGCGAAGATACAGAATTAAAGTAGCTTTCTGTGGAGTAGAGGCTGCTGAATAGTCTAGGTTTAGCAGTTTATTGATTTTTTGTAAGTCATTACGTTGAACCGCTGCTCGGTATTGTAGTTGCCAGCGCTCCTGTGATGGCGCTAGTTCCGGCGCTTCAAGTAGGTCTTCAGCTCTTTGCGGTTCATTAATGTCAATGAGCCAATTGCAGACTTCAAGGGGATGGGCTGTGGATTCTTCGGAGATGATTTGTTCAATGACAGATTCTCTAGCTGAATCATCCAGAATGATGCGGTGAGTTGCTGCGAGCAGTTTTGAGGTGATTTTTCTTCTGGGGTGTTGGCTCAGCCGACTAATGAGCCATTGTCGTTCCTGTGGGAACAACTTTATTTCTGGCCGGGTAGAGAGGAGTTTTAGCGCATCAAGGCCGATTGAGGAATTGGACTGGCTTGCTTCTTTCAATGCGGATTTTGCTTCAATCCAGTTTGTTATTCTTGGTTGCTGTAGCAAAATTGTCGCCCGAAGGAACTGTGCATAAGCGTTGTTCGGTTCGATGTTGATTAAATAGGTTAATTCTTTAATTGCGGCTTCGGAATCCCCAAGCAAGAGAAGGTTCTGCGCCTTAAGTAGCATGAAATGAGTGTCTCCACTCATTTTAGGTGCCATTTTGCTGATAAATGATGTAGCGCTTTCGTATTTCTTCAGTTGAATCGAAAGTTCCAAATACGCTAGTGCGGCTTCTTTGAAGGTGTCGGATTCGGTGTCTTGACTTAGGGATTCTAGAATAGGCAGTGCCTCTTCTGGGGCCTCCAGTGCTTTGGCTTTTGCATATAGTAGCTTATTTTCATTTGATGTTGGCTGGAGTATTTGAAGACGTTTTAAGTGGCGAAGCGCTTGATTTGCTTGGCCTGCTTCGACTAATTCGTACGCCATTTGCGTTTCGTAGCGAACCCATTTAATGTAGCCGATATAGAGTGCGCTGAGAAGCATGCTGCATAATATTGCAATGCCGAGCCACACTGGAGGAGGCTTGGAGAAGGACTGTTTGGGCATTTTAGTAGTAGTCTTCGAATTTTGGTATTCTGCCAGGGCCAAGGCTTAGTCGAGCTCCAGCGGCGAAGATTGTGCATAAGATGGCGATTCCTGCGAATGGGCCAAGAGGAAAATCGAATGCGGCGAACGTTAAAAATAAGCCTATACCCAAAGCGAGCCAGAAGCATTCTAAATATTTTCGTGGGCGTCTAAAGGTTTTTACTACGATTGCGAGTGGTACCGAGATGAGCATAATGAATCCAATTGAGCCTAATTCGACCCAGTATTGCATCCAATCGTTATGTGCGTATTCATTGCGTCGGATTAGTTTGCCAAGTTCATGTCGATATTCGGGACCAGCATAGGTGCTGAATATGTAGGTGTATGAGCCTAGGCCCCAGCCCCATATTGGGCGGTCTTTTACCATTTTATAGCAGTCTCTTGGGGATGCGTAAAATCTCTGGTCTATTTCGTTGGATTCAATTTGGTTTCTGGATTTATCCATGCCTTTCATGATGTTCTCTGAGGCGAGATAAAACCCGATGGCACCAAATATTATTATCCCGAGAAGTAGCATTGTGCCTATGGTTTTTCGTGATCTACGTTCCATTCCCTTAAAGATTGAAGTGTGCTTTCGGTAGGCAATCGCAAGACGAATTGAGGCAATGCACATGAATATCATAGCAAAGAGAAGGCCGGATCTAGAGCCAGAAAGTGGGATGGAAATCCATAATATTGCAGTCGCGGCGATCCAAACGATGTCCCAACGCTGTCTTGTTCGATCATATTTACCAAATTCATTTTGATGCTGAATTTCGCGCTCAACTACTGCGGCTGCCGCCGCCAGGCTGAGTAGTCCGAATGCCACCCAGTGATTGTAGTAGCGGAATGAAGCGAAGAAATTGGGGTTTACCGGGTCAAATATACCAAGAACTTTTGGGCTGTTAGATAGTTTAAACCATGATCCCAGGGCGGCTAAAATGACTCCGTTGGCTGCTATTATGCAGAGTAGTTTGTGGATTTCTTCTCTTTTGCGTATAACTGTGAACACGCTTACTGCGGTGAGGAGGCAGCCGATTTGAATAAATGCATATTCTTGAGTGCGAATCGGTTCATAGCATATGGGAAGAAAGGGAATGGGGTTGTTTTTGTACCAAGTGATGTAGCTAGCATCAAGGCTGCTTTCTGGGATCCGCAGGGGGTTGTAGATGCTAGCAAGAATCTGTATTGATAAGAATATCCAAGGGCTTAAGCACAGTAGCCACTTTCCGAAACCAAACCATCCTCGATTCATCCAGTGCATCGCCAGTGGAATGGCGCTGAGCCAAGCTACAATGGTTATGATTGAAGTGCTCTCAGGATGTCTGCCTCCAAGCGCCCAACTTGAAATGATGATTAGGAGTGAGGCTTGTGCAATTGCAATATAAGTAGCTGGCGTCGTACTGGTATCGTGGCTGTGGCTCATTGTTGAAAGAAAAAAAAATGCTGGAGCACATTTCGCACTCCAGCATTAGAAAGGTGATCGCTGATTTTAGAATGGACTTACTACATTAACGGTGCCGCCATCCATATTGATCAAATTGCCAGTTTCCAGTGGCGTAAGCACTAAGTCTCCTTCATCGCCACCAGGTGAGATGAGAAACTCGTTGTTTTGAGCGTCAGTAAGGTCTTGATTAATTTGTTCAAGCAAGGCGGCGTCATCGGTTGTCATTGGTCCTGTTTCTCCAGCATCGATTGCCGAGATTAATAGCTCGCCAGTGGTGCCGTCATTGAAGGTAACCGTGATTGTTTTGCTTTCACCCGCATTTACCGTGTAAGTATTGCCATTAACGGTTAAATCTACAACGCCTTCTCCCACAGAGAGGGATGTGATTGCCGATTGGAGTTCGCCTGCCGATGCTAGCGATGCATCGCTTTTGGTAATGGTAGCGAAAACAAACGTAGTGCCACGAATTCCCGCGCTTCCGGTCGGTGAATTGATGGTATAGCTTGAAGTGGGCTGTAGCTTGCGAACACTACCAACAACCTTGCCGTAATGAAGCTCGAGGGTGGTATTCGAAGTGGACGGATCTTCACCGAGTAGAGCGTAGCTTTTTGCGGCCATTTCGAATGGTTCCTGGGTAAACTCTGCAATCTTTACAAAGCTCTCAGGGATAATATTAATAGAACTGCCGTTTGAGAAGAGGAGAAGTGCGGATGAGTCGACTTGGGTTTCGATTGCATAGCCTTCGCTAATGAGGTCCCCACGCTGAAGTGGTTGCTTTTCGCCGGATTCTAGATTGATGAGCGTTACATCACCTTTCACCAAATAGACTTGAACCGTTGGGTCCTGAACGGTTCCGGCTGTTGCGATACTGGCCAAGAAAAGCCAGAGAAATACTTGATTTAGAATTTTCATTGGGTGCTCCTTGATTTGGCTGCAGTGTGTGTGGAGAGTGGAATTAGAAGTGGATATTAACATTACCGAACACGTTCCAGCGATTATACTGGAATGTAGACACGTCAGAATCATTCCACTGGTATGATGCGGTTAGGCCTGCGGATGCCCAGCTGTTAATTATGTATTCAAAGTTCCCGCCGATCACATAAGCATTGTCAGAGCGATTGGTCGGCCCGGTGAAGAATGAGTGGATATAGTCGAAATTCAGGCCTCCACTAAACTGGTCCGTGAACATGTGGCTAACTCCTATCCCGGCGTATGCGGTTTCGAGACCTTGGTTGGCAGGAGACTGCCCAAGGTCAACACCAGCATTTGCTGTGAAGGTTGTCTTTTGGGAGTAAGCCCAAGAAACGCCAGCATTTACGTATGGATAGACAAAATTATCTTGAGTGCTGGGTTTTAGCCAGTCGCGATAGGAAATACCGGTTTGAACGTTGCCGGTGACTTTCGGGGCCAGAACTCCAAATGCTCCAATGAATAGCGTATGGTCGATTGATTCGCTTGTCGGGCCACTTGAGCTGCTAGGCACATACTGATATCGGAAGCGATAGCCGCCATCTAAAGTTAGCTTTTCAGAATAGCTATACTGTAGGCTAGTTGCTATAGCTGTCGATAGGATGTCAGCGAATCCAGCGGTGCGGTAGTCTTGATATTGAATGGATGGAGCGAGGCCAACTCCCCATTTCTCATTTACTTGGTAAGTGAAATTCGTTGTGAAATCGTAGTTGTAAATGTCTGTGATTTGACCAACCAAGTCATTCGCATCCGTAGATCTAAAGAATGAGAAGCCTAGATTATAAGTAAGGTTGCTGCTGACGCCGTTAGGACCCGAGAGTGTTGCAGTAAAGTTCGGGTTTATGGAGTCGTTGACATTGCCAGTACTGCCATAGCGCACAATGCTGAAGCCCGTGCTTATAGTTAGATGGTTTATGCCTTGGCTTCTGGTCCAATCCAATGAGGGCGTAACGGTCAGGACGTCATCTCCCTGTTCGCCGCTGTTGGCATTGATGTTGGAGTCATAGCCCCAAGATGTATTCAGCGCCACACCAACTTCACCGCCAAGGACGGGGAATAGTGCGTAGGCATTAGTCGCGACAGCAAGGCATGCTGTTGCCGTTAGCAGAGTGTTTCGAGTATGCATAGCTATTGTATGGCAGTTAGTTGCAGTTTGTTTTTATAAATAGATGGCGGGTGCCAGTCGCAAGGTTAATTTTTACTATTTTATTTATGGTGTGGTGCTTAACTCGGTGATGATATCTAATTCTACGGAGCCAAAACCGCGCCAAATGTAAAATGTTTTTCCCCCATTTTGTGGGAGAGGGAAATTGTATGTTTTGTTCCACAAAGTGACTTGTGCGGAGGGCGGGGCATCCGGCCCAATGACGGTGAAGTGCACGAGTGCAGCGCTTGAAGTTGCTTTGCCAGACCATAGGTAGTGGCATTGTGCGTTGGACATGGCCAGGTTGCAGGTTTTTCCCTTCCGGATGAGCGAGTAGTGAGGTTCGAATTCTCGCCAGACTTGGGCAACGTCGAGAATTTCTGCTTGATGTTCTTCGCGGCTTAGATGCGGCGAATTGAAGACGAGCATCCCATCAATATCTCTAAGCCAAAGGTGACGCAAGGCTTCACGGTAGGTGGACCTACTCATGGTTGGTAGTTCTGGTGTTGATCCATCGCGTACGATTCTGGCTACCCAGGGTATGGCTCCGAGGTAGGGGGCGGCACTGATGCGGTTTTGGGCATCAATTGATACATGACGTAGTAGCAAGTTGAGGTAAAATTGATCTACGGCTTGCTGGTTGGAGTTGGTTCCTAGCCCAGATTTTTCAAAGGCTAAGGTATTACCATATGCGTATGGGTTGGAATGGGTGAAGAGGGTGGGGCCACTGGTCGCAGTCGGTTCGCCTATGACATTTTTTACCGGGTTTTCTGGGAAGGAAAGTATCGACAGCCAATTTAGAGTGCTAATCGCAGGGAAGCGCTCTCTCGCTGGAGCACAGATGTAAGTGCTGGCGACATTTAGGGCAAGCTGACGGTGGAAGGCTGGCCATTGTTCTGGGGAGACGTTGGCAGGGCTGACTGTGCTTGATGTTGCCTTGGGGTAGGGGGCGGAAAAGGGAAATCCCTCGTAATCCAGCCATAGGGCGTCAACAGAGATTGCCTTATCTTCGTAGAGCCCCAGGGACTCATCGATTAGCCTTGAGACTTGTCGCCACTGTCTGAGGTTTAGGGATTCTTCGGGGGATTGGGGAAATGGGCGGGTCGATCCGTTTGGAGCTTGAATGGGGAATTGCTTAAGGCCCTCCATGATTTGAATTGGAGCGTTGGCATCATAGAGTGCTTGTGCTGTTTCACCATAATGTTTCGTAAGTGGTAGGTGTTGGTTGAAGCCGAGGGATCGTATCGCTTTGATATCGCTGGGTGGCAATGGATCAAATCCCACGCCAGTCCAGATTAGCATGGGGCCAGCTGGCGGCGGTCGAACGGCACGCTGTAAGAGAGCCTCTTGTTTGAGTAGGTTTAGTGTGTCCGCGTTGCTCCATTGGGCTGTTGCTGATCCATGTGCTAGCATCATAAGAGCTGCGACGGTTCGAAGAGTGTTATTCATCCTGGTTTATGGTGATGCCAAACATGAAGGGGATTGGTCGCGGGATGACTTTTTTGGGGCGAGGAATCAACAGATAGTTTTCACCGGTTAGAATAACCATGCTGGTGCTACTTCCCCCGTCGAAATTAATCGCTCGATCAACTCCAAGGCTGATGAAGTGGTTTGCCATTTCGGGAAGTGATGCGCCTTGTTTTCCTGACTTGGCTAGGGGTGGGGGGCCGCACACGCATAAGAAGAGCCATCGGCCGTCAGCCGAAATTCCAGCTGACGAGCGAAAAGTGCGTTCCTTGTAGGGGGTGATTGCTTTGTAAGGCACACCGTCTTTTACCAGCCAATGGTAAGCGCTAAATGCCCAGACTGCATTATCGGGGTAATTCTCTGCGGTTAGCCCAATTTCGCCATTCGGCTTTTGCCATAGGATTGGATAAGAGGGGGCGGCCGGGCCTTCGCCTATCGCTGGTGCGTCTCGTGGAAGTGCGAATCCTCGCAGTGTAACGTTTGCTCCACGTATAAAAGTTTTCCAAGTCTCTGTAGCTTCGGGGGATTTGTTGGGCAACGTGTAGGATGTTGCATTTATGCCGACCACGAATCTGCCGACCATAGCCATCGTTGTTGGCAGCTCTAGTCTTGAGTTTGCTTGTTCGGGCGCGGTATTATTGGGGGGATTGACTAGAAGGTTGAGTTGGTAGAGGTTTGATTCGAGGTCAAGGCGAACCGTCGTCAACTGGCCGTCGCCACTCTTTGTTGGTTCTTGCCAGTATATCAATGGTTGAACGTCATCTTGCGATGGGCGTTCATTGAGGCGAATTGCTAGTGGCGGATGACTGTTTAGGAATAATGCACTGCCTATAATCCCGACCAAAGCTAGAGCGAGCATGCTCGAGATTATAAAAATGTGTGTACTTCGTCTAACTCTGCAAAACACTAATTCTGAGCTCTCTGCGGTCTTCGGCAGTTTTGACAGGGCATGTTGCTGAGCAGCCTGTGCTCAAATTCTAAGCGTTTTAGGCAACTCGTTGAATGCAGGATGGTTCTGGCTGTTCATTTCTGAGCCAAGAATAGACATCATTTAATTGTTGGGCGAATCGGACCCAGCTATACTTTTCGACGATTAGCTTGCGGCCACGTTCACCTAGTTGACTACGTTCTTGGTCTGTTAGGCTCATGGCTTCTTGAAGGGCAACGGCCAAGGGATCAGCCCCTATGTCTGTCCACCAGCCACATCGGTGCGTTTCGATGTCTTTCCATGGGGCTCCCTTGGTTGTAATGACAGGTGTTCCACAGCCCAGCGCTTCGGCGATTGTTAGGCCAAAGTTTTCGGTGTGGGTGGGGAGCACGAACAAATCAGCTTCAAGGTAGGTCTTCCATTTCCTCTCGTTGCTTTGGGGTTCGCAAAATGTAATATCTTGGCGTATGCCTAGTCTGTCAGCTAGTTTTTGGAGCTCGGCCTTGTGGTTATCTTCTTCTGGTCCAACAATTTGAATACGCCAACCTGGTTGTCTTACTTTAGCCCAGGCTTTTATAAGGTTGTCGATACCTTTAACCTTCTGGATTCTTCCGAGGAAAAGCAGCGTGCGAATTTCGGGATGCGCTTTCTTTTTAGATTCTTTCTGTAATGTCTGTAGCTCTGCTTCAGATGGAATTTCTACTCCATTTGGTATCACTGCGATAGGCGCTGTAATACCGAGATTGCGCACCTGTTGCATTTCATTGCCAGCTGTAGCATGAATACATGAGGCATTCTGTAGCATTCTACGCTGATACAGTTGCCATGCTACGGCCTTTTTTAGGCGCTTATGTCGCATGGCCCATGGCGCAGTCATCCCTCTAGGTGAAATGAGGTATGGGAGGCCGAATTTTTGGGCAAATCGAGGACCTGCGTTTAGAAAAGGTAGCCAGAGCCCGTTCGTGTGGATGATCGTGTTGTGGCTTGCAGATATGTGTTCGTTGAGATAAATATCTGCATTGCAAGCATTTGTGCCCATGATGTAGCACTTTGGCTCGTCAATAATCAAAGGCGATGGGCTATTTCGAGTGATGATCGAAATATCTACCCCCTGGGAAGCCAATTCTCGACAAATTTGTGGTACGGATCGAGATAACCCGCCAGAGCTCGCGTCGAGATCTTTGACGAAATGATAGACACTGGCTTGAGCCAGTCTATTCACGGATTTATGCAGCCACGAGGTATCCCTGGGCGTCTGATGTCGTCGCGCATCGCCTGCACGATGCTGAATCAGTTTGGGGGATGTTGTCGTGTGCTTGGCAAAAACCGGAGCAGTATTTTTCAGTAGTGTAGCCATGGGCGCGATTATGGGTCATGCTGATGCTAGGCAAATCGGTAGCATTCGATTTGCCATACGACCTATTTTGTTGCGCGGGATTGACAAATGGCGTGGCAACTACGGGTTCGCGAAGAAAATTCGCAGACCTATTGCAGTTATCCAATGCATTTGCGCGTTTCATGAGTATGTAGTGGTAGCACTTGCCATACCATAACACCCATTTTAACCAGTGTTAGATGTGACAAGCTTCTATTTTTACTACAACTTAGAAAAAAATTGGATTTTGGCGAGAATAGAATTTTGGTTAATTGGATTCAGGCAGTTGTGGGTTTTCTTCTTCTTGGTTCGTGAGCTCTTCGTCATCTGCTTCTTCATCGCTTGGAATGATGAATTTATGTATGCAAATGAAGCCACCTAATGCTAGTATAGATCCTTTCACTAGCTGATTTAAGACCACGACTAGTTCGGTTTCAGCTTTAATTGCCTGGTAGAATATCAGTGGTATCCAGAAAAGGAAGTAGGCATCTTTATAGGTGAAGCGTATGGCTAGCTTGTATATGCCAGCATAGCATAGCCCCCAGATAAACATGAAAACGACTCCTTTGAATCTCCCGAAATTCGCATAAGCTTCGCCCAAAATACTGGTACCCATTGAGGTGCCATTTTCTAGGTTTAGTCCGGTAAAGCGCTCAAAATTTTCCTGCCCGCCTGCTTGTTTTTTATTTTTCATTACTGCGCGGGGAAAGATGGAGCTGATGACGGCGTCTTTAATCGTTTCCCCCCCAGCATAGGGTTCTGCTAACGGTACGTTCACCATGATTGCCGAGACGATCCAGCCTTGGTTGATACGTTGCCCTGCCGCCATCAATGCGTGTTTATTGAAAAAACCCTGCTGGAGCACGATTTTTTCATAAACTGTTGCGAGCAAGGATACTTCCTGCCGGCCCCAAACTTTTTCACGGTAGTCGGCTTTGATGATTTGAATGACGAAAACGCAAATGAAGCCGAGTGAGAAAAACACCGCCTTTTTGGGGGGCGTCCACTTTACGGTGTGAAACCAATAGCAGGCTACCAGGCTGACCCAGATGATTAAGTCATGGAACATAGCTGATTCCGCGCTTCGCACCACGAGGCTGGTCATGGCTAATACCGCGAAGGGGTAGCGCCATCGGTGACCGCTAAAAAGAAAGTAGATTGCCGCTACGTATCTCAGCTGGCTAAGCAAGACAAAGGCAAATGCCAAGCTTCCAGGTCCGAATCGCAGCGCTATGTCTGCTAAGATACCTAAAATGAATAATGCTACACCGCGATAAAAGAGTATGGGTTGGCCAAGGCCTTTGAGGAATTCCTTTTGTTGGACTTCAGCTGGGAATAGGTAGAGCGCCGCGAGGTAGAAGCAGGTCCCAGGCAAAGCAAATACATAGTATTGATCTGCTTCAATGTACATTTCGTAGCGAATATCGGTTGAGCCATAGGCATACGCGATGATCGGACCGATTAGCCACTGTAGGCTGGCAATGCAGGCGGTAATTTCAATGATGGGAATGTGCGTGTCTAAACCCTTGTAGAATGAAATGAACGCCAAGGCGAATACCGCAATAGACAGTATGTCGTTCGAAAATACTTGGAAGGAGCCAAGGATGCCTAACGTGATGAAGGCTGAAATGTATGGTGTTCGGTTACCCATTAAAAAGCTTACTAATTAGGGGAGATGTCGCTTGCTCGCAACTGTAGTCTGTTGGGAAATTAACCTTCTGTGCCTTTAGCTTAAAATGTGTTATTTCTGGTCCTAAGCGAGTGTAATCCAGTTCTACAAGCGGCAAGTCGGGGCGATTTGCCTTCATCTCACTTATCTGTATCATTTCTTTGGGAAACCATACTTCCAATCCTGCGGCCCAATATTCGAATAGCTTGTTGGGTGCGTTATAGATGAAATTGGTGGTATTGCCTTTATAGAGTATCAGTCCAATATCATATTTGCTTAACTGCTCGGGCAGAGCCTCGTAGTCCCACCCCTGTGGGTTTGTGATGACATTGGAAAAATTTCTTTTATCCAGCCAATCCCAAACAGCTTGGTCTACATTGAAGCCACTGATGGTTAGGCTCAATTGTTCAGGAAAATGCGCTGCCCATTCAGCCACCTCCCTGATGTAGGTATCATGGAAAGATGCTGAACCAAGGTATAGGAGTTTTAAGCGCTTGTTTTGGGGGTGGTTTGAGCGTTTAATGCGCCAACTGATGGGGGGGAAGTTTGGCCATGAATGTAGCTTTTCGCCGTCGATCGCTGGATTGTCTTTTTGAAAAAACTGTAGGCGATTGTCGTTGGTTTGTGATATCCATTCAGCTCGGTTAAACAAAGCTTTCCGCTCGGCAGCATGCGCCCATTTGACGAGTCGCATGCCTGGGCGATCGTAGTCCCCGGGCGCATAATATTCATGATGGTGAATGAAAAGGCGCGCTTGCCCTCCCAGTAGATGGTAATACATCCAGATGGCCAGTGCTGAGTGTGGCTCGATGTAGATGACTGCATCGACTTTGGCGCGCTTCAATCCCCGAGCGCAGGCCCAATTCCAAGTAATGCTGTCCAGCAGGCGTTTGGCTGCGTTGTTGGAGGGAATGACGTAACGTGGTCGCTGAATTTCAACCCTGCTGCAAGTGAATTCCGGTCGCTCTTTATCGTTTGCGCTGCTCCACACAGTTAGTTCTACGTCCTCACGGCTGGCGAGGTGGCGAATCGTATTTACTGCCGGAGGGTAATATTCTATCGGCAAAATATGGACGTAGCCAATTTTCATGCTCGATCGGGCAGTGCTCCAGTTTGCTCAAGTAACGAGGTGAGAATTGAATGATAGTCTCGTTTGTCCAGTTTAACACGTGCTTCACCAGCTCGGGTCATGGCTTTTAATTGCTCAGGCCTTTGGAGCAACTGGGCTACTTTCGCAGCGAGATCTGTGTAATCGTTATAGAACAGGGCTTCATCGTCGGTGAAGAAGGAGCGGGTTTCCGAGTTCGATTCTGTTGCCAGGATTGTGCCACAGGCTGGGATTTCAAAGGTGCGCGTGGTGTGCAGTTCTGGAAAGCGCTTGGAGACGAGGCCTAAGCCGACTGAGGCTTGGGAAATAAGTTTGGCGTAGTCATCGCCATAAATTTCGACGCCGACGAAATGCAGATTCGGGTTCCCGGCGTGGCGTTCGCAGAAATTTCCCCAGTTCACACCAGCCAACCGCAGCGGAACGCCGGCGTTGAGCAATGCTTCGGCGCATTGTTCGCGGTCAGGTTCGCACAGGCCGATAAACGCCGCCTCGAGTCGTTTTTCTTCAAGGGAAACGCGTGGATAGTGGAAATGCGGGTCGTAGGCTTGAGTGGTGAAGATGAGGCGCTCCGCGGGGAGCCATTTTGCATAGTCCTCGGCTTCGAACGTTTTTGTGCTGATGGCCCAGTCGTAATACTGTAGAGACTGATCGAATGATTTGGAGCGGTTGGTATGATACGCGGTGTCAGGTGTGTAGTGGATCAGCTTGGCGCCACACTCTCGCATGATCTTGGTTGTCGGCACGGAAAGGTTGGCGGCTTTGTCTACCCAGATAAAATCCTGCTGGGGCTTCAGTTCACGTTGAACGAGTGCGTTGGTTTGGCTGATCACCGGCCCCATTTTAAGCCGGAATGACAAGGTCTTGGCCCAGCGCGGAGCTTGTAAGTACGGCTTATGCGTATCGACCCAATTCCATTCCCAACTGGGAGTCAGCGCCTTGAGGACATCCGCCCTCATGCGTGAGGTTGTGCCTTTGGTCAGGATGCCAATGTAGGTTGCTTGCATGCTACTGGTTAATCCTTGCTTTCATGTGTGCCGCCATTTGGGAGCCTACTGCCTCCCAGGTCGAGGTTTCTAATGCTCGCGTCCGTGCTTGTTCACGCATGTGTTGGTAGCGTCCTCGGTCTTCAATCAGTGCTTCTATGGTTTGGCCCAGTGACTCAGCGGCTACGGGTGGGTCCAGTAAAATGCCGGTTTCGCCATCTGCTATCAGTCCGGGGATGCCGAATTTTCGCACGCTGATGGACGGACAGCCAAAGTAAGCGGCTTCGGTGAGGACGAGTGGGCTAGTGTCCTCACGGGTTACGTGAACGAGCAGAAATGCACTACCCAGAATTTCTTCGAAGCGTTTCAGCTCATCAGGGTGGTCTGGACGTAGTTTGCCTTCGTAAGTAATTTCTGGAAAAGCACGCCAGTCGTCAGTGGCGGGTTCTCCGCCGATGATGTGCCAGCGAAGGGCAGGATGCCGTTTGCGCAATTCCTTGAATGCTTCGAATAGGATGTCGCCGCCTTTTTGCTCAAACTTCATGGCGATCGTTACGAGGCTAAGCGACTCGCCATCCCATGAGTCTTTTGAGGGGGGGGGGAGGACTCCGCCGCGGCCAAAGGCTTCATAATGCTGGGCACGAAGTTGATAGGCTTCGCGTGCACGGTCTAACCCCCACTGTGATTCAAAATACACGCCGGCAGCATTCTCCAGGAACGCGGCTTCCTCAGCCCAAATGCGCTCGAGATCGCGTTGGTCAAAGTCGGCGGGGTCAAATGTGTTGAAGAAGAAGGTGTGGAAAACGACGTCTAGGTAGACGAAGTAAGGCCCGTCAGGTGTACTCCGACACCACCGTGTTGCAGAGCGAAAAAAGATAGCGTCATCGGTCTTGGAGGATTTTGCTTCAACCTGTCGCGCGTTGGCATCGAGCACCTTGGGCGAAAAATATGCAAACTTGCCGGGGCGGCGTAGCACCTTGCGTTGAAATTGGGACCAACGCTGCTCCATCGCCGATACTTGAGGTGTAATCTTGTGAGGAGTGACTCGATCGAAATGTCGTTTGAGCTGCTCGAAGCAATGCCAATTCACCGCGTAGGAACCGCCACCCGCGGGACTTAGATCGAGGTCGCTGAAGTAGGCAATGGAAGTTGTGCTCATGGCGAATGGCTGGTTCAGATGCTTAGCGGGCTTCGAGCTCGTTTACTCGAGCCTGCTCTTTGCGCTTTAGTATCGAAGACCAGCCATTGCGGTAGGCAAATGTTTGCATGCGACGAATGTTTTTCCAGCCGAGTGTTGGCATAAGTAATTTCAAGGCTCTCCCACCTTGCAGGCTGAGGTCGCTGCCACCAAGCGAAGTCACTGCTTTTTCAGCTTTTTGCGCTAAGTCTGGATATTCAGGGAAAAACTGGAACAACCACATCTGATAGCGGTTGGCACACAGGCGGCGTATACGCTCAGAATTCTCTCTCGCCAGTAGTTGATTGCACCCAAGCATTGTCGTTAAATAAGCAGACTCCATCGCCTTGCGACTACGGGAACCACTAAGCGAAGTAGTAGTTGTTTTGCGATATGCATAGAGCGCGTCTGGCGCCCACTTGACACCTGTTGAGGCAAGGAGTAGGCGGATGCTGAAATCAAAGTCGTTGTTTAAGCCGAGTTTGGGGTTCCAGCCCCCAGCGCGCTCAATCACTGCTTGAGGTATGAGCCACTTCCAGCCACCCATCATGCCTTCGTTTTGGCTAAGCGACTCGACTAACCATTCCAGTGGGTCTTCGTAGTCGCGGTTTGTTGATTCTTCGCGTGGGGACGCGTTGTGCCAATCTTCGACGAAGTAGCCCCAGGCGCAATCGGCGATCTTAGAATTGTCTTTTTGTAGAGCATCGAGTTGGGATTGGATGTGGTTTGGAGATAGTGCGTCGTCTGCGTCCAAGAATTTTATGTATTCTCCGCGGGCATTTTCGAGCCCAAGGTTAGCAGCAGCAGATTGTCCGGCGTTGGTTTGTCGAATTAGCCGAATCCGCTTATCTTGTATGCTTGAAACGGCGTCAGCTGTTTCATCAGTAGATCCATCATCGATGACAATTATTTCTAGATCCTCATGTGTCTGCGCGCAGGCCGATTGAACCGCCGGGAGAATCCAGTTTTCAGCGTTGAAAGCTGGCATGATAATCGAAACTAGTGACATGGATGCTAGGGGTTGGGATATCCTCTGAATCCACCAATCAACTCGCTAAAACTCAGGCCAGAAGTTTGAAAGGTATGCCACGCCAGTTTGGGCGACTTTCGTCTGAGCATCATGGATAGTATGCGTCGCGCATGCGTGCGCTTTATGCGTTCGCCTACTAGTTTTTTTTCTTCAGTGTTCAGGTGACTGGTGCTGTGCAGTGTTTCCAGCTCAAGTTTATGCCGTACGTTGAGCATTTGGGTAGTCTTTTGCTCAAGTTGTATTTGCTGTCCATCATGTTGACGCCACCAGACCAGCGCAGGAGGCAAGCTGACGAGGGGCCACCGTTCAGCGAGTTTGAACCATAGCTCGGTGTCTCCAACGAACTGACGTCCGCTAAATCCACCCACAGCTTGAAAAGAGTCGGTGCGGATCAAGCTGGCAGTCGGCCCCACTCCAAAGAGGCTTTTTCCTAAAAAATGCGCGCGTAAAGTAGCACGTTCACTCGTGCAGAATGGAAATGGTTGTGCGGGGTCTGAATTATTAAGAGATAGGGCTAGCGCTGCGTCAGGGAACTGCTCCATTGCTTTCAGCATAACACTAAAAGTATAGGGGTAAACCATGTCATCAGCATCCACATATTTCAGGTATTTTCCACGCGCCTTGGACGCGGCTTCATTGCGATTCGCATAGTCTCCTAAATTCTCAATATTTTGAAATGCGCGAATCCTTGAATCGCGTTTTGCCAATTGCTGCGCCAAGCTAAATGAGGAGTCTTTGGAGCAGTCATCGACGAGAATTAGTTCAAAATCCTTAAAGTCGGATTCAAGAATGCTGTCGACTGTTTCTTGGAGGATATGTGCACGATTATAAATCGTGACCAATACAGAAATGATGGGCTGATCTGAAGTGGTCATCGGAATATTTTCGTTAGCCGCAGCCATGCGCGGTAAGGCAGCGTGCGCTGAATTTTGCGAGGGTCTATTTGCCAGTGCAGTTTGATTGGAGATTGGGCGTTGTGACGACGAATCTCTGAGTAAGACATTAAATTTTCTGGGTAGAGATAGCGGTAAGGGGGAGGGGCCTCAAAGCTAGAATCCACTTCTAGATAAGCTCGCGGCGGTTCATCGTGCTGATGATGGCAGATTATACTAAACGCCGGGTTTTTGACTAAGTATCCTGCCTCTTGCATTTCATAGAGTATGCGATTATCGCAGCGGGGTGCGCCTAATGGGAAGCCTCCATTCATGTGGCGAAGTGGGCCGCGAAATACCCACGTGTCCTGACTGTCATTGCGGTCAAAAAGCTGAGGTTTCTGGGTCCAGCTATCCCAGCGCCCCAAGGCCCAGGCGTTCTGCGGGGTGAGATGCTTATGTGCGAGTGAAATGGTTTCATCCAGCCATATATCGGTGTTGGCAATGGCGGCAATGTCTTCTTCGGTCTGCAGCTCATTAATCCATGCGAAGAAGTCATTGAAGAGAGGGCGGTGTTGAATCTCGCGAACGACCAGTTTTGGATGTTCCGGTAGTTCTGCCTCGCCTTCGCGCAGTATGCATAGCTGGTCGATCGCGTCGCAGCTGAGGTTGCGATTGACCGCTTCAAGAAATTCATCGTGGCGATGCTTATCCGCGCAAGGAAACCAGGTTGAAAAAAGACGGAGCATTGCTATTGCGTCGATGCCCTCATTGCATGGATGTTCATTCTTTGGCGAACGATTTCCATCGTGTCATGGGCGCAGGCTCCCTGGCCGCCTCCTGTTTTGCTGGGGAAATAGCTGGCGGGCAGGGTGGCCATTGCGAGGCGACGTGCCACGCGCAGCAAGGCATAGGCATTCACTTTGCAACGCAAAGCAATATGGAAGTAGCTGTGGATGATAATCCTGCGCAGCGTTGGTAGAGTGTAATATGCTTCCATCCGGTTAATAGTATTCCAGACGGGCGTTTCTGGTTCGGGCAAGTTGAAAAGTAGGAATTCCGCTTCTTGGAAAAACTGCCCTTCCCAAAGATTGCAGAGATGGGCTGAAGCGTTTGCTGCCTTCATGGATTTGGCGCATTCGGTTAGACGATTCTGGCGGTTGAGAAACATGTGTTGCCCGGACTCGCTCGTGATCCGTGTTTGCTCTCCTCGGCGTACAAAGGCATCGGGGACTGCGGCCAAGACCGCTTCAAATTTCAAGTCAGCAAGGAGAGCGCGCGTATGCAAATCACTGTCATCGCCGTAGAATACTTTTTCGTTGAATCCACCTAAATCCAGAAACGATTGCCGCCGCCATAAGCCGGAACTTGTGTGCCAGGGGCCCGTCGATGTCAGGAATCTCTCGAGCTCTGGGACGCCGTTGTTCATTTGACCCCAGAGTTCATCTAAATCGCCAATACGTTCTTTGAACAACGCGGCCGGGAAGGTTAGGAAGTCGACATCATTGCGCGGAATATGCTCCAATCGTTGTTCTAAGCACCAAGGGGCCAGCAAGTCATCTGAATCCAAAAAAATCAGCCATTCACCTTTTGCTGATTCGGCTCCGACATTGCGACAGGCTGATGGCCCCTTAGGGCGGTCGAGGCGCTGCAATACTTTGATTTGTTCGCCATCGCCTAGCCGTTGAAGCTCATGGAACGTATCTGTTCTTGAACCATCATCAACGATGCATACTTCCCAATGAGGGTAAGTCTGCTCCCTGATCGAATTGAGCGTATCGACCAATAAATCAACACGCTCATAATGGGGAATGATAATGGAAACTAACTCAGGCATTAGCTTAGCCGCTGAGGTTTTCTCGGATTTGCGAAACCTCTGAAAGTGAAAATATGCGGTATATTTTCGGGAACTGTTTTTTGAGCAGATCCGGTCTCATCGCATCGAGCCTGAACTGCTTGTATTTCCGTTCCCATTTCTTAGTCTGCTCGGCATTTTCTCGAATTTCGAGCACCGCATCGTATTGGGGTTGGCTCATGTATCTGCGATAAATCTTTAGCAGCTCTTCGATACGCTTCTCTCCACCGGATCCAGTTTTATGGGCTTCGTGAAAGCGGTAGCTGGAAAGGTAGGCAGGCGTCGTTTTTATTTCGGATTCCTTACTGGCACGGATGTACCAGTCCCAGTCGAACGCGTAGTTGAGCGTAGTGTCTAATTCGCCAACAGCCTCCCAAAGTTTGCGTGTCCAAAAACTGCTGGGCTGATAAAAGTAGTCAGAGCAAAGCAGGTTGAGTTTTTTAGCGGATGCTTCGATATCACTACCATGTGCGGTTGGTGATGCCTGGTGGAAGTGAAAACAGTTGCCGAACAGCAACTCTTTCCGCTCAGGATTGAGCTGCTCGCTAACCAAGGAAAGTGCGCGGGGATGATAGTAGTCGTCTGAGTTTAGCCAGCATAGGATGTCGCCTGTGCTTTTTCTGAAGCCTTCGTTGATGGCGGATGCTTGGCCGCCATCGGGCTGACTCTGCCAGTAGGTCAGATATGCTTCGTACTTTTTGATTATATCAACCGATCCATCATCGCTGCCGCCATCCATGACGATGATTTCGACATCGAGCTGAGGGTAGAGGCAGGATAGTAACGTTTCTTCCAGGAATTGCGCCTGATTGAAACTTGGGATGATTACGGAGATTTTTGGCACCGTTCGATTATTTGCCAAGGATACGTTTGAGCTTTGATTTCACCCTTTGTTTCAAGGTGATGCTTGGATTCCAGCTTTCAATTAACTGTTGATGGAAGGCTTTGTAGGCAGAAAGGTAGCTGCTTGATTCTATATCGGGCAGATCACAATCTGACCAAAAGTTTCGCCGATGTCTTAGGTCTACCTGATACAGCAAGTCGCTCTCTTTACAGTTCGTGGCCTCTTTGTCGAATCCGCGATTTCGAACGAAGCTTTTATGTGGATAGAGGCTGTATCCGTTATTTAAATAGAGAGTCGCATACCATCTTATAGCCCAAGTGTCACGTGCTCCCGATGCATTCTCTTCTAAAGTCGCAAAATGATTAAAGCTATCGTCCACATTAAACGCAGATAAACCCTTGGCTTTCACTTTATTTATCAAGAGATGAATGTCGTGGGTGTAGTGCTGCCACTTGTCACGCCAGGTTGCCCAACCCCAGGAGCCCGGTAAACGATACAGGCCAAGCTCGGGAAGTTGTTTACTTGTTGGGATCATGTAGCCAGAGATATGAAACACGCGCGGATGGAAACGGTAGCGTGCGAGCATGGTCAACATGAAGTCAAAAAAATCTTCCGCCAGCTCGAGGTCATCTTCTAATACAATGATCGATTCGTGCTTTTTGAGCACGCTGCTAACGCCGCCTACTATCGAGTTCGCAAGACCGATGTTCGATGGCTGTTCGATCAAAGTAAAATTGGAATACTGTTGGCAGATATCGCGAACTATGCCGACTTTCTCTTGGTCACCCTTTACGGATTTTTTGGGCCCATCGGAATAAATATAGACTGGCAGTTGGAGGATTTCTGGACGACTGCTGATGCTTCGCAAAAGCTCCTCCGCACGATTTGGGCGGTTGTATACGAAGAGGGCAATCGCTACGTCTGACTGCTCTACGTCCATCTGAGGCTTACTTGACAATCTTGTGAATCAGATTCTTTGCTTTGCCCGTCATCGTTTTTTGCTTAGCTGAGTATTCGGCTTTTATGCGCTCATACTCTTGGGCCTTCCAGGTGAGCTCGATCAAGTCCACAGCATGCTTGGAGTATTCGATGATGGTTTCTTCTATCGATTTTGGGAAATAGAAAATGACATCGTTGATGATCGACAGTTGGTGCTTACTGCTAATTGCCAATAGGCCATGCACAATTTCCGTGAGGGTTGGCCAACTGCTAATCTCATGTGGTGGTGCTGGGGTTGCGGTAAATAGCCGTGCGTCATCAATCAGTATGATGTCTTCTTCCCCTAAGGTCGCGATAGATTCCAGTTCGGCAAGTAGCGGGCACTGTGATGTCTCATTGCTCGTGTTGTCTGCCTGACACCAATGTGCATCTAGCCAATAGATGGAGTTCCCTTTTAGCTGAGGCTTTAGCTGTGCTAGCCACTCTGCGGCATCTCCCAGCGACGCTTTGACTTTGGTGTTGTTCGCAAAGCGCGCCTGGATGTCTTTAAATAATTCGGGAGATGCCTCTACTGTGTAAGTCTGCTCAAAATGTCGCGAGGCAGCTTCTGCTGTGTCTCCGTGGAATGTTCCCGTTTCGACGAAGTTCTTATAGATACCCAAGCCTAGCAATGCGGACATTAGCTTGGGATCGATGCTGAATGATATTGCCCCCATATTTCGTGTACTAGTTTAAACGGTTTGATACAGGTTTAGTGCTTTGCGGATGCCATCGCGGAAGGAGACATTGTATTCGAAGCCGAATTCTTTTTGTTTGGCGGTGTCGCCACCGCGAGCGAAGACTCCTGCGGGTTTGTCAGATAAGCCGATGACTTCTGGCTCGTAGCCGCACTCTTCCGCCGCGATACGCGCAAATTGTTTGAAGCTTGTGTAGATGCCGGTTGAAAGATTCAGGGCATCGCCGTCGTCGATCTTGTCGATGCTTTGAAGGACGCCATCGACACAGTCTTCGATGTAGATGAAGTCACGCATCTGGTCGCCGGTGCCCCAAACAGTCAAGGTGTCTTCACCTTTATGGGCCATGGCGCGCTTGCAAATGCTGGGGAAGGGATAGCTATCGTCCTGGTCTTCGCCATAGCCAGAGAATGGGCGGTAGCAAGCGGACTTGAGGCCATGCTTTTCATAGGCGAGTCGGGCCAGGTATTCGCAGGTGAGTTTGGCCCAACCATAGGACATATCGGGCATGCCGATGTCGTCATCGAAGGCGATCATGTCTTCGGTCAACAGCTCATAGCCTTCGGCGCGCTGGCGACCAATTGGGTAAGCGGCGCTGGAGCTGAAGCATGCGGTTTTGCTAGGTTTCGCTTTTTCTGCCCACTGCCAATATTCGGCATCGATGGAGAGGTCGTCCGCGACCGCGAGGGGATGGTTTTCAATCATCGCGCGTCCGCCCACCATGGCAGCGAGGTGAAACACGTAGTCAAAGTCGTCATCGCCATGTTCTTTAAACCACTGTCGGCAGTCCTGTTGATAAAACTTGAAGTTGTCATAATCGCGCGGATTGAACAACGGCCAGCCGCCATCGGGGTCAATGCCGCCAGTGAACTCTGCTACCGGGTCAACGCAATGGACCTCGGCTCCTTGATCAAGAAAGCGTTTGCAGAAACGGCGTCCGACGAAGCCGGCGCCACCAGTGATGAGTATTTTTTGCATGTAGCTTATGCTGTATGGGTGGTTTGCTTAGATTGGTAAAGTTCGTAGTATTTTTGAGCGCACTGGGCGGGTGTCCATTCGTTGAGGGCCAATTGACGGTTCTTCTCTCTCAAGTCTGTCTTGGCAAGCTCGAACGCCTTCTCGACCGCTTGCGCAGCAGTGCTTGGATTGTCCGGATCAAAGGTGACGTTGCCGGTTTCGCGTAGGAGTTCGCCCACGTCCCAGGAATCAGGGCCAACAACAACTTTGCCGAACGTCATGCCCAAAGTGACATTGCCAGAGTTCAGCACTTTGAAGCGGGGAATGAATAATACATCTGCAGCGTTGAGGTAAATCTGTGCGTCTTCTTCTTTCACAAAGCTATAGTTGAAAACGTATTTGGGATGCAGCTTGTAATAGAGGCGTTTCCAGTCGCGGATCCAATTTCTCAGGCGGATCCAAGAGACGTCGGCGGGTTTTTCCTTCCAGCGTGAGACCAGCAATTGCTTATTGGCTGATTTACAGTTTTGAAAGGCGTTCATGATCAATTCGCGCTCTTCGAAGTTTCGAATGGCCCCAAAGACGAGCATTACTTGCGCATTGGGTGAGACGCCTAGCTGGCTTCGCGCTTCCTCGCGGGAGAGGTTGTTGGGTAGCGAAGCATAATTTGCGTGAGGGATGATTATGTGCTTCGGTGGTTGGGCGCGATAATACTGCGTGTCGCGGTAGCGCTCTTTGAATTCATCAATGCTTGCTTGGGCGAAGTGTGCGACTCCGTCGGCATAGCTGTAAAAAAGTTCGTAGTAGCGTTCCCAGATTGGATCTTTGGTCGCATTGTGTGGCAGCAGCACATGCCGGGTAATGACAATGCGCGCATGGTCTGCCCAATATTTGAGGCGTTTTTCAATCTCTTTTACAAAGGCCTCAGTCAGTTGGGTCTGATAAGCATCCTGCACTTCGAAGGTCACGTATTCTGGGAAATGATAATGCACGACATCGAAGTCTCCCTGCATATTCCAAAATGTCTCATGGGAATATTCAATTTCGATGCTCTGCTCTTCGAGTGCCTCATGCAGGTCCACGATAAAGCGGTTGCCTGGCAAAGGAATGTTGGCGACTAGGATTTTCATGGCGTTCAGCAAAAGTTGCTAGTGTGATTGGCGGGCAGCATCGATTGCGATTTGCAGTCGCTCGATGTGCATTTCACTGCTGTAATTGTTTTGAATGTGTTTGCGCGCTGTCTGACCCATTTCGCGACAGCGCTCAGGATTTTGTAAAAGATGGACCATGTGTTGGGCCATGCCTTGCACGTCCAGTTCGTCGACCAGAAACCCTGTTTCATTTTCAACGACGACATCTTTGATGCCTGCATGCCTGGTGCTGATGACGGGCAGGGCTGCTGCAGCTGCCTCCAGTATAGTATTGGGTGTGCCTTCGGCATCGCCGTAACTGGGCGTTACCGAGTGTTGGACAAAGCAGCAAGAATGTACAAAGTGCTCTGCAATTTCCTGATGGGGAATTGCGCCGGTAAACGTTACTCGGTCATCAATGCCCCATACTTGGGCTAAGGTCTTGCAGGTCTCGAGCAATTCACCATCGCCGATCATGAGTAAGTGGGCATTGGGGACGCTTTTCAGCGCTTCTTTGAACGCCATGACGACCAAGTGGTTGGCTTTGATATCGGTAAAGCGACCTACGGATAAAAGCGTGGGGCCATACTGAGGCTGAATGTCGTAAAATGACTTGCGCGGCCCATAGGGGTTGTAGATCAACTTGTTTTCCGGGCAGCCAAGCTCTTGCAGCGTATTGATCATATGCTTGGAGACGCCCAACACTGAGCTGGCATATTCAAACATGAAGCGATATTTCGCAAGAAGCTCATCCGTTAGCATTGGCTTGCGGTGTGCATCGTGGCCATGAAAGTGGACGACTAACGGAATGTTCAGTTCCTTGGCGATCGGGGCGACATTCGCGCCCGTGTTTCCAAACTCAGCTAGGATCACATCGACTTGGTGCTTTTCAGTATAACCCCCAAGAGCATCCTTTACGCCCGCAGGTGAAAAACGTGTGCGCTCGACTAGCCTGTGAAACAAAAAGTATGGTAGCAGTTTACTCAGCTTTTGTCGAATGGGAGCCAAGCTGTAGAATCTCCCAATTAGACGGCCACCTTCTTTGTAATACGGGTAGTAATTGTTCAGGAAAACTTTTTCGCCAGACAGGTTTTCAACGTGCAGGCGAATGAAGTCCTTGATGACCTTGTTGTCATCGAATCCAATAATGCAGAGCTTGCTCATGTGCCAAGCTTTCTTTTGATGCGCCGGAGGGTGGTATATAGCCGGCTTTTGTGCCACTGGTAGCCTTGCGGTAGACGATAGTCCTGGCGTTTAAAGTTTGGTTCTGGCGCGAGTAGTCGGAGCTTCTTGGGCAACTCCGGCCGCTTGATTGTTTCCGGTGGTGGCGCGATGTCTTGAAAGAGTGCAAGCCACTTATTCGCGCAGGCATTGACGGAAAACTCTGTTTCTGCCTTTGCTCGCGCAGCAGTGGACAGCTTGCGCCAAAGTGCGTCGTCTTGCGACAGTTGGCGCACCGCATCGGAGAAAGATTGCTCGCGGTCTTCAACGATGATGCCAGATTCTCCCGAAGTGATCAGGTCGGATATGCCGCTGCGAGTGCTCAGGCAGATAGGCGGAAGCCCACAGGACATGGCCTCCATTACTGCCATTGGCGTGCCTTCGTAGTCACTCAGTAATACGTGGCAATGACTGCTGAGCATGGCGTTCCGAACCGCTTTAGTGGGAAGGGCTCCGCGTAGTTTGATCCAGTCGATGTTTTCCTGCTCGATGTAGTCTTTGATTGCGGATACCGCGTTACCATCACCGATCAATTCAACTTCGAGGTTCGGGGTCGCTTGCTTAGCAAAGTGTAGCGCTTGGACCATTTTCAGGGCTTGCTTCTGTTCAAAGCAAAGACGCCCAGCATACAACGCACGAAACTTTTTTCCTTTTGGGGCAGCGGTTTCAGCGGGGATGATGGCTCCAGATGGGATCGTCCGGCATTGGTTCGGCGCTAGGGAGTTGGCGCGTATAACTTGCTCTCTAAGGAATTCAGAAACGCATGCGACTGCGGTTGGCGCCCAATGGTTTTTACGTGAGCAAAATTGATTGATCAGTCCGTGGTAAAAGCCGTCATCTGAGCGAATGACGCCGACCGTGGCGACTCCCGACTGTTTCAGGAAGCCTGCGGCATAGTAGGCAGGCACGACATGGTTGGCTACGAATATTGCTGGCGTATCATTCTGAGCCTGTTGCAGCAGCCAGCGGACATTCGTGTGTGTGTCTTGGAAATCAGCAAAGTGAACCTGAAAATTGTTGGCCTTGAAATACTGATAGGCGATGCATTCGTCTTTGGGTGCCCAACCGAAAAGTAAGATGCGACAGTCCAAACCGCGCTCGCGAAACTCTTCCGGCATCCGCATGAGCCACTCCAGGGGGCCGCCGTTATGCACGGGAGAATCATAGCCACAAATGTCGATGCGCATCATATTAGGACCAGAAGAAAGGCTTTAAAATACTGCGCAAGCGCTGCGCCTTGGTCATGTGTTGCATCTTTGCCCATTGACCGCCGGCAATGTGGGCTTGCCTTTGTTGCCGGGCCATCGACTCGCGTTGATGTTTAAAATAAAAGTCGAAGTCATAGGCAGGGCTTTGACGGTAAGCCTCCCACCATTGGTCATAGTAGAAGCAAGCATTGGAGTTCCACGGCTTTACGCCTGCATAGTGCAGGACTACTGCTTGCTTTAGCTCTTCATCGAGGTCGGGAGTGAGCTTGCCAGCGCCCTCCGAATAATCATGCATGGCGTGGATATTGTAACGTTCGGGCAAATAGCGGATGTGGCCAGCGCAAGTGATGTTCAGGATGTCTTGGTCCTGATAAGTGTAGTCTGTGCGCGACATTTCGATGAACCGGGATTGCAGGGAATGCTCGCGCATTTTGCTCAGGTTCATTACGATAAAGCCCGCGTTGATGTATTTGCCCGATTCAAGTCCCAGCTCTTGCAGGTATTTTACGTCCTTGTTGCGATAGACATTTTTAACACCGGCCAGCCAATCGTCTTCTGTGAGTAAGTCGGCGGCGCTGTGCGGCGACTGGCGGAAGATGATGTCTACGTCGGAGTAGATGATCTGGTCGACGGAGGGGAGTAGTTCTGGAAGCAGCAGCCGGTAATATGTTGGCACGGTAATGCCTCGGATTTCAAAACACTCCTTGAATGCATCACCGACATCAATCAAATGGCACGTGTGTCCTGCACTTTCGATTTGTGTAACGATTTTTGCCAGACTCGCTTCGCTGAGCGTATGCTTGGCGTAAGTCAGAACGATGTCGTAGCGAACGTTTTCGGGGGCCGTTACCAGTAGTGAGTGGATGGCTACCTGCGCTGCGACGAGGATATTCTCATCGAAGGAAAATGCGATTGCATAGCGTTTGACGTTCGCGCCAGTCATGATTCACGCAGTTTGCGCAACCAGCGTGCTGGTCGGCAATTTTTGAAGAGATACACGCTCGCTTTCTGGGCTTGGAGGTACACCTTGCGCATGGCGCGCAGAATCGGGTTGGGGGAGTTCCAGAACAGAGTTGCAAGTATGCCAGAAAGGGCCCAGGGGCACCGCTTTGCTGCAATGTAACTTGATCGCGTAAACAGTATCCAGTCCGTTTTTCCCGAAACTTGAAATGAGCTTTTCATGAGTTTGTTCACGCGCCAGCGGGTGTATTGGACAGCAGAGCCAAATCGTTCTTCGCTAAAGCCTTTACGTTTGAAAAGCTTTGCCAAGTCACTGAATCCATAGAGCAGAACGTTGAGCCTGTTGGTTGGGTCACCCCAGTGTTGCGCGCCATTAAAAATGGTTAATGCAGGTTCATGTAGAAAACGAGCTGGCTTATCGAAGCTCGTTTCCGCAAGCATCCAGGTGTGCGGATAGGTCGACAATCCGCAGCGAAACGTTTCTGGTATGGGGCGATCTATCCAGTAATCCGACCAGATTTTCGTTCGGACAATTTGTGCGTAGAGTTGCGTGCAAAATCCGCTTTTCGCATCAAGTAGATCACCCCACTTCGGCACGATTTGCGTTTCGGTGCGATGGTTGCCCAGGTAATCAAAATCGCCGTAGAATCCTTTCGGGCAAGAGTCAGGCCATTGGTCTGGATAAATCGCACAGCGGAAATTCGTGTAAAACAATTCCAGCTTTGGGTGGGAGTCCAGCTCGTTTATGATGCGCTCAAGAGCGTTGGGCATAATGAGGTTATGATCGCCCAGAATCCAAACGTATTTCCCATTAGCGAACTCCCTTGGACCGATGGAAATGTTGTAGATGACGCCGAAGTTTTCCGCATGGCGCACATAGCGAATTTGGTCGCCATTAGCATAGGGCTCTGTGACTGCTTGCGTGTGATCAGCCGAGGCATTGTCCAGAATGATGAGCTCGGCTCGTTTCCCTGCCGCACGTATCTGAGGGACCAGCGCTTCCAGGCATTTCTCAAGGAAATGAGCGCGGTTATACGTGGGGACGATGACAGATAACGTGCACATCAGCGAAGAATGCCTCGGTGGCAAGGAGTTGCTTTAGAGTCTTCTTCGCTACCGCGTTTCGCCCATTTGCACGGGTGATGCGTGAGGCTCCATTTCTGATATGGGTTTACCAAAGGCAATCTTCGGATACGAGTTCACCTTCATGTCGATATCGACTTCTAGCAGTTGCGGCTTCAGAGGATCTTCCCAAAGCCAATCGATCGCGCTCTTGGTCTCGCTGACCTGACTGATGCGCTTGGATTCAATGGCATAGGCAGCAGCGACTTTGGAGAAGTCTGGGGTGGAATAGCCCCAATAAGTTCCAGCGTAGCGTGCGCCAAAATAGGTGTCCTGAAATTGGCGCGTCATGCCATGACAATGATTGTTCAGCACGATCATTTTGATGGGGAGCTGATGATGCTGAACAGATTGTAGCTCTTGAATGTTGACCTGGAATCCGCCATCGCCCGCAATCATCACTATGGGTTGCTGGTTGCCATAGGTGAAGGCACTGCCGAGCGCTGCTGGAAGTGCAAATCCCATTGAACCCATGCCGCCCGAAGTCAGGAAACGGCAGTTCTCCGGCAGTTGCAGAGACTGCGCTGACCACATTTGGTGGAGGCCCACATCGATGCAATAGGCCGCAGCTTGGCGACCATTGGAAAGCTGGTGGATGAAATCGTTCGGATTGATGCCATTGACGTTCTGCAGCTCCTCCGTGTGAGGCCATTTTTGGCGCAGGTCGTTGATCTCTTGCAGCCAGGGTTGAGTTTTACCGGCGAGGGATGGCGCTTGGTCGCCGATGGCTTTAAAGAAGGCTTTTAAATCCGCATGAATCGCTTGGCAGCCTTTGACGCGATTGTTCATCTCAGCCGCTTCGATATCCACGTGGATGACTTTTCGGTTTTCGGTAAAGAATTCCGTAATAGCTCCCGTTTGGCGAATGTCCAAGCGGCTACCGAGGACGAGGAGCAAGTCACTGTTTGCAATGGCCAGATTCGCCCAGCGGTTGCCATAAGTGCCAATCATGCCCACGCGCAAAGGGTGGGATGCGGGCAGGATATCCAAGCCGAGCAGGGAGGTGACCACTGGAATTTCCGACTGCTCAACGAACTGGCAGAATTCAGTTGCAGCGCCTGCGGCGCGTATGCCTGCGCCAGCGAGAATCAACGGCTTCTTTGCGGACCTGAGCGCATTGAGGAGCTCATAAATATCTTCTGTCGATGGCTGCTGACTGGATGATGTGTCTTCAGGAAATTCAAGCGATGGAACTTCAATTTCCGCTCGGAAAATATCCATTGGAATATCCAACAACACCGAGCCGGGACGGCCTGACTCCGCCACGTCGAAGGCCTTTGGCAAGGCCCCCAGAATTTGCTCGGGCTCGGTCAGTTTAAGCGCCCATTTGGTGATGGGCTTCACCATCGCGACAATGTCTGTTTCCTGGAAACCTAGTTGGCGGATGGGCTGCTCGCCCTTTTGCTCGTGCCGGTTTACCTGACCCGTAATGAAGACCGTGGGCGAACTGTCAAAGAAGCTGCTGCCCACGCCGGTTAGCAGGTTGATGGCACCCGGGCCACTGGTGCCCAACGCGACGCCGGCTTTGCCCGTCAGGCGTCCGACGGCGTCTGCGGCAAAGGCCCCGGATTGTTCGTGGTAAACATTGACGACATCGATGTCTGCGGCTTGCTCGAGGCTGTCGATCAGGTGCATGATCATGCCCCCGGACAATTCGAAGACCTTGCTGACTCCGCGCAGCTTCAAGTAGTCGACGATGTATTGGGAAACGGATATCTTCATGGTTGCGTGGTAGTCAAATTGTCCAATTTCGCAGCGTATTGCTGAATCTGGTCTTGAGTGATCGCGATGGCCGCCGCGCCTTCATGGACTGCGCGATACCAGCGGGTCGTCATCTCCACCGATTTTGAAAAGTCCCAAGTCGGGCCCCAGTCGAGCAGGTGGAAAGCCTTGTCGATGCTCAGCGCCAGTTTGCCAGCTTCGCGCTTGATGCCTTTTGGGGGAAGACTTTCCCAGGGGCCAGGCCAGTGTTGGGTGATCTCTTGAACTAGGTCGCAGACCGTTCGGTTGGCTTCGGTTTGTGGCCCGAAGTTCATGCCCGAAGTCAGCTCTTCCAAGAACTCAAGGTCGTTGGAGGAGTGTTGGGAAATGGTCGCCGCGAGTTTCAGGTATCCGCTCAAAGGATCGAGCACATGCTGCCAGGGGCGGGTGGCGACCGGATTGCGCACGAGGATTGGTTGTCCATCGATCAGCGCGCGCATGCAGTCTGGAACGATTCGGTTTTCTGCCCAGTCACCGCCGCCAATGACATTGCCTGCTCGTGCGCTGGCAATCGTGATGGGGGAGTCGTGTTGCGGCGCAAAAAAACTGCGGCGATAAGAGGCGATGAGCAATTCGCAAGCGCCTTTGCTGGCGCTATAGGGATCTTTCCCGCCCATCGCATCGTTTTCGCGATAGCTATGCAGCCATTCCTTATTCTCGTAGCATTTGTCGGTGGTGATGACGATGGCGACGCAACGTTTCTGCAATGTGCGCATTCCTTCCAGAAAATGGCAGGTGCCCATGACGTTCGTGGAAAAGGTTTCCACGGGCGATTCGTAGGACGCCAGCACCAGCGGTTGTGCAGCTAAGTGAAAGGCAAAGTCTGGTTGGGCATCCTGGATGAAGTCTTGGAGCGCCACTGCGTTTTGGATGTCTCCCAATTGGTGATGCTTGATGCGCTCGCTCAGACCAAGGCTTTGAAAGAGGGGAAAATCACCGCGATGAGACAGCCCGTAAACTTCCGCGCCCAGCGCGAGTAGCCACTCGCATAGCCAGCTTCCCTTGAAGCCAGTGTGGCCAGTGACGAGAACGCGTTTGTTGCGGAAAGTTGTTTCGAGTGAAGTCATGACCAGACTTTCCAAGGAGCGCCTTTTTGCCAAAGGCCTTCGAGATGAGTCTTATCGCGCAAGGTGTCCATCGCGTGCCAAAACCCTTGATGGCGATAAGCAGAAAGTTGCTCTTCGGCGGCCAGCTTTTCTAGTGGCTCACGCTCCCAGATGGTGGCGTCGTCTTTTAGGTATTCAAAGACTTTGGGTTCGAGAACGAAATAACCGCCGTTGACCCACGAGCCGTCTCCGCGTGGCTTTTCCTGAAAGCTGGCCACGATGGTTTCGTCGGCAAACTGCAGGGCTCCAAAACGACCGGGAGGCTGCACACAAGTCAGCGTGGCGTAGCGTCCCTTTTCGCGGTGGAAAGCAATTAGCTCAGCGACATTTATTTGGCCAAGGCCGTCGCCATAAGTGAAGCAGAAGGTTTCATTAGCTTCGATGTAGTCGCGCACGCGCAAGAGGCGTCCGCCGGTCATCGTTTCCTCGCCCGTGTCGACAATGGTGACTTTCCACGGCTCGGAACGCTGGTGATGAACGTGCATCTCATTCTTGGCCATGTCGAAGGTGACATCCGAAGAGTGCAGGAAATAATTCGAGAAGTATTCCTTGATGAAGTACTGCATGTACCCGGCGCAGATAATGAAATCGTTAATCCCATAGTGGGAATATGTTTTCATTATATGCCAGAGTATCGGCCGGCCGCCAATCTCCACCATGGGTTTGGGGCGGATGCTGGTTTCCTCTGAGATTCTGGTGCCTTTACCTCCGGCTAGGATGACTGCTTTCATGTGTTTGGGCTGAAGAAAGTGGATGAAAATGGGATTAGCTTTCGATCACGCGGCCGTCGGCATCGTATCCATTTAATTTGAGTGCTTGGACAACTTCCTCGTAGTTCTCGATGATATCAGCGACGGGTTTGTCCACCTGTTTGATCAGGCTGGGTTCGCTGGCGGCAGAGTCATCTAATTCCAGAAAGTCGAAGCATCGCTTGATCGTCTGCATCTTGGTGTCGGGTGCTGTCAGCTCTTCGTAGGAGATGCTGACGGAAGGCAGGCCTGCTAGTTTTTCTTTCGCAATTTTTAGTCCGTTGGTGATTCCAGCGAGGTGCTTGATCAGGTGCTTGGTGTCTAGTTTGATCTTTAGATCAGCCAACGACGCAGAGTTCTCGGAATGATAGACTTTCCTGTGCTCTGCGACCTTTCTGGAGGCGTAGATGTCGAGTAGTTTCTCCCGCCGCAGAATGATCACGTGGGTGTTGCGCTCTATCAGCAACATTTCGAGCTTAGGGAGCGCGCGGAGGTGATTGTCCATCTGCTTCCAGCCGACCCACTTTGCTTCGCACTGATATCCAGTGGGCGCTGCATCTTTGGAAGGATGATGCGAGTTGCTGGGCAGGGCATGGGGGCTATCCGAAAGGATGCTCCCAACATAAGACTTCAGGTAATGATGATAGAGGAAGGCTTTTGGGGCCTGTCTGGCGAGAAATTCTTTGTGAGCGGAGCGGGCCCAGAAACGGCTTTTTAGAAAAGAGGAAAAGGACTCGCTGCCATTGTGGTTTGGGAGGAACAGTTCATCGTGGCAGCGGATGTCGGGGTGGTTGTTTAGCCACAGTCGCAAATAAGTAGAACCAGAACGCTGTGTTGTTAGAATGATGAATGCTTTTCGTTGCATCGTCGCAGGTCAGCTTTTGGTGAGTGTCGTCGTTGTGAATTGGCTCGCCTGTCCTTGGACTTGCCCCTTCATGGTGAATGATGCTGCGCCATCAATTCTAGATAGCACTTTGTTGTGTGGAGGTTGTGTGAAGTGGAAACTCACGCTAAATAGACCGGCCGCCAACTTAATGGATTCTGCGCGAACGATAAATTTGGCAGGTTCGCCATTCAGCGAAATCTTGTGCGGCTTTGCATCGCCATCGACGTAAGTGTCAATGGGGTAGAGTTCACTGTTCCACACGACCATTGAGAAGTTGCAGTCAACAGGCCCTTTTTTGCTGCTGGCATAAAATTCTATTTCTAGCGTGTCCCCGTGAGATAGCTCACTAATCGATTCACGCTTGCCAGTCGGGCTAATGCGGAGTACTTTGATGTCATCGACTGAGATACTGCCATCGCCTATCTGTGTTGTTTTTTGGTTTGGAGCGAGTTGAAAGTATTTATGGACCCCCTCACCAACGTCGTTGCCCAAGTATGCGGTTTGGCCGTGGCTCAAGAGGCAAACTTGATTGCAGATCCGATGAATTTGGGACATCGAGTGACTCACGAAAATCACTGCGGAGTGCTTCAGTATCTCAAACATTGCGTTCAAGCATTTGATGCGGAAGGCAATATCACCAACGGCTAGAACTTCGTCTAGCAGCAGCACGTCTGGTTCCATTTGGATAGCGACCGCAAAGCCTAGTCGAACACGCATGCCCGAGCTATAGTTTTGTAGGGGCGTATCGATAAACTCTTCCAGCTCGGAAAATGCCACAATCTCATCGAACTTCTGGTCGACCACTTTCTTGGGAATGCCAAACAACGCTGCTGAGTTGTAGATGTTTTCCCGCCCGGTCAGAATGGGGTTAAAGCCGGCGCCGAGCTCAATCAAGGCGCATACGCGGCCGCGCATTATAATTTGACCGGTGTCTGGCTTGATCAGGTTATTCAGGATTTTTAACAGGGTACTTTTACCGGCTCCATTATGGCCGAGTAACCCCAAGCAATCACCACGTCTCAGCTGAAAGCTGACATCTTGTACTGCCCAGAACTCCTTTTTGCGTAAAACGGGTTTCTCAAAAATATCATTCTGGGTATGGGTGAATGGGTTGACTGCCTTGGCGATGTCCCCCGCGCCATAGTAGAGTGAGCGTTTAAGGGAGCGGCAGAATTTTTTGCCGACATGTTGAGCGTCTACCAGTATTTCTGAGTCTGACATGAGCAAGAAACTAAGCTGAGAGCCGCTCGATTAGATACGGGATTGAGATTTTGTAAATCACGATGGCAACAGCCAAGAGCAAGACAATCGCAACTGTAGCGATCATCATGATGCTGACGTAGGTGGGGCCATCGCCAATAAGCCAGCTGCGTGTGGTAATGAGAAGTGGTGAAAGGGGGTTTAGGTCGCAAATGAACTTAGCAATGCCAGCTTGGGGCGGTGGGTAGACGACGGGCGTCAGGAAGAAGGCAAACCGGAGGACGAGTTGAATGCCTCGCGCGGTGTCGGTGTACAGCGTGGCGATCGGAATGAGAAGGATCGCGAACATGCTACCCATCAGCATGATGAGTAGAACCCCTAGCGGGAAAAGCAGCATTTGCGCTGAAAAGCTTTTCAGGTAAAAAGGAAGGATCGGAATCAGTAGTAGCAAGGGCACGAGCGAGTTGACAGCTGCTTTGCCGAAGGAGCTGATCAGTAGCGATTCGTGCGGGATGTTTATCTTTGAGAGCATGCTTCGGGCGTCCAGAAGTGAGCTGAGCATGCCGCTTAAGGTCCCGTTAAATACCGCCCAGAGCAGGTTGCCGCTAAGGACAAATATCGGGTAGGGAACTGAGCCCGTATTGATGTTGATGATCTTCTGGTTGTTGAGGTAGATCCAGATGATGCTACTGGCGAGCGGGGGAAACAGTATCCATGCGTAGCCTAGGACCGATTGGCGATACATCGCACGTATGTCCCTGATCAGCATTCTCTTAGCTAGTTCCCAGCTCATCGGGAAATTGCTCCTCATTTGAGAGATGGTTTTCCAAATAGAACCAACGCCTGATCCGGGAGTTATGATGGTTTCCTGCATCTTACAACTGTTGAATGCCTATTGCCAGCTACGCTGCCGCCCTTGGTCGGAACCTGTTTTTTCAGGAAAACCAATGTAGCTGATAGTAGTGTAGTTGTGCTCGGTGATTTTTACCGCGATTAAAAGATTCAATTCATATTGAACAAAAAGTGCCTGTCAACGTCGTTTTGGGAGCAGCAATCCTGGAATCGTATGCTGGCGCTAAGAGTTTTTACGTAGCTTTTGTGTCCGCTATTGCTACGTTGTCATCGAAGATTACAGGTCTTGAATACATTGGATTCTTACAATGCAATCCTACTTGCGGTGCCCATCGATTTGCAGTTCAAATTCCACTTTTCGGCAAATTGAGACTGTTGTGTTAGGATGAGGAACAATTGATGCTGTTGCTGGTCGCGATGCTCGGATGTCCCAAATGAAGCTTGCTAAGCAAGTATTCACTCTCTACTATCCTACATTTGTTTTATTTATTTATGCGCTACCATTTACGCTGGCTACAACTGACTTTTCTTTCGCTCGCATTTTCTGCTCTGCAAGCTCAATCAACCGATTCTGGGAGCGGCGGGCAATCTGCGGCTGGAGGTTCTGGCGAGACAACTACTCAAATTGTCTTACCCGCCAACTATAAGCTAAATGTCACGGATACTGTTGAGATCAGGGTCTTTCAAGAGCCTGAACTAACAGTTTCGCAACTTATACCCGCAAATGGCAAAGTTCGAATTCCGATGCTTGGTGAAATCGATTTGCTGGGGCTCACAATTAGAGAGGCGGAATATAAAATTCAGGAGGCTTTTATTGATGCGCGTTTGCTGAGAGACCCACAGGTTTATGTTACCGTTTCGGGTTATGTGGCACGCGAATACTCAGTCTTTGGGCAGCTTGGCTCACAGGGGCAAGTGCCTTTTCCGGTGGAGCGAGATTCCATTGATATCGTTGAGGCAATTGCGCGTGCTGGTGGATTTACTGGTATTGCACGAGGCTCCGAAGTTAAGGTAACTCGCAAAAAGCCGGATGGAACCCAAGAGTTCTTTATTGTAGACGTTGAGTCGATGATTGAAGACCAAGATGAGGGGAATGATAAGGATGAATACCTCATCTATCCGGGCGATATCATTTATGTGCCTGAGCGTCTTTTCTAGCCTCAGCCTACTCAGCTATTGCTGCCCTTTAGTCTACTTACTGCATTATTACACACTAACTGACCATGTCTCAGAACCAAGTTCGGAAGTCTTTAAATCCTAAGAAGCCAGCTGCTGGCGCGATTCCCACACCAGTCAGAAATTGGCGGGATTATCTTTTGATGATCCGCGAACGCTGGTTAATCGGCGTGAGTTTAGGATTACTTTGCTCCTGTTTGTTTGCCTTCTTTCAACTTAAAGAGCCCTCTTTGTATCGTTCGACGGCCACCATGCTAATCGAGTCGAAATCTGATCGCGTGGTGGATATTGCTGAGGTTGTTGATAATACTGTTCGTAGCAGCACTGAGTTACGCAACCATTTGTCGCAAATGCGTAGTCGGAGTTTCAATCGACGCGTCGTCGGAAGCTTTACCGAAAAAGAAGCTGCCAGAATTACGCAGCCTTATGATACCGAGGAATCCAAGGGCAACCTTGGTTCAATTATTTCTAAAGTCAGCATAAGTTTGCCAGAAGGCCAGGTATTTTATTTCACCGCCACGCATCGAGACCCTGAAATGGCGGCATTGATCGCAAATCGCTACGTCAGTGAATACATCCAATACCTTTTGGAGAGGACCACAGTGGGCGAAACTTCGGCGAATCAATTTCTTCAAGCTCAAGCGGATAAGCTCAAGGAAAAGGTCGCTAAGGGTGAGAAGGCTTTGGAAGATTTTCGTCGTCAAAATAACACGATCTCTCTCGATGAGAGCCAAGACGTTATTCTAAGTCGCTTGCAGAGCTTTAATACGGCGCTGACCCAAGCGCGTGTGGAGAAGCTGGCGATTGAGACACAGCTCCAGCAGGTCGATGAGGCTTTAGAGAATAATGTGGATTTATTGCAAATCCCCGTGATCAGCCAATACGCAGGCATCAGTGAATTAGCCTCACAACGTCAAAGCCTGAAGGCTGCCAGAGCTCTCTTGGAGCACCGCTACTTGGAAAGGCATCCAAAGATGATTGACAACCAAAATCAATTGGATGCGAATCAAAATTTGATTGATGAGGCCGTGCGACAGGCGGTAGCCGACCTCCGGGCTCAACTGGCTGGTGCGAATCGTAAATTCAGCAACTTGCAGGCGGAAATGGCGAGAGCAGAGCAGGATTCGCTTGATTTGGATGAGCTACGAATTGTGTACAATGCTATGCGTCGTGAGGTGGACAGTGATCGTTCGCTGTATCAGCAGATTCTTTCTCGCATGAATGAAACGACGATCTCAGCACAATTGGACAACACCAATATTCGTGTGCTGGACGATGCTGCGCCATCCTCATGGGCCTTTTCGCCAAATCGCAATGATATCATTACTAAATCGATTGGTCTTTTCTTCATTGTGGCATTGGGCGTGCCGATCTTGCTCGAGTTGGTCAACAATCGCTTGCATGGTTACTGGGACGTACAAGTCTACTTGGAACGCGAATTGTTGGGTGAAGTGCCCCGCAGTAATCGCATTGATCCGGAAAAGCTGCCTTATGCGATTCGTGATGACATGAATGATTCTCTCTCGGAGGCATTTCGAGTCCTGTATGGTCAGATTACAATGCTTTCTGAGCGGGAATTTCCCAAGTCCATCCTCGTGACTAGCACGATACCTGGTGAGGGGAAATCGACTCTGGTCTCCAACCTTGCTTTTACGTTCGCCAAGCATGGTAAGAAAGTCCTGCTCATCGACTTTGACTTACGGCGTCCCGTTCTCCACCGCTTTTACAAGCTGGATAATGAGAAAGGATTTTTAAATTGGTGGAACACTAAGAAAGAGGTTCAAGACTCGATACCTCTCAAAACGAACAGTGAATTAGGCATCGTGCAACTCGAGGAGAACATGTGGATGTTACCAGCTAGTGGCACGTCTAAGAACGCTACAGAAATGCTCTCCCAGCCTCGTTTTGAGGAATTGTTGTTTCAGTTAAAAAAGGAATTCGACTTGGTTCTGCTGGATACTCCACCAGCTGGCATCTTCGTGGAAACTTTGCAGTTGGGTGAGGTTGTTGATGAGGTTGTCTATGTTTCTCGCCAAAATGCGGTCAACCGCAATAAGGCTAAGCGTGTCCTACAGGACTTTGACAAGGTGGGCGTCAATGTGCTTGGCGTTATCCTGAATTCGGTCAAGGGAGCGGGTGCTCAGCGCTATGGATATTACGGTTATTCTTATAGCTCAACGGATTACGTCTATCGTTATTACCAGCGCCGTGACCGCAAGGACCGCAAGAAGGATAAGGGCGAGGACAATTCTATGCAAAGCCGTAAGGGGAAGGAAGAAACCCTGAACAGCTAGCGCATTTTTTCTTGATATAGACAGATTTTCTAGGCGCCTTTTTTGAAAAAGGTGTTAGCAGTATTTATTCATGAAAGCCTTAAGCATGGATATTCGAAATCGTA
>JAVDPD010000036.1 GCA_031296935.1 Cerasicoccus maritimus
ATCGATGCCGAGCTTAACGGCCAGGTATTGTTTTTGATCTATCATCAGTTGCCGGGTTGAGCAAGTGCTGGACCCGGCAACTTCATGTTATCTCTAGAGCCTGCTTTGCCAAATCCACACCTCCAGGTAGCGGCAAGCGCCCCCCTGCACCAACCTACCCATTCAGTCATTCATAACTCATTGACACGTAGCCGAATCACATCGGTGCCCATAAATCGTGTGCCCGTTCAAGAACACAAAATTATAGCATGCCAAATGCAAAATAATTGGGACAAGGCGCGAATGGTCCCCGCTCTGCCCTATGGACGCCTCGCGCCGGCATCCACAACTCGAAGAATCAACCTTCAAACAGAGAACTCTGCCCCCCTGGATTCTCTGGCTTCAGACCAATAGTGCTCCAAGCCTTCGGCGTGAGAACGCGACCTTGCGGAGTCCGCGCAATGTAACCCTCTTGGATCAAATAAGGTTCGTGCACTTCCTCCAGTGTATGCTGCTCTTCGCCAACAGCAACACCCACCGTCCCGAGACCTACCGGGCCACCGCGGTAGTTTTCCGCCATCAGACGTAAGATACGCTTGTCCATTTCGTCGAGGCCGTTGCGATCTATTTCCAGGAGCTCCAGCGCCTTCGAGGCAACGGGGCCCGTGATCTCGCCATCGGCGCGCTGCTGCGCATAGTCGCGGGCGAAGTTGATCAAATTGTTCGCGATGCGCGGGGTGCCGCGGGCGCGTCCGGCGACCTCGGCAGCGCCTTCATTGTTGATTGGCACGCCCAGCAGTTTGCAGCTTCGGCGGACGATTTTTTCGAGCGTATCGCGGTTGTAATAATCGAGGCGGGTTTGCAGCGTGAAGCGGCTGCGCAGCGGCGCGGTCAGCAGACCGGTGCGGGTGGTGGCGCCGACGAGCGTGAAGCGCGGAATCGACAGACGGACGCTGCGCGCGTTGGGCCCCTGATCGATCATGATGTCGATGCGGTAGTCCTCCATCGCCGAGTAAAGATACTCCTCGACGCTCTTGGGGATGCGGTGGATTTCGTCGATGAAGAGAATGTCCCCCTCCTGCAAACTGGTGAGCAAGCCGGCAAGGTCACCCGCCTTATCGATGACTGGGCCACTGGTCAGCTTGATGTCGGCCTCCATCTCGTTGGCGAGGATATGCGCGAGGGTGGTCTTGCCGAGCCCGGGCGGGCCGTGGAGCAAGATGTGGTTGAGCGGTTCGCCGCGTGACTTTGCCGCGCCGACCATCACCTCAAGCCGTTCCTTGGTTTTGCCCTGCCCGCTAAAGTCCGCAAAACTCAGTGGTCGCAGCGCTTTCTCCACGGCGGACTCCGGCGTTTCCAGCACCTGCGAGAGATAATCCGTTCCTTTAGCATCGTCGGGCATGGTGAGCAGTTAAAGACATCGCGGCGGAAACGGAAGTTTTTTCCCAAGCATCTGCGTCCAATGCGTCATTACTCCGGCTGGTACGGCTGCGCGCTGCCCAGAATTTCGCGGGCGGCAGCGGCCATTTCTTTCGGGCCGTTGTATTGGCCCATGTAGATATCCACGCCATCGGTCAGGTAAAAATAACCAACGCAAAACACGCTGCCGTCCTTCTTCGCGCGGATCGTTGCGAGCATCATTCGGCCATGAAAGGCGTCACCCTCGAAGTCGTAAGGCAAGATTTCGAGCACTTCCATTGGCGTATCCAAGTTGCGTTCAATGCCACGGGGAAAAGCTTCCGCAAACATATCTAGCTGCAATTGGGCGCTGCCTTCGCTTTTGGTCAGGCCAGCAATTTGCGGGTGCACCGTCATCGTTGCCTTCGAATCGCTCAAGGTGCCAAAGAGGTAGCGGCCGTCCTCTTCATCCACGTATTCCCATTGCCAGGGCGGCTCGGCCTGAAAAGTCATGGCCTGCGGAGTCGTCTTCTCCTCTGCTTCGAGAACCTTCGTCATCGGCCGGTTCGCAAATTTCACGATGGCGTCGGCTTGCATGGGGAATCCATTCCGATAAAACACTTGCGCACCGTCCGGCGTTTTCACTTGGAGTTGTCGCGCCTTGCCCCATTCGAAATCCATGATGGGCGCATCGAGGATCAACACATTTCCATTCGTCCAGGTTGGGTCGCTGTCTTCTTTAACGACGGACAAGTGATACGTCACGCGGCCATCGTCAGCGATGCGGGAAAACATCACCGCCACACGGCCATCACCGTCGTTCTTCTCGGCCAATACTGTCGCCGGACCCAGTTGATTCCAGGCATTGCGGCGAATGGACAATAGCATCGTTTCGGCCTCGGACCACTCCCCGCCTTTGCCGTGAAAGTTGCAGTCCAGCGATTGGCGGCCATCGGTTAAAATGATCCGTGCAGAATAAAACCCCAGATCAAGGTTCACCGGAACCATCACCGCCTGCCCCTGATAAAACTTGCCAATGATAGGAATAAACTCCGGGTCTCCCGGGGTGGGCGCACCGGAGTCTTTAGCATTCTGCACCGTAAGCCGCACAAATTGATCCAAGGCCAGCGAGATATCTGCTTCCGCCATCGGATGATTTCGCTCCACTTTGATCATCAGCCCCGCCGAGCCGGGATCCTTCCGCAAATCAAAGTAATTCGCCAGCCCGGCAAACGATTCCGCTGACCAGCCTTCTACGAGGTCCATGACCAGCGGCAAATCGAGGGAAGTGGTCTTTGCCACAGACAAACCCGAGGCACCCAGCGTGAACCAGGCAAACAACAGGCATTGCAGGAATCGGGGCATGGCTCAGGCGGCGCGGATGGGTTAACCTTCGCCCGACAAATCCTTCGGCATCACGTCCTGCTTGAGGCGCTCAATGTCCGCGCCCAAGGCCTGGAGCTTCTTCTCAAAGCCGTCGTAGCCGCGGTCGAGGTGGTAAATTCGCTGCACCCAGGTTTCGCCTTCGGCGGCCATCGCGGCCAGGATGAGCGCCGCGCTCGCCCGGAGGTCACTCGCCATAACGGGCGCACCGGAGAGCGGGTTGCGGCGGCCTTTAACGATCGCGCTCGCGCCCTCGATCGCGATGTCTGCGCCCATGCGTTGCAGCTCAGGCACGTGCATGAAGCGGTTCGGGTAAACGCGCTCAGTGATAATCGAGAGTCCGGGTGTAACGCTCATCAGTGTGCACATCTGGGCTTGCAAATCCGTCGGGTATCCGGGGTGCGGCAAGGTTATTACATCGACCGGGGTCAATGTGCCGGGCTTGCCTTGAATGCGAATGCGGCCACCCAGCTCAATGGAAAAGTTGGCCCCAGCTTCTTCGAGCTTGTCGAGCAGAGCAGAGAGGTCTTCGGCATGCGCGCCATTGACCGTAATGTCCGCATCGAGCATGGCACCCGCAATCAGGTAGGTGCCCGCTTCGATACGGTCGTCGATCACGCGGTAAGTCGTGCCCTTGAGGCGGTCCACACCTTCAATGGTGAGGCAATGGCTGCCGACGCCCTGAATATCGGCACCCATAGAAATAAGCATTTTGCAGAGGTCGACGACTTCCGGTTCGCAAGCGGCAGACTCAATGCGCGTCACGCCAGGCGTGAGCACTGCGGCCATCAAAATATTCGCAGTCCCGGTGACTGTGCTCCCATGACGACCACCAAGGAAGACGTGCCCGCCGCGGGCGTTTTTCGCGTCCACGTGGACATAGCCTGAGTTGACGTCGACTTCGCAATTGAGCTTCGATAAGCCCTTGAGGTGCAGGTCGATCGGGCGCGGGCCAATCACACAACCACCGGGCAGCGAGACCTCGGCCTTCTTCAGACGGGCAACGAGCGGACCGAGCAAACAAACGCTGGCGCGCATGCGGCGCACGAGTTCGTAAGGGGCGCGGTGGGTAATATTGGCGGCGGTGATGCGCCAGGTATTTTTGTCGGGGCGCTCCACTTTGGCGCCGAGGTTTTCAATGATTTCCGCCATGAAGCGGAGGTCAGACAAGTCCGGCACGTTCTCGATGACGCAGGTTTCCCCGGTCAGCAGCGTCGCAGCAAAAATTGGTAGGCAGGCATTCTTGGCGCCACTTACGGTCACCTCACCACGCAGGGGGCGGCCCCCGTTAATTCGAAATACATCCATGGGTAATCAACACAGCGACCGACGCGCTCATCGCGGCAGCCACGGCTTAAACCAAAAGTAAAGCGCGCCGTGGGTTCAATGCATTATATGAGTTGGCGCAAAAAAAGCGCCGTCCCCACGAAGGGACGACGCTGATAAATGATTGGCTGGTGCCTTAAGAGTTCTCTTGAGCGGAAGGCTTATTTTCGCGACCTTCGCCCTGGCGATTGCCCTGGCGACGGTTCTTACCGCCGCGCTTGCCGCGACGGCGCTTCGGGCGATCACCATCCTGGCCTTCCGGACGATTGCCGCCCTGGCCACGATTTTGACCCCCTTGGCGATTCTGGCCACCGCGGTTGCCTTGACCGCGCCCCTGGCCGCCCTTGCCACGACCTTGGCCACCCTTGCCGCGCGGACGATCGCCCTTGGGCTTGTCTTCGCGGCTTTGGCTTTCGCGCTTCTTGGGTTGCTCGGTCGGAGTCGGAGCGCCGAAAAGGCTGCCAAAGAACTTTTTCACCTTGTCCATGAAGCCCTTGGGCTCGGGGGCTGGTGCCGGCTTGGCCGCACGCGGTTTTTGCTGGGCCTTGTCCTTACCGCCGGACTGACGCTGCTCACGCGGCTTCCCGCCTTCGGAGCGTGGCTTGTTGCCACCCTGCCCTTGGCGTTGCTCACCGTCTGGCTGACGGCCTTCGCCATCACCAGACTTCTTCTTGCGGCGACGCTTGCGCTTGGGCTTGGTCGGCTCTTCGCCGGTCGCGCCTTCAGCGGCGGGCTTGGCCTTGGCGGCTTCGTCCGTCGCGCCTTCAGCGGCTTCCGTCTTTTCAACCTTGGCAGGCTTTTCCGACCGCTTGCGTGGCTTGCGCTCGGGCTTACCTTCGGCGAAACGACCGCTCAGCTTTTCTTCAAAAGCTTCTGGAGTTTCGACCAAACCGGGGTGACCCGCGGGCAGATTGGACTTGCCTGAACCGGTTTCCGGGCGGTTGCGCTTACGGCCAGCGCCTTGGCTGGCCATGCTCGGGCGATTTTGCAGCAGCGCAGGGCCGGGATTGGGCAGATCGCTGTCGTCGATGCGCTGAGGCTTGGGGGCCTCGGCGGCAGGCGCCTCGCTAACGGGTTCTTCCTTGACGGGTTCTTCGTCGGCAGTCGTGGCCTCGGCATGAGCTTCGGCGACGGTTTCGGTAGCGGCTTCCGCCGCGATGTCAAAGCCAGACATGTCAAAATCGTCCAGGGATTCTTCTCCCAGGTCGGATTCTACGGCTTCGATTGGTTGGCTTTCGGCTGGTTTTTCCTGAACGGGCTCGGGTTCGGGCTCCGGTTCCGGTTCTTTGGCGAGGTCTCCCCATGAGAGGGCTTCCTGCCCTAGACCAGCTTGCTTGGCTTGTTCTTCGGCGGATTCGTCTTGGTTGGACGCCTCTTCGCCAGGACGAAAATGATCGTCCTCTCGCGCCTTAGGCTGCGAATTACTGTGTTCGAATGAAGGCATTACTTCGTTTGGTGGGTGTTCGTTGGCCGGCCGCCGATGAGTGAGTTAGTGGCGCCGCGCCAAATTCGGTGGGAAGGCAAGAGCTCTTTGTCGGCAATGCAAATCCGACTTTCCCAAAAGACTCCTGAGATAGCGTAAACTCGTGATCATTCAAGCAAAAACCGGAGCATAGAGTGCGCCAACGGGCAGCAGTGATCAAGCGTGCGCTATCTGACGCCATTAAGACCCGTTCGAGCAACAGAAGTTCCTCATTATGCGGTAGTAGCGGCTTTTTGGGCTAGACCTGCCATGCGAACGCCCTAGAGTGTGGAATATGAATTTCCGACAAATCCCGTCCGTTACGTCGTAACTTTGCGCCCGCATGCAGCTAAACGATCATCCGTTTTTCAGAAATTCTGACCAAGAGAGCGTCATGCAACTGGTCGACCAGGCAGACGTCGATCATTATCAGGACGGGGACGTGATCTTCCTCGAAGGCAGTCCCTCGGATAGCCTCTGCCTCGTCCTGGACGGCATCGTGGCCTTCGCCGCCGAAACTCCAGACAAACAACGCCGCATTATTTCCACCACCAAACCGGGCAACTTTTTTGGCGAGATCGGCATCTTCACTGGCGCCCCGCGTTCCCTGAGCGCCATTGCCCAGGGCGAAGTCAGCATCGCCAAAGTCTACCGTGAAGACCTGCTGACGTTCATTAAGCGCACCCCCGGCCCGATCGAGCAAATCCTTGGCAGTATCGTCAACCACCTACACCAGACGACGCGTCACTACCTCGACGACATGCTCCAGCAGGAGAAAATGAGCCTCGTCGGCACCATGGTGAACAGTATCATCCACGACTTCAAAAACCCCTTCACGCTAATTGGCCTCGGTGCCCAAATGCTCCAGACCCGCCACAGTGAAGACCCCAAGACCATCAAAATCTGCAACAACATCGCTGCACAGGTCGACCGCATGGTCGAGATGGCCAACGAGCTGTCCGAGTTTTCCCGCGGCGAGCAAAAGCTGATCATTGATCGCGTCAATTTACGCAACTTAATTGATGTATTCAAGGACCTCAACGAACCTTCCTTTGCCAAAGAAAATCTAACGATCGAGCTCGATGTCTCCGATGCAGAATTCGAAGGCGAGAAGAATAAGCTCCTGCGCGTGTTGCAAAACATCGTGGGCAACGCAGTCGATGCCCTGGGCGAAACTCCAGACTCAAACATTACGATCAAGGCCGCCAACGAAGGCGACCACATTCGTATCGTAATTGCGGACAACGGCAACGGCATCCCCGAGCAAATTCGCAACAATTTCTGGACGCCCTTCATCACATACGGCAAAAGTCGCGGCACCGGTCTAGGCTCGGCAATTGCCAAGTCCATAGTGGAGGCACACCACGGTGAGATCGATTTCGTTACCGAAACTGGCGTGGGGACTACTTTCACCATCCGCCTACCGCTCGTCCAACCCCATGCCCAACAACCCAGCTAATCACAGGCTGCGTCTTTTGAGTTGATGGCTAGGCGACGATGCCAAATGATTGCTACCGATGACTCGCTCTACACTGCTTAGTTGGCTGATGCTCGCCCTACTGTTGCTGGTTGGCTGTGGCGAGCAGCGCAAGGAACAGACAGTGAAAGTCGGTATTTTGCATTCGGCAACCGGCACGATGGCCAACTCCGAGCGTCCAGTCATCGACGCCGTCCAACTGGCCATTGACGAGATCAACGCCAACAATTACCTGCCCGGCATCAAGTTGGAGCCCGTCATCCGCGATGGGCAATCCAAGGAACGCGTGTTTGCACAGCACGCCGGCGATCTGCTGGACGAAGAAGACGTAGCCGTAATTTTTGGAGGCTGGACTTCCGCAAGCCGCAAAGCAATGATTCCGGTGCTTCAAGCCGAGGAAGGTCTGCTCTTTTACCCAGTCCAATATGAAGGCGCAGAAAGCTCGCCCAACGTCGTCTATACCGGAGCCGCGCCGAATCAGCAAATCATTCCCGCCGTTTACTGGGCAATGAAAGACAAGGGTGCAAAGAGCTTCTACTTGATCGGCTCAGACTATGTCTTTCCCCGCACGGCAAATGAAGTCATCAAAGACCAGCTTAAGGCTCTCGGCGGTGAAGTAGTAGGCGAGCGCTACCTAATACTCGGAGCCGAAGAAGACGAGGCAGTGTTTGCCGAGCAGCTCAAGGAGATTGCGCAGGAGATTGTCGACACCAAGCCAGACTTTATCCTGAACACCATTAACGGTGACGCCAACGGCCCCTTTTTCCGCGCATTGCGGGAAGCTGGAGTCACGCCGCAAACCACACCTGCCATTTCGTTTAGCATCGACGAAAATCTACTGAAAAGCATGGGCATGGAAAAGCAGTTGCTCGTTGGCGATTACGCAGCGTGGAATTACTTTCAGTCCGTACCGACTCGCGAGAACCGCGAGTTTGTGCGAAAATTTCAGCAAGCCTACGGTAACGACAGTGTCACGTCTGATCCAATTGATGCGGCCTATAGCGGCGTTTACCTGTGGGCAGAGGCCGTTCGAAACGCCAGTGACAACAAAGATTGGATCGACATCGCCGCTACTCGGCCGGAAGTCGTTCGCGAGCACATTGGCAACCGTAGTTTCCATGCGCCCGGCGGCATGGTGTTTATCGATCCACAAAACCAGCACCTCTATAAAACTGCTCGCATCGGCGTAATCCAGAGTGATGGCCAATTCGGTCTCGAATGGGAAAGCGACGCCCCCGTGCGACCGGCCCCCTACCCGATGTTTCGACCAATGGAAGCCTGGGATGAATACCTAGCCATGCTCAAGCAAGGCTGGAATGGCGAGTGGAGCGCCCCCAAGCAATGAGCAGCGACCACCCCAGCCACACGCTGCTGACGCAGCGTCGAAATAAAGGAGTGACCAAGCCCCCGCAAGAGGTGGAGAAGAAGCCACTGACTGGACGCCGTCTCTTCCGGCAAATCATGATCTACTTTTTAACGATTGCCATGGCGCCCCTGGTGATCGTGAGTGTGGTGCAATACTTGGTGGCCCGTGATGCGTTACTCAGCACCGAAGGCTCCTACTTGGCGTCCATCGCCAAGCTGGAGCTAGAGGAAATTCGTGGCTACTTGGAAGAGGTGGAGAACATCGTGGGCCTCGTCGCCGACAGCCCTGCAATCCAATACAGCCTGCTGTATCTGAGCGAAATCACCAAAGACGACTTGCCCGACATCGAGTCCAACACCACCTATCGTGAGGTAGAGGAATTTGCCCGTCCGATCGTCCGTGATTTCCGCAGTAAGCTCGGCTTTGAGCAAATAATTCTGATCAACAATCAGGGAGTCGTTGTCTACAGCGACCCCGCGCTCCCAGCAGAAAGCCGCGACCTCCGAGACGCGAAAAATAGCGGCTATGAGCTGGCACAATCCTTCGAAAGCGCTATCCGACTAATGAGCCCGCAAGCCGGCGACTTCGACATATTTCCTCCCACCGGTAATGCTTCGCTCTTCATCACAACTCCCGTATTAGAAGATGGCATACTCCTGGGCGCCGTAGCCTTAGCCCCACGCAATGACAAGCTATTGTCCGTGATCGATGACACCGCAGGCCTTGGAGAAACCGGCGAAGTCATCTTCCTGGCCAAACGCGGCGAAGATATCGTGGCACTCAACAAATTGCGCAATGAAAATACTGCCGCCTTTAAAAAAATCACAGACTTTGAACCAGCAAAAGGAGAACCGCTCAACCCATCACAACGCGCAGTTCGCGGCATGAGCGGCGGCGCCTTGGATGTGGATTACCGCGGAAAAGAAGTGGTCGCGATCTGGGATTACTTGCCCAACCTCCGCCTTGGCCTCGTGCTCAAAGTAGACCGCGAAGAGGTCTTTGGCCCCGTAACTCAACTGCTACAAGCCTCGGTCTTCGTCGCTGGCTTTACACTGCTCGTTGTGCTGATTGCCTCATTGCTGATGTCGCGTGGGATCACCAATCCCATCGCCAATCTGACTGACGCAGCTCATAGACTCGCCGAGGGGGACTTGACCGCCGAAGTTAAATGCAAGACGAGCAACGAAATCGGCCAGCTCTCCGCCGCTGCGCAGACTATGGCCACGAATTTGAAGTCACTCGTCGGCAAGGTGAAGGTGACGGCGGAAGAGATCAGCAGCGTCTCCACGCACCTGAATTCTTCCGCGCAACAGCAGGTCTCTGCGGCCGAACAGACGGGCACCGCATCGGTCGAAGTCAACGCGACGGCCAAGCAAATTTCCACCACGACACGCGAGTTGGCCGAAACGATGAAGCAGGTCAACGAGGTCACGCAGAGCACCGCGCTCAAGGCAGAGTCCGGACTGGATGTGCTCGTGGCGCTGCAATCCTCGATGAAGGAACTCGGGGCCGCCAACGACGATGTAGCCCAGCAGCTCAACCTCATCAATGAGCGCGCCTACGCGATTACCAGTGTCATTGCCACAATGACCAAGGTAGCCGACCAAACGAATTTGCTCTCGCTCAATGCCGCCATCGAAGCCAAGAAAGCCGGCGTGCATGGCCGCGGTTTTTCTGTCGTCGCAACCGAAATTCGCCGCCTAGCGGATCAGGCAGCCTCGTCCACTTTGGAGATCGAGCAGAGCGTGCAAGACATGCTCGCCGCCGTGCAAACCGGCGTTAAAAACATGGGCGGCTTCGCCCGCAAGGTCGATGGCAGCGTCACCGAAATCATCGACATTAGCGGCCGCCTGACGGACGTCATTCAGCAGGTCCAGGGGCTGCCCCCACGCTTTGACCAGATCCTCGAAGGCATGGAAAGCCAAGCCGAAGGTGCCAGCCAGATCAACGAGGCAATGGGCCAGCTGAGCTCCTCGGCCCAGCAGACCGCCAACGCTGTCCGCGAAACCAACCGTATGATCATGAACCTCAAGCGCAGCGCCGATGTGCTCCGGTCTGAAATCACGAGATTTCAGACTTAGTGTTGAAGTACTGAAGTGGGGAGGTGTTGAAGTTGAGTAACTATGGCTATGATCGACAAGTTTGAGGACATTCAGGCTTGGCAAGCTGCGCGCGAGTTAACGAAGCAGATATATTTGCTTTGCCAAGACGAAGCACTCGCCAGCGACTTTGGACTTCGCGATCAAATTCGGCGCTCCGCAGTTTCAATTGGCTCAAACATCGCAGAGGGATATGGACGCAATAGTCGCGCTGAGTTGATCCGCTTTCTGCGCATATCCCAGGGCTCTGCCTATGAATTTCGCTCGCAGTTATATACTTTACTCGACGCCAACTACATTGATGCTGGAACGTTTCAACGCCTACACGACCTATCGGTAACCAGCGCCAACTTAATCGGCGGATTTCTCCGTTACCTCGAAAAGTCGAAAGCCAACCGTAGCTAAAGCACTTCCCCACCTCAACACTTCAACACTTTGATCTTAAGAGTAACACAGTTTGGCGAACCGATCCTCCGTGAAAAGGGAGCCCCCGTCACCGAGTTTAACGATGAGCTGAAAGAGTTCGCGAGCAACATGCTCGACACCATGTATGACGAGGAAGGCATCGGCCTGGCCGCGCAACAAGTCAACGTGGCCAAGCAAATCTTCGTCATGGATATGCAGCTCGGCGACCGACCAGTGGATTTCTTTTACGAGTTCGATGGCAAGACCCCGCCGCTCGATCTCATCATGCCGCTCGTCGTCGTGAACCCGGAGATCACCACCAAGGAGCCCAAGGCCCCCTACGAAGAAGGCTGCCTCTCCTTCCCCGGCATTCGCGGCGAAGTCGTCCGCGACACCTACGTCGAAATGAAATTCCAGGACGTCGAGGGCAACCCCCACTTCGTCAAGTGTGACGGCCTTTTTGCCCGCGTCATCCTCCACGAAAACGACCACCTGCAAGGCGTGCTTTTCGTCGATCACATGACGCCGCAAACGCTCCGCCCACTGCAAACGCGGATCAAAAAGCTCAAGCGCGCCACCCGCGATTGGCTCAAGAAATACGGCTAAGACGGCGGAGCAGCCTGTCTAATTTCCTCAGTCAGATGGCATTGACGAAACGCTCTTAAGTAGTATCATAATCTGCATGGCCACGCCACTGCATGAGAAGTCCTCACTGGACGATATACGCGCCCGCTTCGATGCGGACGTCGAGCGTTTCTCCAACCTCGAAACCGGGCAAGCGGCGACCATTGACGCGCCTCTGGCGATGGACCTCATCACCCAGGCCGCCATTGCCGCCACGCCCACCATCCGCCGCGTGCTCGATATCGGCTGCGGCGCCGCGAACAACACCATCAAGCTACGCCGAGAATACGGGCAGGATTTTGACTGCGATATTTGCGACCTGAGCCTGCCCATGCTCGAACGCGCAGAAGACCGCATACAGGCGGAAAACTCTGGTGTCGTGACCGCCTACCAAGGCGACTTCCGCGACATCGCGTTCCCCACGAACAGCTTCGATGTGGTTATCGCCGCCGCCGTGCTGCACCACCTGCGCGACGACGCCGATTGGGAAGCGGCCTTCGAGATGATTTTCCACCTACTGCGGCCCGGCGGCTCCTTTTGGATCACCGATCTCGTCGCCCACGAATCCGGCCAGGTGCACGAGCTCATGTGGCGCCGCTATGGCGAGTATTTAACCGGCCTCGGCGGCGCCCACTACGCGGAGCAAGTCTTTGCCTACATCGACAAAGAGGACTCCCCGCGCTCCGTCACCTACCAGATCGAGCTAATGCACCACGTGGGCTTCCGCCCGGTGGACATCCTGCATAAAAACTCCTGCTTCGCGGCCTTTGGCGGCATCAAGCCAATCATCGGCCGCTAGCTGGTCCTACATCCAGTCGCTCAAGAAGCGGTAAACGTGGTCCGTCCAATGCGGCAGACCTTCGTGGCCGTGATCGTGGTAGATCAGGTGCTTCTTGGGCGCATGGATATTGTTATACGCAGCAAACTGCGTGGACGGCGGGCAGATTTTGTCCATCAGCGTGATGGCCATGAGCACGTCGCCCTTGATGCGCGGGGCAAGGTTTTTCACGTCGATGTAGCCCAGCCAGGTGAAGATTTCCTCTTCGCGCTCATGCAGCGGATCGCTCCAGCGGAAGAAATCGCGCAGCTCGGCATAGGCGTTCTCGGCGAGGTCCATCTGCCACACACGGTAGTAGTCGGACAAAAACGGAAACTGCGAAATCACCTTGGCAATGCGCGGCTCGAGCGCGGCGCAAGCCAGCGAAAGCGCCCCACCCTGGCTGCCGCCCTGCGAGGCTACGCGTGTCGCGTCGACTTCCGGCATGTCCATCACGAGGCCCGCCATTTGCGCGGTGTCCAGGAACATCGCGCGGAAGGCTAAGTCCTTCGGGTCATCGCGCAGACCACGGATGATGTGTCCCTTAAAGGTGCTCAAGGTCGCCGAAACCACTTCCTGAGAATCCCCGGCCTGGCCGCGGCAATCCAGCGACGCCACCACGAAACCAGAGGCCGCCATAGTCAGCAAATTTGTCCACTCACCGCACCACGCGCTGTAGCCATGAAACATGCAAACCGCCGGGCAGCAGCCCTCGGGAACCTCCTTCGGGATGACGAGCTTGGCGTGCACACGGGCGCCGCCAACACCGTTCCAAAACAGATCGTAGCAGTCCGCAAAGGGAGTTTTGAAGTCGGCTTTCACGCGCTCGGGTTGGGCGTCGATAGCGTGCATCTCCTCCAGGGCCTCTTCCCAGTAAGCGTCGAAATCCGACGGGCACGGGTTTTGGCCCATGTAAGTTTTCAGTTTATCGAGTGGGTAATCAAATGCTGGCATAAGTCTATAGGTTCGAGAAAATTCAAGACCTAGCCCATCTCACACGTGTCGCAAACCAAAATTGCCCCTACGAAGGTCAATCATAAGAGCATTCTAAAGATAACATGTAGTTACCGGGTCCAGCACTTGCTCAAGCAGGCAACCAATGATATAGCAAAAACAATACCTCTCCGTCAATCCCGGCAACGATGTTCACGCTAATAGCTACGTAGCGCTTCTGCTCGCGGGAGCGTTTCTTCGCTATGTCAGCAAGCAGCAGAGTGAGGCCGAGCAGGTCTATACTTCCTAGAAGGCGGGCCCTTGGGGTTACCGGCTCGACCCGCAACTGGCGTCGAGGGGCGTGACCAATTATATGGTGGCTCTGCAGGACTGGGATGAGCAGACCCATTTGATCAGCGGTGGTCTGTGCGGTAAAGAGCCACCACAGGTCCACAACGCGTCTTCGTGCGACCTACGAAGATAGGTTTTTCCTGGCTGACGCAGATCTAATCCTGGGTGAGGTTCAGCGTTTATGTAATAAACGTTGCTGACACGACTCTGGAAGCCCGTGATTGAAATGCCAACGCCGCGACCTTCCAATCTGGCCCCAAGCCTTTAACCGAGCGCTTTTCCGTGTCAGCTTCGTTGGCTTTTCACTCACGCACTTCCAGTGCGCTACGCTCAAGCCGCCTTGCTGGACACGAAAAATCACTGCGGCCTGATCAGCCAACTTAGATGAAAAGTGCTCTCTAGGCCTACTCAACCCCAGCAGCCGGCTGAGCAACTGGTTGTGGTGCCGCCGTAGCAGAAGCTGCTCCAACTGGCACCGAGACAGATGCACCCGTATCGAGTCCGGCAACCCGTGAACCTTCATTAATCGCAATAGCCTGCGCCGCGCTGCGCACGACTTGCTTCAGGTAATCATAGGCGGTTGCCCACGGGTTTTGCGGAATCCAAACGATATCCGATGGCTCCAACCGAACGTCTGGCGCCTGCCCGGTCATAATTGCATGAAAATCGACCACTGCGACCTGTGGCTCACGCAGGGAGCCTCGTACAATGACCACCTGAGATAAATACGCCTTTTGTGCAGGTCCCAAGCCGTACGCGATGCATTCAGTCAAAGTCAGACCGTCTTTATAGGAAACAGCCTTTGGCTGGTTGACCCGGCCCAGCAGCAACACCGAACTTGCCTGAGCAGAAGGCAGGTATATGTAATCGTTATGCTGTAGGTAAATATTCTGAGTCATATCGCCATCACGGATGAGTTTGGTAAAATCAACCGGCAGCACCTCGCCATCGCGAATCACAATGCTGTGCCCCAAATCAGCCAACTCTTCAGTCGAACCAGAAAAGCGCGCACTGAATAACCCGCCCGCCATCGCAATCGACTCGATCAAGGTAGTTGGCTGGCGCAGCGGGTATAGCCCCGGATTATACACCCGGCCCAGCATCCAGTAGCGACGACTCTTCACTTCCACCAGGGTGATATTGACCACTGGTTCCGCATAATCGCGGGACAACTCTTGCGCCAAAGCATCACTCAACCCCTGCACAGTCAAGCCCTCGGCTTTGACGCCGCCTGCGAGGTTATAGTAAACCATTCCATCGGGCATGATAAATGTCCGCGCCAGCGTCCCGGGAATTTCGGCGACTTCAATTTCAAGTATATCTCCAGGCCCCAGCCGATAAGCCGCCGTTGATGGCTCCAGCATTTCCGGTGTGATCTTCATATCCGGTTCAATCGACTCAAATTCCGTAGTCTCCTCAACCTTCAGCGTTGGGGCATAGGCGTCGAAAGTAGGCTCTGGCGCCTGGAGGCAACCGGCCAAAAAAAGGAGCGCCACGAAGGAAAAAACTGTCAGGCAAAGTCGAAGCATCAGGGATTAATAATGTGCGGCGTATGGGTATTCACCAAGCTCACGGCGGCGCTGGTAATAAAGGCGCGGATCGCTAGATCCGTCAGCTCTTCCAACTCGGCAGTTGGGCGCTCGGCGACGTACACAATGTCCTTGGGCTCCAAGCGAAAATCTTTCGTCTTTCCTTGTAAGATGTCGGCAACATCGACTTCGAACACCTGTGGATCAGTCAAGCTACCGCGCACCACGATTACCCGGCCCATCCAGGCTTTGGGCGCATAGCCCAGTCGGCGCGTCAAGGCAGTGACTACGGTGGCGTTGGGCGTGAAGCTCTGCACGCCGGGCTGCCCTACCGCGCCGAACACATAGTATTCATTGGTCACATTGCTGGCGATGTAGATGTAATCGTTGGGCTCAATGCCGATATTCTGCTGCATATCGCCTTCGAGGAATAGTTTTTGAAAATTCACCTCCAAGCGCTGATTCCCACGAACTACAAACGAACGCTCCATGTCCGCCAGCTCAATGGTGTTATGCTCGAAAAGACCGACCTCAACACCTCCTGCGCGCGCCACTGCTTCCACCAAAGTAAGTGGACGATCAAGCGTGAACACTCCACGCTTCATGACTTTACCCATGATTGAATAGCGTTTGCTACCCACCTCTTCCGGTGTAATGATCACACGCGGATTACGAAAGTTGTTCGCGAGTTTTTTTTCAAATGCCAAACGGGCTTCATCAATCGTCAGGCCATTCACGTCGACATTAGTCGCTTGCAAGTAGCTAACCGTGCCATCCGGCGCAATGCGAATGCCGGGTCGATCCAGCTCAGGACGGCCATAAAAGGCAAAATTAATCACATCGCCTGGCCCCAGCTCATAACGCACGCGCCATGAAGTCTCGTCCACGTCATCACTGGCGCCATTGCCGCTAATTTGCGCCAACGCAAATAGCGGGAAAGCCAGGATGCCGACAATCGAGAGCAAACGCATCATGAGGGATTAGGAGCAGATTTCTTGCGCAAGAGGGAACCAAGCAGCAAGCCTACGGACTCGCATCCAGCTGCAATGGGATTCGGCGCCGGGTCGCGCACCAAAATTAATCCATCAGGCTGCTGAAGCGTATTGGCGTAGAGCTTCAGGCCCTTTTTCAAGCCGCCCAGCGGACAATCTTGATCCACGAGACAAAGCCAATGTCCGACCTGATCCAAGATCGGAAGGATAGCCGGATACGGATCACCGTGAAGTCGAAGCATCACTGGACCATTCATTAAATGCTCCTTCGCCCAGGCGCGCCAATCCTCCAGATTTCGCCAATGCTGTAATTGTCCTGGAGCGGTGCCGAGGTCTCCCTGCTGCTGGCTAAGATCGAGCACTTTTAACGGAGTTTCGTCAGCGTCGGCCATTTCAAACAGCGTTTTCCAAAATGGCAGTTCTGCGTTCGATCCCGCATGCGTGGTCACGATAACCAAGTAGCCATCCCTCTGGAGACGAATTAAATCTGTCAGCCAAAACGCATTGAGGTGTCCGCGCCAAGTATCTGGCTTCGTCGCCGGTAAATCCAGCACCGGCAAAGCCTTGGCGGCAATGGCATAAGCCAATGGAAATTTTGGGCTGGGGCGACGAAGCTCCAGCAACAAACTAAGGAAGACCCCGAGAAAAGCGCCGCCAGCAAAACCAGCGGCACCTAGGAGCATAGCCTTCTGTCGCTTAACCGCCATGTGTACATCACCAAGCGATGGCTTTTGAAAAATCTCCCAATAGCCCGGGGCATTTTCCGCAAAGATCCTTGCCTCCTGCAAACGACTGTTGAGCAGCTCATATGCTTTGCGAAGTTGATCTCGCTGCTGGAGCAGCTCACTGTATCTCAAAATCTGTCGCGGCAAATGCTGTAATTTCGCACGCTGCTCTTCCAGCAGTCGTTTGTATTCCGTAGTACGCTGCTCCAACTGAAGCCGCTGGTTGCGCGCTTGCACGATTTCCAAGTAGAGCTGATTGCCTAGCGGAGTGCCAGTGTAACGACGCAGATCATCTCCTGGCGTTTCCGCTTCTTCCTTCAGCTTCTCCTCCAGGTATTGAATCTCGTAGAGCTTTTCTTTCACCAGCGGATTAGAGTCAGTGTAACGCCCGCGCAACTTGGAAAGCTGCTCCTGTGAGGACTTCAGCTGGTCTGAAATTGGACTCAAGGCCTGCAACTCCTGCGTCAAAGATTTCAGTTGCTCGGTTTTGGCTGAGAGCAAAATTCGCGCGTCTTCCAACGACAGCTCCAGCCCTGCCAGTGCGCGCAAGGACGCCTCCAATTGCTTGTCTCCATCCAGGTAATCATTGTCTGTGGAAAAATTGAGCAGTCGCTGGTTCACGCTTTCGAGATCCTGCGCCAGTTCATTACTCTCCTCCTCCAGTAATTCGCGCATGGCCAAAGATTCTCTGCGCTGTAATCCAATCGTATAATGGAGAATTTCATCCGCCCACAGTTCGACAGTTTCAATTGCGGCTTCTCCACTCTCGGAACTATGCACCGTAATGTAGAAAAAATCCGTTCCTTCGAGCTGCTCAATCTCCACCATTCCCTTGAGTTCGTCTGGGTCGATACCCAGTGAAGTCGCAGTTTTGTAAATGGATTCGTTAGCCAATAAAGTGGAACGTAGGCTGCGGTCGTTCAGCTGGCGCGGGCGAAACGCATCACCCTGCTCTCCCGCTTTGATGACTGATGGCACCGGTTTTTTTATCAATTGGAGTGAAACTGAATATTCCTGCGCGTTCCAAATTGAGCCAATAAAAAAACCACCAACTGCGAGCACCAGCGCCAACCCAATTGGCCAATAGATGCGGGTGATCAGCGCGTAGACCCATCGCAGCGGATCAAAGCCCAGAGGGAACTGGAAACCAGCATCCACCGCGCCGGACTTCTCCGCACTAGGCCCAGCAACTGGCTTCTGATCCCTGGGGATTTCACTCATATCAGATCAATTAAGGTGTATTCCTATCGCTGTATTCGTTCAAGGCAATTCTTGCAGCAAGGCTTCCACAAATCGATCCTCAAATTGTTGAAGTGTATGGTTTTCCAAAACGGTTTGACGCTGTCGGGCCACCTGATCTTCAGGCTGGTTAATGGCCGCCTGCAACGCGCGAACAAGGCCGGATTCATCGCCTTGAGCAAAGCGCCAGGGAGTCGGCAAAAAATCATGCATACCGTCGTTGTCCGATCCCACAATTGGGATGCCACACGCGGCGGCTTCTAACATCACCAACGGGAAACCTTCAAAGCGAGAGGGAATGATCAAGCAATCCAAGGTCGGATACAGCATCTCGGGCCGTTGCTCCCAGGCACGCAAGCTAATGCGATCCCTTAATCCAACTTCTGCAATGATGTCCTTCAGCCGCTCGTAGTCCGGGCCATCACCCACCACCAATAAATGCGCCTGCGCCAACTCCTCTGACCAGCGACTCATGGCGCGAATCAAAAAATCCTGCTGCTTTTGGTTAAACTCCACCCGTCCACATACGCCAAACAGTAGCCCTTCCGGCAAGCCTTGCTCCCTTCTCAACGCGGTGCCATCGCGCGGAACAAAGCGCATGGTGTCGATGCCGTTTTCGACGATGTGAATGGGAGCTGTGGCGCCTCGCATGCGTAGCATATCTGCAATGCATTGGCTAATCGTCATCCAACAATCTGGTGTGCGAAACAAGTATCCGGTGGTCCGGTCGCGTAAGGCTCCCAGCTTCGCGCCCATCTGCTGCATCGTGTGTGCAACCGGTATGTAGCTCATCACGCGGCACCCAGCCTTGCGCGCCGCCAACAAAGCTAATGAGCTATCTTCAATCTCACCTTGAAGGCACACTACTAAGTCGGGCTTCAAGGCGTTGAACAAGCGAACCAAATCATCAAGCGATTTGCCGCTCACATGATTGCGAAGCGCCTGGAATTTCTTTGTGACTGTCGGAGAATGATGCACCGTCAGCTTTCCGCCTTCCTGCTGAATGACATCCGTGTGCGCCAGAAGGCGTTCGTTTTGGGGATTGAGCACAAACGTTGTTCGAAACTTCGAGCAGCGATTAGCCGCAGCGACTCCGCGCATGGCCATAAACTGATGGCCGCCAAAGTCTGGATTGTCGTCGTAAAACAAGACGTGTTTCATGCTTCACCCTCCGGTTTAAACGCGAAATTAAACTCAGGCCGCGGTCCACGCTTGAGCACCCAGTCATACACTTGGCGAATCTGCTGCGCTTTCGCAGGCCAAGTGAAATTCGCACGCGCAAATTTGAATGCGCGTTCGCCGGCCGCTTGGACACTCGCAGGATCATTGGCTAATTTTTCCAACTGCTGCGCGAAGCCCGCGCGTAGAGTATCCATGGAGTCAAAAGGCACACGCCAACCACAATCATCGGGCAGCAGTTCAGTTGGCCCAGCGTAATCTGCAATGACCGGCGCCAGCCCAAGCGCCATCGCTTCAAGCACCACGCCACCGCCAAACTCACGCACACTAGGAAAGGCAAAGACATCGGACTGCCGAAGCCGTGCATGCAATTGCTCATGTGCAATCCATCCAGGCAGTTGGACGACTTCCTCCACATGATGCTCAGCAACCATTGCCCGCAAGCGTCCCATCTCGGCGCCATCTCCGATGATGTCCAACTGCGCGCAGCCAGACTTCAACAACGGCAACGCCGCCTCAAGCAAAGTCACCGCCCCTTTGTAAGGCACCAGACGCCCAACAAATGCGAGCCGCAGTTTCTTGCTCGGATCACGCTGCACAGAGTCCAATGGGAAGCGATCCGGGTCGATCGCATTTTCCGGCAAATAGATTGCTTTTGCGTGTCGCTCGCTGGTGCTTACCACCTCTCGGTAGGTGTGCCCCGAAGCCAGAAGCAAAGCGGATGCTCGATCCCGCGTTCCTTGCAATCCAGGTGTATATTTATAGAGCCCACGCACATAGCTGAGCCATTCTTTTTCCTGCCGACGAATCGCATCAAACCCCGCCGGCCAAGGAACTCCACCATTCATTGGGCCAATCACCAATGGCACGCCGATGGCCTTCAGCCGCTTAGCTATGGGACTCGCAGTTGTCGGGCTCAGCGGAGTCACGCGATGCACAAGATCGAACTCACCGCCCTTGAGCCGAGGCTCTAACTGACGCCACAACTTTCGCTCAAACACCGGATAAGCGACATTATAAAAAGCGGAATAAATGGTCCAACCGAGCGACTCGCCGCCGCGCAGAAACTTTGCGACTTTAAACGCCATGCCCTGCATACGGCGGTTGTCTACCGGTAAGAGTCGCTCGGGTGGAAAACCTGCTTCTAAAATGGAATCCTTGTTGCGCAGCTCAGTCGCCAATTCCAAATCCACCACGTCCAGCAACGCGTGCGTCAGTGAATAGCCGATCAACGCAACACTGGTCAGCCGCGGATTGGCGGCTTCCGCAATGACAAGCACGCGGGGCTGTTTTAATTCAGGCATTCGTTTTTCCTATCCAAACAAAATAATTTTCATGGAGCGTTTTTTCGAGAAAAATCCGCGTCCTCGTGAGGCAAATTCAAGAAGCGCGGACGTCGCCTTTGGGGGGCATGTGGTTGCTGACCGCCGACGGATACACTCGGCTCAGCCCGGCGTTTTCCATCCCAGGTCGCTGGCTGATAGCCCTGTCGACGCCATAGCTCAATGCGCATAAGAATGCCGACCATCAGCATCCAGGTCGTCAGGTTCTTGGTCTGCGTTAGCACGCGTTCGAGATTACTGTGTAAATAGGTAATCGCAAATGCGGCGCCTATTCCCAGACATAGAAAGCCCAACATCGACTTGCGGTAGTGCCACACCCCGCGCACACACCAATAGATCGTCGTCAATTCAAATAATATAAATGCGCCAATAGCCAAGTATCCGGTCTCCGCTAAGATCAGCCAGTAGTGGCTTTCCGTCAATGGATTGGCGTAGTAATGCTCAGCCACAATGGTATGCCCGCGATTGGCGTTCCAAGCTTCCAGGAGTTTGCTGTATTTTTCGCCTTGGGGACGACTGTTGGCCACGCCAAAGCTATTCCAACCAATCCCCACAAACGAATCTTCGAGCATGGCTTTGGACTGTTGATTCAAAATCCAACGCAGGTCATTTTCCGGCCCCGTATCTTCCGACGATTCAAAGCGATTGACCAGGGTATCCATTGCCAGCAACAACACGATCCCCCCTGCCGATCCCATTAGCAAAAGCACGCCCATTCGCTTTGGCGTAATGCCCCGTAAGAAGCTCGCGCCAAGCAAGCAAATGGAGCCCATCCCGATCGCCGCCAAAGACGCACGCGACACTGAAAAAACAATGCTTAACCCAGCCGCGCCAAAGCCAATAAAAAGCCACAACGAACTGCGAAACTTGATATCTTTCGCCAGCGAAACCGCCAGCAACGGCAAGGACACGAAGTAACACCACATCGCCATTGGGTTCTGATGTTCGAACCATGCTGGAATCTGGTAGCGCCCCTCCAAATAGCGCATTTTGATACAAACAAGCACATTAATCACCAAAGCGCCCGCAAAAGCATACAGCATCCATAACACATCTTCCTCATCCTCCAGCGTGAGGCAAACTCCCATCGCAATGAGGATTACCATTGCAAACTTAAAGGCCGCCATCAGTCCGTAAAGCGGCTCGAAGGCCGTCAGTAAAGATAAACAACCCGCTGCAATGTAGAGCAGGTAAACCAATACGCCGGGTAACCGAAAAACCGGTTTTTTCCCTCTGGCAACCGCTGCAATGATCAAGCCCATTCCGACCATCCACAGCATATTAAACTCGAAGCCTTTCGTGTGCCCGCGATACCAGTCAATCGAGTAAAGCATGAGGGTAAAATTGCCCGGTGGGCGCACCATTAACAACGCCATGACCATCAAAATCAGTCGACGCCACCACTTCCCTTGATTCGCCAGATAGGCAACTACAAGTGGAATAAAACTCATCCCAGCGAGGATAACCGCCACTTTAATCAGCAGCTTGACTACCTCCATGGATCCAGCCCCTCGAAAACTTTGCGCGTCCGCTCATCACTAAGCGGTTGGTCAGCTAGTGATTGCACGACAATCAGTATTGGTTCATCTCCTCCCGCACCGAATGACAGACGACGCCAAGTGGCCTTCGTCCAATACTTCATGGGCGATACAAACCAACCATCGGGCGTGCTAAACCAATACAGTGCGTAGCGCTGTTCGCCATCCCGCTCCAAAGTCAGCGCCTGCATGTCGCCGTTTGTGCTGGGCAGGGTCTGCTCACTCACAATACGCCACCCCGCGCCTACGAAGCAGTAGCGAGGATCATGAACTGCATGCCGGTTACGCGTGCCGTCAATTGCTGAAAATAAAAATGGCGCTCCACCTCGGGGCAACACGATCTTTTTAATCGCAGAGGCCTCCCCGAGTAACTCACGTTCCTGGTCCGTCAAGGGCGTTTCCTGTGACTTAAAAAGCGGACCGTTGGAAGGGATACTGAGCAATTGCTGGACAGCATCCCGCTGCGGCGCAAACTCGACAATAAGCGTCATCAAGAGCGTCAGCCCACAGACAGCCCAAAGCAGCCTGGCTTGCCACGGCTTCAAGCGCGAACTCCTTTCCACCACGGCAAAGACAAGCCCATACAGGCAATTAACACGACACAGCGTAGCGGCCAGCCGTTGCCCGGAATATCCTTGGCCAGCCATCCCATGGCGGGCAACCAAGCCAGCATACCCGCAAGCCAAATCCATTTCACAAAATTCGCCGGAGCCTGTCCACCAATCGCCAGCCCCAAGGCAAAGTGCCGCGCGATATTTAACGAGCCAACCACCCCGACTAAACACGCGACTAACGCGAATGCCAGCAATAGAAAATCCGGACGCCACGCCCCCAGTCGCAAAAATTTTACCACTACGTAGAGCAAAGGTAGCAGCCACAACAGAAACAACACCCCTGCCCCGCGCGCATAGACATCGGCCACCCAAATTGCAGGAAGATTAGAAGCCATCCATAAACAAAGCGCCAATACTGCCAGACTCGGCCCCCATTGATTCACCATATTCGCTTCGGGCTTCTTCATGCCAAAGGCCTTTCATTGACCAGTGGCTGAATCAAACGCGCCAAGCCAACACAGGTAGCAAACATAATTCCCAGCACCAGGAGCGCTCCCCACGTGTGGAAAAAACCACTGGCAAACTGGCTGCCCCAAGTTAGTGCGACAGCAGTTATTACACAGATGCGAATCGTATTGGCCAGCCATGCCAGCGGAAATAGTAACACGATAAACAGCCAAAAGCGTACTTGCCCGCCCAGAAAGACCAAGCCAACCGCGGCGCCAGTCAATAAAAGAACCGGCAGTAAATTCATCCCGGCGCAAGCTGGCTCGATTGCCACGGGTAGCCCTTGCACATCCAGTAAGGTGCCTTCTCGCCTAATGGAAAACCCAAGCCCGGTAAAAAGAGACTCCGCAGCCCACGCCCCACTAAGGCGAAAGTGCCACCCCAGCGACGAGAGATCCGTTGCTATCCACGGAAATGAAAAAAAAGAAAGCATCGACCACGCTTTCAAATCCATAGGTCCTTCCCAACTCGTCTGCACCCATAGAAAAAGGAGCAACGTCCAACCAGACGCTGCTAGCAATAGTATCTCACTTAGCAGGCCTAAGGCAAAGAGCAGCACTCCACACACGACCAACACCGATGCAGGAGCTTTAGCATCCAAGCGAAGACGCCAAGGACGGCCCAACCAAAACGCCAGCAGTAGACCAATCAATAACGGCCAGCTGTTATCCACTGCTAAACGCTGCACCATGGGCCGACTCCAGATAACTAGCCAGAGACCAACTAATGCAGCGCCAGTAAAAATAACCTGAGCCTTCATGGCTGCGCCTCCGCCACCGCAATTGCATTGAGGTTTTGATAAAACGCAGGCTCATCTGGGTTTTCCAGAATCAATGCCTCAGTCAATGAGCGCGCACGCTCCCAATCCTGATCCTGATAAGCCAGACGAGACAAAAATAACTTCGCGTCCATCGACTCCGCCACAATTGATTCATAAATTTCGCGCGCACGATCCAGATTCCCCTTCGCTAGCGCAAGTCGCGCATTCATCTCCGCGCCGACAACAGTCTTCGCCCATTCAGGGTTTATCAGGACAATTTCTTGAACCGCAGCCCACTGGCTATCGGTCGCAAAATGCACCGCTAGTAATGTCGCAGCTCGCTGTCCAATTGCATCGGGCTCCTGAACAAGTTCCTCCCAGATTCCTACTGCCTCATCTGGTTTTCCGGACAGCCAAAGCAAATCCGCACGGAGCAGTTCATTGGTCGGCGTCTCGCTTCCCACATTCAATCGTTCCAACGCTGAGTCAACTGACTGGATCTGACGTCGAGCCTGCGCTTGCCCATAAACATACCAGTCGGGTTCCCCTGCCGCAACTCGATCAAAGGCGACTGCTGCCGCCAGCCAACCTTCCGCCAAAAAGCAAGCTGACCACACAGCATTCCCCGTAATGAATTCCATCGTGGGCGACTCTGCGTTACCACCCACCTCGGAAAGCTGCTGATAAAATTGGTGCGTCTCTGCACTACCAAGCATTGGTAAAACAGTAACCGGCTCACCACTACGCATTAAGAGCAGCGCACTCATGGCCTGCTTTAATTTAGGCGCCCACGTGCGCCGGGCAAATGGATCAGTCCGCAATAAAATCAGGGCCTGCGTCTCATTGCCGTCTAGCAAAGTCTGGAGCAAGCGCAGCCAGAATGTTTCTTGGCGCTGCTCAAGTATTCGGCTCGCATAAGGCAGCTCAGCAAAATCTTCTTTGTCCCACCATTGGTCATCTGGCAAGCTCGACAGGTAGTGAGTGTATTCTACGAATGGCCCCTCTAACGGTGGGGGGGGAACCGCCGGGCCAACTCCTGCCAAACGTCGCCAAAACCAAGCCTTGATCCAAAATTCCGGCACCGCTGTCTTGTCATAGCCCTGATTCCAGGTTTCGACTGCCAAGGCATATTGCTCACGCCGACGGTAAAACTCCGCCAGTTGATCCCAAAAGAGCGGAGAGTCTGGCGCCAACAACAATGCACGGGCATAATCCGCACGCGCCGCCTGCCACTGCCCAAGGCTTTCCAGAATCTGCCCCCGAAACGCCAGGGCATCAGGATGGTCAGGAGCGCTTCGTACGGCTGCGTCGACCTGCCTCAACACCTCACGAGGGTTATCTGTTGACAGCATTGACAAGCGCAACAGGCGATTCGATTCATCTTTCCCCCTGAGCTGGCGTTCAGATAATAGATCACGCGCTTCCGCAATTTTACCGGCGACGATCAATGCATCCGCTTCCAAAAACAACCATGCAGCATCCTGGTCGGCCTCCCCCTGCCAACGCTCAAGAATGGAGGCATAGGCTCGATCATCACGTTCATGCATTGCGGCGCGCGCAAGCAGGAGCGCCTCATTTTCCGATTCATTGGCACCTAATTGACCACTGCGCAGTTGACGCACGGTATAGGCATCACTGTTAGCAATCGCGTGCTCCAACTGAGCTGTGTCAATCTTTGCCAGCCAATCATCACGCTGCGCATCATCCGGCAAGTGCTCGGCAAGTAAACGAACTCGGGAGTAATCCTGCGCATTCCATGCTTTTGACAGGTTGGCCTCAGTTTGTTCCTGAAGCTGATTCAGCGTGTGTGAACGCCAAATCCATAAACCAACAATCAGGGCAGCGATGAAAGTAGTTAGCAGAGCAACGCGTATGACCAATTTGGGCATATCGTCACACTAGATAATCTACGACCCGAAATCAACTATGACTTTAATAAATTTAAACAATCAAAAGTCATCAATCCTTGACCCTACATTTTACACCCTACTTCTGCATAAGCCAAATCTGGGTCTCGGCGACGTGCCAGATACAGTACGCCTGCGGTAAATAACCCCATGATCAGCCATGTGGAAGGCTCTGGGTTCGCCAGATAAGCCACATTGGCGGCGCCGATATCCACTGCAAACAGGAGGTCGTTATAATCCTTGTCCCCACCACCATAAAGGTCTTCAAAACCAATCAACAGATAAGGGCTGCCATCCTGCGCCAAGCTGACTGTATGGACCAGCCCGTCGACGTTCACAGAAGTATCAGTAGACCAAACCAGCGAACCGCCATAGGCCCCATTTGCGATGAGGAAGAAATCTAATTGCGTGCCCGCTTCGAGCACACCCAAATCCACGAAGTCACCAGGCATCAACGGAGCCGATTTCGAACGCCAAGTGGTGGTGTCGCCATAAGTGTAATAGCTATTGACGCTGGATGCGTCCGGGAAAATCAGCATGGGTTCGCCGGAATCAACCGAACCACCCTCGGTATTGAAACCAAGCGTATTATGGTAGCCTGCCCCTTCACCCAGAAAATAAATGCGCACCGAAGCATCGTTATGTAAATAGAGCTTCGACGGGTCTAAACTGATCGTAGAAAGATTGGACACCGATTGGGACTCGCTGAGGTTCGCATCGATGAAGCTAAGCATATCGGGTAAGACATCAGCTTGAAACTGAGCGGAGTCTGCATCCGAGCCGGCCTGCATAACTGGCGATACAATATCCAGATTATAGGGGCGCACATTTGACTGCACCGAGAGCTCAGTTTGTGCTGAAAGTTGAGCTGTAATTCCGAAGAAGAGGAGTGAGGATGAGATATGGATAATTTTCATGATAAGAGTTAGTTAATATTACTTAACGACTATAAAGTCATTTCCTTAATTAATTTTCGGGAAAACCAGAGCCAAGGAACTCCTGCAACCGCCCCTCGCCACCCTAAAGACCACAAACTTCCGTCATCAGGAAATGGCGCAAACAGCTGTAGAAAGATCACCACAGCAGCAAAAGCACCTAAAGGCCAAACACTTCCGTTGCCATGAAAAGCCAGAAAATTCCCGAGCCTCAATTCTACGGAACGCAATGCAATCGGCAGGATGAAAAACCAACCAATCAACGCAGTTGGAATGAGCGTTCCCAGCGCAACGCCAAGAATTCCCAACGGAAAAACCAAGGCCAAGCTGACAGTGACATTCAAGACTGCATCAATTATTGATAGACGTAGCAGCGATTTTTCATGTCCACACATCATCAAGATTCGCTTCGTGCAGCTATTGGTTAATTGCGAACTATAGATGGCCAGCAACAATGCCTGCCCCACCCAATATGCCTCCACGGGGACCTTCTCCAAGCCCGTTAACAGGCGTATCAACCCATCTAGGTAAACCGCTGATAGCACATAAGCAGGCGTAACGCAGACAAAGGTTAGCCGCGAGCTCCGCAAGAGCAATTCGCGTAAACCAGCATCATCGCCACTAGCCTTGAGCTGGGCTGCGGCGGGTGACAATGCCGCCTGCAATTGAACGCTGAAAAGGTTAAGCATTTCGCCCATTTTAAAACCAGCCTGGTAGATTGCTACAGATGCTACGCCTACCGTTAAGCTGATCACAAGCTGGTCACTTTTGGCCATGATCAAGTTGCTAAACGTGATCAGGTAAGCGGCAATGGAGAAACTCATTTGCGCCTTCACGGAACGCCACTCAAACAACCGTGGCGCGAGCGAAAGCTTATTGATCAATTTGAAAGCAAAGAACGCCGCGAAGATATTGGGAATCAGGCTAGAAATAACGCTAATCGCCATGAGCGCCGGGAAAGGCCAATTCAGCGCCAATGCCGTGACGATCACCGAAAAGTGGAGAATCGTATTGCCGACGCCTACCCAGTTCGCGAGGTCAATACGCTGCAAGCCGCGCAAGACCTCCGGGAACAAGCCCAGCGGAAAAGTCAGCGCCATGCCAATGAAGAATATAATGTACGCGCGACTGAAGGCGCTCCAGTCATCCGGCGACACAGACACTGCTTCCATGAAGTAAGGCCTGAGAAGCAGAAAGGTCACCACCAGCCCAATGGCAAGCCCCACGAAGGTCCAAAATATTGTCGCAAGTAGACGGTTTAAACCTTCGTAGTCACCCTGCGCCATCTTTTCGGCCACTGCTTTTTGTGCCGTAAATCCAAAACCAAAATCAAGTAAAACACCGTAGCCAAACAGAGACCAAAGCAACGACCAAAAGCCGAATGCTTCTTCGCTTAACCCGCTGAACAATTGGCGAAAGAGGATCAGGCCTAGGATCAACCTCAGGACCACTTGCACATAGCTACTGCCGGTGTTGGCCCAGAAGCGTCGTTTCCACTCAGGCTTACCCTCTCCGTCAGCCATCAGCAACCTCCCGGTAAACCGCTTCACAGCGCTCGGCAACGTTGTCCCAGCGGTATTGCGCAGCCCACTCGATGCCCTGCTTGACACGTAGCGCCCGTTCTTCAGGCGACAAGCCCCCCAGCAGCGTTAGCGCCTCAAAAATCGAATCGACTGACATCGGGTCAAATCGTATTGCGGCCGGCCCGTTGATCTCTCGCAGACTTGTTGCATCTGAAGCAACGACCAGCGTTCCACAAGCCTGCGCCTCGATCACCGGGAAGCCGAACCCCTCCATCAGCGAAGGGAATGCCAGAGCCTCTGCGGCGCTATACCAAAGCGGCAACTCATCATCGTCTACAAAACCAACCATGCGAATTGACTCACGATGTGCGGACCGCTCGCAGGCCTCATCAATTACTTCCTTACCATGCCAAGGCGCCCCGCCCAAGACCAGCTCCCAATCACTGCCGCCCGCTTCAAGAAAACGTCCAAAAGCCTCTATGAGGCGTACATGATTTTTCGCAGGATGCTCAAAGCGCGCAATGTATATGAGGTATGGTTTCGCCAGTTGATGCTTTTTCCGAAACTGCTCCAGCTGCATTGCAGGCGGCGGTTGAAAACAGCTGTGGTCAATGCCGTTCGGAATCACGCGCAAGTTCTCTTCATTCACTCGCAGGTAGCGCTGAATATCCTCGCCCGCAGTGGCGCTAACTGCAATGACTCGGTCCATTCTACGTGCAATCCACGGAACAATTTTGCGCCCAAAGAAACCGCGTAGTGCATCGTATTTGTCCGCGAGAATAAACGGCGCGCAATCATGAATCGTCGCCACTTGCGCAGTTGGGCAGCTCATCATCATCCGGCGATAGCTCGGGATGTGCACTACATCATAGCCCCCCCGCTTCACCAAGCCCGGCAGCATCGCTTGGTGCCACAACAGATTTTTTGCGCCACCTCGCGCGCTTTCCGGAATGCTCACCCATTGCGCCGCAGTGATCTTGGGAAAATGCTCCCGATCGGAATCCAAGCCAGCGATGTGCAGGTCGATGCCCCGATCAAGCAAGGCATCCGCCAATGCGATCACATAGCGCCCCACACCTGAGCGCCCACCTTGAATCATTCCTGCTGAAAGCAATACTTTAATGGCCTGCCTTCCGTTCATGATGCTCCGGCAAAAAAGACTCCATGCAAAGCAGACTGACAACGCGCCGGACCGGCGGTGAGGGATCAACGAGCTCGACTGCGCCACCCCGCTCAAGCAGTTGACGACGCACAACCAGCAACGAAGTGATGCCACTGCTGTCAATAAAGGTAACCTGCGAGCAATCCAGCAACAGTCGTTTTACTTGAGGATTCGCCTTTATCAGCGTTTGCAATTTGCTGGTCAATAGATGCGCGTTGGATTTGTCATACCACTTGTCCAGCTGAAACCGTATCGTGTCCGCCCCAGTCTGAGACATTTCCGACTCGGTCAACCAAGCGCTGAACGCCTGTTCGTCATCCAGAAATTTGAACAAAGAATCGAGCCGTACAGCCTTCAGTGTGCGCATAACCGTATCCGAAGGCTTCAGCAGTCCCAGCGCTTGCTTGGCCTCCCGCGCATTACGCGCCATCCCCGCCAAGGCCCCCATTCCAGCGCTATCCATGAAGTCTATGCCGCTCAAATCCAACAACACAGGCTTCTCCCAATTCTCCGGCATGGCCAAAGTCTCCAGTGTCGCACGCTCCACGCTACCACTCCAAACAAGCTTCAAGAAATTCGCCGGTTCAGACTCGATTGACTGGCCTGTGGACACCTGCTCGACCGTGCGTCGACGTTGTGTTAGCAACTGCTTTAGCGTGACCCAACCAAGAAATAGAAAATCACGAGCGTAGCGCCCCAGCAAACGCTTCGGGTTGGTGCCCATTCGCCAAAGCCACTCCATGCCCGTACGTTGCATCCAGATTGGCGCGCGAACTTGCTTGCCCGATACAAAGTCCAGCGAAGCGCCAATGCCAATGCTTAGCGACGCCCCAGTTCGCTGGTGAAAGAGGTAAATCCAATCTTCCTGCTTGGGACAGCCCAAGGCAACGAGCAGTAAGTCCGTTTTTGCGTCACGAATGCGTTGAATGACGCCATCGTTGTCCCAATCCTGTATTTTGCCCATGGGCGGCGATTCATAGCCGGCAATCGTTAGCTCCGGCATTTTATCGCTAAGAATCTGCACCACTTCGCCCAGTGTCTTTTCATCGCTACCGAAGAAGTAAACACGCTTCTTCTTTTCCGAGCAGATCTGGAGTAATCTCGGCGTCAAGTCCGAGCCTGCTACGCGCTCACGCAGCGGATGCCCCAAGACCTTGGAAATCCAGATCAACGGCATGCCATCACAGACAACGCGTTTCGCGAAAAAAAGTATTTTGCGCAGATTTTCATTTTCATATGCCTGCGCCGCAAAATCCACATTTGCCGTCACGAAATATACCTGCTGCGTAGAATCCAAGGCAAATCGACACTCGTCTAAAGCCTCCTCCATCGTCAGATCATGGAAGGGCAACCCGAGGAGCACAGCAATCGGTGGCTCGGCCGGATCAAGTGATTTTGGGGGACTCATGAGACAGGCATCAATGTGTTGAGTTTCTGCGTTAACCGCTGCCCCAAAGCAGCCCATGTATATTCACTGAGCACCTTAGAGCGACCAGCCTTCGAGAGCGATTCACGCAAATTGAAATCGTTAGCCAAACGCTCGCAGGCCGTAGCAAATGCCTCAGCCGTATCGGCCAGCAATAAGTGTTTTTCGTGCTCCAAGTCCAAGCCCTGAGCACCAAGCGTCGTGGATACCACCGGATTGCGCATGGATAGCCCCTCCACTATTTTTAGCCTTGTACCACCGCCGATTCGCAAAGGCACGATCTGCATCCACGCCTGCTGGTAATAGGGCCGAACATCGGGCACCTCACCGATAAAATTGACCCCAAACCGCTCCGCAAAGCCCTTCACTTCGGGCGTTGGATTTTTACCGACAAGCATCAACTGGTATTCCGGCAGCTTCGCCAAAATCGCATCGTGGATCGCCTCAAAATACCAGCGCATGGCGTCGATATTTGGTGTGTAATCCAGCGCGCCGCAAAACAACGCGCTCGGCTGCTCCGTCGGCTTGGGCAACCAATCATCAGCATTAAAAAAGTCAGTATTCGCCCCGTTCGGTAAAACGAATACTTTGCCTGGTCGCTTCAAGCGCTCATCGAGAAAATCTTTATCCTCCAAACCACACACGACCTCTAACTTCAGTTGCTCAATCACTTGACGCTCAGCACGCGCAATTTTGTACAAATTCTCACGCCGCATAAAGCGCCCCCATGCCGAGTCATTCAATGTCACCAGCTCCTCTTTTTGGAAAAGCCAATCCACCCGGCTTCGATCCATCACGAGACATTCATGGCCAACGAAATGCTTTTCAACGTACGGCCACAAAACGATATCGACCCAGAAAACGCAGTCGTAGGCGCGCCCCAAAATAAACTCCTCCAATTCTTCATCGACCGAGTCAGACCACCAATGCCGAATGGTTGTTGGCGTCTGATTCCAAACTCGGTCCGTCCAAAAAGATGGCCAGGGAGGATGCTTAAATTGACTGAACTTTACTCGATCGCAAAATCCCTCAAAACGACTTTGATGCTGGAAGTCTTCAGCTTCGGACGACAGACAAAACAGATCAACGTCATACGCCCGCGCCAGTTGCTCAGTCAGGTGGTAAACTCGCTGGAAGGTGCCCCGTCGAATAGGAAATGGCACATAAGGCAATATAACCAGCATTCGTTGCATGACACTAACTGTAATAGCTCCACCAAGTTTCGTAAATAGCTGATATCGCTTTTAAATCAGTTTTTTCAATCGGGATAAATTTGCGGACCAATTTCATGTCTGGAGACGACGAATTCAACAGTGTCAACGCGCGCATCAAAGCTCCCCGAGGGTAGTCTGCTACAGGACGCAACGCTGAACCCCGCTTCAAGCGATCACGCAAAGCCAACAGTAAACAGCGCAACCTTCCCTCATGACTAAACAACCTACCACTCCATACGGCGTAAGCTGTAACATCTCGAAATTCACAACCCACACGCTGACTTTCTACACTTAAAAACGCCTTGATCCACAATCGGCGAAGGCGCTCATTTTCCACGTTTAAATCCATATCTTGCGGCGGATTACATGGACGTTGCTTAAACGCCACGCCCGCCGCGTGTAGCTCCCGCATTTCCTCCGATGCCAGAGGGGGATCCAATTGCGCAAAACGCGCTCCACGGACTTCACAGAAGGCGTCATGCTGTCCAGCCATGCAAAGCAATGCGTCACCCAAGGCAAGCGATAGCTTCATGTGTTGCCTGTAAATAAACCCACGCGCATCGACATCATCCAGCTGACACCGCGCAAAAAACAAACCGGAACCGCGATTCCAAAGCAGGCGTGTTGCTTCGATGGGTTCAATTAATTCCGGGGACATCTTCGATGCCCATTCGGCGAGGTAATCCTCAGGCCCCATGACCACAAAATGCCCCATCACCAAATCGAAAAACATCATCGATTGTTCGGCACCTTGTAGCTTCTCTGGCCTCAGGCAAGTCACCTCGACATCGATCCCCAGCGCAAGGCTCTCGACCCGTTCCAATTCTCTCACACTACTGAGCAGCTCGGGATCTTCCGGCTGAGTCGTAAAGAGGAAATAGTCCAAGTCATTATAGAGCGCAGGTTCACTTCCGCCTAAGTAGACACCGCCTTCCCCACGGCCATAGCCACCTCCGAGGATAAGCGATTCGATCTTCCCTTCAGGCAATGCCGCAAAGTGCTCGCGCGTACGCACGAGATGATCGTCCATCCTTTTCAACAGGTCAGGATAGCTCCCGTTGAAGAAACGGTTCATGGAGTTCAAGGTTCGAGGGCGAAAACAGAATTTAAGCGAAGCAGCTCAAGAACACTCAATACTTCTGGCTGAAGATTCCTCAAAGCCAATGGGCGAACCTCCGGCTTCAGCGAGTTATTCAAATGCAACAATGCGCCAAGACCAGAGCTATCAATGAACTCTAGCTTAACACAGTCAACAAGCACTTTTCCAGACTCAGGCAAACGCATTGAGCTCAGTGCTTGCTTAAACTCTGCTGCATTCGCTGCCTCAAGGTGGGTGGACTCGAGAGTGATTACCAGGACCTCATCTTGGTTAGATATTTCGAACATAGACGTAATAATGAGAAAGGGGTGGAATCTATTAATAAATCACCATTCTTTCCTTGGCATTGCAAGTCTAGATATATTAAATACTCTCAGTTATACGCATTATGGCCGACAACGAACTCAACCCCGCATTTAACGACTTCTGGGCTAGTAAAGAAGGCCAACTGGAAATCGTTAAGTGGCGACGTAAAATGCGGCGTAAGATTTTCTTTTGGCGTGCCACCGTTACACTAAGTGAAACAGGTAAACGCGTGTTGGATATCATAGGCTCCAGTGTAGCGCTTATTTGCTTCTCGCCGATCTTTGCCATTACCGCACTACTCATTAAACTAGAAGACCGAGGGCCAATCGTATTTTCTCAAACGCGTGTTGGCGAATCTGGCCGGGCTTTTCAGTGCCTGAAATTTCGCTCAATGGTGGTCAATGCTGACCAGATTAAAGCGGATCTTTCCGAACAAAATCAGCATGAGGCTGGCGTTACCTTTAAAATGAAAGACGACCCGCGCATCACGAAGGTTGGCAAATACATTCGGAAGCTATCCATCGACGAATTTCCTCAGTTCTATAATGTATTGCGCGGCGATATGTCGCTCGTCGGTCCACGTCCACCTGTGCCCAGAGAAGTTGCCGAATACAAGGCCTTTCATCTGCGACGACTCATGGTCAAGCCTGGGATTACCTGCCTTTGGCAAATCGGTGGCCGGGCAGATATCGACTTCGAAGGCCAAGTCCGGCTGGACCTCCAATACATCGCTGCGCAAAGCCTCAGTCAGGACATTCTAATTCTACTCAAAACGGTACCCGCAGTCCTTCTCGGCAAAGGTGCCTATTAACCTATGAACGCTTCCCTACCAGCAACTGAGATACTCACACTTGTGTGCCCAGATTGGCGGCAGCAGGAGTTTCAACTACGGCTTGCAGATCCGTTCGTACTCTGGCCTATCGGAGACCAGCCACTGCTGTACCACTGGTTTGACCACGCCTTGGATCAAGGCTATAAACATGTGCGCATTTTAGCGAGCGACCGAGCCAATCGCGTACGCGAAGCAGTTCAACAAGCAACCTTGTGGCCGATTTCCATCGAAGTCGTCACAACCTCGCAGCCAGACAGCCATGCCGGAGCGTTAATGCATGGCCTCCCCGAACAAAACGCGCTCCTCACGCCCAAAGACGAGTGGGAGCTGCTCGGCTACTGGATACATCTGGACAAGACCTGGCTCGCCGCATCGCAAAGCAAGGCCCTGGACATCAACTTATCAGTCGGCCGACTTTGCCGCATTCATCCCAGTGTCAAACTCATCCCGCCCTATTTAATTGGAGACCATGTTGCAATTGGTCCCGGTGCAACCATCGGGCCCAACGCGGTTCTTGGCAATGGCTCCATGATCGCCGAGAGCACCATTGTGCGCAGTGCCCGAGTCATGCCCCATAGTTTCCTCGGCGCTCACTTAACGCTGGAAAATTCGATACTGCTGGGTGGCGTGTTGTATAATCATAAAAACAAAGCGCGAATCGAACGCATCGACTCATTCATTGCAGACTCGACCCAACACGCCTCCAGCCAGAAGACACCATGCCGGGAAAGAATCAAAGCCTTCGGCTGGTGGCTGCGTTTCCGCACCAAACTTCTGTTTGGACTCCCCAACCATTCCCCACAAATCACTTTAAGTGACCATCGCTACCCCGGTATTTCCGAAACGCCACTGTGGGCAGCCCGCTTGCCTCGCCTCTGGGAAGCAGCCTGCGGGCGCATGCGACTCTTTGGTCCCCTGCCACGTTCCGATGAGCAGCTCGAAGCACTGCCCATCGAATGGCAATCAATCCTCCGTGAGGCCACCCCGGGCGCATTTGCTTACAGCGATTGCCTGGGCTGCCACCACACAGAAGATCCTGCCGAGGCGTTACATGCCGTCTATCAAATTACCCACCCGGAGCAAACGACCTCCCAGTGCGAATACTTTATCCAGCAACTAACCCATCACCAAGGATCCGCATGAAAGGCATGGTATTCACCGAACTACTAGACATGGTCGAAGACAAATTCGGCATTGATATGGTCGACTCTATTTTGGATGAGGCCGATCTACCAGTTTCCCATGGCGCATACACCGCTGTTGGCACTTACCCCCATGAGGAAATTGTCTCCATTGTCATGCAGTTGAGTAAGCAGTCGTCACTACCGCCAGAGGAGTTGCTTAAAATTTTTGGCGAACACCTCTTTACGCGCTTTCATCAACTGTATCCTCAATTTTTCGAAGATTCTAAATGCGCCTTCGATTTCCTCCAAAACATCGATCAGTACATTCACGTGGAAGTGCGCAAACTCTATCCCGACGCCGAACTGCCAGACTTCGATTGCAGGCAAATCGGAAATGAGATGATCATGACCTACACCTCCAGTCGTCACATGGAGCCGTTTGCCGAAGGCCTCATCCGCGGTTGCCTGAAACACTATCAAGAAACGGCCCAAATTTGCTGCGAATCCAACGGAGAAAATTCATCGATCTTCACCATATCGCTCCAATAACCCCTGACTAAATGATCGACGAGATTGACAAGTGGATAAAACGCTATGAGCGGGAACGCGCTGCCCGCAAGGAAGCTGAGCGTTTATTAGAGGGCAAGGCTCTTAGCTTGTTCGAAAAAAACCAACAACTCGAAGAATTAAGCGCCAAACTTGCAAAAACAGTTGAGCGTCGCAACGAGGAACTACGCTACTCCAATTCAAAACTACGTGAAGAAGAGCAACGTCTCGCTTCACTCGCGCAAACATTTCCAGGTGTTATTTTCCAATGGTTTGAGCGTAGCAATGGTGAACGTGGCTTCTATTACTTGAGTCAGCGCTGTGAAGAGATATTTGGATTCACCGCAGAAGCTGCGATTAAAAACTGGAATGCAGTCCAAATCCATCCAGATGATGTTTCCAGCTGGCGAGAATCCATCGAACATTCACTGTCAGACATGAGTGACTGGCGCTTTGTAGGCCGCCTCATCACCCCCTCCGGAAACATCAGGTGGTGGCAAGGTGACAGCAAGCCACAGCGCATTTCTCCCCATGAAGTCGTGTTTAACGGCGTCATGTTGGACATCACTCAACAGAAAAAATCGGAAGCACAAATCCGTCGCCTTTCAATGGTCGCCAGTAAGACAATTAATGGCGTCGTGATCACCGATGAAAGCGGGCGCGTTCTCTGGATCAATGAGGCCTTTGAGCGCATCACCGGCTACAGCCTCAAAGAGATGGTAGGTCGCAAACCCGGAGACTTACTCCAAGGACCACACACCAACGAGAACACCGTAAATAACATTGGCCTGAAACTTAAAAACAAGGAACCGTTAACCGCTGAGCTCCTCAATTATCATAAGGACGGCAGCACCTACTGGCTGCGACTGGATATCAACCCTCTATTCGATGATAAAGGCGAGCTGACGAATTTCATCGGTATCGAAACAGACATCACTGCACAAAAGGAAAACGAAACTGCACTGAAGCTCGCCTCCGAACATGCCCGAGAAGCAGCCGAGGAAGCCAACCGAGCCAACCAGGCAAAAAGTCGTTTTCTGGCAAGCATGAGCCACGAAATTCGCACACCGCTCAACGGGGTGCTAGGCTACACTCAAGTCCTCGGAATGCGTAATGACTTACCCTCAGACGCCGCCGAAATGATCAGCTCAATCGGTCGTAGTGGAGAGCATCTACTGCACTTGATTAATGACATCCTCGATCTATCCAAAATCGAAGCCGGGAAATACAGCGTCCATAACTCCGACTTAATGCTGCAAGAATTGCTTCGAGACCTCGAGGAAATGTTCCGCCCCAACGCATCTCTAAAAGGACTTGAATTCGAAGTCATGACATGGAACTACGATCAAGACTGCCCACTTGCCAATACCTTCTATTTTCACTCCGATGAACGCGCGCTCCGTCAAGTGCTGCTAAACTTAGTGGGCAACGCCGTTAAGTTCACTCGACAAGGCAAAGTTTCACTCAAAGGCGGGCTCGATGGTGGAGCCATACGTTTTTCAGTTGAAGATACAGGAAGCGGGATTCCACCGGAAGATCATGCGCGTATCTTTGAATCCTTTGAACAGTCCTATAGCGGTTCTCAAAAAGTGGAAGGCACTGGGCTGGGTTTGCCCATTTGCCGAAAGTTGGTGGAACTTATGGAAGGTAGTATTTATTTGGATTCCACTCCCGGCCTCGGTTCGTCATTCTGGTTTGAGATCCCCTACATGGTGCCTACTGAAACCCACTCTGAGTATGTTCCGGCACCACAGCACCAACGCTACCAATACAGCGGTGAGCGCATCGATGTGCTCGTGGTCGATGACGATGAAAATAGCCGTCGCGTGACTAAGGAACTCTTACTCGCAGCAGGCTTCCGTGTCACCACCGCTTCCAGCGGAAAAGAGGGCCTGGAAATGCTGGAGCGCAATATTCCAGACCTCATCGCCAGTGATCTACTGATGCCCCACATGGACGGCTTTGAAATGTGCAATCGCATAAAATGCACTCCCGCTCTACAGTCGATTCCTGTCGTCGCAGTTTCCGCCAGTGTCATGCAAAACAAAGAAAATGAAGCGCGCCTTAAACCATTTGCCGCCTTTGTCGCCAAGCCAGTCAAAGCGGAAGACCTCTACCAAAAAGTCGGCGATGTGCTGAAGATTAAATGGGAAACACGCGAGGAAGCAATCAAAGCTTCCACTCCAGAAGCCGCCCTCCCTGACGAAACGCTACTCCCTGAACGCCATGTCCTCGAAAGCCTACTCCTACTCGCCGAAGAAGGAGACATGTTGGAGCTACAAAATCAACTGCAACAGCGACGCGAGGAAGATGAGCAATCAGCAAATTTCTACGCCCGTCTGGAGGATCTCGCAGCAAAATTCCAAAGTCAGGCTTTGGAAGACATCCTCAACGATTCACTCGCCCAATTGCCTCAAAGCTAAGATGGACTCAAACTCACCAGCAACACTCCTTGTCGTGGATGATAACCCGACTAATTTAGCGGTGGTTTGCGCGCACTTAACCAAATGCGGTTACCGCATGCTGACTGCGGAAAACGCCAAGAGCGCCCTTAGGCGCCTAGAAAGAATACAGCCCGACTTAATGCTCCTCGACGTAATGATGCCGGATATGGATGGTTTCCAGCTCGCGGCGCAAATTCGTGAGCGCGAAGACTATCACGGCCAGCCCATGATCTTCATGACGGCATTGGACGACATGGAAAGCAAGCTCAAGGGTTTTGCTGCTGGCGGCGTGGATTACATAACCAAGCCGATTCAACACGAAGAACTTCTCGTCCGCATTAAAACACATTTGGAAGTCCACCAGCTTCGCCAAGAACTGAGCCTGGAAAACCAACGAAAAGACGAGTTGATTCAAGAGCTTGAAGCATACGATATGACCGTGGCTCACGATTTAAAAAACCCTATCGGAGGCATTGCTAGCGCCGCAGAGACTTTTGACCTGATGGATGACCTCACCGACACTGAGGCACGCGAAATCGTCGAAATGATTAAACTCGGGGCGAATCAATGCCAACATATTATCAACGGCCTGCTCTCCTTTGCGCGGCTGCGCAAAGGCCACGCCACACTGCAAGTCGTAGACATGGAAAAGCTCGCCCGACAAAGCATCGATGCCCTCAAAACGATGATCCAGGAAGTCAACGCTTCGATCACAATTGAAGGCGCTTTGCCACTGGCCTACGGCTATGCACCCTGGCTAACCGAAGTCTGGGCAAACTTAATTAGCAATGCCATTAAATACGGTGGCTGCCCACCAAAAATCGTCATCACTGGCTCCATCATGGGACAGAAAGTCTGCTATAAAGTCTGTGACAACGGCACGGGGCTCCCAGCTGACCAGGACTCCATGTTTAAACCCTTTGCCCGCAACGCCAGTGCCTATATCGAAGGCACTGGCCTGGGGCTTTCCATCGTCGAGCGTATCCTTCGCCGCTTGGACGGTGCCATCATCGCAGAGAATAACCCTGAAGGCGGCGCCAACCTAACCTTTTATCTTCCCTCCGCTAATCATGCCCAATAAGGCGACATCAAAGGACGATTCCGTAACGCTACAGCGCACAAGGCTAGCGGCGGTGCTGGAGCATGTTCCCCAAGTGCGCGATGCCTTTACTAATTTCTTGATTGAGCAAGATATTCCTCAAGCTGAAATTAGCGGCTGGAAACTAACCTTCACAGAACTTGCCAACAACGCAATTGTCCACGGCGCTCGATCTAATCCAGAGGCCGAAATCATCATCGATTGGTGGGGGGCGGAAAACTCCGTTCATCTTAGCATACAAGACCCCGGCATCGGCCCGGAGAAACCCGTAAACCTGGAAAACGCTTTGCCTGAGGACCTCATGCAGGAGCACGGGCGCGGACGCTTCCTCGTATTGTCCTTTGTCGATTCTCTACAGGAATGGCAGGGGCGCCACAATGGCTACCGGGTTGAAGTTTCCAAACAATGCCCTGGCAGTGTGTTCCTCGATCCGCCGTCGGAAGAAATGGAATCCATTCTCTCAGAATTATCCGCTAGCTACGAAGGTTTGGCTGCCTTTTACCAGTTAAGCGAATCGCTGGTTAAGTCTAATTCACTAAGTTGCTTTCTATCGCAAAGTTTGCCGAACGTACGTGACAGCATCGACCTCGATTATCTCTGTCTTATTCTCGATTCGAATGTCCCCGAATTTGTGACCAAGGAGCTTGGCGGCATCAAGAATGTCATCCTCGGCAAAGCCGTTACCTCGGAGATGACTGAGCTACTGACCTTAAAGACCGAGCAAATCTGGGAAGACCATGCCCAACGCAGGGTGCTGGAAGTCGATTTCGCCCCGTTCAGTCATTTCAGTTCCGGCTGCCTGCTACCCATCACTGCGGAGTCCAAGTTCCTAGGCATCCTTGCGGCCGGACGCATGAGTGGCGCCAAGCGAATCGCTTCATCACAAGTCAATAATCTCCGCACCTTCGCTGATATTTTTGGCATCTCAATCGCCAATTATATTTCCACCACTATTCGACGTGAAGCCGAGAAAGACCTGCGCGAGTTTGAAATCGCAGCAGAGATTCAGCAGCACCTGTTACCTGTTCGCCAACCGTCGATTCCACTCCAACGTGAAGTCCGCATCTTTCAGCGCGTAGCACAAAACGTTGCTGGCGACTTTGCCGAATACTGCCAGGACCGCTTGGGCAATCACTATGTAACCATCATCGATGTAATGGGCAAGGGAGTCTCTGCGGCGCTCCTCGGCATCATCTACCGTGCAGCGTTCAATCTCCTGTTAGACGATCCCAAACCGCTCCCGGTCATGCTGCAACGCATCGGCCGTATTCTTACGCAAATGCTCGGTGAACTGACCATGTTCATTACCGTAACCATTTTGCGTTGGAACGACGAAACCAATGTCATCGAGCAGGTCAACGCCGGGCACTGCCCAACGATCAAGCTCGCCGCCAGTGGCGAAATTACTGAATATGAGCCCTCGGGCCCTCCCATCGGCTTAATGGAGAGCTTCACCTACCACTGCGACGTCATTGTCATGGAACCGGGTGACCGACTGGCGCTGGTATCCGATGGTTGCTATGAATGGCGTTGCCCCGATGATATGTTTGGCTGGGAAAGGCTCGTAGAAATGATCCGTGATGGCAACTACTCCAACGGCGCGATCATGTGGCACGCGCTGTGTAAATTAATGGACGAAAAGTGCCCTAGCGAAACGCCATCAGACGACATAACCCTGGTATTTATCAAATGAGTATGAGCGAAATAATCGTAGTCGATGATGACATTACCATGATCCGCCTTGTTCAGCTACACCTAAGGCGAACAAAGATCAAAGGCCACTATTTTCAAAACGGTGCCCAATGTCTGCATGCAGCAACATATCTCCGGCCTGACCTCGCGCTACTGGACTATGACCTGCCCGACATGAAAGGCACAGAGATCATGGCTGAGTTGCGTAAATTACCCGGCAATGAAAACTTACCAGTGCTTATTTTCACAGCACGCACCAGCAGTGAGCTTTTGCCAACCATAAAGGGATCCGGTGTTAGCGATGTGCTCACCAAACCGTTCAGCCCAACCAACCTGATTCGTAAAATAGAAAGTCTGCTTCCCAAAGAGTGAAACCACGCATAGACATCTTTATATTTGCCGACGCTCTTGGCTGGAGATTAGCCAACGAACGGGAATTCCTTGTCGACCTATTTCCGATCCGCAATCCATGCCAAACGCTATTTGGCTATTCGTCCACTTGCGATCCAACAATTCTTACCGGCGAACTCCCTTGCAAGCACGGACACTTCTCATTCTTTGTCAAAGCCAATGGCGAGTCGCCGTTCAAGTCACTGGGGACACTTGGCTTTTTGCCACAGAGACTCGCTGGCCATCATCGCATCCGCAACAAGGTCAGCCGTTACGTTGCCAAGCGGATGGGCTATACCGGCTACTTTCAGCTTTACAGCGTGCCATTCAACCGCCTGCCCTACCTCGACTACACTGAGAAGAAAGACATCTATGAACCTGGCGGAATCATTGGCGGACAAACCAACATCTTTCAGCACTGGCAGAACTCTGGCAAGCCGTGGATGCGATCAGACTGGCGTGCTGGCGACGAAGTAAACATCGCCCAGGCCAAGCAAGCCATCGCACAAGGCGATGTCGAACTCGTGTATCTCTTCACCGCTGGACTCGACGCCACGATGCATAAATGCGGTCCCTCCGGCCCGGAAGTCGACGCCGCCTTCGATCAATTTGCCAAGCACCTACGCGAGCTCCACGCAACTGCTACAAAGAGCTACCGCGAAGTGCGTCTGCATTTATTCAGTGACCACGGCATGGCCGAAGTCACTGCAACCAGCGACATGTATAAACGCTGGCGCGAAGTCGACTTACGCTACGGCGAAGACTACATCGCAGTATGGGATTCCACCATGGTGCGTTTCTGGTTCGAGCACGAACGCGCGCGCAAAGTCACTGAAGAATGGCTCAGCCAGCAACCCGAAGGAGATATCGTTACCGACACGCAACTTGCGTTTGGTGGCTGCCTGTTTCCTGACCGGAGGTATGGCGAATTATTCTACCTACTCAATCCTGGCACACTCTTTGTGCCATCGTTCATGAACATGGGATTTGTGAAAGGGATGCATGGTTACGACCCAAGCCACCCCGACAGCACTGCCTGCTGGCTTGCATCTCACAAAACCAAACCAGTGCTGAAGCTTAAGGATATTTTCCCGGTCATGCTTAACGCAGCCAACCCCCAAACGCAAACAGCCTAACCCAAACTGTGGAAAAATTATACGTAACTGGACATCAAAACCCCGATACAGATTCCCTGGTATCGGCGCATGTTTTTGCCTGGATGATCAGTCAACAGTCAGATGCTCCACCCGCTCACGCCCTTCGCCTTGGTGAGCCCAATCCACAAAGTGAATGGCTCTTTGCTGAAGTCGGTGAACCCATACCAGAGCTTCGTGAAGACTGCCGCCCAACGATGTTGGAAGCCTGTGCGCCCGCGCCATGCCTCTCCCCCGAGGCGCCATTGAGCACGGCCCTTCGCCTTTTGCGTGAAAGCCGTTCACCACTAGTCGTAGTCGGTGATGAAAGCGGCATTCATGGCATCATCAGCGAGCGCATGCCGCGCGTCACCTACTTGCTCAGCGCCAATGTCGAGGACATGCTCGGCACACTGCTTCAATGGGAACACCTCGTGCAAAGCCTGCCACTAGAGCCGCTCAATGCGGCTCCTCTGCAAACCACCCCTACCGGCATGCGCTTCGTTAGTGGCGCACCCGCGCAAGCAAACGACATCCTCGTCACTGGTCCGATGCCGGAGAATCCGCAGGCGCTACTCGAACAAAAGCCCGCCGCGATCATCATCGTTGGACCAATGCCGTGCCCAACCCTCACCACACAGCATGAAACACCCGTGTTCGCCTATCAAGGCAGCGCGTTTGCCTTCTGCGCGAGTCTGGGTGGCTGCATACCATGCAGCAACGCGATGGAAACAAACTTCACTACGATAATGGGAGACGAGATTCTCTCCGAGTGCCGCGACACTATCGCTCGCACAGAATACGGACTCCTCGTCACTGACGACTCAGGGCAGCTTCATGGTCTTGTGACTACACAACAGCTCGCCGCCGCGCCTCGCCGCAAGGTAGCGCTCGTCGATCATTTCGAGCGTGCACAGAGCATCAAGGGACTGGAAGAAGCCGAGATCTTCGCCATAGTCGACCATCACCGCATAGGCGACATCGAGACGAGTGAACCGGTTGACATCGACTGTCGCATCTGGGGCTCCACCGCCAGCATTCTCTTTGCCCGCTGCAAGGAAAGCGGCCTCATCGTGCCACCCGCCAAAGCCAAGCTTCTACTCGGCGCGCTGATCTCCGATACGTTGCTTTTGCAGTCGCCCACCACCCGCGAGCAAGACCGCCGCATCGCCAAAGAACTGGCCGACATTGCGGGCGTCGACCTGCAAGCCTTCGGCCTCGATGTGCTGCGCCACAACGACCGTCTCCTTACAGCCAAAGCCAGCTCACTCGTCAAAGCCGACTGCAAAGCCTTCACCCACGGCAAGCATCGCTTCCTAGCTACACAAATCGAAACCGTCGACCTCTCTGCCCTTACCGACGAACGCGCGCTGGAGCTGGAAACTTCCCTTGAGTCGCAGCTATCCTCAGAGGACTTTGCGATGCTGATGATTACCGATGTGCTCAAGCAAGTCAGCCGCATCAGTGTCCTTTCAAGCGAAGCAACCTGGCGCCGCAAACTCATTCCGCTCGACGCAGAAACCATCAACGGCCACGCCTGGCTGGCCGAAGGCTTCGTCTCCCGCAAAAAGCAACTCATCCCCTACGTCCTCGGCCAAATCGATTCATGAAACCGCGCACGATCATCCACGTTCCACGCCGCTTCGCCCTCGATGAATGGGGAGGCACGGAATCGGTGATCTACAACCTCTGCCGCCAACAACGCGCGGCGGGCCTCAACCCGGAAATCCACACTTCACGCGCCCTCGCATCCACACCTGCCGAGACTTGGCGGGACATCCCCATCCGCCGCTACCCCTACGTTTATCCATTCTTCGGACTCAGCGCGGAGGAGAAGCATGCGCTCGATAAAAAAGGCGGTAATCTGCTCTCCCTCCCCCTCCTCAACAACCTCGCGTGGCGCAGTGATGTGCGCATCTACCATGCCCACGTGACCAAGCGCATGGGCGCCACAGTCCGCACTGCCGCGCGCCTGCGCAAGAAGCCGTTTGTCGTCACGCTGCACGGCAATATCTTCGATGTGCCCAAAGACGAGGCACAGTCGCTTGTTGCTGCACAGCAAGGCCACTTCGAATGGGGTCGTCCGTTTGGACTCCTGTTCGGCAGTCGGCATTTGCTTGAGCGCGCCGACGCCGTGATCTGCGTGGGCTACTCAGAATACGAGGCCGCCCGTCAACGCCTGCCGGCGGACCGCGTCTGCCACTTGCCCAATGGTGTCGAGCCCGACAACCTCACCGGCGGCGACGGCCAAGCAGCACGCCAACGCCTTGGCTTCGGCGCGGACGATTTCATCTTTGGCTGCATTAGCCGCCTCGATCCACAGAAAAACCAAAAGCTGCTCATCGATGCGTGGATCCGTGTGCGCCAGCAAACACCCAACGCCCGGCTGCTGCTCTGCGGCCCCGCGACCAATGCCGACTACGCCACCGAACTCCATTCGCTGATCGACGCATCTGGCTTTGCCAACGACGTGCGCCTGCTTCCGCCAGTCGAAGTCGAGAGCGCCGAGCACCGCGACCTGCTCGCTGCACTAGACTGCTTTGTCCTCGCCTCAAGACATGAACCCTTTGGTATCGTGGTGCTCGAAGCCTGGGCCACGCAAACGCCCGTTATCGCTTCGGCAGTCGGCGGATTACAGCGACTCGTTACCCACGAGAAAACCGGTCTGCATTTCCCCAGTGCCGACACTGAGGCGCTGGCCACACAAATGAACCGCCTTCTCACCGAACCCGGACTCGCGCCAGTCCTTGCCGCCGCCGGCAATGCCGAAGTCCACGCCCACTACACTTGGCAAACCATCGCCGCCCAACAGGAAACCATTTACCAACAAGCAGAGGAGCGCCATCGATCATGAACCAACTGCCAGATTCCATCAGCCTCGTCATGCGATCCTACAACGAAGCATGGGCCATCGGCGACACGCTCAAGGCCGTGTTCGATCAGGATTACCCGGGCAAGATCGAGCTCATCGTCATCGACAGCGCGTCGACCGATGGCTCGCATGAGATCATCCGCCAGTTCGATCCCTACGCCTTTGAAATCCTCGAGCCCGGGACTTACGTGCCCGGCGTCGTGCTCAACCGCGGCATGCAGCTGGCCACCAACGAATGGGTCGTCTACCTGAACAGCGACGCCACGCCCGCCAATCGCCAATGGCTCAGCGAACTGCTCAAAGTCGCCCTCGCGACGCCGAATCTCGGCTCGGCATTCAGTCGGCAGATTCCACGCGACGATTGCCAAGCCGTCTTCGCGCACGACTACGACCGCTGCTTCGGCCCCAACCGTGAAAGCGTCAACTGGCCCAACTTCTTCAGCATGGTCAGTTGCATCACGTCAAAGACAATCTGGCAGCAGTTCCCCTTCCGCGAAGATCTCCAATACGCCGAAGACGACGAGTGGTCACGCCGGATGAAAGATGGCGGTCGCGAAATTGTCCTCGCCGAGAAATCCATCGCCATCCACTCGCACAATTACACGCTGGCGCAGTCTTACAAACGCGCCCGAGGCGACGCCGTTGCCGTCTCCAAAGCCGGGCACGCCAACCCAGTTGGCAACAAGCCGAAGTTCCTCATAATGGGCACGGTCAAAGACGCGCTGGCCGACTTTAAATTCTGCCAACGCGAAGGCCGTCTCAGCGAATGGCCACACGCGATCGGAGTCCGCTGGCAGCAACGCCGGGGACGCGCCGATGGCTACGATGCCGGTGCCGCCGAACGAATCGCCAATCAGCAGTCGTCATGAAAATTATGACCATCAGTAACCTCTACCCCCCGCACCACGTGGGCGGCTACGAAGTACGCTGCCAGCAGGTCATGGATCGGCTGCGCGGGCGCGGGCACGAAGTCCATGTCCTCACTTCCAATCACGCTAAACCCGGCGTCACGGAGCCGGACCCGCCCGGCATTGAGCGCGCGCTGCGCATTCACGGGTTCTTCGGTCACCCCTGGCTACCCATGCACCAGTTGCTCGAGCTGGAGCGCGAGAACCACGCCACGCTCATCGCTGCGATTAAGCGCGTGCAGCCCGACGTCATTCACGTGTGGAACATGGGCGGCATTTCCAAGTCGCTCCTCCACCGCCTCGAAGATGGAAACATCCCCGTCGTCTACGACATCTCCGATCACTGGATCGCGCGTAGCCTCAAGGGCGACGTGTGGCTCGACTGGTGGAATCGCCGCGCACGGGGAGGCTCGGGTCTCCTCCGCATGCTCGCCGAACTGCTTGCCCAGCGCCGCAAGTTTGACCGCGACGCGCCCACCTACCCCGTCGAGCGGATCGCCTGGAAGCACATCTATTTTTGCAGCGCCTTCCTGCGCCAGCTCACGCTCGATGCTGGCTATAAAGTTGGCCACGGCAGCGTGATTTACTGCGGCGTGGAGACGGCCAAGTTCGAGCACAAAACAGACTACAGCGAATTCAAGCGCCTGCTCTTCGTCGGCCGCCTCAGCGAAGACAAGGACCCGCTAACTGCGATTCGCGGTGTCGCCAAAGCCCGCGCTCAAGGTCTTGACGTCACGCTCGATCTCTACGGCAAAGGCGACCAGGAATACGTACAGCAGCTTCATGATTCCTGCGCCGACTTAAAGCTCGGCAACGCCGTCCAATTCAAGTCCTGCACACCTGAGGAAATGCGGCGTGTATATTCGCAGTACGACGCGCTGCTCTTCACCAGCAACTGGGGAGAGCCCTTTGCGCTGACGCCACTGGAAGCCATGGCCGCGCGCCTGCCCGTGATCCTCGTCCCCGACGGCGGCGATGTCGAGCTCGGTCGCGACGGCGAGAATTGCGTGCTGGCCGAAGCCGCGAATCCCGAGTCCCTTGCCAGCGGTATAAAACGGCTCCATGAAAATCCAACGCTTAGACAGCAAATTGCCAAGAGTGCTGGTACCGAAGTCGACGATCAATACGACCTAAAGCCTATCAGCGAACAGATCGAATCCTTCCTGGAGAACGTGCTTCGAGAATCGCGCGGATAACAGCGGTCTCTATCCCCCAATTACCACATCCCAATACAGATAGAGATCCGTTCCTGTTTATACACAATTACGGACACGCTTGCTCTCAAAACCATTCAATCCGATAGAGAGATTGGTCGAATCACTACGCAGCCACGGTCAGTCTAGAGATAACATGAAGTTGCCGGGTTGAGCACTTGCTCAACCCGGCAACCGATGATAGATCAAAAACAATACCTGGCCGTTAAGCTCGGCATCGATGTTCACGCTGACAGCTACGTG
>JAVDPD010000037.1 GCA_031296935.1 Cerasicoccus maritimus
GCCACAAAACTCCAATACCCCCGAAAAACCACCGGCTCATATCAGAAATCACCAATAGACCACGCAGCGACCAACTCTCGACAGACAATGCTTTTTTAGGAAACGCCTAAAGCCGACAGACTGCTAGGAGCGGCTATTGAATAAGCCAGCAAGCACGGTTAACATCTGGCACTTATCTTGGTACTGCCCTGACCATGCACCATTTGCGAATTCCATAAGCCATTGGGGGTGGCGGAGAAGGAGGGATTCGAACCCCCGGACACGTTGCCGCGTCAACTGATTTCGAGTCAGTCCCATTCGGCCACTCTGGCACTTCTCCAATCCAAGAAAACCATCTAACACATGCTTCCTGCCGAGAATTGCAATAGCAAAGTCGGCTGGAAACCGGTGGTAAAATTTATTCCTGCTCTAAGCGTGCCGCCATCTGACGCTCCACATACTTCGCCAGCAAATCGAACTCCAGATTCACCTTGTCGCCGGCCTTGGTCTGCTGGAGATTCGTCACCTCAAGGGTGTGCGGGATCAGCCATACAGCTAGGCTGTCTTCGTGCACCTCGGCTACGGTCAATGACATGCCGTCGATCGCGATGCTGCCCTTGTAAACCAGATACTGGCGGAACTCAGCCGGAGCCGAAACGCGCAGGTAGTGATTCTTACCGCGAGGCTCGAACTCCAACACATCGCCAGTGGTGTCAACATGGCCGGAAACCACGTGCCCGCCGAAGCGTCCATTGGCCGCCAAGCTGCGCTCCAGGTTAATCAGCGAACCCGCCTTCACGCCGGCAAAGGATGTCAGGCGCACGGTTTCGTCGAGCAGGTCAAAGCTCAGCGTATCGCCATCGATCGCCACCACGGTGAGGCAGCAGCCGTTGCAAGCGAGGCTATCGCCGATGCCCATATCGGACACGACCAACTTGGCGCGAATAGTCAGACGCCAGCTTTCAGCGCCCTCCACGAAGGAGACGACTTCGCCCGTTTCTTCAACAATTCCGGTAAACATAAATCAATGATGGTGACGGCGGCCATGCTTACGCGCCGTCGGCCCGCGCAGGGAATCCCGGATGCGGGCGCGTTGACGCTCGGCCAGCTCGCCGGGTGTCGGTTTGCGGGTCAGTTCTTTGACCCAATCATGGTTCGCGCCGAGTAGCCCGTCGAACTCAGGAGGCAACGGAGACTCGGCTGTGAACTTGATGATATCACCCCGCAGCGTAAAGCGCACCTCAACCTTACTGGCATGCAGAAAAAGCCGACGCTGATGCGTAGCGCTTTTGATCTTACGGTTGAAACGAAAATCGCCGTAGCCGCGATCACCCACGATGGGGAAACCATGCTTCGCGCACTGAAAACGCAGTTGATGCGTGCGCCCGGTCACTGGCAAAAGCTGCATCAGCGACAGGCCAAAGCGATAGTTGTCGCCGCGCTCCCACTTGTAATTGGTCCGCGCTTGTGTCGCGCCGCCCGCCGAGGCAAATACCGGCCCGTGGTGACTGCGGCGCCCCTTCTCCAGCAAGTCCGACCAATGCCCATGCATGCCTGGACGGCCGTTACCCTTGACGAGCGCGTAGTAAGTTTTCTCCACGTCGTGGGACTGGAAACGCAGCTTGATCGCCTCGGCAACCTCTTCATTGATGGCCAGCAAAAGCACGCCTGAAGTCGCAGAGTCCAAGCGGTGCAACAGGTAAACCGCATCCGGCGAACCCTCGTTGCCAAAGCCGTGGTAGCACTCGCGCTCGTGGTCGTAGTCGGCTTTAAACAGCGAACGCGAACGGTCTTCCTCCGGTTTTTCTTCGTTCGGATGCGAGAGCACGCCGACCGCTTTTTCGACTGCGAGCAGACCACATGGATGGCTACCGAGCAGGCGAACGCCCTTGCCCCAGGGAAGCCAGTCGTTGCCTGCTGCGCCGCTCATCGGAAGTAATACGTAATGGTGATGCTTTGCTGCTCACCGAGCGTTTGCACCATCTCCTTCGTCCACACGCCGAAGGGAGAGCGGGACTGGATCGCCTCAATACAGATAGCCGTGGCCGCACGGCTGGCGCTGGAAAACAGCACTTCCATGCCGATAATTTCGCCCTGTTGGTTGATCGTGTATTTAACGACCACGCGCGAGCCAAGCTCGGCCATAATCGTCGACTGCGAGCGCACCATCAGCTGCCACTGCATATCGATAGCCTCGATCATCCGCTGTAGGTAGGCACCAAATTTATCAAACTTCGCGTCGACCGAGATTGCGCCAGCGCGGTTGGTGGCGCGCCGCTCCATCTTCAACGGACCGGACGAGGCTTGGACAAAATTCAAACGGGGGCGGGCTTGCGGGCGAGGCTCGCTGGACGGCGAAGCCTGCTGCGAGGCTTCCGGTGTCATGACCTCCTCCATGTAAACCTGCAAGCGGTCGTTTTCCGCCTGTTCCGGCTGAGCCGTTTCCTCGACAGTTTCTTCGGTCTTTTGCTCGGCTTCACCGGTTTCGACGGCGGCCAGAATGCCTTCCTCGGCTTCCGGCTCCTCGGGCACTTCGAGCGCCTTCTGGTCTTCCATGCCGGGGTCGGTATCGGCGATGGGTTGGTCTAAATATTCGGGCTGCTCGGCTTCGACGGTCTGCTCCTTCGGTTCCTCCACCGGCTCCTGCTGTTCGGTTGGCTGTTGCTCCGTGGGGGGCTGCTCGGCCATTTCCTGCGGTTGCTCCTGTTGCTCGGTCGGTTCCGCGGGCTGCATTTCCGGCGCGGGCTCAGACATATCCGGCGACGGTGGCGCTTGCTCCGCAGTCAGGTCGCCGGTGACAATTTTCTGAGAATCCAGCATCTCGCCATCGACCGCGGGCGAGTCGTTGTCCTGGGTCGGGTCGGGGACTTCCTGGGCGGCAGCGGTGTCGGCAGCGGCAATCTTGTCGGTCTCCACCTTCTCCTCCGGCGCCATCGGGTTTGTTTCCACGAACTCGGGCATGGGCGGAGGCGGTGGCAGGAACTCGACCTCCAGCGGCGGATTGGCCGGGCGTTCCTTCTCGATGATGCCAATCTCGTTCCACGGAAAGATCCAGACGGCCAGCAAGTGCAGCAGAATCGTGACCGCAAGGCCAATCGGCACGGTCTTCTTGCGCAGCTCGTTGCCGGCGGTATCTTCGGTCCACCGCGGCCATTCGTTACCTTGCGGCTTCTTGGGAGGCTCCTGCAAAGTGCTCATTGGGCGGCCTCCAATTGCGACCACAGGCCAAGTTGCTCCAGACGCTCGCGAAGGAACTCAGTGGGCAGGCCCATGACGTTGTTCAGCGAGCCATTGAGGCCGGCAATGATCAGTTCACGCCCTTCTTGGATGCCGTAGGCGCCCGCCTTGTCGAGCGGGTTCACAATCTCAAAATAGCGTGCCATGTCGTCGCGACGTAGTGGATGAAAAGTCACTTCACTCGTCACGAAATGCGCCTCGTCGACGCCGCCATTGACGGACCGCAGGCAGACGCCGGTATAGACCGTGTGCGTGCGGCCGGAAAGCTTGGCCAGCATCGCGTAGGCGTCCTCCATCGTCGGCGGTTTGTGCAACACTTCGTCTTCCAGCGCGACCGTAGTGTCGCTGCCAAGGATGAGCTCATCCGGGCGTTGCGCGGCGACGTGCTCGGCCTTGATCCGGGCGTTGTGCAGCACGGTTTCGCGCGGGCAGCTCGTGGGCTCCTCGTGCTCCTCGACGTCAGCCGGGCAGACCTCAAAACGCAGCCCCAACTGCTCCAGCAAATAGCTGCGTCGCGGCGACGCCGAAGCCAGCACCAAGTGGTCAAACTTAGCGCCTGTAGCAGTGGAATCTGTGGTGGAAGCGTTCAAAAATCGTCGAAAAGCGGCAATTAACGAGCCACATTACCCTAGCTTGTATAAAATCCAAGCACGAACACGCCTTTACTTTGCGGGCGGTTTGTAGCGGTAGCCGTAGCCGTGGACGGTCAGCAAAAACTGCGGTTTGGCGGAATCCTGCTCCACCTTGCGGCGAAGTTGGGAAACGTGCTGGTCGAGTGTCCGCGTGGTGCCCAGGTAATCTATGCCCCAAGCCGCGTTGAGCAAAAAGTCGCGGCTTAGGGCGCGGTCGGGGTGCTCGTGAAAAGCCATCAGCAGCTTGTATTCGAGCTGCGTCAGCGAAGCCTCCTGGCCATCGCGCCACAGCTGACGCAGTGCGGTGTCGACCTCGGCCAGGCCAAAGGTAAATTTCGACGGCGCTTCCGCCTCCCCCGTACCGCCATTCAAGAGGCTGCGACGCAGCGCGGCCGACACGCGGGCCAGCAACTCGCGCATGCCAAACGGCTTCGTAATGTAGTCATCCGCGCCAAGCTCCAGCCCGAGCACTTTGTCGATCTCCTCGCTCTTGGCGCTGAGCATCAGCACGGGCACGGCGGCGTTCGTCTTGCGGATTTCGCGGCAAACATCATAGCCGCTCAGGCGCGGCATCATGATGTCGAGCAGCACGAGGTCCGGCTGCTCGTCCTTAAAAAGGGCCACGGCCTCCTCGCCGTTGGCCGCCTCCACGACGGCATAGCCCTCGCTCTCCAGCGTGTCGACGAGACCGAGTCGGATGCTGGCATCGTCCTCGGCGACTAAAATGGTTTTCTCAGCCATGGGCAGAATCCTTTTCGCTAACGATTAATTGAAAACAACAGCCGGTCGGCTCATTGGGGCGCAGATCCAGCCGCCCACCCAAGCCCTCGGCCAGGCGCGCGGCAATGCTCAGGCCGAGGCCGCAGCCCGGGCGCTCCGCGGTCAGCCGGTCGTCGATCCGGTGGAACGCGGCAAACACCTGCTGCCGTTCCCGCGCCGGAATGCCCAGCCCGAAGTCGCAAACGCTCAAGCTCCAGCCACCGGGCTCGGCCTTCGCGGACACCACAGCCCGCTTGCCGTCGGCCGCGTATTTCGCGGCGTTGTCCAGCAGGTTGAGTAAAATCTGCTCCAGCGCATCGCGGTCAAGCTTCGCGCGGATCGGCGTTTCCGGCGGCGTATACTCCACGTCGAGCCCCTCCCCGCTCAGACGCGGGCCCTGCGTCTCGACGATCTCGCCAATGACCACGCCCACGTCTTCCTGCGCGTAATTAAAGTCACGGCGCCCGCGCTCCAGCCGGCTGAAATCCAGCACGTTATTGACGAGCCGCGTGAGGCGCTGCGTTTCGTTGAGCATCGTTTGCAGGTAGCGCTGGCGCTTGGCTTCGTCGCCCGCGCGTCCATCGTGCAGCATTTCAGCAAACAGGCGAATGCTCGTGAGCGGCGTCTTCAGCTCGTGCGAAACATTGGCCACAAAAGTCGTCTTCCGCTGGGCTTCGAGCGCGTCCCGCTGCGACTGCCACATCAGCAAACTGCCGCCCAACAGAATCGCGACACACAAGCCCGCCACCGTCAGCCCGCCGAGCAAACGAAAGCCGCTGCCAAACGGATTGCCCGACACCGACGGGTAGGCCTCGATTTTCCAGCCCGGCAAGGACGCGCCGACATCCAACGACAAGGCTGGCCCCACGCGCTCCGAGCTGGAATAGCGCTCACCGCCCGCCCCGGTGACGCGGCGCCCCTGATCGTCCACGAGCGCAAATTGCACGTCCTGCTGCTGGCTGATGCTGAGCGTTTTGGCCATTTCGGCGAGGACGGTTTCGCGGTTCAGCCACGCGCCGAGGATGTTTTCCTGATTCGCTAAATCCACCCACGCGAGCCATTGCTCGGCGTCATCGAAGTCGCGCATGACCCAGCCACTGCGCGTAGCCAAGCGCGCTGCGTCGTTCATTTGAGCAAGGAAGCCAACGAACTCCGGTGACTCCTTGAGCGCTTCAAATCGAAACGCCTGATCCGCTTGGCCATTGCCGACGAAGAACGCGTCTCCGCCCACAAAATCCTGCTCCTCACTGAGCTCGTCACGGGCATAGCCGAAACTGGGCGATGACTGCTGCGCATCCCCACGCGCTTGCGGCGCCAAGTTTCCCGTTGCGGCATAGGCTTCGTTGAGGGCAGCGGGCGGCGATGGCGACACTCCAGACTCAGCGGCTACATGATCAGCGTCGGCAAAGGCTTCTGCGGGCGCCGCGGCGGGCGCCTCGCTGGCTCGTTCGCTGCGGGAACTAAACAGACCGGAGAAAAAGTTCTGCGACTCGGCTTTGGCTTCCGGTTCAGCAACCACCGGCGGCGCCTGTGATTGGCTCACCGTAGTGTTCGTTGCGATGTTCACTTGGCGAACCGTTTCACGCTGGCGGCGTAACTCGGCCGACTTGCTGTAATTCGTGGCGTAGTCGTTCTCGGTTGGCGCTGGGGCGGCATCCTGCTTCTTGGCGCTTTCCTTGAGCCCCATGCTGTTGTCCAAAATAAAATCCGTCGGCGCCTGAATCATCGGCTTCGACGAGGGTGTCACCTGCTGCTCTTCCTGCACATTGTATTTATCCTTTAGCAAGGCGTTGAGGTCCTCGGCCTCCGACTCAAAGTCTTTAACCTCATCGACCTCCATCGTCCAGGGGTATAGGCCATCGGCGCTGGCGCGCAGGCTCGCCGGACTTGGCGCATTGCCGCGCGCGCCGTACCAGCTAGTCACACCGTCCGAACCGCGAAAGTAAAAGCCAGCCGCCACGTAGGGATTGTTCGCCACAAACTCGCTCAGCGCATTGCGCGGCAACGGGGACTGCCGGGCCACGAACAAGCCCTCGGTCACTCCCTTGCGGATCTCGTCCATCAGCAAGTCGACGTTTTCCGCCACCGAGGCCGCGCCGTTGGCCAGCGAGACATTGGCCAGCGCGTCCACGCGGTCGGCCTCGCGGTCGAGCAGCCACCAGGCACCGGCACCCATGAGGAGCGTGGCACCCAGCAATAGCAGCCAAGCCAGCAATATGGGGCGGAATTTCATAAGGGAGTATTTCGGGGCAATTTAATGCGCGGCGCCGCGGTAACGCAACTCGCGCTTGCTCATGCGACGCACGAAGTCGGGCGCCACGCCGATGTGGCTCATGACGATGAGCGTATCGCCGGGCTTGAGCGTGGTGTCGAGCTTGGGCTTGATCGTCGTATTGCCGTCCTTGCAACGCACGGCAACCACAATGAACGCGTGTTTGCCGCGCGTTTCGAGGTCTTCCAGCGTGCTGCCGACCAAGTCTGAATCTACGGAAATGGCAATTTCGTCCATCTCCAAACCGATCTCGGACAGGCCTTCCATGAAGACGTTGTCGTGCAAATCCTTTTCGATGACCTCGCGCGCGTTGGGTTTTAAAATGAGATGCGCAATGCGGTCCGCGCCAATCGCCGCCGGGATGACCACGCGATGCGCACCAGCCTGCATCAGCTTTTGCTCGGAGGAAATTTGGTTCGCGCGCGCGATGATTTGCAGGTTCGGATTGAGCTGCCGACAGCTGAGCACGATGAACACATTGGCGGCGTCGTTCGGCAAAACGGAGGCCATGACCGAGGCCTTTTCGATGTGGGCTTTGTGCAACACGTCTTCTTCCGTGGCATCGCCCTCGATGTAGAGGAAGCCCGCCTCACGGATGAGCTCAATCTGCTTCGGGTCGGTGTCGAGGATCAGGAACGGCTTCTCCGCGCTTTTCAGCTGCTCAGCGAGCAAGCGGCCGATGCGACCGAAGCCGCAGATGACGATGTGCCCGTTCAGTTCTTCGATGTCTTTTTCCATTTTACGTTCCCCCATGAGGCGTTGCAGCTGCCCTTCCGTCAGCCAGTTGATGAACGCGCCGACCGTGTAAATCAGGATCGTGCAACCGGCGATGATGAAGCCGATCGTGAAGATCCGCAGCTCGGGCGTCATCTCGTTGGTCTCGCCATAGCCCACTCCGAAAATCGTGATGATGACCATGTAAATCGAGTCCAGCACCGGCCAGCCCGCGATCTGGTAGCCTTCGAATCCAACGGCCACCACGGCGACCATTAATAGGAGGCCATTGCGCAGCTGACGGGTAGGAGATGGCGTGTTCATGCGTTGGTTTCACAGCAAAACGCGCGCCGGGCTGATCAGCAATGCTCATTTCTTTCAATTGGTAGGGACGGTTGCCCTCAACCGTCCGCAGTGTTGACTCGACTCTTGGGCTGTCACCGGACGGTTGGGGGCAACCGTCCCTACCCTGCAAACAGGGGGGCGACCCAAAGACCGTCGCCCCCCTTTTGCCTGATTGGCGATGCCAATCTCTCTTATCGACCAAAGTGTGCGGCTTACTTGGTGGCGCTTTGCTGGTTCTTGGTTTGGTATTCGAAGGCACGGCGCTCGGCGCGGTCCTTCTTTGAGTAAACATCCTTGTCCAGGTAGTCGGCTTCCTCTTCCAACTTTTCATTGGCGGGGGCCAGGACCGAAGGGGCCACGAAGTAGTAAGATGAATTGATCTCGCCTTGCACCTGACGGAAATTTCCGGCGGCGGCCTTATTATCATTGGCGTCGGACAAGGCGATGCCTTCGATCGTCGCGTCGACGATTTTGTTGTCGATTACGTTCTGGACAACGTCTTCGCGGGCGGCTTCGTGGACCTTTTCTTCCATCGCTGCGTAGGTGATCGGCACGGAGATGGATTGTTCGCGCACCTTGTCGCTGTTGACCGGCACGTAGCGCACCTGCACGTCGACCAAGTCGCGGGTTTCGCCGTCGGCGCCGACTGGGGCGTCGAGTTCCAGTAAGGCCAGCTTGTCATGGCCGCCGTAAACCTGCGGCAGACGGAAGCGCGCCATGTCGCCCTCGATCTCGGCTTCGCGGCCGAGGCTCTTTTTAATGCGCACGCCGTCCTTCGTCTTGATGATGATCTCAATATCGGTCGCCGCGATGCTCAGCGTGTCGCCCAGCTCAGCGCCGAAGATGCGCGGGAGGTCGCTGGCGTTTTCGACGAAGTAGGTGTTGCCCTGACCGGCTTCAGCGAGCGTGGTCATCACGTCTTCATTGAAGCCGCTGCCGAGGTCCACGGTGCTCACGACAATGTCCTCGCCGGCAAAGACGCTCGCCAGCGCACGGAAGTCCGGGATCGTGCTCGGGCCTTCGTTGGCCTGCCCGTCCGAGAGCAAAACAATGCGGTTAATGTAGCCTTCGTCGCGCTTCTTGCGGAGCTCGCTCGCGCCGCGATTGAGGCCGGCATACATCGCGGTGCCGCCGCCGGACCGCACTTCGCGCAGAGCGCTGCGGATCTTGTCGCGGTTCGCGCTGGAGGCATATTGCGCCTCGGCTAAGGTGCTCGCGCTGCTGTTATAAGTGATCACCGAAACGAGGTCGCGTGGCCCGAGGCGGCCAACGGCTTCTTGCGCAGCTTGAATCGCCTGGCGGATTTTCTCGCCGCCCATCGAGCCGGAGTTGTCCAGCACGAGGCAGAGGTTAACCGGCGGGCGCTCGTGCTCTGAAATGATTTCGTCCGGGCGAATCTTAATCTGCACGACGACGCTTTCGTTCTGATCGGCGCGGACCACCGGGCGGTCGAGTGCGGCGTCGACGTTGATGATTTCCGCAATAGGCGGCTTCGGAGAAACCGCAGCAATCGTGCGGTTGGCAAAGGCGTTTCCGGCCAAGCCAGCCGTCAGCGCGGCCAGCAGGATGAGTTTGGTTTTAAGTGGGTTCATGCCGACCAGTTTAGCAAAACCAGCCCGCCAAGTCGTCACCCCCACGTAAGGAGTTTGTCAGGATTATGTCAGGGCAGGCAGCGTGCCGCTGCACCCAGAGTTTTCCGGGAATCAGCCTTTCGGCTCGGGCTCACGCAGCGCCTCAAGCGCTACCTTATACCCATTCTCGCTAAAATTGAGAGTTGTGAAATTCCATGAAGCGCGTGTCCATCCGTTACCAACGAGCTTGATGACCCGCCTCTTGTCTGCCCACCAGTCTTTTAGGTGTACTGCGGCGACTTGGTCTAGGGGTTCGATGCTTGGCCACAGTTTGTTGGCGGTGTGATCTTGGATGAGATCTCAGAGTTTCTCGATCGGATTGAGTCTGGGCTATACGGTGGCAGCATGATCGTGTGGACTCACTCGGGAATGTTCGGGTGCCTAAATGTCGCTTCCTCACAAACACACTGAAGCAAATAACGTGCTAAATATCTCAATTTAGCCAAGAAAAGGTATTATTTAAGCAGCCGCGTCAATTTGGGCGCGGCTTTTTGCTGGGCGCAAAAAAACGCCCAGATGTCCGGGCGTTTTCAGAAAAGTGGTTTGCTCGATATTTATGCGGCAGCAGGGGGCGCAGTGGTGAGCTTCTTCTGTTTGCGACGACGCCAGACAAGAAAGCCCATTGCCAAGAAACCGAGGCCAGCAATATAGGTGGAAGGCTCAGGGATCGCGCTCAGGGTGATCGTGTCACCGGAAGCGAGGGTCCACTGGTATTCGGTGGCGTTGCCGATGCCGAGTGCTGAAATAGTGGTGTCGTTGAAAGTCATGGTGAAGTTGATCGGCGAAAGGCTGGTGTAGCCAGCAGGCACGAAGAGACGTCCATTTCGCAGGGAGATCCAATTCGTGGTGACATTCACGCTGTCTGGGACACCTAAGCCGCCGGTGCCGAAGTCACTGGGTGCTGAGATTAACCCGTAACGATCGTTGTCGCCTGAAGGACTTGCTACCGATTGCAGATTGCCATTGCTGGGGCTGATGGACGGTGTGCCCACAGTCAACGTGCTGTTTGGGCCAACTGCGCCAGTCAGATCCAACGTTCCATTTACGTTGAAGATGACATCTCCACTTTGTTCAGTGACTTGAATCAGCACCATCGCGTCTGAAACCAGAGGCGTCAATGCCAGGGCTATTGCAGTAGTAAGTATCTTCATGTGAATTAGGCTCTATCGCCTACGATTATAAGTCAATTATCAAATTTATCTATACGCCATGATTGAGTTAGCTAAGATGGAGCGCTGATGTGATGTTTAAGTTATATATCATCAGTGACTTATGGATTGTTGGGCTTGTTCGTCCAGTCTTTGTTTTCCGTTGAATGCTTTTCTTTCCTGTATTTATAAGCGTCAAAGCGCTGAGTGATCTCGTTACATTAGCAAAAGGAAATGGCTTTAGGCGATGGGATTTTATGATGTATGCTAGTGGTAGATTATGATTTAGCTTAAATCGTTTTAACTGACGTCGGAGCTATTGTTATCTCTAATGTTAATTTTTCGTAAGTGATTGCAAATCAGTCACTTTAGGGCACCTGGGTTTGCTTTCACGAGCGAGGCGAAAGCGCTTTTATGTTGAGCAACGCCGCTCAGGATAAAAAAGCGCTTCACCTCAAAGGAATTACGCCTCATTGAGGGCATGCGGTGTTGCTCTGTTTGAGGCACGGCTGCTAGCCCAGCCATCGAACTGAGCGCCTTGCCTATCGTTCAATGGTTGCGCAATCTCGTAACATGAGAGCTTTGTCGTAGCGCCCTTGAGTGAGCTTTTCTTGGGTGGTGTTTACGGTGCCAGATCAACAGCCCGATCAGCAGCATAGTGGTCAGTAGTGAGTAGGCGTTTATCGCTGATGTTAGCGCCCTCATCCATGAACGATGCCCAAGGGGATCAGTGAGCGGCTGATGAGCTGGTTCGATCGATTGAGAAACGGTCTTTGAGGGAGAGGAAAAAAACTGGTCAGCGTGGAACTCGACTGATGAATTGGGTGTGGTAAGAGACTCGATTGACGGAGCGGCGGGGCGTGCTTTTTCGCTGGGGTTCTGCAATGCAAGCGGCGACTGGCTATCGGCGCTGGCTGAAAATATTATCGGAATGCTCGCAGTGGTTGTATTGAACGCCAGCGCTGAGCCGGGAGGGGTAAGGATGATTTCGCTGAGAGGCTGAGAGTCAGGTGTGATGCTTTTCTGGGGGGGCTTACTGGTTGGAATTGCGCCCGGGATCTGCATGGAGTCCTGGCTTCGATCTTCGATTAGGAGGAGTGCATGTACAGATATGGGGGGCAGCAGCGCCATGCACAGGGTTGGCAGTAGTTGGGTCATCGTGGTTTGTTTTTAATGGAAACAAACCGAATGTCTATATATTTGATTGTATATATGTTTTGTGGATAAAATAAAGCCGTCGGCTATTTGTCGTTGGCATTATTCATGATGCCCATTCAGGCGCTTATGCGATGGTCACTTCTGGGCAGAGATAGACGTCTTGAATTGCATTGAGCAGCTTGGCTCCCTCGGTCATGGGGCGCTGAAAAGCTTTACGCCCGGAAATGAGGCCCATGCCGCCAGCGCGTTTGTTGATGACGGCGGTTTTCACGGCGGCGCCGAAGTCATTAGAGCCCGAAGCGCCGCCTGAGTTGATCAGCCCTGCGCGGCCCATGTAGCAGTTGGCCACCTGATAGCGGGTAAGGTCGATCGGGTGGTCGCTGGTGAGCTCCGTGTAGACTCGGTCATCGATTTTGCCGTAATGTGACTCGCCCATGTTAAGCGCCTTATAGCCACCATTGTTTTCGGGGAGCTTCTGCTTGATGATGTCTGCCTCCAGCGTGACGCCGAGGTGGTTAGCCTGGCCGGTGAGGTCGGCGGACACATGGTAGTCCACGCCATCTTTCTTAAAGGCCGGGTTGCGCAGGTAGCACCAGAGGATGGTGGCCATGCCGAGCTCGTGCGCGCGGTGGAAGGCCTCGGCGACTTCGATGATCTGGCGGTTGGATTCCTCCGCGCCAAAATAAATCGTCGCGCCGACGGCGGCGGCGCCGAGGTCGAATGCCTGGTCGACCGAGCCGAACATGATCTGGTCGGGGTGGTTGGGGTAGGTGAGGAGCTGGCTGTGGTTGATTTTGACAATAAACGGAATCTTGTGGGCGTATTTGCGCGCCACGGACCCGAGCACGCCAAAAGTCGACGCCACTGCGTTGCAGCCGCCTTCGAGCGCGAGGTTGATGATGTTGGCGCTGTCGAAGTAGTCGGGGTTTTTGGCGAAGGAGGCGCCGCCGGAGTGCTCGATGCCCTGGTCGACGGGCAGGATGCTCACGTAGCCGGTGCCTGCGAGGCGACCGGTGTGGAAGATGCGGTGGAGGTTGTTGAGGACGCGCTGGTTGCGGTCGGTGCTGGCGGAAATGCGGTCAACGAAGTCGCCGCCTGGGAGGTGGAGGCGCTCCTGGGAAATAGTGGTGCACTGGTGGTTGAGCAGCGAGTCGGCTTCGTCGCCGAGATAAGCTTGGATCTGGTCGATCATCGTAGTGAGGGGTTGGCGGGTTTAATAAGGGGTTTTAGCCAATCGTAATAAGAATCAACAGCTGCGCAACCTTGAAATTGGGCGTATCTGGGCGCCGGGCGTGATTCCGCTGACTATTTTGTTGCCGGATTCAAGGATAGAAACGATAGTGCGCGTGCAGGTAGAAAACGCCGCTCGGGGTCTTAATTAATATTGATTTTAGCTCGACGCAGCATAAGCTGCCCTGTTTTCACAAGCTCAACAACCAAAGATTAAGCAATCATGCCAGTTGCAACACCGAAGCAGTACGAAGCGATGATCGACGCCGCCCAAAAGGGCAACTATGCCTATCCGGCCGTCAACATCACTTCGATCACCACCATCAACGCGGCGCTCAAGGCCTTCGCCGACGCCAAGTCCGACGGTATCATCCAAGTCTCCACCGGCGGCGGTCAGTTCGCTTCCGGCCTCAGCGTTGCGGACGCAGCTTTTGGCGCCATCGTTCTCGCTGAAGCCACTCATATCCTGGCCGAGAAGTACGACGTGCTCGTCGCACTGCACACCGACCACTGCCACCCGGAGAAGGTAGAAGGCTTCCTCAAGCCACTTCTCGAAGCCTCCCGCAAGCGCAAGGCTGAAGGTAAGGGCCCGCTCTTCCAGTCCCACATGTTCGACGGCTCCGTCGTGCCGTTGGCTGAAAACCTGGAAATTTCCAAGGGTCTCCTCAAGGAGTGCGCCGAGTTGGACATCATCCTCGAAGTCGAAGCTGGCTGCGTAGGTGGTGAAGAAGATGGCCACGACACCTCCGGCCTCCCGGCTGAAAAGCTCTACACCACCCCCGAAGACATGGTGGAAGTTTACGAAGCCCTCAGCCCGATTGGCCGCTTCCTCTTCGCCGCGACCTTCGGCAACGTCCACGGCGCCTACAAGCCGGGCGCGGTTAAGCTGAAGCCGACCATTCTCCGCGACGGCCAAAAGGCGGTTACCGACAAGTATGGCGCAGAGTCCAAGATGGACCTCGTGTTCCACGGTGGTTCCGGCTCCGAGCTCAGCGACATCCGCGAAACGCTCGAATACGGCGTGGTCAAGATGAACATCGACACCGACACGCAATACGCGTTCACCCGCCCGATCGTCAATCACGTCTGCACCAACATCGAGGGTGTGCTCAAGATCGACGGCGAAGTCGGCAACAAGAAGACCTACGACCCACGCAGCTACCTGAAGAAGGCTGAGAAGAGCATGGCCGAACGTATGCAACAGTGCTGCGACGACCTCTGCTCCACCGGCAAGTCCATCTTCGGCACCGTCTAAGCGGTTCGCAAAACCAACTTTTTCCAAGCCGGGCCCTTTGTGGGGGCCGGCTTTTTTTGTGTCGCCTTGGGACTGTTATCCCGGTTTGTTGCGCTTTGCAGTGTGTGGGCGATTAAATATGGTTCCCTGGTAAATGACGATGAACCTCTTTTTTGCGTGCAATGGAACAACACAATAGCTAACAAATCGGGATATGTGACGAAAAATGCGGGCGCATTTTCGCGCATACCCTCCACGTTCGCAGAAAGAGATGAAGGAATTCCGCATTACCAAATACAACCCCGACAAACGAGATGCGTCTGGAGCATATCTTGACCATGATGAATGGACCTCTTTCACCGAAGTCGGAACAAAGCTATCAGAAAAAGAATACCATGCGGTTGAATTGAACTACATTGAAGCGGCGATAGATCTGGTTTCAGACCAACAGATAAAAGAACTCACAGTTCTGGGACTCGAAGATCACAACCGAAGCTCGAATCTCACTGAAGGCTCAAAAATAGAAGGAAGAGAAATCGAGGAAGTTCTTCGATCCCTACTCCGAGAAGAATACTGGTGCCGTCTCGAATCTGAAGAAGCCTTCATCCACATTGGATGGGACTACTACATGTTTGTAGGTGTTTCTGAAGTCCGGGCAGAGACGAAAGAAAGCATTTTGGATCGAGGTCTTTATATCGAAGACTCTATCTCACCCTATCACCCAGACGAATGCGAATCAGGCGAGAGTGGCAACGGCATTCGCCGCGCTATCTCTTGACGTTCGGCCTACGGCCTCTCTACGCCAAAACCTCAACAACCCAACCAACCCAGTAAACAACTACCCGACTGGAACCTTCTTATAAGAGGTGCCCAAAAAGGGGGGACTCAGCCACCGCTGTTGATCGCCAATTTTGGCAACTGTCCGAGGCTACTCAGTCGCCGAGAGCGTTACGCGGTAAAAGCAGGATGCGCCTTCGGAAAGACTGTCGCTGACAAAGGTGACGGCGGAGCCGTCGCCCACGATGGCGTCACTCACGTTTTCCCAGCCGTCTGAGTCCAGCGTTTCGTTGCACTGCACGTAGTAGGTGCAGCCTTCGGCGGTGGCGAAGGTGAGGGACATGCCGTTGGCTTCGCTGGCGGCGTAGTCGTAGCTTTGCAATGCAAAGTGACTGCTGGCTTGGCTCGGCGAGGTGCCGGTGAGGTATTCGAGATCGTTGGTGTACCCATCTTCGTCGGGGTCGGCGTCGCCGCTGTATTCCAGGCTGCCGAGGTTCGCGGTTTCCCACCAGTCGGGCAGGGAGTCCAGGTCTGTGTCCACGATGCGGCGCAGATTCAGCACGCCGGCGGTTTGCACATAGCCAGAGAGCGAGTTGACTGGCGTCACGTTGTCGAGGATGCGGGCGATGCGCTCATCCATGGTTTCGTCGGGAAAGTTCAGCGCGGCAAAGGCCACGGCGCCGGTCACCATGGGCGCGGCCATCGAAGTGCCCGACATGTATTGGTAGGCATCCTCGACGTCGCGGTAGTGATAAACCGTCGCCGCGACCGGGGTAAGCTCCAGCAGGGATTCGCCGTCAGCCTTGGTCAGTTTTAGCGCTGGAATCCAGTCGTCGTCGTCCACGTTGAGCGTCCAACTGGAGGCGTTTAGGGCGTCGTCGGTATTGTCATAAATTATCGCCGCGGTCGCCCCGGCGCTCATGGCGTTGGTCACCTTTTGCTGAAAGGTAATCGTGCCGCGCTGAATCAACGCTATCTGGCCGTCGACGTCCTCCGGGAAATCATCTTCGTAGCCCAGGCCGCAGTCGATCAAGTTGCCGCTGACTCCGTTCGAGTCGGTGACGCCGCTGTAGTAAAGCTCGGCGATGTCGTAGGTAGCGCCATCGATTTCGAGGCTCGATTGCAGGTCGACAGTGTCCAGCGGCGCGGCGGATAAAATGTTTTTGCCGGGCGCAGCGATGTCGACCGTGCTGGTGCCGTAGTTGGAGAATAAGGCGAGGGCGTGCTTGGGGCCGGTTGCCGCCACGGAGATGACGTTCGCGACTTCGTAGTTCGCCGGGTAAAGCGCACTTGCGTCGTTGTCTTCGCCGTCATTGCCCGCGGCTGCGCAGAGCACGATGCCCGCGGCGTTCAGCTCTTCGATGGCCAGCTGCTCGGCGGTTGAGCTGGAGGAGCCGCCATAGGAGGCATTGATCGCCACAATGTTCACACCGCTTTCTTTCAGCGCGACGGCGTAGGACATGGCCTTGATGATGCTCGCGGACAGCATCGTTTCGCCGTCTTGCGAAACCTTAAGCGCGATGATCTTCACTTCCGGGCACACGCCAATGGTGCCCAGCGCGTTGTCGCCCACGGTGCCAATGATGCCTGCGACGTGGGTGCCGTGGTCGCCGGAGTCGGTTAGGGCGGCCGTCTGCATGGCAAAGTCGTAGCCATGAATGTCGTCAATGTAGCCATTACCATCGTCGTCGACGCCGTTATCCGCGATTTCGCCGGGATTCGTCCACAGGTTGTCGATGAGGTCGTCGTGCTCGATATCGAGTCCAGTATCGATGATTGCGATGACAATTTCGTCATCGGACGAGTTGCTGAGCCGGCGGGCCTCGATGAAGCCGATGTCAGCACCGCTGGAGCCCGTTTCGCCATTGACGGATTGGCCGGTGTTTTGGAGCGCCCATTGCTGGGCAAACTGCGTGTCCGTGGGCGTGCTCAAGACGTGGCGCTCGTAATTTGGATCTACGCTGAAGATGCGCGAATCCGCCGCCAGCTCCGCGATAAATGCCTCCTGTGTTTGGCTGGCGTCGGTGGGCTGCGTGTGCCCCCAAGGCTGATCATTCCTGGCCTCGAAGCGCCCGGAGTCTTCCATCTCCAGGGAGCGCTCGTTGAAAAATGCCGCCATCTCCGCTTCACTGACGCCTTCCTTGAAAGTGACGATGACGCCATCGTCGGCAAAGCTGTGGGCAGTCATCAGTTGCAGGGCGCAGGCAGTGTAGGAAAACCACTTCGTGAGGGGCTGAAGGTGGCAAGGTTGGTCCCGGCGTTCTCTCTTCATGACACGCCTTCTAACCCGTGCGCGGGACCGAAGTTGCACGCACCCCTGGAGTGATAGCTCCAGTGATGCTCCGCGAGGCTTCGGCTACTAGAGATAACATGAAAAAGGCGTCATCTTTAGTTTTCGCATACAAGCGATTGGAGGCTTCACTTTGAATTGTAGCCCCACACTTTATGTCCCATGAGCGACGTTATCGTTCGTTACCGGAGGATGATGTTGGTGAGGAGGAGCCTAACCGGGGCCTTATGCATGCCAATGAAGACGCGGAGCTCTTCGATTTGAGCCGGGTTGAAGTTGGGCACGCTGGGATCGATCTTAATGCTGATCGTTTCAGTGGCTCCGGGAGCGATGGTGGTCTTTTCGCTGACTGCCTTTTTGTTTTGATGCGTGTGACCGGGGTTCGCGATGAAGGCGAAGGTCTTGACCGGAGCGGCGCTTTCATTGGTTAGCGTGACGTCCACATACTGGTAGCCGCTGAGGTCCCAGAGACCACCTTCCTGGCGGAAGAACTGAATGCTCGGCCATTTGGGCGAGAGTTCGTAGTCGAGCACGAGGCCATTGGGGGCCTGGGAAAACTTCGTGAAACGCAGCTCGGTGTTGCTGGCGCTGACCTTGCTCAGGTCGAGCAGTTGGCTGCCCGTGGGCGCGGAGGCCGGGGCGCTGGATGCTGCGCTGGAAGCGGCCGGCGCGGATGTGTTTTGGCGAATGTATTTAATCTGACCGAGGCCGGTGCTGCCGGTTTGCACGCCATTGGCGGAGGAGGACGAGGTCGCAGACGCTTGTGGAGCGCCGCCAATTGAGGCGCCGCCACCAGCGGTGGTGATGCTGTTCACGCGGAGCGCGGCCGGGCCGTTGAGCTTGTCCACAAAGATGCGGAGGTAGCTGACATCGTTTGGACGGAACTTCGGGCTATCGCTAAACTTAATATGGATGACCTTGGTGTCGCCAGGCGCGAGCATCACGTTGGCGTTGGCGCGCTTGCGGTCGGCATTGGTGTCGTCCGGATTGGCGACGTAGGCTTGGGCGCGGAACTGGGTGCTGGCGATATTGGTCAGAGAGATGTCGAGGCCGCTGGCGGCGGAGAGGTCCCAACTGCCGGGAGCAAAGAAGTCCACACTGGGCCACTTGGGGTTGTTTTCGAAATCAAGGATCAGGTCGTTGCCCGCGTGCGTTCCCTTGGCAAAGCGGTAATCAAGGGCGGCGGTGTTGACCGTGGCCGGATCGATGAGCTCTACGCTGGTGCCAGCGAGCTGGGCGGGCGCTGCGGCGGAGGCCGGGCGTGGCGCCGTGCGGGCAGAAGCTTGCGGTGTTCCGGCAACCGGGGTGCCGACTGCCTTGACGCTGTTGATGCGGAGCTTTGCCGGAGCGGTGAGCTTGTCGGCAAAGACGCGCATGTAGTTGATGTTGCCCGGGTTGAAGTTGCCCTGGGCGTCGGCGAAGTTGATCTTGATCGTCTTGGTTTCACCACCGGTGATGTAGTCGCCGTTGCCAGCACGCATTTTGTTGGCGTTGACGTCGCCATCGTTGGCCATGTAGGCGGTGGCGCGGTAAGTTTCGGAGCCTAGGTTGGTGATGGAGACTTCGACGCCGCCATTGGCGGAGAGATTCCAGGCGCCGCCGGGAGCGTAGAAGTCCACGCTCGGCCATTTCTTGCTGAGTTCGAAATCAATGATGATGCCGTCGCCGTCGCGGGAAGGCTGGGCAAAGCGGTTGGTGGTGGCGCCGAGGTTGATGGCCGAGAGATCGACACTCGTGCTGCTGCCAGCAGGGGCCGAGGCCATGGATGCGGGCGCTTCCTCGTAGGTCTTGAAGTATTCCAACATTTGGCCGCGGAGCTCGGAAGCGACGTCGGCATAGGCAATGTTTTCGGCCTGGTTGACGGTTTCCAGCGGGTCGGAATCGTAGTCGTATAGTTCGACGAATTCAACGAGGCTCGGATCGAAGGGCATCGTGGTGCGCCAGTCCTTGCCCATCCACATGACGTAGCGGTAGCGCTCGGTGCGGAGGGCATAGCCCATGGTGTTGCCGCGGCGGTTATACTGGCTGATGGAGTAGTCCTTCACCTTGGCCTTGGAGTCCTTGAGGACGGGCACGAGGCTGGCACCTTCGAGCTCGTAGGGCTCTTCCAAACCAGCGAGCTCAACGAGAGTCGGGAAGATGTCGACAAACTCCGTCATGCTGTTGACGACGCCAGGCTGGTAGCCGGGGGCGTGGATGATGAGCGGCGCGCGGGTGGCCTGTTCGAAATTACTGTGCTTGCACCACATGTCGTGGTCGCCGAGGTGCCAGCCGTGGTCGCCCCAGAGAACGACGATGGTGTTGTCGGAGAGGCCAAGTTCGTCGAGCTTGTCGAGAACGCGGCCAATCTGGGCGTCGACGTAGGAAACGCAGGCGTAGTAGCCATTGATGAGGGCGCGGGCGGTGTCGTCGTCGATCGACGTGTTCCAGTCGCGGGTAATGTCGGAATAGGAGCGGAGCTCGCCATATTTGTGGTAAACCCAGTCCGGGGTGTTCTCGGCGTGTTCGCGGAACTCGGCCAGCGGGATGTTTTCCTGGTCATACAGGTCCCAATATTTCTTGGGCGCGACAAAGGGGAGGTGCGGCTTCATGAAGCCAACGGTAAGGAAGAAAGGTTCCTTGGTCTTGGCGTAGTCTTCGAGCTGATTGATGGCCCAGTTGGCGAGGGCACCGTCGGCGTACGCGTCGTCCGGGATATCGAGACCTTCCATGGAGGGCATCGCGTTGTGCTCGGCCATGTATTTCATACGCTTGCGCCAGTCGCGGATGTTCTCAGCCTGCATTTCGGCGTAAACGTCCTGCTCGTGCTCGCCTTGATAGAATGCGTTGTCGTGGGCGGGAACCTTGAAGCCTTCGGCATAGGGAAGGTCTTTCTTGGAAGTGAACGGCACGGACCAGGATTCCGGGTGCTCATTGCGGGCGCCGTGCATGACCTTACCGGAACCGGCGGTCGTGTAGCCGTTTTCCTTGAAGAGCTGTTGCATGGTGACGGCGCTTGGGTTGGAGTCCTGGATTTGCGTGCGGAGGTCCCACACCTTGGTGGAGTCCGGGCGGAGGCCGGTAAACATGCTCATGCGCGATGGCGCGCAGACGGCCTGTTGGCAATGGTTGTTGACCATCAGGGAGCCGCTGTCGGCCAGGCGGTCGATGTTGGGCGTGATGGCCATGGAATCGCCGTAAGCGCCGATGGTCGGCTTGAGGTCATCTACCGACAAAAACAGCACGTTGGGACGATCAGCGGCGCTGGCGGTCAACGCGCAGCAAAATGCGGCACCAACGAGCGCCACTTTTAGAAAGGAACTTGGGATTTTCATAGGGAAAACAATCGCGGATTAAGTTGCCTAAAGCCTGTTACTGGCGATGGGCGAAGACAATGTCGGCCCGTTGAAACATTATACATTGGAGGCGGATGTCTGAGGTCGGAGATTAGAAGTCGGATGCCGGAGGGCGAGGACGGGGGGTGGGGTTTGGGGACGATAAAACAACGTCCAGGTAAAATATAGCCTAACTGCGGTGAATTACAAAATCACTTTGCATTCCGATAACTGATCTCCGAACTCAGATATCTGGCCCCCGACATCCGTCCCCGACCTCCGAACTACTTCAACGTGGGCGCGTGGCGTAGGGCCGCTTCGAGCTCTTGGGGCTTGAGGGGTTTGTGGAGGAAGTCGTTCATACCGGCTTCGATGGCGGCATCCTTATCTTCCTTCATGGCGGCGGCTGATAGACCGATGATCCAGGGGCGTTCGCCTTCGCCGCTCATGCGCCGCATTTCACGGGTGGCGGCTAAGCCATCTACGTTTGGCATTTGGACGTCCATGAGAACCAGGTCGTAGGGCTGTTTACGGTGGAGGTCGAGCGCTTCCTTGCCATCGGTAGCGCTGTCCGCGGTGCAGCCCAGGCGTGTGAGGATAAATTGAACGACCTTGCGGTTCACGGGGTTATCCTCGGCCAAGAGGATACGTCCTTGGTAGTCGAGTTCATCCAGTTCGGCGTCATTTTTTACTTTGAGGCTGTTGGGGTCGATGATTCTGGAGGCGATTGTAAAGTGGAAGATTGTGCCCAGCAGCCGAGAGCTTTCGCACCAGATTTTACCGCCCATGAGCTCCACTAAGCGTCGGCTGATGGCCAGTCCAAGTCCGGTGCCACCATGACGTCGTGTGATGGAGGCGTCTGCTTGCACGAAGGGCTCGAAGATGGTGTTTGCCTGTTCTTTGCTGAAGCCGATTCCGGTGTCAGACACGGAAAAATGCAGTTCCACGCTGTCATCTGCGAGGCGCTTGGCCGAGAGCTTAACGGTCACGCGGCCTCGGTCTGTGAACTTGATGGCATTACTGATTAGGTTGACGAGAACTTGGCGAATGCGCATTTCGTCCCCCAGGACTGCTGGGGGCACATCGTCCTCAATGCGGTGGATGAGCTCGAGCTTTTTCTCATCGGCGTGGGTGGAGTAGAGGGTGAGCGCACCCTTAATGATCGAGGCGACGTTGAGTGGTCGTGGGTCGAGAGCCAAGCGACCGGCCTCGACTTTTGAGTAGTCGAGGATATCATCAATGATAGTCATTAGTGAGCCGCTACTGGTCTCAATGGTGTCGACAAAGTCTTGTTGTTCAGTGTTCAGGGTGGATTCTTTGAGCGCTTGAATCATCCCGAGTACGCCGTTCATAGGGGTGCGGATTTCGTGGCTCATCATGGCCAGGAATGCGCTCTTGGCGCGATTGGCGTCTTCGGCGGTATTTTTGGCTGCGATAGCGTCCTGTTCTGCACGCTTTTGTTCGGTGACGTCCCAACTGGAACCGATGATACGCGCGGGTTGGCCATTGTCATTGAGCTGGACCAGGGCGTTGCCCGTGATGTAGCGGATATCGCCGCCAGGCCAGGCTATGCGATAATTTAGCCGATAGTTACCGCCGCGTTCCATTGCGGTTTCAAGAGTGCTTTTAAACATGGGGTAATCCTCGGGGATAATAACGCGGGACCAGCAACTGAGGGAGTGGCTTAAGCGTTTGGGAGGCAAGCGATAGATTTCGTGCATGATGCTGTCCCAAACGAGGGATTGCAGCTCAAAATCATATTCCCAAATACCGATGCGGGCAGAGCTGGTGGCGAGCTGGAAGCGTTGATACAGGTGGGAAAGTTCTTTTTCGGCTTTTTTGCGTGAGGTGATGTCCATCGCGGCTCCGCGGTAGCCGATCAGTTGCCCGGAGTTGTCAAACATCGGCACGCCACTGATGGTCAGCCACACAATGCTGCCATCTTTGCAGACGTTGGGCAGCTCGAAGTTGCTAAATATTTCGGTGTTCTGAATGTGCAGGAGCATCTCGTCCTCAAGCACTTTCTCATAGCCTGGTTGGATGATATCCATTGGATGCAGGCCGACGAATTCCCCTGCGGTGTAGCCAAGTATGTCCTGCACGCGGTCGGTGGCGTAAGTAAAGACTCCATCAATATCGTGCTCCCAGATGAATTCATTGGCGGCGTTGCTGATGTCGCGGAAGCGGCGTTCACTTTCCTCGATGCGTTCGCGGTCCAGCCGCCGGGTGGTGATATCATTGGTGATCGCAATGAAGTTAACTAAATTGCCCTTGATGTCGTGAATCGGCGTGGCTTCGACTTCCGCCCAGAAGGGCACACCTGATTTGCGATAGTTTAGAATCTCCACGTGGAAGCCCTTGCCATTGCGCACGCATTTGCGCATGTGATCGACGATAGCTTTATCTGTGGCGGGGCCTTGAAGTATCGAGCCGGGGCTTTTCCCTGTGACTTCGTGCATGTGATACCCGGTCACTTTTTCGAACGCTTTGTTGACCCAGCTGAGTTGCCCTTGGGCGTCGGTAATGACGACGCCGGTTGTCGTCTTGCTGGCCACGAGGGAGAGACGTTTAAAGGCTTCTTCCTGTTTTTTTCGTTCGGTGATATCGGTGTGGGTGCCGAGCATGCGAACTGGTTTGCCGTCGGCGTCGAAAACGGCTTTACCGCGTGAAAGAATCCAGACCCAATCCCCATTTTTGGCCTTGAGGCGAAATTCCAGCTCCAATTGCTTGGTTTCACCCCGCATGTATTCTTCGATTAGCTCCATCGAGCCGGGTTTATCGTCGGGGTGTACCAAGCGTTTCCAGCTATCAAAATGGTTGACGACCTCATCTGGCTTATAGCCAAGCATGCTCTTCCAACGGTCTGAGAAGTGGATGACATCTGTCGCGAGATCCCAGTCCCACACGCCGTCGTCACTGCCTTCGATGGCAAGCTGCCAGCGCTCTTCTTTATCTTCGATGACTCGTTCGGCGGCGACGAGCTCTTTAATGTCCTGGGTGATGCCATATCGGCGGAGTTCTCCACCGTCTGGGCGTCCCATCGTCGCAGTTAGCCGCAATTCGTGTGGTTCATCATCGATGGGATTGATGCGAATACGCACAGTGCGGGTTTCCCCTTCGGCCAGAGGATCATAAAAAATGGATTTTGCCGCATTGATATGCTCCGGGGCGATAATGGAAAATATTTCGTGGAGGGTGATTTTGGGCTCCTCCTCCATGTTGAAGAGCTGGCGCAGCTCGGGTGAGATGATCAATTCGTCGGCTCTGGCGTCAATTTCCCAACTGCCCATTTTGCCCAGTAACTGGGCATTGGCGTGAGAAACTTGCAGACGCTCTAGTTCGGCAATGCGTGCGTCCTTGGCGCGCAGAGCCTCCCGCAAACGTTTAATTTCAGCGTTTGGATCAGAAGACATAGCTGCCTCAGGGGCGGCAGACGATGGGCTGTCGTCCATAGGGGATTACATTCAACTAAAATTGCCTCAGAATTACCACTCTCAAATCAACAAACTTGTAACGGGCGGATTGCGCAGTTTTTTGTTTATCCGACGCGCCAATCCTGCCTAGTCTCCTGAGATATGGCTACTGTCTTGGAAAAAATTAAGCAGGCCGAAGCAGATGGTAAACTGCTGGCCTCTTCTGTGGAAAATCTTGAAGCCTTCGTCTCCGGCGGCTTCCTGCCCGATTGGGCTTCTGCTTCCATTGTGGAATTGGTAGACGCCGGTGAGTGGGAAGAGTTGAATGACCGCTTCTTTCAGCAGATGAAGTTTGGCACTGGCGGCATGCGCGGGCGCACCATCGGTCGTGTCTCTGCAAAGTCCGAAACCGGCACGCCTGGCCATCAGGACAGTCCGGAGCACGCCGCAGTTGGCACGAATGTGCTGAACGACTTCAACGTCGCTCGCGCCGTGATCGGCCTCTACCGCTACTGCGCCGAATACCTGAAGGAAGAAGAAATCTACGACGTGCCGAAGCTCGTCATCGCGCACGATGTGCGTTACTTCTCGCGCCACTTCTGTGAGCTCGCCGCGAGCACCTGGACCAAGCTCGGCGGCCTCGCCATGATCTTTGAAGGCCCACGCTCGACGCCGGCTCTGTCCTTTGCCGTGCGCGACCTCGGTGCGACCGCTGGCGTGGTCATCACTGCCAGCCACAACCCGTCGCACGACAACGGTTTCAAGGCATATTTCAACGACGGCGCGCAAGTCGTCTCCCCGCACGCCGAAGGCATTATCGACGAAGTTCGCTCGGTGGAGTGGAGCGAGCTGCCGGAGTTCCTCGATGTGGACATCAGCAAGGTCGTCACGCTGACGGAGACTGCCGACGAAGCCTACCTCGACGTGCTCGAAGACAACGTGCTCGATCCCGACATTCTGGAAGAAATCCACCCGAAGGCCGTCTTTACGCCGATTCACGGTACCGGCGGCGTGGCTTCTGTGCCGCTGCTCAAGGAGTTCGGCATTGAAGTGATCGACGTGGCCGAGCAGTGGGTGATGGACTCGCGTTTCCCGTCGGTTAAGTCGCCCAATCCGGAAAACTCCGAGGCGCTGTCGATGGCCGTTGCCAAGGCTAAGGACGTCGGCGCGGACCTCGTGCTCGCCACTGACCCGGACTGCGACCGCATGGCCCTCGCTGCTCCCGACAAGAATGGCGAATGGACCCTTTTTACCGGCAACATGACCGGCTCCATGCTCGCGGAATACCGCGTGAAGACCCTGCAGGAAATTGGCATTTTGCCGACCGAGGGCACCGAGCACGCCGCGCTGATCAAGACCTTCGTCACCACGCCGCTGCAGGAAGAGATCGCCAAGGCCAACGGCCTGAAGTGCATCAATACGCTGACCGGCTTTAAGTGGATCGGCGAAAAGCTCGGCATCTACCAGAGCGAGCTTGAGGAAAAGATGTTTGAGGAAGAGGGTATCGCGCTCGACTACGAACAGACGGATCTCTCCACCCGCGCCCAGCTCTTGCTGGAATACAGCACGTTCTACGTGTTTGGCGGTGAGGAATCCTACGGCTACCTCGCCAGCGACCGCGTTCGCGACAAGGACGCCAACGCCGCCTGCCTGATGATCTGCGAACTCGCGGCCTACCTGAAGAAGAGCGGCCTTACGTTCCAGGAATACCTCGACGCGATCCACCTGAAGTATGGCTACCACCTGGAGTCGCTGATCAACATTTACTTCGAAGGCGCATCTGGTGCGCAGGCAATCCAGAACATCATTGCCAGCTTCCGCAACGATCCCCCGAAGGAAATCGGCGGTATCGGCGTCAAGGAGATGATTGATTTTGGCAAAGACGACCTGAAAGACGCCGACGGCAAGAAGATCCCGAAGGAAAATTTCTATTTCTTCACGCTCGAAAACGGCTATAAGTTCGCGGCTCGTGGTTCCGGCACCGAGCCGAAGATCAAGTTCTACTGCTTCGGCAAGGAAGACGTCGCCTCGGCGGAAGATTTGCCCAAGGTGCAGGAGGAAACCAAGGCCAAGCTCAAGGCCATGGAAGCAGCTATCGACGCAGCAGCTCGGCAACGTGCCGTTGCACCCTAAGATTTTCGCAGCGCGGAATTTCTCCAAATATTCGATACAAAAGAGTCGATTAACGTCGGCTCTTTTTTATGCGAAGAAGCCGCATTGCAAAAGCACATACACGCTTGACCACCTTTAGCTTTCAGCAATGATTAACTGTGCTATGCGAATGCCACTTATCATCTCTACCTGCCTGACTGTCGGGGCGCTCTTTTTCACTGCTTGCGGCGATGAACCCGAAAAGGACATTGAAGCAACTCCGGTTGGCTCGGTCCTCACGGGGGAAACGGAAACGGCCGAAGGCTACCTGAAAAAAGTCGAAGAAGGCAACAAGGCTCGTCAGCAGGAGCAGGCTTACGAATCTCCCTATGATCGTGAGGAGCCAGGTCGCACCGGCTTAACTGACCGCTACTAAGCAGCGTCCCGCTGCACCGGTGGATGCGTTGCATCCGGATTTGCGCATTGCGCAAATGATCTATCCAACTGAATGAGGTGGCGCGGATCGTCCCCGATACGTAGTTTCATCTGATCGGCTCGGATTGTTTCATTCTCACATCACGGTTAGCACCGAGCCGGGTGCGCCGTTGGGTAAAGTGAAGTCGCTGCCCGCGCTGAGGCCTAGCAATCGGTGGGCGAGGGGGGAGTCCGCCGTGATGACGGTCACCTCGGTTTCGTCGACGGATAGGGTTTCGCCGCCGCCGCTGGGCGCAAAGAAAAACCACTCGGTCATGCGGCCGAGTTTGCAGTTGAAAAGTGCGCCGCGCTGGATCGATGTGCGAGGCGCCGCGAGCTCCGAAGCTTGTCCTTTGAGCGTTCCGAGGGCGTTGGCCAGCTGCTTGGCTTGGCCAGCCTGACCGGCGGCGAGGTAAGAGGCTTCGAGGCCTTGGGTGTCCCATTTGCTTTCGGCGCGAGATTCCTCACTCGTGGCGTAGGCGGCGGCGTCTCGCGAAGCGTTGTCGGCGGCGATCAGCTCGGATTCCAGCTTTTCAATGAGCGCTGCGATGACCTGGGATTTTTCTAGCATGAGGATTGCCTAAAGCCTCGTCTTGGCCTTGCCAAGTCTAAGCGCGTAGGCTGTGATGGCTGGATGGAAATCTACACACCGCGTCCTGCTACTGATCACGTTGCCCAACTTGGCGAAGGCCCGTTCTGGCACGAAGGCAAGCTTCATTATGTGGACATCGAGCGTAACCAGCTCCGCCGCCTGGAAGGCAGCGAATCAGTGCTCGTGCATGAGTTCCCTGAGATGGTGGGCGTGGTCGTGCCCGCGAAAAAGGGTGGCTTTGTTTGTGGTATGGAGACGGGCATTTTCCACCTCTCGCCCGACGGCGCGCTGACCAAGCTCGCGGACCCCGATCCCGACAACGCCGACGTGCGTTTCAACGACGGCAAGTGTGATCCGACGGGCCGCTTTGTTGCGGGCACGATTTCTTTTTCGCGCAATCCAGTGGGCGCGGCGCTTTACTCGCTGTCGGCTGATGGCGCGAGCTGCGAAAAAATCCTTGGCGAGGTGTGCAACTCCAACGGCCTCGCGTGGACGAAGGACCGCACGACGTTTTACTACATCAACACGCCTTCTCGGCAGATTTGGAAATTTGACTACTGCTTGGAAACCGGCGCGATCAGCAACAAGGAAGTCGTGATCGACATCCCTCCGGAAGACGGCAAGCCCGACGGCATGTGCATTGATGCGGATGACAACTTGTGGATTGGCCATTGGGCCGGTTGGCAGATTGCGCATTACGATCCGCGCACTGGCGCTAAGCTGGGTAAGGTCGACATGCCGGCGGCCAATTGCACAAGCTGCTGCTTTGGCGGAGCGAATTTCGAGCAGCTTTACATCACGACGTCGATCAACGGGCTGAAAAAGGAAGATTTTGAGAAGCAACCGCACGCCGGTAAAGTGTTCGTCGCCGACGTCAAAGCGACCGGTTTGCCAACGCAGGCCTGGGGCTAATTTTGCTTCGCGCCGCGTAACGAATTGGTGCGCGCTGCGATTAGGCGTTTACGTTGGCGCGGTCTTGGCTAGCCTTGGGACATGTCTGAGAAAAAGCACCTCCTCGTCACCAACGATGACGGCATTGATTCGTTTTTCCTTCGCGTCTTGGTGGATGCGTTGGTCGAAGATTTCCGGGTGACGGTGGCTGCGCCGATGGGCGAAAAAAGCTGGATCGGCCGCGCGATGAGTCGCCAGGGGCAAGTCCACCTCGCTGAGTATGACAATTTCCCTTGTCGCGCGTTTGCGTTGGATGGTACGCCGAGCGATTGCGTGAACATCTCACTCGGCCATCTGCTGACCGATGATATGCCGGACGCTGTTTGCTCGGGGATCAATCTAGGCTTTAATTGCATGGCGCCGCTGATCTTCTCGTCGGGGACTGTAGCAGGCGCCTTGGAAGGTGCGGCGTGGGGTTTGCCGGCGCTGGCGTTTTCTCATCAGGTGCCGGACAATGTTTACGAACAGCTGCGGCAAACTCATGGCAAAGCAGAAGGTGCCTTGGAAACGAGTCTTCGCGCGGCGGGTAAATGGGCCTCTCGCTTTGCGATGCAAAGGTTAGGCGAAGGTCAGCCCGGGCTGGTCGTGCATAATTATAATTTTCCCGCAGAGACCACCGCGGATGTGGGCATCGAGGAAACGGCATTGTCGCCGTTCAAAATCAAGTGCCTCTTCAAGCGCTCGGGCCCAGCGTCGTTTGATTTTAAATATGCTGACGGCGAGCCGCCGAGTGATGGCCCCTATGACTGGGCCTGCATCTTGCGGGGCAACATCAGCTACACGCGCGTGGACTTTAGCCGTGTGTCAGAGGCTCCCGGAAGCTAGCTTTGCACCGCAAAGTTGGCATGATTTGTATTAGGAATTCTGAGACGTTGCTTTGCATCGCAAAGTAATAATCGCCACGCCAGCGATGATCATAAAGAGGGAGTAAAACGTGCCTCGCGACAGGCCAAGGATCAGCGCCGCGTCTGGCTCTCTGAAGATTTCTCCCGCTATGCGGAGCAGGGCATAGCCGATCAGGAATTCGCCGGTTAGTTGGCCCAATGGTCGTTTATTGGGAGTGCTTAGCCAGAAGCGGAGTTGCAAGTAAATACACAGGAGCAGGCCTTCCATGCCTGCCTGGTATAGTTGCGATGGGTGGACGGGCACGGTGTAAAACCACTCGCCATAGCCGGTCGCGGGGTCGACACGGTAGTCCAGAAAATGCATGCCGATGGCTGAGTCGGTTGGTCGGCCATAGAGCTCGCCGTTGATGAAATTGGCGATCCGGCCGAAAAAGACTCCGGGTGGTCCGAGGGTGCAGACGATGTCTGACACCTGCCAGAACGAGGTTTTGGCTTTCCGGGCAAACCAGAGCATGCCGAGCAGGATGCCGATCATCCCGCCGTGGCTTGCCATGCCCCCCTCCCAGACACGGAGCAGGAGCATAGGGTCCTGTAAGAGATCGCCAAAACGATAGAGCAGGAAGTACCCAATTCGTCCACCGACTAGAGTGCCGACGATAATCGCGAACAGCAGGTCGGACTGTTGATCTGCATTGAAGGGGGAGCGGCTGCGCTTGTAGTAAAGGTGTAGCAGGAAGAAGGCGACGGCGAACCCCGCGACATAGGCGAGGCCATACCAGCGTAAGCCGTCGATCATCCAGCCGTCGGGAAAACGGATGAGGAATGGGTCCAGATCGTGGACCCAGTGGCCAGTGTCGGGCTTGGGCGGTAACTGTGCGATCGCTATCACGTGGTCATGGAGCCACTAGGAGGCGATCCAGTCAACCCAAGGCTGTGTGGATTCGTGAAAGCATTTTCGGTGGCGATATCTTTGTATGATATGTCCATGACCGTCTGGGCCTTCAGTCACCTTGTTGGTGAGAGGGCCCAGACAGCGAATTTCCTGTAGAGGTAGACGTTATGAGCGACCGTGCTCGATGAGCGACTCTAGCTCGTTAACGCGCAATACACCGTGCGCCAACTGACGCAGTCTGCGCGCGCGGTCGAGAAATCGCTCTGGTGTGTCCTGCTGGATGAGTCCAGCACCAAGGCAATGCAGGATTTCGTCTTCCAGCGAACGGTGTTCGCGCTTAGCGCGAAATCTGAGCCGCCGCAGAAGATCTGGGGGTATGTCTATGCCAGTGGGGGTAGGCATAAGCAAACCGTATGGCAGTTATCATGAAAGTGCAAGCAGATACGCCCGGTTTCGCGGCGGAAACTTAGTGTATTTGACCCATTTCGAATTACCGAAGTTGCCAATTTCCTTTACTCAGGGATAACGGGGCCAAGGACTAAGCGGAAACCAGTGCTGCCGTTGCGGAAGGTCTCAGTGGCACCTTCGCTGCGAGAGGCGGCGCGGGAGCGGATGGCGAAATCTTCCCAGCCGCCACCGCGGACGGGACGGCGTGTGGTTTGTTCCTTGCGGACCCAATCGGTTGCAGTATCGCCAGGTAGACGCGAGTTGTAGCCGTCCACGCACCATTCGCGGACGTTTCCGTGAACGTCAAAGAGACCCCAGGCGTTTGGCTCGTAGGTGCCTACTTCTTTCGCACCGTAGTGGTCTTCGGTGATGACGGCACCTGACTCGAAGTCGCGCGGATATGCGCCCTGAAAATTTGCATTTTGAGAGGTGGCCATATCGCCCCAATGGAATGGTCCGGTGGAGCCTGCGCGCGCAGCATATTCCCACTCAGCTTCGGTGGGTAGCCGGTACTCATAGCCTAGAGGTAGGCGGTCTGCTTTCTGCTCGCGTTCGGTGAGCTTGCGGCAATAGGCCATTGCTTCCTTCCAGCTCACGTATTCAACGGGGCGTAGTTTGCCCTGTAGGCGTGAGGGGTTGAAGCCAATGAGGTCAGCGTATTGCTGCTGGGTGACTTCGTGGACGCCGATCCAGTAACCCTTACTGAGAGTCACCTTTGTGGTTGGCCCTTCTTCTGGCAGGCGAGATGGCTCGGTGGGCGGACTGCCCATAGAGAAGCTGCCTGGAGGTGCCCAGACGAGTTTCATACCAAGGAAGGGCACTTCGTAGTTCTGGCCTTTTTCTGGCCCGGGAATGGGCTCAAGCTTCGGTGCCCAGGTTATTTGTTCGTTGGGTTTGGGCGTGAATGTTTTGCTGACTTCGAAGTAATTGTCGTTGCCGATGGAGATGGTTTGCTCAACGCCAGGCTTGAGCGGCACCATCATCTCCTCCAGTTTCACTGGTGTGCCATTAAGCTTAATGGTCCACTCTATGTTGGCTGGTTCTGGTTTCAAGGTGACAATGGCTGGCAATGGTTGGAGATCGTAGATGACCTTTACACGTTGGTTGTCGCTAAGGTTAAACTTCTTGGTAATGTCTTTATAATCGGGGTGTGAGACGGTCATGGTGATCTCTCCAGCGTCGATGCCTTGAATGCGGAATGCACCGTTGCTGAAGCTGCTGATGTTGGCGGTGAAGTTCTGGTCGCCGTTGAGTTTGGTGGCGCTTTGCCCAGAGATGCTTACGGCTTGGAGCTGCTCAGGAGTTGCCGCTTTGCCGCCAAAATTGACGACTGGTGCGATTTCACCAGACAGCGGAGTGAGTGCGCCAAAGTCCAGAATAGCCTTCGTTTGTGGGCGAATCGTCACGGCAAGCTTTTTATCACGGTAGCCATCCAGCTTAACGCTGAGGAAGAATTCCTGATTCACTGGCAGGTCTTGCAGTGTGACGTTGGTTTTGCCCAGTGGTCGGTCCTCAAAGAAAATTTCGGCGCCTTGCGGATCGGATTTTACACGGAGTACGCCCAATATGGCTTCGATTGGGATCTGGAATGCATTTTCCTCACGGGCGGAGAGCGTGTAGGGGCCCGATGTCGTTGGTGAATAGCCTGATTTGTCGGCAATGATGGTGTAGTCTCCAGCCGCAATGATTTTTTCCGCTAAGAGTTGCCCATCAACTCCGGTTTCACCGAGTTCTGTTTGCTGGCCATCAGCACTCACGGCGGTGAGTTTCACGCCAGGCTCACTGGTGAAGAGCGCGTCGGTCAGAGCAGGCTTTAGCTTTATGTTAAACGTCTGTGGATCGCTTTCAACAGAGATGAGCCTTGATTCTGCTTTGTAGCCCGGAGCATCGATGGCGAAACGGTATGAACCGGGAAGAATGTTGAGGTTCAGCTTGCCGTTGCGAATGATGAAGTTGTGGTTGGTGCCTGTAATTTTAATGCTGACGTTGCTTGGAACGGTGGTGAAGGTTAGTCGTGGCTCCTGTCCGGCGGGTGTTTTGATGGCCACCGCGCCATCGGGAAAGTTGTCCTCGAACATTAAATTAATCACCGAGAAGATCAACGATGCCGCAACTAGAATGACTAATCCAACAACGCCGAGCCGGAAGGCTCCGGCCGTTTTGCCGCCTTTTTCCTTAATCTTTTTCGGCACTGGAATGAAATCGAGGTGCCGAATAATGGTTTTGGTGTCGGTCGTGCCGATGGCCGATTTTTGAGCGTTGTTACGCAGAGGGCGGATGCGCTCAAAATTCTCAAAGTCGGCCTTGGCTTTTGCGATGCTCTGGTAGCGTTTTTCAGGTTCGCGGTCGAGACAGTTAGCGATGAAGACATCCCACTTTTCACTCAGGCCGTGGACAATTTCGCTGGGTGGGGTGTAGTCTGCGGTTGGCTTGCGTCCGGTGAGGAGCCAGTAGGCGGTGATGCCGAGGGCGTATACGTCGGAACGCGCGTCCGAGGGCTTACCTTGGCGAGTCTCAGGTGACAGAATGTCCACGGTGTTAATGCGGATAGCACGGCCACCTAGGGCGATGGGGGGAATGCCGGCCGAGACTATTTGCTCAAAACGCTCCTGCCCGATGAGACTCATCAGGCCAAAACCTGCGACTTTAACTGTGCCATCCTTGTCGCGGAGAATGTTGGTGGGGTTGAGGTTGTAATGCTGTATTTTCTTATCGGCCAAAAAAGACAGGCCTTCAAGTGTCTGAGAGAGGATGCTGGAGACTTCGTCAACGGGTAGGCCCATAGGCAGGTCGGAGACGAGCTCGCGTGGTTCGTCCTGCTCAGCCTTCCGCTCTTTTACCTGTTTATTGACGTAGCTCTGCAGGTAGTCGGCGAGGTTTTCTCCTTCGAAGGCGTCACCGGTGAAGGTGAAGCGGTCTTTGACCTCGGATGCTTCCTCAAATGAAAAGATGTTGTCGTGCTTGAGCTTGCACAGTTTGGGGGCGAGCTGGGCGAACTGCTTCTTAAAGTCGTTTGAGGCCTCAATGATAGGAGGCATGACGAAGACAGTTTTCTCCTCTTTCGCGCGGGGGCGGCGGACTCGGTAGAGGCTGCCCAATAGGTCATAGGAGACGCAGCGTAAAACTTGGTAGTCACCAAATTTTTCACCGGGGGTCAGGACTTCGTAGGCGCGTCCGGGAGGCGCGCTTGGCAAGGAAGCGGATTCGTCACTCATTACAGCAGGAAAAGGAAAATTAGCAGGAGTCGTTTACAGTTGGTTGGGGTTAATGACATCGGGGGCGCGTTTATCTTTACCTGCAGTGCGATGGTAGTGTCCGGTCAGTTTGTCCCGCTCGTATTTCGTGAAGCCCGCCTTTTCGACATTTTTCGTCTCCAACTTGTTTTTGGTGGCGACGGGGGTGTATTTGGTGGCGAGATTGGGCGGCAAGAATACACGGCGGACTGGCTCGCCGGTTCGCGGATGTTGGTTCAATGGGGCATCATTCATCGATTGCTCGACTTCAAAGCTCTCGCCTTCGCTGCCATCCGGGTTAATTACCTGGTAAACGTAAATTGGCATGAATCATTTATTTCGCTAATTCTGGGGCTTGGGGCAAGCAGGAATAGCGCCGGAAGTGTTCTGGACTGCAAGTCTGAGCGCTCTGCTTCAAAAAAATGCATAGGTCATCGCCACTGGTCTTGTAATTTTTGTTGTTAAAGAGAGACTTAGCCAATGGACATTGCGGTATCAGCGGTAAATCACGCCGAGCAACCTACAGCCCCTGGTGAGACTCGAAAAGTTAGCTGGTGGATGCTGCTGCTGCGCTACATCGCTTCCATTCTGGGCTACTTACTCTTCATGGAGATCGGTGCTTGGATGCCGATTGGGCATTCGATTAACGAAAGCAGCGTTTTTTTGCTGTGGCCTGCGACGGGGTTTGCTTTGGCGATTGTCGTGCGTGGGGGATACTCCTACCTCGGTGTCTTCGCTGTGACGGCGTTCATATGGCACGGGATGATGTTGCCGTTTGGCTGGCTATTTGCGGTGGAGCGGGCGCTCTCAATTGTGTTTTCTGTTGGGCTGACCGCGATGCTCTTACGGCGTTTTCTCAAGGATTATGCGCTGGAGGCGATACGCGATGTGTTTGTCTTCCTTGCATTGGGGCCGCTTCTGTGTGGTTTGCTGTTGGCGGCGTTGACCTCAGGTCTGTTGTGCCTGCATGTGGATGAAATTCCGTGGTTTGAATTTTCTCGCCTCCTCACTCCCTGGTGGCTGGCTGAAGCGGTAGGCATCTTAGTCCTAGCGCCGTTTTCGATGGTGTGGACTGGGCGCACAAAAATCAATTGGCGCAACCGTCAGATATTCGAGGTTTTTATCTGGTTGGTCGTACTTTTGGGGCTGGCCTTTGCAGTCTTTGATAGCTGGGCACCCACGGATACGCTCAAGTATCCATTGGAGCTGGCGATGTTCCCAATTGTATTCTGGGGTGGTATTCGTTTTGGGCAGCGTGGAGCGACGGCTGGTGTGGTCATCATTGCAATTATGGCGATCTGGGAAATACTCCAGGTCCTTGGGCCCACGCAGAAATATATTTCCACGCCACCGGAGTTTATCTGGGTCTTCGTCGGTATCCTCAGCGCTACGACATTTTTCCTAGCGGCGATTATTACTGAGGTGCTGCGGAGTGAGGAAAAAGCTGCTTCGAATGAGCAGCATTTGCAGGCCTTTATCGACGCATTGCCTGATGCGGCTTTTATTGTGTCAGCTTCCGGAGAGTTTCGCGAAGTTTTTGCTACACAGCGTAGCGGTGCCTACCAGAATGTTAAAAGCTGGCAGGGGAAGAATATTACTGAGTTCTGGAACGCGGAGCTTGTGTCGGAATTTAACAACGCTATTCGCAAAGTGCTCAGCACGGGAACGGCTGAGAGCATCGAGTATCCACTGCGTCACAACGACGAAGAGTTTTGGTTTGAAGGACGTCTCGCTCCGATGCGTGAGCAGTTGGAATCTGAATCGATGGATTGTGTTATCTGGGTTGCTTACGAAATTACTGCCCGGAAGCGGGCCCAAGAAGATTTGGAGCTTCGTGACCGCGTACTGCAAGGCGTGTCCGAAGCGACCAATGCCCTGCTTGCCAGTAAGGATGTCAATGAGGGGGTTGGCCGAGCGCTGGACTGTATTGGCCGTTATGCTCAGGTGGACTCGATTCGCTTGGTAGCCAGTAATCCGGATCGCGAGCAGCGCCGTTCTGCGGAAGCCACTCCTTGGCGCTGGACGAACGCTCCATTTGCCCAGATGACCCACAGGAATGATAAATCGCTCAACTGGGGCGAGTTGCCTGAGTCCTGGACGTCTCGTTTGGAGGCCGGTGAGGTTGTTCAACACTCAGTAGAGAATGCGGGTAATCTTCGTGAGCTAATGTTGGAGAGGAATATTATTTCGGTGCTCTTGGCCCCGGTATTTGTGGAAGGTGAGTTTTGGGGTGCCTTTGAGTTGTGTGATGATTGCCCCCGTGCCTGGAACGACTCGGAGATTGCCTCGCTCAGCGTTGCTGCTGGCAGCCTGGGGAGCTTTATCCAAAGCCGTCGCGGCGAAGAGCAACTGCGCAAGGCTAAGGAAGCTGCCGACCGCGCTAATATGGCAAAGGGTGAATTCCTCGCAATGATGAGCCACGAAATTCGAACGCCAATGAACGCGGTGTTGGGCTACACGGATCTCCTCGCGCAGACCCAGGTGGACGATCAGCAGCGGGAATGGCTGAGTATCGTTAATCGCAGTGGCAAAGCCTTGCTGGAGTTGATCAACAATATTTTAGACTACTCCAAAATCGAGTCTCGTGGTGTGGAGCTGGAATATGAGGAGTTTGGCCTCGAGCAGTGTGTGATGGAGGCGTTGGAGTTGATCTTGGTGAAGGCCAATCAGAAGGGAGTGAAAATCAATTATGACTTTCCACAGGGCGATGTGGCGCAGTTTCTGGGCGATGCACACCGTCTGCGCCAGATTTTGCTCAATCTAGTCAATAATGCGGTGAAGTTTACAGAGGAGGGAAGCGTGGACGTCCGTGTGCAGCTTACGGACACGAAAGATCAGGGACGTTGCCGGGTAGACGTTGAGGTAAAGGACACTGGCGTCGGCATCCCGCAAGACAAGCTCAGCAATTTATTTAAGCCATTTTCACAGGCTGATTCCTCAACCACGCGCCGTTTTGGGGGCACAGGCCTGGGGCTTGTCATTTGCAAGCGTCTGGTCGAGAAAATGGGTGGAGACATCATCGTGGAAAGCGTCGATGGCGAGGGCTCGACCTTCAAATTTTACGTGTTCTTAAACCGTGCTTCGACTCAACAAAAGCCACTGGTGCCAGCCTCACAGAAGCACACACCGCTTGCTATCCTGGCACCGTTGACCATCTTGGTGGTTGAGGACGAACCGGTGAACCAGCAGCTTACCCGTGACATCCTCAACGGGATGGGCTACACCTTCGAGATCGCCGCCAACGAAGTCGAGGCCGTTGCCTTGCTGCCGACGAAAAAATTTAACTGCATTCTCATGGATATTCAGTTGCCAGGAAAAAGTGGCCTCGACATCACGCGGGACATTCGGGAGGGCAAGCATGGCGACGACTACATCGATATTCACATCATCGCGATTACGGCTGACGCCTTGCCGGGTGATCGAAAAAAGTGCCTTGACGCTGGCGCCAACGACTACTTGTCCAAGCCGCTGATTTTGACAGAGTTGACTGACTCGCTCATATTGGCATCGCAGAAGCGCACGGTGTAGCATCGTGCACTCAGTTTGACTTCGATGTTGGCGCAGCTTTAGCTACCTCGCCGTTAAAATTTGAAAACACTCCCTAGCATGCCATTGAAGACCGATCCTGAATTGCGCGAATTTCTGCGCAAATTGCCCAAGACAGAAACGCACTTGCACATCGAAGGCGGGTTGCCGCTGGAGCTGCTCAGGGAAGTACGACCGAGCATGCCGGAGCCGGCGTCTTGGGCCCATGATTTTAAATACCGTGACTTCGCGCACTTCGAGCAGGAGCTGTTGGATTGGGGCTTTGCCTGGCACACTTCTCCGGAGCAATACCACCGCTCGGCGAAAATGCAGTTTGAGCGGCATCTGGACCTTGGTGTGCGTTACGTGGAGTGTAGCTTTGCCAGTGGTGTGGCGGAGTTTGGCGGTCTGAACGCGCGGGAAATTTTCCTGGCGGTGAAAGAGGCGATTCCCAACGAGCTTGAAGTGCGTATTTTTATGGGCATTCATCACACGGGCTGTGGCCCGGAAATGCGTCCAGTTATCGAGGATTCGCTGACTTGGGAGGGCTTTGCGGGCATCGATTTGCATGGTCCGGAAGATCTGCCATTGGAGCCTTGGACTGCCGAGATCTGGGCCGCTGCTCGCTTGGCGGGTAAGTTCACGAAGGCGCATGCGGGTGAGTTTTTAGGGCCTGACTTCGTTCGTCGCGTCTTGGATGAGGTCGGAGTTCAACGAATCCAGCATGGCATTCGTGCGGCTGAAGATGCGTCTTTAATAGAGCAGCTCGTGACTCAGGGGATCGCGTTGGATGTCTGCCCAATTAGCAATCATAAGCTCTCTCCGGGCGTTACTCTGGAGAATCATCCGATCCGCGAATTATACGATGCGGGCGTGAAGGTCACGGTGAGCACGGATGATCCCATCAGCTTCGGTAACAACCTGCTTGACGACTACGAAGCGCTGCATCATTACCGCGACTTCAGCCGCGACGAACTGGTGCAATTAGTGCGCAACGGCCTGGACGTTGCGTTGGTGGAAGACGAGCTGCGCAACGTTTGGCTAGCGGAGTTGGCTGAGCACGAAAACTGATTTTCAGCATCAAGAACCCGCCTTGATTTGGTGGTCAGTGCTAAGAGGGCGTCTAAAAAGTCTGATCGAGTCGGCGAGATGTATTCGGGAGGCAAAATTTCGGCTTCTGAATCGAGGCGAAACCAGTTTCGTCGAGATGAAGAAATGATATTTTGACCCTGAAGATGCTCTCCGGGGAAGACCACTTGAGTTTTTAGACGCCCTCTAAGATTCTTGATATTTGTGTTTTGCTAGCGAGTGGACTCGCGTTCGATTACTTGAGGCGGCACTGCGAGGCTTTCGGGTTTGTCGCCATCGATGTATGCGACAAGGCGCTTGATTAGCTCGTGACCAATGGTGGTCATTTCTGCGGTGACGGAGCTTAAGGGAAGCGTTGAAGCCGTGCAGAAGGGCGAGTCGTCTACCCCGATCACACGGACTTGGCTGGGCACATCGATACCGCGCTCTCGCAGGGTGTTCATTGCGCCGATGGCCTGCATATCAGACTGCCCCACGATGCCGTCGAAGTGAACGTTACAATTGATGAGGGCTTCGGTCATCTGGCGACCAGCCATGAAGCTGAAATTGTGCGAGTAGTGATTTTTCGTCGGTGCAATAATGAGGCTTTCGTCAAACGGAATTTCAGCTTCTGAGAGTGCATCCAGGTAGCCTTGTTTTCGCTCGTCTTCTGCTTCGAAAACGGTGAAAAACGCGGGTCGCTGGCAGCCTTTCTCGATCAGGTGCTGGGTTGCAACCTTGCCCTGCAAGTAGTCGTTATAGGTGATGTTCGCAATGTTGGGGACGGTGTGCCGCCGCATGCTGGTGATGATTGGCAGGCCATCCTTGTTCAGGCTTTCTATGAGCGAGTGGATGGTGGGGTGGGGGACACCAGCGACGATCAAGCCATCGACCGAGCGGTGGATTTCCTGGTTGCAGAAGTCGAAAAAGCCCTGGTCGTCTTCGAAGAATTGCAGCCACAGGCGCAGACCGTGGTTATTGAGCTCCTTAGTGATGCCCTTGAGCAGGTTGTCAAACAGCTCGCTGCCTGGCACGCCGATGGGGTGGATGAGCAGGCCAATCGCGCCGAAGCGCCCGCGCTTTAAGGCGGATGAGAGGGGGTTGGGGCGGAAATCCAGCTCCTTGGCGCGTTTGAGAATTTTCTCCTGTAATTCAGGACGGACCTTGGTGGTGCCCAAGTTTCCGCTGATTACCTTGGAAACTAGCGAATTGGATACGCCTAGCTCGGCGGCGATGTCCTTGATCTTTACGGTTTTTCGCGTTTTATGCATCTTGAGAGTAGAGCGATGGAGTTTGTTTTCGGTGGGGGTAAAAACTTCGTTTTCCCGAAAAACTGGATTTAATCAACAAAAATCAACAATGTGATTGTAACCCAAGCTTTGTACATTCACGTTGATTTAACGACGAATCAACCGCCATTGCCCCGTCCAGATCTCTGTGTTATCATGACAGGTCAGCGGTGAGCTGGGCTGCGTCAGTGACAGGTAAGGTGCACCAGGGACGGTGAACGGCCGGATGACTCGCACAGCAGATTATAAATATGTCCACTTTGACGCCGCTGATTCATTTCGGCTAATGACGGCATTATATTTAGCTAAAGGTCAAATCAATGGATTAATTAGCTTGCAGGCATAGCGTGGCTGACTGAAAATCATCCAATTGATTTAACGATGATTTCCTCGAAGCTTCCCGTTGCTTGGGTTTGGGATGTGACCCAAGCTCCATTTTTTGCAGACCCCACCGGCGAGACAGACTCTACAGCGGCTTTGGTGTTGGCCATGAATGAAGTCACTGCGCTCACTATGGGTGCTTTTGGCAAGACCATAGCCGAGATCGCTGCCTTGCCATTTCAGAGTGGTTACCACCCGGATGGCTTCGAAAATCGCAAGGAGAATGGGCGTATTGTGGGTATTTTTCCCGCCCAATTGCCCTACGTGCCAACTATTTACCTGCCTTCGGGCATATATAAAGTCAGTGACACGGTGCTCTATACGCAGTTGAATTTAACGAATTCTGGCAATTCGGAGCTGAATATGCAAATCCGCCTGCGTGGAGATGGCTTGGATAAAACAGTGATCCGCCTGGCCGACAATGCTCCGGCATTCCAGGGCGAGAAACCAAAGCCGGTCGTGTCCGTCATGCGCGGCGAGCGCACCAATGTGGCGATGTCGAACTACGTGGAGGATTTGACGATTGATGTTGGCTCGGGCAACCCTGCCGCCGTAGGGCTCGATTATTATGCAAACAACTCCGGCTGCGTGCGCAATGTGGCGATTCGCTCTGGTGACGGCGGCGCTTGCTATGGCCTCATGTTGGGCCACCAGAATTACTCTGGCATTCTGCTGAAGCACATTGAGATCGAAGGCTTTAGCACCGGGCTGCACATCGAGTCCGGCACCGCGACGATGTTCATGACGGGCGAAGATATAGAGATCCGCAATTGCCAGCTGGGCGTCTTCACGGGCCGCCCTTCAGCGAGTTTGCGGAACATTCGGGTGTCCGATTGCCAATCGGGCGTGGTGACCGATGGCGCTGGCGGTTTACTCGCGCTGGTGGATTCCGAGCTTGAAGGAGCACGTGGAGGCAAGGCCATTGAGCTCGTCGAAGGCTTTATTTACGCATCGAGTATCAAGGTCAGCGGCTTTGATGGCGACCGGGAAATCGGTGAGCTGCTGCTACCCGAGCAACCCATGCCAAAAGGCGTGATGCCCCGCCTACCGGTTGAAGAAACGCCGGTAGTCCTCCCCAGCGACAGTCGCTGCCTCGTCAACGACTTTGGGGCCAAGGGCGATGGCTTGACGGATGACGCTGCGGCCATACAAGCGGCGCTCGATTCCGGCAGCGAGGAAGTGCACTTTGAGCCCGGTAAGTATTTGATCGATTCCCCGCTGACCATTCCTGCGGGAGTTAACCGCTTGGCGTTCCATTTTGTGGACCTCGTGGCTGGGCCGACCTTGCGTCGGCAACGCGATCAGGGCGCGTTCATTGTTCAAGGCGATTCCGCAACGCCGCTGGTGTTTGAAGATCTTTTTGCCTGGGAGCAATGGAGCGGTGAGCACTACACGATCGACCACGCCAGCAAGCGCACACTCGTCGTCAGCGACGTGCACACGCAGACGCTTGCGCTCTACCGCAACAGTGTTTCCGGCGGCAACGTGTTCATGGACAACGTGGCGTGCACAGCGGGGGTTATTCCCGGCTCGAAAGCGCACGACCGCGTGTGCTTGCAGTTTACTGGCCAGCAAGTCTGGGCGCGGCAAGTCAATCCCGAGCGCGGTGAGCCGATGATGCTTAATGACGGCGGTGACCTGTGGATACTCGGCTACAAAACGGAGGACGACGCTACGGCAGTGCACACGATCAACGGCGGGCGCACGGAAGTGCTCGGCGGCGTGCTCAACTGTGGCGGACATCGTTTTCCTTCATTTCTGTCAGAAAACTCCTCAATGCGAATCACGACGACCAGCAACGGATGGAGCACGCATAATAGCATTCGCACGGCGATTCGCAATGTGCGGGAGGGTAAGGAGATGATAGCGTTCGCATGTGAATTTCCCAATCGTGGACTTGAGGACTCCCGTGGTTCGCAGTTCATCATTCCACTGTATGCGAGCCCGGCGTTGGAGGTTGAAGAGAGCAGTAAATAGGCATTGAGCTTGGCCAGTCGCGGGACGTGTTCGTCCATTAGTTATTTGATGGAGGGGTGTTGTGGCCATTTGGCAGAGCAAATCTCTGGTGCTGCGTTTTAATTTACGCACTTTATCGCCTTCCCCCTTGATCATGGGGAGAGCCTTGCTCATATTGCCCGCTTTGCGCGAATAACTTTGAAACGACTGCCATGGACGCATCCCAAATTGAAGACGCCTTGAAGGCCGTGAAGTACCCCGGTTTTAGCCGAGACATCGTATCCTTCGGGTTGATTAAAAATATCGAGCTCGCCGACGGCGTGGCCAAGGTGCACCTTGCGCTGACCACCGGCGACCCCCGCGTGCCTACTCAGGTGAAAACCGATGTGGAAAATGTTTTGGCGACGCTGGACGGCGTTGCTTCAAGCGAAGTTACCGTGGCTGTTTCAAAGCCGAATACACCGCCTCCAGCCCCGAATCACGGTGGTCGCGAAGTCACCGGCCCCGCGCAGCAAGCCCTTCCAGGCGTAAAGCACATCATCGCCGTGGCTAGTGGCAAAGGCGGCGTCGGCAAGAGCACATTTGCGGTCAACTTGGCTTGCGCATTGGATCGCGTGCTGACTGAGGGTGGTCGTAAGCGCCGCGTCGGCCTGATGGACTGCGACATTTATGGTCCGTCTGCTCCTCTCATGATGGGCATCAGTGGCCAGCCGGAAATTCAGGGCGAAATGCTCATCCCCGTGGAAAACTTTAACGTCCGCGTGATGTCCATGGGGCTCCTGATCGACGACGAAACGCCGGTTGTCTGGCGTGGCCCGATGATTATGAAGACGATCCAACAGTTTGCCGCCAATGTCGAGTGGGGCGATCTGGATTTCCTCGTGGTGGACCTCCCCCCCGGCACTGGCGACGCCCAGCTCTCGCTCGTGCAGACGATTCCGCTCCGTGGTGCGATCGTGGTGACTACGCCTCAGGCCGCGGCCGTTAATGTTGCCCGCCGCGGCGCCATGATGTTCGGCAAGGTTAATGTGCCGATCATTGGTGTGGCCGAGAACATGAGTTATCTGGAATCCTCCGATGGATCCAAGCAATACATCTTTGGCCAGGGTGGTGGTAAGCGCACCGCTGAGGCACTAGAGACGGATTTCCTGGGCGAAGTGCCCCTAGAGCCTTTACTCCGGGAAGGTGCCGATCAAGGCATTCCAGTGGTGGTTAGCGATCCTCAACTGCCTGCCAGCCAGGTGTTTATCTCTATTGCGGAGCGCTTGAAACGTGACTTTTCGGTAGCGGATGTGTGAATAAATTAGGCGGAATTCTCCACTAACGGGCTTTACAAGGTTCAGTGATGGCTTTTTAATCCGATTAACCTAACTGAAAACCAACGCCTATTTGCGGCACGGCGTGGAAGACCCAAATCCACAACGTCACCCAACATGAAAGCTCCCGAACGTAAATTCGCCCCCACCGGGGAGGATTTGGTGCAGCGCTCTAGCCTTTATCAAGAATTCTTGGCAGAGCGGGAGGAGATCCTGCGTCATAAATGGATCGAGTCCGAGAAGCTCGGCTATGATATCGGCTTCGAGCGTGCCTTACTCGACTGGATCCGTAATCATCGAGACAAGTGGCGCTCTGCCCGTCGAGATGCGCCGGAAGAGCCGATTCAATTCCCGTCACAGGGCAAAACCCGCAAGCGCGCCAACATCCGTCCACCCAGTATTAGACGCAAAAAATAAGCCAGCCTCCGAGGAGACTGGCTTGTTTGTTAAAGCGTTGATCCGCGCTTAGTTCTTGATTTCGCGGTGGACCGTGTGGCGCTTGAGGAAGCGATTGTATTTCTTCTTCTCGACGCGGTCAGCTTGCAGCTTCTTGTTGCGCGTGGTCATGTAGCGGGAGACGGGCTTGCCTTCCTTGCGCGCTTCAGTGCATTCCAAAATTACGGTTTCTCGTGCCATGATAGTATAGGTCTAAAGTTGAAAAGCCGCTCAAAATGGGCGGTTTCGCGAGCCTTGGCAACCTTTTATTTTCGGTGGTCAGTGCCCCTTAAAATGGGACGTCTTCCTCCTCGGCTTCGGCGTTGTTATCGTAGTAATCCAGGGGCGGTTCTTCGCCACCGGCAGCCGGCGCGCCGGATACGATCTTCCAAGCGTTGAGGTTCACGTAGTAGTTGCCCTTCCATTCGCGGCCGCGGACGTCGAAGCTCACGGTGACGTCGTCGCCTTCCTTGAGGCCGTCGAGGAGGGAAGTCTTGTCCTTGACGGTCTCAAACTTGATGTCCTGCGGGTATTTTTCCTCCGCCGTAGTCACGACGAATTCGCGCTTGTTGAAGCCGCTACCGAAGGTTTGCTCGTCCATCACGAGCTTCACTTTGCCAGATAGTTCATACATAGCGCGCGATGTAAGAGGATCGCCGCGCGAAGGGCAAAGCTATTTCCCCGACAGCTTAAGATTTCGTGTCCGTTCAAGGAACAATGCCTTGCGCGAGTGGGGTGGGCGCCCAGAATATGAGCAATGGTCCTTTGGATTCGCAGTTGCGCCTGGGTGTTGATTTTCTTTGCTGCCCCGGGTGTAGTCTATTCGCTGGTTAAGCTGGATTGGGTTGGCCTGCTGATCAACGTGGCGCTGATTGCGATTGGCGTGGTAGATTTGCGGAACTTGCGCATCGTCGAGCGAGACGCGCCTCGCGGCTGGCGTCGTATCATCTACACGCAGTTTTTGCTGGGTTTGCTGATCGGCGTCTCCTTCGCCTATGCGGGCGTTTACCTGGTGAAGCCGGAATACTGGGAGCAGGCGCGAGAGATTCTAGAGAAAATTCAAGGTCCAGTGCCGGATTATATTTGGGACGACGCGGTTGCTCGCTCGCAGGCAATTCTCAAGTGGGGAACTTTAATCGGGGGCGAGGCGATCTTCTTGGGGCAGGTACGTTTGTGCTTTAAAATCAACCGCTTGGCGCGGCGTTCTCAGCCTCCGCAACTACCTGCAGATTCTTCTTCTGAAAAGCATTGACAGCCCCAGCAGCTCTATATGTTTTTCAATTCTTCTTTGGTAATGGAGAGGTGGCTGAGTGGCCGAAAGCACATCTTTGCTAAAGATGCGAAGGGTAAAACCTTCCGCGGGTTCGAATCCCGCCCTCTCCGCCACTATATCAACGACTTACGGAATTCCTACCAAATTCCTATCAAAACGGGCTCGCGTTCGCGCGGCACACGGCAAGAGTCGGAAAGCGTTGGCAAACAAAGACCAGAGTCCACTTAAGGGGTGGGAATATCCGGCAGGAAGCGCAATCCGCATCCGCGAAGTCATCAACCGTTATCAGGGAAAAGACTTTGGCGTATCCTATCGCGTGTCGATTCCGGACAAATATGCAGGCAAGCGTGTCCTCAAGCAATTTGCGGACACGGGAGCCGCCGAAGAGTGGGCCAAAGAGCAATATGACGGCTTTGTCGCCAATGGGCAGGCGCACTTTGAACTCACCTCTACCGAATACGACGAAGCGATAAAGGCGCTGGCCGTCTTGCGAGAAACGGGCCTTTCGCTCCTAGAGGCTGCGAATTTCACCAAAGACCATTACAAGCCTGCGGATAAGGCGATCACGGTTGAGGCTGCTGTAGAAAAACTGCTGGTTGAGAAAGCAGCGGAAAATCTGCGTCCACGTTCTATTCGGGATTTGCGGAACCGCCTACGGCCTTTCGTGGAAAGTTTCGGAGACGAGCCTGTCCATACGGTTAAGCCTCACCAGATACAGCACTGGCTGGATGAACTCAAAGGCCTGTCCGCCGAGAGTGTTGACGGTTTTTCTGCCCGCTCCCTGAAAAACTACATCGTGACGCTGAAAACCTTCTTCAATTTCACCATCAGCAAGGGCTATAGGTCTAAGGGTGATAATCCGGTTGAGGGCATTACGCCACCGAAAATTGATTGGGTGGTGCCGCCAATCCTGACAATCGAGGAAACAAAGCGCCTTCTCAAGACAGCGCAGGACTTCCGAGAGGGGGCCTTACTGCCTTTGGTCGTCCTTGGCTTGTTCGCAGGCATTCGCACCAACGAACTTTATCAATTGTCTTGGGACAATATCGATCTGGAAGAAGGGCTTGTCACAATTGACGCCACCATAGCCAAGAAACGGCGGCTGCGGGTCATAGAGCTAACGCCCAATGCGCTTTCGTGGCTAAAAGCCTGTCCCGTCAAGGAGGGCAAAATCGCCATCCATCACGCGGAACTCAAAATGGCGGAACTGGTCAAGCTGGCTGGCTTCGAAAATTGGCGGAAAGACAAATCCAACGCCATGCGCCACAGCTTCGGAACATATCATTACGCTTTACACCAGAATTCAGCCCTGACTTCCGCCGCCCTCGGCCATCGCGCCAACGATCAGGTGTTATTTGACAGCTACCGCTCTTTGGCGCGTAAGAAGGATGGAGAGGCTTACTTTGGCATATTTCCGACGGAGCATTCTTGACGCTATATTTATTAGCCTATATCCTGAAAAATGTAATGATAATTGAGCATCTTTCGGTATGCAATTTTAGGCTACTAGAATCCGCAGATTTACGTTTAGTGTGTAAGCGTCCGAGCTCCATCCCACTTGACTACCAATGGTAAGCATTGTCGTTTCTCATTGGTAAGGGTTTGTAGTT
>JAVDPD010000038.1 GCA_031296935.1 Cerasicoccus maritimus
CACGATCTACTGTCACAAAATCCATCAAAACAGCAAATCAACTTCACCACAGCTAGGCCATCAAATCCGACAGGCTGTTAGGCGAGCTTCAATAGCTCGCTGATCTCAGGAACATCCTTAATAATCTGCGACGGATCCGGGCCCACGCCGACGTAGCGGACGTTGAGGGGCGGGTGTGAGCCGCCGCGGCCTGCGATGTCGAGCGTCGCCTTGGTGCAGAACGCTACGTAGCGCTGAGCGGCGGCGGGGAGGTCGGCAAAGCTGCGGACCGTGGAAATGTCTTCGGTCCAGCCTTCGAGCTCTTCGTAGATCGGCGTCAACGTCTTGCGGTAGGAGTCCTCGCGCGGGACGCCCTTGACGACCTTGCCTTCGGGATCTTGATACGCCACGCAAACCTTCAGCGTGCCACCATCCTTCTGGGTGAGGGCGTCGAGCTTGTTCATGACGAGGTCCTGGTAGCCGCCGTAGCGGAGGCAGTCGCCTTTTTCCACGGCGTCAAACCAGCCGACCATGCGTTGGCGGCCGGTGCTTACGCCGAATTCGATCTTCTTGAGAGCAACGGTCAGCGGTGCTTCGTCATCCATTTGGGTGAGGAAAATGTGCGTGCCGACCTTGGTGTCGTAGGCCTTGCAGCAGCCGATAGTGTGGACGGGCTGCGCGGGGATGCCGGCGCTCTGGAAGAGTTCGGGCGTAAAGGTGTGGGAGGCGGTGACGTTGGGCGAGAAGCCGGCGCGCTTGTCGAGCCAGTAGCTTTGGCCGAACTCGCCGACCAGGTATTTGCCCGCCTGTTGGTTGGCAATGACGAGCTCGCGCACGTCGGCAATGTTCTTCTCCAGCTCCTGCAGCGCGCCCATATATACTTCGATTACGCGGTCGACATTGAGGCCGTAATCGCCCTCGCCGCGGAACTGCGTGAAGTCGAATTCGCTCGTCGGGAAAATGCCCGCTTCGATGCTTTCCTTGTTCGCGCGGGTCTCGGCGTTGGTCAGGGTGTCGAAGAAGCCGCTCCAGGACTCGGGGGAGACTTGGCAGACGTGGCGGATGACGTTCACCGCGCGCTCAAGGCGTTCGCGGAAGCGCTTAGCGATGTTTTCCGGCGCGTCGTGGATGTCGCCGTAGAAAATCTGCATCTGGCCAACTTCGTCCAGGTAGGCGGGGGTGATGCCGCGTCCGGTCGAGCCGCGCGCTTCGCCCTTGAGCACGTTCACGCGGTAGTCTTCCCAGGCCAGGTCGAGCAGGCGGTGGGAGAGATCGCTGACCATCGTGCGCTGGTCAAAAACAAGGCGCTCCCAAAGCTTGTAACCCTTGGCCTCCAAAGGCTTAAGCTCCCACAGGGCCTTGCGGGGGTCGGCCACCACGCCGCTGCCAATTGCGAGCCAGCGGACGGAGCCGTCGACCACGCCGGCGGGCAGGAGGTTGAGCTTGAGGCCGCCCGCGGTGTGCCCGCTGTTGGCGCCGCCATTGACCTTCATGACGATCCCCACGGAGTCATGATGCCCCGTCTGCTCCGTTATCTCGGCGATCACCTCGGGGATGAGCCGTCCCTTGCCTTCGTCCCCCATGCTGACGCCAACGTCGGCAATGAGGCGGCTGGAAAATGGAGTAAGGGCCATGTCTTATGTGCGGTTTTTCGGGTTGGTTTCTGGTGCCCGATATTCGGGCAAAACGAAGCAGCCTAGGACTTCCCCAACACAATGCAACCCAACGTTCCGCTGGATCGAGATTTTCCATCTTTACCTAATTGTCTCAGTGCGTGATGGTGAAGCCATGCGCCATTACCGCTGTAATACCTGCCAGCAAACCTGGGATCTGGAGGAGTCGACCGTGCAGGCGCACGGGGCGGGGTTGACGTGCCCGGCATGTCGTAGCCCGCTCGCGGAGGTGTCGGTAGTGCAGGCAAAAGCGGCTGCGGGGGCGGACGGCAATGCGGAGCTGGAGGGCACGTTTCTTGATTGGCTGGGTGAGCGGTTTCTGGGCGCGCCTAAGGTGGAGGATCCGTGGGCCAGTGGGGCGCGCTTTGTGTTCTGGTGCCTGGTCGCGTGGGTGAGCATACCGTTTTTCCGGTTGCCGCTACGGCTGCTCGACGACTACCATTTCTGGATCAACCGCGTGAACCTGATTTTCCACGAGGCGGGGCACATGATCTTTGGCGTGTTTGGGAACGAGCTGCTAATGTTCCTCGGCGGCGGCTTGGGGCAACTGCTCATGCCGCTGATGATTGGCGCGGCGTTCTTCTTTAAAAACCGCGACTGCTACGCGGCGGGCCTCGGCCTGTGGTGGGCGGGGCAAAGCCTCGTCGACACGTCGATCTATATTAATGACGCCCGCGCGCTCGACTTGACTCTGATCGGCGGACACTCGGGCCGCGAAGTCGACGGTCACGACTGGAACAACATCCTGACGATCCTCGATTGCCTGGACCAGGATATCTACATTGCGCGCACGGTGCTGCTGACCGGGCGGATCATCATGTTCGGTGGGCTGCTGTGGATGCTTGTCGTGATTGCGCGCGGGGTGACCCTGTCCGTAACGGCGCGCAAGGGCTAGGCTTCTAGAGGGGCGGTGACCCGGGGTGATAATGGCGCGGCCCTTGCCTGCGCTGCGGACGGCGCACGAAGTAGTAAATTAGCGCGCCAATCCAGTTGGTTAAGACGATGACGAGCACCCAGATGATCTTGTCGTTGCCCTCGGAGGCTTCGTTTTGGAGGCAGTCGACAAGCATCCAAATCCAGAACGCCAATGCCGCCAGCGAGAATATCACGCTCGCGGCCATGATCATAAACCAGAGGATCATGAATCCTCCTGCGGCAGGTCCGGCTACTTCCATAAACTTATTTCAATTGGGTTGTCTTAAAATAAGATTGGAAACGTCTTTCATGCTGGCAATGGAAAAGTGTCCGCTGTTTGCGGCTCACTACCCACAGTGGTTAACGCTGATCATCCTAACGTCAGCACGCTCACTTCCGGGCGGCAGTTGAAGCGCAGGCCGTGGAGGTTACCGATGCCGCGCGTGATGTGGAGGTGACGTCCGTCCCAATGGTGGAGGCCTTCGGCGAAGTGCTTGTCTTTGACGGGGAGGAACGGGCGGACGCCGAAGAAGGGAATGATCAACTGGCCGCCGTGGGTGTGCCCGCACAGGGTGAGGTCCCACTGGTAGGGCTGGAGCAGCGTTTTGGTGTCGGGGTTGTGGCTGAGGACGATGACCGGGGGCGTTGCGGTGGCCGCTGACTCGGCGGGCGCGAGGACGGTTTCTGGTTTTGCATCGCCGGACCACAGGTCGCCAAGGCCGGCGATGGTCAGTGTTTGCCCGTCGATTGCGATGTCGCGCTTTTCATTAAAGAGAAAGTCGACGCCGGCGTCGGTGAGCATTTGCTGGACGCGGCCAAAGTGCGAATAGCCTAGCGTGCCGCCCGCCCACTTGCCGCCGTCGTGGTTGCCAATGCAGGCATAGGTGGGCATTGCCGCGCTGAGCTTGCGCAGGATGGCGGCGTAGCGCGTGGGATCGTCCAGGCTCCAGGTGATGAAGTCGCCGGTGAGGCAAGCGAGCTGCGCGTTTTGCTCCAGCGCGAGGTCGATCGCTCGCTCAATGTAATCGAGGCTGACTACATCGGAGGCATGCAAATCGGACAAATGTAGCAGCCGGATCGGTTGGCGCAGTTTGCCCAGCGGGACGCGCCGCTGCGTGACCTCAAGCCAATGCGGCTCAAGGTAATGCATGTAGCTGAGGCCCGCAAGGCCCGCAAACGGGGCCCCCAGCAGGGTGGCGAGGAAGGCTTTTCGGGTCAGGCGCATGGGGACGGCGGTGGCTTGGCGTCAGTCTTTGGATTCTTCCGCGTCGATGACGGGCTCGTCGGCTTCGGGCGCGGGCGTGGACTCTTCCACGTGCTTGAAGCTTTGGACGACCCACTGGGAAAGCTCCTTGTCGGGATTTTCCGCGGCGGCGAGGTTGATTTCGAATGTCGTCTGCCCGGTGTTGCGGGCCACGATGTTGAGGCCGTGTGGGAAGTCCTTGAAGCGCTCGTCGCAGATGGTGCGCAGGGTGCGGTCGGCTTCGGTGGCGGCCTCGATGAGGTGGTCCGCCGCTTCGTCGGTGAAGGTGAGCTTGAAGCTGTTTTCGCTCTCGAAGGCCTTGGTGAAGGCGTCGAGTTCCTCTTCCCACACGCCGCGCATGAGGTGCTTGTGATCGACAATGAGCTTGGTCAGCGCGTCCTCGGGGTTGGCGATCATATCGGTCGTTACCTCGAAGGATTTGATCGCGGTGGAGGGCAGCTCGAACTTGTAGTTGCGGAAAATGCGCTCGAGGACGGTCATCAGGCCGCGGGCGCCGGTCTTCTCCTCGAAGGCCTGGCTGGCGATCTCGATGATGGCCTCGGGCGTGATCTTGAAGTCGATCTCGTAGCCCTGGAAGTCGCGGCGGTATTGTTTGAGCAGGGAGCCCTCGGAGCTGGTCAGGATCGCGGCGAGGTCGTCTGGCTGAAGGCTTTCGCAAGCCACGCGGACCGGGATGCGGCCAATGAACTCCGGCTCGAAACCGTAGTCGATAAAGTCGCGGGTCGCGGCTTTCTTAAGATACTGGAAGGGGTCTTCGCGGGCGGAGTCAGAGCGGCTCGCGCCGAAGCCAATGGACGACTGGTCGACGCGCTTCTGGATCGTCTCACCGAGCTTGTCGAAGGCGCCGCTAACAATGAAGAGGATGTGACGCGTATTGATGGTACGCTTGTTGGGCTTTTTGCCGCGCTGGCCACCGGTCATCATGGCCTGCATCTGGCCCATGAGGTCGTTGGGGGAGAAGAGGTTGACCTCGGTGTCCTCCATGAGCTTGAGCAGGTTGATCTGCACGCCGCGGCCGGAGACGTCCTTGCCACCGGCCATGTTGCCGGAGGAGGCGATTTTATCGATTTCGTCGATGTAAATGATGCCGTATTGGGCGAGCTCCACGTTGCCATTGGCGGCCTTTACGAGGTCGCGGACAAGGTCTTCCACGTCGGAGCCGACGTAACCGGTTTCCGAAAATTTTGTGGCGTCGGCTTTGACAAAGGGCACCCCAATATAACGCGCGATGTTGCGCATGAGGTAGGTTTTGCCGACGCCGGTCGGGCCGAGGAGCAGGATGTTTTGCTTGGCGTAATCTTGCTGGAGCAGGCGCTCATTTTCGAGGCACTGGCGGATGTGGTTGTAGTGGTCGCAAATGGCGACGGAGAGCACCTTTTTGGCGTCAAACTGCTTGATGACGTAGCGGTTCAAGTGGTCGCGGATATCCTTGGGCTTGAGATTAAAATCCCTTATACGACGCAGGGTTTCGGCGTCTTCGGCCTCCTGATCGATCTCGCCTTGCGGCTCTTCTTCATCGGGCGCGGCGCCCATGCTGCCCATAGGGTGCATGCCCATGATTTTACTGCCTGGCGGCATCATATTCTGAAGCTTCTTTTGGATTTCTTCGAGGATGTTGCCGTCGTCTTTATCACTCATGATTTGCGTAAATTAAGGTGGGTTATGTTGGGTTGTGCGGCGTGGTAGCGCCTGTAAAAAATTTCCTAACTAATAGATGATGAGGGACTAAATAATGTTTGACACTCTAAGGACGATGCAAGACTATCACTCTCACCAGTCCACCGCGTTGCGTCAATTACATCTCTTCCTTTCCTAGTTATGTCCGGGAACCTCACCAAACGGGATATCGTCCTACAAATCTACGAAAAAACCAATTTTCCGCAAAAGGAGGTTCGGGAGACAGTCCAGTTGACGCTCGACGCCATTGCGGACGCGCTCGCCCAAGGGCGCAATGTCGAGTTACGTAATTTCGGCGTATTCGAGGTCCAACTGCGCAAAAGCCGCATTGGCCGTAACCCGAATCGTCCGGAGAAAGACGTCGTCATCCCCAAGCGCGCCGTGATTAAATTTAAGGCGGGCAAGGAGCTGAAGGCGCACTTGAAAGATCTAGATTTGTCCAAACTAGACGCTGAAGACACCGCCGAGTAGGCTAGGTTCGCTTTTTTTAGGCGCAGTTTTTAACTACGAATGGCGCAGATGTGCGCAGATTGTAGGTTGATGTTTTTTAAGTATGAGTGGGCGCAATTGCCTCAATGTTTCTCTTACTGAATGTCATCCACGCCCTTGGCACACGCAAATATCTGCGTCGATCTGCGATATTCGTAGTTTCCTAATTGTGGGAGTTACCGGCGTTTACCCGGCCTTTTCCAGATCGAAGCGCGTGATGACCTCCTTGGCGAACTTGCCGTAGGCAAAGGCGCCGGGGTTCAGGCGGGCGTATTCGAAGATGGATTTGCCGAAGCTGGGTGCCTCGGAGAGTCGGACCGTGCGCGGAATAACCGTCTTGAAGAGGAGGTCGGGGCGGTAGTTGCGGACTTCGTCCACGATTTCCTTGGAAAGCTTGGTGCGGGAGTCATACATCGTCATCAGGATGCCGCCGACTTCGAGGTCGGGGTTGACTTCGGCTTCGCGGAGCTGTTCGACCACGCTGAGGATCTGGCCAAGGCCTTCGAGCGCGAGGTATTCGCACTGCAGGGCGACGAGCAGGTAGTCCGCCGCGGTGAGGCTGTTCATGGAGATCATGCCGAGGGCAGGGGGGCAGTCCAAGACGATGGCCGAGAACTGGCCGCTGGCCTTAACGGGCTCCAGCACGTTCTTGAGCTGCATCAGGTAGTCTTCCTTCTGGCCGAGCTCGACTTCGATCGCGGACAGGTCGACTTCGGACGGGATGATCCACAAATTCTTTTCGCGGGTGGGCTGAACCTTGTCCATAGCTTCGCCTTCGCCGTGGAGGGCGTCGTAGAGGCTGCCGCCGGGCTCCTTCTCAAAACCGAGGCCGCTGGTGGCGTTGGCTTGGGCGTCGAGGTCGATGAGTAGCGTCGGCACCTTGCGGCGGGCCAAGCCCACAGCGAGGTTGATAGCAGTCGTGGTTTTACCCACTCCGCCTTTTTGGTTGGCAATAGAGAAGACCTTGGTCGGCATGCGGGTGGGTTTAGAGAAATATGCCCTTCGGCGGAAGGAGAAAAAGCAGTCCGGCAGAAAAAACGCAAAAAGCGCTTGAAAGCTGCGGGAAATTTCATTGGGTTGTCCGCTTCAACCGATGGTGCGGTAGCCAAGTGGTAAGGCCCGGGTCTGCAAAACCTGTATCGGCGGTTCGATTCCGCCCCGCACCTCCATCCCCGCCAATCCGCATAGAAGTGCGGTTTTTTTGTTTCTGGGACCTTGGAAATTGAAAAGTGAGAATGAAGCTATAGGGTTTTCTCAAGAAAAACAAGGTGCTCAAACAGTAGCTTGATGCTTCGTGACGGAAGCTTTCATTTAACTGATTTGCGGCTTCGTATTCTGGCAAAGAAGGGCCAGAGGCTTGGTTAGTCTTACATTTTGAATATACTGGCCAGCGCCGGATCAAAATCGAGCTTCGGCAGGAGATGCGGTGATTGGCGATCTGTGTGTCAAACATGCGAAAAACACCCTTGACTAAGCGCCATCATAGAAACCTTGGCCCTTGTGGAAATTTTGTCTTTCAATTTTCTCCCAACCCCCTTGCTTAGAAGGCGTGATCGAAGACCTCTATATCCAAAAGTTTGGCCGCAGCCCGGAAGTGATTGCGCAGGCCCCCGGCCGCCTTGAATTTATTGGCAACCATACCGACTACAATGGCGGGCCAGTGCTCGGTGTCGCAGTCGACCGTCGTGTGTCCGTTGCGCTTGCGGCGCGTAGTGACCGCCAAGCTTGCTTCCGCAGCGCCAGCATGGAGGGCGAAGTGTGTGTGGATATCGATTCGTTTGCACCGCTGAGCGGCAATGAGTCTTGGGCCAATTACCCGCTGGGTGTCCTCAAGGAACTCATTTCGGCTGGTATGCCAATCCCGCATGGCTTTGATATGCTAGTGGACAGCGACTTGCCGGCTGGCGCCGGCCTGAGTAGCAGCGCTGCCTTCGAACTCGCCAGCGGCTATGGCTATTGCGGACTTTACGAGTTTGAGCTCGATCGCGCTGATATGGCTCGCGTGGGTCGCCGTGCGGAAAACAACTTTGTCGGCATGCCTTGCGGTATCCTCGACCAAGGCGTTTCAGCATTTGGCGATGTCAACAGCCTCGTTAAAATCGATTGCGAAAAGGAACTTTTCAGCCGCCTCACACTTCCGGACGACGTGCACTTCTGGGTGTTTAACACTGCCAAGAAACACTCACTGGTCGACTCGCTTTACGGCACGCGCCACCAGGAATGCATGGAGGCCCACCGCCGAATGCAAGCCCCGCTCCCTCAAGCGCAAAACCTTGCCCAAATCTCTACGGCGCAGCTCAGTGAGCATCAGGACCTCCTTGGTGATGTGCTCTACCGCCGCGCCCTCCACATCTCAGGTGAATGCGAACGCGTGCTGGCCGTGGAATCTGCCTTGGGGAAAGGCGATATGGCTACGGTTGGCGAACTGCTTTTTGAGTCGCATGAAAGCTCGCGTGTAAATTTTGAAAACAGCATCCCGGAGCTCGATATTCTAGTCGATGCTCTGAAGGAATCGCAGCACGTTTGGGGCGCCCGGCTGACTGGCGGCGGTTTTGGTGGCGCGGTGATGGCCGTGACTAATGGCCAATTTGGGCAGGCAGACGCAGAAAAAATTGTGGCCGCGTATCAGGAAAAGTTCGGACAAGCAGCGACCTTCTTCCACACGACTACTGGCCCCGGAGCCAGCCAAGGCCAACTCTCGGCTACCTGATCGGGCACCTAAGGGCTGATTCAGTCGCCGAGGTTCAGATATGGAATTTCGACCTCACAGACTTAGAGGGCGTCTAAAAAGTCTGATCGAGTCGGCGAGATGTATTTGGGAGGCAAAATTTCGGCTTCTGAATCGAGGCGAAACCAGTTTCGTCGAGGTGAAGAAATGAAATTTTGACCACGAAGACGCTCTCCAACGAAGGTCAATTGACTTTTTAGACGCCCTCTTAGAGCTGGCCTAATCCCAGGCAATTCAGAAGAGCACGCATTAATGCTTCACTGCATCTCGCCCAATTGCGATTTTTCGCAAAATAGAGCGGACATTGCGGGCGATGATAGGCTTGTAAATGAACTCTACGCGCTCACGAGACTGCGGAGTTGAGGCCTTGTTCTGGGGGTTGTTTTCGAGCAAAGCAATCAAGTTGGCCGAGATGTTGGACTCCCCAGCATTGCCACTGCGAATCAGTTCGAGCATCTCGCTGAGCGTGAAGTCGTTGAGATCGTCGTCGATCATAACGATGTCGTAGCCGTGATCCTGAAGGTGGCTGATCGCCTCAATACCATCATGATGCATGGCGATTTCATAGCCCATGCTGCTCATGACCTTGCCCAAAACCTCACCCGTGGCATGGTTGGGGCAGAGCAGTAGGATACTCAGCGGAAATATTTCAGCAAAGCGTCGGTCCTCGATTTCCTCGTATAGCAGGCCGGTGACCGTCTCACCATCGGCCAGCTCGTTTTCACGGGTCGGTAATGTAAAGTAGAAGGTGGAGCCCTCATTGAGGTTGCTTTCCGCCCAGATTTTACCGTCCCAAAGCTCAACAATGCGTCGGCAAATCGCCAAACCGAGCCCTGTCCCTCCAAAGCGCCGCGTAGAGCTGGAGTCGAGTTGAGTGAAAGACTGAAAGAGTTTGCTTTGGTCGCTATCACTTATGCCGATGCCAGTGTCCTTTACAGCAAAAAGAAATTCCCAGCTCCAAGGGTCTGATGCAGGCAATGGATGTGCAGAAATGGAAATCGTAACGCCACCCATCTGTGTAAATTTAAGCGCATTCGCGGTAAGGTTGAGTAAGACCTGGCGGAGCTCAGTAAGGTCTGCCATAATATTACGCGGCGTATCTGGCTCAAACTCGATAGCGAAGCTCAGGTTTTTCTCCTTAACTTCCGCCTGTGTTACCTCCTGAATCTCATGGCAAAGCGCAGTCAGGTCTGTATCTTGGACCTTCAGCTCGATCTCACCAGCCTCAAGCCGACTATAATTAAGCACATTATTAATGAGTTCCAGCAGGTTAAAGGCGTTGGCTTTGATGATATTGACCAGTTCGACGTCATCCTCGCTTTTAAGCGATTCCATGAGCAGGTCCGCAAAGCCAATGATGGAGTTCATTGGCGTGCGCACTTCATGGCTCATCACAGCAAGAAATTCATCCTTACTGCGGTTGGCTGCAAAGGCGGATTCGCGGGATTCCTTCAGCTCGTTTTCAATGCGTATCTGCTCGGTAACGTCATTCACGATGGAGGCGTAGCCCACGACATTGCCTCTCTCATCTAGCAATGAAGAGTTGATCCACTCACAGATGATCTTCTCGCCACTGCGCGTAAGGTTGGTGTTCTGGCTGCGGTTGCTTCGCTTTTGCTCGCGCATCTCGCAAAACAGGCGATGGGCCTTCTCGACGAACTCCTCCTCGATGAGCATAGAAAAAGACTGTCCAATAGCCTCCTTCTGGCTGTAGCCGAAGATCTCCTCTGCCGAGTCGTTCCACGCGCGAATTTGGCATTCGGTGTCCCACTCGATAAAAGCCAACGGCATGCGGTCAATAAAGAAGCTTAAACGCTCAAACGCATCGCTGCGTTCAACCTCTACCCTGCGCCGTAAACTGATGTCTCGGCAGCAGCAAATAACCCCGATAATATCCAGCTGATTATTTTTTTCCAAGCTCATCGAAACCTGAATGGGCAACTGGACCCCATCACCCCGGCGGATCTCAGTCTCAAACTGATGCCGATCATGGATCAATAGCGGTTCCAGCAAAGAATGCATATTGAAATCTCGTTGTTGAGCCTGCTGGAATATAATGGACAAATTCCGTCCTATTGCCTCGGTCTCGGAATAGCCAAATATGACCTCTGCCCGCTGATTCCAGGACTTGATGACGCCATTCAAGTCCGTGCTAATAATAGCCATCGCAACTTGGTCTAGCATCCGTTGTTGCTGTACAAGATCTCTTTTTTGTTCGAATAGATCGCGCCGAGTCTTAGCCAAGCGCAAGAGCATAGGGACCATTGTCGGCAGCGCTTCCGTGGAATCTAGGGGCAAAAAGGCATCATAGATTTCGACTGAGGGAAATGGGCTAGAACCTTCCCCAATTCCGAGCACGGACGCATATTTCGCTTCTTGCGTCAACAAAGCCTGCGTCTTCTTGCTCAACTCGTCCCAAGCTTGAATGACAAAGATCAAGACGCGATCCCCTTGATCAGCAATTGCTTGCAGCAGAAGGTGCGCATCATCTGAACACTCCACGTAGCGCACTCCCTGAAGTGCCGTTCGGGTAACAAGATTGGAGCAATCGCCGATCAGTAACAGGGTGGCCTTGGTGTCCAATGATAATTCAGGGGCCATAGATAGGATTTATACACTAGACTGATTTTGTTCTTTGTCCAACCCATTCCTAGTGTCCCTCGTCGCAATATTTAGACAAATCGGATTTTATTTCAAAGTTGGCATAACCGATGCTTTTAGTTTATTCGAAGGCGGCTTCCGCGCATGCGAAGTCACCAATTCTAAAGGGGTCGACGTTTCGGGGTTTCCGTCGACCCCTTCTTTTTTGCCCCCTGCTTAAAGAGCGGGATAAAAAATGGAAGAATGGATTGACAAGCCTCCCTGAGCACGATGTCTTCTGCATTTCTTTTTTGGCGGGCTGTAGCGCAGTCTGGTTAGCGCACTACACTGGGGGTGTAGGGGTCGGAGGTTCGAATCCTCTCAGCCCGACCATTTGATTTAGGCCTTGGATTGCTCCGAGGCCTTTATTTTGGGGGCTACACCAAAGATTGGGGAGTGGGCCATTTTTAGCCCAAGAGTAACAGTCGGGTGACGTTTTTTGCGCGACTTCGCGAAGTCTTGACCTATTGGCATGTTTGTTGCCTGTAGGCGGTATGGCACTGAAACTACACCGATCCGAACGGCCCGAGGAGGAATTCCAAATGGCTCCGATGATCGATATGGTGTTTCTGCTGCTGGTTTTTTTTATGTGTGTGAGCACACTGGCCCAAGCAGATAAATCCAAGGAGGTGACCTTGCCCGAATCGCTGGAAAGCGAGGTTGCAGAGGATTTATCGGACCGCGGTGTGGTGACTGTAGATGCCGACGGCCAAGCCTATCTGGGCGAGCGTCCGGTTTCGACGGAGGAAATTAAGTCCACGCTCCAAGCGTCCTTGCAGCAGAACCCGCGTTTACGCGTGACCGTTCGCGCAGACCAACAAACGGCCTACAAGGACATCAAGTCCGTGCTCAAGGTTTGTGCCGAGGCTGGAGCCTACGAAGTTATTTACGCAACCCACCAGCAGTAATTCACGATGGCGCAGCTCAAAAAGAAACCGGAGGAAAAGGTGTCGATCCCAATCGCGCCGATGATCGACTGCGTGTTTTTGCTCCTGATTTACTTTATGGTGGCGGCGACGCTCCAAAAGCAGGAGGCGGACATTTCATTCCAGCTCCCGGGCACTGTGGAGCAAACCGAGCCGTTGGAAATGCCGGATGAGCAGATCATCGAAGTCAGTGACGAAGGGCAGGTGGTCGTGAATGATTATGCCTACGACTCACCTGAGGCGTCCCGCTTTATGGAGCTCGCGAGTATGCTGTCCCGTTTTAAGCAAGCCAGTGACGCCAATCAGGTAGAAGCTCTGGTGACGATTGCACCAGCAGATGGCGCTAACCACCAAACTATCGTCAAGGTGATGGATGCGGTTTCGCTGGCGGGCATCAAAGGCGTTAATTTTTCCTTTGGGGAAGAATTCTAGATCAATTGTTTTTCTGGTTTCAGAGAATTGCTTCTTGTGGAGTGCAAATGTCATTTGTGTGGGGGAATGTGCAGCGGGGGCATTTTGCTCTATTTTTTTCGAACGTACGTTTAATGCTCAGTTGACAGTCCTCGTGTGAGGAAGATATTACACACATTCAAACTAGGGCTTACTGCGCATGATTTGTAAATTTAAGAACCACATTGGGCTGACGCCAGCATGTTTCATTGCTGGCTTGAGTCTCATTATTACTGGCTGTGGCCCTGAGCCCATTCAACCTAAGGGCCCACCTCCACGCACGGTAACCGCGACTGAGGTTACACAGGGCAGTGCGCCACTGTATTTGGACACTTTGGGGCGTTCTACTGCTTTTGAGGCGGTCAATATTGTTAGTCAGGTCGACGGTCGGATTGTTGAAACGCCATTTACCCAAGGCTCAGTGGTTAAAGAGGGTGATTTGCTCTTTAAGATTTTCCAGCCGCCGTACATTGCTGCGGTTGAAGAAGCCGAAGGCCAAGTTGAGCAAGCGCGCGCACAGCTGGCGATTGATAGCCTGAGCCTGGAGCGTAATCGCCCGTTGGTCCCACAGCAGCTTATTTCTGAGCAGGATTTCCAAACCCTCGAAGCGAACGTGGAATCTGACCGTGGGGCTCTGCGAATGGCGGAAGGCCAACTCTTGGCGGCTCGGGTCAATCTGGACTACACCGAGATCCGTTCCCCCATCGATGGCATGGCGAGTGTCTATTATGTGGATGCTGGGAACGTGGTCTCTGCGATGGATGGCACCACATTGGCTACTGTTCTGCGGATGGACCCGATATACGTGGACTTCATTGCTCCAGTTTCCAAGTTCGACCAGATCCGCAAATACTTTAGGGAGTCCGGCAACAAGCTGAAGATACGCGCCAGCTACATTTCGGACCCAACTCAGGAACGTTACGGCGAACTGACGATTCTGGGTAACTCGGTGGACACTGAAACTGGTACGGTTAACCTGCGAGCTACCTTCAAGAACAGCGACCAGTTTTTCTGGCCGAATCAACCCTTAGCCATCCGCGTGATCCTGGAAGAAATGAAGGATGTGCTCCTTGCTCCAGATCATTGCGTGGGCATTGGTCAAGGGGGGAATTATGTCTTCGTGATCGACGAGGAAAAGAGCACCGTTACCCAAAAGAACGTGGTTATCGGGCAGGTTCAGGATGATGGCAATGTTGTCATTGAAAGTGGTGTCAAGGCTGGTGATAAGCTGGTTGGCGAGGGGCTGGACTTTTTGCGCTCCGGTATGGAGGTGATCGTTACCGACGGTAATCCGCGCGACGTCAAGTTGCCACCGAGTATGATTGAGCCAATCGTCGATATGCTCAAAAAATACAAGAAAGCGACGCCAGCCCAACTCAAGAAAATGCAGGATAGTCGGCGCCTTCCGGTTGATCTTTTAAAGAAGCTTAAGGAGCACGGTGTGTTGTCCGCTAAGGAAGAACAGTTTCTGCTGAACCTGGAGACGGGAAGCATCACGGGCGAACCGTCGGATGGCAGCAAGCCATCCGCCACAGGGGAGCAAAGCAAGTAACCGGCCACGCTGGAATCCGACATGGCTGATTCGCAATCCCAAACTGCTCCCGAGGGTGAGAAGCCCGAGGAATTAACCGCGAGCGATCAAAACTCGCTGTCCGCGCCTTTCATCAAGCGTCCGGTGATGACCTTGCTGCTGGCTTTGTCGGCGGCGTTGTTTGGCATTTGGTCGTACCTTACCTTGCCCGTTAGTGACTTGCCGAATGTTGACTACCCGGTCATCCAAGTGCAGGTGAGCTATCCCGGCGCGAGTCCGGAAATTATGGCGGCCAACGTCGCTTCACCTCTGGAGCAACAGTTCCTGCAAATTCAAGGCATTGAGCTGATCACTTCAAGTAACACGCAGGGGAACTCCAACCTAGTGTTACAGTTTGACTTGAGTAAAAGCATCGACGCGGCGGCGACTGATGTCCAGTCCGCCATCACTCGAGCGCAGGGTAACTTGCCGACGGACTTGCCCAGCCCTCCTACTTACACCAAGACGAACCCGAACCAACAGCCTGTTATTTATATTGGCTTGGTTTCATCGACGATGACTGAGGGCGATATTTACGACTACGCATTTACGGAAATCGCCCAACGTCTGCAACTGATCAACGGCGTTTCGACTGTCGATGTTTATGGCTCGAAGCGCTCAGTTGAAATTCAGCTTAACCCAGATGAACTTTATAATCGCGGCCTTACGTTTGATCAAGTAACGCAGGCGATTCAGCAAGGCACGAATTCTCTGGGAGCAGGCCAGTTTAAAGGCAGTACGACGCAGTATACTATCCAGCCAAATACGCAGCTCGATACACCCGAGGAATATAACAACCTGATCATCGCGGTGAAAAACGACCGCCCGATATATTTGAGCGATATTGGCGAGGCAGTTGAAGGATTGCAGATGGAGGACCTCAAGCTCGATTATTGGACGAACCCGGTCAACTCTGGCATTGAAGTCCCGCCAAACGCGGCGGGCGTAGTGCTCGCTGTGCAGAAGGCAGACGGGGCGAACGATGTGGAGATTGCGAATGAGGTCAAAGCCATGTTGCCCGAACTACAGCAGCAGATCCCTCAGTCGATCATCATGAGCATCATCTATGACCGCTCGAAAACGATTGTTGCTTCGGTAAAGGATGTGGAGGAAACGCTGATTATCGCTTTTGTGTTGGTTTGCGGAACGATCTTCCTCTTCCTTGGCCGGGCGCGTGACACGATTATCCCGATGGTCGCGCTGCCGATGTCGCTGCTACTCACCTTTGTGGTCATGAAGCTATGCGGCTACACGCTGGACAATCTTTCGCTGATGGCGCTGACCTTGTCCATCGGCTTCCTGGTAGACGATGCCGTGGTGTTTTTGGAGAACATGGTGCGACGCATGGAGGACTACAAAGAGAATCCAATTGTTGCTACGTTCCGGGGTGCGAAAGAGATCAGCTTCACCATCATGTCGATGACTTTATCGCTGGCGGCGGTCTTCATCCCGCTGGTCTTCATGGGCGGTTTGATGGGGCGTATCTTCCGCGAGTTTGGTATCACGATTACGGTGGCGGTCATCATGTCTGGCTTGGTCTCTCTTTCGCTGACGCCTCTGATGTGTGCGCGTATGCTGCGAGCTCACAGTGAAGAGGACGAGACCTTCATGCAGAAGCTGGCGAACCGAATCGAAGGTGCTTGCCTGGGACTTTATGATCCGTCGCTGAGGTTTTTCCTGAAGCACAAGTGGATTTCTGCCGTGAGTTGGATTATTTGTATGGTCGGGGTTGGCTATTTCTTGGTTATCGTGCCTAAGACCTTCATTCCGGTCGGAGACAGTGGCTTTATTCAGGGGGCGTTCATTGCTGATACTGGTGCTTCAGCACAAGACCTCCAGCGCTACCAGGCGCAGATTAAGCAGGTGATGTCGAAGAATCCCTACGTGGATAACTTTGTGACGGTTTCCGGTGTGAGTGGCTTTGCCCAGAGTAACTTCATCCTGACTTTTATCTCGCTCGTTGATGCCAGTGAGCGCCCCGATGCGCCAATTGAGATGGTAAACGGACAGCTACAGGCTGCTTTATCGTCCATTCCGGGATTAATTCCGGCAATTCAACCTAATCCTTCTCTGGAAATCTCGACGGGGGCAACTTCGACAACACTTGGTAATTATGCATATACGCTCTCGGGGCTGGATACTGAGGCAGTCTACAAGGCAGCGGAGCAGTTAGTAGGAGCGATGCACCAGAGCGGCTATTTTTCCTCGGTGGTCAGCGACCTTTACTTGACTAATCCGCAGGTCGAGGTGGAGCTGTTTCGTCCCTTGGGCAGCGCTTACGGGATCTCGGCAACGAATTTTGCGACTGTGCTGAAGGACGCCTATTCGCTGAATTACAGTTACCTGATCAAATCCCCCTTCCAGCAGTATCAGGTCATTGTGGAGGCTGCTCCGGATTGGCGTTCTCAACCAGACAATCTGAATGCGTTGTATTTCCAGTCGGCTTTTAACCAGAGTGAATTATTCACGAGCAATTCGGCGGTCTTTGATATTGAGAACAATCTGGTTCCATTTTCTTCAATTGCGACCTTCCGTGAAGATGTTGGTCCTCTGGCAGTGAATCACATCAATAACTTCAGTTCGGTCACCATTTATTACAACATCAAGGGCGATGCTGTTGGTCCGGCCAATGATTTTGTGAAACAGAAGGTTGCGGAGCTGGTGACGCCAGAGATTCAAACCAGTTTCCAGGGGCAAGCATTGATGTTCGAAGAAACGGTTAAGAGCATGCTTATGATGGCCATTGTGGCCGTGTTTGTAATGTATGTAATTCTCGGCATTCTTTACGAAAGCTGGATCCACCCGATTACCGTGCTGACCGCGTTGCCGGTTGCCGTGGTGGGCGGCTTGGCGACTTTGCTCGTGTTGCAGCAGGAACTCTCGCTTTACGCCATGATCGGTATGTTTATGCTGATGGGCATCGTGAAGAAGAATGGTATTATGATGATCGACTTCGCCATCATGCGGCAGGCTGAGGGGCTTTCCCGCGAGGAAGCGGCGCATGAAGCCTGCATGGAGCGTTTCCGACCGATTATCATGACTACCGCAGCCGCGCTCTTGGGAGCGGTGCCGATCGCAGTAGGGTGGGGGGCTGATGCCGCGGCGCGCAAGCCTCTGGGGTCTTCAATTGTTGGTGGACTCATCGTTTCGCAGCTAATTACGCTTTACGTGACGCCTGCCCTATATCTGTATTTCGATTGGTTCCAAGAGCACGTCATGGACAAGATTCCACTGTTCCAGCGAGGGGAGCGCGTTAAGGTATAAAGCCATGAAAAATTTAAAATTTAATGTCCCCCATGTTGGTTCGTCGCTGAGTCTGCATGTTGGCAGACTGGCGCTGATTTGCGGCCTGAATTTAACTTTTTGGCTCTTCCCTGGATGCGTGAATGTTGACGACGAGGTCGCGGCGCGCCCCAGTGAGCTTTGGCGTCCGCCAGCCGAGGCTCTGCGCAATGCTCCCAAGCCCGATAATCCGGGTATGGATGCGGTCAACTTTATTGCTGGAGAGGACAAATATTACACGCAGAACCCATCTGGCTCCAATGAGAGCCCAGTGGCGTCAGTAGGGCTCCCGAAGCTGGATCTACCTGCCTTGGTGGACATCGCTCTTTCGAACAACCCGGACACTCGCTACACTTGGCTCATCGCACGGACCCGTGCTTCGGAATACGGCCAAAGTTTGAGCACTTATTATCCATACGTATCGGTTGGTGCCAGTGTGCAGCGTGAGAAGCTGAAGAACGTGAACTTCGCTGGCAAGACCTACGCGACTACCTATGGACCGTCGCTCGACATCAATTGGCTACTCTTTAATTTCGGGGCCCGAGAGGCACAGGCTAATGCTGCTCGCCAAGCGCTTTACGCGTCGAACTACGACTTCAACCAGATTTACCAGGACGTTGTGCGCACTGTTCTGGTAAATTACTACGACCTTTGGTCAGCTGAGTCGAATCTGGCTGCCTCACAAGCCTATCTGCGCAATACAGAGGCAACTTATGATGCGGCTTCCAAGAAGTTGGAGTCCGGCTTGGGTAACAAGCAGGATGCCCTTCGAGCCCTGGCCAACGTGAAAACCGCTGAAGCGCAAATTGAAGGTGATTTGGCGAATATCGAAGCCGCTCGCGCGAAATTGGCGACCAGTCTTGGCGTTGAGGTTTCCTCCAATTTGCAGATCGAGCAAATCGAAGAGTTTCCTGATTTTGCGGGCCTCGATGCTGATGTAAATCGATTGGTTGCAGAAGCTCTGCAAAATCGCCCGACTTTGCTTTCTTCGTACGCTTCCGTGCGAGAGCAGGAGTATAATCTGGATGCGGCGAGGGCAGATCTATTCCCAGAGCTCAGCGCTCAAGTCTCCATGCAATATGCGGAGGTTACTGGCAGCAATCCTTCACCTTACAATGATTACGTTGCAGCCCTCGTGCTGGAATGGGATATCTTCCAAGGATTCTATAAGTGGTATGAAATCGACAAGCAGCGTGAGTTGACGCGGGCCGCGCGCCAAGATGCTCGCAGAGTTGAATTGGAGGTGCTTCAGCAGGTTTGGACGGCGTTTTTCGCCTATCGTTCGGCGATCAAGCAGGTGGATTCGACTACCTCGGCCTTGGATGCTCAGCAAGAGGCCTACGACGCCATTGCCATTGGTTATCAGTCAGGCATCAACAGCTTGCTGGACTTGCTGACATCGCAGGAGGATCTGGATAACGCGCGTCGTAATTTGATTTCAGCCAAGAATACACTCGGTACATCGATCGCGGATTTAGCTCGCGCAACTGGCAGATTGCCACGGTTGACGGCGGATCAATGAATTGCCATGGATTCAACTTCATGAAGAAGTGAATCCTGATATTGCGCTCTGCAATTTTGATGGCTAGTCTGATCACTTAAATCTCTACATGTGCTTATAATAGTTAGTGGAATTCCTTTACCTGCATGGGGTTCCGCTAAGGAAACTTAGATCATACACGGGTGTCTGACAAATGGTATTACATGGTTGATCGCAACAAGATCGGTCCTGTTACAAGGGACCAAATCTTGATTTTGTTGCGTCGCCGGGTCCTGAAAGGACATACACCAGTATGGAATTCTTCGCTTCCACGCTACGTTCCGTTGGAAACCTTGGAGGAGCTAGCACCCTATGTTCCGGATGACGAGTCAGAGCTTACTGATCCCATTGTCGAAGAGGCACCGCCCCCCCCGTTAAAAGGTTTCACCCGTTTCTTAAATCCCAAGAAAAAGGTTGAGCCCAAAGCCGTCGCTGCACCGACGCGCGCGCCATTTCAACGACCTCACCAGCTGTCTGATGAGGAAGATCTTTCGAAGGAGGATCCAGACGCTATACCTGGTTCCCAGCGGAAAAAGACGGCGAAAAATTCCCTGAAACTAGAGCCTGATGAGCCAAAATTAAGCACTGTAGATCAGATGCGGGGGGCCGTATCCGAAGGCATGCGTATGTTTGGCGCCGCCTCGCTGGCTATTGGTGCCGCGATTTTTGGGGTGTTCGTACTCGGCCTTATTGACTTGTTGATCGGTGCTCAACGGGATGTGCTCTATGATAATTTAACTTGGCTGCTGCCGCGTGAATTTCTCTCATTGCTCGATCCGGTGGAATGGATGGGCGTGTTGATCGTCGGCGGTTTGGTTGGCTCTGGGGCATCGGCTGGGTGTGGTGGTCGTGGTAATGTGACCATCGCGGCCATCGCGTCGATCTGCGCATTTGTCAGTGTTTCAGTGGGCGCAATTTTTGCCGAGATTCTGGCTGTGTCGGTGGAAATTCAAGAGCCACTGGCCACTTTGGTCCTCATGCCGGAATCTTGGTTTGATGGAGCTTTGGCGCTCTATCATAACCTGTTGGAGGAGCCGGATGATTTGCTCTTCCTTTTTGGTGCCGCCGGTGAAGCGTTTCTAATCGCGCGGCATAACTATCGCCGCCACGAAGATGAGGATGAAAAGCGCATCGTTGACCCTTTCCTCAAGACGTAACCAATTTACGGTGTCGCTGCCAGCGGGTGAAGAAATGCCCCGCGCATAGGATGGTCAAGGCTGCCATGAGCAAGCTCATCATGTCGAACAAGCGCGCATAAGCAAAGCCTTCCAGCGCCCCTAGAACGCGTGGTAACTGTAGTAGGAACGCATTGACGCCAAACACCGCCGCAAAGACCAGGGAGGACTTTGAAGGAGCAGTTAGCGATGGCTTTGATGCTGTGTTGAGGATGAAGCCGAATCGCTGGAGTGCATTAGCCAGTTTGGGGAAATCGACTTGGCCCTTTTTCCAGTCAAGTTCGATAACGGAGTAGGGCGAACTCATGCGGCAACCTTCGATGCCGGTGAGTTCCGTGATCGCACGCTCCGCAAGCCACGCACAGGCTGGGCAGGAGACTCCTTCGATGACAAATATACCGTGTGCCATCTCGTTCACGGAGTGTTCGTAGTCCTGGGCTTGCTGCGCGACATCGCCCCAGTCGTGGTGCTCGAATGGGCGCTCATTAAGCGGCTCGGTCAGCCCCACCTTGAGTTGATAGTATTTATCCAATCCTTCCGCGTGAATGAGCTGGGAGACGCTTTCACAACCACGGCAGCAAAAGAGCTCTCCTTGCTTGGGCAGAAAGGGGGCACCACAATGTTGGCAGCTCTGCCTTTGAGCGCTTAGATACTTGGAATTCCGGTTCGCCGTCATGCCGATCTCTCAACACAACGGCGAGTTTGCTTCGAATTCAACCTTAAGCTTTTCGCCAAAAGCTGACCTGAACGAGATTGTGCTCAAATACCCGTGCGTTGCGACGAATGACCTGCGGTATCTCAATCGGCGCTTCGGCGCTCTTGAAGTGCTCACCCAAAGCCAGTTCGATGCCATCTAGAGTTGATTGGTTTTCGCCCGTGCGGTCTTTAAAACCGCCCAGCCACTTGTCGCGCTGAGTGTGCGTTTCGTTCCAATCATTGGTCGATGCAATCACGAGTAATCCGCCTTCGTTGAGTCGCTCATGCACGGATTTAAGGAATTGCGCCGGATCGTAAGATCGCTCTAACTGACAATTGATGAGAATCAGGTCATAGCCGCGATAGAGATCCTTCATGTTTGAAAGATCGGTTTGCATGAACTCCACTTTAGAGCGTGCGCTGTCGAGCCCGATGTTTTTCAGATACGCCTGACGAAAGTCGACAATGTCGCCCTCGGAAGGAATCTCCCACTGGGTGTAGCCTTTGTCGACCATTTCCACGCCAATGCGGATTGTGCGCGCCGTTGGGTCTAAGCCCAAGACTTGTTTAAAGCCGGCCGCCAGTTCAAAGGTGGTGCGGCCGACCTTGCAGCCAATTTCCAGCGCCTTGTTGCGTTCTTCCTTGGCCATGCGGTCTAGGCAGATTTGGGCAATCTTTTCGGCGTAGTTGTCGACGCCCAGACCGTCTGGACCGTAGTGGGCTTCGCAGTAGGGGGTTACGTCGGGATCGGTCTCGTAACGGTCGTCCTTGATAACGACTTCATGCTTGCTCTCTACATAGCGAAAGCCTGCGTGCTGATAGAAATGTCGGCGAAAGGCATAGCGGCTGTCGCGGATGACTTCATTGCCCGTAGAAATCCAAGAGCCGCCTTTTATTAGGTTGTGCTTGGTGTCGAAGGTTGGCGTGGAGAAGTCGTCATATAGCGGATGCACCTCGAAGCCTGCGAAGCCGGCAATTGGGGTCTCTGTGTGCTGCCATACATTGCCCATTACATCGAAGAAACCTTGACCAAATTCGTAGCGATTAACCGGGGTGGAGGAGGCGCAGACTTCTAAATTGATATTGCCCGGCGCGCCGTTTTTCCACGCGCCAACATCGGGCGTCCCGGTGTAGTCTAGCAGACGATACCACTCCTCCTCACTGGGTAACCGAATGGATTTTCCGGTCTTGGCGCTGAGCCAGTTGCAATAGGCTTTGGCTTCCAGATAATTGACTTCAGCGGGCCATGACCAAGGCATTTCGATCTCCTTCAGCATCGTGCGGAGGGCATATGATCCATCTCCCCGCTTGCGCCAGAAACGCGGCATGCCGTGGGCGTCATACTGCGCCCACTTCCAGCCTTCTTCGCTCCAGTACGCCTGTTGTTGATAACCGCTGTCGTCAACGAACTGGCGGAATTCGGCGTTACTGACGAGGTATTTAGAAGCCTTGAATTCAGCCACTTCAGTTTCGAAGCTGCCATATTCGTTATCCCATCCATAAAAACGGCTGGGTTGCTCTTTACCTTGTTGGACGAGTCCACCCGGTACACCAACCAAATCATTCTCGGGGGGAGTCGGGTCATCTTGGCAAACGGCCCATGATGGGTGCTCCTGCTCCACTAGGGATAAGGGAAGCTGCCGTATTAGCACGGAGGAGGTCTCCAAGTGAATGCGTTCATGCTCAATGCCCATCATGATGATCCAGTAAAGGCTGTTCCACTGGACGGGCATTTCGAGCGGCGTTTCGTCGATTAGCTTATCGATGGTCGCGCGCACTTGCTCGCGGTAGGCTTTTACCTTTACGTGGTCGGGCCAGACGTAGTGGGCTTCATTTAGATCGTCCCAGCTCATCTCGTCCACGCCAATTGCGCACAATGATTCCAAGTGCGGATCTAAACGCTCCTTCAGGAACTTGCCCAAAATCAGTTTATTGATGTAAAAGACCGCCGTGTGACCGTAATAAAAGATCAACGGGTGCCGTAGAGGATCAGCGCGAGTCACGAAGGCCTCTTGGCTGACCATCGGCTCAAAGAGCTTTTCGTAGATATCAAAAGTTTGGTGGAAGTAGCGTCGAATCTCTTCACGCTTTTCTACAGGGGTGCCTTCTAAGAGGTTGATGGTCAAAGGGGTTTCGACGCCGTCGAGAAGTGAGTTGGTTGTCGTTGGCATTGCGAATACAGGTAGCGGGTTTATGTTGTTGTTACGATTAGACAGTCTAACTAAATCTCCAAACCTGACAACCGAATCGGGAGATTTTTTGTTTCTTCGAGGTTTTGTAAGAAAATAGAAACTTTTTTCTTGCGTGAACCGGTCGAATCAAGTTTTCTCCACGGCTTTCCAACGTTCTGGGCCTCTCTAGCTCAATCGGTAGAGCAGTTGACTCTTAATCAATTGGTTCGGGGTTCGAGTCCCCGGGGGGGTACCATTTTTTGGTGCGTCAATTCGCATCAGAACGTGACTAACAAGCCCATTATCATGGGCTTCCGTATGTTTGTCATCGTGATTGAATTTGCCAGTTCGTGACTTGGGAAGCCCCGTAAAGTCTGCATTTTGTGAAGCTGGCGCAGGCTGATTTTCTTTGGTAACTTCCTGGTTTTCATCATCCTGCCACGGTAATTGCTGGACTGCCTCCTGCATTGGGAGCTGAGAAACGTCTGTGTAGACCTGTGAAGTAAGCTTTGGATCGGCTATGACGCATCAATTCCTGAGCCATGCGTTGAGGGGTGCCACACTGGTCGCATATGTGTAGCGCAGAGCGTGAAAGTCTAATTTGCGGCCTAAGGCATCAATACGGGCTATCCCCGCCTTATCCAGATCAACAAGCAGTGCATGGCTGATATCTTTCATGCGCGGAAAGACAGAAGCATCTGGTGTGGCGTTGGCAGGCTTTGACGCGAGAAGTTGGCGGGCGAGTCCGGGGTGGAGTGGAATCGTGGCTTCTTTGCGGTTTGGGGTGGTTGATGCGCGCGCCTTGATATGCGGCAGTGAACCGTCAAGCTGACAGTCTGCCCAGATGAGCGCAATTAGCTCACCTTTCCGCAAAGCACTCATGAGTATTGAGGCTGATCGGCAGGCGATCACTGAACTGCCGTTGACTCCTGGCTTGCTTCAATCTCTACGTGAGAGTGCCCGGCTGCATTCAACGCATTATTCCACCCAGATTGAATGTAATCGCCTGACCGAGACTCAGGTGCGCGAGGTCATTGAAGGCGGCGGGCATTTTCCTGGACGCGAACGCGATGAGTATGAAGTGAAGAACAATTTCAAGGCATTGGGGTTCGTTGAGACTGAGGCGCGTGCAAATGTATCGATTACAGAAACCTTGATCCGAAAAATTCACGGTCTGGCATTTGATGGCGTTGCAAAAGTGAACCCCTATCGCGATGGACAAAATGTTAGTGGTCGAAAAGGGCAATGGTGATCGAAATGATCGAAATCATGCAGCTAAATCGCACCCTTGAGGCACGCTGAAACTGCTTATAATAGCTCGATTACGATTACGGTGATCGAAATCAAATCAGACGATACGGCCTGATACTTTGGGCAATGAGTCTTTCGGCATTGTCATACCCCTGAGGGCACAATTTCCGCCAGTGTTATTAAAGAGCTCCCAGTTAAGGACCCCAAGAGCGGCAACTTATATTACTACAAGCCATCCTCTGACACGTCACAACGCAGCCAGGCTAACGAATGCATTGGCTCAGTTTGCGTAGTGAGACGAGGGGCGCTTTTGCTCGTCTGGACGCATTGAGTTTTATTTACGTGAGCGCCGTTTGACATAAGCAAGCAGGAGCGTTATGGAGGCAACTCCAAGGGCGTAGGTGGAAGGCTCGGGGATCGAGGATACATTCACGTTGTCGATATATGCCTGCTGGGTTGCTGCATTGAAGACACGAAAGCCAAAGCGCTCGACGTTGTTGGATCCAACGGTCCCGTCTGAGATGATTTGGGAATAGGTGTCGGAGGTGTAGTCGTAAACCCACAAGTTGTAAGTGGAGGCAGCGAGAGATACGTTCGTGTTATCGCCAATAGAGTAGAATGTATTCTCGGCGGTGTCATTGACGTAGAGGAATATGCGCACATCGGTGTCCATCGAGTAGGCGGAGATTCCCTTGATGCTGCCCTCGCCAATGCTCAGCACAGCTGGACCGCTGGAGTTGATATCCGAAGCCCCATAGCCAAAGTTCATTGTGTCTGTGTAGATGCTGGTTGGCTCGTAGTAGTCGAATGAGAAGAGGCTCGCAATTCCTTCCAACTCATTTGTGGTTTCAGAAAAGTTAAGCTGGCCGCCTGTCGTGCTGTCGATGAGTTCTACATATTTATTGTTGGCCCCAAAGGGGCTGCCAGTGTCTTGAACGATTGTTTTGCCGGGACTTGTATTGGTCCAACCCGAAGGAGTGGAACCGACCGTGTCCGATTCAAAATTATCAGAAAAGTAAACCGTTTGAGCTGACAGGCCTGTCAACCCGGTGAGGACTAAGATAGGTAACAATTTTTTCATGACATTTAGTTCGTTTTTGGGATTAATTTCAAGCTTGTCGCCTTGAATGTTCACCGTGCTCAGTTAGTAGGCTGCTGGGTGAATATGGGGCAGTTTTGATGATTCGGCTATAGAATCATGCCGACTTGTTGAGGTCAAAATGGTCGTTTGATTTAACTGTAAACACTTGGGTTGCGCTCTGTTTTGATCTGGTGAGGTTGCGTTAAAGAGTTGGTTTCGGCAGGTCATTTAGCGCAGTAGTAGAAACAGGATTGGGCGGTTTGGTATGAGGCTGCTTTCTCTCGAATCAAGTTTGCAGAAGTCGCCGATGGTATCATCAAATTGGAGTTGGAGTGAGATTTCATCGTTGAGCGTTGCATCGGGAATCGGGAGGTCGATATAGCCCAGCGCCTCACTGCCGGAGCCTTGATATCCTAGATTGATCAAGTTGCTGGCGTTACCGTAAGTGAGGGTAGATTCTGTCCAGCTGTTATCTACTCGGTAGGCTTTCATTGGCGATGTGAAATCAATAAAATCGCAGTGGACACTGAGGATTGCAGACGCTGTGTTGTAAGCTGCGTATTGGCTGTAATCGAAGTGGATGTATGTCTGACGATCGTATTTGAGCTGGTCGGGCTGATGCTTCACCATGATGAGGCTGTCGCTGCCATAGTTATTATTGCTGTAATAGCCGCCCTGAGTGTAAGTGTCTCGGTCAGGGAAGGCGATCAAGCCATCTTCGAGGATTTGGAAATTATCAAAATAGATCGTCTCTTCCTGTGTGTAGCTAATGTGGCGATAGATGCCGCACTTGAAGTAGGGACCGTCGGCGTCGTTGTATGAGGTCGGGCCGCTGTAGTTAACAATGTGTTCGCCATCTTGCCAAATATCGAGAAAGCCATTGCTGGTATAATCCCAGAGGACGGAAACTTCGAAGGTGATCCATTGCCCCTTGGGCAAATCGAAGTTACTACCGTCGGGATTTTTATGACTAACCTTAGTCGTGGTGGAGCCATCGTTAACTGGTTCGGCGCTGTAAGCTGTGGTAATGGCGAGTTTGCTGTCAGTGGTAATGCTAAACGCTAGGTTGGCATTGCGATAGGATTCGTTGGGGTCTTTTCGACCATGCCACTGTGCAAAGATAGAGTGACCTCCGCTTGGCAGTTTGGCGGGGTGCCCGACTGTGGGCAGATAAACGCTGAAACGGTAGAAGTATTGTTTCCCGATCGTTATTGGCAACCGGTGGCCGATCTCGGATCGCACAATCGAGTTGTCCGGGTTGCTTAGGGTTACTTTTAGCGCCCGGTTGCCGGAGTGGACAATGTTGTCGGTCGTTTCAAGTACGGCGGTTGTTCCCGGGGTTTCCTGCCACCATTCGTCATCGTCGGGCACGGTTAAGCCCTCCCAGTCCTGCGTTTGGTAGACGATGTCTTCTTCGATTCGCAATAGCTCGACGTTGTCAATGTATGCGCATTGTTGGGGGGAGGCGAATGTTCTGAAACCGACCTTCGCAATGTTGGACGCATTGATGCTGCCTTCGGCTACAATTGCGGAGGTGTTGGCACCGGTGTCCTCAAAGATAACGCGGTAATCGCCGGATCGCACAGATCCGCTGGCGTCGGCAACCGTGTAACGAGTGGCTAGCGCAGTGTCGTTGACAATCAGGTATACGCGATACGTGGTGTCTAGACTATAAGCAGAATTGCCGTTGACGGTGCCATCGTTCAAGCTGATGCGGACGCAATTGCCGGTAGAGTTGAGATCGGTATCGGCGTAGCCAAACCACATTTCATCGTGGTTGCTGTCGTTGGGTTCGTAGAAGTCGAAAGAGAGGATTGAGGCTTTGCCCGCTACGTCGGGAACATTCTTGAAGAGTGAAATTTGAGCGCCTCCTGAGTCGTCCAGGCTGATGCACTGATTGCTCGATCCGAAGGGGGAACCGTTGTTTGAAATTAAACAATTGGCCGCAGTGTCCCAGTTGGCGGGAGAGGTTGCTGGAGTTTCGTTTTCAGCGTCTTCGAAAAATATCTGGGTATTCGCGTTGAGGCTGAGGGTAAGGGTAGATAGCGGTATTAATAGGAGTTTTTTAAGCATACGATAATGGGGGTAAGGGGTTGGCTGATCTATCCCCATTGCGAGTAAGTTTATCAACATGCTTGGCAGTTTAATTGTAAAGTTGGCCGCACTGTTTACAGTTAAATTATCATGGCAATTGGGAGTAAGATCGCGACTGGCTAGGGTGGCTATAAACCATAAGTTTTATATGTCTAAAGTTCTATATATATCCCTCTTGGCTTCCGCTTGTTCCTTGCAGGCCGACACTTCAAAAATCTTTGAAGATGATTTTGAAAATCGAAGAACTGGCACTGTGTTGCAGGATTCTATTTCATCCGACGGCAAGGCCCAATGGTCCTTTCAAGGTGGTGATGACGGTGGTGTTATTCTCGAGAGGAACGGAGATGTCCTGGTTTGTTTTCGGCAGAATGAAGCCGCAGATTCGGGCATCCTGTCTGCACGTCTGGTGTCTGATCCGCACTCTTCTATTCATGTGAAAGACGGGGTCATTGAATTCGATTATTACTACCTTCAGGCCTTCAATGATAACGTGAGCTTTATGTTGAACTACCGCTTGGAAACGGATCTCAAGAACCCGAATACCGGTGGCGTGATCAATGGCTACCAGCTTCGTTTAAGAGCGCTTAATTCGACCAACCCGGATTCTATTATGTGGACGATTCAAAAGGATCCAGATTTGCCTGATCCGGTTATCCAGACTGGTTCATTCTATGTCTCTGACCTGGTCGTGAAAGGGAACGATGCTCCCGGTGAGGTCGTTCGGGTAAAGCTTGAGCTGGATGGTGAGTCGCAAAAACTGTCGCTGAACGGCTCGATCGTTGCTTCCTTCAAAGATGCGACTTCGAATAACGCTTACGAAGGCGCGTTTAACTTCATTAACAATGGGTCGCGTGCAAGAGGCATCGGCCAAATAGTGGTTTCGAAGAAAACGAAGTAAGCCAATGCGCTTTGCTTGAGGTGCGGCCCGAGCGTTCGCATCTCAAGCACGCTTTTAGAATGGGCAAATTTTTGAGCGACAAATCGCAGCCAGTTGTTTTCGTCATTGCGCTTGCTGAGCCTGATCGGTGGGGGTCGATTTCAGACGTTCCCTCATGGGGATCATTTCCACTCGCCCATTACTGCCTGGGATAAAAATAAGGTGAACGGACATATCGGGAGTCACACCAAAGGTGCTGTTTATCTTTGGCTCCCAGCCTTCGCCTTCTTTTGCGGCGAGTTGGATCGAGACTTTAATCACTCCGGGATTATCAGACTCGAATGGCAAAACCGTTGATTCTCGGGGCGCCAGTTGAAACTTCATTCCGTTGAGGCGTCCGGCAATCTGGCTGGAGGTCATGTTGATCAACCTGGATTCTCCGTTGTGCAGCGGCTCAGTCGGCATTGGCATGGCTTCGGCCGCAACTCCATCCCCGGAGTATTGCTTGATGAAGACCAGTGCTCTCCGGACGCTGGCGTCCAGCATGACGTCGGCGACGGGAAGGGGCTCTGCTGAGTCCTCTTGGCGTTTATATAAAAGCATTGGAGCGGCACCGCTGTATTGATACGGCTTGGATAAAGCGCCATTGGGAATGAAAACCCGCTCAAAGGCGTCGCCTGACTGGACATACAGGTCTTTGATTGTGCGGTTCACACTGATTGCCCGCCAGGTTACATTCAACTGCTCTTCGGGTAGTTGGCTTTGAGCGGTGCAGATTGGACTAGTCGCAGTGAGAGACAGAAAGATGGATGCGTATTTGATGGAGTGGGTAATCATGCTAGTCGCTTTATTTTTGTTCAGGAATCCAACGTAGGGCTACGATTCGGAAACGTCGCCCCATGCTGCCGGCGGTAGTTGCAGTTTCGATCGGTTCAGTCGCTGAGACTTTTTCCGGGAAGCGTTGGACAATGGCTTCCAGCCATGCCTTTACCGGCGTGCTTCCGGTGACGTGGGATTCGCCGTATGCGCGAATGCGAAATGTGTCAGAGCGTGCGGTGATGATGGGCGCGATTGGCGTTAGTAGATCCGCTTGAGTTATCGCTCCAGGCGCTGCATCGAATTGGTTTCCGTAGAAGAATGTAGGTTCTGGAAAAGTAGTCCCATCGGGTTCGCTGTTGATCTCGTCGCCAACGATGTCGTCATTAATCTGGCTCTGGTCGATGGCTCGCTGAAGTGCGCCGGATAGCGCCTGGTAGGCGTTTGCGCCACTGCCTGCGGTCAGATTTCGATTGATGAAATGAGCAAGCGAAAGGAAAGGACCACGCGCTTTGACTTCTTCTACAATCGCCTCGGCCAAGTCGTTGATTTCGTCATCGGTCAACGCCCGGGCGCCGTTCCACACTTCGCTGCTATCGGCGCTGTTTACGCTATCGGAGTCAAAGCCATTGCCAATTGGGCGGGCCAGGCGCGGAAAGAGATAAGACAAGTTGTTTTGTTGAACGCCGTCTTCGTGAACCAGCGTATGCTTATTCAAGCCGGCGAGTAGCGCCTTCCATGCTTCAACAGAAGTCGAGTTGACATTGAACGCGCCTTCGACGAGCAGGCTCTGGGCGCTGCCATAGGCATTGTCTGGAATCTCGGAAAGCGCTGATTGTAGCGTGAGCCTTGGATTGCGAGGGTTGTCAACCGCAGTGGCGTCATCGCTGGCGTCTAGCGTGGAAAAGAAGAAACCATCCCAAAGCGCTTCGTTGGTGCGGTATGACTCATCGAAGTTGGCCTGCATAAGATACCAATGGGTCGTGTTGTCGTCAAAGTAGCTCAGTGTTCTGGGGACGCTAGGGTCGGCCAGGGAATTCCCCAAAATGTAGCTTGGGGCGAAGGAATCCGTGTTGTCATAGGTAATGCTTGGGTTCATGAACTTGACGCTCAGATCGACGTGACGTAGTTGGCCGAGTGATAGAAAATTTTTCGGGTCGGAAGGGATTTCGAATAAACCAACTTTCGCGTGGGCGGAGAAACCGTGGCTATTGCCGAAGTAGGCGTTGCTAGTGCTTGCTTCTACATCCGTGGTAAAATCGCCCAAGCCATAATCGCCAGCGAAAAGCCTGGGGGTGCCTGTGCGCACATATCCGTTTCTGGAAAAGTGGCTACTGCGTAAGTTGAAGTTCGCCAAGTAGCGCACGTTATCCAGGTCGATCTTGTAGCTGAATCCAGCTTTAGGGAAGATGACCAAGTTATCGCCCTGCTCTGCGATGGCCGAAGTGGAGGTGACATTGGGGGAGTAGGCGATACCATCGTAGTTACTCAATGGCGTTTGGGAATTTGCGCCATCGAGTTGCAGCTTGAAGCGCAGGATGCCTGAGTTATCCAGCATAAACTCATAGAACTCCGGAGTGACCCCCTCGTTCAGGGTGTCCTTGAATTCTACAATGGCGCTTTTGGAATCATCGAATCCGGCGACGAGCATATTCCCTTGGCTGTCATCGGCATTGTGTGTCGTTAGGTCTGGATTCAACGGCCCGACATAATTGCCAGTGTCTTTCAGGGTGAGCACTTTGACTTCTCCTGGACTGAATTCCAGTATATCCGAATGGAAGAAAATGGCACCGCTGTAGTCGTTGCTTCCACTTTTACTCCTAGGATTAAAAAGAGCGTTGAGGCCGTCTTTGAATTTATAGCCACCGAATGTTACCGGACCATCTGAGGTTTCAACGTCGACCGTAAGCTCTGTAGAATCTCCCGTGTTGTGTTGTTCAAATACGAATCGGTAAGTGGCGGGCGCCAAGCTTGCGTTGTAGGGATTGTGGAGCACGACAACCGGGAAGAGGTGCATGCGCAAGTGTCCGCCATTTTCGCCTAGAGTTGGGTTGCTGAAGGAGAAGTTGAAGTATAGCTTTAGTTGAGTGAGCACCGGGCCAATGCCGTTTTTATGGTTGCTGCTATTGTGGATATTACGGACCAGAGGCGTTGGGGTAAGGCTGCCGTTTACCTTGAGGACTTTTGCATGTTGGTACCAATCCTGGAAAGTACTCCAGGCAGGTCCCGGCAGCGTATCGCGCGTTAAGACCGGGTCGGGTTCTTGGTAGAGATAGCCTGTGGGCAAGGCGTCGTTTTCGAACATCCAGGTTAGGTCTTGCTTGAGGCCGCCGAGACGTTGATCACTGAGGACGCCTTTGGAGTGCACACTAATGTCGTGGAAATGCGACTTGCGAAAAGTGTTGTCATTGCCAAGGGCGAGATCCAGCGAGTCGTCTGAGAATATGCGGTCCAGCGTTTCGGGATTCATTGGAAAAGCATCTCCTATCGCTTCGCTGTCTGGCGCGGTGCTGGCCTGCATCATATGTGCTCCTGTTTGGGGCATGGTCAACAGGCGTCGCTCATCGGTAAGGGTGTGGGCAAGGTCGTCGCTGATGTTAATGGTCGCTTTGACGCCTTCATCGCCAACCCAGTAGGCATAGCTATTGGTCGTGAAGGTTGGGCCTGAATCGATGCTAACGAGCTCCGCGCGCACCTTATCATTTACATCGTTGACTGATGTGTCGCCTACGAGCACGGGCCAATCGGTGGACACTGGATCCAGGAGGTTGTCTTCAACGTTTTCGCCCGACACGAGCACTTTCTGAAGAGAGGCAGAGTAACTGCTTAGGTTTCGAGAAGCGTCATAAGCGCCGGTGTTTGTCCAAACGCCGGTCCAATGTTTTTTCGATGAGTCAGGCGCGAGGGTGGCGTCTACATTGATTGATCCGGTTGCTACGGTGTCTTCACCGGCTACGGATTGTAGTTCTCCCATTGCGACATAGAGACCGTAAAGCGCATTTTGCTTAGCCATCATATGCTGCTTCTTGATGCTCACACTCGCCAGCTCCACTTGCGTCATTGTGCCAATCGATAGCAGGAGCAACATGATGAAGGCCATGAGCGTTAGTGCTATAACAAGGGCAAATCCACGTTTGCCTTTGGGGCATGGGGGCGGGAGGTCTTTCATTACAAGCTGATTAGTGCGAAAATGAATCGTCTAGTGGGGCGCGGGGCATATATTTTTATGCTCCTGATTCAAACGAGGCTGAGTCATTGGCAGGGGTATTATTATTGCTTCTTTGACGGATATCATCATGTTTTCGATGAGCGCGAGCAAGGTTCGTTTAAGTCGTATATCATTTAACTGTAAACGAAGGGAAGGGGATGGCCGCGATTTGTTTACAGTTAAATGCGCGTACATGTTGTCTGTCGCCATGCACAGGATGCTTATAATTGGGCATATGTTTGTTAACCCTATCCGCCGTAATGCATGCCTCCAGGCATGGATTATTCTGATTTCAGTATGCCTCTCAGCCGCCTGTTACGCTGATGCTAAAGGCAGTGAGCGTATACCGCCCCGACAAAAAATAGTGGTGACTCCCGAGCCTTATGAAGGGATGCCCATTGCGCTCAATCCGCCAACCTTTCGCTGGCCAGAATCGACAGAACTTCCCGCTACGGTAACGGTGCGCTCCAGCTCTGGAGATGTCGTGCTGAAGTCGGATCCACGGGATCATTACTACTTCCGCCCTCTTGAGCCGTTGCCATCCGGTGAGTACGAATGGTCCTTTACTGACGCCAACGGCGTGGTGACTGGCGGCGGTCATTTTGAGTTGTCAGAAGACTTGGAGAAATGGCCGGTTGCGCCAGCAAAGGAAGCGGTGAACAACATTCCTTCCGGGCATCCGCGTGTTCACACCCGACCGGAGAAGATCGAAGCGCTGAAGCTGTTGCTTCAGAATACGGAGAATAAGGATTTTCAGGATTTTCTGAGGCGGCATGCCGGAGGTAAGCGTCCTGATTTGGAACCTTTGTCGGAGGAGTTTTTCTTCGATGTGCGAGATGATAGCTACAAGTCATCGAAGCAGATATTTTGGAAGTCTGGAGATTACTCTTTGAAAGCAGCCCGTGGCATTGTGGAAAACTGCATTCTCTACCAACTGACTGGTGAGCAGAAATACGCTGAGTACGTAAAAAAACGCGCGTTGGCAATAGCTGATCTGAACCCGTGGGGATTGACCACGCATGATGTTAATCAGTTTGGAAACAGCCGCCTCGTGAATGCGCTTGGTTGGGCTTACAGTTGGCTTTACGATCAATACACGGAGGAAGAGCGCGAGAAGATTCGTAATGCGATTGTCGATCGTTGTCGTATCGCTTTGTTGGATGCGGAAGCTGAGCGCTGGCCTTGGCCAATGATTCCACGTTTGGAATACACGAAGGTTGAGCCGCATGCCTGGCAGTTTGTTGTCTATCATTTGTCGGTTGGTTTGATTGCTGTTTATGGAGAATCGCCGGAGGCGCAGGAATGGCTGCCTTGGCTGATTGATTTGTATGTGGCCAATTATCCGTGGTTCAGCGGTTCGGATGGCGGTTCCGCCGAGCAGGTTCCTTATTTCCTGGGGACTAATCTGATTTCAAGCCAGCAAGCCGTGCATCTGGTCAAGACGGCTACTGGTCTCGATTTGGCTGGTAATCCCTGGCATCGCAATGCGCCTTACTTCATGATCTATGGTTTTGGAACTGGCGCTAATGCGAGCCAGTATGGAGACAACTCTGGGCGTCCTCCGGGTGGTTCTGGCACGATGACTGCGCGCAATGCCGCAGTGCAGTTTCAGGATGGCGTGGTTGCGAGTTATTACGATTTTCTGCTGCGTCGAGCATCTGCGCGTAATACATATATCCCGTTGCTGGAGGCTCCCTTTGAGCTGCCGGAGCGTAAGTCGCTCGCCGACTTGCCTACGAGTCGCTTGTTCAGCGATGTGGGTTTGGTCTTCATGCGTTCCGAGTGGGAAGATCCCAATAACGAAATTTTTATGGAATTCAAATCGTCGACGTTTGGTTCCATTGGTCATGGGCATAACGACCAGAATAGCTTTAACCTGTCGGCCTACGGAAAAGTGCTACTACTCGATAGCGGATTCTATAACTACTATGATAGCCCGCACCACAACGGTTGGACGCGGACAACGCGCGCACACAATGCCATCCTCATGGATGGCACTGGGCAGCCGGGTAGCTCGGATCAATTCTATGGCGAGATTGTGCACTTTGAAGACACCGATGACACCACCTATACCATTGGGGATGCACACCGGGCCTATAATAAAGTCGACCTAGAACGCTTTGATCGGCATGTGCTATGGATCAAGCCCGATGTGTTTGTCATCGCTGATGATGTTCAATCGAGCGAAGCGATTCAATATCAGTACATGCTCCACGCCAAGAATCCCTTTAAGATTGATGGGAACGTACTGCAGGTGGACAACGAGCCGGCTCATGCTAAGGTCACTTTTATTGAGCCGACTAATCTGAACATCTCGCAGTCGGATCAGTTCCTGAAGCCTATTGAGGAAATTGTGCGCCGCCCCGGAAAAGCGACTCCTGTTCCGCAGTGGCATATGACGGCGGAGACACCCGAGAAGTCAAAGGCGCAGCGATTTATCACGGTCATCGAAGTTTACAAAACAGGGGACTCTAACGAGGTCACGGTGGATGTTGTGGAAAGCGACGAAGGGGTGTCCGTGGAGCTCTCCGATGGACGCAAAGGCCAAATTACCTGGCGGGACTAGCGCAGTGACTGATGTGCCAAAGATACGGGTGGACCGACTTTGTGGACAGAGTTGCCCGGAGTCCAACTGGGAAAGATTAAGTGGGTAATGGGGTGGACGGGGACGCCCTTGTCGTTCTGTTCAATCAGCGATGCCAGCAGGCGCATGGCTTGCGCTCCAACGGACTGCTTGTCTATGACGATGTGCCCGATCTCGGTGAAGTCACTGTGTTGATATGGCGATGCAATGCCGATTGATTCTTTGCCAATGAACTCAGGGTCTTGCAACCGGTTAATCACCGTGGGCGTTAACGCAATGACGGCATCTGGGTTTTCTTTTTTAAGCCAGGTGGCCAGAGTCTTATCGCTAAAGTCAACTTCGATCAGCGGCTTCAGGCATGACTTTCGGTAGGGCAGTTTGTGTTGAGAAGAAAAATACGCGGCGGTGTAGAGGTTGTTGACCCGCTCATCGGTGTGCGGGTCTGAGATGAAGCCGATCCTGCGATAGCCAAGTTGACAGAGTTCTGCAAAGACCCTCTGAACGGCCGCGTAAACGTCGGTTGAAATCGTATGCAGCCGTGGCGACTCGAGTGAGAAAAAGAGTTGGACGCTGGAAAAAAGCTCCCACTTCAAATCGAGCGTGGTGTGCGGCGACTGCTGTGGTCCAACGATCAAGCCCTCAATGCCGCGAGCTGAGAGAATGTTGGAAATGCGGTCGAGATTGTATTCAAGCTCCGGTGATTTGAGCCAGAATTCTTCCAACTTATAACCCAATTGTTTGGCGGTGGCTTGGGCTCCTTCAAAGAGATCCCGGTGGTGGGGATTCAGTTGTGAAATGTGCGCGTGGTCGTGGTTGTTCAGGTAGGCGATGATACCTGAAAACTGACGGCCCGAACGCTGGTGCCGATAGTTGACGAGGGCGCTCAAAGCAGGGTCTTTGGTAAAGCCCATCTCTTTGGCTATCTTTAAGATTTTTTCTCTGGTTTCTTCAGAAACTCTTTTGGAGTCGCGTAAGGCCAGAGAAACTGCCATCACACTAACGCCTGCTCTACGCGCGATGTCGCGCATGGATACTCGCTTCTTCATTCAGTCATCGAGTATCAGGTCATTCGCTCATATTGTTCAATAGTAATCTCGTTGGTCAGTGGGGCTTGGCTGAGGTATGCATCGATGTTCTTCAGCGCAAGCACGCCGGCATTGCGGTGCGACTTTACGTTGTTCCCGCCCAGGTGTGGTGTGCCGATCATGCCGCGTAAGCCGCGAAGCGGGGAATCCTCAGGCAGCGGTTCTGTTTGGTAGACATCCAACCCGGCGCGGAGGCGCCTTTCACTGATTGCATTGGCCAAGGCGAATTCATCCACCAGCTCACCGCGTCCGACATTGATGAACACGGCATCGACAGGCAGCATTTGGATGCGTCTGCGGTCGACCACGCCGACGGTTTCCGGCGTAAGCGCGCAGCATTCGAAAAAGACTTCGCTGGTATGGAATAATTCATCGATGTCTGCTACGCGGCGAACGTTGTTTTCGAGAAACGCGGATGGCTCGGCGTATGGATCATAAGCGCTGATCTCGGCTTCGTATGGCTGGAGGAACTTTGCCAGGGATGCGCCGACTTGCCCCATGCCATGGATGCCGATTTTTGCGCCGATGAAGCTCTTTTGAGGTGGCGACTTTGGATCCCTCCAGCCTTTCTCGTAGTGCAGAGAGTTTGTGTGGTAGCCGACATTTCTCAAGGCGGCAAGCGCCAGCATGATGGCGGATTCTGCCACGGTCTTCGCGACCGTATTGCCCCAGTTTGTGACTTTCATTCCAAGTTCAAGATGGCGCTTGTCGACTTGGTGGCGAACGGATCCGCAGATGTGGCAGTAGATCGAGGCAGGCGGCTTCCCGTTGATGATGGGTAAGCGTGGCGTCGACCAGGCGCCGAGAATGATTTCAGGTTGTACGTCCTGAATAATGGCTTCGAGCTCACGCTCGGTTGAGCCCTTGACCCAAGTGTATAAGCGCGGATCGGGAAAGATGCGACTCAAGCTTTGCTGGCCATAAAAATGGTCTAGTTCCTTCTCGGTTAGTAGAATCAGTGTATGTGCATTAGCTCGCTTGGCACCTTTGTGCTTCGCCTCTGTGTGATGAGATAACATTAACACCTATGGAAGCATTTGCCAGAGGCTAAACAAGGCACCTGATGGTGTAACTGTAAACCTGCTGGAGGTGTTTTTCTTGCGGTCGGTATTGAGGCGTATTTTTGGAATAGTGCTTTTGCTGTTTTAGTTCGTTTACGTCAGGGATTTACAGTTAAACACCCGCATGGTTTGTTTTGCCCGATCCTGAGCTCATCCTTACTGTTTTACTTATACATGAATCATGTTTGCATCGAGCTGTTGGCTGCGAGCGCGACCCGACTTTTGCTTTGCCCCTTATGGATACTCCTTCAATTCACACCATCGATTACATTACGATAGTTGTTTATTTGCTACTGATGATGGGAGTCGGTTGGGCTTTTAAAAACTTCAATAAGGGCATTAGCGATTACTTCAAGGGCGGCAGTCGAGGCACCTGGTGGCTGGTTGGAATGAGCATGTTCATGGGCACGTTTAGCGCCTGGACTTTTACGGGCGCGGCCGGCGTGGCTTACCAGGCTGGTTGGTCTGCTTCGATTATTTTTCTGTCTACTGCGACTGGCTATCTTCTGAACTTTATCTGCACCGGGCCTTGGTTTCGCCAGATCCGTGTAACGACTGGCCCCGAGGTTCTCAGGATGCGTTATGGCAATGGTACACAGCAATATTACGCCTGGATCAGTATCGTGACCGGGTTGCTTTATGCCGGGTTGCATTTATATGGGCTATCGATCTTTTGCTCTGCGGTTTTTGGTCTGCCGGTGGAGGGCGTGATCATCGTTATCGGCATTGCGGTTTTGTTTTACGCGACAACCGGTGGTAGTTGGGCGGTGATGGCCACAGACTTTTTGCAAAGCTTAATCCTGCTGCCGATCACCATACTGGTCGCCTGGCTTGCTTATCGGGCCATCGGCGGCTTTGGCGAATTGCAAGCAGCGGTTGTTGCGCAGGGGCTGAGTGAAGATTTTAAGATCGTCAATAGCCCGGGTGAATTTGCCGCTGGCGCATTTACCTGGGGCTGGGTCGCGGCGATGTTCACGAAGAACGTCATTGCATGGAACACCCTTGGATCGGCTACGCGATTCTTTGCTTTGAAGGATGGTCGTGATGCGCGCAAGGCGTCGTTGCTCTGTGTTGTGCTCATGTTGATGGGCGCTGGGATTTGGTTCCTGCCGCCGATGGTTGCGCGACTGTTGTATTCAGATCAAATCGAAGCCATTGAGCTTGGTAAAAGTGCGGAGGCTGCCTACGCCATAGTTAGCATGAATTTGCTGCCCCCGGGCTTGATGGGCTTGGTCGTGGTTGCTATGTTTACGGCGACGATGAGTTCGATGGACACGGGGCTCAATCGCAATGCAGCAATTATCGTTAAGGATGTTTATCCGGCGTTTTGCCGATTGCTTTCCAAGACGCCTCGTTCTGATGAAGAGTTGCTCAAGGCGAGCCGAATCGTCAGTCTTCTGCTGGGGATTGGAATTATTTTGCTGAGTCTTTACTATTCGAAACGAGCTGGGGCTGGCGTCTTTGAAATCATGCTGTCAATCGGCGCTTATCTCTCCTTGCCATTGTCAGTTCCCACTTTGCTCGGTTTGTTTTTTAAGCGAGTGCCTGGCTGGGCTGCGGTTTTCTCATCTCTATCAGCTTTTTGCGCTTCGGTGTATTTGGGGATTTCACCGCAATGGGGCGCACCCAAGGTGGATTTTCAAGTTACCGTGCTCATTGTCTTAACGGTAGGCACGATCGCATTTTTCGTCAGTGGATTCTGGTGGCCCAAGGTGAGTGATGCATATCGCGAGAGGGTGAATGCTTTTTTCAAGAACATGTATACGCCCGTGGACTTTGAAAAGGAAGTTGGCGACGCCAATGACTCGCATCAATTGCGACTTATCGGGAAGATCGCCGTTATTGTGGCTGCACTTGTTTTGCTGCTGATTCCTTTTCCTGAGACGTGGGCCGACAAGGTAGAAGTACTATTTGTCAGTGGCTTTCTGTTCCTGGTTGGCGGGCTCATGTGGCTCAGTGGCGTTCGGGCAGACCGCGCAAAATCAAAGTCTTTATAACAATGGCCACGAGTCCACAGCGCGATTATGTCTTTATCCTGTGCGACCAGCTCAGGGCTGACTTTCTACGTTGCTATGGGTGTGACGCTATCGATACGCCCAATCTTGATTGGTTGGCGAGCGAGAGCGTGGTCTACGAAAATGCCGTTTCGACGTGCCCGCTTTGTGTGCCAGCGCGGGCTGCAATGCTCACGGGGATGACGCCGCTGCAATCGGGAGTCATTAGTAACGAGCATTGGCTGCGACCGGACCGAGTAGAGATGGGCTACCGAACCTGGCCCGAGCTGTTGTTGGAGCAAGGTTATCATACGGCGGCAGTGGGTAAAATGCATTTTCATCCGTTTGAATCTTCAGAAGGGTTTGCAGAGCGTATCATTGCTGAGGATAAACGTTGGCCGTTGATTGATGATGATTACATGGGCTTTCTCCGCAAGAATGGAGTTGGCCCTGATAAGTTTAACGCCATTGATTTGCCGGATTACGTTAAGCAAAAAGGCGCGGTCCACTTCCCGCATGATATATCACTGACGCCGGACCGCTTTGTCGCCGAAGAGGCTGTGCGGTTGATTCAGCGACAACCTACCGAGCAGCCATTGGCGTTGATGGTTGGTTTTCCCGGGCCGCATTGTCCCTACGATCCCGTGCCGGAATTACTGGAGCATGTGGCGCCGGAGAAGTTGCCGCAACTCTGCCCGCGTTCGCTTTGCCAATCGGATGCGGCGCTCGAAATGCACGCGAGGTTCATTAAAGGGTACAAGGGATACTGGCATCAGCTGGATTATACCGATTTCACGGAAGCAGATAAGCTGCGCATTCGACATCACTACGCGGCGCTCATTGCCCAAATTGATGATGAAGTCGGGCGCGTGTTGAATGCCCTGCGCCAGGCGGGGCGCCTTGACTCGAGCGTGATTATCTTTACCAGCGATCATGGCGATCATGTGGGTGATCAGGAACGGGTGGGCAAGGGCACATTTTACGAACCGTCTGTGCATGTTCCGCTGCTGATGCGGTGGCCTCAAGCTGAAGGGGGAGGGCAGCGCATCTCGACGCCGGTCGCCTTGCAGTCGGCGCCAGCGACCATTCTGCAAGATGCCTGCGGGAAACTTCCTGATTGGTGGGCCTATCCAAGCCTCCCGCGTGGGGATGTTGCAGGGGAGGTCGATCCGGTTTTCGGATACATGGAAGACGGCTGCATGGTTCGGACTGGGCAATGGAAACTTTGCCGCTATGCCACAGGCTTTTGTGAGCTATTCGATATGGTGGCCGATCCGCACGAAGCGGAAAACCTTTATGATTCCGAAGATCACTACGGAGAGCGAATGAAGCTGGAAGGTCTGCTCTTGGATTGGGTTACGTGCAATGCGAACTCGGGTCAATTGGCTGAGCGGATTGATAGTCCTGAGCCCTTATGCCGCTCCCACGCCTTTGCGACTCGTGGTTGGAAACGCATTTATCCAAACCCCGGCTATTCCAAGTGATTATAAGATACCCCCCAATTGATTCAGTTGAGATGAAAGAACCGGTGAATTTAGCACAGCAAGCAAAGCAAACCCACAAAAGAATTTATGATGTTAAGTGGGCCTATTCTTCAATGGGGATGCCCGAGGCAGACCTGGCAACATTACTCAATGTTGCGGAAGGTTGGGGCATTGAAGAACTCGAGTTGCGGACCTTGGAAGATTCCATTGATCTGCCGGATGTATTAGCCAAACGCTTTCAGTCACCCATTGAATTTGCTAGCTACTTGGAGCGCTCTTCATCGGTAGAGGTGTCCGTGCTTTCTGGCAGTTTACGGCTTGCGAAAAACGTCGGAAAGGATCGCGCCGATTTTCTGGCTTATGTCCCTTGGGCTGAAGCTGCCGGTGTAAAGTGGTTACGCGCATTCGACTTCGTCGGCCCCTATGCGCCCTGGACAGAGGAGATGTTTGAGCAGGCGGTTGATACCCTGCGTTGGTGGAAGATGGAAAAGGAGAAGCATGGCTGGTCGGTGGAAATACTCGTTGAGGGGCACCATCGCATGTTTTATCCGGATATGTATTATCGAGTCGGCGCAGCATTAGGTTGGAACCCGCCGCTGTTGTATGACCTGGGGCATGCTCTCAGTGAATTAGGCAATGAAGGGGCGCTTGCGACCTACCAAGAGCTGCGGCACCACATCCCAAGAGTCCACCTGAAAGACCCGGCAGTTGTTGTTCCAGGGGGCATGAAGCACAGCATTCCAGGGCAGGGGACTGGGAACTTGGAGGAGTTGATGGACGCTTTTGTGGCCCAGGGAACTCCGCCGGTTGTAACACTCGAATGGGAGCGCCAGTGGGAAAAGCGACTCCCGGAATTAAGCGTAGCGTTTGAAGCCTTGCGCGCGAAACACTGGCTATAGCGGTTTGTTAGAGGGCGTCTAAAAAGTCGTTTCACCACAAAAAAGCTGCACATTGCTTTACCAGTGTGAGATAGACTTGGGATGCGAGAGAGATACCCAAGTGATTTAACCGACAGTGAATGGTCC
>JAVDPD010000039.1 GCA_031296935.1 Cerasicoccus maritimus
TAAACTAACCAGTAAGGATTGCTGGGCTTATTTTAAACATGCAAAGTATCGGACTAATTAAAGTGCAAATGCTCTAGCCACTGCTGACGTTGGTCTTGCATCCCCAATCCTACTTCTCCCGATAGCTGGGGATCAGCACAAGAAAAATCCCCCGGACTCGCTTTCGCGGCCGGAGGACTCGTGGGAAAAATACGTAGCTTACTTCTTGCGTGAAGCTCTTACGCGGTAAGCCAGCAGGCCGACCATGCTCAAGAGCGCGAAACCAATCGCATTTGGCTCTGGGATCACCGCGCCATCAACGGCGACATCGCCGAATCGTGCGATGATGTTCCCGTTTTGGAGCGAACTTGCGAAGCGGAATTGAAAAGTATACGATTCCGCTGGTGCCAGGCCTGAAAGAACAACGGTGTTGCCAGTAGAAACATAAGCCCCTCCAGCAGTTGTACCTTGTGGAACAACTACGCTGTCACTGTAGATTACAGGATTGCCAGTTCCGAATCCTCCTACATCCGATTGAATATAGGTGCTGATTGTCGCGTCAAAACTCGATGAGTTGCTTGCGCCATAATCAAAGGTCATTGACTCCAAATCGAGTAGTTCTCCTGGATTCTCAGCACTGATGGTAAATGTAAAGTAGTCATCATCAGCTAGAGCAGCGGCTTCTGAAGTCCCAAGCGCCAACGTTCGCACGTAACCGCCAAGAGAGGAACTCGAGAAACCAATGTCAGTCGCACCGCTCTCACCTGACGACGCATCGCTAAAGGCGAAACTCTGCGCCACTACGCCAGTCGCAATATTGGTTGGGCTGGGACTTCCTCCAGCAAATTCATAGGTTACTATGGTTGCCGCATGTGCGCTAGAAGCTAGCAATCCCATCGCTGACAAATAGAAGAGGGAACTTTTGATGTAATTTTTGTTTTGTTTCATAATTGAGGTATTGTGAAGTTAACCAAGGTATCTCTGGTTATCAATATCTAACTTAGTGACAGCTTTCATTAGCTCAATCTAAACGGATTGCCATTTTATATTAAACGATTACCTTTTTCAATCATTTTGCCTGAATGACTTGACGTTATCTTTGGAAGGGGAAATATATAAAGTCATGAATGGTAAAGGTTTTCATTGTAGTTCGGGAACCATTTGAGTTCGATCGCTGTTTGCATTAATCTAACCACAGCACGGATTGATTCCTAGAAAATGCTGATTGTTACCTGTATCTGAAAAGCATAAATTTTCCCAAAAGCGAACTGTGATTTATTTTATAGTGACATTACTCAAAAGAGGGTGCGAATTATCGTTCTTTTGGCTGGATATGATTGTGATTCTAGTATGAAAAAACCAAATTTTATCATCATCTATGCAGATGACCTTGGTTTTGGAGATTTATCCTGCTACGGGGCTCTAGGTATACCAACGCCTAATTTAGACAGCATGGCAGCGGAAGGGATAAAATTCAGCCAATGTTATGCGACTGCTGCTACATGCACGCCATCCCGCTATAGCCTGCTCACCGGCTCGTATCCCTGGCGAAATCCGCGCGCTCAGATTCTTGCTGGTGATGCGCCGATGATCATTGGCGAGCGTGAGGCAACCCTACCTGGCCTACTAAAAGATGCGGGCTACGCCACAGGCGTGATTGGTAAGTGGCATATCGGTCTTGGCGATGGCGATATCGATTGGAACGGGCAGATAAATCCTTCGCCGCTGGATGTTGGCTTCGATGAGTCTTTTATCATGGCCGCGACGAACGACCGTGTGCCCTGTGTCTATGTGGATGGCAACCAGGTCGCCAATCTTGATCCCGACGATCCCATTGAGGTTGTCTACGGAAAAGAGAATCCATTTAGTGATGTGCCAACGGGCAGGAGTCATCCTGAGCGGCTAACGATGAAGCACAGCGATGAGCAGCATTGGGATACGATCGTCAATGGCGTGCCGCGAATTGGCTTTTGCCGTGGAGGGGGCAGCGCTCAGTGGGATGATGAGACCATGGCTGAGGAGTTCCTGGATCGATCGAAATCATTCATATCGAAACATAAGGAAGAGCCGTTCTTTCTCTACTATGCGCTTCATCAGCCCCATGTGCCGCGCATACCAAGCCTGCGTTTTGCGGGCGCCACGAACCGGGGGCCAAGGGGCGATGTGATCGTGGAGCTGGATTGGTGCGTGGGCCAAATTCTTGAGCATTTGAAGGCTGAAGGTATTGACGAAAACACCGTTGTTATTTTCTCCAGTGACAACGGCCCGGTGCTCAAGGATGGGTATGAAGATCACTGCATGGAAATGTGTGGCTGCCATAAGCCAACAGGTCCACTTCGTGGCGGCAAATACAGTATGTTTGAGGGTGGTTGCCGTGTGCCCACAATACTGCATGCGCCCGGTATGATTTCTCCAGGAGAATCGGCGGCACTCATTAGCCACGTAGACTTTATCCGAAGTTTCGCGATAATGGCGGGCATTGAAGCGCTTGGAATGAATTGGGTGGACAGTCAGGATATGAGCCAAGCCTTACTTGGGGTTGATCCTGTTGGCCGCGAATTCTTAATCACCGAAGGCATTTGGTCGAAGACGGTCATCCGGTATGGCAAGTGGGTATTCATTCCGCCTTACGACGGGCCGCCGGTGATGAGAGACAAGTTTATCGAAACTGGAAATTCAACAGTATCCCAACTCTATGACCTGGAGACGGATATCGGCCAAAGGCACAATGTGTGCGATCATTTTCCGGACGTTGTGAAGGAGCTAACGGCATTGCTTCGAAGTGAGTATCGGGATAGCCCTCCGCCCACACTGTCCAAGTTATTCCCGGACTAGCTTGGAGCTTTCGCGAATAAACTTTCGATAAAGCAGAGTCTGCACCAGCCGCTTTTGCGTTGTTGGTTTACTGTCACCCTACGGCGGGGTCTTACATCAGATTAGAAAGTGCTATATTCATTAAAACCCTTAACCCAAACCCTGATTTCATTGCGCCACATGTCGCGCATCATGGATTCCAACCTTTCCCAAAGATGTTTCCAAACCGTCAGCGAAAAATCGCCCTCAGACTTATCCTTCAGCTCCTGATCACTTGTGCGTTGTGTGCCTCCACTTACGCGGCTAGCCCACTCAATTTTTTAAAGAACCTAACTGAGAGTGAGTTTAGCGGTGAGCAAGGCTCCACAATCAAAATAAAGCAGGTTTCCGGGGAGTCGCACATTCTGGTCGATTACCCGGCGAGCAAGCACCCGGGTCTCGATTTTACGCCACTGACTCCACTGGACTTATCGGCGTATGACTCGGTTGAAGCGACGCTAACCAACCTGGGTGAAACGACTACCACATTCACAGTACGCGTTGATAATGACGGTGATTGGAGTATGAAGCCTCATCCATACAATGCGGAAGTTGTTACACTGGCTCCGGATGAAACCAGCACGGTTTCGGTGAATTTTGGCGTTACCTTTAACAAGCGCGGATTTAACCTGGATAGTAGCGCTGTCACCAAAATCCTGATCATCGCCAACAATCCCAGCGGGCCTGGCGGTTTTGAGCTTAAGGAGCTTAGCGCCACGGCAGCTGATTCGCACAGTTCCACCGGTCCAACGCCCTATCCCGACAAGCATGACAACGGTGCCTGGCCCGGCGTGGGGCCCATACGCGTCTTCAAGTGGATGCCGGTCAATCGGGACTACTTCTGGACTCAACGACAAGCCGATCAAGGGAAAGTGGTGCTCGTTGGTGATTCTCAAATTGCCGGTTGGCAGCCTTACTTTAAACAGTATTTCAAAAAGGATGAAATAGCGCTGCGTGGCATCGGTGGTGACACCAGCCGAGGATTGTTATTCCGGTTTCAGGAAGACGTGATGGATCTCAATCCGAAGGGCGTGGTAATCCTCATTGGCGGCAATGACTTAAGCGCTCATGCCTCACCGAAGGATATTATCAGCAATATCTCGTCGATCATTGAAATCGCGCGGAAGCAGAATCTCGATTTGCCCATAATTCTCTGTCAAGGGCTACCCAAGGACAACCCGAAGGCTCCCTTACAACCCGGAGCTAAGGCGGAACTGAACCGAAGAATTGCTGAGCTTGGAAACCAGTTGGAAAACGTCGTCGTGCTTGACCTTTACTCGCCCTTCACCACTGAAAACGACACGTTGATTTTGAGTTACTTTAAGCCAGATATGACCCACTTAAGCAGTGATGGCTACAAGCGATTTTACGATGTGTTGATGCCAGAAATGAGTAGAATGAAGATGTCAGAATGAGTTTTGAGTTCAGCTTAAGTCAGATTCTCTCGCCATTTGTGTGATCCTACTTTAAAGCTGTCTTTTGCGTATTTATACCCCCCAACCCCCAACCCCCAACCCCAAAGCAACGGTGAACCCCAGAAATCCAGCGAGGCTAAAGCAAAAATCCAAGGGATTTGCTCTGCTGATCAGCTTGTCGTTAATGTCGCTACTGGTACTTTTGTCGCTATCACTTACGACGTTAACTCACATTGAAGTGCAGTCATCGACGGTGACTAAGAGCCAGGCCAAGGCGCGGCAAAATGCTCTCTACGGATTGCATGTCGCGCTGGGGCAGCTTCAGGCGCTTGCAGGGCCCGATCAGAGAGTTACCGCTCGTGCTGATCTGCAAGGTAGCGTGGCGAATCCATACTTCGTTGGCGTATGGGATAGCACTTCATTGACTTTGGATCCAACATCGCCAATGGCCTGGCTCGTAAGTGGCAAAGTTGGCGCGGTCCCAATCAACCCAACGACAATACTATCAAATCCGGATTCCAATAATAGTACGGTGTGGATGGTTAATCCCGACTCCACGACGACAACTGACGTTAGTGTGAAAGTCATTAGCGAACCGATCAGCAACAGCAGTGGCAACTATGCCTATTGGGTGGCTGATGAAAGCTTGAAGGCGAACGTTTCCCTCACCGATCCCTTTGAATCGCCATCGATTGAATTGATGGATTTGATAGGGGTAGATGAGGATGGGATTGAACAGTACCGCTACCTCTCTACGAATCGGTTCGGCATCGAAGGGGTTAGAGATGGTGGCGCAGTTCAGGTTGGCGATGCGTATCCAGCCAGTGTGCCGGACTTCAAATCGAGCTTGGCCAATCTGGAATCGATGTCTGATTTTCCGCTGGCAGCGTTGTCACAGCAATCCCGTGATGTCTTGATCGCCACTCAACGCGAAAGAGAGCATGACTTAACCATATACTCTCGGGGGCTCCTCACGGATGCTGCAAACGGTGGACTTAAAAAGGATTTATCTGTTTGGCTAGATAACCCCGGCGTAGGCCCATCGGATAGCGACTACATCGCTTCGAACGATAACTATATGCCGAGATGGGGCGCTATTCGTGATTATCATTCTATAGTCAACGATGGCACGCCGCTTGCACCTATTGCGGCTAGTCGGGCAGATTCGGACGCTGCAGCTGAGAATGCTGGCTTACACCCAGTCATGACATATGCACAGTTTGGCGTAGCGGTGTCTCACTCCGGGGGGGACTCGCCGGTTAATTTTCACTTTTTCCCCATCGTTGTTCTATGGAACCCTTACAACGTGCCCATCGCTGCTCACGACTACGAGATGTGGTTTGATTTTTCGGATGTGCCTACGGGCAATCGCTCTCACATATTTCTGAAGAAAACTGACAACACGACGATGGCTAAGGCTTTCCTTACGGTTCCTGAAGTCGTCGGTGGTGGAGATGCACTCAGCGGTGGTTTCAAAGGATTTCGTTTTGATTTGCAGAGCCCAGTCATCCCCCCGGGCCAAAGCCTTGTTTATACTTTGGACGCACTAGTGCCAACTGAGCCATACGTTGAGGGGCAGAATGTTCTATCGGCAAATGCGGTTCCCGGACTTTCAAGTTCAGTCATTATTCAAGGTCCATCATTGAGCAGTGCCGACTTGAATGATTCCTACAAGTTGACGAAGAACAGTGGCACGCTTGGCATTTCCCTCAGAGACTCCGCAGATACCGATATTGTCTACCATCAGGTTCAGTCGCATGGCCATGACGGCAACAACATCTGGTATGGCCCCGTTAAGAATTTTAAGATTCCCGATAGCGGCTTAGTTTTTTCGCCACAGATCTTCTTTCGTGTCTCCAAAGTATTTAGCCAAACCGAGTTTGGTTTGTACGGCCGTGAGCCAAGGTCGATGGCATATCATAATGCGCTGGCGACCGATGTCGTTCACCTTTCACCGGACATAGGAATTGAGTACTTTTTCGATTACGGTTTCACCAGTAGCCAGCAGCCCAACTTTGGAAACGGCAACCGGGCCTCAGCAGGAACCAGCATTGATGCGCCGACGCCAATGGAAACCAATGACTTCATTGTATTTTCATTTCGGCCGGAGGATACGCCGCTGTTTTCATTGGCGCAGCTACAGCATGCAAACTTGTCTCTCAGTAACTATAATCCGGTTTACGCCGTGGGTAATTCGGTTGCCAGTCCTTACATTCCTCGGGATGAAACCTCGGTACTGCTTACAGACATCAAGTCCAACATGCAGGTGGAATACGCTCCCTTTGATTCTTTGGAAACGATCCATGATCTATCACATGAATTAAACACTGAGCTCTGGGATACCTATTTCTTTTCCACGATTCCATCCAGCATCAACAATGTGCAGTTAGAATCCCCCGAGTATCAGTTGCCGAATTCGCGTTATAAGATCACCACCGACAACGGCATAACAATTGATGCAAATAGGCTACGCGCTACCGATTACGATAAAGCGGCTTCTATGCTCTATATTGACGGTGTTTTTAATATTAATTCGACCTCGGTTGACGCATGGAGAGCCTTGCTTCATAGCCGTATAGACATTGCTGCCTCGTCTGATGACGAAGAGCGTAAGCATTCTTTTCCGCATTATCCCGATGTCGATACGGTCCTTGATAGTGATTCGACTTGGGAGGGAAATCGAACCCTTACTGATGCACAGATAAACCACCTTGCGGAAGCAATCGTGGCAGAAGTGCGGCTGCGCGGACCATTCAGGTCGATGGCGGATTTTATTAATCGGCGTCTCGTCGATGATAGCACCGGATTAAAGGGGACGTTGCAAGCAGCCATCGACAGGGTCGATTCTGACGCAAGTATACCAACTGAGGAACGTATCAATATCCATGTCGATTTAGTCAGCACTGCGAACCAGATTAACATCAATGAGTATTACAAGACTCCCTTTGTCATCACCGCGCATTGGCTTGGTAGTGATGAGAATCCCAATGATATTGTTGACAAGCCCTTTGCATCTCAGGCGGCCTTTTCACCCGGTTATCTCTCTCAGGCGGATTTGCTCACCACACTCGGTCCTTTGCTCACTGTTCGCTCAGATACCTTCCTAATTCGCGCTTACGGAAATGTGATAAATGAGTTTACCGGAGAGCTAGATGCCGAAACTTGGTGCGAAGCGGTCGTCCAACGCGTGCCCGATTATTGTGATGACACACTAGCCTCGTGGCAGACTCCTTTGCCTGGAAGTGAGAATGAGACATTCGGTCGGCGATTTGTGGTCACTTCGTTTCGCTGGTTATCTGATGATGAGATCTAGATATTATGCCTAGAATTTTAAGTATAGTCTGTATCCTTCTTTTGCTTCCCAGCCTCGGCAATGCCGTTAGCCTGAGGTTCGTAAGTCTCGAAGATGACATAGATGACGTCTATTATATGGCGAATGGGGAGAAGGTCTTTATCTCTTCATTCACCGGTTCGCTATCGCAGAACTACGACTATCCTGCACAGGACTCTGCGCTCAAGTTATACCAGGATGTTATTGGTGTTGATGGCGCTCCCACGCGAAAGTTGATGTGGCAGGAAAAGCTGCCCAAAGATGAGTCGGAGCTTATTGCGGTTCTCATCCGAAAGAATACTCAACCGGATCATTTCTATGGATACATTATTGTAGACTCAGGCAGCAGCCGTCCTGCGCTGAGCGTTACTACCGTAAATCTCTCGAAATATAACTTAGCCTTCCAGTTGGACAACGATAAATACCTGCTTGATAGCCTGGATACCAAGCAAGTTGAGGTGAGTGCGCAGCGCATGAATTTCATTGTTCGGATAGCGGCCCTGAACGATGACGAATGGAAAGTCGTATATAGCAATCCGCTAGCCATAAGACCCGGTATTCGCCTTTTAATTCTACTGCGTGACTGGAGACCCACGCCGGGTTCTAAAGATACCAGCGTCGAGTTCTTCAGTATTTATGACCGGCCGCCAGCAGAGCCTGAGTAATTGAATCTTAGGCCTCTCTTGTTGGGGCAATTTTTGAACTGAAGATATTTGTCATTGTATGGTCTTATCTTGTTCAGGCTGAAAGAAATTTTTTTATCCTCAAACGCTAGTTTTGCGTAACTATGCCATTAACAAAACTCGATACTCTGCTGGGTAAATCCTTTGAGCAGCCAGATCTTTGTGGAATTCGGCGTGTCCCCATGCGGGCCACCCAATACTCATTCCCTGACGAAGCGTCAGCGCTGAGTGGGCAGCGTGAACTATCGTCCTGGTGGCGCTCGCTCAATGGAAATTGGCGTTTCCTATACCGGCAATCACCCGAAGATTTGCCAATTGGCATAGAGCAACCTCATGCCGATGCTAGCGGTTGGACGGATATTCCAGTGCCGAGTAATTGGCAGTTTCACGGGCATGGCATTCCGCATTACACGAATGTAAAAATGCCCTTTCGTGAGGAGCCGCCATTCTCACCGAAACATAACCCTACGGGTGTCTATTCACGGACATTCTCGGTTGATCCGAGTTGGCAGGAGCGGCGTGTGGTATTGCATTTTGGCGGTGTCGACGGGGTGCTGCAGGTCTACATAAATGGTAAGTTTGTAGGACTGAATAAAGACTCGCGCCTGCCTGCTGAATTTGACGTCACTGATTCAGTTGATTTCGGCGGAGACAATCAGTTGGTCGCGATTATTACTCAATACAGCGATGCCTCATTCGTTGAAGATCAAGATCAGTGGAGGCTGGGTGGACTTCACCGGGATGTCTTTTTATACAGCACGGATAAGGTGTATGTGGAGGATGTTTTTATCCTCGCTGATTACGACCCTTGCAGCGGTGAAGGTCTGCTGAAGCTGGATGTACGCGTGGAAATGGGCGCAATGCCGGAGCCAGGATGGCAGGTGAAATGGAGTCTCGTGGATGATAAGCTTTCACCCATTACGGAGGCAGCACTCGAGCCGGTAGTAACCGAAAGAAAGCACCTAGTGCCTTGGCCACGCGTCGGCGTGCGCACAGAGTCTCGCATTGCGGATATTGAAGCCTGGTCTGCTGAGCAGCCAAAGCGTTATCGCCTCCTGCTTTCACTAATATCGCCCGACGGTGAAACAATCGAATCGTGCGCATTTTGGATTGGTTTCCGACGCGTTGAAGTCACCGAAGGTCAACTGTTGGTAAACGGCAGACCGATACTGTTTAAGGGAGTTAATCGTCACGATCATTCCGATACGACTGGCAAGGTCATAAGCGAAGAATTGATGCGCAAGGATCTGGAGGTCATGAAAGCATTCAATGTGAATGCCATCCGCACCGCGCACTATCCCAATGATCCAAAGTTCTATGATCTGTGTGATGAGTATGGCTTCTATGTCATTGGCGAAGCGAACATCGAGACGCACGATTTCCATAATCAAATTTGCCACGACAAGCGTTACGCGACTGCTTTTCTTGAGCGCGGGATGCGCATGGTCATCCGGGATAAAAATCACCCCAGCATCATTCAGTGGTCACTCGGCAATGAGTCGGGATATGGCTCAAATCACAGCGCAATGGCGGGCTGGATTCGCCACTATGATCCGAGCCGCCCAATGCACTACGAAGGCGCTATTTCACGAGGACAAAGTTGGTCCGACTGGAATCGCGGACACCTTGAGACCGATGTCATTTGCCCAATGTATGCATCGGTGCAGGATCTCATTGATTGGGGGGAAGCGCCTGGAGATCCACGTCCGGTAATTCTGTGCGAGTATTCCCATGCGATGGGCAACAGTAACGGATGCCTGAAAGAATACTTCGACGCCTTCGAAAAGTATCACTGCCTTCAGGGGGGATACATCTGGGAATGGCTGGACCATGGCATCCGGCAGACTGACAAGGATGGCAACGAATACTGGGCCTATGGCGGCGATTTTGGCGATGTGCCGAACGATGCAAACTTCTGTGCCGACGGTCTTGTTTGGCCGGATAGAAGTCCACATCCTGCATTGTTTGAATTCAAGAAGCTCGCCCAGCCACTGGCGGCCTCTCTCATTGATTCTGAAGCAATGAAGATCGAGGTGCGGTCTAAAATGGATTTTCAAAGTCTTGATCACCTTAAGGCGCATTGGACATTAAATGCGGATGGAGAAGTGATAGCCTCTGGTAAGTGGGGGTTGGATGGCATTGCGCCTGGCGAGGCAAAGTCATATGCATTGGAGGGAGCGCAGACTGTTGCTCGTGCCTTTGATGGTGATTTGCTGACCTTGCACATTTCTTTCCGACTTTGTGAATCGGAGGGACTGCTATCCAAGGACCATGAAGTCGGTTGGGAACATTTCACGCTGAGGGAAAAGAATCTTCAGCAACTGCAATCTTTTGAAATTAATGACCGTGCGCCGGTGGAAGTATCGCCGGGAATCGATGCTGGTAATACCGTTTGCCTGAGCAGTGGTGAAATCAGCGCGTTGTTTTCCACGGAAAGCGGCGAGCTGATTTCCTTAGGAAAGGGCGATAGCGATGATAATTGGTTGGCGGCTCCGCTAAGTTTTACCTGGTGGCGCGCGCCAACAGATAACGATGGTGTGAAGCTTTGGACAGGGCAGGATCAGAAGCCTCTCGGTCGCTGGTTGAAGGCAGGTTTGCCCGAGACGAAATTGCGGTTGCTGCGGTGCGAATCTTCGGCTGATGCTTACTCGGCCGAATGGGAAATTCGCACTCCAGTTCATGCGAATGCTGGGCGTTTTACACAGTGCTTTCAAATTATCCCGCAAGGATTGTTGGTGCAGAACCACCTTATCTGTCATCAAGATTTGCCTGACTTGCCTCGTGTGGGCGTTCAGTTTGCTCTGGGGGATGGGTTTGAACAATTCAAATACTTCGGATTTGGTCCGCATGAGAGTTATCCAGATCGTATGCATGGAAACTGGTTGGATGTATTTTCGACAGCAGTCGAGGATGTGTATGTGCCCTACATCATGCCTCAGGAATGCGGAAATCGAACCGGTGTGCGCTGGTGCGAATTTATCAACGAATCGATTGGCCGCAAGTTGCGCATAGATGCAATCGCTTCGCCAATGGATTGTAAAGCGACTCATTTTGCTGATGCCGACTGGTTCAATGCAAAGCACACCTGCGACCTTAACGCGCGGCCTGAAACATGGGTCTCGCTTGATTATCATCAGCGGGGACTCGGCACTGCCAGCTGCGGACCAGATACCTTGGAAGAATATCGATTGCCTCCGAAGGATTACGGTTGGGCATTTGTTATCTCGCTTTCAAATGTGGTTGGTCCCCTTACTACCTAAAAATTCATCCGACCGCATGAATGCCATGATTGCGGTCCTTCGGTAGCGGCTTCAATTGGTTCGAATGGAAGGAAAAGTATTGTTTGCGAAGCTGTTCATGGCGCATTTTACTTTGGTCCAGCAAGCAGTTGGCATGTTCTTGGCTATGGTTGGCCTGTAGGTTTATTTATACCAAAGTGATACTGGTTTTATCACTCGTCAATCGCAATCCCGCATGGATATTGGTCGGCCTGCGGGGATGTATTTCATAACATTTTCGTACAAACTTTGTCCCAGCAGGTTCGCCTGACGTGATCTATTTCATAAAATCAATTTTGAGTCGTTTTGTCTCGAATTGCCGAATATCCCCTAAACGGGGAAGTTGGTTCTTATCATCTGTGTCTGCTGTTGACTGAAAGGAAAGGGTGGTTTCATCTTAGAGGGCGTCTAAAAACTCAAGTGGTCTTCGCCGGAGTGCGTCTTCGAGGTCAAAATATCATTTCTTCATCTCGACGAAACTGGTTTCGCCTCGATTCAGAAGCCGAAAATTTGCCTCTCGAATACATCTCGCCGACTCGATCAGACTTTTTAGACGCCCTCTCAGATGGACATACCGTGGATGGTCGCGCCATTACCGAATTTGAACCGAGAGCCTTAGAGTTGAAAGATGCGGCGGGCATGATTGGTTAACCGGGACAGCACCACGAGGAGGGCTAGGTGTTTGGTCGTTCAGTTTGATGTAGGCGAGGTTAGCTCCTGAAAAAATGGAGGGTTGGTAGTCGAGAAGCTGTTCATGGCAAATTTAATTTTGGTCCGGTAGGCAGTTGGCATGCTCTTGGCTATGGTTGGCCTGTAGGTAAATTTTTTCTCTCGGATTTATCCTTGGCTGGTGTGCGTAGGATCATTTATTTCATCCAGGTTTCGATTACCAATTACCGTTCCATCATCAAGTTCATTGATTGTTTCACCTTTAAGTCGATCGAATAGACGCAGGATGTCTCTTGTTCCACCCCAGGTGAACCAGATTGCGGTGACGAGGGAAACGAAGACGGGTATGGCCACTGCAGCAATTCGCCAAAATTGCTGCCACCATTCCATGGGCCATGGGTTGATGATATTCCAAATTGATCCAATGATGAATGTGCTAAACCATAGCATGCTCCACGAGAACAAGCCGATCGTGATAAATTTGTCGGATTTTGTGAAATGCTCATTGAAATTGAGTATTTTAGCCAGTGCTCCGTAGCTGTTCTGTCGGTTTTCAGATTCGCCTCGCCCAGTTGCGGGCCAGCGTTGATACTTGCCGCGGTGGAGCATTCGGTCCATGTCGAATTTTTCTTTGCAAGTGATGATTGATACCACAACATAGGTAATCATCGCCGAGATGCTGGCAAAGAACGAAACCTGCATGCCGTTTAAAGGGAATTCTTCACGAAATAAGAGGCGGGCGATAATGCCGCCAACTGATAGACAAGAGCCAGAGATTAATGCTGCCCATGCGCCTTCTGTCGTTCCTTTCTTCCAGTAGAGGCCTCCTATTATCACGGCACCCGCGCCGCCAACATAAATTGCCATGGTTATGGACCACCACATTGAGATGAAATCTGTTTGTGGGAACAGGGCACCAAAAATAAAAGCGAAACATGCTACGCCCGTTATTGATATTCGCAAGGCACGAATGTGCTGTTTCTTTCCAAAGGGTTTCTTTCTCAATGGCACTAATACGTCCTGTACAAACATGCTTCCCCAGGAGTGCAAATGTGTAGAGTCGCCACCAAATATACCCATGATCAAGATAGCGCAAAACGCGCCCTTGACTCCTATCGGCAGCATATGTGAAACCGCCATTGGAATTGTCATTTGCGCTCGTGCGTGTTCGTTGGGTATCTGCTCTAAATCCTGATAGACTGCTGAGGCTTGGGGTGCGTATGCGGGGTGAAACAGATACGTTAAGGCACAGATAACTAATAGAATAATAACCGCTTGCTTCCCTGAGTCTCGCCAACGGCCCAGAATGTTGCCCATCCTGTTCTCATGTGGTGTCAGGCCTGATGAGTTATAGGCGCTTTGATTTTGCCACGCCATCGTTCCATAGACGCTAACACATGCCGCCATTAAAACATACCATAAGTTAAAGTCTTTTAAGGCAAGGGAATCGAAGGGATTGATTAGTGATTTTCCGGGAGGTTGGTTGCTCATTGCTTCAATGATCTGAGACCAATCGAACATCAGAAGCAGGCACACAATGATCACCAAGTAGAGTATTTGTGATATCATGCCTTCTAGGCAGTCGGTGACCATTACGGTGATTTGCCCACCTGCTAGCGTAAGTGTCAAAGTGATGGAAAGCAGTATGGCCATAGCGAGTAGGTGAGAACCAACTTCTACTCCCATAAAACTCACAACTGGCGGAAGGCCAATAAAGGTCGCGATGAATCTCGCGCCGATCACCGGTATAATCCCGAAGTTAACGATTCCCGCGAAGAATCCGAGCACACCAGTAAAAACGCGGAATCGCTTACTGTAGCGAATCTCAAAAAATTGGGCCAAAGTCATAGCCCGAGTTTCGCGGTAGCGATATACGACAAAGCCGGTAATCGCAACCATGAGGCCGACTGGGATATTTATCCAGCTCCACCACACCATGGTGAATCCTGCGCGCGAAAAGATCTCGAATAATGCAGCAAACACAACGGCCCCTGCATTCATTTCTCCTCGTGATACTGCCAAGAGATAGCGACCAGCAACACGACCGCCTGACATGAAGTCGGCAACGCTTCGCATGTAGCGCTGTGTGTACAGACCAATTCCGAATACTATGCACAAGGCAATTGCAATTAATGTCCAATCCCAGAAATGCATGGATAGATAGGTTTAATGAGGGATGGCCTCGTAATTTCTCGGTGAGTGCGTTGGTTGCTTAGCGATAGCCCGGTAGGTATTCCTCTTGCGCATCAAACATTTCTAGCGCCATACTTTGTATTTCTTTTGGGCTGCATACCGCAGAGCAAAGTGGGTCAAGTAATAAAGCATGAATTGCGGCTTCTTTGCTTCTTTCCATGGCCGCAGTGGCGGCGAGGTCGAACATTCTCATGTTTGATGCGCATAGGGCAGCCATTTGTGCTGGCAAAGAGCCATAGCGAACTGGTTGAACTCCGTTCCCGTCCACTAGGCAGGCGACTTCCACGCATCCGTCTGCAGGCAGGTTGGTTATCAGTCGCCCCATGCCATCGATACTGTTCATTACATTGCCATGTATGCGGAAAGGGGCATTTTTCTCTTTGGCTTCGATGATCCAACTCGCATACTCCCAAGTGCGTTCTCGGATTACGTCGCGCTCACCGGCAATCATTTCGGAGTGTTCGCGATCAACTCGTTTGCGCCAATTAGGCCAGTTGTCCGCATAGAATCCAGATTCGCCGCCATATCCTTCGCGGCAGTATTCTTTCTGTATCCCAGTGCGTTTTCGATAATAGGGAAGGTATTCTGATAGATGCCCGCTTGATTCAGTAATGAAAGCACCAAAGTGGAGCATCATGTCTTTCCGGACTAGGTCTTCCGCATCTTTGGGGTCGGTCGGTTTGCCTGCGAGGTCTTGTCGTGCCTTATCCTTCAGGAGTGGATATAAGTCCTCGCCCCTATGTTCAAATTTCGTGAACCATGCTAAATGATTAATGCCCGCACATGACCATGCAATGTCTCTCAGTGGGATGTTAACGCGTTTGGCTAATAGTTCGCTGGTTCCCTGGACGGAGTGACATAAACCGACAACTTGCATATTGGAGCTGCGACCAGACGCCAGACACATCATGCTCATTGGATTGGTGTAATTTAAAACGATTGCATTTGGGCATAGTCGTTCTGCGTCCTTTAAGACCTCTAGCCAAACCGGAATAGTTCTGAGTCCCTTAAATAGGCCTCCGGGGCCTATGGTGTCACCAATGCATTGATCGATGCCATACTTAAGCGGTATATCATAATCATGGCGCACGCAGGCTAGCCCCGCGACTTCGATGCAACTGATGATGTAGTCACTGCCTGCGAGAACATCTTCCCTGTTTGTTGATGCAGATACCTTCCATCCCGTAATTCCGAGGGCCTTGAGCAGGAGATTGATGATTTTCTTAACTGGTTCTAGTCGAGTGGGATCGATATCGACTATTGCAATTTCTCCTCCCACGGATCCAGGGATTTGGAGCACGTCATTGACGAGGCGAGCGGTAAAGAAACTCCCCGCTCCTAACATCGTAACTTTAATTGGGCGAGTTAGGTTGCCCGGAAGGGCGAGTGTTTGGGCTGATTGGCTATGAGAGGCTGGGCCGTCATGCTTTTCATTACTGACGGGAGGAGCGCTGAGGGTCGTTTGTTTCATGGTTAAGTCGATTTCTCTGCTACTATAAAATGTGTATTAAATGAAAACGTTATTAAAATAGGAGCGAAGTAGCTTACTGTGCAAGAATAAAGATTGGTTTGCTCAATCGCTTAGCGCTGCGCCAAATTTATTGAGCATGGCCGAGTGTGGATTCGGTGTCGGCGGCTTTGCGTTGCTATGAAGCGCACGGTTGAAAGGGCTTAGGGGATGCCCAGTTCGCAATGATTTCTGTTCCCGGGGATTGGGGCTTGGTTTGCGTACTGCGAAAAGTTAGTCTTATCGCGATGGTGCGGGTCCTGAGCTTTGTCGGACAACCAATTTGGGCATGAGCAATTGGAAGCTTTGTGGCTTCCTTTTTTCAATTTTGCATATAAGCCAATCAATCGATAGTGTGACGAGTTCTTGTATCGGTGGCTGGATCGATGTTAGTTGGGGGCGGTTGATTTTAGCCAAGATGGTGTCGTCGATTGAGACTATCGAGTAGTCGCGCGGTGCCTCTAGGCCCAACTCGCGAAGACCGGAGCAAATGGCTACGGCCAGGAGGTCGTTGCCGGCTAAGCAGGCGGTGCAGCCAGAGTCGACAAAGTCTTTTACGGCTTTCTCGCCAGCTTCGTAGGTCCAGCCAGTGGTAATTCTCCAATTCTCCGGAGCGAGTTGGCTTTGTGAGCTGTAGAACGTTTCATACGCAGATATTCTCCGCCGCCGGCCTCCGACTTCATCGCCTCCGGTTACTATGGCTATTTTTCGATGGCCTAAATTCCATAGGTGTTGGAGCGCTATCAGGACGCCGCCCTCCATGTTGACGATTGCAGGGGAGTGTTCAGCAGATCGATCAAAGGTGACTGATGGTATTCGCTCGACCGCCGTTTGAAGTTCATCGCCATCGATGAGGGGGTGGTGATTCATGACCCCGTCGATCATGTTGGACGTGAAGTCTTTTAGTTGACTGATGACTTCCTTCTTGTCGCCTTTAATTATTTTTAAGAGTAAGCCGTAGCCTCGATGTGCTAGCTCATTATTGACGATTTCGATATTTCGACTCGTATATGGATTGTGAATTTCTGCGCCGATGACTCCGATTTGATGTGTCATGCGAGTTCTCATGACCTGCGCCGCCTTGTTTGGCTGGTAATTCATTTCCTTGGCCAGTTCAAGAATGCGCTCCACTTGCACTGCGGAACTGGCCCAGCGGCCTTTGGTCTTTCCGTTTAGGGCGCGCGAAACCGTACCAACAGATACGCCCGCAGCTTCAGCAATGTCCTTTAACTTAGTTTCTGCCATTTGCAAGTTGCCTTGCATTTAGCGCTCATTATCGATGCCGCAGTCAAGCACTAAAGCGCCAGTCAATTTTTCGAAGCAGATTTATTCTCTGCTGAGTCTGTGTATTTGTTGCAGTGCATTTCTGACTGGTGTGCGTGGTGAGTGGTGGATTGCCAATGGCGGTGGCTGCTGCCACCACCATTGAGCGAAGGTGATTTTTTACGCGATTTTATTTTTTCTGCGAAGCCAGACCGCGAGGCCTGCGACTGATCCGAGCATGGCAGCCAGGGCGGATGGCTCTGGGATGGCGGCGAATGTGAAGTTGTCGATCTGCTGTGAATTTGCCCCCGCATTGAAGCGAACACCAGCGGCAGCTAGTGTGAAGTCAGTGACAGATACGCCTGATGCTACAACTGTTCCATTGATTGACAAGTCGGCCGTGTCGTTATCTGTGTTAAGTGCGAGTTGGACGGTATTGAAGCCCGTGCTGCCGGAGTTGAAGCTGTAGCCGCTGCTTCCGGGGGTTCCGCTGGCAACGATGCTTGCTGTTGAGCTGAAGCGCGAAAATAGATTAAAGCTACCATCGCCGTACAGGTAAACGTAGACTTTTGCACCGTTCCCGCCACCGCCAAAAAAGGAGTTTTGGAGAGTGTTATCGCCTAAGGCCATCTGAATGCCTTGGGTGCCGCTACCAGCGACCTGCAAGTCCATGCTTAGGCTTACGTTGCTATAAGTGCTGACTGCGGGATCCAGGGCTGGAGTGACGTTGCTATCGAAGTTGATTACGGCTAGCGCTCCACCGATGTTTGGATCTTCGGCGGTGCCAAACTCGGTGCCTACCACGGCGGTGTGCGCGGTCCATGTGGCATTGCCGCTGGTGGTGGTGGTGCCATTCAGCTGTACTCCATCTCCCAGTGCTTCAAAGTCATTGGTAATTAAGACGCTGGCACTGGCTGTGGATGCGCCTGCTCCGATTAGGATGCTACAGGCCAAGCTGGTCTTTAGGAGCCGTGTGATGGGCTGTGTATTTGCTGAATTTTTGCTGAGGTAGTGTGGTGTGGTCATAGGTATTTGGTTTTTGTTAAGAACGTTATTAAAAGAGAGAAGTGCCTTCTCTGTCAAGTCTGGAGCTGTGTATTGTTTGAGTTTTCTGGCGTTTCGCTAAGAGCTTGGGGATTGCGAGATGCTTAAATAGGTAAATGGATGTGACGCAATTAGTTTGGGTGCTATTGGGGAAATGTCCTTCCAATACCTACTTTTGATGCGTCTTTACCTCTGATTTATGTGGAATTTTAGATCGTTTCAGGTGGTGGTGATTCTTATCATTTTTGTGTTTTAGGGATTTGGCTGATTTTTTTGCGAACATAATCTTGACGCCGTAAGAGGAGCTTGATTTTTTGATTGTGTAAACGTTATTAATTTAACCCCGGATTTCTGTTCTGAATGAAAAGTTGTTTTCTTGCTTCTCTGGTTTGTTTTGCCGCCTTGGTGGTCTCCTCGAATTGCATCGCTGTAGCGGTTGGTTTAAATGACATGCGCCTGGTGGCTGGGAAGCCGGTGTATGTCTACGTGGCTAATGCTATGGAAATGGAGAAGATGAAGCTTTCCGAAGGTGCGCCAGCTCAACTTACCAATGTCTCTGTTAAATCCAAAGATGGAATTACATTTGCATCTGCCGATGTGGGATGCTCTACGGCTGAGATACTTTACTGTTTTGATTTTGGTGAATTGTCAGTAATGCCGAAATCTGTTCTTTGGCAGGATCGTCTGACTGCATATTCGCAAAAGAAAGATCCATCGCTTCTGGTGGAAATTATATCTGAGTGGAGTGTGGATGGTGTTGAGTTCTACCCAATTAGCAAAGTCAGCTCGAGAGTCGGTGGGTCGCAGGATGAAAGGGGGCGAAATGTGTTAGCGGAGTTACCTGCACATTCATCAAAAGTGTACTATCGAGTGCGTTTTACCGCCACTGGAGGGCGGGCTAAGTTTGTCGGCGATTCTTCGCAGTGGAATCGATCTGGGGCAGGAGCCGTGCCATTCAAGGCGCAGTTTGATTTTTTGGCGGATAGCGAAATTTCTGAGGGGGATGGGGTTTTGGTCGAGTCTCGAAAGGCCGTATACTTAAAGCATATTGATGGGGAGCAAGTGTATCCGGAGGATTTCTGGAATGCGAGCTCCGACCGCGGATGGAAATTCATTGGTGCTATTAATGGCCAGTCAGGTGGTATACGTTCAGTTGAGGCTTCGGGCGCTGTCGGGGGGCAGGCATTGATGTGTAATGTGAGAGTGAATAATGCGAATCCGAAGGCTCCTGGTTGGCTCGCTTGGCAATACAATTTCAATCCTGAGCTCAATGTTCAAGGCGTGGATGAGTTGGTGTTCGATATTTACCCGGTCGATTCTCTTGATGACCTGCCGATTATGGTTCAGCTAGGGAGTATTCATGGGTTCGGGACAATTGCCGCTGTCTGGTCGCGGCTTGGCGAAACAGAAGTTGGTAAGTGGAATACGATACGGGTGCCGGTCAAGCCTAGTCGTCTGAATGTGGATATGTTCCGTCTCACCTTTAATGCCAAAAAGGAAGGTGTGCCACAGAATCGAAATATTCGCTTTATGATTGATAATATCCGATTGGAGCCGCAGCCGCGGCTAGTCTTGAGGATACCGAGCGAAAAGCTAATTTGCTCATCTCCGCTAACAGCCGCCTACCTGCAATTGGATTCTGAAGTAGAGGTTAAGGATCGAGACGATCTCAAGCTGTATATGGAGTTTGCTCTTAGTGAAGACTTTGCGGCTAAGTTTGTTATTATTGGTAAAAATTTGCAGACCGGTAAAGAGTCGGAATGGACAAAGGTTGTCCCGCTGCGTGCTCCGATGGCTGAGGTTAGGGTCGAGATTGAGGAGCCGCAAAGGTCATTGGGAGCCGGTGAGCAGCTATATACCGTCAGTGTCTATGATTCAGTCTCTGGCGATAAGGTGGCAGGTGTTAAGGATGGTTTTGAGATTATTGCGTTTGACGATGAAATGGTATTTGAAAAACGCACTAGGTTGCTCAATCGCACGAACACACTCATGCAGTTTGCTGCGGATCTTGAGGAAAAGGGAATCGTGGTTGCTGAGCCAGTGGTCACCTTGACGGTCGCCCATCAGTTTCTGAGGGAGGATGGATACGTTCATCAAGATTATCATGGACAGAAGGAGCTAGTAATTGCATCGGAGATGCTAGGGCATATCTCTGAAATGCTTGATCGAGCCGATCTAGAGTTGAGGGAGCGCTCGGCGGGAATAGTGGTCGAGGAATCAGTGGTGGACTACAAGCCAGGCGTGCCTATCGATCAGAAGGACGGTCGGGTGTTGCAGGAGGATCGCGTGATTTTGCAAATTGGTCCACTGACTCGCCTTGATGAGGAAATAGATAAGCTTCCATTGCTGGGGTTTAATGCCATAACCCGTGAGACCAGAATTAGGGACTGGCTGCCGGACGATGGGGAAGGGCGGGCATTTTTTGACCAGATATTCAACCTCGGCGACCAATATGGCTTGGCGGTGCACGTTTTATTATCTTCGCATTATCCTCCAAATCCCATGATGCCACAATATGAAGGGGCAGTTACGGAATTTGAAGGCAGTGGGATGTTTCCGTGGGATGTTTTGTCTGAGAAATCTGATCAGATTTTTATCGATTGGTATGACGCGATGTTTCCTTATTTGCGCAATCGGCCAAATCTTGCCTCGTTAGGGACTGCTAATGAGCCAGGCTACACGGTGGAGGTAGAATCCGTTTCGTTTGCTGAAGCCTTTGCTCCGTGGGCACGCAACAGATATGAGGATATTGATCAGGCGAACATGACGTGGGGAGGGGCTTATGAAAGCTTTGAGGATATTGATCTGGTTTCCTTTTTTGACCTGAGAAAAACTAACGTTGGCGCAGAGTACGACTGGCAAATCTTTGTCGATGAACATGTGACTCCCTTCTTTGCAGGTCTAAAGAGCGAGATACTGGAGGAGATGCCAGATGCTGAGGTGTGGGTTAAGTTGATGGGGCATGATGAGCACTTTGGCTTTAAGCAGCTAAATGAATTTTCCAATACAGAATATGCTCAGACTGTATTGGGGACTGATGCCCATGAATCGCTCTGGCTCGATTATATGAAGTCCATGAACCCGGAGAAGCCTATCTACAACACTGAGTGGCATTTTATGCATAAGGCAGATCCGAACAACCAAGCGATGCTAAGCCAGCGTATGTTCGAGGGGGTTGTTCATGGCATTAATGTGGGATTGATTTGGGTTTATAACCGAGCTCCCTGGTCCTCGAATGTGTTGGGTATGGATCAGTCTATTACTCGGTGGCCTAGAACGATCGACTCAATTGGTCGAACATCCCTCCGTTTGCGTTCAAACGCTGATGCTTTGGCTAAGCTAGCAAATTTAGATGGAGGGAAGGTACGCCTAATGTACTCATTGTCTTCAAATACGCATCAAGGGCTAAGTTATGTTGATGCTCTCCGTAAGTATCATCATAAGCTCTCTCAGAATTCTAGTGGGGTTAGATTTTTATTCTCTCAACAACTAACCAGGGATGACTTGAGTGGTTTGGATCTTATTGCTTTCCCCGCTGGAGAATACATCGATACGGACGCTTTGCGGTATCTTGAGGACTGGGTGGAATCTGGCGGAACATTTTGGGTGGATGGCCCTCGCCAGTTAAGAGACCCTTGGGGTATGGAGATTCAGGGGGTGTCAGCATCTTTTTTAAGAACACTTGGCGTTCTTGGATCACATGAAGTTGGAAAGGGGAGGGTTATTGTCGGCGAAGAGTTGAACATTGATGGATTCTGTCAAGGACCTTGGGCTGTCGATCAAGGGGGGCGTGTGATGGAGGAGGTTGAGGTCCGTTTCTATAATAAAGGGCGTGAAAAGTGGCTATCGCTCATGAATACTTCTGGCGAAGCAGTGCGGTTTGAGTTGCGGGAGCATAATTCTACTTGGGGGAAATACGATCATGGCTTCGATGTGTGGAATCGGAAGAGTATCGATTTCGCTGAGTTGGAGTTGGAGCCCTACCAAGTAATGCTTGTAGCGATTGATGGAAATTGAATTTGGAAAACGAAGGTGCCTATGGATGAATTGCGAACATAAATTGATGACTTTTGCCCGCTAGGGAATGTCTGACTTGTTAGTGCATGCGCCTGCATGCATGCGTTAATTAGGTTTTATAAATGATTTAATATGTACCCCGTAATGCAATGAATTATAGCTCTATTACCCTGTTTTTTTTCTATGCTTCGTTCAGTTTGTTTGGTGGAGAAATAAAGATCTCAAATGGCGATGTTCTGAATGGTAACTCTTATAAATATTATCTGACTTACGTAGATATGGATAGTGGTCAGTTTGAAGCTGATGTTTATTATACAGAAAATGTCGTTTGCAAAACTCAGCTTGGCACTGGATTTGTCTCGGCTGAGCCTTATGATGAAAATAATAACCCTGTGTCTTCTGCGCAGCTTATCTATAAATTTAACTTTAGTGAATCAGGATATTATCCCTCTAGCGTAACGTGGCAGAATCACCTGACTTTGTTTTCGCCAGTTTCTCTTGGATCAAATCGATTCATTGCTACATCCGAATGGAGCCTTGATGGTGTTCACTACTTCCCGCTTTCGGAAGTGGAAACGATAGTAGGGCAGAAGGTTGAAGTTGGTGAGGTTCACGAAGACATATCCCTCCCTGATCATACGCTATTTGTGTACTATCGAGTAAGATTTGAAGCCTTTGATGAAAATGGCGGAAGAGGGCAGTTTATTGGTGATTCAGCTCAGTGGAATCGTACTGCAGATCAGCCAGCACTCTTTAACGCCAATTTTGAGCTGGTTCCCGCTCAGTTGGAAACATCCACATTAGATCTGGTGTCTGTCTCTAGTGCGCCTGATGCCCATATCAAGGAGGGGGTCGCTTATCCCGAAAGTTTCACTAGTATGGATTTTGATGATGAATGGGATACATTTGGTAAGACTGATGGCAATGATGCCACTTATGCTGCTGTTCCTGCGCCAGGGGGGAGGCAAGGGAAGGCAATAGAAATTACAGCAAAGGCTTCATCTAATGTCGATGCACCGAAATGGATTACTTGGGAGCATAAGCTTTCGCCGGCAATGAATATTCAGGGTGCTGAGGAATTGGTGTTTGATATTTATGTGGATTCATTGCAAGAACTGCCCGCAGGCTATTCGATGCTAGATACATCGGAATTCCCATTTATTGTACAGCTTGGTTTGGGGAATGGTCCTGGGATTATTGCGGCGACTTGGAGCCAGTTTGGTGAATTACAACCTGGGTGGAATGAAGTGCGATTGCCAATTAATGAAGTGCGCTTAAACGTAGATGGCTTTAGGATCAATTTAAATACTACAGATGTGCCTGAGAATGAGAGGGTGCGCTTCTTTATCGATAATTTACGCCTAGAGCCCGAGCCGTTTCCGCAATTAAGTGTTTACAGCAGTGGGGGCACGGTGACTGGCAATAGCATAGATGCTATATATTTACAGCAAATTTCAGAAGATGAGTATGTCTCTGGGGAAATTGCGCCCGATAATTCTTCTGACTACGTTAATCTTGAACTTTCTGATGGTGAGCCGTTTTGCTTCAAGATGGAGATCGATTCAAATTACAGTGGAGATGCCGTCCTGAAGGTTTCAGGAGAATCCGCCACATTCCCGTTAGATGACGGTTTTATCTGGGAGGGGGGTATTTCTTTAAACGCCGGAATGAATTACATCAATGCCAGAGTGACCAATCCGCTCTTGAGGCTCGGATATGGAGAGCACGTGTTCTCAGTTTCTCTTTACATTGACGGAAATCTGGTGGCTGAGCTGCCTACGGCATTTCCATTGGAAATCTATAGTAGCGGCACTATTTGGGGTAGGATGGCTATTCTAACTAATCGCTTAGATGATTTGGATCAGGAAGTGCTTAGCCTTGAGGGGCTGGGGATTGTCGTTGATGAGCCGAAAATCACGTTAGAGGTTGTTCGATTTTATCTAAGCGAAAGAGAACAGCTTAACGAATACGGAGGTGTCATACAGAATTCGGCCCTATTACCTAGCTGGATCGAATATGATTACGCGGATCAACGTGCTCGGTCAATCGTGATGGAGATGCTGGATGATCTCGAATATCTGTTGGACTGCGCGGAGTATGATTTAGTTCTGCGGGCGGAGGAAACGGTCATTGAAGTTGAAGTGAGTGATTATGACGCGACACAGTATGTTACAACGAGCGCTGGCGCTGTTCGCCAAGGTAGTGATCCGCTCTTCCTGATCGGCGCATTGACCAGGCCCATTGATGGAGTTTCTAATCTGCCCAAGATGGGATTCAACGCTATGGTCGCTGAAACTTCGATTACTGCGGGATGGGGAGTCGCTGGTTGGGCGAGCAATGGCTCTTGGTTTGTTAAAAAGTATTTGGAGCTTGGCTATACCCATAACGTCGCCACGAGCATTCTGCTATCATCTCACTATGCAAATAAGTCTATTATGGAAGGCTTGGGTTATTATGATGTTATCACGGGCGAAGAGGGGGTCGGAATGTTTCCATGGAATGTATTGAAGGTAGACACAGATCCTGTGGACCCTGAGAATCCCAAGGGCTCCGCGGATGTATTTGACAAGTGGTATACGAAATTTGCTACAAAAGTCTCCGAAACTAATTATCCTCAAGTCTTGGTTTCAGTAGGGACTGCGAATGAACCTGGTTATGGCGCGACTAGTGATTCAATTGCTTTTGAGGAGGAGCTGATCGCATGGGCTCGAGCGGATTCTCAGTACGGCTTTGAATCGACAACCGCCGAACAGAATCAAAACTCATCAGAGGCAGATACCAGATGGTGGGGTAACGATGTGGGCTCATACTTCGGCGACTTTGATAATATTACGCTGAGTGAATTTTTCAGGGCAAGAGAGACTTCGAATGCAGCTGAATATGACTGGCAGAGACTGCTTGATAATCGGGTAAATCAGTTTTTGGGTGGCCGAAAAGACTTTCTTCGCAGTCAACCGGCAATTGGTCATGCTGAGGTATGGGTTAAGTTAATGGGTAGGGATGAGCATTTTGGCTACGGGCAGTTGAATGAGCAGCAAAATGTTAAGACCGCGCAAACTGTATTAGGAACCGATGGACATGACCCAATGTGGTTGGACTATCTTCGGTCGCTTGACCCCAGCAAGCCTATCTATAACACTGAATGGCACTTCCTGGAGGATATAAATCCCAACGATCAAAATGCGATTGCCAACCGGATGTTTGAAGGGGTCGTTCATGGTATAGATGTTGGTCTGATCTGGATCTGGGCGCGAACCGATTGGAATAGTAATGTTGTCGGTGCAGATGAGTCTATGACGCGTTGGCCATTGACATTAGATGCCATTGGGCGGACTTCCCTGCGTCTGAGATCGCTTGCAGGCAAGTTAAACGACCTAGCAAATATAGACAGTCCGGTGCGTGTTCTATTCTCAATAGATAGTAATTTGCATGGCAATCATGGTGATTATATGGAAGAAACGCGTCGCGTATATGATCAGATGCGAACTTTCCCGACGGGAGTTGGTTTTCTGCCGACTTCATTGGCTGGTGAGGTTCTGAACGATCCAGTCACAGGGCCAGATGTTAAACTAATAGCTGCGCATCATACGGACTGTCTTGAATTGTCGGCTGTCAAAGCTCTTAAGGCTTGGGTTGACGATCACGGGGGTGTGCTATGGTTCTCAACGCCTGTTACCTTGAGTAATCGTTGGGATGAAGCTTTCAGTGCGCAGGATTTGGCTAGCGATAATGCCTTGGATTTTCTGAATACTGTTAGTGGCGTAAATGGCTCATCTTACAGTAGTGCGAGTGGTGGCATGGTTGTGGTGCAGGAGAACATGCCAGTTTTGCAGGGCGACTCCATTCTACATCCACTGTTAACTGATCAAACTGTGTATGTAGGATCTGGTCCTTGGGATACTGCCCTAGAATCGCTTGAGTTGAGAAAAGGTATTAGTGGAGGTAACCCGATTTTAGCGATTATTAATCACAGCAATAGTGCATTTGATTTCTCGCTTTCTGGTGGTGAGTGGGAAGATGCTTCGGTGGATGACCTTTGGAATCGCGCTAATGTTAATACGGATAATTTGACTATTCAACCTTATGGAGTCATGCTTCTAGAGATACCGAATGAATGGTAAATCCAGTTCCTTAACTCTTGACTGAATCGGCATGTCTTGTTTTAATAACGTTTTCATCAAAACCTAGATACCCATGATTGCATCGAATTACCTCATTAAAAATACATTTAACTCACAGCCCGTTGGGCGACTCTTCATGGCCGGCTTGGTCTGTAGCTTTATGCTTGGGGCAGGAGTATCTGTAGCCAATGCCAACGTCTCGATTACTGATGATTTTGAGGCATTGGGAGATGGAGTGCAGTTGAATGGCACTACAACGACTACTGGCAATGCTACCTGGAGCGCAAACACCGCCGTAGTGGGCACCGAATTTGGCACTGCTGAAGACCCGAACCTCGGAGGCGCATTGGCCGTAATCAACTTTGATAGCAACGTCACTCCAGCGCTCGATCCCGCAGTCAGCACTTATAGCAACGTAAGCTTAAGCATGGACTTGCAGGTCGCTGGTAGCGGCACCCAAGGCATCCAAATGGCCTTGGGGGATGACACTCTCCAAAACTCTTTTTTTGGCGGTGGTGGGAACGGCGCAAAGGTCTACGTTTACTTGTATGGCGATGGTAGCTTTAATCTGTTTTCGCGCTTCAATTCCACGCCAACCATCGTCGCCAATGGGACGCCTGGTAGCAGTGGCTATAGCTTTAATTCCGGCAATACTGGTTTCAACACTGTATTGCTTGAATTGGACACTCTCAATGACACTGCTGATTTGTCAATCAATGGCACGGTTGTTGCGTCCGGTGTGTCTGTCGCTGACTTCACTCTCGCTGCCGCTGGCGTTCGCTTCAATGCGGGTGCGAATTCACAGCAGATCGATAACTTCTCCTTTGCCGCTATTCCGGAACCATCCACCATCTCTGTGATGCTGGGGGCGGTTGTGGGTCTCGTAGTGTGGTTGCGCAGAAGAATTAAAAGTTCATAGAAAATTATGCATGTCCGATAGCGCTAGGCGGTAGCCACGTCTATCGGACTGCTCATCACTCAAAAAACACCCCAATCGCATTGAAATGCATATCTGTAAGCCCCAAGAGCATAGCCTAAATCAGCTCTACAATATAGACAGACGTCAGGTGAATGGATTCACATTAATTGAATTGCTTGCGTGCATCGCTGTCGTCGCAACTCTTGCCTCAATACTAATAGTTGTTACGCAAAATGCAATTTCGAGGGCGAGGCAAACTAAATGCGTTTCGCAGGTTAGGCAATTGGGGAGCGCATGGAGTATCTATTTTACAGATCATGGGGGGAGATTACCGAGTAATGGTCGCGACAGTGGGAACTTAAATCCTTCTGCATGGAAAGTTGGTGAAAATCTGGTTCAGTTTGGTGAGCTCTTTCAGTACTTTAACATTTCCGAAGATATCGAGGTGACGCCTGACGTCCTTATTTGCCCGGAGGTAGATCAAGCAGTCGAAGAGAATTTCAAATCAGCGTCCAGTGGCGGTACGAAAATTTGCTCTTATTGGATGAATCCAGAAGCAAGCACTAATCCTACAAATTCAAAAGTGATTGCTCAGATGCCACCGGATCGGGTCATCGTTTCGTGTGGTGTGACCTGGTGGAACTTGAATGCCTTTAATCGAGAGCCAAATCATCATGGAGAAGGAATCGCACTGGTGTATGTCAATGGTAGTGCGGTTTGGTTGCCCATCGATAAAATTAAGGATGTGCCAGCATGGAATTGGAATGAATTGGCTAAAGTCCATTGATCAGGGTTAAGTATTTTTACATGAAATGTCTAAGCGGCCTAATATACTTTTTTTCTTAACTGATGATCATGGGGCATGGACGTTGTCGGAGTACGGAAATAAGGCTTTAAAGACCCCATGCTTCAGTCAGTTGTCATCTAATGGGACTCTGTTTAGAAATGCTTTTACCCCTTGCCCAGTTTGTTCACCGGCTCGCGCTTGCGTGATGACGGGACAAACGCCTTCTCAAGTCGGAATTCATGACTGGCTTCAAGAGTGGGATGAGGAAATTGATTCGCGGGACTGGCTTAGTGGCTGCCTTACTTTACCAGAATTGCTGCGATCACGTGGCTATTACACCATACTATCTGGAAAATGGCACCTAGGACGTTCACACTTTACTCCAAGGGGCTTTGATCGTTGTTTTGGCCTGCCTGGGGGGCAGGGAGATCACAATTCGCTCTATACCTACCATCAGGATGGAGTGAAAGTCACACTTGATGGAAATAAAAGCGAAAATATTACATCACGTGCGATTGATATGCTTGAAGATGTTCCCGATGATTTGCCGTTCTTTCTTAATGTCGGATACATTGCTACGCACTCACCGTATGAAGCAAGTGCCCATGATCCTGAACTTGTCTGCATGTCTCAAGAATTGAGTTTAGGCGATATTCCGAAATATATACCTCACCCTTGGGTGAAAAATGAAGGAGGTATATCATGTAGTTCGAATGATTTGACTACATACTATCAAGGCTACTATGCCGCAGTGTTAGAGTTAGATCGTAATATTCAACGGGTATTGAGCTACCTAAAGAAATCGGGCAAACTGGAAAATACAATCGTTATATATACATCTGATCATGGATGTGCAATGGGCCATAATGGATTTTTTGGGAAAGGTAATTCAACTCGACCATTAAACATGTATGATTCGTCCATACGTGTTCCTTTAATCATATCCGGCCCTGGGGTGATGAAATCGCATGAGGTTGACGCCCATGTCGACCATTATGATCTTTTCGAGGCTATTTGCGAGTGGGGGGGAGTTAGTAGTACACCATGCGTTGGCCAGAGCCTTGCCGCTTTGGCAGAGGGAAAAGAGAGTCTAGATTGGCCAGAAGTTGTTTATGGCGAGTACGGTGATTTAAGGATGATGCGAACGCCAAATTATAAGTTTATTAATCGCTACGGAAGAGGTCCGAATGAGCTTTTTAATTTAAAGAACGATCCTGAGGAAAGATGTAATTTATCAGGGCGTTCGGAATTCGAAAGTCTAGAAAACGCTATGATTCTAAACCTGAATTCTTGGTATTCAGATCATGAAAAGAGCAATGCGAGTGGTTTGAATGTCTCTTCTCTTCCAATTCATAATCGTAAAGATGAGGCATGGAGAGATGGTTTGCGCGAAAAGACAGCAGGTTATAATTTAGGCTCTAGCAGCCTGTCGGATTTGATGGCCTAGCCCGAATAAATCCCGACCGATCAACCGCTCTCATGCAATATCCGGGCTAGGCAGTACGGCAACTGCTATGGGTATTTGTTAAGACTCCAAGTTCGACTGTGCCGGTTCTGAACATAGCGAGAACCGCTAAAGCCAGCGTTAGCAGCATTTCCCAAGTCATGACAGTCAGTCCTGGTCGACCTGCGGGGATGTATTTCATAACCCTTTCGCAATCGATTCGTACAAACTTTATCCCCTCAGGTCCACCTGACGTGATCTATTTTATAAAATCAATTCTGAGTCGTTATGGCGCAATTGCTGGTCATTTGCATCAATCTCTGAAATTAGGCTCGCATCATCTGTGTCTGCTGTTGACTGAAGGGCAGGGTGGTTTTTAGCTTAAACGGACATAGCGTGGATGGTCGCGCCATTACCGAATTTTGATCCAAGAGCTTGAGGGCTGAAAGATGCAGCGAACGCGATTGGTTAACCGGGACAGCACCACGAGGCGGGCTAGGTGTTTGGTCGTTCAGTTGGATGTAGGTGAGATTAGCTCCTGAAAAGATTGGAGGGTTGTTGGTAGCCGAGAAGCTATTCACAGCGCATATTACTTTGGTGTAGTAGCCACGATCTGATCTGACAGATCGTGCTGTCTGGTCGATTAAAGTGTCAGGCTATTTTCGTTTGGTTGT
>JAVDPD010000040.1 GCA_031296935.1 Cerasicoccus maritimus
GTCAAGTGGGATGGAGCTCGGACGCTTACGTATAACCATGAGCGTCCGCACGAAGCATTGGACATGCTTGGACCGGCCGACATTTACCGCAACAGCGCAAAGCGCCTCGGTGAAAAAGACAAAATCCGGTATCCCCAGGACTATCAGGTCAAGCGGATCAGTGGGGCAGGGCACCTTTCCTACCGGGGCTCGAACTTTTATCTCAGCGAAATTTACTCTGGCTGTCGTGTTGGTGTATACGAGAACGACAAAGGCATCATCGAATTGCACTATGCCAATCTCCACTTGGGAAACCTTGAGTTCGATAGTCACGACGCCTGGCGCCCAAAGGCATTGATTATTCGCCCGGACAAAGAACCCAGAGCCCGTCGTCCTGAATGAATAATTTCAAGCAACTCTACGCTCTCCGTCGCTTGGCTCCAGCCTTGCCGCTACGCAGCACCCCTTCGGGGACGGCCGAAGCCAAGCGACGGAGAGCGTGCCACCCAACCACGAGCTTGACCTCCCGTCCTAACCACCCAATAACCAACAAATCTGTAACCTATGTCCTTGTGTAAAGTGTTACCGATGTCTGTGTCGTTCCATTGAGGGATACACCTGACCCTGTGCTATGTTATTTCAATTCCCACACCTGTGTTTTCAAAAAGAACCGCTGCTGTACTGAAGCAACAACAGTGGCTGTATTTGGTCGATAACCGATGCTGTACTGGGGAAAGAACCGAGCGGTTCTTTTCGAGTTTCCTACGTAGGCTTTTCGGCAACAACCGTATAGGCTTTGGCGAGTTTCCTATGTAGGCTATTGCGAGTTTCCTACGTAGGCTTTTTCGTGGAAGCGCGGGGACAGGGTCAGACGTGAATGGCGCTAAGATTTGGTTCCCAATCGTTTTCATTTCAGCCTTCTTGAGGAAGCGACGACCATCTGTTTTCTTGGCGCAGTGAGGTATTGGTATCCTTTGGGCCTTCGTTTGACCGCTCTGGGCTCAGAGCGGTTCGGTCGAACCGGAATCGGATCGGTTCCGATGCAGCGTAGCAGTTCACTGATGGCGGCTTTGCGTTTGGTTCGATTGGAAGCGTTGGCGATAGCTGGGCTGACGTAGGCGCTGTCGGCCCACAGCACGGTATCGCGGTCGCTTTCGCGCAGCAGTTCTTCAACGGGCTGCGGAGTCGTGCACGGCGGCATCGGTAACGGTGAAAGTCTCGATAAACTTGCTGGCCGCATCGACCTTCACGTGGTTTTTGTAGCCGTAATAAGACTGGTTGTTCTTCTTGGTCCAACGGGCCACGAGGTCTTTCTGACACTGGCGTCGCGGCTTCTTGGCAATACGCTCAGGCACCTCACCGCGCTTGATGTGTTCGTTCTCGTGACGGCCGTTGCGTTGCTTCGGAGCTTCGACGAAACTGGCATCGATGATCTTGCCGCAGTTGGCAATCAGCCGCAACTCGCGAAGCTTTGCATTGAAGAGTTCGAACACCCCAGCATCCCAGTCGATCGCCGCCAACCGATCCAGGCTGCTTTTACGCTGCGAAGCGGTGTCCAAATGCGACAAAATATCGAACAAATTCCTTTGAACACTCCCAGTTTTTACGCGTATATCCTAAAACATTAGGACACAGTAGAGGAGTCGAGGTTAATCGAAGTGGCCATAGTTTGTGATAGTAACCTGTCCAACATTACGGGACCGGCTCAAAACAATTAACGGGCGAAAGCGCACAACTTATTTTGAAGCGAATTTCACTGATATCAGGACGCTTCAATCTAGCCGCCTTCAATCTCGAAAACCTTCTGCAATCGGAGCAGTGTCAGCACCCCCATCACCTCAGGACGCACATTTCGCAGGCCAATCTTTGCCTCATTGTATTTGGAGATACCAAGCAGCAGGCCAACTCCAGTACTATCAATCAGCGCCACTTGCTTGAGATCTACGACGACTGCGCCACCAGGCGCCTCTATGGCTTCCTGCATCGCCTTTTTAACGGAAACCGCGTTGGCGGCGTCGAGGGCTGAGCTGTTGATAGTAAGGACTAAGGTTCCTTCGATGGTTTCGGCTTCAATCATGGGGAAATCTGTCAGTAAATTAGCGAAAAGAGGGCAAAAAGAGCGGTGAATCAATCCAAACCGAGATCTTCGCGCTTTTGCTCCAATTCTGCACTACGCTCTTCAAACTCCATAGTCTGATGAATCAGCGCTTCCTCGGACTGGTGAATAAAATTCGCACGCTCGTCGAGCATTTGCCGAAGCTGGTCAAAGCTGTCCAGCTCACGCAACATATCAATCATAGCGTCCAGTGTATGCTGGAGCAGCTCGACTTTAGCCTCCAGCATCGCCAGACGTTCGTCAGAGGCATCGCCAGATATATCATCCTCACTGCTCTGCTTTGCTTTGGCCTTCTCTTGGACTTGGATCCAGCTGCTATCCTCGCGATCTGCGTGATCCACATGGATCACATGCATCCGCGATCGCGGCAGCTCACCACAAATACGCTCCACCTCGGAGCATGCCATCGGACTGTCCATTATCTTGCCATCCACGGCCAACCACCATTCATCCGCGGACTGGGTGTTTTTGAGGTATTCATGAAGCGCCAATGTATCCATGAACTCATTCATAGGCACGGAATATAAAATAGCAACCAAGGATACAGGCTCCAAAGACAATTTAAACGACCCACAGCTTATCATTCATGGCAAAAAAATTATTTGCCATCGCCCGATCATTCAAGTGATATAACACGTAATGAAGCTTTACCTCCCCCTTCTCGCGATCAACACGGCCCTGCTAGCACTATCTCTGCAAGCAGCTGTCTCGGATACCATTACCGCTAACGGCATTACCTGGAAACTCAGCAAACCTGCGGAAACGGGCACGTTCGTCACTGGCGATCCGTGGGTCATTGGCCCGGTGGAGGTCATCAGCATCACCAACTCTAAAAACTCGCCCCAATACACACCTCGAAAAGGTCAGAACGGCTCAATGGTCAATCCACTTGCCGGTGACACAGATCGTGAAAAGCAAGGCTATGACGACGCCTTGAGTAGCTACGACGAATCACTCAATGCCTCCCTGCCCAACGGCATGCCCGTCGCCGCCGACAACCCCCTGCGCCTACCCACCGGCTCAACACTCATCTCGATGACCAGTTGGCTCTATAACAGCACAGACGACGCAGAGCCCGGCACTCCCAGATTCAATGGCGGCACCCAGGCACCCCGCCCCACCACCCGCAGCGCCGGGGTGCTGACCGTGCTCGACCAAACCCCGCCCGCTAACGCCTTCCGCCCACCTTACGTTGGCGCTGACAAGTCCATAAAGTACACCCTCAGTGATGTCCACTGGGACCGCCTAAAGCATTTGCCCGCCCCCACCAACACACCCAACCCCCAGCAAGTCATCGAGAGCATTAAGCTGCCCTGGGTCGATCACGTCTTCGAATACCTGGGCGCCATGGTCCACCCTTCCGAACACATGCCCAACTACGGACGCGACATGGGTAACATCGTCGTCAACGCCTCACTAATGGTAAACACCACCATCCCCGAAAAACAAAAGCGTGAGCTGGCCATGTATCTCATTCAGTATGGCATCGACTCCACCGGCATCGCTGACAATGGCGGCGGCTGGCGCGCGAATGGCGGTCATGGGCTCGGGCGCAAATGGCCCATCATTTTCGCCGGTCTCATGCTTGATGATCAGCACATGCAAAACGCGGGACACTGGGACCGCACCTTCAATCAGGGCGTCGAATTTCAGGAAGACCAAAACTATTTTTATGTATCGCAGGAAGACGTCGCGCTCTCCAACAGCAGCGCGTGGAGCCCCGATCACCGCAACGTCAAAAAAGGCCAGGCAACCCCCTACAGCCAAGCCGATATCGGCCTGCCCGAGTGGGGCATTCGCCACGCCTACAAGCCCGCTTCGGATAACAAGCACATGAGCGCCATGTATCGAGACATCAACGGCGGCGTCGCCCCAGGATTCGCCTTGGCAGCTCTCATCATGGGCGCCCGCGACACGTGGAACCACGAGCCCTTCTTTGACTACTGCGACCGCTACTTCAGCCACCCGGAGCGCACAGCCCGCGGAGCCAACTCGCTCAGCCCCTATATCATGACCATGTGGCAGGAATTCCGCGCTGACTGCGGCCCCATGTGGTCCGCCGACCAAATGGCCAACCACCAGATGTAGTCTGAAACTTACCCTCTAAGAGGGCGTCTAAAAACTCAAGTGGTCTTCCCCGGAGAGCATCTTCGGGGTCAAAATATCATTTCTTCATCTCGACGAAACTGGTTTCGCCTCGATTCAGAAGCCGAAATTTTGCCTCCCGAATACATCTCGCCGACTCGATCAGACTTTTTAGACGCCCTCTAAGGATCGCCCCCAATCCCCATGAGGCATATTTTTTTAAATTCCAGTTGAACCGAAACGCCGTCGTGATTGTCTCTTCAAACATGCGCTTGTTTCGACTCATGGGCCCACTGCTCGGCCTACTCTTCGCTCTTTCGTTTAACGCCTTTGGACAGGGGTTCGTTATTGAAGAGACCATTGCCAAAAAAGTCACGCCCATCGCGGTGGACAGCTCTGATGCGTCCGTCGAAACCCTTGGCAAAATGGCCTTCAACTGCCACGGTGCCTTCCGCTTGGTCAAGGCTTCACAAGCCCGTGCTGTCGTAAAGCTCACGCCGCTGGGCGCCACGCAATGCAGCGTCAAAGTCATTTCCGGCAACCCGGCGCAAGTCCTCTACCAAGGCACGGTCAGCGGCTCGAATCTGAACAACGCCACCCTCCGCGCCTGCGATGCCGCCGTTAAAGCGTTAACGGGCAAGCCCGGCTTTTTTGCTGGCCAGCTCGCCTTTATCTCCGATCGCACCGGCAACCGCGAAGTCTGGATGGGCGACCTGTTTTTCCGCAACGCGCGGCCCATCACCAACGACCGCTCCAACGCCCAGCGCCCCTACCTCACGCCAGATGGTCGCACGATTTTCTACCGCAGTTACTACAAGACCGGCGGTTCAGACGTCTTTAAGCAGGATCTGGCCACCGGCCGCCGCATGCCCTTTGCCGCCTACAAGGGCACTAATGCTGGCGGCGCCGTGAGCCCCGACGGTCAAAACGTCGCGCTCATCCTCTCCTCCCCTGGCAATGCCGAGCTCTACATTCAGGATGTCAACAAGTCCCGCAAGCCCAGACGCCTCACCACCAACCGCACCGTCGAAGCCGACCCCACCTGGTCGCCCAACGGACGGCGCCTCATCGTGGCCTCCGGCGCCGGCTCGCCGCAACTTTACGAGATTCCCAGCCAGGGCGGCGCGCTCCAGCGCATCCCCACCAACATTTCCGGCTACTGCGCAGAACCCACCTGGAACCCGCTCGACGAATCCAAGATCGCCTTCACCTGTAGCATGGGCGGCGGCTTCGAACTAGCGCTCTACCAGTTTGGGCAAGGCTCCGCCAAAGCGTTGACCAGCGTGTCCGGCAACGCCATGGAGCCGATTTGGCTCAACGATGGGCGCCACCTGATCTTCACCGAAGAATTCCGCGGCGGTAAAACCAAGCTCGTCATCCTCGACAGCGAAACAGGCAAGACCACCGCCATTACCCCATCCAATTTTGGCAATGCCTCCCAAGCCGCCTTCGCCTACTAGGGAGTGTTGAATTAATATCTGCCGATCACTCAGGGCCCCTGCCAGACGGTTTTTGTCCGCACGCAGTTAGATCACTGCGGCCTGATCGGAGAATTTGGAAGAAAAATGCTGCTATGAAGTTTTTTGAGTCAAGCATGCTGTTTGTTATTTTTTTCTGGTTGAAGTCCTCCCTCGTTTGCTCGCTTGTTTTCAAGCGGCTTATACTGCTATGCGCGCGCGATTTACTCGGCGCTTAATGACGTATTCAATGTCGTTTGAGGGTGGCAGGCGGTCTCATCTCTAGAACGGGCTTTGCCCATACACTTTTCCAGACGCGCTCCTTCACCGAAAGGTTTGTTTGGTTGGTGTTTTTCTACTTTGTTTATCTTGAGCGAAGTTATCCTATTGACGGTTTGATGAGCAGGCCGATTTGCTCGAGGGTGGTTTGGTCGGTAAAGAGTCGCCACAGGTCCACGGCCAGTCGTCGTGTGACGGCGACGATGGCTTTTTTCCTGGCTGCCGGGGAGGTTTTCTTTTCCAGCAAGGCGGCGCGGAACTTTTGGATCGGCGGGTAGTCGGGCTGATAGCGCACCAGGCGCCAGGCGCACTCGACCAGCTTGGCGCGCACGCGCGGGTTGCCGTGTTTGGTGATGTGGCCCTGCCGTCGCTTTTTGCCCGAGGAGTGTTCGCTGGGGCACAGTCCGGTGTAGCTGCTGACTTGGCGGCGGTTGTTGAAACGACTCCAGCCAAACGGACCAGCCTCGTAACAGGCATACACCTGCTCGGCCTCAGACTGCTGCTTGCTCACGAAGCGAAGAAAAGACTCACGAGTACGAAACTTTTGCGAAGTCTGAGGCGTGCTGCCATCAACTTGACGAACCACCACGTAGCTGTCAGCGTGAACATCGATGCCGAGCTTAACGGCCAGGTATTGTTTTTGATCTATCATCAGTTGCCGGGTCCAGCAAGGGCTCAACCCGGCAACTTCATGTTATCTCTAGAGCCGAACGGAGGCTTTATGCATTGGGGCGATGGCTTTAATTCCCCTTATTTAGAGGGTAGGTGCATTTTTCGTCTGGTCTTGGGCCATAGTAATTTTATGAATGGTCATGCTAATGGCTTCTACTGTGTTCACCAAAAGATTGGTCGGCTACTCAATTTTCACGTTGGCTTGTTGTGTCGGCGCGCAGGCTAGCGCGTCGCTGGAAGACACGATTAAGGCGGAGATTCAGGCCGCGAAAGACGATTTTCACAAAGTTAAGCACCAAGTCAACGACGAGGCCCGCCAGATCGAGGCCAAGGACCACATGTTTAAGAATCCCACGGAGATGGCCGAAGGTCATTTCTGGGACGCCACCGACCTGAGCCCCGAGCTCAGCAAGCACGTGGCCGACCAGGCGCACTTGCACCTGATGACCCAGAAAAAGTTCCCGTCCGCGCAGGATTGCTCGGTCTGCCACCCGTTTCACTTCGAGGGCTGGGCGGCCTCGGGGCACGCTTATGCGCAGGTTAGCCCGATTTTCAATGCCATGCAGGGCACGTTCATCGAGCGCACCGGCGGCACAAATGGCGACTTCTGCATCCGCTGCCATACGCCGGTTGGCATGACGCTCAACGAGCCGCTTTTTACCGCCAATGAAAACCGCGCGCCGATCTCACGCGAGGGCGTCACCTGCGTGGTCTGCCACCGCCTCGACGAGGAGTATGGCCGCGTCTCAGGCCGCTTCCCGATGAAGGAAGGCCCGATTTACGACGAAATGTATGGCCCGCTCGGCAACGAGGTGATCAAGGAGGTCATTGCGCGCTACTACGTGTCGCCGTCGCCGGATGTAAACCCCGGTGCCGAGCAGATCCACAAGGGCACGGAGAAAGTCAGCGTCTTCCAGAAGCCCGTGTTCTGCGGGATGTGCCACGATGTGAACAGCCAGAACGGCTTTCGCCTGGAGACGGCTTACACGCAGTTCCTCAACTCGCCCGCCGCCGAAAAGGGGCAGACTTGTCAGGACTGCCACATGTCGAAGACGCCCGGCCAACCGCTCAGTGGCTATCACCATGGGCCGGTAGCAGAAATCGGCGGACAGCCCACTCCCAACCAGCGCCTCACCGACCACTCTTTCCACGGGCCGGACTATTCGATCATTCATGCCGGCGTTTATCCGCATTCGGTCGAAGGGCCCGCGATTGCGCCGTTCCCCGAGTGGTTTAATTTCGACTACGCCGCCGGTTGGGGCTCGGCCAAGTTCGAGCTCGAAAAGGCCGGCTCCACGGACTTCCCGCAGTTCTGGCGCGACCGCAAACTCCGCATCCGCGCGCGCATCTTCATCGACAACCAGATCAAGCGCATGGAGACGTTTAACGTCGGTCGCTTGCAGCTGCTGCGCCGCGGTTATCAGTTCCGCTCGTTTGAGCTCACGCAAAACAACGACGAGGGCATCGAGTTTGACCTCACCATTCAAAACGGCACCGACGGCCACGCCGTGCCGACCGGTTTCGACGCCGAGCGCGTGGTGTTTGTGCAAGTCACCGTGACGGACAAGGAGGGCACGGTGGTTTTCCAATCGGGCGACCGCGACCCCAACGGCGACTTGCGCGACGACCTCTCCCGCTACGTGCACAATGGTGAGGTCCCCTACGACGAATTCCTGATGAGCCTTCAGTCGGACTTCCTCGCGCTCAACTTGCGCGGCGGCCAGCGTCCGGAAATTTTGACGGTCGATTACTCAGGCACACCGCAGCCGTTTATTCGCCCGAACACTGCCTCCAGCCTGCTCGTCGGCCACCCGCCGGACACGCGCAAGGCGGTCAACAGCCTACCGCCCAATGGCAGCCGCACTGGCACGTATAAAGTCCGCCAGGACCAACTGACCGGCAAGGGGCCGTACATGGTCAACATCAAGTTCATCTCGCAGATGATGCCCGTGCACTTGGTTTGGGACGTGAGTGGCGTTGGCTTCGACTACGGTCTATCGGCTAAACAAATTGGCGAGCGACTCGTCGGCGGCGCGCTGACTTTGTGGGAGCACAACATCGTGCTCGACGCGCCGACGGCGCACATCGACCTGCGCCCGACGGAGGAAGAGATCGTCACCACGGACAAGGACCCTTACGCTCAGAACAGGTGGTACACTTACATCCAATCGCTCTTGCATCGCAAATGACGCCCACCCGACAGTTGATTCGCTGGATGCGCCTCGGCCTCTGCGCCTCAGTGTTGGCGTCGCCATTGGCGTGGGCGGAAGACGCCGCACAGGCCGAGGAAAAATCCGAGTGGCAGAAGATTCTCGATGAAGCGCACCAGATGAAGCAGGTCGCGCACGAGAAGTTTGAGGCCGATCTGGCCAAGGCCAAGGCCGCCAAGGACGCCGCCGTTAAAAAGATGGATGCCGACCTGGCTGCCGCGAAAAAGAAGCTCGTCGCCGCAGCGGACAAGACGGAAGCCGTCGTCAAAGCCGAGGCGAAGAAAGCTGCCGCTGTCGCGAAAAAGGATTTCAATGCGGCCATCGACGAGGCGAAGAAACTTGAGCAACAAGCTTCGCAGGACTTTCACCAGGCCGCGGCGGTCGCCACGCAGAAGATCGATGCCGCCGTCGTGAAGGCGGAGGCCGAGGGCAAGATTCTCAGCGCCGACGCCAAGGAGGATTACAACAAGGTGAAGACTGAGTTAGGCAAGGAAACCAAGACGGTCGAAGCGGATGTGATGAAAGACTACGACCAGACCAAGGCGGCGCTCTCTACGGAGGCAGCCAAGGTTAAAGATGAGGCTAAAAAACTGGTTGGCGACGATGCTCCTCTACCTCCCCCGGGCTTTAGATCCGGCAAGGCAATTCTTGCCAGCACTGGCCGGACTGAGTCCTACTTTGTGCCAATAGATGCCACTCCGATCGATAACCAGATTCTACAGGAAGGCGAACTCGTCGATCAGCCCAAGGCCAAAGAAGAGTCACCGGCGCCGACCGCTGACCAGCGCAGCATCGTCACCCGTATTAAGCGTAGCGCTTTGCTCGACGAAGCGGTGCCGCTGGCCACCTTGCCCGACCGCCCAAACCTGCTTCTGAGCTATGGCGATCCTTTCTTCGGGCCGGGCCCGATCAGCGAGGGTTTCGAGGTTCCCACGGGCTCCGTCTGGAATCCGCAGCTCTTTATCTTCGGCGACTTCACGAGCGCCGTGCAGACCTTTGACGATGGCACGACGCAGACTACCGAGTGGGTCAACGCGCTCGATGTTTACGGCAACGTCAACTTCACGCCGACTGAGCGTTTCCTGATCGGCTTCACGCCGCTGGACCGCGATGGCTCGTTCTCCGGCTACCAGTGGAAGCCCAAGGGCGACTGGCTGGATGCGATTAATGGCAACGTCGAGTTGCTGTTCTTCGAAGGCCGGCTCACCAGTATTTTCCCGGGCTTGCTGGAGTCGGACATCAACTGGAATTACGATTTCTCCGTCGGTCGCCAGGCCTTATCTTATCAGGACGGCTTGCTGCTCGACGACACGATCGACAGCTTCGGCGTCACCCGCACCTCGCTCTTCCTGCTCGGCAGCGCGGGCACGACGATCACGGGTTTGGTTGGCTGGGATAACATTTACCGCGGCGCTGGCAGTAACGTGGAAGACAAGGGCGCGTCGCTCTTCGGACTTTTCACGCAGTGGAATTACGACGACCTACAAATTCAGGTGGACATGACCTTTGTTGATGGCGGCACGACCGTGGGCGGCGACCAATACAACGTCTCCGTCGGTGCCAACAAACGCTTCGGCGGCTGGCTCAACACCACCACGAGCATAAATTACTCCGATGCGTTGGACAAGCCCAGCGTCAACAACGACACCGGCGTCTTGATCTTCAGCCAGCTTTCGATGCAGCCCGCGCATACCGTCGACAATCTGTATCTGAACAGCTTCCTTGGAATCGACAACTACACCTCCGCCGCCCGTGGCGCAGAGTCCGGGGGACCACTCGGGCAGACGGGCATTCTCTTTGCCGCGACGGGTTTGGGTGATTTCGGACCCGCGCTCAATTCCAGTGGGCGCAACATGATCGGCGCGGCGGTTGGCTACCAGCATTACATTGGCGACATTAACCAGCAGATCATCGGTGAAATCGGCGGCGTGACGAATCTCAAGGGGCCGGGTACCTCGCAGTTTGCCATCGGCGCTGAGTATGAATACGGCTTCTGGCAGCACTTCATCCTGACGCTGGGCGCCTCCGTGACCTTCCAGGAAAATGCAGACACCGGCTACGGTCTGCGTTCGGTGATCACTTACCAATACTAGCACCATGATCGCCAAGCTTCTCCGCAAAAAGTCTGTATTCTTCCCACTCTTGACGCTGCCAGCCGCATATGCCGCGCTGAATCTTTACGCCAGCGATTTCCGGGGCTGGGACTTTAGCGACTTTCAGGACTTCCTCGGAAATACCGCGATGGGGATGCTGATCCTGGTGCTCAGCCTCACCCCGCTGACCCGACTGCTGCCCAAGTGGGGCCTCGCGCAAGCGTTCAACGGCCACCGCCGGGCGATTGGCATCAGCTGCTACCTTTACGCGGTCAGCCACTTCTCGTGCTACCTGATCGCGATGCCCGCGCGGGACAGCATGGTGCAGGACATTCAGGAGTTTTTCTATTTGAAGGTCGGCCTGATCGCGCTGCTGCTCCTCACGCCGCTCTTCCTGACGAGCAGCAACCTGATGGTCAAATTCTTCGGCTACAAGCCGTGGAAACTCCTCCACCGCTTGGCGTATTTCGCGGCGGCCTTCGTGTTCCTGCACCGTTCGTTTGGCGAAAAAATCCAGCTCTTCCAAACGATCCTCATCTTCCTGCCGCTGATCGTGCTGGAGGCGTTGCGTATCCTGCAAAGCTTTTTCGGCCTCTTCAAAAAGAAGCCACCCGCCGCCGTGGTGCCGCAACCCGCCGCGCCCGCTGGCCCGGCTTGGCAAGGCTACCGTTCGTTCCGCGTGGATAAAAAACAGCCCGAGCGCGGCGGCATTTGCTCCTTCTATTTGAAGCCGACCGACGGTGAGCCGCTGCCGCACTTTAAGCCCGGGCAATACCTGACTTTTCAGTTCGCCGTGCCCAGCCAGGAAAAGCCGGTCATGCGCTGCTACAGCCTCTCCGACGCGCCGGGCCAGGATTACTATCGCATTTCGGTGAAGCGCCAAACCCCACCGGCAGACAAACCTGACGTCCCGCCCGGCGTTTCCTCGAACTACCTCCACGACGAAGTGAGCGAAGGCGACGTTTTACAGGTCAAAGCGCCTGCGGGCAACTTCACCCTCGAAGATGAAAAGATTCGCCGTGTGGTGTTCATCAGCTCCGGCGTCGGCATGACGCCCGTCCTGTCGATGCTCAAGCACCGCGTGCAGGCTGGGCTGTCCGCTGGCGACGAGGTGTGGTTCTTCTATGGCGCGCGCTCGCGCGAAGAGCATTTCATGGCGGAGCATTTAGAAGCGCAGTCCAAGCAGTATCCGCAGCTAAATTTACGCGTGTGCTACAGCCGTCCGCAGGAAGACATCGACATCCTCGGCGTGCACTTCCACCACAAAGGCCGCGTTGGCGTGGATATTCTCCAGAAGGAGCTGCCCGACAACGCATTCGATTTCTATATTTGCGGCCCAGGCCCGATGATGGCCGATGTCGTGCATGGCCTGGAGGAATGGGACGTCGCGCCCGAGCGCATTCACTTCGAAGCTTTCGGCCCATCGACGGTCAAGCGTACCAAGCCGCTGCCCAAGAAACCAGTCGCCGCTGACGCGGAAACGAAGGTGACCTTTGCCAAGTCGAAGCAGGAGCTCGTGTGGACCGGTCAGGCCGACAACCTCCTGGAATTTGCCGAAGCCGCTGGCATGAAGCTGCCCTTTGGCTGCCGCGCCGGTGTTTGTGGCGCTTGCAAGCAGAACATTGTTGAGGGCGACATCTGCTACGCCGACCAGCCCGCCGCCGATCCGGGCAAGGGCGCCTGCCTCCTCTGCCAAGCCAAGCCCAAGGGCAACCTGACCATCGACGCGTAGGGCGGGCTCAGCGCGAAAAGCTCCAACACTCGCTGAAGCTTCGCGTTCCTACAAAAAAAGGCAACGCTGGTCGCGTTGCCTCTCTGCATTTTTGCCCTGCAAAAATCTTTGGGTGCAGCGGCACGCTGCTATTCGACTTGGCGCATTTGGACGGAGTCGATGGAGCGCTCGCCGACGATGAGGTTGGTGATGACGACCATCCAGTCACCTGGGGCGGCCCAGCGGAACTGGCTTTCCTTGAGGCGCTTGAAGCTTTTTTGGATGGTTGCTTCGGTTTCGTCGGAGAATTCCATGAGGAAGGGCTCGACGCCGCGCAGGAGCAGCATCTGCTTGAAGAGCAGCGGCTCGTCGGTGAAGACAAAGATCGGGCTGTAGTTCGGGCGTAGCGCACTGAGCACCTCGGCCAAATAACCACGACGCGAAAACACGACGATGCCGGCATTGAGGTCCTGTGCGAGCTGGGCGCTGGCCTTGAGCATCTGAGCCTTGGGCGTCTTGAGCTGAACATTGTTGTTCAGCGGGTCGTTGCGCATTTCGCGCTCAATCTGGCGGGCAATGCGGTCCATGACGCGAACACACTCTGCTGGATAGTGGCCGGTGGTGGTTTCGCCGGAGAGCATGATTGCGTCGGCTTTTTCAAAGACGGCGTTGGCGATGTCGGAAACTTCGGCGCGGGTCGGCAGCGGCGCTTCGATCATCGATTCCAGCATGTGTGTGGCGATGATCACGGGCTTTTTCTGCTCGATGCACTTGTTGACGGCGCGGCGCTGGATCACGGGCAGTTGCTCGTAAGGGCACTCGATGCCGAGGTCGCCACGGGCCACCATGATCGCATCGGAGGCGATGACGATGCTGTCGAGGTTGGCGATTGCTGTCTGGTCTTCAATCTTGGCGATGATGCGAGCCTGCGAACCACGCTCGGCCAGGTGACGGCGGAGGATGTCGAGGTCGTCCGCTTCGCGGACAAAGGACAGGGCGAAAAAGTCGATGCCTTCCTCGATGCCCAGGGCGATGTCTCCGCGGTCTTTTGCGGTGAGGGCCGGCAGACTGATGTGGGTGCCGGGCAGGTTGATGTGACGGCGATTGCCCATAGGGCCTGGGATGACCACTTCGCAGCGCACGCGGTCGCCCGGACGGATCTCGATGATCTTCATCCGCACGAGGCCACTATCCACCAGCAGCGTGGCACCTTCCTTGACGTCTTCAGCAAACTTCGGGTAGTTGACGGTCACCCCACGGATGCCGTCTTCCAAATTCTCCTCAATGTTGCCGCTAACGAGGAAGTCGAATACCTCGCCTTGTTTGAGCTCGATCTTTTCCGGGAGATCCCCGGTACGAATCTCTGGACCTTTGACGTCCATCATGATGGCGATGTGGCGACCGACTTTCTCACAGACCTTGCGTACGCGGCGCACGGAATTACGTGTCCACTCGTGGCTGGCGTGCGCCATGTTGAGACGGCAAATGTCGACCCCGGCCAGGATCAGTTCTTCCAAGCGCTCTTCGCTTTCGCTGGCGGGCCCAAGGGTGAAGACGATTTTTGTATGACGATAGCTTATATTCATTGCAATTAACCTAAGCGAAGCATGGGGTGGGCCAACTGACGCCGCAAGCGTGAACCCAACTCCCTAATGTGATTTACTGGTAAAACGACCGCAGAAAACTTCACTGCGGTGTAACATCGGGCAGAATCTTTGAAGTGGCGTTTTATCTGCTTTGTGACAAACTGCACAGTCAGATTGCCTTGGTTGACAGTCAATTTTTGCCCCTAATTAGCCAGCTATGAGCCACGATATGCCTTTCGACTTTAGCGATTCGCCGGAAACGACGGATTTGCGTAAGCTCGTTGGCCATAGCCACGCCGTCGCGGGGGCAACCAGCATCGCCAAGGTGCAAAAGCTTTTTCAGGAGCACCGTTTTAATTTCATGGCCGTGGTCGATAACCATCAGGTCATTGGTCTGTGTGGGCGGGAGCGAGTCGGTGGTCTGCTTGGTTCGCAGTTTGGTTACTCGATTTACGGCAAAAAGCCGATTCGCGAGGTCTTGGCACCGTCGCCGGAGATCATCCCCGACCAAACACCCATCCAGGAAGTGCTCGACAGCGTATTTAGCCGCAGCTCGGAGCGCTTTTATGAGGACGTCATTCTCGTCAGTAAAAACCGCGGTTTGCTGGGCCTGATACCCGTGGACAACCTCGTGCGCTTGCAAAACGCGCTCCTCAACCAAAAAATCCGTCTTCACGAGCGCAGTGAGGACAAGTTGATTCGCCAAAAGCTTCAACTTGAGCAACTCACGCTTGATTTGGAAAAGGCCAACGGCGAACTGGCCTCGTCGCACGACCTGGCAATTGAGGGCGCGCGGTTGAAATCCGAGTTTCTGGCCAATATGAGCCATGAAATTCGCACGCCGATGAACGGCATTGTCGGCATGATCAGTTTACTACAAGAATCTGAGCTCGACGAAGAGCAGCGCATGTTCGCAGACACCGTTCAGCGTAGCGCCGACTCTCTGCTCGGCATCATCAACGATATCCTGGACTACTCAAAAATCGAGGCTGGCAAGCTCGATGTGGACGCCGAAGACACGCCCATCCGTGAGCTCCTGGAAGAATGTGTGCAGCTAATGGCCCGCCAAGCGCACGATAAGGGCGTGGAGCTTATTTTGGACATTGATCCCACCGTCCCCCCTTGGGTACGGGTCGATCCGCTGCGCTATCGCCAAGTGCTGAACAACTTGATGTCCAACGCCATCAAGTTTACCGACGAAGGCGAGGTGAGCATCGTGCTGGACCAGGTGCACGACCCTGAGCGCGGCACGTTCCTGCGGACGCTGATTCGCGACACCGGCATTGGCATCAGTGAGGCGAATCAGGGTAATTTGTTCAACGCATTTATGCAGGCCGACGGCTCAACCAGCCGCAAATACGGCGGCACCGGCCTGGGATTGGCGATTTCACGCAAGCTGGCCAAGCTCATGAACGGCGAGCTGGAGTTTACCAGTCGCAAAGACGAGGGCAGCGTTTTCTGGCTCGATCTGCCACTGGAACGCTCCGTGGGCGAAGATTTTGGGGCGACGCCTGTCCGTATTACCAAAGGCCTGCGCGTGCTTGCAGTGGACCGCAACACGCGGGTCCGCGAGATCATGAGCCGCCAGCTAAAGCACTTGGGCTGCGAGGTAGAACTGCTGCGCGACAACGGATCGGCGCTGCTGCGTTTACGAGAAGCCCAGCGCCAGGGCACACCCTTTGACTTCGTGCTGATCGAAGGCGCACAGGAGGAGGTCAACGGCGTGACCTTCTGCGAGAAAGTCCGCGGCGACACCGAACTCAATCAAGTGGGCATCATCCTCGTGGGCAACATGGGTAAGCGCATCCGCTCCTGCTGTGAGAATGTCATACATCTTTATAAACCGCTCTGCCCCAGCGCCCTTCAGCGTCTGCTGGAGAAAAACCAGCCTCCGGAGCCCGCTTGCTGCGCGGCAGAGCCGGTGGAGCAGGAGCACCCTGGTCCACAGCCAAGCCTCCGTGTACTGCTGGTGGAAGATTCTGCAACGAACCAGGAAGTCGCGATCGAAATGCTGGAGCGCATGTCGCACACGGTTTACCTCGCCGAAAATGGGCTGCAAGCCTTGGAGTTTCTCCGTAGCCAGTCCGTCGACTGTGTCTTGATGGACTGTCAAATGCCAGAAATGGATGGCTATGCCTGCACCCGCGCAATCCGCGAGGGGTTCCACGGCGTCTCTTGCCGTGAGATTCCAATCATCGCCATGACCGCGCTCGCGATGAAGGGCGACGAAAAGAAGTGCCTCGAAGCCGGCATGAACGACTACTTAAGAAAACCCGTCAAGGTCTCCGAGCTCGCCACCGCCCTCCGTCGCATCCCGGTCCGTGTTTAGGCAAGGCAAGCGAGGCAATATAATCAACATGTTCAGAAGATTAAGCCAACAGCAGCCTAACGAAATGGACGATGGCACTGTCGTTGGGCATCAAAATCTTGATGATTTAAATTCAAAAAAACCTAACCATTAAAGGCTGCAAAATAATTATATCAAAACCGAATTGGCTGAGCCTGCACTCCCATGTGTACTCTCACAACCGACTCAGAGGGCCCCAAGCCATCACAGTGCAACACAAACAAGGGCAGTATTTCGAATTTGCAACTCCTTGAGGAGAAGATAGGTAGACTTGCTCAGGCCCTATCTGGCACATTAAGGCACAACGCCTTAAATGGCTGCCCGGGCTGGGATCGAACCAGCGACAAAGTGGTTAACAGCCACCTGCTCTACCGCTGAGCTACCGGGCAATAAAGGGTAGGAGTATGGCCCCACTTCTTCACTTGGCAAGTGAAAGTTTAAAAAAAATCAGTTTTTATCTGAGTCCGAAACAAGTCGCGTAAAGTCTTGGTTGTATGCGGGTTCCAGAGCTGCACAAATTCCCAATAAAACCAATTCGATCCAAAGAAATCGCGAAGGATTCGACTTTAAATAGCCGGATTTTCTAAAGGACCAAAGCTAGCCTCCCTTTCTTTTGCGGGAATGCTGGCGAATTCAGATCCTGGGATTTGACTACGGATTCATCGCTACGACTGTGGCGGGATATAACTCCCCGTCCCGGACACGATCAACGTCGGCAATCTAATCGTCGGCAGAATGTCGTGAGAATCACTGAGCATCGTTCCTCGCAAAAGAAACGTAGCATGCATCGTAATAACTCAGCCGGACGCCGACACACATGATGAATTGCTTGCCCGTCAACTGTCAATCATGAGGGCTTTCAGCGCGGCCAAATACTTTTCGCGGGTCTGTAGTATAACCGCTTCCGGCAAGCTTGGACCAGGAGGCGTTTTATTCCAATCGAGCGTTTCCAAATAATCGCGAACATACTGCTTATCGAATGCGGGCTGCGGTTTACCTGCCTCGTAGCCGTTCTGAGGCCAGTAGCGCGACGAATCGGGCGTCAACGCTTCATCGATGAGGTAGAGCTTGCCTTCTGCATCAATGCCAAATTCGAACTTTGTGTCAGCTAAGATCAGGCCAGCCTTCGAAGCATACTCGGTTCCAAGCTCAAAGAGCTTCAAGGCCACCGCCTTCACCTGCTCATAGCGCTCTGCACCAATCACAGCCGCGCCTTCGGCATCAGTTACGGGCAAATCCTTATCGCCAACTTCCGCCTTGGTAGTCGGTGTGAAAAGCGGCTCCGGCAGCAGACTGCTTTCTTCGAGGCCTTCCGGCAATGGCCGCCCCCAGAGCTCGCCTGTTTGCTTGTATTCCTTGTAACCACTGCCCGCCAGGTAACCGCGCACCACAGCCTCTAACTTCACCGGAGCCAGCTTGCGCACCAGCATGGCATAAGGAATCCATTCCGGGAATTCAGCCAACACCTTGCTGAGCTCTGCGTCGTGATTGGGCACGAGGTGGTTTTCAATGATCGAGGCCGTGCGCTCAAACCACCAGAGGCTAATCTGCGTAAGCAGGAGGCCCTTACCGGGCACGCCGTCAGGCATCACCACGTCAAACGCCGATAAGCGGTCCGTAGCAACAATCAGTAGACGGTCGCCCAAGTCGAAAATTTCGCGCACTTTGCCAGTCGCGATTTTTGGGTATGGCAAGTCCGCAACTTCCCTCCGGGCTTGCGTAGGCAGTGCATTGCAAATCTCATCAAAGGTCATGCTCGGGATGCTGGAGATGTGTCACCCAAAGCGCACGAAAAATTTTTCGAAAAAAACACTTGCGCAATCCAATCCTCCCAGTAGCGTTCACAACCTTTCTTAGGTCTGTCCCCATCGTCTAGTCAGGTCTAGGACACTGGATTTTCATTCCAGCGACCGGGGTTCGAATCCCCGTGGGGACGCCACTAAAGCAGCGCTTTAGTAAAGAGATGCTTCCGCACCTCAGGCAAACTTAAGATATTTTCTTACCTATCATTATTGCTATAGCATCGTGACAGCCATTTTCAGGTCTGTCCCCATCGTCTAGTCAGGTCTAGGACACTGGATTTTCATTCCAGCGACCGGGGTTCGAATCCCCGTGGGGACGCCATTTTGAGGGGTCTACCGGGTCTCCACCAAAGATTGGGGAGTGGGCCATTTTTTTTGGTTGTTCTAGTTGTTGGATGGTTATCCGCACTGTGCGATAACATGCAGTCGGTAGTTGTTAAAGTGTCTGAATCCGTAGGCGATTCGTTGCATGAGTTTCAATTTTCGATGGAAACCTTCGGTGATGGAGTTGTTTCTCGAGAATCGCCACATCGCCCCGATGGGCTCTGCCCAGTAGGCGAGTGTTTTCATGGGTTCGAAGTTGGATTGGTTGAGTTCGTCGATGAAGTCGATGAGGGCTCTGGCGTGTTTTTGGCAAGATGATTTGGCCTGGTGCTTTTGGTTGAACAGGTCGCAGATGGCGCGCATTTTGTCGTAAAGCGGTTGAAGTGCTGGCCAGCTTGCGAAGAAGGCTGTGAGTTGACTTTGCTGGAGTCTGGTGAGTTTTTCGGGTCGCTTTCGCAGGACTTTGAGGTAGCCGCTTTGGTGCTTGAGCTCGGGGGCGATTTGGCGTGCTAGCTCGAGGAAGTGTTGCATGACGATGCGCACGGTGTGGAAACGGTCGGCGACGATTCGGGCGTTTGGAAACCACTTTTTGACCAGAGCTCGATAGGGGCCGGACAGGTCAATGCAAACAACTTTAACCTTCTGGCGTCCAGGCAGTTGTGCGAGGAAGCCGCTGAGCTCGGCAGCGACCGGGCTCTTCCACTTCGGGACGCACGGCAAGGGCCACCACACCGCGCTGGCATTGTTGGTCCAAGATCACGTATCCTCTAAGAGGGCGTCTAAAAGTCTGATCGAGTCGGGGAGATGTATTCGAGAGGCGAAATTTCGGCTTCTGAAGCGAGGCGAAACCAGTTTCGTCGAGGTGAAGAAATGGAATTTTGACCACGAAGACGCTCTCCAACGAAGGTCAATTGAGTTTTTAGACGCCCTCTAGGTCCTATATTAGTTATCAAAGCTAAGGGCATCATGGCTTAAAAGCCTCATGTCCCCAATCTTTGAAGAAGAGCCCAAAAAATCCCGCAAGACTTAATGTCTACACGGGTTCGCGGTTTTCTTGGAATGGAGCCGGGCATCGGATTTGAACCGACGACCTACTCATTACGAATGAGTCGCTCTACCAGCTGAGCTAGCCCGGCACCCAAGAAAGCGTGAATTTAACAACATGCTTGGGGGTGGGGGTCAAGGCCGAAAATCACCTGAGATATCATGGCTGGTTTAGCAATTAGTCCCAAGGCTTGCCTTGGGGCGCGGGCTGCACATCTTGGTGGCATGTGTTCTGGACAGAGACGTTTGTGGCAGATGATTTTCGTAGTCTTGGGAGTGGCTCTGGTCTTGAGCGGCTGTACGCATCAGCAGACTGATTCGCTACAGGCGAGCTCGCAAACCCGACAGGAGTTCGACCGACTACTCGACAGCGTTGTTCGATTAGATGTGTGGGAGACCACTTTTCAGGGCGGCGCCAAGCGTACGGCGCGTGGTGTGGGCAGTGGTGTCATTATGACCGATGATGGCGTGATTTTAACGAACGCCCACGTGGTCAACCCCTATGCGGAGCGCATTTCGGTGACGCTTAATAACCTGGAGCGCGTGCCTGCGAAACTGATCGGCTGGGACCATTGGACCGACTTGGCGGTAGTGAAGCTGGATGCGGACGAAATTGCCAAGCGTGGACTGAGTTTTTCGCATGCTGAGTTTGGGGATAGCAGCAAACTGCTGCCGGGCGAAACCGTCTATGCCGTTGGCACGCCCAACGGCCTGACGCGCACTGTTTCGCGTGGAATTATTTCCAACACGAATCGTTTTTTTGAAGGCCGCACGGTGGGTCAGGGCTACGAGACGGGTGCTTTTAACACGTGGCTGCAAACCGATGCCGCGATCAACCCTGGTAATAGCGGCGGGCCCCTTGTCTTGCCCAACGGCCGTGTTATAGGCATCAACACCCGCGCTTATCTCGGCGCGAACAATCTCGCCTTCGCCGTGCCCAGCGACATTGCGCGAGATGTGTTGAAGCAGCTGCTGCTCGCTGATTCCGTTACGCGTAGCTACGTGGGCATCACGCCAGGCGCATTGCAGGATTTAGAAAATTTTTATCAATTGGAGGCCAACCGCGGCATGCTCGTGCAAAGCGTCGATCCGGGGTCGCCGACAAGCAAGGCGGGCATGAGTCCAGGTGACATAATTTTGTCGATTGACGGTGAGGCGGTGGATGGTCGTTTCCCTGAGCAACTGCCGGGCATTCAAAACTCGATTGCGAGCCGACCGGTGGGCAGTGAGATTCAGTTCGTCGTGCGTCGTGGCGATAAAACGGAGACGATGAACATCACCACCGAACCGTTGGAAAGCCGAGTCGGCGCCATGGAAGCCTTTGAGAAATGGGGGCTCAGCGTGCAGCGAATCTCCAAGGCGGTCGCGCGTGAGGAGAAGCTGAAGAGCAGTGACGGTGTGCGTGTGATGGGGGTGCAGGCAGGCTACCCAGCGGCAGAAGCAGGTGTAGGGCGTGGCGACATTATTTTGAAGATTGGCGATTCGCCGATCTCTACTTTGGATTCCTTGCAGACTGTTTATGACGCTTGGGTCGAGAATCCGGAGAAGGTGCTGATCGAAGTAGACCGTGGACACCAGGCGTCATACCTCGTACTAAAGCCGCGCTAGCGACTGCGGATTAGGATCGGGCGTGTAGGCGAGGTCCTCACGCAGCTCGAATTCATGTGCCGCATCCGCGCATGTGCCTTGGACTTGGCAGAATACCGGATCATTTTCGCGGCACTAAAGTCATCTGAGGCGCAGTGACGCACGTGTGCCGCCCCCGAATCCAAGCCTGTGTTGTTCGGAATCCAGGCGTTTGTTGCTGCATGTTCACTGCTGGTGTTAGTCCCTACGCCCACGGGCGTAGCTGGCTTACGTTCATGGGCGTAGAATCGTTACGCCCCGGGGCGTAGGTGCGCTACGTCCGTGGACGTAAGGACCAACAACGCCCCGGATGATGCTCCAAACCACGCCTGGATTCCAGACAACACAGGCTTGGATTTCACGTAACACCAGGGCCTGCATTTCAATCAATGAGAAGGTGGCGCGGAGCGTCCCCGCTCCGCAAGCAGGGCTGAGCAGCAAGATTAGCTCGTAACAACTGATTGGCGCAACCCGCGGTTCGCGAACCGATTGGTCATCTCCCTCAATCCTTGCGGAGCGGGGACGCTCCGCGCTACCTTTTTTTTTGCGATCGTTGCATACATTAATTGAATGTCGAGTGCATGGAATGCTAGGTTTGTGCTTTTGGGGATCGAATTCGAGATAATTCAATCAGATTCTTATTCTTCTAAACAACAACGAGTTAACGATAAGGCAGAGCGACCACAAACCCACTTGGCACGCCCCGCGCATTAGTTGGAGGCATGGACACCTCCGAAAATCACAACCAAGCCTTTAGCTTCCTGATCATCTCACTGGGCGCCGTGTTTGCGCTCTGGTTCGGCTTCCGTTTCGGCACGACGACTGGGCTGGGGCTGACGCTGCTCGGCGTCTCGATTGGCGTCATTGGCTACGGGGTTTACCGGCTGCGCTGCCACCGCAAGCAGATGGGCCTGAGCTTCGTGCAGAGCCTGGGTTACTGGCCGATGCGCGCCATCGTCAAGCTGCGCTACCGCATCGAGGTCAAGGGACTCGAAAACCTGCCGCGCGACGGCAAGGTGCTCGTCATCAGCAACCACGTGTCCTACCTCGACGCCGTGGTCATGGGCGCCGTCCTGCCGCGCAAGCTGCGCTTCATGAGCCACGATTCGCTCTTTAAGAACCCGCTGCTCGGCAAGGTGCTGACCATCGCCGGCGTGATCCCCGTCAGCCCGGCCAAGGCCCGCTCGGCCATCCGCACCGCGGCGACGCGTTTGGAGGAAGGCGAGGCGGTCGTCATTTTCCCCGAAGGCCACCTGACGCGCGACGGCCTCGTGGCACCGTTTCAGGACGGTTTCCGCCTGATCGCCCGCAAGGCAAATGCCCCCGTGCTGCCGGTTTACCTTGACGGATTGTGGGGCTCCATTTTCAGTGGCAAGGGTGGTCGCTTCTTCTGGAAGCTGCCACGCCTGGGACGCCCCACCATCCGGATCGTCCTCGGTGAACCCATCTCTACTGACATGTCTGCTGCCGAAGCTCGCCAAACGGTCCTCGATCACGGGGCCGACGCTTTTCAGGATAAACCGGAACTGACCGGCCACCTGGGGGGCTGGGTTGTGGAGCGCCTTTGCAAGCGCCCCAATGACATTGCGGTGGTCGACCACTCCATCGGCCGCAAGGAAATCAAGGCCGGCCTGCTGTCCGCCGTCGCGCTGAATCTCTCCAAGGTAATCCGTGAGCAGTGCCCCGAAAAGCGCGTGGGCATCGTCCTGCCTCCAGGCCTGGGTGGCATCATTGCGAACCTCGCCGTGTCGCTGGCTGGCAAGACGCCGGTTAATTTAAATTTCACTCTCGGCAAGGCGGCGCTCGAACGCTGCTTCGAGAAGGCCGAGCTGCAAACCGTGATTTCCGCCGCGCCGGTGCGCACTCAGATCGATGGCCGCATGCCAGGCTTCCCCTGGCCGGAGCACACACTCGACGTCAAGGAGCTGCTCGAAAGCATCCCGAAGTGGAAGATCATCAAGACGCTGCTCAGCCTGAAGTTCTTCGGGGCCAAGGGCGCGCTGAAGTTCTTCCAGGTTCCCGAGCGCGGCGACAACGCCGAGGCCGCGCTGCTCTTCACCAGCGGCAGCGATGGCGACCCGAAGGGCGTCGTGCTCACGCACCGCAACATCATTGGCAACGCCATTCAGGTCAACGAATGCGGCGTGCTGCCGACGGGTGAAGTGCTGATGGCGAACCTGCCCATCTTCCACAGCTTCGGCTTTACGGTGCAGATCTGGACCGCGCTCGGCGTCGGCGTAAAGGTGGTCACCACGCCATCGCCGCTGGATTTCAAGAAGACCGCTGACGTGATCGAACAGGAAAAGTGCAGCATCCTGCTGGGCACGCCGACTTTCTTCCGCCCGTATTTGAAGCGCGTTGAGCCCGAGAAACTCAAGACGCTGAAGATCGTGGTTGGCGGTGCCGAAAAGACGCCGGCCGGTTTCCACGACGCCTGGGAAGCGCGCTTCCCGAACTCGAAATATTTGGAGGGCTATGGCCTCACCGAGACGACGCCCGTAACATCCGTCAACGTGCCCGACCTCCCCGCCACCAAGGACGCACCTGCCGTTGAGCGCACACGCCGCGGCTCCGTGGGCAAGCTCTTCATCGGCATGGCCGCGCGCATCGAGTGCCCCGACACCGGCGCCGAGCTGCCCATTGACCAAGTCGGCATCCTCTGCCTGCGCGGTGTGAATATTTTCGACGGCTACCTCGGCGACCCCGAGCGTACCAAGGAGGTCATCGACGACGACGGCTGGTTCCGCACTGGCGACCTCGCCCGCTGCGACGCCGATGGCTTCCTCTACATCGAAGGCCGCCTGAGCCGGTTCTCCAAAATCGGCGGCGAAATGGTCCCCCACGGCACCGTGGAAACCACGCTCGCCAAGGCATTCGACGTCGCCGAAAGCGAGACGCCGCAGATGGCCGTTTCCGCCCGCAACGACGACACCAAGGGCGAAGTGTTGGTGCTCTTTACGACATTCGACATCGAGGACTCCACTTTGCGTGACAAAGCAAAAGAAGCCGGCTTAGCGAACCTTTGGACGCCGAAAATCATCCACAAGGTCGACGCCATCCCCGTGCTCCCCACCGGCAAGCTCGACCTCAAAGGCCTCAAGCAACTCGCTGAGCAGGCTTAGGACGAAGGCGACGTTTACGGCGTAGAAGCGGCTTCTAGCCGCTTTGCCGAATCCAACTGGAACCAAAGCGGCAAGATGCCGCTTCTACGTAACGCAAAGCCTCGCAAGCCCAGCCCGAAGGTCTATAAACCCACTAACTAATTTTTCCCATGTGGTCTGTTTCTAAAACCAAGGTGCACGAGTATGGTCAGCGCGATGGCGCGGAGACCGTGATTCTGCTCGATGGCATCGGCCCGAAGTTTCGTCATCTCGATCGAATGATCAACACCCTCGCTGAGCCCGGGCGCCGCGTGTTGCTGATCGATTACCCGAGCACGCGCCAGCCAATCGAAGACTTGGTCGAGCATGAGCTCGCGCCCGCGATTGCCGGTGCCGACATCCCAGCCGACCGCCCGTTGTATTTCGTCACGTTTTCCATGGGCGGCATCATGGCGCGGCAGTATTTAAAGCATCACCGCCCGGACAACTTACACCGCGTGGTGCACATCGCCCCGCCCAACCACGGCAGCGAAGTCTCCGACTGGCTGCGCAAGTTGTGGATCTTCCGTTGGGGCTTCGGTAAGCCTGGCCAGCAGCTGGTGACCGATGAAAATTCCCTGCCGAACCAGATCGGCCCCGCAAACTACGAGGCAGGCGTCATCGCCGGCTGTAAGTCGATCGACCCGTGGTTCGCGTGGATGTTCAACGGTCCACACGACGGCAAGGTCTCGGTGGAAAGCGCGAAACTCGACGGCATGCGCGACTTCGCCATCGTCCCCTCCAGCCACTACCTGATCATGAACCACCCTCGCACCCTCGAGCTCACCCGCCGCTTTTTGGCGGAGGGGAACTTTGGGGAAGGTTGATTCCGACCAGCCATGAACCGCATCAGCGCATTGCTATTTGGCGTCCTCTATTTCGGAGGCGCATATGCCGCCATATGGTTTTTAATTCAGTTGCTCAACTGCGGCGACCCAGCGCTTTCGGGCGTGGGCATCTATTACGCAATTTGGATCATTGCCTATCTGCCGATGGCGATTATCGCGGGCATCCTGCTTTGGCATAAAACGCCCAGAAATAACTTAATCTTTCAAGCTGTTGCCTGGGCTCTGGCGATTGTCGCCCTCATGGCCTGTTCGCTATTCTTTGACCTCAAATGGCCTATGCTAATCCTCGAATACACCATCTTTGGCCTGGGCTTGCTGATTACGAGGATCACCCGTAAATTACCAACAACATGACCACCCACGACGCCCGCAACCTCCTGCTGAAGTCCTTCATCGGCTTCCTGATCATCACCGCGATCCTTGGCATTGTGACCGTGCTCGGGGGCGAGTTTGGCGAGATCCAGCTCAAGATCATGGGGACCACGTTTTCGATCTCGGCGGCCAGTATTTGCGCGATGGCCTGCGCGGCGTTTGTGGAAAAACGGCAGCTCCCAGCGCTCGGGTGGACCGGCGTGGCGATCAACTTTCTGGCGGCGGCGATGCTGATCTTTGCCATGTGGACCGAGCAGGGCGACGACGTCTTTTGGAAATGCACCATCACGCTGATCGTTGTTGGGCTGGGGCTGTCGCATTCGCTGCTTTTGCAACTGCCCAAGTTGTCCGAGGAGATGGACTGGGTGCAGCCGGTCGCGGCGGGCGTGGTTGGTATTCTCGCGGCGATGGTTTGCGCGGCGTTTTGGGGAGAGATCGACAACGAAGGCTTCTACCGCGTGCTCGCGGTGGTGTCGATCATCGTGGTGCTGTTCACGCTGGTGATTCCGATTTTAATGAAGCTCGCCAAACCCAAGGCGGACGATGGGGCGGCGACGGTGGAAACTTCGAAGACGCCGACCAATGCCTTGGTGCTGACTCCGCTTGAGGGCGGTTATTATCAAGACGCCCAGGGCGCAAAATATCGCGTGGAAAAGGTGCCCGATTCAAAATGATTTTAAACCGCAGAGAACGCGGAGGACGCAGAGCGGGGTCGAATTTAAAATTTGAAAGCGAAAAAAACTCTCTGCGTCCTCCGCGTTCTCTGCGGTTTCCCTTCACGGATGATGCCTATGCGAGAGTTGGTTTAGACTTGCCGCAAAGCGCCCGTCAGGCTTTGGTGTTCGGTTTTCGAGAAATCATCATGTCAGAAGATCCCTACATCCAGCAACTTTTCGCTGAACGCATTGGTGGCGCCCAATACGGCAAGTCCACCGCTATTTATAAGTTTGAGAAGATCAAGCGCGCGAAGATCGCCGCCAAAAAGGAAAAGCCCGAAGTCGAGCTGATCGACATGGGTGTCGGTGAGCCCGACGAAATGGCCTTCCCGGAAGTCGTTTCCGCACTTGTGACCGAAGCCGGCAAGCCGGAAAACCGTGGCTACGCCGACAACGGCGGCGCGGATTTCAAGGAAGCCGTCGCCCGCCACATGCAGAAGGTTTACGGCGTCGAGATCGACGCGTCGACCGAGGTTTGCCACAGCATCGGCTCCAAGACCGCGCTGTCGATGATCCCCGCCTGCTTCATCAACCCAGGGGACTACGTGCTGATGACCACCCCCGGCTATCCGGTCTTTGGCACGCACGCCAAGTATCTCGGCGGCGAAGTTTACAACCTACCGTTGACCGCAGAAAACAACTTCCTGCCCGACCTGAAGAGCATTCCCGCGGACGTGCTGGCCAAGGCCAAGGTGCTCGTGATCAATTACCCGAACAACCCGACCGGCGCTTCCGCCACGGTTGAGTTCTTCGAGGAAGTCATCGCTTTTGCCAAGGCGAACAACATCGTCGTGCTGCAAGACGCCGCTTACGCCGCCCTCGTGTTTGAAGGCGTCAAGCCGCTGTCGATCCTACAGGTTCCCGGCGGCAAGGATGTGGCGATCGAGCTGCACTCCCTGTCAAAGAGCTACAACATGACGGGCTGGCGCATTGGCTGGGTCTGCGGCAACGAGCTGATGGTTAAGGCCTACTCGGACGTCAAGGACAACAGCGACTCCGGCCAGTTCCTGGCGATCCAAAAGGCCGCCGCCCTTGCGCTGGACAACCCGCAGATCACCGAGGAAATCGCCGCCAAGTATTCGCGCCGAATGGACCTGCTGGTCAAGACGCTGACGGACTCCGGCTTTACCGTAAGCAAGCCCAAGGGCAGCTTCTTCCTCTACACCGCGATTCCGCAAAGCGCCACCACTCCAGCTGGCGAAAAGGTAGAGTTCAAGACTGCTGAAGACTTCTCGCAATTCCTCATCCGCGAACTGCTGATCAGCACCGTGCCGTGGGATGACGCTGGCACCTTCGTCCGCTTCTCCGTCACCTTCGCCGCCAAGGGCAAGGTAGCGGAAGAAAAGATGGTCGATGAGATCAAGAACCGCCTCGATGCGTGTTCCTTTGAATTTTGATTCAAAGGTGATTAAAGATTAAAAATTAAAGGAAAAAGTTTCCAAAACCGGGCGTCGCAAGGCGTCCGGTTTTTTGCAGCGTGCCGCTGCACCCAGATATTTGCCCATTGGGCAAATTGGCGAGTCCGACTGCGATGGTAAGCGTTGCTCAATCGTACTACTGCATCCGACGGTCCCGCGGAACGTTGGCTAGAGATAACATGAAGTTGCCGGGTCCAGCACTTGCTCAACCCGGCAACCGATGATAGATCAAAAACAATACCTG
>JAVDPD010000041.1 GCA_031296935.1 Cerasicoccus maritimus
GCCGAAAAGGTGAATGCATGGTTGGCAAAACGACCGCATTGGCACGTTCACTTCACGCCCACTTACAGCTCATGGCTTAACCAAGTCGAACGCTTCTTCGGAATCATTATCAACAAACAGATACGAAGGGCTTCATTCAACAGCCTCAAATCGCTCAGAGAAGCTATCGAAACATTTATCACCAAATACAACGAGCAACCAAAGCCATTTAAGTGGACACCGGACGCAAATCTGATCCTCGGTAAGGTTCAGTATTTATGCAGCGAACTTCGCTGACACCACACTAGGTGTTAAACGAAGGTGCCCTTAATGATCATATATCGTACTGAAACTGTTCCAAGAAGTTGCCTAAAGGCGCACTGGGCTTTCCAATGTAAAGGCAAGGACAGAGCCTGCTGAGTATTCTACGTTGTCTCCCTTGCGGAGCAGGCCGCTGGCTGCACCTGCTGCCGCGCCCCCGGCAGCGCCGTCACCGGCGTCACCATTAATTGCACCAAAAATTGCGCCCATCGCCGCGCCTTCTGCCGCGCCTCCCAATACCTTGCGCCCGCCTTTACCTGCCGAGGTTTCCTGCTGAGTACTTGTTTTTACGGCTACTTGTTGCCCATTGTAGGAAATGCTGTCGATGGTCAGTGTTAGGTCTGCGGATTTCCGCAAGCGGCCAGCAGACTTCGCTTCGACAACTTTTCCTTGTACTACGGTTCCCGCAGGAAGTACGATTTCGTTGCCGACACGTAGGTCAGAAATTAAGACCGCAGGAAAGCTTTGCCCTGGCTTAACTTTGCCGGAATTAATGCCACTTTGTAGGGAAACCATTAGGGTCGCTCCAGTGGGGATTTCGATAACCGTGCTGCTTGTTGGCGCGCTAGAGGCGATTGTTTGTTCAGATGCAGTCGTAACTTCAATTGGCTTGCTTGGAGCCTCTTTGGAGAAGGTTAGGCTCGCGATGTCACCCCGATTGTAGTCTTGAGTGGCTCCATTGAAATTGAAGCGGACAAACTCTGGGGTCCCACCCTCGTAGGAGCCTTTGAGTGTGGACCCATTCCGCAATTCCAGCGTGTCTGCGGAAAGGGCAGGGTAGAGAATTAGCAAACTTGCGCTGGCAAGTTGACAGGGAAAGCGTAGTGGATTTTTCATGGTCACAAACTAAGTTAATTTTGATTAAGGCGAAAGCGCAAATTTGAGCCGAGCCCTCTTCGTGCCCTATGTGGAATGTTATTACAGCTTCTTGACAATGGCGTTTGATTGTATGAGAATTTTCTTTTGATCTTTGAGAGGCATTCATGCCCATGCCTCCCCAACTTACAATTTGGGGGTGTTCCGGATTCGACCCGGAGCCGTAGGTTATGGCTGCAGGACGGAGATGATGGTTGGCTCCGTATCAAATCCATCGCACTATAATTGGCGAAAATAACATCGTCGAGTTCGCTCCTCAGGGCGAGCTTATGGCTGCTTAAGTCAGCCTCGTCTCACCCCGGATGCTCGTTAAGGGAATGAGGCGTCAGCTAGCGAGTATAGTTTGCATCGGGTAACCGGGTGCATGCCGTATCTTACAGGTTAATTGGGGCTCAGTAGCGTGTCTGTCCGCGACTGAGTTCTGAACACAAAAGACTGACTATTTCTGTAGACGCTATAATTGAAACCTCCGGACACGCGGGTTCGACTCCCGCCACCTCCACCATTTTAATCAACGACTTACGAGATTTTTAAGGAATTCCTGTCTCATTCCTGTCAAAACAGCTTGCCACTCTGCACAGCGTGGTTCAGTCTATGCATATGGCTGCAAGCAGTGACTGTAAGCTCAAGAGTTGGGAGCACCCCAAAGGTTCGGGCATCAAGATTCGGGAAATCATCAATCAGACTGCCGGGAATGCATTCAGCGGCTCTTACATGGTCATTGTTCCGGCTCGATTGACTGGAACTGTCAGGAATCGCAAACAGTTCAAATCGAAGGGTGATGCCGAGAAGTGGGCATCTGACGAGTTCCGAGGCTTCCGCAAGCAAGGTGAAGGCTATTTCACTGCAACCAGCGAGGAACGGAACGAACTGGCAATCTGCCTACCGAAACTGCGTGAGCACAAGATTTCGCTGACTGAGGCAGTCGAGTTCGCCATCAAGCGTCTGCGTCCCGAAGGCGGCGAACGCACAGTCGGTGAAGTCATCGATGAAGTCGTTAGCAGTAAAAAGGTGCGATTTGAGCGTGGCGACCTGCGCGAACGCAGTTACCGGGATTTTCGGCACCGAGCGGAAAAATTCCAGGGCCCCTTCGAAGATACCGCAGTTAAAGATCTCAGTGTTGCCGACATCAAAGATTGGCTACTTGGGCTTGAATCCAGCCCGCGAACGACGCAGAACTACATGGCAGTTGTTGCAGAGATACTTAAATATGCCGTTCAGAAGCGCTACATTTCGCTTTCACCCATTGATGAGCTGACCGACTACGACCGTAAGGAGCTTTGCGGCAATTCAGGATCAATCAAGGAACCCAGCATATTGACGCCGGAACAAGCCAAAAAGCTGCTTTATGCTGCTCAGGAACACTCTGAGTTGCGATTGTTGGGAGCCGTCATCCTCGGGCTATTTTGCGGCATTAGAACCGAAGAGTTGAAGCGCCTACAATGGGAAAACGTAAAGGATGCTGAACACCCGCCATTTGTGACGATAACCGGTGCCATGGCAAAGAAGCGCCGCATCCGGAATATCGACATCCCTGAAAATGCTTTGGCTTGGCTGTCCCTATGCCAGAAGCGTGAAGGAGTGGTTGCCGCCAATGCCCATACCAAATGATTACCAGAAACGCTTTCAGAAGCTGCTTAAGGCCGCAGGGTTCGGCTTTAAAGACAAGGAGACTGGTAAGTGGCGCACTCAATGGGATTCGAACGCCATGCGCCATAGTTTTGGCACTTACCATTACGCCCTCAAAGGTAACCCGCTGGAAACCTCCCGTCTCCTCGGGCACAAAGCCAGCGATCAAGTCCTATTCGACCATTACCGCGCGTTAGCTACCAAAGCCAAGGCCGAACAGTATTTCTCCATCATGCCGCTAAAGGCGAAATCGAAGGTCGTCGAATTCGTAGGCTAAAGGACCTCAGTATGCACGAAAGCACTAAAGTTTAACCGAAATCATCTCATGGGAAGAAAAACCAATGTATCGAAAGTGGCTGCTAGCAGTCCGTCATTCCATGTTTTGAAAAATGCCTACTGGGATGCCAAGTGTATGCAGAGTTTCTATCCGTCTATAGATGAGCCTGAAGCGAACTCAGACAAGCGTAGAGCAGAGATTCAGCTTCAGTTACAACAGTTAATCGCTAAGTCCATAATCGCCACGCGCGGCATCAACCACGGCGGCAACCTGGTGCTCAACATGTGCGCCTCCAACGCAACCGTGGTCAAAGACCCGTCCGAGAATAAGAAATTTGAGAAACGCAACCAACGCGGCCGAATCGACGGCATTGTTGGCCTGACCATGGCTATCGGCGCAGCCATGAAGCAGGAAGACGACTCCGCCGAGCATTCAGTTTACGAAGAAAGGGGATTTATCGAGATATGACACCAGATGGAAAATTGCTAAGCATCAAAGAACTGGCCGCAGAGGAAAACTTGCCTTGTGAAAACACCATTCGCAAATGGCGCAAGGATGGTGCTCCATTCTGGGGCTACCGCTCGACAGTGAATGATTTGCTGAAGTGGCAATTCAATGAAACAGCAAAAAACGTAGATAAGCCAGTCGAAGAAAATACGCAAAAGCCACGTGATATTGCTACCGTGTTGTGACCAAATAGCACCATTTGGTAAACGTTGTGAAATAGCCGTTTTGCGCTGTTGAATCCCGCCGCCCTAATTTGGGGTTGTGGGATTTTTTAGCGCCATAGGATTGGGGAAGCGGCAGCCGAAGGCGGTTGCGGTGGGCGGTGAGCCGTCGACGCTGGCCAATCCTAATGACGAGCTGCTGGATGCGATTTTGTCCGGGCTCTCGACGTTGTCGGGTGTGAAAGTGACCGAGCTTTCGGCGCTGGGCGTGGCGACGGTGTTTAGCTGCGTCAATGTGCTGTCGCGCACGGTGTCGACGCTGCCGCTCGTGGTTTATCAGGAACGCAATGGCGAGAAGCACCGCGCGCCCGGGCATCCGCTTTATGATTTGATGAAGGTGTCGCCAAACCCGGAAATGACGGCGGCGGACTTTTTGGGCGCCACGATGTTCAACCTCGCTCTGCGCAATGAGGCGTTTGGCTTCGTGTCGCGCAATCGGGGCGGGGAGGTCACGCAGATTGTGCCCGTTTTGCCCAAGGACATCCGACGCAAGCGCGATGGCGGGAGCGACGGCAATGAACTGCGTTTCCACGTGAAGGGCGTTCCCTACGACGCCGAGCGCATCCTCGATATTCGCGGGCTGACCAACAACGGCTTGAACGGCGTGGACATGCTCGGGACCGTGGGCGAGGTGATCGGCCTGGCGCGGGCATTGCAGGACAACGCCGCCAAGTTTTTCGGCAACGGCCAAAAGATTTCTGACGTGCTGAGCACCGCAGCACTTAGTCTGGGAAGTGCTTTTGAGATCGATATTACTGAATAGGCGACTTTTCGCTTGGCTACTTGGGGTAGATGTTTGAGCTATGGCGTATGAGTCGGCTTTCTAGCATGTGGGATCACCGCTTATTGTTTAAAATCGCTATTTTTGGTGGACTGTCACAATTGTTGCTGATCCCTGTGTTTGTCGTGATCGGCAATCTGTTTGGGGGCAGGAGGAGTATGCTGAGGGACCAGTGGCTGAGAAGCAAGTGGAGGCTGCAAGCCAGACTGAGTTTTTTCAAATTCATGGGCAGAATGGTGAGTTAGACCCTCAATTGTTACTTAAGGCTAATTTACTGGCAACTTACGGAAGCACTGAACCGGACCTGCGGTCCCTTGTTATGCGAGGGACTCTAGCTCTGGGTAATGGGGAGCAGGCCACTTTTTCTTTGATGCGCCGGGCTGACGGCAAGATTCGTGAGGTTGCAGAGACTGCACAGATTCGATTCGAATACACGAGTGACGGTGAAATGGTTAGGTGGATTCGCTCCCGTTATTCGCAGGGTAGCGCCAGTAATGCTGAGCCTGTGAGTCGGAGTCCGTGGTATCAGGCGCGAATGGCTGTAGGGATGCCCTTGGGGAATTCGTATGATGATGGGCTGAAGGTAAGTGCAAAGCGTGATGCTGAAGGAGAGTATTATCTATCATGGGAAAACGCGGGCATGCACCAGGAACTGTGGCTGGATGCCCAGACGTTTCTCATTACTAAAAGTCGTTTGATTCGGGATGAGCTGAAATACGATCTAGAGTTCGGGGACTACAGAGAAATTGGGGGTATGAAGTTGCCGCACGTTATTGATGTTGCTTACTCTGATGGCCGTTTCCCTGAGACGATTACAGTAGAGCAATATCAACTAAATTCAGGGCTGTTTCCTTCGCTATTTACTCCTTAGGGCCTGTAGTCGCACTAATTCCAGTTTGCTGTCAGGGTAGGATAAGCTCTCAAAGAATTCGTCGCTTGAGCCTAAAGTGGCGGCAGCATTCAGCGCGGCTAGGGTTAGTGATTGGGATGGGTTGTCCTTGGCAATGGCCTCGGCGTCCTCTCTTGCTGAAGTTATTCTGTTCTTTGTCGCAACCTGTAGTGCTGCAAGCTGAACAGGCTCTGAAGAGCGCAGGTCTCTAAGCCCTCTTAGGGTGCGCTCACTCAATTCTTCTGCGCTAACCAGTTCAGAATTACGTTCGAAAAGAAAAGCGTCGCCCTCGATTACTGTAGCGGCAAGCGAAGTAGACCGATCGCTGAATAGCTCTTCTCTGGTTTGGGCAAATAATTCTTTGGTTCCTGCTGCAATACTGTCGTTTTTACTGGTTAGTTGATAGAGCAAAATCAATGATTGGTTGCGTATCGGGAGTGCTTCGCTCGGGTCTTGCGCAATCGCGCTGAGCGATTTTATCAGCTGTTCTTGGCTTGCGGGGGCGTTGAGTAGGAGGCGCGCGCCTTGATTTCGCAGCTCAAGTGTCGATAGTATCGAGGTGTTGGGGCTTGGCTTGAATATGGTTTCGGCAATCTGGCTGGCTTGCTCTTGGCTGAGGCTCGTTAATGAAAGGGCGCTTAGTGCTGTTATGCGCTCTTGTAGGCTTGCTTCTTCGTTCGTTGCATCGGCGAATGCTTGATCTAAGTCGGGCTCTGGGGCGCTAGTGGCTGATTGGCTTTGTGGCTGCTTTTCGCTCTCAGGATGCCTCAGTTGGTAGAGTTCATGGAATAGGTAGCCTACGATGAGGACGTTGATCAGTGCGAAAATTCGGACAGCGTTGAGTTTCATTGTTAGAATCTGTTCTCTGGTCGAGGGAAGGTCGGGAAAGTTGTTAGGGATAGAAATTATCCAAAGATAAGATACTGATAGTTGAAATCGAATTTGTTAGGGTGAAATATTTATGTTGACGGTATAGCTACGTTTGCCAACTTCTGGCTCTCCCTAGTTGATATCGATCTTAATCGGTTGATGATATTCTCCCATATACCAAGCTGTCTGTCATGAAAGTCTCACTTCTCTCTCTGTTGTTCATACTGCTACCAAGCCTAGCCTTTGCGGGTGAGACTTCTGGTGGAACGCTGATTGAAATGTCGAGTATTGGTACTGTGCTGCTCACGACCACTGGACTGATGGTGCTTGCTGACAAGCGCAAGAAAAAATCTGGCCGCAAGTAAGCGAAACTTCTCAACAGAAAGTTCCGATTATGCGGCGAGCTGGCTCCACTAAACTCGCAGGCTGCTTTGCTGCCTGCCTTATATTCAACGCAGCTTCAGGGCAGACTGTCCTGCCATTTGAGGCGGATTTTGAATCCGTGGATGGCTACACCGTAGGCGCTTTCTCAACTGATGCCTACTGGAATGTTGAGAAGGGATCCCCCGAAATTAGCGACCAGGATTCGGCATCTGGTCAACAAGCGCTATTCTTTAGCCTGATTGATACTCCACATCGCATTGAGGCTAGCTTCACTGGACAACAAGGCTCGGTTATGTTCGTGGATTTTTATATTAAGCCTGAGGCAGGCGAAATTGATGATCTACCAACTGGCCGATTTACTGGTGTCTCCGCTCAGACTGGATTCGTTCGAGTAGATGACAAGGGGGAAGTTGTTGCTAAGGATGGCGATGGTCTAGGTGAGGGAGAATGGCTATATTCCGGTGAGCAATACTTACTCTTCGAAGGCACCAGTGAGCAATGGCACAGATTTACTTATCGCTTGGATTATGCGACCAAGACTTGGGACTTGTTCTTGGATGAGCAGCTGATTCTGGCGGATTTAGGATTTTTGGATGCGAGTCTATTATCATTTAGTAGCTTCAGGATCTCTACGGATGGTAACGCGAATCTAGGTTTTGATTTCTTTTACGCGGGAGAGGTCAATCCGCTATTCTTGGACTTAGATTTAGACGGCATCCCAGATGCTTATGAAATCGATCACGGAATGGACCCTACTCGGGATGACCGTAATTGGGACATCGATTTTGACTCCCTGAGCAATTTAACTGAATACTTATCTGGCACAAATGCAGGTAATCCGGACTCGGACGGAGATGGGGTGAGTGACAGTGTAGAGCTTGCGAATGGCTCTAATCCGTTATCGCCTGACGAATATTTGCTTTCCATTATTCCATTTCTTGATGGATTTGAGGGCTATAATATTGGGCCGTTGGTGGAAACTGATGTATGGCATGTGTCGCAGGGGGCACTCCCTGTAGTTCAGTCTGGCAGTAGTATAGAAGGCGATAAATCTTTGCTTTTGGCTGCTTCTGAAGAGCCTCTGGTGTTGCAGAACTCGTTCACCGCCGAACATTATCAAACTGTATGGGTTGATTTTCAGTTGAAGGCTTCGGGGTTTGAGTCACCACCAGAGCTGACAGCTAACTCCGCGGTCGCTTATTGCTTCAATGATGCTGGGCAACTGATGGTTTTTGATGGTGATTGGCATGAAGGTGGGCAGTGGTTGCTGCTTGAACATGGTGCTATCAGTTTAGGGGAGTGGGTTCGTTTGACTACTCGATTGGATTACCAGACTCAAACATGGAGTGTTTGGCTCAACGGTGTACGTGTCGGCGAGGGCTTAGGGTTTGCCAATCCTTCACCGTTCTTTTCCCAGTTGCGTATAGGTTCTAATCCAGGTGGAAATCAGACTTCACTGGACGCAGTCTCTGTAGGGTACTCTGAGCCCGTAGGGTTGGATAATGATGGCGACGGATTACTCAACAGCGAAGAGGACATCAATGGGAATGGGTTAGTCGATGTTGGCGAGACCGATCCCAATTTAGCAGATACCGACGGGGATGGCTTGGACGATTCGCAAGGGGTTCATCTCCGGCTATGGCTCAGTGCTGATAGTGGGGTGCAGCTAGATGAATCTGGTCGCGTTATTTCATGGAACGATTTGGCCGCAGGCGATAATGCTTTGCAGGGGTCTGAATCTTCAAAACCAGTGTTCACCGCGGGAGCCTTTAATGGTCAGTCTGCAATTACATTTGACGGTATTGACGACTTTTTATCAGGCAATGCGTCTTACGATGTTTCCTCTTCTGATTATACAATCGTAGTGGTTCAACGAAAGTTGGGCGGTCACGAGTTGGCAGCCTCTTTAAGCTACAGCACTACCACTAGCGCGACAGGAGCGCCACTGGTTCGTTGGGGACCGGATTGGGGCTTCTTAGGCATCAATGATGTAGGTGTCAGCTCAGACGGAATTTATGCCGATTTAGGCGTGGCAGCTGAGGACGAAGTACAGATTGTATCGGTTCGCCGTAGCGGTGGCGTCAATGGGAATGGAGGTGATCTCTCCTTACGCGTGCTTACGGACTCGCAGGGGTATGCCGCTGACGGTGTTCAGAACTGGACGAGTCAAGTGGCATCCGGATTCTATCTGGGTAAAAAGCGGCCAAGCTCAGACCATTTCTTTGGTGGAGAAATCTATGAAGTACGAGTATATGACTCCGCATTGAGTGACGATCAACTGGGAACGCTGGAATGTCTCCTTGGTTATGAATTAGGCATTGAAGTAGACCGCGACTTAGATGGCTTACCTGATGGTTGGGAACTGGAAACCTTTGAATCCCTAGCATATGGCGCTTTGGATGATCCAGATGGTGATGGCGTTAATAATCTACGAGAGAAGAATCTAGGTACTAATGCAAATGTGGCTGATGAGTCGGATTCAATTCAGAGACATCCCGCACTCAGGCTCTGGTTGGATGCCTCTTCCGGATTGTCACTTGACGTAAATGGTTTTGTCGCACAGTGGGAAGACCTCTCCGGCTGGGATGATTATGCTGAACAACCTGAGGTGAGTTCAAGGCCGACGGTGTTGGAGTCATTCTACGGCGAGCATCCAGCAGTTTCTTTTGATGGTGTAGATGACTTTTTGGAGGGCGTTAGCCAATTTGACGCGAGTGCGGGGGACTTTACGATTATTGCAGTTACCCGCCAAGAGGCTGATAATGGATTGTCCGCATCATTCAGTTACTCGACATCTGATGTCGCGCTTGGCGCCCCTTTGTTGAGGTGGAACCGACCGGATCTGGGTGATGTAGGCATTAATGATGTAGGTCGGAGTGTCAGTGGGGGATTTGTCGCTCTGAATCCTGCAACGACTAATGATATTCAATTGGTGTCTATCACTCGTAGCGGTGGTGATGGCTACGGGGTAAATGCAACTCTGGCAGTGAGAGCCCTTAGCCATATGTCCACGTTGGAAAGCACGGCAGTGCAGACTTGGGAAAGTGGTGCTTCAGAGTTTTATTTTCTTGGTAAAAAGAAAACGACTGAGGATGGAAACAATGATCTTCTATCGGGACAGATTGCTGAAGTCTTGGTGTTTGACCGTGTGCTAGATCAGTCCGAACTGCGTGCTCTGGAAGAGTCACTTGGGGCTAAGTATCAAATTGCATTAGACGTCGACGCCGATGGATTGGAAGACTCCCTCGAATACGAATTGTTTGGGTCTTTGGATGAATCAGCAAATAGCGACTTTGACGGTGATGGATTGTCCAACCAGCGCGAGTTGGCGCTTGGAATGCTTCCTAATGTTGCAGATGACCTCGGTCCTGTGCTATCCGTTCCTACTCTGGCCGTTTGGCTGAAGGCTGGAGTCGGAGTAAATGAGGATGAAAACGGATTCGTTGATAGCTGGGTGGATTCCAGCGGTTACGATGTTCAAGCTATTGCGGAAACCTCTGCTTCTCGTCCGCAGAAGATTGCTCCGTCATTAAATACCCAGCCTGTCATTCAGTTTGATGGGGTAGATGACTATTTACTGGGTGATGCCGGGTTTGACCCCGGCCTAGAAGACTTCAGCATGATTATTGTGCAGCGCCGCACTGGAGGCCATGACAAGGCTGCGGTCATTAGCTTTAACCAGGACAGTAGCATTACTGGAGCGCCACTGTTGCGCTTTGGCCCTGAGGACAATCATATTGGGATTAATGATGTAGGCGTTGGAGCAACTGGCCTTTATCAAGACCTCGAAGCTAGCTATCTGGATCGCTATTGGATTTCGGTCGTATCACGAACGGGTGGGAATGCCGGAAATGGTGGCTCGATTTCCTTGTGGAACATGGGCTACAACGGGTATCTTGAACAGACTGGTGAGCAAACTTGGTCTAGTGGCAGTTCTTCTATTTTTGGGTTGGGACGCAAGAGCGCTGCTAGCACTCACTATTTCGGAGGAGATATCGCTGAAGTCATCGTGCTCAAATCTAGTATCAGCAGCAGCGAGTTTTCTCAAATTAAGCAATATTTGGAGAGTAAATACGCCCTAGGGCAGGACTTGGATGGTGATGGACTCACCAATAGCCAAGAAGACGTCAATTTGAATGGGATTGTCGATCCAGGTGAAACGGACCCCTTGAATTCCGATACTGATGGAGACAAGTTGAATGATGGCCTTGAAGGAGTCTACGGCTTGAATCCTCTTTTAGCTAACGATGAGGTTGGCACGTTGCTTGATGATGGCGCTGATTCATTCGCATGGCGGGCTTCATTCGACTTGGTGGATAATTATTTTACCGGTCCCCTGAATGGACAACTCTACTGGACTGCAAATGCAGTTATGGTTAGTGGCGATCAAGACGCTCTGTTAACTAGTTCCGAGAATACATCTGCTTCGATGCAGCATATCATGGGAGCAGATGGTCATCCGAGGGTTTGGCTCAGTTTTCGCGCGAAGCTAATTCCGGGCACTTTGCCTAGTCCAGAGTCAATAACGGGACCAACTGCTGGTTTGTTTGGTTACACAAGCGAGAATGTCCTCAATGTATATGATCCAGAGGTGGCTGAATGGATTAAAGTGAATGTCAGCACATCAGCCAGTGACTGGAATGATTATGATGCCTATTTTGACTATGAGGCTAAAGAGTGGCTGCTTTGCATAAATGGCATTCCCATCGTTCAAGGCATTCCTTTTGTTGATGTGGATCTCACTGCTTTCTCGCGTCTACGCATTTCTCAAGCTGGCGACGCAGATCAGTCTGAGGAGAAGACCGCAGTTGTTGATAGCATTGTTGTTTCAACCGATGAGCCTGCTGGTATTGACTTTGATGGTGATGGCCTGACCAATGAGCTGGAGCGCTCGCTTGGATCTGATGTCTGGTCGACAGATTCAGATGGAGATGGCATGCCAGACGCTTGGGAGTATCAGTATGGCCTCGATCTTTCTGTGGATGATGCTGATCAGGATTTAGACGGGGAGGGGCTGAGCAACGCCACGGAATTGCTATTGGGCTCTGATCCAAGTCTGGAAGATATGGATGGCGATGATTGGAGCGATTTCGACGAATACCATGCTCAAACAAGCTTGTTTGATGAAAATGATCATCCTGATGCTATTGGTCTGCCTGAACCATGGCAAATGACCGCGATTGGTGGCACGGGAGTCCCCATGGTTTGGCAGGTTGGTGATTCTTGGCGTTTGGCTGGATCTGGTAATGGGGATCGTGGAGCCTTCTTTTACTGTGATATCGAATCGAATTTTAGCATGACATTTCGTGTTGATAGCCTAGAGGGGGAACAGTCGAATTCCACCCTTGCATTTACTTTGCGTGAATCCACCGATCGATATTCGCCATATATTACCGCTGAGTATCGTAAGAATGGGGGATACTATCGCCGCTATCGCAAACCTTATACAGGAGATCGTGATCTATTTAGACGTCAGCCGGATGGGGTTAGCGTACCGGGGCTACTTATGCGGATGCAGCGTACAAACACTGGCACGACGATTAGCTTTTCAAATGACGGGGTTCTGTGGCGTGAAATTGTTACCGCTGCGGATTCTTATCCGAATGCAGATGATACGCTCATTGGACTTTTGCTTCATGCAGAAGATTCCAAGAATCTTGATAATTACGCTCGTGCTTCCGTGGAGTTGATTGAATTCCGCTTGGACACTGACAATGACGGCTTATACGACGAGGAGGAAATTGCTCTGGGAACGGATCCATTATTAGCAGATACCGATGAAGATGGCGTTTCAGATTATGATGAAGTTTACTATGCACACAGTGACCCGCTGAATCGGGCTGCGCCAGACTGGCAGAGCTACCTTGCGGTAGGGCTGTCGCAAGCTACCGCCTTAAAGGGTAAGTGGAATACCAATGTTTTTGGAGAAATGCAGATTGGTGATATTTCCGGAAAGATAGGAATCAGCTTTAGCTTACCTGAAGCAGGCATTTACCAATTACGGGTACCGGTTCGTTATATTTTCGAGGGACAATACAACGCTAGGCGGTCATTAGTGATTCACCACTATATCGATGGGGAATTTGTTCGAACGACAGATCATGTGCAATCGATCAGTGATGGAGTGTATGTTCTGGAGATCTATTTGCCCTATCTGGCAGCTGGCGAACATACCTACCAACTTCATTGGGATAACGTTTATGACGACCGTTGGATTTCACTATCAGGTATTGAGCTAGCGAAGCCAACAGGACTTTCAGAGGAAGATTACGATGCATGGCTGGCCCGCTACATTGGTTCCAGTGAATCACTCGAAAGCGAGACAAGCTACAGTGCGGTTTCACCAGCGTTTATTGAGGGGAGAACTTGTTACTTGAGCATGATGCACTTGAGTGACGGAACCCTCGTCGCGCGTGCCCCGGGTGATGCCTGGTTTGCTGATGTCAATTTGCCAAGCGATGGGTCGCCATTGAATCTTGATATCGATTTTCAAAATGGTGGCACGACAGTGAATACTACTCTGAATTGGGTTGCTACCAATGTTCTTGCTGATGGTGATATCGCGCTCAGGGCTGGTGACTCTCTACGATTAACTGCGGGGGGAAATCCCGATGGCACGGCAATAAGCATAGATGTTGACGGTTCTGTTTATAATACAACTGATGATGCCCCGGTCATTCATCAGTTCAATGAACCTGGGGAAGTTGTAATTAGTGCTACACGTGGTCTGGAGAGTGGGAGTGTAACGGTCACGGTGTATCCTCGAACAGTGCTTACTGACGCTCCAGCGTTAACCCGCAATTATATCCGTAAGTGGAAATGGAAAGGACTTTATGGACTGACTGCCGATAGCGGCGATGTCGACATGGACCTTTTAACTGACGATGGTACGGACGCAGTATTTGAACTGTATCGAACAGAGGTTATTCGCCCGCGGGTATTGGCTGCGCGTATTGGTGAGGATGGGCCGATTGCTCAAATTGTGAATACTGATGGTTTCTGGCTTCGTGAAAATGTTGAGGGTTACTATGCGGAGGAATTTTTTGAGGAAGGAGTATATCTGGCAACGAGCCATCTCATTTGTAGCCCTTTGCCTGATGATGTGACCCTTCAGATCCGTATTTTCAAGGCCGGTGTCATGTTTGAGGACGGTTCCGTCGAACTGACGCTCAGTAATGATGATCTAGATGAGTTTGGGCGCTATGATCTGGTTATGTTCAAACCTACCGAAGTCTCTGGTTCGGTATGTCACCATATCAGAGTCTATGAAAACGGAGAATATATCCACTTGAGGTAGACGCATGAAACAATTTTTAAAATGGTTTTTAGTGGGCTCTTTGGTGGTGCTAGCAGCGGGAGTTTTATTTCTCAATCGGAAGTCGGACAGTTCACAATCTGTCAGTGAATCTACTGCTGAGGAGTCGATCTCACATCCCGAAGTGGATTTGATGTCTGAAAGTCATGAGACTGGAAACATGTCCGCAGACAATGGCTCTGCGGATTCTGGTGATGTAGTGGAAAGTGCAGTTTCCAGATTAGCTGATACAAGCGGTATTAGTCAGGAGCTCCCTCTTGGCTTGCGATCAATTATGGACTCTGGCTTTACGTATCGAGAGCGGCTGGAGCAAGTGAATGCGTTGGACTGGGATTCACTACAGCCCGAAGCGATTGAAGCTATAGCCAACTGGCTTCTGGATACGAATGAATCAATTGAAAAGCCTATGGAGGAGCTAGCGATTCGTAACGATCTACTTGACGGGTTGATCGCTCAATCTCAGTGGGCTGATGTTTCGGGGAGGCTTTTGGTAAGTGGTGTGCGCGATAACAATCAACATCCATTGTGGCGCGAATACGCCCTACAGTATTATAGTGTGTTTTTACAGAATTACTATGGCGACACAAATGTGGATCCAGTCCTCTTTGATGGCCTGAAAGCTACATTGCTTAGCTCGCTGAGCGAGGAAACGAATGGTATGGCCGGAACGGCCTTGCTAAATATTGATCGCTTGCAGAAGGACACTCCAACCTTCGTTGAAGGACTTGAATGGGAGGCTCCCGCTACAGTGTTGGCCCTGAATCAAGATGCTAATATGGCATCGAGAATTCCAGCCTTACAAATTCTTCCGGTTTTAGAGCCGGGAATCTCCGCCAAGTCTTTGCAGTCAGTCATTGAGTCTCCCAATGAGCATACACTCGTGAAGCTAGCAGCTGTTAATTTTGCCAGACGAGCTTGTATGGCCGGTCATGAAGAATTTCTTGCTGTGATCATGGCGGCGCGCCAACAGCCCTCTCGTGTTTTGAGTGAGGCATCACTCTTTAATCATTAATCGCCGGTTTATTGTTATGAAAGGGAATTTTTATTCCAAGCGCCAGAACCAGACCATGGACTACTGTATGTTACCACTTTTTGATGCTGTAGTGCGCCTTTTGCGTACGTGGTCAGTCACGATTCAATATTTGGGCGTGGGCTTACTGGGAGTATTTGCTATGCCTTCGCTTATTGCGGACGGCGGAGCCAATCCGGCGAAGAGCAACTTGTATCGGCTGATACTGGATGACAATCCGACCAACAACTATCTTATTGATTGGGTTGGAGAACACTATGGCGCTTCTCTGGGGAGCGCTGTTAGTACCGGTAGTTGGCAGTCAACTGGCGCTGGTAGTAACTCCTTTGGGGATTCGTACCTGAGCAATAGAGAGGGGGCCGCATCAAATTTTGTAACTTTCACTCCAGTTATACCAAGAGCTTCTATTGCTGATGTTCATGTACGCTATCAAAGTGACTGGGATCGTGCGGATTCAGTTCTGGTAAGAGTCAGTCATGTTGGTGGAACTACTATCTTTGAAATCGATCAGACGGAGCATATCGGTGAGGGTTTTCTAGAACTAGGTTCTTTCTATTTTCCGAAGGGCTCTAATGATTATAGTGTGGATATCGTGGCCAACGGAACTGCCGGTGTGACAGTGGCTGATGCTGTTCGTTTTAAAGAGACTACTGATCTCTCGGATTTAAATACTAGTTTGAGGCCACGTATCCAGCTTTCATCAACTACAGGAGAGCAGGTCGTAACGATTGTGGCGGGGGAGTCTCTGGCGCTTAATATTGGATACAGTGATTTTACCGCAGAGTCCAATTATCGTGTATTTGCGAATGGAGAATATAGGCAATTGGTTTCGCAATCGGACGGAAGCTTTACCTTGAGCGGATTACCCGGTGGTACGCATTATATTCATGCGACAATGACTGCTCCATATAAGATTACGAGCGAAACGGTTGCAGTCGTTGTTGAGGCTGGAGATTTCAATGATCCGACTGATTTAGATAATGACTCGCTTTACGATGCATGGGAATACTTTTACGCTGGCGATCTTTCCCTTACACGTACCGGCGATCCGGATGGAGATGGCTTGAGCAACGAAATGGAGTTTGCTTGGCTTTCAAATCCATTTCTTACCGATAGTGATGGCGACAAGATTTCAGATGCCGAAGAAGTCGCAAACGGCACGAATCCGGCATTCGGTGGTTCGGTTGATTTCGATGATCTTCCAGATGATTGGGAACTGAAATACTTTGGAAATCTGGAAGCCGGTGGCGATGCTGATGCGGATCTCGACTATTTTACTAATTACGAAGAGTTGGTAATGGGGATGGACCCTACCGAGCCTTACGTTTGGCAGGATATTGAGTTTAGCCCGGAAGGATTAGTGCAATATGGAGCGTTTGAATTGGTCCTGAATAATCCGAACCCGGTGGGGTCGATGGTTTATACCCTTGATGCGTCCACTCCTATGTTGGCTCATTTGAACGAGGGTTATACAGAAAATATGTCTGTCGATATAAACGGATTGGGGCGTCACCCAGTCAAAGCGCGCCTATTCTGGCGTGGGATACCGGTAACTGGGGTTGTCTCTAAAGAGTACGTCTGTAACCATACGATTGGCCTCAGTGGTCCATCTTATAATGTCTATCGCGGGTGGATCATTTATGAGGAAGAATATGCAGCGCTTTATTCAGTAATGACAGATGATCCTGGAGATCTTGACAGGGTTGTAACTTATTATGGGAAAGGATGGATAATACCGGGGCCTTTAAGCGAATTTACTCCCGACTACGCAGAAAATCCGTCAACGGTCTATTATGGGTATTATACAGTTGAGGCCAATGCGCCGGATAGCTCGGGAGCGGTTTGGACTGGTTCGCGAGGAATTACTTGGAGCCTAGACCCAGAGCTTTTAAATAAATTATGGGGTGAAATTGGCTCAGGATGGCTGAGTGGATGGGTAGGCACTGGTTCTGTTAGCGCCTTAAATTTGAACCTTCCAGCTCAACGATACCCGCAGCCAGTTCATCAAGTGCATCGGGAAGTATATTTTGAAGCACCTGGGTTCTCGGAAACTGCCACTTACGAACTTCTCACTTATAACGTAAATAATTATACGGACGGTGGTGGCGGAGTCTATGTTGGTGATGGCATTCTTACATCTCCCTTCAGCTTCTACATTCCAGGTGCTGTCGCCACTAATCTCCCAGTAAACTCCTATGAGCTTGATGACGATGGCGACGGCCTAAGTAACGGTCTCGAATATGAAATTGGTACCAATCCGGCGCTGGTGGATTCGGATAACGACGGTCTTCCGGATGGATTTGAGTACGCTTATAGGAGTATTCTTGATCCCAAGAATCTCAATGTATCCGGGTATCAGGCTGGTGACAGCCCTAGTTCGGATGCATTTACGTTGACCCAAGAATACATGTACGCGCTCAGTCCCGTAGATCCTGCCGCCGATGAAGACAATGATGGGCTGACGAACTTGCAGGAAATTCAGATCTACGGCACTATTGCGACCAACCCTGACACTGATGGTGATACCATGTTGGATGGTGACGAGGTTTACAGTAACTGCACCAATCCGTTTTACGCTGATGCCGAATTCGATTATGATGGCGATAAGCTGACCAACAAGTGGGAGATTCTAAATGGTCTTGACGCCTGTGCTGTTGATACGGATTCCGATGGAATGCCTGATGGCTGGGAAGTTTTCTACAGCTTTGACCCTCTGGATGCCCTCAGCGTTCCTTTGGACACTGAGCCAAATGACAATGCCGATTCAGATTTTGATGGTGACGGTTTGACGAATATAATGGAGTTTGCCTACGGATCTGACCCGACTGACGTGAATTCGGATACCGATGCATGGATTTCGCCAGATGCTGCGCCCTTGCTTGTTGGAAGCCCTCCGATTGCAATACCCTTGCCGGGAGAGGGGCAACCTGTCTTTGATTATGAATCGGATCTGCCATATTTGGATCCGTTGTCTCCGAGTGATGAAACTCCTTGGAACTATCTTCCTTATCGCGACCCAGAATATGATGACTATGAGATCGTAATGGGCGCTGACGGTTTGCCTGTGCCGGACCCTTCGATTAATCCTGGCTTCTATTACTTTGATGGAACTACGGCAGATCCCTATATCGGGGTGTCTTATCCGAGTAGCTATCTAGACTATCGATTTGCTTTTGCTTTGGTAGACTACGTTTATCCAGATGGCTATGACCGCCAGAGCCCGGTGGCAGATAATGTGCAAGTGTTGGTTGAGACTGTTCCGCTTAGCCTTAAGGGGGTAGAGATTGGGGTCGATGGTAAGCCTTTAGAATCAGGTGAGTCTCCGGTTAGTATTACTCGTTTAAAGTTTGTACCAGGAGTAGGCAATTTGGTTCTCGATCCGCAGGATATGTATTTTACATCTGAGTCAGATGGTTTGTCCGACTATTGGGAGGTGTTGCACTCCATGGATCCGGTAGAGAATATTGATTCATATGACTTTAGCCTAGATCGATTGCACATAACTAATTTCGAAAGAAAGTTATTCGATGATTTTCATAATGTAGATGGCGATGGCGACGGCGACTATATACCTGATTATTTGGAACAGAAATTAGGCCGACAGTATGATTATCCTTTGGGCTATATATCGTTACCCGATGACCCAGATTCGCAAAATTCGCAATTCATTGATACATACCCAGCTTTATATGGGTTCAGTGGAATTGCTACGGAGTTTACTGAGACCAGTATAGATCTGGAGTTTTCGGCCCAAGATGCTGATGAGGACACGCTTACAAATGGTGAGGAGATTACAGCAGGCTTAAACCCGATTCATTTCGACTCCGATGGGGATGGCCTTTCGGATGACTGGGAGGAGTATTATGCAACTGTCGCATGTGATGCTGCTACGGTTCTAGATTCGGGTGAGCTCCTAGATCAACTTGCGGTGTGGTGGGATTTTGACTTTTCCTCTGATGAGCGTGTGTATGATCGCTCGCCTATTTCTGTTGGTGATACTCGCGCTGATACGTATTTGCCTAATGATGCGCGGCTTCATGGATATGCTTCGATAACAGGTTCATTTGATTATGTAAGTCCTGATTTTCGCCAAAAATCAGTCTTCAGGACGCAACAAATATTGGGTGAATACGGTGCATTGGAGGGGGCATACCTGAGTGCTCCAGATGCACCTGAGTTATATTTAGGCAATGATTTTACAATTTCATTCTGGCTCTTGTGGGAAGACGATGAAGTGGATACAGAACTTCCTGCAAACTTGCTCTACGCTTCTGAGCGATTGGTTTTTGAAAAGGAAGCTTGCTACTCGTTTTCAGTATCCCCTGATGATGCCGTAGGCCGCTTCCGCTTGGAGACCGGTCTCGGCGAGATTGAAATAAGCATCGATGGCATCGATCCTGGGAAATGGCATCATATTAGTGTAGATTTATCTACAGATACTTCAAAATTCACGATACGTCGTCGTACTCAAGAAGGTAGCGATGGTGATCGTCCTATTATGCCCTACGCTTGGACGATAAATGAAGTTAGTCTAGGGGCTAATGTGACGCCATCTTCCTCTGTGTATCCATTGATCATAGGTTCTGCATCCGCGATTCCGGCGAAGTTGCTTAACATGAGGTTGGACGACTTTAGAATATACAATCGTTCCCTGTCATTGCAACTCATGGAATTGGATATGCTATCTGATGCCTCTGACCCCAACTGGGATACTAATGTGGACCGTGATGGTGACGGATTGACTGAGTACGAAGAGTATTTAGTGGGCGCAAATCCGTGCAGTGACGATTCTGATGGTGATGGCGTCCTGGATTTACTGGAAGTTGAAGGATATGCTGTCGATATAAATGGTATTCCATTTACACCAGCGGATGGTGAAGTGAGGTATTATTCGAACCCGACCAATCGCGATACAGATGGTGATGGTGATCGGACAGACCCTAACCATCCGATGAATGATCTACAGGAGGTTAAGGGGCGACTAATTAGTTTTACGGTTTCAAATGTGAATCCCGGGACGGACCCTGATGTGGTCCATGAACGTTATGTCATTACCAGGCCGGATGAGGATGATACAGATGGTGATGGTCTCTATGATAACTTCGAATTGAAGGTGGATTGCGCTGATGTTTCAACGCTTACCGATCCTACTGATGACGATTCGGATGACGATGGAATTCCAGATGGTTACGAGGTCGCCAATGGTCTGAATCCCTTAGATTTCAACGGCGATCCTGTTGATGACTTCGATGGGGATGATGATGGTAATGGCACATACAATGACTCCAACGAGTATGCAGATCCAGATCGAAGCCCGGTATTTGATGAAGATGCATATGAGGCAGCGCGCCTAGCTGCCGCAGAACTCGCCAAGGATACTGATGGTGATGGTATTCCGGATTATTTGGAAGATACAACTGAGCCTTTTGGGGAGTATAATGCCGGTGAGGATATCAACTTTAATGGTATTTTAGATGAAGGAGAGGACCTCAATGGCGATGGGATACTTCAGTTGGGTGATAAGTCTAATTTTGATGCTAAGGATACTGATGGTGACGGCATGACTGATGGTGAAGAGCTTGCTGCTGGCTTTGATCCCAAGGATGCCTCGGATGGCGCTAAGGATCCAGATTTGGACGGTGAGACTAATGCCCAAGAAATTGCACAGGGAAGTGATCCCTTATTGGCCGACAATACTTCTTGGCGATCTGGCTTATTGGACCGCCCTCTACAAGAGTTGAATTGCGATATCAGTGTTGTGGATTTCAATCCGCAGTTGCCGACTTTTCCGCCGCAGTATGCTGCGCTTATTGATCCGATTTTTCAAAATGGACTGCCACCGCTTATAGCGTCTCCGACTGATTCGGTAATCGAGCAAGTGTCCCTCTATTTTCCAGTTCCGTTGGACGTAAATGGGGAGCCGCTACCGCATGCGCCATGGCCGGTGTATCTACGGGGCTCATGGGATACGGGAGGCATGTTTGGTGTAGCTGAGCGTATTAAGCTGCATAGCCACTTTTCTCGAACCGATTTACCTGAGTATGAAGGAAAGGAACAATATGTAACTTCATTGATGAACGAGGCTCTCCAAGCCTATGGGGAATCGCTGATGATGATTGACGGCCTGCAACAGAAGCCGTCTGAAGAGGGAATTTATTCCGAAAACTTGAATGTTTCGCTTTCTAGTTTACATCGAGACGGGGATATTAAATTGCACAGCCCTTATGGGATCACTGACTTCTTGAATACACTGCAGCGGGATGAAAATGGCATGGTGCATTTCACGCTGATTGCACAAGGTTCTATTATTTGTGGTGACCCGGGAGATGATGGAAATGGATCTCCGACCGAAGATCAAGGTCCTCCGCTAGGTGAAGCGGAGGAAGAGTTGCAGGGCGCGAATGCGCGGGCCAATGCTAACACTGAGCATGACACAACCTCTGTAGCTGACGCTCCAGACGCTGTCTCAGATGAGAGCCGGTTGCCTGATGTGGAAGGTGACTATAACCACGGAGAAGACGGAGATGATAGCGGCGCAGGAACGGGCGATGGACAGGAGGATGAGGGCCCAGATTTCTATCCAGTTATCGCCCATACTCCAATTACGATCCAAGCCATGGATCAGATCATTCCCGTTCATGAAGGTGATGAGGATGATGATGGAGTGCCTAACTTTGCCGACGGAATTGATTTCGTAGGTGATCCCGCATTGGAGGATATCGAAACTGATGGCCAGCGTACTCTTTCGCCAGAATACCTGCCCGAGAACATCATTTTCCAACCAATCACGATTTCGATCCCGAGTGCGATCTTTGAGAATCGTGATGACGTGCTAGTTAGTTTTGATTATAGTGATTGTGACCCAAGTGGAATCGTCCGAACCGAGGAAATGGTCGATGGGCAAGCAGTCATATCGTATTCGATGCAGAATCCAGATGGGACCGAGGAAACAGACTTCTATCGAATCTGGACTAAGACGGGAACTGAGCTACGCACATCTACCGCTGTAAATGATTCCCAGAGCCCAGGCGACTTCATCCCGGCTGGGCAATACCTAACTCAAGCACAGCTTGGCCTGGAAGACGGGGAATACACGGTGACGCTTTACGTGGAATGCCTCCGTGATGCTGAAGTGGAATCGTTTGCGTTGCAGCCAGAATATGTCAAGGTCAAGTATCTTGAGGAGCCTGGTGGTGGCGCTGCTGATGAAGTTGCAGCTGATGCAACCGATCTCATTGGTTTGGTGCCTCAGCGGAATTATAAATACGTACCTCTTAATAAGGGTGATCTAGATGCAGATGGTGTTCCTAATTTTGCAGATGGTATTGATTTCGAAAGCCCTGATTTGGAAGTGATTGAAAGTGATGGGGTTGTCAATGAGAGTCAGAGTAAGGAGTTTTGTGAATTGAAAGTCGAAATACCTATTTCACTGGAATTCAACGAATCGACGTGGGTGAGGATTGATTATGACGCTTCAAGTCCTTCTGATATTGAAAGAGTTGATGACGAAGAGGGAGATATTACATATAAGTTACCTGATAATGGTAAACTGAGAATTTGGACTAAAGATGAGACTGAAATTCGGTCTGATGCTCCAATCAATGCCTCCGGTTATCCAGGCGATTATATTCCTAGTGGAGTATATATCAATTTTAATGATTATGATCAGTTATTAGGTGGTGAAGGTGACGAGTTAGTCCTGTATGTCGAAGCCGTAGGTGTTAGTGCTCATGCGTGTCAAGAGTGGATTACATTGAGCTTTATTGATGGTAAGACATCGGCGCCGGGTGAGAATGATACGCCCACGGTGCAAGTGTTGAAGGCAGTGGTAGTTAACCCGATAGTAGTAGATTCACTAGATCGCTATGTCTGGGGGTATGTTGATTTGCCTGAAACTGGCGTTGATTGGAGCCTGCATTTTGAGAATGAAAGTACTGGCGAGGTATTGGGTGAATACCTTAATATACGTGGTGCATATGATGGTACAGATGGCAATGTGTATGTTTATAGCGGATATGACGCCATTTTTTCTGTTAATGAAGTAGAGTCATTTGAAGATGAAAGCTTAAGTGAATTGGTTACGGAGCAATCAGTCGTATTTTTCAAAGACGAGAAACAAGCCGACCGATTGAGGTATGTTGCGGTATGCAATAATTATGGAGATCTTAAGGTATCGTTACGTAGGGATTGGTGCGATGTCACATCTATCGAAAAATTAGAACCTCGTTTGAGCGTGAGTTCCTTATTGGAAACGGGTTTAAAATATTTGGCTACGAATGATGAGTGGCTGTACGGAGACGATTCAACTTGGATTGACTCTCAATGGATCGTAGTCCCTGAAGATGACGATTTAAGTGACGGTGGAATTGCTGTTGCTTCTGTTACTGGATTTGGGGAATTCGTGTACTATGACGGAGATGGGCTAATGAATGGAGATTCTGCCGATGAAGGTCTCTTTGATCCTTATACAAATAATGTTCAATCTATTAAGAATCTTTTAGCTAAGCTATACCTTCCGGTTATAAAGGCGGGTGGGCTTTGGGATAAAGCATACGCGGAAACCGAAATCGATCTTCGGATGGCTCATACGGAGGGTCTCACTGAAGGGTTTATTGATGGATTACGTTGTGAAGTTAACGACTTGGCGTTAGCAGGGATGCTTTATGTAGACGTACAATTGACGCGCTATAGGATGATGTATGATAATGTTGTTGACCCAAGGCGAAATTATGAACGTGCGAAAGAGCTCTTTTTAGCATTACGTGAAACATATGAGTGGTATGATGAGTTGGAGGGTAGCAATTTTATTGAGAAGGCTCGTTATATAGCCGACCATATGATCGATCAGGTAAAGGATGACATCGATTTAGTTGAAGAATGGTCATTAAGTCCTGCTGTAGATGATGAGACAAATGCACGTCTGCTTGGGTATGTGACGGGATTGATTGGTGAGCAGTTGTGTATTGGCGTTGTTGCTACTGTAGCAACGGAAGGTGGCTACCAATTTTATCAAGTTATTCGTAGAATAAAATTAGGAGAGAAAGTTTTAAATATCTTGCCTGTAGGTATTAGCTTTAGGCTGCGTGGATTGATTTGGGCGACTAAAGGTGCTTCTGCCTATGCAGATGCTAGATCTGTCTGGAGGATGATGAGGCAGCTCTCTGCACGCACTTGGAGAGGGGATCGTGGAAAATGTGTATTTATTTTGGGAACAAGATATAGAAATGAAGTTGAATCTATGATGACTCTTTCAAAAGCTGTTAATGGAGGAGACTGGGATCATACGCATACTGTGCTTGGAAGGCTCGCTGAAATTAGCGATATCGTTGGACCAAATGCATCTGAAGTGCTTGGCGAGGATGCGCTAAGAGGCTATCTGCGGTTTGGCCATTCTATGCCGAAGCGATTAGATGCGAATAATACTTATGATGTTAAGGCTCTAAAGGCACTTAGGAACTATTTGGCTAAAGAGCCTGATTTAACTATCGACCCACCTCAGGGAGCAATGGATATTAATGAGGTGGATAACTTTTTTAAATTATTCGCGGAAGATAGTCCTTACGGGTTTGCGCTTGGAAATGATGGGCAGACTTGGGTATATAAAGATGCCTTGAAGTATCCCCCTATGGTGAGGGGGGAAGAGCATCGAATTGTTCATGTTATGCACCATACCTTTGAGTATCCAGGGCGATTAGGAGGGGGCGGGCCTACTCCCCATGGTGCATTTTATGGTTCACCCAAGGAAGTCTTTGATCTCTTAGATGACGCCTTTCTAAAGCCTATTGGGGGGGCAAAGGTTGTCTTCCCTCAGGGCTCAAGGACGCTTATTTTGGTTGATTATTCGCCTATGGCTGTAGGTGCTACTAATCCTGGTGGTGGCACTAGTTATATTAGCACTCAGTATTTACACTTGGTAGTGGAGAATGCAGGGAATTCAGTTGTCACCTCATTCCCTGCGCAATAATTACTAGATCTTCTATGAATTATTCACACATGATAGCTGTATTGAGTGCGCGTCGTTCACATTCCGATCTACAGTATGGGGAATACTATAATTGTAGCGCAGAACGTCTTTGTGAATTCTGGCGCAGAATTGGAGAGTCGGAAGCATCGATTGCTGAAATGAGATCTAGAGTGGAAAGCTTTTGCTATGACATATTTGATATGTTTCAGGGGAAGGCATGCTTTCAGGTGGAACAGGATGTTTCATATGATAAATGCATATCTCTGAACGGAACCAATATTGGGAGGCCAAATATAATGATATCCTGGGAGTTAGTTACTGTGAATGGAGAGTCGGATATTGATCAAGCTAGCTTGCATGGTATTGTTAGCACAACTAAAGCAAATCGTTTGATATATGTACCTGAGTCGGTCTTGGATGAGGAGGTTAATGCAAAGGGCTTTGAATCGAGTTGTAGGCATTTACTGTTTGATTACATATGAAGATAGCGCGAGAAAGGCTCGAGAAAGGGCTGAAGGGGTAAGGCCAAAGGGGTCAAACGTGAATGGCGCTAAGATTTGGTCCCTAATCGTTGATTTTACGGACATGAAGCTCGCCCTTACAGCGTCCTATTAGTAGATTGCTTGTGTGAGCAAAACAAAATACCTTCCAGGACTTCACTTGCTGTGTGGGCGAGCCAAATTGATGCCGAGCCATCGGCTCCAGAAACAACTCAACCATCTGCGTGGCAGCGGTGGCGGTCAACTGCAAAGCCTTTTCGGCGAGGATATCACGCTTCCGCCGGGTGGTGGTTATCGTCGTGTATTTGATCGCAGCACCACGTTTTGGACTTTTCTCAATCAAGTGCTCCTTGGTGGTTCTTGTCGTGAGGCCACGCGTGAGGTGCAGGCCCATCGTGAGTCCGATGGGCAGCGTCCGATCAGCTCGGCAAACTCAGCTTACTGCCAAGCGCGGGCGCGTTTGCCGTTATCGTGGATCGAGCAGGAGGGCGGGCGCGTGGCGCAGCAGTTGCAACTCAGCTCACATTGGGACTGGCGAGGTCGGCGCGTGCTCTTGGCCGACGCCACGAGTTGCCAGCTTGCTGATACGTCTCTGAACCAAGCCGCCTATCCTCAACCAGGTAGCCAGCAGCAGGGCTGCGGCCATCCGGTCATGCAGCTTTTGGGCGTCTTTGATCTGGGCAGCGGCGCGTTGTTATCTTGGGAAAAGAGCCCTTGGAACGTAAGCGTCCGAGCTCCATCCCACTTGACTACCAATGGTAAGCATTGTCGTTTCTCATTGGTAAGGGTTTGTAG
>JAVDPD010000042.1 GCA_031296935.1 Cerasicoccus maritimus
AGCACCTTGAGCATCAACACCGGACACCACGGCGGCCTCCCGCCCTTCTTCTGATCCCCGTAAGCCAAATGCTCTTCCAGCACCGGACCAAACGAATCCCACTCGATCACCGCCAACCGATCCAGGCTGCTCTTACGCTGCGAAGCGGTATCCACATGCGACAAAATATCGAACAAATTACTTTGAAAACTCCCAGTTTTTACGCGCATATCTAAAACTATCAGGACACCGTGGAGCTTTCGTGGTTAATCGAAGTGGCATGTAATGAATGTACCAGCAAAATTGCTCTCCGTAATCGACGTTGCGGCTTTTGAGAAACTGCATGGCGCCATTGAAATTATTTTGAGGATCGGGCTCTGCGTTCACGGAAGATAAAGCAGCGAGGCTTAGGGATATGAGGATGAAGGCTGTTTTCATGAATATAACGTGTTTATGAAACGCGTTAGCCTGGGTGTCTTTCGTTTGAATTACAATCCCTATTGGTATGATAGAGAGCCGTTCTTTATCATGCCAAAAATGTATCTTCTTGAATTCGTTTAATATATAGATGTAACCGATCTCAGTGTTTTTCTAATTTGTATAGGACAAAAGAAACAACTTAACTTTGATTAGGGCTTTGGTTAATTGCTATGTGGATAAGTTGATTTCTAGGAATATTAAAAATCCATAGAAGTACATAATTGTCCTTTTGTGATATGGTGTTCATCTTGTATATCCTAATTTTGAACTTTAGTCAAATGATGAAACCCCGTATTTCAGGCTGTTTTGAGTATTTGTTTAATTATCGTTCCTGGTCGAGGATAGGGGAAACAGCTTAATTGATGGAACATTATCAACATCGCCAGATATATCAATCGGAGGGAATCGTAGAGTCCATAGCCTATGAACTGGATGCGGATTATGATTTTCTCAGTTTTTATACGAGTGCCTCCCAACATAGAGAGCGACTGAAGGGAATAGCTAGTTTAAATGACTGGATATCTTTGATTGCTCCTGATGACCTTCCGGGTTATATAATGAACTTGGAGCAAGCAGGTAAACAGACTCAATTGATATCTGCATATCGTTTATTGTTAGATGCAAATAGCCCTATTTGGGTTATGGACTATTCGGAAATATGCAAAGGCGAAGAGGCAGTCACTAAAGGCGTATTTGGGCTGGCAAAGGGCATTGATGAGATCGCCATGCTGATGAAGCGCTATGTTATTTAGGGCACTTCGATTCGCCTTCCATGAGCGAGGCAAGAGCGCTTTTGCTTATGAGCGTGTTGCTCTTGGGCTTGGCCTACAGCCAGATGGAAGGGCTACGTCGTTTGGCTTGAAGCGCCCAGCTGGCAAGCTTAGCGGACACCATCCACTAGGAATGATCAAAATCGGAGCGGCCACCACCCGCAATACGCGACGAGTCCTCATCCATCTGGGCGAAGACCATCTCTTGTAAAAGCTGTCCAGCCAAGTGATCAACTGACTGGTCCCAACATAATGAAGAACTGAGTTGCCCCGACTCGATTAAACAATGGTGGAAGATGGGTCCGCATCACTCAAAGTGATCGGCTATTGTCGCCAAAAAAAGCTGAGCAACTCAAAACAATAATCCGTCCCAAGCGCTTCAAACCGTCAAAATTATGCAAAATGCGGAGTTTGCCACAGACGTTTCTCCACGTAGAAAAAAGGGTCAGCTCGGCTGATCCTTACTGGGCCACAACCGCCTGCTGTTTTTCTGACCACTTCAGCCAAAGCCAGCCTGCGGGAATCGCGGCGAGAATGAGGGCTTGGCCGATCATGGTTTCCCTGGTGGGGAAGATGCCCAGCCAACTGACCATCGGCCAGCCATCGAGCCTAGTGGTCTGCACCAGGCTGCCTACTTGTAGCTCCAGAATTCCCTGTCCGGTAAAGACAAACGCCATCGCAAACAGGAGCACCGCCGTTGAGCCAAAAAACAGACTGATTGGCAACTTGATGGATGCAAAGCGGACAACGAAATAAACCGCGACCAAGCCGACTGCGGCAATTGCCATTCCGATCCACACCGAATTGTTCTGCTCTCCTGAGCCAACCATCAGCGCCTGATAGAACAGGATGGTCTCGGCGCCTTCGCGAAACACCGCTAGAAAAGCCACCAATCCGAGCGCAAACATACTGCCGCCGCTGATGGCCTGATCCATACTTTTCTTCACGAAGGCCTGCCAGCGGTCTGCATCGCGCTTGGCTGTCAGCCAGTAGCTGACATAGACTAGCACCGCTGCGGCGATCAGCATAGTGACGCCTTCGATGACTTCCTGATTCGCGCCGCTCGCCTGGATCACGGAAGTTAGCAGCCAGGCTGCGCCAACGCTCGCAATCAGGGCCAAGCCGCAGCTCCACCAGATCACCTTCACCTTGTCGGAGTAGCCGGAGCGCCGCAGATAGGCCACCAGCGCCGCCACGACGAGCATTGCTTCAATGCCTTCACGGAACAGAATGAGAAACGACTGAACGACGCGCCCCCAGAAGCTCGGCGCCTCTTCGCCACTGGAGTAGTGCTGAACCGCATAGTCCATGTCGACCTTCATCTGCTTCCAAGTTGCTTCAATGCTTTCCTTGGACTCGCTGCGCATGCATTGGCTGATGATCAGGCTGAAGCCGGACTCGATTTTTAACATCGCGTCAGAGCTCTTCAGGTCGAGTGTGAACTCCATGCCACTGCCTTCGAATACATCAAAGTAGAGGCGGGAAAACTCGTTACCAGTCGCGGTAGCGGTTGCCGGAGAATATGCCGCCATTGCAGCATCACCGCGTTCGACAATCGCCGCAACGACAGGTTCGTAATTCTCGGTCAGCCCTTGCTCCGCAAATAAAGCCAAAGGCGCTAGCAGGATCGTGATGAATAATGTGGCGATTGTTTTCATGATCAAAGTTCAGGACATCGCGACGAAGCGCTCGACTTGTCGTTTGAAGTTACTGATGGCTTCAGGTGAGTGTTCGCTGCCGTAGCGAATGTCGATGTAGCGCCCGATGATATCGTTGAGCGCGTCGGCTAGTTCGGGTTTCTCCTGGCAAGCCCGTCGTTGGAAACTGCGTGGGCATTCTTGTGGAGTCTTGGTCAGTCCGAGCTTTTGCAGGCGGTCGCAGAATTGCCCCCACGCCTTCGTGACAGGGTCCAGTCGTGGGCGACCGCGCAGCCACGCAACCAAGAGATAGAGGCTGAGTAGTCCAGCCATGCCGAGTACGCCGCCGATTAGCAAGTCCATCCAGTTGCCTTCTTCGAGGCCGACGCCTTGCAGTATGTCCATCTGACGATCCGGGTCGTATTGGATCACCCATTTTTGCAAGCCGCCGAGTAGGGAGGCAAAATCCGGTAGCTCCCAAGGCGGCGCAGCATGTTCTTTGGCGACGGCAGCAGGCTTGGGCGTGGTGGTTGATTGCTCTGGCTGCGGGGCATCGAAGCCTTCAGGCGTTTCGATTTTCACCTCGGTGATTTCTGCTGGTTGCTCTTGCTTTTCCTCGGTCGGCTTCTTGTCCGGCGGCAGCACAATGTCTTTCGGTTCGGCGCGCACCCAGCCTTTGCCTTCGTGCCAGACTTCCGCCCAGACGTGCGCATCCGAACGTTTTACGATGACAAAGTTCGTCAGCGCAATGATGGTTCCGCCGCGATAACCGCTAACCAGCCGGGCCGGGACGCCGGAAGCGCGCAGCAGCATGACGAAGCTGCCAGCGAGGTATTCGGCGCCACCACGTTTTTCATCGAAGAAATAACGATCCAGCAAATCGGGTCCCGGCGTCAGTAGATGCCCGGCGTCAAATTGATAGTCATTGGCGCGGAGCAAGCTGAAAATCTGCACAACCAGCTCTTCGGAATCTGCATACTTCGCCGCCAGTTCGGCACCGAGCTTGCGCAGGCGGGGGTTGGTTTCCCCTGGCCAAGCCAACGCTCTGGCGCGTTGCTCATCCGTTAGTTCGGAGCCGATGTGGTAATCGAGATACGCCAGCATCGGGAACTTGGGCTCCTGGTCATCAATACTGCGAATGCTCAGGAGCTGGAAATCTTCAGAGATAAACGCCTCGGGCGCTGGTGCCGCCGGGACATCCAGCCCGTAAAGCCAGCGGCCACCGTTGGGCATGACGCGGATGGTGTAGCGCACCGGCGTATCACTCCAGCGCAGCTCTCGATCGAGGTCCTCCTTGGAGCGGATCGCGTGGCGTAGGAGACGGTTTCGATTATTCCAGCCATCGGGTAAGTTCCAGTTTTCGCCGTCAAAATCGTAGAACACCGGACCGCGCCAATACAGACGACTTTTAAATGGCACAGCGCCCTTAAACTCAGCCACGAGAACATTTTGATCATCCTTGCTGGCGTCACTCGTGGCGCCGGGCGCGAGCGTAGTTTCTTTGCCGTAGTCGCCATCGCCGCGGTCCATCAGCGCTTTCACTGGCAATCCGAAAGCCAAGCCAATATCCCAGAGCGGTCCCGGTATTCGTGGAAACGTCAGAAAGAGCAGCAGCATGATGGGCAATGCCAGCACCACCAGTTGCCCGGCAAATCGTAGCGCAAACAGCCGACTGAGAATTGACGGATCGCCATAAATTGCCACGAGGCTGACGGTCAATGCGAAGATAACCACCAGCATGTGCAGGAGGCTCCACAGGTTCTCCCAATAGAGCGCTCCAATGCAGGCGAGGATGACCGCCGCAAAAATCAGCAGTAAGTAATCGCGACGGTTGCGTGACTCCGCCCACTTTAAAAACACCACGGCGATAAAAAAGCTGAGCACCGCCTGACCGCTGAAGAATCCAGTAAAGCTGAACCAAATGCCCAGCACCGTTGAACCGAGTAGAGCAGCGCCCACTGCTTTGCCATACCAGCTTCGTCGCAGAGGCCCAATGTAGTGCAGCGCTGCGCCGGTTGTGGCCACGGCAGCTACCCAGATTGGCAGCGTCAACAAACTTGGCAATGCGGCGAGAGCCAATGTTAACAACACCCAGCTTTGATACTGCTTCACTCGCTTGCCTCCTTCCCACCATAAAGGGCCAGCGCGCGCAGACACTCGCGTTGATGCGGGTCTTCGTTGCCGGGTTCGATGATTAAGCCGGGCAACTCCAGGCCATATTCGCGACCTTGAGCATGCGCATCCAACACCCAGCGGCAAAGCTGCGATAGCTTGGCTTCCACTCCGGCGGCTTGGACATCGTCCCAGCGAAGCCACAACGCAGGCTGGCCTTGAGCGCCGTCAAATTCCTTGGTGTAGAGCTCGTCAAAACGAGCCATGGCTTTCCAGTGAATGTGCGACAGCGGATCACCGGGAGCATAGCGGCGCATGTCGGTGAAAGAGCCGGACTCTGCGCGTAAGTGTGCTTGCTGTCCTTTGGGCCGGTCGTTGATTGGCTGTGCGCCCATGGGCTTGGGGTAGACGAGGCATTCCGGCAAATCATCCGTTGTCAGTTTCGCTCGAAAGATTCCCAAAGGATAACAACTGCTGAGTATCGCATGCTCTGCCGCGATAACGCCGCGTTGCTCCGTCGGTCGTTCGAACAACAGTTCTTCCTGAGCCTGAGGCGGTAAGTGTTGCTCTTTGCCGACTCCATTTGCCATTGCCTGCAATCCATAGCGAAAGCTCCGCATGTGGTTTTCCACACCGAGTCGATAGACTGCGGTTTGCCCGGCGAAGGCTGGCTCGCATCGCCAGTCCGTCAGCGTGAGCCCACGCAAATTAGTCCAGGTAAATCGGGCGCCGACCAAAGCAATGCCCACCAGCAAAAAGCTCATCGCGAAAATAAGATTGTTGCTGAAATTGATGGACATCAAAAACAGGCAAAGAATGAGTCCAAGGAAACTCCAGCCCGCAGCAGTCAGTTGCAAACGCAGTTTGCCCGCGGCTGCTGTTGATCTGCTCAAGGGCAGTTTCAGACTCAGCAAACTTTTTGCTCCGGCGGTCATGGCTTGGTTACTCCACGTTTACCTTTGAGAGAATTTCGTCGCCAATGCGTTCGGCGGACATGCGACCGGCCACTGGCGCCAGTCGATGGCCGACCACCCAAGGCAGCACGACTTGGATGTCGCCTGGGAGCAGCTTGTCCTCGCCATGCAATAGCGCCCATGCCTGCGATGCGCGGAGCAATCCCAAGCCCGCGCGGGAAGAAAGACCATGCACGAAGAGGTCGGAGCTGCGGGTGAATTCCAAAATGCGCTGCAGGTAATCGAGGACGGCGTCGCTCAGCGTAACCTGCTCGACCTGTTGTTGGAGGCTGACTAACGTAAAGGGTTCCAGCACCGGTTTTAAATCGTCCAGCATGCGACGGCGGTCTTCTCCCCGAAACAGCGCGATCTCCGCTTCGCGGTTGGGATAGCCCATCGAGATGCACATCAGAAAGCGATCAAGTTGGGACTCGGGCAGCGGGAACGTGCCAATCTGCTCGGATGGATTTTGGGTTGCGATGACAAAGAATGGTTCGGGCAAATTCCGGGGCGTTCCTTCCACACTGACTTGCCGTTCTTCCATGGCCTCCAGCAGCGCGCTTTGGCATTTCGGCGTGGCGCGGTTGATCTCGTCTGCAAGTAACAGCTGAGAAAATACCGGCCCCTCGTTGTAAACGAACTCACCCTTGTTACGGTCGTAGATTGAGCAGCCAATGATATCGCCGGGCAGTAAATCGCTCGTGAATTGCACGCGTTGATACTGGAGCCCAAGTGCGCCGCCCAAGGCGTGGGCAAGAACGGTTTTGCCCATGCCCGGCAGGTCTTCGATGAGCAGGTGTCCCCGCGCCAGCAGGCAGGCCAGCGAAAGCTTCACTTGCTGTTCTTTGTCCAGAACGATTTCGTTGAGCCGCTTGAGTAGAGGCTCGATTGTTGCTTGCTTTGGTAATTCGATGACTTCCATTTTGGTTCTCTCCCCTGGTAGTAATTATTCCTTCTGCATGTGGCGTTCGAGAAAACGCCCGACCGGCTGTTCTTCGTTTTTCTGATTGAATCGTTCGATGGGCGAAGTCAGGTCCACGCCGAGTTCTTCCATGACTGTTTGCGACGCCATATGCTCTTCCCCCGGAATCGCCAAGACGTAAGGCTGAATCAAAACAATCAGCTCCTCATGGTTTACTTGTTCGGTTTTCTCACTGAAAAGCATGCCCAACAGCGGAATGTCCTTGAGCACCGGTAAGCCGGATTCATTCAAAACGGTTTCCTCCTGGACGAGGCCGCCGAGAATCACGAGCGATTTATCATCGGCGACCAAGGTGCTGGTGACTATCTGTTGGTCCACATCCTGAACCTGCAAATTCAAGTCTGTCCCGTTGCTGGATGTTCCATAGTTGATGGTGCGTAGATTGGGATCGATCTCCGAGCGCTCCTGCATGATGCGCAGTGTAATGGTGCGGTCGGCGTGCACGCGCGGAGTGATCAGCAATGAGAGGCCAATGTTGCGCTCGACCAGCGTTGGCGTCGGTTCGGTCGTACTTTCCACGCCTTGCGAAATCGTCGTTTGCCCTGGCTCAACTTGATCCAGGAACTGGGCGTTTTTCCCAACGAACACATTGGCGGCTTCGTTATCGGCTACGAGCAATGTTGGATTCGCGAGCTGCCGGACATTATCGTTCTTTGCTTCCAGTTTCGCGCGGAGCTTTACATCGTTCGACACGAAGGCAAAGACCGGCGCTCCGGTGGTGTAAGTCGCCAAGCTTTGGGAAATGGACTGAATCGCGCCATCGGCAAACCCGGCATTGAAGTCACCTTCTTCAATCAACCACTCGACGCCGGTTTCCATGCTATCATCCAGCGTTACCGCAAGAACGGTTACCTTGAGCAAGACTTGGCCACGCGGTTTGTCCATCGATTCAATGGCGGCTTTCACTGCTTGGACTGCGTCGCGGTCACTGGAGCGAATCAGCAGGGTATTGATTTCGGGCAATGCAGACAGATAAACCAACGCGATTGGCGCTGCGTCATTCACGTAACCTTCCGAAAGTCGATGCCGCATCTGGGTATCGATCACTGCTTGGCGTTGAATAATGGATTCAATTTGTTGCCGGTCATCGCCAGAATTATAATTGGAGGTTCCGTTCGAACCATAGCTCGAAGAGCGCGATGAGTTGTTCCGGGAGTTGCTGCGATTGTTGTAATTATTGCTGCCGCCGTAACTCGTATTGCTATTCGTGCCAGATGAGCCATCGCTCTGGACGCTGAACTGACTGCGCTGGGCAAGCAGGTCCATGCGGTCCATGGCGTTCTCTAATCGCTCCATCGGGTCGTAGTCACTTTCATCCGGACGCTGCCAGACAATGCGGTCGCGAAAGAGTCCTTTGAGGGTGTCGCCGACGTCATAGACGGATGGGTATTTTACCGTGATGGTTTCGACATAATCCGCCGAATAAAACGTCTGCGACGCAAGGTGCTGTTGGAGCGTGGATATAATCAAAACACCTTCCGGCGAGACATTGAGCCAGAGGTCATGTGCGCGGCACATCGCCTGCAAGCCGACCTGCAGCGTGACGCCCGTGAAGTAGCAGGATACCTCTGTCTTCGAGGCCTGTGGCGTGCAAACGACCGGCAGCCCGGAGACCGTGCTGATTAGGCGAACCGCCTCGCCCAAGGTTTCCGAACGTAAGCTTAGGCATTCGATCCGTTGATTTAAGCGAGGGTCTGCGCCTTGAGCTTGAGCGCCAACCGATACTAGCGCTGTCAAAAATAGAATGAGTGTTTTGGGGAGTCTCATGATGCTATCGGATCGTAATATGTTCTTCCGGGCTTGCTTTAGGCGCGACGATGATGCTGTTGGGCTGGATATCGACCACGAGCAAGTAGCGCTGATCGGAGACCTTCACATTGCGGTTCTTGGAAGCGCTCTTTATGGGCAGTGGAATGAGGTCGCCCACGCTGACAATGTCGCGCACGCCATCCTTGCCACCAGTCTGCACAATCGCACTCGCCGGATAGCCTTCCATGATGAATATCCCCTTGAGCTCAAGTTCCCCAAGGCTGGTTTCGCCGTCCGACTTCGGACCCACTGGATAGATTGGGTCGCCTACATGTTGATAGGACGCCTGAAATGGATCGCGCAAGGGCTGTGCATAGGGTGACGTCGGTTTGGACGTTTTCCCGGTTGGCTCATTGCTTGCGGCGGCTGGCGTTTCGCGGTTGCCCGTCGTGCCATCGGCGCGGAGCTGAGCTACGGCGAGCAGGCATGAGACTATCGCCAAGATGATAGGCAAACGTCGGGCGATACTGGTTTGGATTATTGAATCATGCATAACTTACATTCCTCCTTTGGAGACGGACATAACCGCCTGAAACATCGAAAAATAAACAAAGCCCACCAAGCCACCGACGATCAGGATCAGCACCGGCTCAATCATGGCGGACATTAATTTCACTTTGGCGGCTAGCTCGCTTTGATAGTATTGCCCCACGTCTTCCATCACTACATCTAGCTCGCCGCTTTTCTCGCCGACTGCTGCCATGTGGCGCATCATCAGCGGAAAATGCGGTTGCTCAAATGAGCGCGACAAGGCGCGGCCTACAAGCAATTCGTCGGCGGCTTTCACGAAGCTGTCGCGTATCGCGAGGTTGCCCGCCGCCTTGCCGTTGATGCGTAGCGAGTCGAGCGCCGGCAGCCCACTGCGCAAGAGCAGAGAAAGACTCCAGCCCGCTTGCGCCATGGCGCTGTATTGAATCGCTGTACCAACCAGTGGTAGATTGAGAAATACGCGATCGATGACCTGCTTACCGGCTTCAAATGTGTAGGCGGCAAAAAGCAAAAAGATCAGGACGCCAATGAGCGGGCCCAGGATCTTGCCATAGTGCAAAGTCCAGTCGCCAACATCCAAGAGCATTTGCGTGGACCGCGGCAGCGCGACATTGCGGACTTCCAGAAACGTGGCAAAACGCGGGATAACCCAAATGACCAGGCCGCTCACGACAACAATTGAGGTCATTAGCACAATCATCGGGTAGAACAACGCACTGAGTAGCTGGCGCTTTAGTTCCTTTGTCCGTTCAAGATTCTCCGCGAGGCGAATTAATATCGCATCCAGGTTTCCACTACGTTCGCCAATCGCGACGAGGTTGACCATCAATGGAGAAAAGAGGCGCTTATCCACCGACATGCTAGCGGACAAACTGGAACCGGACTTAATCCGCTCGCCCATCTGATCAATGGCGCGTATCAGGCGTGTTTTCGACTGCATCGTCTTGGCTGCGTTTAGCGCCTGTAAGACGGTGTAGCCCGCGCGCAGCATCAAGGAAAATTGGCGAAAGAAGATAACTAAGTCCCCAGCCATGACGGGAAGCCAGCGCTTTGGATTCAAACCACCGAGCCCTTGGCGAATCCGACTGTCGTTAGCCTCGGAGCGAACGGAGGATTCGCTGATCTCCAGAACAAATATTGATTGCTGGCGCAGCCGAAGCGCCGCGTCTTTTGCGTTCTCGGCTTCGATGCGGCCGCTGGTTGGCTTACCTTGGGCGTCCAGCGCTTTGTATTGGTATTGTGCCATCTTACAACTGGGCCGCCCCCCCCGGCTTGAAGTGCATGATTTCTGAAATTGAGACATCGCCTTGGATCACCTTTTCGCAACAATCCGACCACAGCGTTTTAAGCTCAGTGGCTTGTTGGCGAATCTCTCGCTCGTTGGCACCTTCGGCGATGGCGCTACGCAGGTCTTCATCAACCCAAAGCCCCTCGAAGAACCCAATGCGTCCCACAAAACCCGTGCCCATGCAAAATGAGCAGCCGCCGGGTTCATAAATTTCCAACTGCTCGCCTTCGGGAAGCCCGAGTAATTTTAATTCTTCCGGTTGGGCTAAGCGTGGCTTGCGACAGTGCTTGCAGAGTCGGCGCCCCAGACGTTGCGCGAGCACGCCGATTAAAGTAGAGCCGATCAAGAACCGCTGGGCGCCGATGTCGGCTAGGCGCGTGACAGCGCCCACGGAATCATTGGTGTGCAGGGTCGACATCACCAGGTGTCCGGTCATTGCCGCGCGCAGCGCGATGTCCGCAGTTTCCCGGTCACGAATTTCTCCGACCAGAATCACGTCTGGGTCATGACGCAGGAACGAGCGCAATGCCTCGGCAAAGCCAACTTTGTTACTGACCTGAACCTGTGTAATGCCTGCCAGGGTTTGCTCCACGGGATCCTCCACCGTGAGGACATTGAGCTCATGAATCGCAAGCTCGCGAATGGCCGCATAAAGCGTGGTGGACTTACCACTGCCGGTCGGACCAGTCACGAGGATCATGCCGTGGGGCATCGTGATGGCGCGGCCAAAGCGTTGGCGCATACTGTCTGACATCCCGAGGTCGCCCAGACTAAACTGGCCGGTGTCTTCGCCAAGAATTCGCAAGGTGCAACGCTCACCCCAGCGGGTGGGGATCGTTGCCACACGAATGTCCGACTCGGGGATTCCCCAGTTCATGATGGTGTATTTCATCGCGCCATCCTGCGCCATGCGCTGTTCTGCGATGTCGAGATTGGCGAGCACTTTTACCCGGTTGACGAGGGCTTCTTCGTCGGAGGCAGACAGTACGACCGGGTAATCTTGCAGGTGCCCGTCGACGCGCAGTCGTATGCGCATGCCAGCCTCCTGAGGTTCGAGGTGAATGTCTGATGCGCGGCGCAGATAGGCCTCTTTCATCACATCGTCCATGAGCCGGACCGGATCACGCTCCGATACTGCATCGAGAGCGGGAGATGAGAGTGTGCCTCCATTGCTACCTTGCCCTAGTTGAGATGCAATGGCTTTGCTCAGAGTATCCGGGTCGATCAATGCGGTATCAAACGTTAAGCCGGTGGCGCGTTCAGCTCGCTCGACGCTCAGGCGGTCATCGGGATCAGCCACCGCTAAAATGCGTTCGCCAGCTTTGTCTCGCAAAGGAAACATCTGCCGCCCCTGCCAAATTTTACGCGAAGCCATGCCGAGTATTTCCTGATCGGCCTTGAGCTCTTCTGGCTTGAGGTAGCGCATGCGGCGCACATCCGCGAGTGCCCGATACAGCGCAGCTTCGGGAAAGCGTCCCTCACGTGTCGCGGCTTCCACTAAGCCGAGGCGTTCACGTTTAGCCTTTAGACGAAGCTGCTGCACGTCCTCCGCATTGAGCAAGCCAACGCGGACGCCGGCGTCGATCAAGGTCGCGTCATTTACTGCCATGCCCGTGCGCCTTTCCCGTTAGCCAAAACCATTTGTTGAAAGCTGTCGCAGTCATTGCAGTGTCGCATGGCGACTTCCATCGTAATTTTCTGATCGGCGAGTAAACGTGCCAGAGCTTGATCGAGCGTCCACATCCCTTCTTCCGCGCCGGATTCCATCAGTGCATTGAGCTGTTCCGTTTTCGAAGCGCGTATCATGTGCGCCACCGCTGGCGTTGCTTTGAGCATCTCAACGGCAGGCAGTCGGTTTGGCCCGTTGGCGCTTGGGATGAGCTGCTGGGCAATCACTGCGCGTAGCACCATGGAGAACCGGTGCCTGACCGCTGCCTGCTCATGGCCAGAGAATGCGCCAATGAATCGCTCAACTGCGCCCACGGCGGAGCCGGTGTGCAACGTGGATAAAACAAGGTGGCCGGTTTCCGCTGCAATGATTGCCGTTTGCATCGTTTCCTGATCACGCAATTCGCCAACGAGAATGACATCAGGATCTTGACGCAAACCAGCGCGCACCGCTTCGGCAAAACTCGGAACATCTGTCCCAACCTCCCGGTGATGGATCAGGCTTTTAATGTTTTGGTGGACGAATTCTACGGGGTCTTCAACCGTTAGAATATGGCTATGCCTTGTGCGATTGATTTCATCGATCAGCACGGCTAGCGTTGTCGACTTGCCGCTGCCAGTCACGCCGGTTACCAGAACTAGTCCAGAAGATAGGTTGGCCAACTCTTGCAACTGCGGTGGCAAACCTAGTTCTTGCAGCGAGAGAATGCTTTGATCCAGATGGCGAATCGCCATGGCGGGCTGGCCCATTTCATAGTAACAATTTACTCGGAAGCGCTCGCCGTTGTTCGCCGAATACCCGACATCTGCGGTTTGCCGTTGCTGGAAATCGTCACGTTGACGTGGGCTCATGATTTCCTCTGACATTCTGGCAATTTGCTCAGCACCGAGCACCTCTTCACCATGCGGCCGCAACATGCCCTGAACTCGGAAGCTTACTGGGCGACTCGATGACAAATGCACATCGGAAGCGCCCTGTTGAATGCATCGATCCAACAGTTGCTCCAGTTGATTGTTCGGTGTCTTCGGCGTCATGGCTACAGAGCGATTTCCATTTGAATAAAGAGACCGGGGCTAGCCTCCGGGCTGGTGGACTTCGATTGATTGTTCGGGTTTTTCGAATACAACTTCAGATTCACCACGGCGGCGTGATAGGTGAGTGCGTCGAGCTCGTGGAGGAAATTGAGCAGCGCATAAAACTGTGCGCGGGCAGTGACTTCGATTACCGGGCGTCCAAGCTCGCGATCTACTGGTATTTGCCCGGGCTGGCCGTTGCGGATCACCGAACCTTCGCGCGCCACCGATATCACGTTGACGCCAGTGCGCTCGGCCAAGGTGGAGATCTCCAGCATCAGTTGGTGCTGCTCTTCGGTGGATTCGAGCGAGGCAAACCCGGCGCTCATCGCCGTATACTTTTCGTTCACTGTATGCAATTTGGTGTCGGCCTCAGCGATGCGTTTTTGGATAGTGCGGATAGTTGGGCCGGTTGCGTCGATGCCTTCCAGACCTGTTCGCTTTTCTATTCGGTCTGCGCGCCGATTCAGCATCCTTTCGGATTCAAACAGCTTCTTGCTCGTGCCTAAATAAAACGGTATGTAGAGGGCGATTACGCCGAAACTAATCAGGAGCTGGGTGCGAATGCGGTCCCCGCGAGACATCTTTTTCCATTTATTGATCATGGTGATCCTCCTTCTTAGCCTTGGTTTGAATGAGCCTGACTTTGAGGATGTATCCATCTTCTCCAGTTCGGCTTTGGCCTCGGGATAATCGCACATCTCCCACCTTGTAGTTCCATGGGCCTAATTTTTCATTGAGCAGGTTTCCAAAGAGTTGCCCTTCGGCATCGCGTCGCGCCCAGCCCTCCAGATAGAAGCCATTTCGTTCGTCATTCTCCTCAAGCAGATCTACCACGACATCACGAGGGATTGACTGGACAATTGCTTCAAGTAAGCCAGGGACTAACTCCTGTCGGCGCAGAATCACTTGGTCGAGTAACACCATGCGTCGTTGCTTTTCCAAAATGTCGTTTTCCTTGGCGTTCAGGATTTCTTCTAGTTGATTAATTTCGGACTGGGTCTTAAGCGCCTCTTGCCGAATTTGCATACGCTGTTCATATTCGAGATCCAGCAGGTCCAAACTCAGTTCATTGTCCTCGGTCTTTATGCGCATAGTTGTTTCGATGCTGACCACGGAAATAATCAGCAAGACAATGACTACCCACGGCCAGAACTCCTGCGATTTCCAAACGGGTGGTTGTGGCGGTTGCGCCTCGATGCTCGTTAGATACTTTGCATCACAAAGCTTGAGCGCATGGCGCGTCACACCATGCATTGAAGATGTAACGGTGGCGTCTTCCGCTTTGCTCGGATTCGTGAGTTCTGGACACAGTTCACGGACTTCGATGTCTGCGTGAGCAGTTTGTATTGCTTCGCGCAATGCTGCTTGTATTTCAGCTGGTGCATTGATTGCCACGAGCTTTGCCTCTGGAGGCATTCTTCCCTTGGTGGCCGAGACAATTGAGTCGACCTTGGCTTGCCCGTGGGGGCAGGGCATGATGGTGACGGTTTCGACCTGCGCGCCTTTTACATGGATAATGGCAAATTGCTCCTGCCGTATTTCGATCAGGGCCCCATCGACTTGGCGCCAGTTTATCAAAGGCAGGGATGCGCCCAATTGCGGATAAATCGCGCTACAGAAAACACCATGTTTTTTAAAGGCCTGCACCCATTGGTTTCGCAAGCTATCGCTGATACCTGCGCAATACCAGACATAGCCTTTGTCCTCTTCGATGCTGGATTGCCCGCGGCAGCCGATCGCCAATTCGTCATCCAGCGAGATCAACGGCTCCTGCAAGTTCAGGCATTCTTCCATTTGCTCGCGGCTGACCAGATCACGATAGGCGTTGGCTGCTGAACCGCGTTGACCTCCTGCTGTAACGCCCAGTTCCAGCTCGCGGCGTGACTCGGCGCTCACGTAGCCACGCCCTTGAAGTAACGCGCCGATCGACCAAATGTCATTTTGCTGAACGTAAATCTCTTCAAACTCCCACCGAGCCAACTCTTTCATCTGTGACGGAGGGCGGGGGTGTTTGGGGTCCACGGGCAAGTGGAGAAGGTCGCTGGCAGCGGAGGGAGTAACGAGCACGGCTTTTTTCGGTAGGCGCTTACCGTAACTTTCACGCAATTGGGCCAAGACTTCACCAATTGCGGTTGTGAAGTCAATGGCTGTCGAAAGAGCTGTATCAGAACAATGTAGGTTCCCATTAAAGTAAACTCTTGCAACCAATGCTCTCAAAGAAAATCCATCGCTTTCAAATACTAATAAGCCACGGGGGATGTGTGGCCTGATGGCACCAGTCCCTTTTAATTCCTTATTTATTTTAGAGGCGCTCATTCTGTCATCGATGTTTCCGAGATTCATCAACTCTATGCTATCGAATTTCAAGCGTCATTGGATTTGGCGTCCATCCACCGTGCGGATAAAACCTTACTCTCTTGGTCACAAATTGAGCCGAGCTTGGCCATCCGCTTGTGGCGAGCACATCATCGATATCATCTAAATCTACATTTATATCATTTGTTGTATTGGGATCTCCATCCGCATCGTAAGCTAACACGAGCAAGTGTTCGCCAGCTGGAATGGGTGATGCAGTGGAGATTGTTATATCGAAATCTTGGCTAGCGCTCCATGCCACTGGTGTCGGTATACTACTGTCATAGCCATCCCCGTTATCTAGATTTTGAACAGGTTCAAGTGCTACCGCAAGCGGATGGGTCGTCCAAGTGTCGTCGTCTCCATTTGTGTCGTTCGAATATACGATTAATGCAGCGGTGAAGTTCACAGTTGTGCTAAGTTCAATATTTGAACCCGATTTATTGATCACTTTGATGCGCCCGGACACAGGCAAACTCCAATCATAGCTGTAGATCGGCTGACTAATCCTCATGTCGTCTTCGTATATGTGACCTGTGAGGCTGCCTAGCTCACCGTCCATCCCCAAGCTGTCGACGAAAAAAATCGATTGGTTGTTCGTAGTTACGCACCATCCGTAGTTAGTATCATCGTCGTCGTTACTTTCAGTAGTGCCAAAACCATGGTCAGTAGCACTAGGGCAGGCTAAACTTGTATCGCCCCCCGAACTTCGTTTGGACCCCCATCCGTCTCTAAAACTAACCGGTTTATCTCCAACTTTTGTGGCTGGGAGATAATGGCCACGATGTCCTTTCAGGAATACATAAGGCTTCGGATCACTTAGCGTTTCGAAATCAAACTCATCGGATGTGCCTACGCCAAAAATAGGATACACTTCGCCGTACGTATCATAGTCGTCTGTTCCGTTTTCATCGTAATCTGGGTTTTCAACGAGCTCTCTGATGTTTTCAGGCAGGATGCCGTTATCTACCACAAATCCGCCCTGCAAGCCGTTAGCCCACGTTGCCGGGCTGTTGGGGCCAAGGACTGCAGTACGGATTGCATCAAGGCGATTGCGTGTGTCTTCGTAGCGGACTTGGCTGATGTTGTCATCGACGGTGCTGGTGAGCATCCAGGCAACGGAAGCTAGTATTACGACGACCAACAACAGCTCCAGCAAGGTGAAGCCTTGAGATCGAAGCATCTGAGTTTTCCGCTGCTTCATTGTGCGTCCCCCACGTGTTTGGTCGGCAGGAAATCAACGACCAGGATTGCTGGTCCTTTAGTGTAGTTGTAAAGATGATAGCCAACGAATTCGGCAGAGGCCTCGTCGGGGAGTTCGGCGGTTAGTCTTTCCGCTGCACTCTTTTCGACATAGACTGGGATGATGTCGCCGCTGTCAGATTCGACAAACATTCGATGTTGGATGTCGGGCAGGGGGGTGACGCCCGCGACTTCCAGCGCCGTGTAAACGTAGGCCATTTCCTTGGCTTCCGGGTCACGCTTTTTCTTGGCTTTGAAGCGCACCGGGAGCGCGGGTTTAATGGTCTTTTGCCCGTTAAATTTTTCGACTTCCGCAATGGCTTCGGCAATTAGCTCATCGAACTCGACAGGGACAAAATCCGCAGTGATTGCGTTGGCTTGTTCCTGTTCTGCTGCCTCGGCGTCCGGCTCGGAAGGTTTCTGGCCACAACCGCTCACGAGCAAGGCCGTGGATGCGAGCAACCCAAGCAGCAGCATTGAGCGTATGCGCTTTAGGTAGGTGAATGGGCTAGGTCGTGAGTTCAGATTTGCCATTTCAAATTAATAAATTTCGAGTCGCACGTCGTCATCCGTGCCATATTCACCATCCAGGCCCATACTGATGAGGAATGGTTGGTCATCCAAAGAGAAGATTAGGTATGGGCGGCCCCATTTTTCGAGCTCTGCGCCATCTACTGTGTCGCTCCAGCCCAGTAAATTGTTGGTTGTTACACTGTGTTCAAATGGGTCGGCAATACCGTCGACATTGGTAATCGTTGTGCCGAGTAATGGATCTCCCAAGGCATCGCCTGCGGCAGTATCGGGGTCGTCGTTGATGTCGTCGCGGATGTCGACGTAGCCTTCGCCGTAGCCGGATAAGTAGGGACCACGCCAACCACGTCCGGTGTCAGGGTCCCAGGTTTCCAGTTGGTGTCCGGTCCCGTCCAGAGGGCTGTTTGTGCTCATGAGCTGATCGAAATTTGCGGGCGAGTAAAACCACCTTGTTTTTTCCGTATCACTGCTCCCGGCACGTGCTGGCAAATCGTCAATATTCACGGAACCGCCGTCAGTCGAAAGCGCAAAGGGGCCTGTCTTGGGATAGTAGCCGGTATCCTGCTTGAACTGACGCATCGCCTTGGCAATTTCCAGCATCTCAACGCGGACCAGGCGGTCGCTGCTGTCCTCGCTGACCCCGCGATAAGTTCCTGTTGCGACAAAAGCGACTGCCGCCAGGACGGATACCACGACGAGAAGCTCAAGCAGCGTAAAGCCGCGAGGAGCCAAAGTCCTGCGGCTATGGTGTTTTTTTATTCCGTGCATGCGTCTCTCGCTTCCTCGAGGGGAGCTTTAAATTCGGCGCCGTATTTGCGACGTGCTTTGTTGATCGCGGTTTTTTCGTCGGCGCCAGCATTCATGAGCGCCGCCATGTAGTTGTAGGGATCGGCGTCGACGGATTTCTTCATTTCGTTGGCAAAGCAATCTGCTTGAGCAGCAGGCATGCCGCTTTTGATCAATCCAGCTTTCATCTCATCGACCTTGGGGCGACTGCATCCGGCGATGCCTAGCAAGGTAATTAGCAAACAGCTGATTGTGGCAATGCGCATCTGGTATTCATTTTTCTTCATGGCTATCTGGCATTGAAGGCTTTAAAGCCGACTAAAGCCCGAACCGCTTGAGGCCATCGCCTTTCGTGGTTCGAGCTCGTCAGCTCCTGAAAGCGACCGGGCGGGGTTTCCCCCACACCGGCCTGCTCAGGCTGATAAGGTGATTAGATGGTGTTGCGGGTGCCGTCCCACTCGCCAAGTTCTTCTTCCTTGGTGTCAAGGGCGCCATCGACGATCGTTACGAGTTCCACTTGGTCACCTGCGGTAATGCTGCCAGAGCCATCATAGGCGCCGACATTCCAGACTGCAATGAAACGACCATATTCGTCTGGGCCAACGTGGCGATATACCGGAACAGTCGTCATACCACCAAGCTCATTGGCGTCGAATAGTGTGGACGATGGCCCAATGCCGGTCAGCAGGTATGCGGTGGAATCAGCCGTTGCGAGGTTGGAGCCGTCAAATTCGGTTCCGCTCTCAGGCTGGCCAGTTAGGCGTTCGCTGCCGCCTTGCCACCAGACACCCATGTAGGCTGCCGCGCCATCCATATCCTGGCTGAATCCGCAACCATTGGCGTCAGGGCTCATGAAGATGTTGCCTGCCACGACTGCATTGCCACGTGAGTTGACCACTGCTGCCAAGTCCGAGCAGCTAACTGGGGAATCAGCAGGAGTTACCGTGGTATCAACATACTGTAGCGCTGTGATGCCACCTGCTGACATGACCTCTTGGACATCGGTAGGAATCGCCATCAAATAGGCATCTCCAGAACCATCAGACTCGATGCTGAATCCGGCAATTTCCAAACCAACTCCGGCAGTGGCGTCACCCGCTGTGCCGGTTTGCACTAAAGAATCTAAGTTGGAGGGAAGCTCATTCTTTTTGAGAATACGGTAGCTGCGGATGCCCTTATTGAGCTCGTCCATCATGGCGACATGAGCTGCGGCGGATGCACGGGCATCGGTGTCTTTCAAGGCAATCGTAGCCGTGCCAGCGACGGCAGCCAGAATGGCCACGACAACTAGCAGTTCGAGCAGTGTGAAACCACCGCGCTTGTTGGATTTAAGTGTTTTCTCCTTCATCATCATAATAATAATTTATGTTTTCAGTCAAATTCATTGCCAGCGTAGTGTTACGGCGAATGAACTGTGGACATGAAAACCAGTCTCAAGAGGGTGCGTCAAATATTTTCTTGATATTGAGTTTCATTAACCAAAGGATCATACACTGCATCAGCATAGCTAATATGTTGGAGGTTGATCCTTGTTAATTGCATGAAATGCATTAGCAAAATGGAACAGAAGCCGCTTGACTATAAGCCGCATGTTTATTGGGAAATGAATTTCTAAATCGAAATTAAGATAAGCTGATAAAAAATGGAATCGCGAGGTCTACAGCAGCGACAGCCCTTCGTCATCGCCATGGTTTTGGCGGGCATCGCAGTGGCTTCCTTATCGGCGCTGGAAGCGAAGATTCCCGCGATTGCCGAGTTTTGCGGTTTGCTGGGAGATGGCTGCCACAATGCGCATGAATACAGGCTTTTCGGGCTTTCTCTCGCTCCATGGGGTATGCTGTTTTACGGCGTGATGGGTATGCTTTGCCTGCACCGGCGGCAGTGGGTGTTCTGGGGGGCAATTGTCGGGTTTGGCTTTGAATTGGCCCTTGTGCGCATCATGATCGAAAACGACTTTGTCTGCGTATTCTGCGCGGCGAATTTTCTGGTGATGCTGATCATTTGGATCCTGGAATTTGATACAAAACGACTTTGGGAAATGGCGGCCCTAGGGCTGCTCTCGTTCACTTTGGCAGGATCTCTCATTACCGATGGGCAGTTGGTGAAACCAAATAATGAGACTCAGGTTCTGGCTTTGGTGGACGGGACTCCTATCTGGCTAGATGAGATTGAGCGTCCATTAAGTGCTCCTTTGCATCGGCATGAACTGAAAATCTACGAACTGAAAAACGCGCTGCTCCAGAACCGCATCAACGACCGCTTGCTGGAAGTCGATGCTGAAAATCGAGGTATTTCCGTGGATGAGCTCTTGCGCGAGATTCGCAGCAAGATACCGTTGCCTGCCTCGCATATCGTGGATCATTATTACGAATCAGGCTTGTATCGTAGTCTCGGCGAATGGACAGGAACTGAGGCGGAGGTTAAAGACCACATTCGCGTGGCATTGCATGAGCGGGATAGCTCACCGCTGGTACTCAACTATTTCGAACTCTTGCGTCAAAAGTACCCGGTAGAAATCTTTTTAGCGCCGCCGACACTGCCATCCACGCGGGTGCGTATCGATGGCGCGCCGAGCATTGGCCCAGCGGATGCCTTGGTTACGGTCGTGGAGTTTTCCGATTACCTTTGCCCGTCTTGCCGGAAGTCGCACGCAGTCACACAGAAAGTAAAGGATAAGTATGCGGGTAAAATTCGTTGGGTTTTTAAAGATTATCCGCTGAAAAGACACCCGGGCGCGAGGGAACTGGCCCTTGCCGCGCGCTATGCTGATACTCAGGGGACATTTTGGAGGTTTCAGGATGAGTTGTTTGCTGCTGAAAAACCAGATATGCAGCAGGTTGGAATCCTTGCTGAAGAACTTGGGCTGGATGTCGATTTACTTCAGCAATTCGTCAACGATCCAGTCCAGCGATCTGCCTTGGAGCAGGATATTGTTGCTGCTCGTGAAGCGGGTGTCAGCGCGACCCCAACTTATATTATCAATGGCAAAATGCGCAGCGGCGCACCTTCGTTTGAGGAGTTCAGTGAGCTAATCGATCAAGCTTTGGCTGAGGCGCAAGAGTTGCCAAAAATGGAGAGTGCAGATGGCCAAGGCAGATAAGCGAGAATCAGAATTAGGGGATCGGGTGGAGTTCAAAAAACACACGAGCTCGAAGCGTTTATTACTACTTCCATTTTTGGCCTGTAGCCCGCTTGCCTTATTGCTTTTGAAAGGCGCTCCGCTCGAATGGTCTGTATTTTTCGGGCGTTTGCATCTGGCCATGCTTCACCTGCCAATTGGAATTTTACTCTTGGTAGCATTGATGGAGCTGGTGACGCTGCTTAGCCGTGGAAGGCTCAGCTATCGCACTGACCTCCCTGTTTTTGTTGCGGCATTTACGACGGTCGCCTCTACGGTCTGTGGCATTTTGTTGGCGGATAGTGAAGCTTCCACTGGGCCGCTGATCACGAGCCATTTACGCTGGGGCATCGCGACAGCTGTATTCACGGTTTTGGCGTTGGCTTTTCGTTGCGCCCCTAATTACCAACTTGGTAAATTGTGGCCTTGGGCTTATCAAACCGCATTACTCGTAGCTTGCGGAATGCTTATTTGGACTGGTCATCAAGGCGGGAGCATTACACATGGTGAGCAGTTTTTGACCGAGCGTATTCCCTGGAGATCGACGCCCTTGGCTAAAGGAGCAGTCGAGATTCCACCACCAGGAGCTCCAGTTTATTATGAGCCGACGATGGCTGCTCTTTTTGCGGCAAAATGTAATTCCTGCCACAAGCAAGCTTACTTCAAGGGAGGCTTAATCATGGACAGTTACGAAGCGTTGTTGCGCGGAGGTGACTCCGGTGCCTGCGTGCTTCCCGGTCAGAGTGCCTCCAGTACGATCATTACCAGTATTCTGTTACCCATTTCAGACGACGACCATATGCCGCCCAAAGACAAGTCCCAGTTAACTGCCCAAGAAGTGGAAGCCATCGAGCGCTGGGTTCAGGGCGGCGCTCTGCGAAGCATGCTTGATAATGCGAGCAGATGATCATTACGCCATGCGGTTTGATTGAGCTAGACACCGATGAGTTTGGTTATCTTCAAATACCAAATGCAACGAGCAATCAAAGCCATTGAAGTAGAACGCTGACGCAGATCTGATCCTCGACAAGGTTCATCGTTTATGTAATACTGATTCTCACTAAGTTGAGAGTTTCTAAATTTCATGAAACGTTTGCTGAAGCGCGTGCCCATCCATTACCAACGAGCTTGATGACACGCCTCTTGTCTGCCCACCAGTCTTCTAGGTGTGCTGCGACGACTTGGTCTAGGGTTTCGATGCTTGGCCACAGTTTGTTGGCGGTGTGATCTTGGATGAGATCCCAGAGTTTCTCGATCGGGTTGAGCTCTGGGCTATACGCTGGCAGCATGATCGTGTGGACTCCCTCGGGGATCTTCGGGTGGCTGTCTTCGCTCGGATGGAAGCCCGCACCGTCCCAGACAACGACGTGCTCCTGCTCGGGAAACTCAGCCTTGATTTGTTCCAGGAAGGCCTGTGTCCAGTCGAGATTGACGCTCGGGGTTTGGATGAAAACAGCTTCGCCATCGACGATGTCGAGCGCCCCGTAACAGTAGCTCCACGTATATTTACTCTGCCATAGCTTGTGCGAACGATGCCCTTTGAGCGTCCAGACCCGACGCAGGTTTGGTAGCAGTCCATAGCGACTCTCGTCGGCGAGCCACACCTTGACTGGCAACGACTTACGAAGCGGAAATGCCTTCAGTTTGCCATAAAACGAACGCTTAAACTTTTCCGCTTTGATCGGGTTCCTCTTCTCGTGGACGGGGCGCGGTTCCGAGCGAAGCGACAAAGACCGGACGCGTTGGCGGACCGGACCACCTGCAGCACCCCAGCCACTTTTTTTAACCAGCGCCAAACCGTTTTGTAGCTAAAGCGACGGCCAAAATGACTTTCAAGCTGCTGCTGAGCTTGCACGGCGGTGTTCCAGCGAGACGCTGCCAGGCCTTTCTTCAGAAACGCCTGCACATCTTCGTCGTAGTTGACCGATTTGGTGCCTTTGTAGCCACGATTTAAGACAGCCTTTAGACTGCCTTCGCGATAAGTCGCAAACCAACGATAAATCGTTGCCTTGCTCTTACCCACCGCTTCAGAGATGTCATCATCGCTGTTGCCAGGGTCGAACCCTAAACGCAACGCCACCAAGCGCTGCGTTCGCCATCCCGCTGCCTCTGTCTTCAACAGAGCCTGATTACGCTCACGATCTATATCGTTGCCTAAATGTCGTTTCCTCACAAAAACACTAAAGCAAACATCGTGCTCAATGTCTCAATTTAAACGAGAAAAGGTTTAAAATCCACCAACAAGACCCAGCAGCGGACCAAACCACTGCCACAAAACTCCAATACCCCCGAAAAATCACCGGCTCATATCAAAAATCACCAATAGACCACGCAGATACCAAATGCTCGACAAACATAACGCTTAAAGGAAAACCAAAAAAAGCCGACAGGCTGCTAGACCTGCGTCGTCACGCCGAATAGCTCAGGCAGTTCTGCCCATTCGGTGTCCGGGTCTGCAGTGATGCGGGCGATCTGCTTGTCCATCGCCGTCCATTGCTCCTCGGTGCAGATTTCGTAACTGTGCCCCCAGAAGTAGAACACGCCGCAGTTAGATGCTTTGGCCTGTTCGTAGAGCTCCCAGAAATTGTCTTTATGGAAATGGCAATCAGGGTGGAAGAACATCGGGTCTTCCGCGGGCCAGCAGGGCGTGGTGTTTTTAGTCGTGCGCGCATAGCAATGCCCGGCTTCACGGACGACATCAGCGGTGGCGGCGTCGCAATCGCCAAAGGGATACACGAAGCCGTGGATCGGCCGTTGAAACCAGTCTTGGAGAATTTTGCGCGCATCGAAGACTTCATCGCGCCAGTCACTGAGCGGAATGCGCGTTGGCCAGGGGTGGCTCTGGCTGTGGTTGGCAATCGTGAAGCCTGCGTAAACTGCGGCTAGCTCACTCTTGGCCAAACGCTCAATCGTCTTGCCCCAGCGCTCGCTGAAACCGCCGTTGCGCTCCGCTCGGTGCGTCTGCGGATTCAGGTTAAAAGACGCTTTGGCACCGTGTTTACGGAAGATATCGGTGAGGCGGATGTCGTCATTGACGCCATCGTCCCAGCACTGAACGACTTTCATGGACATGTTGGAAGTTGGGTTAAGAGAGGGAGTGGTAAAACGCTAATACATTATGTGTGCGGGATTGTCTCTGCTTGGCAATGCAAGAGCCTGCTCAAACAAAATATTGGACCAAGAGCTATGTAACGGGGCTATGCACGTCTGGCCACTATAATTCTGTGACTGTAACATGGTGGTAGCTCTTAACAAATTTCGGAGGCCATTCTACTTCTTGTTTCAAGTTTAACGGCCTCATCAGTTAACCCCTAAAAATATGAAAAATATAAAGACTTCATCTCTCGCCATTTTGCTAATTGGGACCGCCTCATTGTCAGCTAGCACGGTCTTCCTTGATTTTGGCGGTTCGGTTGGCACCTTCCAAGAGACGGACACCGGCAACGGCAACTTCTGGAATATTGTTGGCACGTCCACGTCTTCCACCAGTGCTTTGGTTACATCGGACAATAGCGCGAGTGGCATCACTTACACCGTGGACGCTGGTTTCAACGGGACAAACTCGGGGGGCGTTTCTTCACCCAGCACGAGCCTACTTGGCGACTTGGCAGTCGGCCAGGCAACCGCTGATTATGGCTTCGTTCAGGGCTTCATTGGTTTTTCCAATTCGGCAAGCTTAACGCTCTCCGGCCTGGATACCAACGCGACCTACACCTTCACCTTCTTTGGTTCGCGCTCGGCTTCGGATACTCGCGAAACTCAATACCAAGTCGTTGGCCTGACCACGGAGTCCACATCGTTAACCACGTCTGGCACTGGAATCTCCAGTAATGGCTCCGCCAATTACAATGACGATACGGTTGGCATCATTGCCAGCATTAGCCCAAATGCCAGTGGCGAGATTACGATCAACGTTGGTCGTGGCGCTTCCGGTAGTTTTGGTTATCTGAACGCGATGCAGGTAACTACGGTGATCCCTGAGCCGGGTACTTACGCTTTGCTCGCGGGCCTCGGAGGCATGACTTTGGTGGCGATGCGTCGCCGCCGTTAGGCAAATTGATTGCTTAAGTTTAAGCCCGGTTCCTGGGGGGGAGCCGGGCTATTTCTTTGCTCGAGTCTGTCAGTTCCTTTAGCGCTTATGCCGATGCAGAGAAACCAACCCCAGAGTGGCTACTCCAGCCAGTAGCACGTACGTTTGCGGCTCGGACACCAGGGGCATGATGCTGACCGAATCGCTACTGTAATTCACTCCCTAGCAGTCTGTCGGATTTGATGGCCTAGCTTTACTGAAGTTGATTTGTTGCTCGGATGGATTTTGTGACAGTAGATCGTGACAC
>JAVDPD010000043.1 GCA_031296935.1 Cerasicoccus maritimus
TGCGCCTCGTTCCCGGCGAGCGGGCGGGTAGGGCAGTGTTCTTTGATATTTACTTTAGGCGGGTTTAGCCCCCCCCCGGCCCCCTGAGCGGGCATGGAATCGCGATACGGAGTGCGCCAGTCCTCTGGCGCTATGACTCACGTCACGCTGCTTAATCGCGTTAAAGTGCCAGAGGGCTGGCGCACTCCATGTCGGGGATGGGCTATTTGCCACTGCAACAAAAAGGCTCGGCCAAAAAATTGACCGAGCCGAAAAAAATGCTCTGTTCTCAGCGTCTCGCGCAAGCGACTCCTCAATGCCCGGCGGCGACAGCGGAGGGGGCCGATTCAACAATGAAGTTGATGTTGTCGACTTGAATTGTGCGCGGGTTGTAATTCGTGCCTTCGGTAGGGTTCATGATGACAAAATGAGACAGGTCCGAGGCGCTGGCGGTTTGGAATTGAAAGGTCTTTTGGTCGGCGTTGCGGAAATGGCTCAGCTCGGTGCGTTTGACGAAGTCGCCTCCCTGGATGAAGGTGCGTATCTCGTCGCGGGAGTTGTCAATGGTCACCCACAGGTCATACCAAACGCCGGGCTTAATTTCCGGCCCTAGGTCTTCGTATGCCTTATTCATGCGGCCACGATAATTGACGAGGATGTCTTTTTTACCATGACTCAGGACGGTGAATGTGGCGTTGGGACGCGACTTGTCCGGGGTGCCGAGGCTCCAACCGACATTTAGATCGCTCTCGTTGGTGGGCTTGCGACCGGAGAGGCCAAATACGCCGCCCCAGTAACGGGAATCAGTGAGCGTGCGGAACCGTAGGTAAATGATGCCGGTTGCTCCCTCGGGGATGGTTAGCTTGCTGCTGCCGACTCGGGTGCAAATTGCTTCTCCAGGACCTATCTGGGCGACACGGTTCTCACCATCTTTAACGACTGTTCCAGGTGCGAAATTGCTGAGTTTGGTCCAGTTGCGTATGGCGTCAACGCGCTGCCCTTCCTGATGGTTTTCAAAATCGTCGACGTTCAGCCAATCGTTGGCTAGTGCGGTCTGCGTAAGAAGGAGTCCGCCAATCAAGGCGCCCGCTGCGTTGAGTAGTCTGGTCATGCGAAGGGGTATTGGGAATTAAGCTTTGGGGTGTATTCTAGCGAATGACAGGTTTTTAACAATAGGGTTTATGTCCTATTTGCAAGATTATATTCGATGATAATGCCTCGGGCGTCTAACTTCCAAGGTGTTGATGATAGTAATTTTGCATAGATCAGTGGCCACGTTCGCTGTCGTGTGCTCTGACCTTAAGCTACTTTTCCCCGCTCAAATTGTTAGGTGAAATCTAGAGGGTCTCAGGCAGTCCTTTGGGCCCGGATGGTCGTAGGAAATTGACTTATAGCCTTGATCAGCTTGGCGCGGCCTTAGCTTGACAGATGGTGATTTCGTCTATTGCATCCCGCCCTTAAAGCTTATGCCAGTTCCAGTTTCACAAGCCGCTACCGTTGCAACCTATGTTCTCAAGCAGAAGCTTGCGGGCCGTAAACACTACCCGCTCGTGATGATGCTGGAACCGCTCTTTCGCTGTAATCTTGCTTGCGAGGGCTGCGGTAAGATCCAATTTCCAGACCACATCCTGAAGAAGCGCGTATCTGCGGAGAAGGCATTGGCCGCTGCTGAAGAGTGTGGCGCGCCTATGGTGTCTATCGCTGGTGGCGAGCCGCTGATCCACCCTGAGATTCAAGAAATCGTCGAGGGCCTGATCAAGCAGGGTAAATACATCTATTTCTGCACCAATGCGCTGCTGCTCGAGCGCGCGTTAAAGAAGTTTAAGCCCAATAAGCAACTTTCCTTCTCCGTGCACATGGACGGCCTTAAGGAAGAGCATGACGCCTCCGTTTGCCGCGACGGCACTTATGAGATCGCGCTGTCGGCCATCCGCAAGGCAGTCGATATGGGCTTCCGCGTGACGACTAACACCACGCTCTTCAATACGGCGAATCCTGAGCGCGTGCGTCAGTTCTTCGACGAAATGATGGAAGTTGGCGTTGAAGGCATGATGCTCTCCCCGGGTTACGCCTATGAAAAGGCCCCTAAGCAAGACATCTTCCTTGGTCGTAACATCACGAAGGCTCTCTTTAAGAAAATCCTCGGTGACTCAAAGAAGGGGTGGCGCTTCAATCACTCTGCCAGCTTCCTGGCCTTCCTCCGTGGCGACATCAATTACGAGTGCACGCCTTGGGGCAACCCGACTTACAACGTCTTTGGCTGGCAGAAGCCTTGCTATCTCCTCGCTGACGGTTACGTGAAGACTTTTAAGGAGCTCATTGATACCACCGAGTGGGAAAAGTATGGCCGCGCTGGTAAGGGCACGGATGAGCGTTGCCTCAACTGCATGGTCCACTGTGGTCACGAAGCAACCGCCGTGAACGATACTTTCTCGCCTGCTGGTTTGGTGCGTTTTCTTAAGGCTACGAAAAGCTTTGGTCGCCCAGCGGTCCTGACGGCTGAAGAGGAAGAGATCCTCGCCAATCAGCCGGCTTACCACGGCGCGCACTCTTGCGCATCCAACAGCTCTGAGGGTGAAAAATCTGGACGCGACGAGTTGATGGAAGCGATGGCTGCATCCCGTGGTCAGGAAGAGGTGAAGGCAGGCGAAGAGCCGATCACCCGTTCCTAAGAGGGCGTCGAAAAACTCAAGTGGTCTTCGACGGAGTGCGTCTTCGAGGACTAAATATCATTTCTTCATCTCGACGAAACTGGCTTCGCCTCGATTCCGGTGCCGAAATTCTGCCTCTTGAATACATCAGGCCGTCTCGATCAGGCTGTTTAGAAGCCGTCTAAGGGCATAGTCATTTTCGGGTAGTCGCGTTATAAGATGCGTCTCTTTTGTTGTGTGTCCGGAAGGTGTTGTGATTGAGGTTGTTGGGTTGTGCTTTTTATTCTGGCTAACGGCTGTTCGGTGCTTATCTTCGTATCAGTTCCTGTTTCGCCGTGTCTATGAAATCAATATTTTCTCTCCTGATTTGCCTATTAGCCTTTCCGCTCTGTCTTTCAGCGGCTTCCCGCACTTGGACGGATACTCAGGGGCGAAGCTTTGAGGGCATCCTGCTGCAATATGACGACGAAACGGCTTTGATTGAGCGCACCGCGGACAAGCGTCAATTCAAGTTGCCGCTCAAGTCGTTGTCGGCAGGTGACAATGCCTATATTGCCAATCTGATTAATCAGGAGCACTTGGAGAAGGTCATGAAGGATCTGCCGAAGGATTTCAATGAAGCCTTTGAGAAGAGTGTGGATGAGAACATTCCGATGCTGGTCTTTTACCGTAATCAGGAAACAGAGGCTGGCTTTGATCAGCTTGTGGCTAAGTTTGTGACCGATCCGAAGTTTCAGGCTAAATACCAAGACAAGGTGTTAATCGTACTCGTTCGGGAGAAGAATGTTGAGGTGGAGGAACTGGTCGGAGCGCATGTGCATCACAGTTCCAGCGCCTGTATTTCAATCATGCGTGAGTCGCGTAGCTACGGAAGTCGTGGATTGTCGAATAAAAGCCCGGAGGCCTTCCTGAAGGATGTGGATTACCTGTGGAGCAGGTATGACCAAAGCATTTACTGAGGATTTTGCTGTCGCGTGCTTGCTATGGGGCGGCAGGTGCTTTAGCCATCCCAGTATGAGTCATTTGCCGCCCAAAGATTGGGATCTTGTCCGCGCCACGCACCATGCTGATTGTAAAGTCTATGAAGTGCTCAAGGAGCGTTTTCGCCATCCTGGCGATGCTCGTGAGGACGACTTCTACACCATGAAATGCCCGGACTGGGTGCTTGTGCTTCCGCTGACCAAAGAAGGAAAAATCGTGATGGTGCGGCAGTTTCGCTTTGGTGTCAGGCAAGCCGGTTGGGAAATGCCAGGCGGGGTCATTGATCCGCATGAAAATGACCCCATGATCGCAGGCCCGCGTGAAATGACTGAGGAGACCGGCTACATTGGTGACGCGCCCAAATACCTTGGCTGGTGTTATCCGAACCCCGCCTTGCAGAACAATCGAGCGCACTTCGTTTTGGTGGAAAACTGCGAGCTCCACCATGAGCAGGACCTTGATCCAAACGAGGAAATGCAGGTTGCGGTCTATTCGCTCGAAGAAACGCGCGAGCTGATGTTGAAACACGAAATCACGCACTCTATGGCGCTCAATGCGTTATTCTGGCTGGAGCAATACCTTGCCGGAAAGGCGACTCCCGGCAAATAGGTGATTTCTCGCCGCAGAGTGCGGAATAATTTTGCATATGAGTTAGACCTTGTGAAACCTTCGGCTCATGGAAAAACCCTTTAAGCTCATCGGCGTAGGCTCGCCGGTTGTGGACACTCTCGCAAACGTGGACGACGCTTTTCTTGCGGCACATGTGCCTGGTGCCAAAGGTGGTATGGAGCTTGTTTCAGCCGATGCCATTGCCGACATCATTAGCCAGATGAACGCTTCACTCGTGCAAGCGCCGGGTGGCTCGGCTGGCAATACTGCTGTCGGTGTGGCCAATCTTGGCCTGCCCACGACTTTCCTGGGGAAACTTGGTAACAATGAAACTGCTGACTTCTACCGCGATAGCTTTCAAGCGATTGGCGGTAATATTGAGCGGTTTAAAGTAGGGGATGCCCCAAACGGACACTGTCTGTCGATGGTTACTCCAGACTCACAGCGCACCATGCGCACCGACCTCGGTGCCGCAATGACGCTGTGTCCCGACGAGGTAGCGCCTGAGGATTTTGTTGGCGTTCAGCACGCCCACATTGAGGGATACCTGCTCTTCAATCGGGACCTCCTCTACCGAGTGCTGGAGTGTGCGCGACTTGCTGGCTGCACGGTCAGCCTCGACTTGGCGTCATTCGAAGTCGTCGGCGCGGCCAAGGATATTTTGGCTGATATCCTTCGTGACTCGGTGGATATCGTTTTTGCCAATGAAGACGAGGCCGGCGCGTTTACTGACATGGGCGAGGACTACATGGGCATGGCCGCAGAGCTCGCCAGCCTGTGCGACATTGCCGCGGTCAAGCTCGGTAAGAACGGCTCACTCGTCCAGCAGGGTTCGCAATTGCACCGCATCGAACCGCTCGTGGTGGACAACGCTATTGACACCACCGGCGCGGGTGACCTCTGGGCTGCCGGATTCCTCTATGGCTGGCTCACGGGCAAGGATTTGCCGACCTGTGGGCGCTATGGGTCTATTCTCGGTGCTGAAGTTGTCCAGGTGATGGGTGGCGCGATTCCAGCCGATCGCTGGGAGGTCATTCGTGGCGAGCTTGCCTGAGCTGGAGTTGCGCTGGGCGCGGTTATGCGCCCGGCCTGAGCTCGGTGACTGGGAGGCGTTGGAGTGGTCGCGAATGGTGACTGCCTATGGTGAGCCTGCCCGCGCCTATCATAATCTGGATCACATTGAGCACTGTCTTGAGCTTTTGGATGAGCATCGGGCTTTGGCGACTGACGCCTTGTCCCTGGAATTCGCAATTTGGCTGCACGACATCATCTATGAGACCCGCGCGAAGGATAATGAGCGGCAATGCGCTCTCTTTGCACGGAGTTTATTGATGTCGACTTGCCCGCAAATAGCTCAATCGGTGGAGCAGCTCATCCTGGCGACGGAGCACAATGCTGAGTCGTTGACTGGGGATAGTGCGCTGATGGCCGATATTGACTTAGCGATGCTGGGCGCTTCTCCGGAGGCATACAATGATTATGCTGCCAAGGTGCGCCGGGAGTATGCTTGGGTTACTCCGAGTAAATATGTCGCTGGCCGCTCTGCGGTGCTGGAGTGTTTTTTGCAACGCGAACGAATTTTTCAAACGGCTGAGTTCAGGGCTGAATTTGAGCAGTCCGCGCGTCATAATTTATCACGAGAGCTCGCGGCTTTGGGTATATAAATACGAACAGCCCGAAGCGGTTCGCTTCGGGCTGCTGTTGGCTAAAGGGCGCTTGGCCCCCGGAAAAATGGTTTTGATTGGCAAACGACAGTACAATCTATCGTTTTATTGCCTATCACTTCAAACGATCGTTTTTCAATATTTATTTTCCGGAGTTGAGTCGACGCTCCCAATCGAACTCAGAGCTGGTTACGGCGTGCTCGAGACGGCGGGTGCGCCGGTCGAGTTCGTCGAAGGTGCGTTTTAGTCGGCGCAGTGCTTGTTGACGGGAGTTGGAAATGGTGGAGTAAAACTCCTGCTCTTCTTCGTTGCTGGGCTGCATCACTGGTGCTGGTTTCATCAATAAGCCGACGATTACATAGAGCGCAATACCGAGCCAGAAGCCGGAGAGGATGGCGATGATGGCGACCGCGAGCCGAATCCAGAAGACCGGCAAGTTGCGCCAGTCGGCGAAGCCTTGGCAGACGCCGAGTAGCCATCCGTTGCGTGAGCGATAAAGGGGGAGCGAAGGCGGTGTCTGTCTCATGGATTGGTGGGTTCGCGTTGTTTTTCTTTGTCGATGACGATCGTTTCAAGGGCTTCGATGCGCTTTTCCATTCGCTCCAAACCTTGGTGGATTTCCTGAAGAATTTTCGTTTCTTCGGCAGAGAGGTTTTTGGAGTTCCGCGCATTGCTGCCTTTGACGATCGCCGTGATGGCGATCACGGTGCCGCAAAGCACCGGGATGCCGATGATTATAAAAATCAGAATGGCGTTATAAGGCATGGCTTAAGGTTAGTGGGTTCGTGACAGCTTGCGAGGGGATTACTTCTTGGCGGCGCTGATTTTTTCCTTCAGTCCAGCGAGCTCGGCTTCGATTTCGTCGTCCTGTGCGAGGCGGGCAAATTCATCTTCGAGCGAGGGCTTGGACTTCGGGTTTACGAGGTCGGCCTCGGCTTCCAGGCGGTCGATACGGGTTTCAAACTGCTCGAACTTCGCCGTGGTGTTCTTGACGTTGAATTTGCGGATGTCGGTCTGTGCGCGCTTTTTGTTGGTGGCGTGCTCGTGGCGTTGCAAGAGGACGCGTTGCTTGTCGCGAGCTTGATCCAGCTTGGCCTCGAGTTCGGCGATGTCGCTTTGGTATTGCCCAACCACGCCGACGTGGGACTCGGCTTCAGCGACGAGCTTTTCGACGCGTTCGCTGTAGGCGCGTTTTTCGAGGAGCGCTTCGCGGGCCAGATCTTCGCGGCCCTTGGAGATGGCAAGCTCGGCCTTGGTGGCCCAGTCTGCTACCTTTTGCTCGGCCTCAGCGCGAGCGCGGTCCACTTTGGCGCGTTCGGCCATGCAGCCAGCGCACGATGCTTTGAGTTCGACCAGCGTGTCTTCCATTTCACGGATGACCTGCTTGAGCAGCTTTTCGGGATCCTCAGCCTTGTCGAGCATGGCGTTGAGGTTCGAGCTGACGATGTCGCGGAATCGGGAGAAAATGCCCATAGTATTTAGTGTGTTGAAGTTGTGTAAGCTTGTTGTGTGGATTTCAGTGTGTTGATGCCGATATTATAGAACGAAGCATGCCAACGCTTCTGTGGGTTCTGTATCTCTCTGATTATTAATGGAATAATGGTTCTTTTGCGCCTGTCATGAGGGTTGTTTAATTTCGCGAATAAGTTTGATAAATAGCGAAAATCGATAAATATATAGCGTAAATGTATGAGCTCGAAGAGCCGCTGGGCGAGTCGGACGCCTTTCTGGAATTTCAGGCACAGCTGAGTCGCGCAGCGCCGGTTGAGCGCCCGGTGTTGCTGGTGGGCGAGCGCGGAACGGGTAAGGAATTGGCCGCGCGTCGTCTGCACTTCTTGTCGAAGCGTTGGGATGGGCCGCTGATCTCTCTAAACTGTGCGGCGCTGAGTCCGGGCGTGTTGGAAAGTGAACTTTTTGGCCACGAGCAAGGCGCTTTTACCGGCGCGGCGCGGCGGCGGGAAGGACGCTTTGAGGCAGCTGACGGTGGCACATTTTTCCTGGATGAGCTCGGGCAGGCACCGCTTGAAGTGCAGCGCAAAATCCTGCGCGTGGTGGAATACGGAGTCTTCGAGCGCGTGGGCGGCAGCGAGCCCGTTCATGTGGATGTGCGCCTCGTCGCGGCGACCAATGCAGACTTGCCAGCCTTGGCGCAGGAGGGGAAATTCCTGCCTGACTTGCTGGACCGACTGGCGTTCGAAGTCCTGGCGCTCCCCCCCCTGAGGGTGCGTCGTGGCGATGTGGACTTGTTGACGCGGCACTTTGCAGCGCGCATGGCGGCGGAGCTGGATCGCTATCCGCCGGACTTCTCGAGCGCGGCGCGGCGAGCTCTGGAAAACTACGATTGGCCCGGCAATATTCGTGAGTTGAAAAACGTCGTGGAGCGTGCGGTTTACCGACTGGATTCGGATGATGACGAAGTGGGCGAGGTGGATTTCAACCCCTTTGAGACCCCGTGGGCGAGCCGCTTGGCGAGTACGGATGGAACGCCGATTTTTAGCAATACGCGTCCGGTTGCAGCCTCACCAAGCGAGGCTACTGCAGAGGCCATTTCCTTCGATGAGTCACTCACGGCTGCCGTTTCCGCAATGGAAGCGCGGCATGTCGCCGAGGCGCTCCGGCGGACGCAGGGGCATCAGGGCAGGGCAGCGGAGCTGCTGGGCATTGGCTATCACCAGTTGCGCCGACTGATGAAAAAGCACGAGGCGCTAATCCAGCTGTAGGCGGGCGATGCGCTTGGTTAGCGAATAGAGCTGCTTTTGAATTTCGACAAAGTCGTTTTCGAGCAGGTAAATGCCGAGGCGACTTTTTTCACGACTAGCCAACGAGAGTTGGAGCTGCTCGCGCGCAGTCTTGAGCACTTGGCGAATTTCTGGTTGTGCGTCAATGGCGTCCTGCGCGGGCTGCTGGTCGCCGGTCACGAGCGATTCGCGGATTTTGCAGAGTAGGGCCGAAGTTTTCGACTGCATCTGGCCAAGCTCTTCGCGTCGTTGTTCACTAACAGGCGTTTGGGAGTCGCGGCGGCGCTTGGCAAGCTCACGTAGCGAGTTGCCGCCAAGGTCGGCGATGGACTCCCAGTAATTCACGATCGTCGCCAAATGGTTGAGCTGGGTGGATTGTGGCGTGCGCAAATCGCAAACCGCGAGGCTTGAAAGGTAGTCCACTATAGAGTGATGCAGTTCGGTGATCTGATCTTCCTGTTTGGTGAGCTTTGCCAGATCGGCGGGGGCGTCTTCGAGAAACGCGCGTGATGCGGTGTCGACTTGGGCAATGGCGTGTTGGGCGAGGTCGGCGATTTCGAGGCGCGTTTGCTCGAGTGCAGCGTCCGGCGAAGAGAGATAGACGGGATCGATATGGTTTGGCGTGGCGATGTCGGTCTCGTCGGATTTTTTAATTGGCACCAGCTTGCGGACGATCACGGCAAAGGGACCCACGAAGCCAATGAAGAGCAGGGTGTTGGCGATGTTGAAAAAGGTGTGGGCATTGGCGATTTCGCGTGGGGTGTCGCCCGGCGCCACGGCGCGCACGAAATCCGCGAGCTGTGGGATAAACCACACGAAAACCAGCACGCCGGCGAAGTTAAACAGCAGGTGCACAACGGCGGCTTGAACGGCCTCGCGCGGCTTGCCAATGGTGGCGAGCATGGCGGTCACACAGGTGCCGATGTTCGCGCCAAAGCAGATTGCGATGCCAGCCTCCAGCGTGATGATTCCTTGCGCGGCGAGGACGATTACGATGCCAGTTGTTGCGGCTGAGCTTTGCACGAGTGCGGTGAAAAGCGCGCCAGCGAGGATGCCCAGCATCGGCGCGCGCATGCTTTCCATTAGCTCGATGAAGGGCGGGTAGTCGCGCATCGGGTAGGCACCCTTGCTCATTAAATCCATGCCGAAAAAGATCAAGCCGAGCCCGAGAATCATCCCGCCGACGACACCCGCCGTCTTTTTGCGAAACAGGAAGACCAGAAAGAAGCCGCCAGCGGCGATTGCGACGCCCCACTGAGTGACGTTGAACGCGATGATCTGCGCCGTGACCGTCGACCCGATGTTCGCGCCCATGATGACCGGGATCGCTTGCTCCAGAGACATCACACCTGCCGAAATGAAGCCAACCAGTAGCACCGTGGTGATTGACGAGCTGTTGACCGCGGCAGTCACGCCCGCTCCAGTCAATGCGCCCGCCCAGCGGTTGACGGTTAGCTTGGCGAGCATGGTGCGCAGTTTATCCCCCGCAACGGCTTTGAGGGCCTGCGTCATTTGATCGAGACCGAAGAGGAAAAATCCCAGTCCGCTCAGCAGACCAATGATAATTTCCCCCACCGGCAAGCTGGCGCTTTCGGGAGGCATGAGCTTATGAGTGAATAACTTATGAGTCTGCGCGTGTCTTGGCTAGTTCCAAATATTCGCTACCGCTGACATTCTAAACAAAACCTCCCTTTATAATCGGCGACAAACATTCGCTAATGCTAAAATGCCTGTATGAGAGATTTTATGTTAGCCTATGCTGAAGTTAATCCGCTTGTTTTAGCTGGTGGCGTCTTGGTCCTGGCTTTGATCTCCCGTCTAATTGCTGATCGTTGGGATCGCCGAAGGGTTGCCAAATATATTGCGCGCCTTGGCGGCGAGCTTCAACGCATTAGTTGGTCGCCATTTGGTCCGGGTTGGTTTGGTGAACGCAATGCCCGTATTTATCTGATCCAATACACTGACCGCAAAGAGAGTTTGCACAGTGCGTTCGTTAAGACCTCGCTGCTTAGTGGCGTGTATTTGACGCGTGATGTCGTGATTAGCGGATAACTTTCAGGCGCCACAAAAAAGCCCCGGCCATTGCTGACCGGGGCTGAAATTGATTGGTTGTCGCGGGCTGCGCTTAGGCGGTTGCCTTGGCGTAGTATTCGCTGACCTTGTCCCAGTTGACGACATTCCAGAAGGCGGAGATGTAGTCTGGGCGCTTGTTCTGGTACTTCAGGTAGTAAGCGTGTTCCCAAACGTCGAGGCCGAGGATCGGGGTGCTGCCGCAGCAGCCGAACTCTTCGCCCATGTATGGGTTGTCCTGGTTGGGAGTGGAGCCCACGCAGAGCTTGCCATCCTTGACGCACAGCCATGCCCAGCCGGAGCCGAAGCGGGTCGCCGCAGCGTCGGAGAACTTGGCCTTGAACTCGTCGAAGGAGCCGAAGGCGGCGGTGATGGCTTCAGCCAGAGCGCCGGTCGGCTCGCCGCCGCCGTTGGGGCTGATGACGGCCCAGAAAAGGGAGTGGTTGGCGTGGCCGCCACCGTTGTTGCGGACTGCGCCACGAATGCCTTCCGGCACTTCGGAGAGCTTCATGCAAAGCTCAGCCGGGCACGCAGGAGCGTCAAAGCCGCTGCCTTCAAGAGCTGCGTTGAGCTTGGACACGTAAGCATTGTGATGCTTGCTGTAGTGGATTTCCATTGTCTGCGCGTCGAAGTGCGGCTCGAGCGCGTCGTAGGCGTAAGGAAGAGTTGGCAGTTCGTAAGCCATGTGATGTCTTTTTTAGTTTTACGTGGTTTTTGAGTAAGAGTGGAAATTTAAACGTGGAGGCATCCGTCGAAGACGTCAATGTTGTGGCGCATTTTTTGCGGCAAGTTTTCCCACGATTACCCCGCCCACGCTGAATTGGAACAGGCAGTACAGGAGCAGCGGGAGGAGCACCATGCCAGCGTCCCACTCACTGTAAATCATGAGGCTCTGGGCCATGGGTACGCCAGCGGCCACGGTCTTCTGGGTGGAGCAATAGAAGGCCGCAATTTTGTCCTCTCGCTTAAATGGCATGGCCTTCAGCAGTAGCGCACAGAGGCTCCAGCCAACCACTGCAATTAGCACAATGCCCAGCGCCGCGACCGCGAGGGCGAGCGGTGGTTGTTTTTCCCAGAAGCGGTTGAGCACGGCTTTGGCGAACGAGAAATAGATGATGCTGTAGATAATGTAGGGGCAGACTTTGCTGGGGATGTGCTTGTAGCGGTCAATGAAACGGTGGGCGAACGGGCGGATGCCTTGGCCAAGCATCAGCGGGAGCAAGAGCAGCAGGAAGATCTTGAACAGCATTTCGCCGAGAGGAACATTGGTGCCACCATCGTTTGTGCCCGTATACCAGATGTAGAACGCTGGGACGATGAAGATGCCGATTACGTTTGCTACCGATGTGTTGAATAGCGAAACGATCATTGAGCCGCCGGACTTCGTGGTGTAAACGACCGACGTGGAAATGGTGCAAGGGATGATGCCCAGGTAGAGCCAGCCAAAGCTTAACGCTGGGCCCACTATGCCGGTTAGCGGCATGGTGACGAGCCATGCGATGATTGGCATGACGATAAAAATGTAGCACTGGGTGAAGACATGCACCTTCCATTGCGAGAGACCGCGACTGAGCTCTTCTGTCGGCAGAATCATGCCCTGCAACAGAAAGATGATGAAAACGCCCACTTTCGTTGCGTATTGCGGGAAGAGCCAACTGTCCTCGGCTGCGCCTTCCGGGTAAAGCCCGGCAAGCAGCGCTGCAACAAACACGCCGACGATAAACTGGTTGGACATCACGAAGCGAACCATGCGTCTAGTTTTCCGATGCGGGCTGGTGAGTCACTTGAAAAATCATATTCACAATTGTGCTTCGAAATATGCTTAATCCGCCGTCTTGTCGCGGGTGAGCAGGATGACGAGCATGACCCAGATTGTGAGGATTAGGTTTTGCAGTGGTAGTTGGAGCGGCAATGGAAAGCTATAGATGATGAAAACTGCTGGCACCCATACGCCCCAGTTAGAGATCATTAGCGGGATGCTGCGCTCCCAATAATTCTGGCGGCGCAGGGCGGCCTTCGTTTCGGCGAGGCTGTAGTTACATTGCTTCCAGAGGTAGCCCAGCAGCATGCTGGGGATGGCGATGATGGGCACGTAGACAAACTGGTCGATAAAGGCTTTAGGCAGCAAGGTTTGCAAGTTAACCTCGTTGCCAAACGCCAAGGCCTGCATCTTGTAGAGAAGGTGGACCTCCAGCCCCATGATGCCCCAGAATATGACTTGGAAAAGATAGTCTTTGCCGGTGCTGCCTTCGCGAAGAAAGATCCGGCGAAAAATCAACGGTGCGACTCCGCCAAAGAAAGCCGTGGAAGGAATCGCGAAAAACATGCCCAGCCGCAGTTGCCAGTTGCCCACCCATTCCAACAGGTTGCGTATGGGGGCGACTTGATAATAGCTCACGACCAGAATTACGCCGCAAATGATGAGGATCGAACCCGGTAGCAAATTCGCCTTGGCGGCTTGGATGCCTTCGCGGATTGCGGCGCCCCACTTGATTGGCTTAGTCTTGCTCATTGGCGAGAAGCTGCACATTTAAATCACTTTTCGCAATCCCGCTTGCATCAAAGTCATTTTTCGACAAGTTCGTTGGCAAGATGCGGGTTTGCATCCTCACCATTTATCATGCCGCTTCTCGACGTAAAAGATCTCAAGATTAGTTTTCATGGCCGTGACCGCGTGACGGAGGCCGTGAAAGGCATTAACTTTTCGCTCGAAGATGGGCAAACGCTGGCCGTCGTTGGCGAAAGCGGCAGTGGCAAATCAGTCACGGCAATGTCGTTGACGCGTTTGCTGCCCGACCCGCCAACATGCCAAATTTCCGGCGAGATCCTGTTACGTGGCCAAGACGTTCTAATGATGCCCAAGCGCGACCTGCGCTCCATACGGGGTAAAGAAATTGCCTACATCTTTCAGGAGCCGTCGACATCGCTCAACCCGGTCTTCACGGTAGGCTATCAAATTGCTGAAGCGATTAAGCTTCACGTGCCGGAGGAAAAAGACATCACGGGCCGCGTGATCGACTCCCTGCGCAAGGTGGGCATCCGCGACGCTGAGAAGCGCTACAAGGCCTACCCGCATGAAATGTCTGGCGGCATGCAGCAGCGCGTGATGATCGCGATGGCTTTGGCCTGCGAACCAAAGATCCTCGTGGCAGACGAGCCTACGACCGCGCTCGATGTGACCATCCAGGCGCAGATTATCGATCTGCTCAAGGAGCTGCGTGAGAAGACGGACATGTCGATCATCCTCATTACGCATAACTTTGGCATCATTAAAGGCTTTGCCGATCAAGTGCAGGTGATGTTCCGTGGTGAAGTCGTTGAGCATGGGCCGACCGAAAAAGTGCTCGAGAATCCGCAGCATCCATACACCAAGGCGCTGATCGCCTGTATCCCGCGACCCGGCACCAAGCAACGCCGACTGACCACGATCGACCACGCCTCGCTTGTTTAATTTCCATGCCTGACGACCAACCACCACCGCTCGAAGCGCCGCTCCTCGAAGTTAAGAACCTCAAGGTTTATTACCCGATTCATGGCGGGCTGATGCGGCGCGTGGTAGACTACGTTCGCGCGGTGGACGATGTTTCCTTCCTAGTGAAGAAGGGGACGACCGTGGGCCTCGTGGGTGAATCCGGCAGTGGCAAAACAACCATCGGGCGCAGCATCATTAAGCTCGCGCCGATTACTGGCGGGCAGATTTTTTATCAGGGTAAAGAAGTTGGAGGCATGACTCGAGGCCAGTTCTTTCCGTTCCGCAAGAAGATCCAAATGATCTTCCAGGACCCCTTTAACTCGCTGAATCCGCGCATGACAATCGAGCAGATCATCAGTGAGCCGCTCGATATCCATTTTCCCGAATGGGATAAGGCGAAGAAGGGCGCGCGCGTGATCGACCTGCTCGATAAGGTGAATTTGCCCGCTGACAGCCGCGGGCGTTATCCGCATGAATTCTCCGGCGGGCAGCGTCAACGTATCGGCATCGCCCGGGCTTTGGCGGTGGAGCCGGAGTTGATTTTGTGTGACGAGCCGGTCAGCGCGCTGGATGTTTCCGTGCAGGCGCAGATTGTGAACCTTTTGCAAGACCTCCAGGAGGAGCTGGGGCTGACCTACTTATTCATTGCGCACGACTTGGCGGTCGTGGAGCACATCAGCGACTACGTGCTGGTCATGAATCGCGGCAAGATTGTAGAGCAGGCCAGTGCAGAGGAGATCTACGCCAACGCGAAAGATCCCTACACGCAGAAGCTCTTGGCTGCGGCGCCGACTTTATAGTTGGAATGCACCTTGAGGTAGTGGAGTCGGTCCTCGTTTAACGGAACCCACTCACGCAAATCTACCGGCAACTTCATGTTATTTCTATTCGAATGTCGAATGCATTGAATTGTTGGCGGTTTTGAGGCGAATGGGACGCTATGTCCTATAAAATTACCGAAGAACAAATTAGAAATATCAAAGCTGTTGCAAGCTTAGGGTGTCCACCGACCGAATCCACATTCTTAACGAACGCTCACGCGAGGCCAAAAGATACGAAAGTATAACTCAGAGCGTGCAGAACCTCGGCCTGAAAATTCCTATTGTCGTTAGTCCTCAACCTCGCAAACCAAATAAGCCATTGTGCTACGATCTCGTTTGCGGACAAGGCCGGTTGCAAATATACATTGCTGAGGAACAAAAAGAGATTCCTGCACGCGTGATCGACATTCCCAAGGATGGCCGGTTACTCATGAGCTTGATTGAAAATCTGGCGCGGCGTAGCGTTCGGCGTTACGAACTCAGCAATGAAGTAATTCGCCTACTTGACGAAGGTTATAGTGTTACTGAGATAAGTCGAAAAATTGATTGCTCAACTACATTCGTTAGCGGGATCAATCAGCTTCACAAAAACGGCGAAGAGCGTTTGCTGCGCGCTGTCATGAACGAAAAGCTTTCCATAAATATAGCTCTGGCAATCGCAAAGGCTTCTGACAGTGACGCTGCCCAGGAGATGCTTATGCAAGCTTACGAAAGAAAAGAAATCTCAGGCAAGATCCTGCTTGAAGTTAAGCGCATGATTGATCGGCGCGAGCATTTAGGTAAGCAAGAACAACGCAAAGCCAAAAGCCGCAAAAAACCAACCGATAAAGATGCGCTAATCGCCTGCTATCAAGGTCAAGTGGAGAAGCAAAAGCGGATGAACCAAAAAGTGCGCGCCTGCGAGAATCGATTACTTTTCATTGGTGAAGCCTTTCGTCGCTTATGTAAGGACGAAAACTTCCATAATTTGCTGCGCGCAGAAAATCTGGAGACCATGCCTCAACCACTGCAAGAACTATTCAAAAAATAGCACGTAATGGCTAATAAAAGCATTAGGACAGCATTTGATCTACAACCAGTGTTATTACCTTTGGAATCGCTGATTGAAGTTCGTCCAATCAGGAAATACAAAGAGCGCTTAAAAACATACGATGCTATTCTCTCCTCCATCAAGGAAGTTGGAATTATTCAGCCTATGGTCGTTTGTCCTATTGCCGGTGATCCCCAGAAGTATAAGCTGCTTGACGGGCACCTTAGGCTATATGCGCTTCGTGAATTAGGTGAGGATCGCGCGCTTTGCATCATCTCAATGGATGATGAGCGATACACATTCGATGCTCAGGTAAATCACATCAATCCTATCCAACAGAATCGTATGCTGAAAAAAGCTGTTAAAGATGGTGTTGATCCAGAACGCATCGCAGCAGCATTGGGCATGAGCGTAAAGCAAGTGATTGGAGACATCAAAATGCTCGATGGCATTAATCCTGAAGTGGTGGAAATCCTAAAGGACAGACCCATTTGTTCCAGCGCACTCAGGCTACTGTGTCGGGTTAAACCAATCAGGCAAATTGAAATCGCAGAGAATATGTGCGCAATGAATAACTTCACCATAACATACGCCAAAGCACTTGTCGTGGGAACCAAGAAAGAGTTTATGGTGAATGGTCAAAGGATGAAAACGAACTCCAGAATAACGCCGGAAATTATTGCTAAGACTGAAAAGGAACTGGAGTTATTGCAGACGGATTTTGAGCAAATGGAGCAAGCTCATTCGGATAATGTTTACAAGACAACGGTAATTAAGGGATATTTAAAAAAGTTGCTTGTTAAGGATCGAATCAGGCGGTTTCTGGAAAAGAACTATCCTGACATACTTCCTGAATTGGACCGTATTTCTGCGATGGATTCTTTGGGTAGTTAAACGAACATCATAATATACGTTTATGCAATTCGATCAGTTGTAATGCGCAAATTTAAATGGATAATATCAATATCTAAGGAATGGAAGTGCGTCGTGTGTTTCGTGTTTCAAGCATCGCGTTTTACCACCAACAAAGATGGCAAAACCTAGTTGCCGTCGGCTCCGCGCTGAGGACCGTCAGATAATTCATCGCATACGACAAGCAGCGCATGCCCAGCAAGAGATTGCCTTTGCCCTTGGCGTGGCCAGTTTGCAATCAGCCAGGAACTGCGAGGCAACGCGGGACTGCGTAGGTCGGGCCAGTTTCGTTTTTATACGTTCGCGTAGATGGATTTGCCGATCTTTGCCTTGTCGGGAGCGATGTCGCCAGATTTGCCTTCTGCTTTGGCGGGGATCTGGCGTTGTTAAATTGTTTTCAGCAGAAGATTGCTTCGGGCTATAAATCATACTACTTTTCGTGATATGTATTTTTTCCTCGGCTTGTTGTTTGGCGGTCTTGGCGGTTTTTTATTTTACCGCCTGAGTGTTCGTCGGCAGCGCGCTAAGCTGGAGGAGGATATTCAACTGCTCCAGCAGGAGAAGCAGATCGTCGTAGAGTTCATGCACAACCTCGTCGAAGCCATCGGCGACGGCGTGAACCGCAGCGAGCTCTTCCAGCGCATTGTGCACGCAGCGATTCTCAGCACCGGGGCTTTGAGCGCCTGTGTGTTTGAGCGCAAGCAGGACAAATTGCATGGCGTGGCGGTCGAGGGGCTATTTCCGCCGCAGCGTCCGCTGCCCGAGAGCTCGCGGGAGAAATTATCCACGCGCGCAAAGTTCATTGAGGGCATTTTGCGCTCGGAAGTCTTTGACATTGGCGAGGGCGTGATCGGTTCAGTGGCAAAGTCGGGCAAGGCAATCCTAATTGAAGACGCGACTCACGACCCGCGCGTGGTGCAGCACGGCGACGCCTCGCTGCAGGTGCGTTCGCTGGTGGTGGCACCGATTTTGTTCCGTAATGAGGTGCTGGGCGTCCTGGCTGTGGCGAATCCGGCAGATGGCCTGGCCTTTAATGAAACGGATTTCTCGCTGATTGAGTCCTTGGCCGAGCAAGCGGGCCTCGCGATCCACAATTCCGATCTGATGCAGGTGCAGATGGAAAAGCAGAAGCTGGATTTCGATATCGCGATGGCGAGCAGCATCCAGGGCATGATCCTGCCGAGCGTTTATCCGGATATTCCGAACCTGGATATCGATGCGTTTTACCGCCCGGCGCAGAAGATCGGCGGTGACCTTTACGACGTCTTTAAGATCGACGAAAACCGCGTGGCTTTTGCGATTGCGGACGTTTCCGGCAAGGGCGTTCCGGCCTCGCTGCTCATGGCGATTTGCCAGACGAACCTGCGCCACTTTGCCAAGCAATACGACTCACCGGCGGAAATTCTCCGCCTGATGAACCGCGAAATGACGCACGAGATGCGGCAGGATATGTTTATCACGGTGATCCTGGCGGTGGTCGACGTGAAGGAGCAGACGCTGACGATGGCGCGTGCTGGGCACGAGTTGCTTCTGCTGGTTCATGGCCAGGCGGAGAATGGCCATGCGCAAGCGGAGATGGTTGGCTCGGAAGGCATGGCGATCGGTATGGTGCCGAGCGAGATTTTCGACATGATCATGGAAGACAAGACGGTGCCCTTTACGAAGGGCGATACCGCGGTTTTCTACACGGATGGCGTCACCGAGGCCTGCAATCGAGATGGCGCGGAGTTCTCCGGCAATCGCCTGGAAGAGGTGGTCATTTCCCTGCGCGACCGCAGTGCCAAGCAGCTCAATCAGGGCATCGTGTCCACCGTCGAGCGTTTCACGGGCGGCAGCATGTTCATGGACGATTTGACGCTGATCGCCGTCAAGCACACGTAAAAGAGGGCAGAGTTTTCTTGTTGCGAATCGCGCTTCGGAAGGCTTGCTTGGTGGGATGTCTTCCACGACCTCCCCGGAAACCGCGACGCCCATAGACCGATATTCTTTGCCCGACGAATCGGGCCATTTCGGCATTTATGGCGGCATGTATGTGCCCGAGACCCTGATGACGCCGCTCTATGAGCTGACTCAGGCTTACGAGGAGGCCAAGGCCGATCCGAAGTTCAACGAAGAGCTGCTCTACATGCTCAAGCAGTATGCCGGGCGCCCGACGGAGCTCTACTTTGCTGAGCGCCTCACGGAGCACTGCGGCGGCGCGAAGATTTACCTGAAGCGCGAAGACGGCCTCCACACCGGCGCACACAAGGTCAACAACTGCATCGGGCAGGCGATTCTCGCCAAGCGCATGGGCAAAAAGCGCATCATCGCGGAAACCGGCGCTGGCCAGCATGGTGTGGCGACGGCCGCTGTCTGCGCGAAGTTCGGCTTCGAATGCGTGGTTTATATGGGGGCGGTCGACATGGAGCGCCAAGCGCTGAACGTGTTCCGCATGCGCCTGATGGGCGCCAAGGTGATCGGCGTTGAGGCCGGCCAAAAGACGCTCAAAGACGCGGTCAACGAAGCCATGCGCGACTGGGTGACCAACTGCCGCGACACGCATTACATCCTCGGATCCGCGCTGGGTTCGCACCCTTACCCGATGATGGTGAGAGACTTCCACAAGGTCATTGGCGAAGAAGCCAAGCGCCAGATCATGGAAGCTGAAGGCCGTCTGCCGGACGAAATGGTCGCCTGCGTGGGTGGCGGTTCGAACTGCATTGGCCTGTTTTTCGACTTCTTGGAAGACACCGACGTGAAGCTGGTCGGCGTGGAAGCCGGCGGCCGTGGCATCGAGCAGGGGCAGCACGCCGCGCGCTTCGAAGGCGGTAAGGTGGGTGTCTTGCAGGGCTCGAAGACTTTTATTTTGCAGGATCCGGACGGCCAGATCGAGCTGACGCACTCCGTGTCCGCGGGCTTGGACTACGCCGCGATTGGCCCCGAGCACGCGTTTTACCACGACCGTGGCCGCATCAGCTACGCCTATGCGACGGACGACGAAGTGATGGAAGCTTTCCAGGTTCTGAGCCGAGAAGAGGGCATCATTCCGGCGCTGGAGTCGACTCACGCGCTGGCTTACGCCCTGAAGCGCGCGCCCCAGATGAGCAAGGATCAGATCCTGGTCGTCAACCTCTCTGGCCGTGGCGACAAGGACGTGATGCAGGTCCGCAAAATCCTCGGTGTCGAATAATGGCGCTTGAGGTCAAGGCGGTCGTCGGGCCGGATGCGCCCGAATACGGCGAAGCTTTGGCCCGCCTGCGCATTACCGTGTTCCGCGAGTTTCCCTACCTCTACGAGGGGGCGATGGAATACGAGCAGCAGTATTTGCACCGTTATCTGGAGTGCCCGGAGTGCCTGTTCGTGCTGGCGTTCGATGGCGCGGACGTTGTGGGCGCGTCCACGGGCCTGCCGATGGAATACGAGGTCGAGCAGTTCACGAAGCCTTTTACCGCGCATGGTTTCGACATCGGCAAGGTGTTTTACTTCGGTGAGTCTGTCCTGTTGCCGGGCTACCGGGGGCAGGGGATTGGGCACCGTTTTTTCGACGAACGCGAGGCCTATGCGCGCTCGCTGGGGCGCTTTGATTTGACCACGTTCTGTGCGGTGGAGCGGCCAGTAGATCATCCACTTCGGCCTGCAAACTATCGTCCACACGATGTGTTTTGGGGCAAGCGCGGCTACGTGAAGCGCCCGGAAATCGCGACGACCTTTGAGTGGCGCGACGTGGATCAGGCGGAAGACTCCGCGCATCCGATGGTGTTCTGGACGCGGGACTTGGACTAAACTTTCGCCCGACGATCAGCCTAGGTGTCGCCCGAAAATATGTTTCCTCCGGGCGAGATTGGTTAGCGAGCCGCCTTTTCGCGGTGATTCAGCGCGCGTTCGCGCTCGTGTAGCTCTTCTCGGAGTTGTTCGAGCTCGGTTTGCAGGACTTCCTGCTTCTGCGCCTTGTCGAAGAGGGAGTTTTCGCTGATTTCCAGGAACTTCTCACGCTCTTCCAAAACTTGGTGCGCCTCCATGATCGGTTGCTTGAGCTCCTCGGCGAGGGATTTGAGCGAAGCGACTTCTTGTTTGAGGGTTTCGACTTCTTCCTGCAACGCGATGAATTCTTCCGAAGTGGCGATTCCGCCAGAGGTGCGTGGCTCGAGGATTTCTGGCTCCTCTTCTTCTTCGTATTCTTCTTCCTCTTCAACGACCTCGGGGATACTGGTCGGCGTATGGGGGACCTTCAGGCTCCCGCCTTTTTTGTCCTTGGCTAATTTAAATTCTGACGGATCTCGTTCAAAAATAATCCATTCGGCGTCCTCATCGTCTGCATTGCTGATGTGGAGTACGGAAATTTGCGAAGCGGGGTATTGCTCCTTCACCTTGCTTACATCCGGGAGAGACGCTAGATTGTCTTGAACTTCGCCGTCTACGGCTACCCACCACGAGTCTTCCTCGTCGTGGTTGAGCATCCACTGCTGAAGTTCTTTTAGAGTCATTGGGGAGAATAAGTATTAGGTCGACTGCTGCGACACGCGTGAATTGAGACGTTAATGTAAAGTTCTACTCCAGTGAAAGCGACAAAAAATAGCATGTAAAGACTAAGAATATATCCCGCCCCCTAAAAGCTCTTCATTTCGGTATAGCGCGCAGACCTGCCCAATGGCCAGAGCCCGCTGGGGTTCGTTGAATTCAATGGTTGCCCGTCCTTTCCCTAAGGGGTGGAAATGAATGTCCATGAGTGGGTCGCGGTAACGACCCCGGGCTTGGATCGCGCAGGCTGCCCTTTCTGATCTATTTATCCAGCTGAGGCGCTCAAGGCCGAACGTTTGCCCCCAGAGGCCGGGGCTGTCTGGGTGGTCAAAGGCGATGACCAGGCGGTTGGCGTCAAAATCCTTGCTGACAACCACGAAGTGTTCGTTGTCGGTGTTGCTGGGGACGCCGATGCCCTGGCGCTGGCCGAGGGTAAAGTGGTGCAGTCCTTTGTGCTCGCCGAGGACCTCGCCAGTGCCCGCGCGCACGATCTCGCCCGGGCGGTCCGGTATATACATGCGCAAAAAGTCGTTGATGTTCACTTTGCCGAGGAAGCAAATGCCTTGGCTGTCCTTGCGCTTGGCGTTGGGCAGGTCGTTTTCGAGGGCAATTTCCCGCACACGTGGCTTCAGCAGCTCGCCAATCGGGAAACGCGCGGCCTGTAGCTGCTCCTGCTGGACGAGGGCCAGGAAGTAGCTCTGATCCTTGTTCGGATCGAGCCCAGTGAGAAGGGAGCAGGAGCCGTCTTCGTTCTCTCGGCGCCGGCAGTAGTGCCCGGTAGCGACGGCGCCGAAGCCGTTTTGGAGCGCATAATCCCTAAACACGCCAAACTTCATCTCGCGGTTGCACATGATGTCCGGGTTTGGTGTGATGCCGCGTCGGTAGCCTTCGACAAGGTATTGCACGACGCGGTCGCGGTAGTCCTGGATCAGGTTGACGACCTCGAAGTCGATGCCCAAATGCGCGGCCACGGCCTTGGCCTGCTTGATGTCTTCTTCCCAGGGGCAGTCGGCCAGGATGTCGCTGCCTTCCTCGTTCATCCAGGTGCGCATGTAGGCCGCGGACACGTCAAACCCGCGCTGCTTCAGGAGCAACGCCGCGACGGCGCTGTCGACGCCGCCCGACAGGGCGACCAGGATTTTCGGATGTTCAGGCATGTAAACGGCTCATTTAGCGCAATGATTCGCGTTGAAGCAAGCCAGCTTCTGGTATTGCAAATGCTAGTCAAATGAGCCCATACTAATCTTCCTGTCTGCGTTTGATGCGAGCAGCGCAACGGTGGCCATTGTCATCGCAATGCCCAGCGCTTGCTCTCGCTGCGGAGCCGCCCCAAGGCTCGTGCGACAGATGGATTCTAACGACCACCGCCGAAGAATGGGAACTCTGCCCCGAACCGAATGACCCAATTCACGGCGCTTAACCTAACGATATGACGCAATATAATTCCAAGAATGACTGGCCGACGAAGGCCTACAAAAACCTCGATTTCCTCAATAGCTCCCAGGCGCGCCCCATTCGTATGCTGTGCGAACTTGCCGAACCGAAAAAGCGGCTGCGCGAAATGGGCATCTACAACACCATCGCCTTTTTCGGGTCCGCGCGCACGCCTAACTCCGTGGCCGCCAAAGAGCACCTGGAGACCGCGGAAAAGGAAGCAGCCGCTGGCAAGCCGGGTGACGCCGCGCTCGCGCAACGTCTCCGCGTGGCGCAGCGTCAAATGCGCGCCGCCAAATTCCACGACACCGCCAAAGAGCTCGCGCGTCAACTTGCTGAATGGTCTAAGCAAATTCCTGATCCCAAGAGGCGCTTTTACATCTGCACCGGTGGGGGTGGCGGCATGATGGAGGCCGCTAATCATGGTGCCTATCAGGCAGATATGCCGTCAATCGGCCTCGGCATTTCCCTGCCCTTCGAACAGGAGCTCAATCCTTACATTCCGCATGATCTCCAGTTTGAGTTTCACTACTTCATGATCCGCAAATACTGGTTCGTTTACCTGGCCAAGGCGATGGTCGCAACGCCCGGTGGCTTCGGTACGATGGACGAACTTTTCGAGCTGATGACGCTGATTCAGACGCAAAAAATCATGAAGCGTGTGCCTGTTGTCCTGCTTGGTTCTGATTTTTGGAACGACATTCTAAATTTCCCCGCCTTTCTGGAATGGGGGATGATTAGTGAAGAAGACCTCAATCTTTTCCGAATCATGGACGATGTCGATGAGGCCCGCGACTGGATCATTGAAGAGCTCACCACGCACTATTTGAACAAAGATATCCACGACCCACATCTTCCCGGCATCTAAGCCAGCCTCCGGCTGGGGCTGGGAGATTTGCCCATTGGCAAGGCAGGGACTGGGGCAGAATGTGTGATTGAGGCAAGGTCTTGAGAGACTCGTTGCGTGGTTCGCGGTGTGTCAGCTCGTTCGCAAAATGGGATGAACGTATGGCTTATCGCTGTTTTCTCTGGCGGGGTTGATTGATTTTTGGGCGTGTAAGTCGTTGATGCCCAGTGCGAGTTAATAGTGAGAGCCACTCACTAATAAAATGCTCAGACGTGCACTTTTTTGGTTGGCGCGTAGTGGGTGTTAGTCTAGTGTTTTATTGATCACTTAATTGGACTGCGTGTCGCTTCTCAATTGCCATTCAACGACTACGAGGTAGCGGCCAGCGTCCTCGCTGGCCATGTGTTTGCTTGGTTAGATTGAGTCGGTCCACGCTAAGCGTT
>JAVDPD010000044.1 GCA_031296935.1 Cerasicoccus maritimus
TCTTGCATTAGGACCAGACTGATAATCCATGGTCTATCACACAACTGTCAGATTGCCTCGTAACTACTTCAGCTAATCAATTCCACAAATACCTTAAAATCAACTCCGCGTCCTCTGCGATCTCTGCGGTTAACAAACGAACGCGTCCTACATACGCCTCACTGGCTTTGCTCCCTTTGCTGCCTTCTGTTCAAAAACTGAACCCGCCTTGCTGGCTTTGGACCTATGGCTAGCTGATCAAGTCCGCGCGCCAGCCTTCGATGATGGGGCGGAATTCGTCGTTGTAAACCTGGTCGGTGTCGGGCTTGGGGAGGCCGGCGAAGACGCCCCAAAACTCAACGTGCTCCACGCTCGCGCCGGGCTGGATCGTGACCAGCGGCCCGAGGGTCTCCAGCTCGATCATGAAGTCGTTGCAGAAGGTCTCGTAAACACAGCCAAAGTCCGGGTAGGTCTTGCGCGGGTCGACAGACGCCGCCTTGACGAACGTGCCCGCCTCCTGCCAGTAGGCCGCCCAGCCCGGGTAATTCGTGAGGCCGAGCTTTTGCGGAACCTTGGCCTTCGACGAGTCGATGCCAATGAAGTCGGGGTGGAATTCCCACTCCGGGCGCGAGAAGTCCGTGTAAGTCCACGGCACCATAGAGTAGTTGGGCAGCAGGTCCGTCTCGTGGTTACCCTTGGGCAGCAGCGGCACGGTGGAGTAGCCGCCGCGCTCCATCACCGTCAACGCCCAGGGCGCGCATTGGACGGGCCATTGCAGGGTGTTGCGGATGCGGTGAGTCAGCTTGAAGGTCTCGGCGCCGAGGGCCGCAATCTGGATCGACTTGTGGAGGCCGCTGGGGTCCGGGCGCGGGGCTTCGAGGAGCAGCTCTTTGCCGTCGTCCATGTCAGCGATCTGGATGGCGACGTTGTCGGGATCGTAGGTGCGGGGCTTGATCTCGGGCGAATGCCAGAGGCGGTGTCCACCGCGCAGCAGCCACTCAGCCTCGCCGCTGCCGCCGCGCTCTTCCTTGACGCTGTGGAACAAGTTGGCGCCGCCATCGATCGAGCAGGCGACAACGCGGGGCCCAATTTCGGTGGGGATGGCCAGGCTGGCATGGCCCGACTTCAGCGTGATGCAATTCCAACCGTATAGTTCACTCGTGGTAGGCATAAATGGTGTCGTTTCTGCCCGGACAGAAGCGCGGGGCAATCATTGGGACAGAACATAGATCGTGCGTCACCGTGCGCAAATCTCATTTACAGAAATTAACGCCCCCAGCCCTGACAACGCCCTTTGCTCAAAGCTCCAATCGATCGTGAGACTGAAAAAAGTTTGCTTTAGATTCCATAAAAAATGACTTTAGACCCCATCAAAAGTGCATAAAAGTATTGGTTTGAAAACGCCAAATTTTGCAAACCACTCACATTTAATAGGATACAAAAAAGCGCCCTTCTGGACGCTTAATTCGGCAAAAAATGTCGATTTTTAGTTCTGCCCAGGGGCACCCCGGATGGCGGAATTGATGTCCTGCTGCTTCTCGTTACGACGCTCCACCGAGAGGTCCGGCAGAGGTGACTTCGCAAACTCCGGCCCAGACGCTTCATCATCGGCCAGGTATTTCGCAGCAATGCCATAGCGCAAGTTGTGCGACGAGTAGATAAATGAGCTCGCGCCAGCCATTTCGGCAATCGTCAATAAAATGAGCAACGCCGCGGGCATGATATCCGCACGCTCTTCGGGCAGGGCCGGTATCTTGGTCCGCTCATCCATGGTCATCGCAGCCAGTTCTACGTAAAGGAACCGCAGGTAAGCCATACTTAGCGAGTTGCCGGCCTGATCCTCGGCCTGCCCCAACCAGTTGGCGCGCACTGCGCGAGCTACAGTCAAAGCCCCACCGGTGCCAGCGAGGATATTAATGTCTTTCGGAAATCGGAAACCGGACTCCTCCACAGTGTTGCGGACGCGGCGAATGATCTTGCGCATCTCGACTGACTTCATCGGCTGTGCCATGTCGTCGAGCAGTTGCATCGACAACCGAATGGCACCAAGTGGCAGACTGACCTTGGCCATGATTTTGCGGTCGCGCACATGGATCAACTCCAGCGAACCGCCCCCGAGATCGGCCAGACAAAACTCCTGATACTGAGCGAGCACGGAGTCCGTCGAAATGCCCCAGGCAATGTAAGCCGCCTCTTCGTCTCCAGTGAGGACGCGCAGCTTGAGGCCGGTGGTTTGGTGGATTGCGTCGATAAACTCTTCGCGATTACCAGCGTCACGAACGGCCGAAGTTGCGGCGATAAAGAACTTTTCCACATCGTAGCCAGACGCTTCGTCGATCAGGGACTTCACGGCTTTGCAGGCATTCTGAATGGACTTGCTGGTAAGAATCGGCTGATCCGTGCCCAGTGCGCCGCCAATACGCGTCTCCCAAGTGGTCTCATAGCGAATGGCCAGCGACGAACCTGTTTCAGCGACTAAAAGCTTGATTGAATTGCTGCCGATGTCGATGACGCCTAGTCTCATAGTGTGTAGCCTTCCGTTGCGATGATCACAACGAATTCACCCTTGATCTTAAGGCATGTCGGATTTCCCACAAGAACTTTCAACGGTGCCGTGAGGATCGTTTCGTAGCGCTTGGTCAACTCGCGTGCGAGGCATACCACGCGTTCTGGACCCAAAACATCATGCATTTCCTTGAGGAACTTTTCGATGCGATGGCAGGATTCGTAAACAATAATGGTGTGCGCGAATGCTTTGTTTCGCTCTAAAAAAGTGCGACGAGCGGCAGACTTGGGCGGCAGGAAACCCGCGTAGAAAAAGGCGTCCGTTGGCAAACCGCTGGCGGCCAACGCCGCCAAGAGCGCCGAAGCGCCTGGAATCGGCACAACCCTCAGTCCACGCCGTCGGCACTCGCGCACCACGCGAAAACCCGGGTCACTAAGCGTAGGCGTCCCCGCATCGGAAACCAAGGCCACCGCAGCGCCGGCTTCTATCTTGTCTGCCAGTTCGGTTGCCCGCGCGAGCTCGTTGTGCTCGTGGTACGAAACCGTCGGCTGCGTCGATCCGATATGCGCGAGCAAGCGCCCGGTAGTCCGGGTGTCCTCGCAGGCAATCAAGCTCGCCAGCTTCAGGGCCTGAATAGCTCGCGTGGACAGATCGCCCAGATTACCTATCGGCGTAGAGACAACATACAGCGCTGGCTCCAGTGACTCGGCAGCAGACTCATCCATAAAAAGAAGCAGCCCCAAAAATCGGGGCTGCAGTAAATTAGTATCCTGTGCGACCGGCGTTGAAACCACCGCCGCTCATTCCCGGAGCTCCCCCCTCCCATTCTGCCGGGCGAGCCCAAGGCAGATTGCTTTGCTCAGGATTTGCAGACTCGCAGCCGGATAAAAATCCGCCGAGGCCCAAGATCGCAGCTGCTAACAGCAGCCGCAGACGTAAATTCTTTTGTTCTCTCATCAAGTAAGCAAGTTAGCCGGAATTTGCGTCCACACAAGTGCTATTGAGTGATTTGAACCGCATCACCTTCCTGCAGGCGAGAAGGCTCTTGGCCCGGCAGAATGTAAGCGACACTGTAGGTCGGCGCAACCGTGCCCACCTTGACGCGCAGCTTGCGGCCCAAGCCCTTGGCGACATTGAACTCCATTTGCTTCTGCATGCCGTCGACTTCGCCGCGGCTGATGATCAGCAGGCCTTTGGCGTCGTCTGTGCGAAGAATCGAAGCTTCCTGCTCCTTGACCGGGGCCAAGACACCGGAACCTGCACTTACTACGCCATCGCCAGTTGGCACTGCGTTCGCTGCGCTTTTCAATTGGAAAGTAAGCGCATCGATCTTATCTTTCTGCTCACCAATTTGTGTCTCTAAAGTAGCAATCTGGCCTTCAAGATCCTTCACCAATCCTACATCAACCGTGGAGGTTTCCGGGGTAGCAACGTTGATGATTTCTTTCTTCAGTTGGACATATTGTGCATCCAGATCCTTGTATTGCTTATCGAGCTCTTCATACTCGTTCTTTTGACGACCAAGGTCGCGCTTGATCTTGTTCAACTCATTCGAGGAGAAATTGATCTTGGAGTTGGCGTCAGCCAGCTTGGTGTCGAGCTCGCCTGCCATGCCCTTATACTTGATTTTTTCATTTTCATGGTCAGTCGCACGGGATTCCGCGGCTTGTAACTCAGCCCGTACAGCTTTAGTTTCATCTTGGGCAGATTTAACAACACCATTGGTTTGATACCAGAAGAATGCTGCGGCGACGGCGCCGAGAATCGCGAGAACGCGAAGCGCAATGGAGAGACCTTTCATAATGTCAGATAAGGAGAGATATTGTCAGATTGGGGAGGTTAGCTTACTGTTCGATCAAGAATTTAGATTCGTAGAAGGGTTCGCCGACCAGCTTGCGCAAGGGGCGATTCTGATTGGCTGCCATGTGATCTAGCAATTTAAAAATGAGTTCTGTTTGCGATTCAAGACCTAATTCTACAGCAAGTTGTTCAGCTGTAAATGCTTCGCCCGGTTTTGAGGATAAGGCGTCGACGATTTTTTGACGCGTTTCCAAGGTGATGGCGGCGGCTTTCTTACCCGCTTCAACCCCGGGTTGGTGGTAGGCGTTAATATTTACGAGCGAGCCATAGAGACCCACTGCGCGTTCATACAGGGCAATCAACATCCCCACGGTGTGCGCCGATACATCCTTCACCGTAATAGTGATCGACTCACGGCCTTGGTTGTAAAGCGCATCGCGCGTGCCGAGGTAGAAGCCCTGAAGGAAGTCGCCCGAAGTGAAGTCGGCCTCAACCGCTGGCGATATGCCGTCGCGGTCGGTGTGGACTTCGATGAAGGTCGCAAAGAAATTCAGAACGCCATCGCGCAACTGCTGGACGTAGGCGTGCTGGTCGGTGGAGCCCTTGTTGCCGTAAACGGCGATGCCTTGGTGGACGGTGTTGCCGTCGAGGTCGAGCTCCTTGCCGAGGGATTCCATCACGAGCTGCTGCAAGTAACGGGAGAACAACTCCAGGCGGTCCTTGTAAGGCAGGATAACCATGTCCTTCTTGCCCGCGCCGTCGGTGGCGTAATACCACATGAGCGCGAGGAGGGCCGCCGGGTTGTGCTTAAAGTCTTTCACGCGAGTCACGGCGTCCATTTCCTTGGCACCGCGGAGCATGCCATCGATATCAAATCCGGACAACGCAGCAGGCACGAGACCCACAGCAGCCAGCTCCGAGGTGCGGCCCCCTACCCAATCCCACATTGGGAAACGGGTCAGCCAGCTGTTTTCCACGGCGTGCTTGTCGAGCTTCGAGCCGACGCCGGTGATCGCCACGGCATGCTGGCCAAATTGTAAACCAGCCTTCGCCCACGCGGCTTCGGCTTCCACCATGCCATTGCGGGTTTCTGGCGTGCCACCGCTCTTGGAAGTAACCACAGCCAGCGTCGAACCGAGCTTGCCCTCAAGCTGCGCCAACACCTTGTCCATCCCGTTCGGGTCGGTGTTGTCGAAGAAGAAAATGCTCATCGGGTCGCTGGCGGGATTGCCGAGCGCCTGGTTGACGAATTCCGGGCCGAGCGCGGAGCCGCCAATGCCGATGCAGAGCAGATTTTCGAATTTGCCTGCCGAGCCTTGAATCGCGCCGCTGTGGATCTTCGCGGCGAAGTCCTTGATGGCTTGCTCGGTGTCCGCGATTTCCTTTTGCAGATCGGGCGTCGGAGCCAGGCTGGCGTCACGTAGCCAATAGTGGCCGACCATGCGGTTTTCATCAGGGTTCGCGATTGCGCCCCCCTCGAGTTCTTCCATCGAGGCAATAGCCTGATCGATTTTCGGCTTCATCGTAGCGAAGAAATCATCCGCAAAGTTCATGCGGCTGATATCGAGCGCGAAATCGAGCGGTTCAATGAATAGATAGTTTTCTTTAAAACGGTCCCAGGACATGACGTTATTCATCTAGGCAACGCAGAGAGCGGTGCGCAAGGCGATATCTGTAAAAGTATCCCATTGATGGCAAAAAATTCACCCATAGAGAAAAAACATTTGTCACTGAGCGGCGGGCAACATGTCCTAACCGGCAAATAAGAACGTCATGAGCCGCATTTCCCAAGCCTTTCAGCAAGCCCGCACCAACGGACGCCCCCTCTTCGTCTCCTACCTTTGCGCAGGCGACCCCAGCTTTGATACTTCACTGGCCGCCTGCAAATCACTGATCGAAGCCGGTGCCGACATTTTGGAGCTCGGTGCCCCGTTTTCCGACCCTCTGGCAGACGGTTTGACGAATCAACTCGCCGCGCAACGCGCCCTCGAAGGCGGCATGACGCAGGCCAAGGTGCTCGATCTCGTGCGCGAGATTCGCAAGTTCAGCGAGGTGCCCGTCGTGCTCTACACTTACTACAACCTCGTCTTTGCGCCCGGTGAAGCAGACTACGCGCGTCAGGCAAAGGAAGCTGGCGTAGACGGCTTCCTCGTGCTCGACCTACCCCCGGAAGAAGCTGGCAGCTGGCAGAAAGTTTGCGCCGACGAAGGCCTCGACACCGTTTTCATCGTCGCTCCGACCACGCCGACTGAGCGCATTGCGAAAATCGCCAGCGCCGCCACAGGCTTCATTTACTACGTCTCCCGCACCGGCGTAACCGGCGAACGCTCCGAGCTTTCAGCTGATCTGAAGGACTCCGTAGCCCAGATTCGCTCGGTAACGGACCTGCCGCTTGTGGTGGGTTTCGGCGTTTCCCGCCCAGAGCACGTGGCCACGATCGGCGCAATCGCCGATGGCGTCGTCGTCGGCAGCGCGTTGGTCAATTGCCTCGCCTCCAACCTTGAGCAACCAGAAGCTGGCGTAGCCACACTCAAGACCAAGGCGGAGGAGCTCATCGGCGGCCTCGCATAAACCCTCGCTAGACAGAAGAAGGCCGCGATTCCACAGGAACCACGGCCTTCTTGGAGGGGAGGTTGGGAAGAAACTAACGCCCGAAGAGTTGCTCAAATAGTTGAGAAGCCGCTTGATGCACTACTTGGTCCTTCTGATAGAAGGTCCAACCGATAGCTAGTAAAATTAATAAGCACATGACTGTGCTGCCGCCTAACCAACGCCAAAACACATCTTTGCGGATGCGATAGCCGTTGATATTAATATGGACTGAGTTACGACGACGTAGATAGGACATCTTGGGAATTATTCTGGGGGGAAGAATAGGTTGAAGTTAAGTCAAGTGGGAGAAATCTACGAAATAACGCCTGAAATGGACGAAACAATGTAGATTCTTAACTGTATTGTCACAGATCGGGTATCTTTCTACCCTCATATTTGAGGGGAGATCAATCAAATTCTGAAAATAATGGGCAACCGCTGCTACAATATTAAGTAATTTACCCTAATCCCAAATTTTCCTAATAGCGAAAATGGCACACCTCACTGCGCAAACTTTTTGACCTGCATTTCGAATGCCTCAGGAGGTTCCGCACTGATTACCAACTTTTGACCCGAAATTGGATGCGGAATTTCAAGCTGCCGAGCGTGTAGGAAAAAATTTTCCGGCCATTCAGCGCCGTGGCGAGGGCGAAAACCGTAGGTCGAGTCGCCATACAAAGGCATGCCGAGGTGGCTCAAATGCACCCGAATTTGATGCGTGCGTCCCGTGTGAATCCGGCAATGGATCAAACAATGGTGCTCGTTTAGTCGCTGCACAACACGCCAATCCGTATGCGCCGGCTTGCCATCCTCGCGAACCGCCATGCGGGTGCGGTTGTGTAGATCCCGCTCAATCGGCTCAAGGATGCTGCCCGCCTCCAACTGTGGTGAGCCGGCGACGATGGCCAAATACTCCTTCTTGGTCAGGCGCTCGGAAAATGACTTAACCAAACCATAATAAGCCTCATCAGTCTTGGCAAAAACGATGACGCCCGTCGTCGCCTTGTCGAGGCGGTGGACCACTCCCGGGCGCTCCTCCCCGCCTGCAAACGCCAGTTGTCCGTCGGTGTGAGCCAGAAGCGCGTGGCAAAGTGTTGGCGGGACCACCCCGGCACCGGGATGCGTCACCATGCCGCAGGGCTTATTGACCGCGACTAAATGCTCGTCCTCAAAGAGGATCTCGAGCGGTACGGGCATCGGCTCGACCTTGGTTGAGGGCGACTCGGGCAGAAACAGCGCGATCACATCCCCCTCGGCCACCTTCACTTTGCCTGCGACCGTGGAGCCGTTAACGCAGACTTTGCCGTCGTCAAACAACACCTTGAGCCGCTGCCGGCTCCAATCCGGCAATGCGCGGGCCAACGCCTTGTCCACGCGTCCGCCAGCGTCCCCCGCAGGGACGGTTACTTCCACCGATTCGCCCGCTGGTTCCGTTTCGTCGCCCAAGAGTTACATTCCCTTTTTCCGCAACTCGACTTCGAGCGCGGTTTGGAATTCCATCAAATCGTCTTCGGACGGGCGGTAACCTTCGGTCGGTCCGGGGATCAAGCCCAGGCGGCCCATTTGGTCCACTTGCCAACCCATCGTCTCGCCATCGGAGAACGTGACTGAGCCACTGACCATCGCGCCAGGGCGCGTCACGGCGTCGACTTCGACTTGCAGCGAGCCGCTGGAGAGACCGTCATCCACGAGGCTTGCCTCGGCGTCCACGGCGGGCTTGTCGGTGTCTTCCACCTTTTTCGGCTCATCCTTGTCGACAAGGTCGAGGTCCAGATCGTCCACCAAAAAGCGTACATCCATGTAGGTCATCTGCACGCCGAATTCGCTTTCCAGCCGACGCTGAATCTCTGCCAAGCCTTCACCTGCGGAAACCCACGAAACCACCTGCTTTTTTTGTTCGTCAGATAAACTCATAAGCGGGTCAGTGAAACAAACAGTCGGCCCGAATCAACAGCAATCGCACGCTCGCGCGCACTCCTTGATCAGAAATGCTTAGGCGTGGCAAACAGCTGCTGCTGCTACTGCGTATCAAGCTCGGGCCAGCGTGCGAGTTTACGGTGCAGTGTGCGGCGGGAAATGCCCATCAGCTCTGCAGCCTTGGTCCGGTTCCCAGCCGCCTCTTGCAAGGCGCGGCGCAGCAGTCGCTTTTCGCTCTCTTCCTTGGAAAGCGGCGGTGGAGCCTTGTCGTCCTGAGACGTCCAAGACTTGGCACTGCCGTCGGTCGTGCGTGCAGCGACTTCGCCACTACCCAGGAAGCGCGGGTTCAAATCGTATTCGGTAATCTCCCCTCCCCGCTTCATCACGACGACGTTTTCGCAGAAGTTTCGCAGCTCGCGAATGTTCCCCGGCCATGCGTAATTCTGCAACGCCTTCATGGCCGAAGACGCCAGGCGCGGCGCGGGCAAATTGTTCTCCGCCGCAAATTGCTTGATGAAATGGTCCAACAGCAACGGCACGTCGTCCTGGCGCATCCTCAGCGGCGGCAGAGTCAGCGGGACCACGCTCAGGCGAAAATACAAATCTTCGCGGAACTTCCCGGCCTCGACTTCGGCGCGGAGGTCGCGGTTCGTCGCGCAGACAAGTCGCACGTCGAGCGCAATCGGCTTCATGCTCCCCAGGCGCTCGACCGAACGCGTCTCCAAAAAACGCAGGAGTTTGACCTGTGTTGGCGCGTCGATTTCCCCGATTTCGTCGAGGAACAAGGTGCCACCGTCCGCCGCCTCAAAGCGTCCGATGCGACGCTCATTCGCGCCGGTAAACGCGCCCTTCTCGTGCCCGAAAAGTTCGCTTTCGAGCAAGTTCGCCGGGATCGCCGCACAATGCACCGGCACAAAGGCGCCGCGGCTACGCGTACTGTTCTGATGGATCATTTGCGCGACAAGCTCCTTCCCCGTGCCCGTTTCCCCGTAGAGCATCACCGTGGCTTTGGTTGGCGCGACTTGCTTCACCTCCTCCAACACCTGCTGGAGCGGCGCGCTGTTGCCGATGATGCCCTGGAAACTGAATTTGCGGTCCAGACGCTCGTGCAACTGCACGTTTTCCTGCTCAACCTTGCGGCTCTTGATGGCGCGCTTGATCATGATTTCCAGCTTCTCCAAATTCAGCGGCTTGGTGACGAAATCATAGGCACCGCGCTTCATCGCCTCGACGGCGGTTTCCACGTTTCCGTAGGCGGTCATCATGATCACGATGGGCTGGTAGGCCATTTTTACAGCCTTATCGATCACCTTCAGACCGCTCTGACCAGCCATGCGTAAATCAGTCAACACGACGGTAAACTCGTCGGAATCCAGCAATCGAAAAGCTTCTTCGGCATCACGCGCCACGGAGACTTCGTAGTCGTCTTCAAACAGGGCCTGCAAACCATCACGGGTATGCTTCTCGTCGTCGACGATGAGGAGACTATGCAACATAAAGACCAACCTGCCACGCACCTGCATCCGGCGCAAAGCCAAAAATGCGTCAAAGTGACGCGCCAGCTTACTGGCACTTTACCAACGTTGGCTGAGCATACTCACTCAAAGCGCCAGAGAACTGGCGCACTCCATATCGTAACCACGCCGTCTGCTTTAACCTTTCAACTTTTTCCTTCCTGACTGGGGGCCGGAGGGGGGGTAAAACCTACTTTATTCGATATCAAAGAACACTGCCCTACCCGCCCGTTCGCCGGGATCGGGCGCAGGTGGGGCGAACGCGCCGTGAAGTCGCGCGCTTCAACGCCAATACGCGGAGCGCAAGCTGGCATAATCGGGCGGAGAGTTGGGCGGCCTGACAGTCGCGCTCCACACCGAGATTGACCACTTCTAATTCGGGTATTTCCATCGTACACTAATATAGCACCGTCAACTGATCTACGGAAGGGGGGACGCTCGACAGACGCTTACGGTGTATTTGAGAATGGCTACTTTGAGTTCTTTGACTGCTTTGAATGAACCTCTTCGGATGCGCTGGTTGGTGATTAGTACGAAGAATCGCTCAACTTGGTTAAGTCAACTGGAGTGCGTTGGGGTAAAATGCAGATGCCAATGTGGTCGCTTTTTTAGTCGCTGGTTGACCTCGGCGCTTTTTGTGCGTGGCGTAAGCCCGTGCGTTTGGCGAGCTTGCGTGTGCTCTAATGCGTGGCCGTTTCCGGTTTTCTTCCAGCGCCAAACGCACAACCTCGGCCGCCTGCTCGTCGCTAACGCTCGGAGGACGAGCGCTGCGCGGCAGCTCCCTCAGTGCTGCAATCCCGCCTTCACAATAACGCTTGCGCAAATGACCAACGGTATGCGCTTTGAGCGATAGACGTTCAGAAATGAACTTATTGCTCAAACCCTCCGCCGCGAATAAGACAATCCGAGCGCGCGCCACCTCCTTCGCCGGTGCATTGCAACGACGAAGGAACGCTTCCAGATACTCACGATCTGCCGACGACAACTCGATTTTAGCTAAGGGACGACTTCTTTATTAAAAGACAAAAAAGTCATAAAAACATCTTAATTGATGCCAGTATATTTATGCCAGAAACATTGAACTCAGGACACTGGTTGCGATGGCTGCAAATTAACCTGTCCCTGCCCGTTTAAAAAGGATTTTCTTAAACGTAACGCGGGATAATCGACAAACGACTCGCTATCGGCGCGGCATCTGCTTTGCTACCGCGCATGAACCGCGGTTTTTCGCTGACAGTTTACGGCATCAGCGCCGCCTTCTTCGGCTGCTTCCTCATCTGGCCCATCCTGCAGATCTTGCAGGGCGGGTTCTTCGTCAATGGTGAGTTCACGCTGGCCTTCTTTGGCGAGGTTTTCTCGAACCCGATTTATCTGGAAGGCCTGCGCAACGCCTTTGGCATGGGGCTCTTTTCCACGATCCTCGCACTCTTGCTCGCGCTGCCGCTGGCCTTCGTGGCCGACCGTTATGACTTCCGCGGCAAAGCGATCTGCCTCGGTGCCGCGCTCCTGCCGATCATGCTGCCCCCCTTCGTGGGCGCAATCGGCATCCAGCAAATCCTTGGTCGCCACGGCGTATTCAATGTCATTCTGGCCAAGCTTGGGTTCATCGATCCGAGCATGCCAATCGACTGGCTGGCCGACGGGCGCTTCTGGGGCATCGTGGTGCTCAACGCGCTCAGCCTCTACCCGATCCTTTACCTGAACGCCGCCGCCTCCCTGGCCAATATCGATCCAGCGATGGAAGAAGCCGCCGAAAATCTCGGCTGCCGCGGCTGGAAAAAGTTCTGGAAAATCACCCTTCCGTTGATGCGCCCGGGGCTTTTCGCCGGCTGCACGATCGTCTTCATTTGGGCCTTTACCGAGCTCGGCGTGCCGCTGATTTTCAATTACCCACGCGTGACCTCAGTGCAGATTTTTGACGGCCTCAAGGAAGTTGGCGACAACCCGTTCCCCTACGCACTGGTCACCGTGATGCTCGTTTTTTCGGTCGGATTTTATCTAATCGGCAAAGGACTGTTCGGCCGCAACACCTTCACCATGATGGCCAAGGCTAGCCATGCCGGCGGAGCCAAGAAACCCGGCGCGCTCGGTCAGATTCTTTGCCTGTCGCTGTTTGCCGGCGTTAGCTTTCTGGCGCTTTTGCCGCACTTGGCGGTGGTGCTGATTTCGTTCTCGAGCAACTGGTATGACACCATCATGCCGACCGGTTGGACACTCCACAATTACGACCTCGCGCTGAGCAATGGCCTGACCGTGCCCGCGATCCGCAATAGCCTCTTTTACGCCGGTTTGGCAACCATTGTGAATGCATCATTCGGCCTGGCCATTGCCTACGTGGTCGTGCGCTCCAAGCTGCCGGGACGCGGCGTGCTCGACACGCTATCCATGCTGCCGCTGGCAGTGCCGGGGCTCGTGATGGCGTTCGGCTACTTCACCATGGCGCAGGAAGGAAAATTCTTCGGCTTCCTCAATCCAATCGAGAACCCGACTTGGCTGCTGATCATTGCCTACGCTGTGCGCAAGCTGCCGTTTATGGTGCGTAGTGCCGTAGCAGGGCTCCAGCAGACTTCTGAGACTTACGAGGAGGCCGCGCAAAACTTGGGCTGCCCACCGGTCAAAGCCGCATTCAAGGTCACGCTACCGCTCATCATGGCAAACCTGCTGGCGGGAGCGATTCTGGCGTTTTCCCAGTCGATGCTGGAGGTCAGCGACTCGCTGATCTTGGCGGTGAAACAGGAGTTTTATCCGATCACCAAAGCGATGTTTGAGTTAATGAGCTTGCTGGGCGATGGCCCCTATTTGGCCTGCGCTTTGGGCGTCTGGGCAATGTGCTTTTTGGCGGTCACGATCATCGGAGCCAACATGCTCCTCGGCAAAAAGATGGGCGCGATCTTCCGGGTATAGTCTAAGCGAGAAAAGACCGAGTGACGGTTCAATCCGCCAAAAACATCAGCGGGTTTGAAAAGGTGTCTGGCCACAACTGTAGTCATCTGCACTTCGTCACTAATTGCGTATGAGATACAGTGACCGAAGTCCAGAGGCGGTGCTAAATGAGTGAAGCTGCATTGGTAAACATGCGAATTGCAACAGCTGTTACCCTACGATTTGTGCGTGCGGCCTTAAAGTTGCTCAGCAGCTATTTTTAACGAACCGTTGGTTTCTCTGCGACCATGCGGTCGCGCAATGCCGTCAAGTCATCGACGATTCGCTGTAAGCGCGGCACAGGAATTTCACTCAAGTCATCGATGGTTAGCATATGCCTGCCGCGCCAGGTCTTCACGTAGATCGCGCGAAATTCGCGCGCCACCGACTCATGGCTTCTGGCCAGTTCCGCAGCGGAGAACTTGAGGCAGAAATAGACATAGCACAGCATCGGGCGCCCGTATTCGAGCTGGCAGCCTTTGCCCGGCGCAAACCAACCGTTTTCCTGATCGTAGTCCTCCGCCCGGTTCCCAAGAATGAAGCGTAGGAACGGGCTTTCCACACTTTCGCGGCAAATATGCTCCTGACAGCAGACCGTCGTGCACGTCGCACAATGCGGCTGTTCCGTCACCTGCCCGATGTGCTGAAGCTGCTGCTCAATCTCGATGTGAAGGGCTCGAATCTGTTCAAGCAAAGTTGCGTGCATCGCGCCACCATGCACACCGCATCGCGAAAGCACAGTCTTAAAACAAGGCTAGGAAATCTGAGCGCCCCCAGAGCAGAATTACGCTCGAAAAAAACCCAAGAACCAACAGCACGATGTAGAGCGTGAAAAACGATTTATCCGTAGAAACGCGGTTGAACTGCTTGCCGTTCCAACTCCCAAGCATAGTGATTGGAAAAAGAATCAAAGCGGCACCTGCGTTGCCAATGTGCAAGACGCCCAACGCCAAAAACGGGATCAGCTTGATGGTGTTTTGGATAAGCAGAAAGAAATTCTGCGCCGCGACGAATTGCTTTTTCTCCAGCCCATGACGCACGAAATAAACCGTGATCAGTGGCGAACCGGAGTTGGCTACCGTTTGACTCAGCGCGAGTAAACTCCCCACCGCAAACACCCCCTTCGAGGTGGTCGGCCCGCCGCCTCCACCAAGTTTGGCAATTTTGTCGCGAAAGCTGACCAACGCCACATAAAGCAGCGACAAGCCCGCCACGACATACTCCATCCGCTCGTGAACCGCCGCCTCCTCGCCCGAAGCAATCAGCGCCCAAAGAATCAATGCCCCGAGCGCGGTGCCCACAAACGCCGCCGGAATCAGCGGAGTCAGCAGCTTGCGGTCAACGTTCTTCCGATGCTGCCAACAGCCCAGACACCCAGCCGGTATCATGATCACCGCGATCACCGCCAAGCCATCACTAGCCCCCAGCGCGAGCACCATCAGCGGCGAAACCACAAAGCCCCCCGCTCCCAAACCGCTGCGTGAAAAGCCCATCAACCAAGCCGTAAACACCGCCAAAACAAGGCTAAACCACGGCAGTGGCGGTTGAATCAGTGGAGAATAGAAAGCCTCAAAAGACACACGCTTAAGCTATGATTCGCCACACAGTTTGTCACGCTGATTTGCTTTACAGGCCATCCCTCATGTCAGCTCCGGCCGAGTGGCATCAGCCGGGCTCCCGCGGGATTGAGCTGGTCATTGTGGGCATCCGTGTCGGGGTCATATTCACGGAGGAGATTCCAGAAAGAGGACGAGTGGTTCATCTCTTTGACGTGGGCCAGCTCGTGGTAGATCACGTGGTCTTGCAAGTTCGGGCGCAGGAGTACGAGGCGCCAGTTGAGCGAAATCGTGCCACTGCTCGAACAACTGCCCCAACGCGTAGCTTGGTCGCGGACGCTGACGCGCTTGATCTTCGCACCGACTGATTCCGCGAGCGCGAAGGTGCGTTGCTCGATGACCTCACGGGCAAAGCCTCGAACGAGCGCCACGAGGTTGGCCTCCTGCTCGCCTTCGGCTGAGATGCGCAGCTCGACCTCGTCGTTTTCCAGCGAGTAAACGTAGAATGGCTTCGTGCGGGTGAAGCCCTGCGAGAGCCGGAGTGTTTTACCCAATGCGTGGAGCCGCGGGTGCCGCTCCAGGTAGTCGCGGAGCGAGGTGCGCGTGGGGTGCTCGCTGAGGTTGCGCGCGAGCCAGTCCCCCTGACTGCGCAGAAATTCCAAGGCCTCCACAAAGGCGCAGCGCCACGGCACGGACAGGAGCGCATGGTTGTGCCGGCCGACCGTTAGCCGGATGTAGCGCGCGCGGCGTGAGCGACGGATCTCATAAGGAACCATCAGCGCGCCTTGGCTGGTCGAGACTTCAACCAGCCGGAGACTGTTCTGCTTCTGAGACACGTTCGGCAATGGCGCGCTGGGTCTCACTGGCGTGGCGGCGCAGCGCGGATTCTGGGTCGATGCCCGCCTTGCGACAGGCGGCGGCCAGCTCGAAGAGCGCGCGTCCGGCGTGCGCTTCGGTCAGGCCGTCGGCAAGCTCGTCAACGGCGGCGGTGGAATACTCGCCCTCGACGGGCAGGTCTTTCTTTTCGATTTGCTTGAAAACATTCAGCGCGTAGCGGAGCGCGGGCAGCTGCGGCGGCAGGTGCTTGAAGGGGCCTTCCTCGAGCGGGCGCAGGCCGTTTTTCTTTTCCTCGGCCTTGATCTCCTCCCACTTTTGGAGGACGGCTTCGGAGTCCTTCAGGTCGAGATCGCCGAAGACATGCGGGTGCCGGCGGACGAGTTTTTCGTTAATGTCGCGCGCGACATCGTCGAAGCTGAAGCGGCCCTCCTCCTCGGCCATCTGGGTGTGCATGATGACCTGCAGGAGCACGTCGCCGAGCTCTTCCTGCATGTGCTCGTAGTCCAGGCGGTCAATGGTGTCGAGCAGCTCGGCGCATTCTTCCACCAAGCAATCGCAAAGCGTTTGGTGCGTCTGCTCGATGTCCCACGGACATCCTCCCGGGCCGCGCAGGCGCGACACCGTGTATCGTAAATCATCTATCGAAGCCATTAGTTGAGCTTAGGGAATACAGTAACTCCCCTGCCCCCACAACACGTTTTTTTGCCGGAAAAGCCCCGCAGCCGCTCCCTATTCATTTTTCACAACGCAGTTATTGAAATCCATTCTCAACTCAACACACTCCCGTGCATGGTAAACAAGAAATCCGGCTCCTGCCCTCTTTTCATGCTGACGTTACTCAGTGTTGCGTTCCTATCAGGCTGCGCAACGACCACCCCGCAAGCGGCCAAGCAGCCGACGCCGGATTGGGTGGTCTACGACGCCCAATCCGGCACCCCCGTCGAGTGGATTGCGATGAGTAACGATGTATTAGCGGCTGACGCCATCCTCTGGGGTGAGCAGCACAACGACGCAATTGGGCATCAGCTGGAACAGCGCCTGACCGGCGATCTCTTGAGCACCTTCCCCGACTCCGCAGTTGCCCTGGAGATGCTGGAGCGCCACGAGCAAGTCTGGGTCGATCTTTACCTCGACGGGCAAATCGAAACCGCCACCTTCATCAAGCTCACCAATTCGGCCAACTGGGGCGGCGGTAAGAACACCTGGGGTGACTGGTATCAGCCGATCATCGACGTTGCCAAGGAGCAACGTCCACAGGGTGCCACCGTCATTGCCGCCAACGCCCCGCGCGAATATGCCCGCGCTGCCCGCCTGGAGGATTATGAAACCTTGCAGCAAGCGATCAGCGCGCACCAACCGACATTGGCCGTTGTGCCCGATGAAGCAGTCGACGACCAAGCCTACCACGACCGCTTTGTTGGCATGATGACCGGACACGGTCATGGCGAAGACGCGCCGCAGATCGACGCCGAGTCCTACCTCCGTGCACAGCGGGTGTGGGACGCCACCATGGCCAATGCCGTCGTGACCGCCAAGCAGTCTCACCGCAAAGTCATCCTCTTCATAGGCGACTTCCACATCGCCAACCTGGGTGGCACGCAGCAGCGCATCAAGCACCACGCACCAGAGCTCAAACTCGTCACGATTAGCGCCGTCGCCAAGGCCGATCCCACGCAGTGGAACCCGGACGATGCCGACCGCGCAGACTACGTTATCTACACCGCCAAGCCAGCCTCGGCGGATGGCTTAATGGCGATGCAGTAAAGCACTGACTCAATCCCGCAGCGGGATGCCGTAGGGACCGTCTTTAAGGTAGGCAATGCGCAATGGCTCGTCGCCCTTGTGCTGGGCGTAGAGTTTGCCTAAAGCCTTCTCAAAGAGTTCGGGGATGACTTTTTCCGGCGCAGCGGATGCGGTGTCGATATCGGCTAGGGCGGCGAGGCGACCGCCCGCGCAGACCCGGTAATCCGCCTCCGTAAACTGCGGGCTGAAGTAGTGGAAATTCGCCAGCGGGATCTTTTTAAAGAGCCGCGCCCACATCTGCACCTGCCATTGCTCGGGGATGAATTTCCAGTCCGGCGACAGGAGGATCTGCTCCAGCGCTTCGGGGCCGCTGAGTTTTAAAATCTGCAACACCGTGCGATAGGCCAAACTGCCGATCACGTCGGTGTCGGTGTTATTGGCGACCATCAGCACGTGACCGCCGGGCTTGACGATGCGCGCAGCGACGGTGCCCGCTTTCGCTGCCTGGTAGTGGTTGATACCGACAAAACCCGCGTGCGTCAGGACGACGTCATACTCGCCACTCCAAGGCACGGCCGTGTAGGTCTTCAGGTGCTCGACGGCGGCTTCATGGGCGTCCTTCAGGTGGCCGACAAAAACGCCTGTGAGGTTAAACTCATGGTCGAGCGTGACGTTGACAATGAAGTCCGCGCCGGCCTTGCTCGCGACTTCAAACGACTCCTCGTGGCAGGGATTGCCCGCGAGCTTGAGGTCGGTCGTGTTCGGGTCGGCCATCATCGGCGCGCCATGGAAAACAAAGGTGCTAGCCTCCCCAATGATACCCGGGCAAATCGACTTACGTCCACCCGAGGCGCCCGCCATAAAATGGCTTTCCACAAGGCCGGTCAGGATCTTGATATCGGCGTCGAGGTAGCGTTTATTGATGTAGGTTTCGCTGCCGCGCTTGGTCTGGCCGAGGTAGGTCAGGTATTCGGTTTCCTGGCAGTCGTGGTTGATCACGCGCACGCCGGCGTCGAGCACGCGGGCATCGATCATCGAGCCGATTTCATCCTTAGTCAGCCCACGGTGCATGCCCGTGGCCACGAGCACGATGATCTTCTCCGAACGCACGCCCTGCTTGAGCAGACGCTCGACAATCGGCCACAGGATGCCCGACTCGCCACGATATGGCACTGGGCGTGTGTTGTCCGAAATCACGATGACCGCCGACGGGTCTTTGCCCAGCGCAAGCTTGTGCGCAATGACGGCGTCGAGCCCCGGACTGCCAATGGAGTTATCCAGCGCATCTTGCACGGCTTGAACGGGATTCTCCAACGCAACCGGCGTCCCCATGGAAAGCACTTCGACATTTTCCGGGAGGTTAAGCGCAATGTTCGAGGGGCCAAAAGGTAAGTGAGTCGATTGGAGGGTGTTCATAACGAGATAGAGTCAACAGGATGCCCTGTGCGGTCAATCCTGTTCGATCACTCCCTCAACTTCAGAGCATGCTTGCTATGAGCACATCACAAAATAATCATACAGCAGCTCTAGGAAAATGAAATCAATCACCACGCCACTCTCCGCCTACAAGCAGGCCCATCAGCTACTCTGGAAACGCAACTTCTGGAAATACCTGATCTGGCCTGTGCTCATTTCGTTCGTCATCACGTTACTGCTGTTGGCGGGCTACGTGGCAGTGGGTGACTACTTGGTCAGCAACGTGGAGGAATACTTTTTCGGAGAAGAAAAGATCCCGGCCTGGCTAAAAGCGATCTTCTGGCTCGGCGTGCTGTTTCTGTTTTCGGGCCCGCTCTACGTGGGCTTCCGCGGCCTAGTGATGATCTGCTATGGGCCGTTTCTCGACAATCTCTCGCAGGAAATCGAACGCGAGGTCAACGCCGAGGTGCGCAACGCGGAGCGCAGTTTTATCGAGTCCATTAAACGGCCGACCATTATGTTTGTGTGGACCTTTGCAGCGTCGATCGGCGTGCTGCTGGGTGGCATTGCGGTGGGCGCGATTCCACTGGCAGGCGTTATTCTGGCCGCCCTACTGCCCTTCCCGTTTCAGATGTTCCTCAGCGGCGTGGCTTACATCGATCCGTATCTCGACCGCGCCAACTACTCGCCCAAGGAATCCTTTGCCGCGATACGCAAACACTTCGGCGGCGTGGCGCTCTTTGCGATGATCGGCTTGGTCATTCAGGCCATACCCATCATCGGCTGGTTCATTGGGCCAACGTATTCCGTGATCGCCGGCGTGCTCTACGGCATTCGCGTGGAGAAAGACTGCCCGCTGCCAACCAAGCCCGCGCCGGGCTTAGCCAGCGATCAGCATGAAGAAGCCGGAGCCGGATAAAAAGCCGATCATTGCCAGCCAGGTAACGCGCTTAAAATACCAGAGAAAGTCGATCTTCTCGAGGCCCATCGCCGCCACACCAGAGGCCGAGCCGATGATCAGCAAGCTGCCACCCGTGCCCGCAGAAAACGCAATGAAGTGCCAGATCGTGGAGTCCATCGGCGCGGTGTACATCCCCATCGAGGCGGCCACCAGCGGCACGTTGTCCACCAAAGAAGACAGTAAGCCGAGCAGCACGATGACAACGTCCTGGTTGGGGATCACCGTCTGCATGAACTCCGCCAAGTAACGCAGGGAGCCCAGCGCCTCGCCATGCATCTCCCCGTAGACCATCGACTGCAGGGCGCCAACTGCCATCAGGATGCCCCAGAAAAACAGTATGCTCGACATCTCGATCTTCGACAGCGCGCGGTTGGACGAATACAGGTAGCGGCGCGCTTGCTTGAAATCTTTTTCCGGGTGAATGCGCTCGGACACCATCCAAACTACGGCCAGGCCCAGCATAATGCCCATGTAGGGAGGCATGTGCGTGAGGCTTTTGAAGATGGGTACAAAGACTATTGCGGCTAGGCCAAGGTAGAGCATTTTCTTGCTGCTCAGCAAAGGCTCTTCTTCTTCATCTGCTTCCTTGGGCACGGTCAGCTCGCCGCGGAAAGCGGGTAAAAAGCTCGCGATAAAATATGGCACGACAAAACAAATGATCGATGGCAGCACGATCTGCTCCACCAGCATACCCGCCGTCACCTTGTTGCCGATCCAAAGCATGGTGGTCGTCACGTCGCCAATGGGAGACCACGCGCCGCCGGCGTTGGCCGCAATGACAATCAGGCAGCAAAACCACAGGCGCTCGTGGCGCTCGGGGATCAGTTTGCGCAGCAAGGCGACGAGAATGATCGTCGTTGTTAAATTATCGATGATCGAAGACAGGATAAAGGCGATGACGCCGGTGATCCACAGCAGCTTCACCTTGTTGCGCGTGCGCACGACTTTCTTCAATATCACGAAGCCCTGGTGCAAGTCGATGATCTCAATGATCGTCATGGCCCCAATTAGAAAGATCAGGATCTCCGCGGTGTCGCCCAGGTGGTGCAAAATCACATCCTGAAACTCTTCCATCGCCTCCGCGGAATCATGGAAGCTGAACGCGACGCCCTGATCATTCACCAGGCTGAAGACACCATGGTGAAAGCCGCAGCCCAAGATAGCCCACAGAATGACCGCCATGATTAGCGCCGGCACCGTCTTGTCCAAACGCAGCGGATGCTCCAGCGTTATGGCCAAGTAACCCAAGACAAAAAGGAGGATGATTATCGCCTTCATCGGGTAAATATCGATACCCTAAAACCTTATGCTAAAAAAGCACAGAATTACCTCTACTAATATTATTCCTAGTCGTAATTCGACTCAAAAGCCCTTTAAATAAAGCACTTCAGCGTAAGGAGCCTAATTTCCAATCGAAGCAAGCTTCCGGATGTCAATGGGGACCCAAGCGCCAACTCGGATCATTTCTAAATAGTATAAGGTTAGCTGAATCCAAATACCTCAGCGAGCGGCGAGTCCTTAAGCTTACATGGATGAGATCACATCGCTCTAACCCGTATGACGCATTCGAAACTACTCATACGGCTCCAGGTGCACGGTCACGTCGAGCAGAGCAGGGAATTGCTCCACCAGTTGGTCCTTCACCTCGTGCCCCAGCGCATGACCATCACTAATGCTCATTGCGCCATCCACCTGCACGTGAATCTCCACGAAGTAGCCTGGGCCGCTCTTGCGCACACGGCATTTCTCGATCAGGCAAACCTGCGGATGTCGCCCCGCCTCTTCGCGCAGCGCCCTAACGAGACTCGTGGCGACTTTGCCATCCAACGCATCGTGCAGGGACATTTTGATGATGCGAAAAGCGTTCCCCAAAATGATCACGCAGGCCACTAAAGCTGCCCAGTCATCGGCCGCAGCGTAGTCTTGGCCGCCGATAAGAGCAATGGTGATGCCGATTGCCGCAGCGGCCGAGGTCAAGGCGTCACTGCGATGATGCCACGCATCCCCCTCCAGTGCCCGGCTGTCGAAATTTTCCTCAGTAATGCCGATTACCTTGCGGAACAGCAGCTCCTTTGTGATGACAACCAAGATCAGCACCGGTAACGTATACCACTCGGGCACAGCATGCGGCACGCGGATTTCACGGATGGAAAACACCGCAATCGCAATGGCCGCACCCATAAGCGCCATGCCCGACATAATGCCAACAAGCGATTCGATTTTACCGTGACCGAAGGGGTGGTTTTCATCGGCTGGTTTGAGCGAGAGCAGGAAGCCGCCCCAAGTCACAACCGAGAGAAACACATCACTAGCCGACTCCACCCCATCGGCAATTAGCGCGTAGGAATTACCCACGTAACCAACGCCCAGCTTGACGAGCATCAGGACCACATTCAACCCCAGCACCGTGATGGCGGTGCTCAGCAAGGTTGTGTTATTCGAAGAATAGGAGACTTCGTCGCGCATGGGAGATCAGCTTTGCTGGCGTGCCCCTGTCTAAAAATCGCGCTGACGCGTGTCGATAATCAATGTGACTGGCCCGTCATTATGCGCCTCGATTTGCATGTCTGCCGCAAAAACTCCACTGGCCACAGGCTTACTTAACTCAGAGGCGAGCAGTTCCTTAAACTTCTCAAATAGCGCAGTCGCCTCGTCGGGCTGCGCTGACTTGTTAAAGGACGGGCGCGCGCCTTTCTTCACATTCCCGTATAACGTGAACTGGCTGATGACCAACGCGCTGCCTCCCTGGTCGATTAATGATTGATTCATGCGGCCCTCGGCGTCTTCAAAAACCCGTAGTGCGGCGACCTTACGTGCCAGCCAGGCAGCGTCGTCAAGCCCATCGCCCTGGCCCACCCCGAGAAAGACCAGCAAGCCAGCGTCGATTTCGCCCGTGGTTTCACCGTCCACACGGCAGGCAGCATGGGTGACTCGTTGAACGACTGCGCGCATTACTTCTGACCGGCAAAGAACGATACGACCCGCGCCACGATCTCTTCGACCGGCGCGAGCTTACCGGCGCCTTCATAACCGCAGGCCAGCATTCCATTAGCTTGCGGCTCGATGAAATAACAGCCCCACTCCCGTAATTGTGCGATGTTCTTCTGCGTGGCCGGATGGGCTAACATTTTGCCATTCATCGCGGGAGCGATCATGACCGGCGCCGGGGTCGCCAAGTAAAGGCTCGTCAACAGGTCGGGCGCTAGTCCATTGGCAAAACAGGCAATGATGTTCGCCGTGGCTGGCGCAACGAGAAACAGGTCTGCCTTATCAGCCAGCTCAATGTGTCCCGGCTGCCAGCCCTCACCCTCTTTCCAAAGATCGACTCCCACCGGGTTACGCGATAGTGTTTGCAACGTAATCGGGCCTACGATTTTGGCCGCTTCTGCGGTCATGACAGCAAATACGTTCGCCCCGCCCTGTGTGAGCTTGGATGCGATATCCGCCGCTTTATAAGCAGCAATGGAGCCAGTGACGCCCAGAATGATGGTCTTGCCAGAATAGGACATGAGCAAAAGATTAGGTCACCTTAGTGTGAGTTTCACGTCTAAAATTGCCCCCTCTTCGGGCTACTTCTGCTGTAAGTAGTTTGCTGCGATCATCAATAAAACGATTTCACCAATCGAAGTACCCCAAAAGCGACAAGGATCGGCGTTGTGGCACATCATTCGCTTGCTACAGAATCTCACTGATCCCAACGTGTCCTTACATCTACTGAACAGACTACATCGTTTATCCCCGATGATGCTCGGCGTAGCAGCGGGTATCTCGGCCTTTGCGGTGATAGGCGTGTCCATTGGTTTGTTTTACCTACTCATAGAAAAAACTTACGACTCCAGCCTACTCGAGCAAACCGAACACCTGGCCACTTCGATTAACAGACTGTTTTCACGCTGCGGATGATCTTTGTTGTTTTTCGATGTTCGCAGAGCACGCGTAGAGGCCCGTGAGTGCTCCGCGATGATGCTTTTGAGTCATTTAGTGGTTGATTTGATGAATTGAGGCAGGCTCATGCTGGGCGATGAAACA
>JAVDPD010000045.1 GCA_031296935.1 Cerasicoccus maritimus
GTAATTCTTTGGTGAGCAACTCGGATAATATCATCATGGGTGGGTCGGCGGCCCGCTACGTCGTTACAGGCACCAACTTAATCGCTATTGGTAAGGGAGTTTTGCAGAATAGCACAAGCTCTCAGAGTCAAGTCGCTATTGGTCTTAATGCGTTGCAAGATAACGAGGCGAATGGGAACGTGTCGATTGGTTATTATAGTATGAGGAATTCTGTCAGCGGCAGCAATATGGTTGCGATTGGTGAGAATGCGGCTCGAGAAAATGAAGGGTCTGCAAATGTCGCAATTGGTTCGAATACAATGGAACAAAATATTAGTAGCAAGTGGAATGTCGCAATAGGTCCTGGAGCTAATCGTTATGCGGATGGAGGTGATGCTAATGTTGCGATAGGTCGCGATGCACTTCAGTATCACGATGGTGGCAATAATGTGGCGATTGGTAATAAAGCTATGGCTTCATCCACTAGTGATGGAGATGGCAACGTCGCCATTGGTCTAGATGCTCTAAAGGGCATGGGTAATCCTGAAGCTCCGCATGTTCTATCGCATAATATAGCATTAGGAACGAAGGCACTGGTTACCGTGTTTGATGCGCAGAACAATGCAGCATTGGGCTACTATGCTGGATCATCATTCAGAACTGGGGTAAATAATCTTTTTTTGGGGAGGCAGGCTGGAGCGAACTTGGTGGAGGGTAGTGATAATATATTGATTGGTATTGGGGGGGCGCTTACTGAAGGCGACAGGAATATCGTTATTGCCCGGAATTCTAATTTCCCTACTGGGGTTGATAGTGAAAAACTGAATATAGGTAACACGATATATGGGGATTTATCGGCAAAGACGATTGGGATTGGGACTACTTCGCCCAGCCAGAAATTGCACGTCGCTGGGCATACCCTAGTGGATGGCTCGCTGATTTTAACAACGAGCACAGGACTTGTGCAGGCGGGTGCGATTCGTTGGGATGGAATTGATTTTGAGGGATACGATGGCTCGGCGTGGGTGTCTTTGACGGAAGGAGCGAGTGGCTCGTCATCGTTTTGGCATGTGGCTTCAGGGGTGCCTGCTGCGGAAACTGGGGAAGATGGTGATTTGTATTTGGATTCGTCTACAGGTGATTATTACCAAAAGACATCCGAGGGCTGGGGTTCTGCTTTGGGCAACCTGACGGGTCCGGCTGGTGCTGAAGGTGTAGCTGGCGTCGATGGTGTTGACGGGGCCGATGGCGTAGCAGGAGCCGATGGAATTGATGG
>JAVDPD010000046.1 GCA_031296935.1 Cerasicoccus maritimus
GGAGTAGATGGCGATTTGTTCCTAAATACCGCCACAGGTGATTACTTTAAGCGCGTGTCAGGCAGCTGGGGTTCTGCCTTGGGCAACCTGACGGGTCCTGCTGGTGCTGAAGGTGTAGCTGGCGTCGATGGTGTTGACGGGGCCGATGGCGTAGCAGGAGCCGATGGAATTGATGGAGCAACTTGGCTGACCGGCACAGTTGACCCAACGGTCGGTGATGGAGTAGATGGCGATTTGTTCCTAAATACCGCCACAGGTGATTACTTTAAGCGCGTGTCAGGCAGCTGGGGTTCTGCTTTGGGCAATATAACTGGTCCTGCTGGTGCCGATGGCTCCGCCGATCCCGCTGATGAGCTAATTCAAAGCATTACTCTTGATGGAACTAAAATCGTGATTACTGAAGGGGGTGTAGATCGACCGATAGATATTTCGAGTCTGCTCTTTTACGACGCTACTGATGAGCTGGTTGAGAGTCTTGCTTTGAATGGTTCAACACTTGAGCTTTTTGAGGGAGGGAAGAAGGTTGACGTTGATTTAGGTTCGCTCATGGAGTCTGTGACTTCGGTGCCTTCTTTGACCTCAAGTAACGGGAGCTTTACAGCTACAGTAGAGGACACTGGATATATGAGCTTTCCGGCAGGAGCTAGCTTTGTCGAAGGCATATCCATTGGCGGAGCAACGAGTATAGTAGGAGATGTTGAGATCGATGGCGCTTTTACAGTAAGGGAAGTTGCTTCTGGCGAATCTAATACCGCGCTTTCGGTTTCATCTGACGGTGAGGTGACTATAACTCGGCTGCGACGTCAGGGAGACATTTATATGGGCGAGTTTGGTGATGCGGCTTTAGGAGATGATGCTCCACCTGAGAGTTGATCTTTTATAGCGGTCAATAACCTAACTGGCGCCGATTTTTTTTCTGAATTAGCTGTATGGAATTCCCATTCTCTTTATGAAGCAATTAGCTTTCAAAATAATTATTTGTGTTATTTATTCTGCGATTACGGTAGCGGCAGCTCCTGATTGGTGGGTAGATCGAGATGTTGCGACTCCGCCGCCAATTGCGCCAGGTGAGCCTGAGTTTGATCAGGTTTTATACGATGCCTGGATGGAGGGAAACTACTCTCCGGCATTGCAGGGGCAAGCAAAGCAACTAGCAAAGCAGGCTTACTTTGAGATGGAGGCAATCTCTCCAGGCAGTGCTGGTGAGGAAATTGAGGCACTGGTATTGGGATTCTCCACAGATTTGGAAAATAACTATAAGCCGCTTTTGCTTGGGCAGTTGAAAATGATTGCGAAGGTGTTCTATGACCGTTTTTACGAAATCGGATACGCACCGAACGGAATTACACTGCATGATGTAAATGATTATTGGTACCCGTGGGACGATGAAACGCCAGTGGAACGTAATTATGCGCCAGCAAACTTGGGGCAATTGAAGTATGTGTTAAGTTTTGACTTTGATGGATTGCCGCAATTTGCCCAGGGATGGGGCAGCGATGGTGATCCCGAGTTTGACGCGTGGAGAACGACTATTGTCGATCATGATTTAAATGATGATATCGTTGATATTTCCCAAGTGTATCCTGGAGATGACTATGATGGAGACGGTGCCAATAATGCTCTAGAATATCTCCTTGATTTGGATCCTACTACGCCTGATCCCGATGTAGATGCTGATGGCGATGGTTTTCCGAATGAGTATGAGGTAAGGTGGGGGACAGATGCAAGTGACTCCAGTGACTATCCTCAGATTCCCGGTGAAAATGTTAACGGTGACGGCAAACTGTATCTTGTTGATGCTAGCCTTACGAGCACTGATACTTACAGAAAAAATACCCTTAACTCAGCGATATCTCTGGCTCGTAATGGTGATATCGTTTTCGTGAAGCAAGGTGTTTATTACGAAGAGGTTGAGGTCAATGAAAACTCTGAATATGCAGATGAAGCATTCTTAATTATTGGAGAGCGAGGTGCAGTGATTGATGGCAATGACTCGGTGGCGAATGGAGTCTCTTTTAATTTCGGAACCAATGTTTTTTGGGTGGGTATTGATGTTCGTAATTTTACTGGTAGTGCATTTCATGTATATGCATCAGGTCCAACTATCCGGAATTCGACTGCGTATGGATCGGGGCGTGGCATACATATTAATAGGGCTAACCATGGAACCACAAGTCGGATCGAAAATTGTATTTTCCGCGATAATATTGGAGAAAACCCTGGAGCGGAGGTAGTTGAAGGTATTCCAGTATTTGTAAATTGCACCTTCTATAATAATGTGGCGACTTCGGAGTATAGTGGGCTCTATAATGAGTATGATGTTAATAAGGCAACGCACAGTAAATTATATAACTGTGTGTTTTGGAATACTGGTGGTGCTGGTCAGATCGGTCGCTCAGCCTCTACAAATGTGACATTGCTTAATTGCATCGTTCGAGACGAAAATAGTGATGGCATCGGAGATTATAACGCAACTAGCGTGACTAATATTTACATCGAAGACCCTGTTTTATCTGACTCAGGGCGCATTATCGCTGGCTCAGCAGCAATAGATCAAGGAACTAATGATACGAACTATCCTCGAAGGGATATCGATGGAAACCCACGCGTTCGCAACTCTCTTGTCGATATCGGTGCTAGTGAATTTTATGACTCTGATTCTGATGGTCTCACAGATTGGTTTGAGAAACAAGTTATAGACGCTAGGGGTGGAGGGGATGACAACTCAGTTGAGCCAACCGACGATGATGATGGCGATCAATTAAGTGCGATCGTCGAAATGAATTTAGGAACCAATCCACTGTCTTTAGATAGCGATTCTGATGGCGCCAGCGACTGGTTAGAGTATGATCTCGGATACAGTCCTGTAACTTCAAACCTTGATGATGATGCCGATGGTGACGGTTTTCCCAATGCCTATGAAGTAAGGTGGGGCACTGATGCCAGTGACTCCAGCGATTATCCTCAAACCCCTGGAGAAAACGACAGTGGTGATGGTAAGCTTTATCTCGTTGACGTCAGCCTTACGACCACCGATACCTACAGAAAAAATACCCTTAACTCAGCGTTATCTCTGGCTCGTAATGGTGATATCGTTTTCGTGAAGCAAGGTGTTTACTACGAAGAGGTTCAAGTTAATAAAAGCACTGATAATGAGTTGTTCCTAGTTATTGGAGAGCAAGGTGCTGTGATTGATGGAACTAACACATTGACGAATGGAGTGTCATTTAATTTTCATACGAATGTATTTTGGGTAGGTATTGATGTTCGTAATTTTACTGGTAGTGCATTTAACGTATATGCATCAGGTCCAACTATCCGGAATTCGACTGCTTATGGATCGGGGCGGGGTATAAATATCAATGAGGCTAATCATGGAACTGCGAGTTGGATAGAAAACTGTATTTTCCGAGATAATGCCGGTGTCAGTCCTGGAGCGATGGTTGATTCAGGGAACCCTACATTTGTAAATTGCACCTTCTGTAATAATGTAGCGACTTCAGGACATAGCGGTCTCTACAATGAATATGACGCTGATCATGGAACGCATAGTAAATTGTATAATTGTGTGTTTTGGAATACTGGTGGTGCTGGCCAGATCGGTCGCTCAGCCTCAACAAATGTAACATTGGTTAATTGCATCGTTCGTGATGAAAACAGCGATGGCATTGGGGATTTTGACGCAAGCACAGCAACCAATGTTTCCATTGGAGATCCCTTGTTGAATGCTTCTGCGCACATCACACCAGGGTCATCGGCAATTGGTGGCGCTCTACTTAGCATGTCATATCCCAGGCGCGATATAGACGGTCAGCCTCGCTTCCATTATGCAGCAGATGTCGTCGATGATATTGCTGATATAGGTGCGGATGAATATTCAACAGTAGGAGTTGATTTCGATCTGGACGATGATGGGGATGGGTTAAGTAATGGCGAAGAACTGCTCGCAGGAACTGATCCTGATGAAGTTGATACGGATGGAGATGGGCTCTCTGACTACTGGGAGCTGCAATATGGTTATAATCCGGTTTTGGCAGAGCCGTTGGCTGATGCCGATGGTGATGGTATTCCGAATCAATATGAACAGCGCTGGGGCACTGACGCAGGTGATCAAGCAGATTTTCCGAATGTATCCGGTCCGAACGGCTTTGATGGCGGAATTCTCTACATCGTCGATGCTGCTCTACCTGATGATTCTGGGACATATGATAAGAAATGGATTCAGTCGGCGGTTGATGAAGCTGTCAGCGGGGATATCATCTATGTAAAGCAGGGTAGCTATCTAGAGTCTGTAGAGGTTTCCGACAGTGATCTGCTTATCGTTGGCGAACGGGGCGCCATGATCGACGGTGAAGATTTAAGGTCTCAAGGCATCACACTGAATGGATCGATTATTTTGGATCGCTTGGATATTAGTAGGGTTGCGGGGAATGCCTTGGAGACTAAAGCCTCTTCTTCCATTATTCGGAATGTGGCTTCTTATAATTCGAGTCGAGGTGTCTATGTCGATCAGGGGTCGCCTCTTTTTGAAAACTGTGTTGTGCGCGATAATACCGGAGCAAATCCTGGTGTGTATACGCGTGCTGGTGAGCCAGAATTTGTGCATTGTACCATCATTAATAATACTGCAACTTCCGGTTACAGTGGAGTATACAATACTTGGATTAACGGCCTGACTTTTAAGGGAAGCGGTCGCACCTCCCTCGTCAACTGTATCGTTTGGAATTCTGGTGGTAGTGGGCAGATTGGCCGGGAGAACCATGATCGTAGCACAATTTCACTAAGGAACTGCATAGTGCGCGATGAGGATGGCGATGGGGACGGTGAATATTACGCGAATGTAGCTGCTGAAGTAATCGTGGGTGATCCGGACGTGACTCGAACAGGCCGCATTTTGAAAGACTCAGTGGGTATTGATGCTGCTACTTTAGATACCAATTTTCCACGTCGTGACATTGATGGCATTCTGCGTACTTCTTCCGCGCTGAATGACATCGGCGCCAGTGAATATCTAAACTCTGACGCTGATGTTGATGATTTGCCTGATTGGTTCGAGGCGCTGATCGTTTCAAATAGGGGAACAGGGACGCCTAATTCAGTAAATAATGATGATGATGATGATGGTGATGGCTTAAGTGCCCTTGGTGAGTATTTGAATGGTTCAGATCCTTTCTTAGTGGATACGGACTCAGACGGTGCAAATGATTATTTAGAATACCAACTCGGGTCTGATTCTTTGATTTCAGACGACTTAGCGGACTCAGATGGTGATCGCTTCCCAAATCAATGGGAATTGTGGGCTGGTAGCGATGCTAGTGATGCAGAAAGTTACCCTACTTTAGCTGGAGCACTCACGTATGATGATGCGGATGGTCAGCATTTTTTCATCGTAGATTCTACGCAGTCGGATGATCCTCTGGCATACCGATACCAGACGATCCAGGGGGCTATCGATGCAGCACTCAATCTCTCCGCGAATAACCGAAGTCATGTCATTGGAATTAAGCCGGGGCTGTATCACGAGTCTCTGGTAATTCCAGATCAGACGAATGGTGGGCAATCATTTGATGTTTTGATCATTGCTCTAGACCAGGAAGGCGGACGTGTGATTTTGGATGGCGTCACTGCGGATTCAAAATTAAGCGATGGCATTTTAATTGGAAGCAATGATTATGCGCCTTTCTCAAACATCATTATTGATGGGATTTGCGTGCAGAATTTCGAGCATGGCATCATTGTTGGCGATTATGTCAATGTTCGGAATTCAGAGCTTCGTTTTAACCAATCAGCGATTCTATCTAGTCGCTTTGAGCCACGCTTTGATAACTGTTTGATTCATCACAACAACGGCGCTGTAACTATCGAGAATAATAGAAGCGTCAAAACCAAGTTTGTTAACTGTACTATCACAAATAATATCGCTAGTGATGCAGTTGTAAAGACACGTTCATTTTATGGTTCAACCTATAAGCGTAACTCTAATATAGTGTTTAGTCGCTGTATTTTGGATAACACGACCCTCGATGGAGCCCAAAAGGAGGTGCGAGTTGAATCCGATCATAGCCGGTCTAGTGTATTGCGTTTTAATGATTGTATGATACGCGGTGTTGTTGACGACGGGGAAGGCGGAATTTTTGTTGATTCAAATATTATTTCAACCGATGGCGACAGCAGTAGCCAAATTATACATAGCGGGTCGATCCCATATTCTTCGCTTTCCTTAACTGTATATGGCCACTTGTCTGAGGATGCCGACTTGACTATGGATGGCCACTTGACTGAGCAGGGTGCTTCAGTTTCAGGAATACAGCTTACACTTGATCGTAATGATGATCACCTGCGCTGTGATTATGATGGAGAGCCAAGAGTGATCGGTGCTCCTATCTATATCGGAGCAGACCAATACCAGGACGACGATGAAACTCTAGAGAATAACGATGTGCCTGACTATTATGAGAAGATTGGAGGCACCGATGATGATGGATTAGACCTACTTGCGGAGTTCCTAGCATCCACTCTGCCAAATGAAAATGACACCGATGGGGATTCGGTTGATGACGATATAGAAATTGCCCTATACTTGTCACCTCTCAAGTGTGACTACTGGATTGATGCTGACCGGGACCGAGTGCCAAACTGGTATGAGAAGGTTTGGGGGACTGACGGCGGAGATTCGCTCGATAAGCCGAATGCGACAATCGCATCAGGTAATGTAGACCTTGAGTATTATACAGTCGATGGGGCTGCTAGTTTGCAGGCGGCTATCGCTAGCATTTCGAAGCCTTATTCAATTATTGAGCTGGTTGAGCAGTCGAATGACACAGAAACTGTTACTATCTCAGACCAAGAACATTTGCTCATACTATCCCACGACCATGCTCAGATTTCTGCGAATAGCGGTGCTGGCATGAAAATCAGTGGCGGTTCAGTTATACTCAATGGCTTAGATTTTACAACGAGTTCACCTGGTCTTGTTTTGTATGGTGATGCAACCCGTGTCGAACGATGCCGTTTTTATGGAAACACAATTGGACTTAGTGTGAATTCATATTCCTCTGCACGCATTTATAATTCTGAATTTTATAGCAACACTGGGGAGAATGGCGCCGCAGTTAATACCAATGGGGATAGTAAGCCTATCTTCTATGGCTGTTACTTCTATGGAAATAGGGCTTCCAATGAAGGAGGCGCCGTCTGGGCAAGGTTTTCGTCGCCTAGCTTTTTCAACTGCACATTTGCAGACAATCGTGCGTCTGTATCTGGGAATTCGATTAGAAACCATTTTGGCGACAATCCACTATACCAGTTCGAGCGAGGAGTAAGCTTGTATAATTCTATCGTTTGGAGCGGGCATCCTGGCTCGGAAGTCGGGGGGTGGCATGCTGATCTCGTATTTTTCTATACTTGCATAGTTCCATCGGTTAGTGCGCCTGGGAGCTATGATAGTAATTGTAAAGAACAAGACCCTTTATTGGTATCGCCTCTTTACCAAGAAGGCACAGGTGTGGTGCTCAGGCCATATCGCTTATCATCTGAATCTCCTGCAATAAACGAAGGGGACTGGCGTTATTCACATGCGCATTTTGATAGTGACGACGATTATCGTTTAAATGAGTCACTGGATATTGGGGCTGATGAGTGGCTGGATACGGACGCAGATAGTTTGCCCGATTCCTGGGAACTGAACCATTTTAGTAACTTGAGTCAAACTGGCACGGATCAAGGGAATGACGATGATGGAATAGACTATAGCAAGGAATATGCTCTTGGACTTGACCCGGCGGTGTGGAATGGGGTGCAAGGAGTCACTGAAGTAAAGCAGGGAATTGATACCAGTAATTTATCGTCTCTCGGGGTAGTCTTTGATGTTTATGATGACACCGATGTTGTCGTAGATTTTTACGGGGTTAAATTTGTTTCTGATGCAAATGGTTTGCCAGAGATGTGGGTTACTAGCTCAGAGATTCACCAAGAACTACTGACGTTAGCCGCAGGCCAAGGCCAGGTGGTTTCGTGGAACCCAAGTCAGTTCCCTGGTTATGAGATGCTATTGTATACTATTAAGAGCACCAATGGATCCGAAACTGAAAATCTCGATCCTCGCAGTGAATTTCAAAAGGATCGGAGTGAGGAGGAGAGTGACGGAATTGCCTATGATGTCTATTTAACAAAATGGGTCGATGTTTCGTGGGAATTTAGCTCTTTACGCTATCTGCGATACTACCGAAACGAATTCTTCACTGTATCAGTCGGTGCGAGTGGAATGAAGCCGATTATCATTCACAACACTGTCTATCCAGAGCTCTTTGATCGCTACATCTTGGATGATCGAGAAACGTTCGAGTGGATACCGATGAAAGGGGGCTTGTTCAAAACACAGACCGGATTCTCGGGATATGAACGCCCGAACTACACATCGTCTTATAAGTCGTATGAACTGCCCTCTCAGTCATTCTATTACAAGTCTAGTCACGTGGATAACTTCCGTGTAGATAGCTATCGAATTAGGCCTGTCAGTGGTGCGTTGGGACAAGCTGAATTCGAGCTTTCAGGTAGCGCTACTGTGAGTATGGAGCTTTACGAGCCGACAGATCTCAACACGAAGATCAATCTGTATGAGGTTGATGCAGCGGGTGATCGTGTTTTGCTTGAAGACCGTGCATTCTCAGCCGGGGCTCATCAGTTCGCTTTCCACCTCAGTCAGTATAATGATCAAGACCAAGAGGATACGCTATTTAGCTTAGATTCGAGTAACGCCTTCGAGCGCTACTATCGCGTGAAAATAATTGTGACTGATGACTACACCGGACGTAAAGCAGTTCGTTGGGCAGCACTTAAGGCAGAACTCTAGAGATATACTTCCATGTTTTCGTCTAAACTAAATTCATTCCTTTGGGGAAATATTCTGTTTTTCACTTCTGTGACTCTCTGTTGGGGGCAATCGACTTCATCGACTGCTTTTCTAACAGAAATTGCCGAGCAGCAGGTTCCTCCTCCGAAGATTGGGAATCCAACGACTACGTTGCTGCCAGATTGGAAGGCGCATGATTGGCTTCAGCATTTCAGCTACAGCAATTCTAATGAGGGGATTAATCCAGAGCTTAACAATCTCAGGGAGCAGTGGGATCGCCAGTTTGATAGTCTTGAGATCGAGGAAAGCTTTTCATTGGGAATCGCTCTTGATATTGGTGAAGACCCATACTTTGCCCGAATCGGCTATGCACCAGGATACGGACTGGTCCACACCGCTGAATTCAAGCTCGTACAGCCTGTTTTTGCCAATGCAACAACAGGACTCTCGGTAACCTTGGCGTATTCGAGTTATGCGCGGGCGCATTCGGTTTTGGGCTTTGGATGGACTCATAATTATAACTGGCGTCTTTTCAGTACGAGGACTACTGACGTGTGGTTATTACGCACGGGGGAGGGGGCTACACTTAAACTAAATACGGTGGATTTTGAGTCAGTGACTGCAACTCATGTGACTTACGTGGACATCAGCAATAACCGCTGGATATTCAGTCGCTCTACAGGCTTGCTTGAGCAGTTGGAGGCACAGGACTCTGGGGAGGTTTTCGATTTTACTTGGAGTCAAGATGAGGAGTTCATTCACGGAGCTTATGCTTTAAGCAACCATCCTGATGATTTGGTGAATGTCGCTCACGACTTCCGTTTGGTGAAAGTATCGTATAATAGTGATCCAACATACTTCTTGGATTTCAACTATGATGCAAGTGGTAGGCTAACATCAATCGACTTTACCGAGAATGAGGTAACCATAGCGGACGTTGCACAGTTTGAGTACGACCTTGCAGGGAAGGGCGACTTATTGGCAGTTCTGGATGAGGTTGGAGCTGCATTGAATGAGTTTACTTATTATACGGATGCGGTCGCCAGTGGTGCTTCCTCCAAGACTTACCATCGTCTTCTGAAGACTTATGAATCACTTGGATCTACGGTAACCAATACATACTACCACTACAGTGATAGCGTGCCTGATATATGGGGCGATACGAATCACTCGCCTTACATCGTGCCCAATGCTCTAATGAGTCAATCTCGCCTGAATGTAGACACGACTGTTGATTCGCTAAATTACGACTACGGCAATAATAAGACAACGGTGGAGCGAAAGATCGCTGGTGAGGTGTTGCCGCAGCTTATATACCAGACGAGTGTTAGTGGCAGTAATCGGACCAACAGCTTATCGACTTCGATCGATATTGGTGACGGCGTCGTTCAGTCAATTAAGACTTCGGTTGTTTACAATGGCAAGACTGGCTACATTTCAAAGCAAACCTTACTCAATGGAGGCGTTGTTTCGCATCTGGTCGTCGATGATCCCAATGACGCAATTGATCCTAGATACTTTAGTCAAATACAGCTGGATGGTGATGATTTACACCTGATGGAGTTCACTGAATCCGGCGAGTTGATTGGCTTATATCAAGGGCCTGCATTAGGTGATGAAAGTGAATATATCGGCTTGGTTCTGGACTTTTTTCAGGCTGATTTAAGTTTAACGCCCACGGTGGAATCCGAGTCGGTGATGTCGTCACTGCTCGAGTCCATTACCAATGTCACTGGTGATACTCTGGCGCTGCAATACAATGAATTAGGGCTGGTCACGGATATCGATGAGGTTGGTGCTGCTGGGTTGGTCAATCATCACTTTGTCTATGATCATGCGGGCAGACTCATTCAGTATGAATCGCCGCATGGAACCACTCGCTATCGCTATGACAGTCTGAATAGACTTGTATCGAAAACTGAAGGTTATGGTCAGTTGGAGCAACGCACTTTCGAGTATGTTTATAATGCGCTTAGTCAAATCTCCGTAATACGCTTAGTGGATTCCTCGGGATTTTTTGTTGGCGCAGATCAATACTCATATGACCCTTTTGGCCGATTGGTGGGCATTAACTGGGATGCCACAACAGACACTGCTTCGGATGGCTACGCACAATCCCAGAAAATCTGCTACAATTGTGACGTTGGCGGACTTACCTACGAGGAGGTCTATTATACGGCAAATGTTGATGGAACGCCGAAGCCTTCAAGAGCATACATGTCAACCAGTGAATTGGGCATCGATTATCGGGAAGTTTACTTCTTCGACGATTCTGGAACGCTAGATGGCGTTATTCATCGTTATCTGTCAACTAATGGTCGCTTGGATCGTGTCGAATATATGGATGCTCAAGGGCAGAGCGCCTACATATCGTTCTACTTTGATGAGGTTACGGACACCCAATACCAATCTCTTGTATCAGCAACGCCACTGAGCTCTGGATGGCATTCAGATTCTTCGAAAGTCTCGCGGCAATGGAGTCTCGATAATGGCCAGATCGCAACTTATGAGGATGCTCGCGGAGAGTCGCTGGTTGCAACTTACAACACCCCTGGAGGCCTCGCGAGTTTGAGCTGGGATAATGGCGCCTTTACGGAGCAAACGACGACTGATGAACAGGACTTGATTATAAACTATGCTAGCAACGACGAACTTCGTTTGGACAGCATGGTTCGAAATGGCGTTGTTATCTCGAACGTGCTCGCCGATTCTGGGAACTCTAGCTTGTTGACTCTGGTGACTGATCGAGCGTTTCACTCGTTAACCGTGGGCTATGACGAGTCTAACCGTCTAGAGTATTATCATTCGAGTTTTATCAGTGCTTCCTTTAATGCTGAGCCGGCAGGGTACGTATTCGCCTACGATGCAATTGGCCGTATGACCAAGAAGACTTTGCCGACTCAGTTCTATAAGGAGTGGGAGCTGCTTGCCGATGGTCAATGGTATGGCCAAGTCAGCGCCTATGACGCTCCGTTATCTGAAATCACATTTGACTACGAGGCAGATGAGTCTGCCCGGCTGAGCGGGGTTCAAGGTGATTCCTTGAGCGACGTTGAATTTTCCATCGGTCGGAACTTGCTGGATGCTACTGTCACCACGGAGTATGGAGCAGTGGCATCTGCTTTCTACGATTGTCATAGGTATTTAGCTCAAGAAATATTGGGTAACGCCGATCACGGTGGTTTGACCATGGACTTTGGATTTACGCCCTTAGGAGTGGTTCAGTCTTTGGCGGTTGGCGGCAATTCGACGACGTACGACTATGATCCGTTTACGAACTATCTCACTGGCATTGATTACCCGAATGACCCAGATGTGGATGTTGTTTACAGTGAGGTTGCGGGCGAGGTTGTGGTTACGGTCCAAGTTGGTGGTGTGGATGAGAGCGTTTGGACTTTTGATGCTGATCGACAGCTTCGTCTCTACGAGCAAATCAATATCAATAAGAGCGTAGAGTTTGCCTATGACGGCGAGGGACGCTTAGAGCAGTTGTTGATATCGGAAACTGGGGGCATAACTCCGGAGAGAGAGGTCGACTATCACTATGCAGCGGATGGCAGTGGGCGCTTAGACTACATCCAGGATACGGCGCTGGCCTATCCTGCTACCATTACCTATGCCTATACGGCTAACGGCAGCTTGACGCTTCACTACCCAACGCTGGAATCCCAAGAGTTTATTTATGATGCCTATGGACGCTTGACGAAAACGAAGTTCAACGGGGCGGCTGCTGATTCTGCCGAGTACGCTTATTTACTTTCCAGTGAGGGGTATCCCGTTACGGAAAACTATATTCCGCTGGGAAATGTAATCTTTAATGAGGAGCCCAATTTTAAAGCGGCTGAGTCTACTGGGTTCGACGCGCTGTTAGCGAACGTGCTTGAAGATGCCTTGCCCATTGATTTCTCCAATTTCCCGATCGACTTGATTAATGGAGAGATACTGCGGCAGGGGTGGCGTATGAATCGGGTAAGCTCGCTTCGGGAAGTGCGAGACTTACCCGCATTGTCGAGCGCCTCATATGATCTGGAAGAGGGAAATTTACAAGCCCGCTCCCCGTCAAACGCGGTGGCGACTGCACTGGCCTACGATGATGCAGGGCGATTGGTGTCTGCAAGCATTCCCTCGGGCAGAATTGAGTTCGTCTACGATGGTATAGGGCGTCTGATTCAACAAGTGGAGTATGATTCGGGTGATGTCGTGGTCTCCCGTGAAAGCTACCTCTTGATTGGTAACCGGGTATTGGCCAGCTTCACTGGGGATTTAGGCTCAACCTTGGCTCTTCATGAGGATTATATTCAAGCTCCTGATGTTTTGCCCGCCTTTGGTCGAAGCGAGACCGATGCAGGCCCCACGCTTTTGGCAATCGTACCTGCTCTAGACAATCTAGACAATGCTGCATATCTTCAGTATGATGGTTGGGGAAATGTTAGACGTGCGATTGATGCGGAAGGGGTAGTCGCCGCTCAGGATTGGAAATATTCCTTGGCGGGGATCAGTAGTAGCGCGCCGACGACACCATATACGTGGCAAGGTTGGCGATACATTTCTGATTTAGATCTCTATTTTAACGGTAATACTTTCTACTCGCCAACACTTCGTCGACGCGTTGGCGCACCTTACTTGGATCGTAGTTTACATTTGGCGAACAGCGATACTCCGTTGGCTCAATTACCGCCTCAAATGCGTGATCCATATGGGCAGCCTAGCTACGTTAGAGTTGCATCAGGTGCGTCATCAATGCGTTCGTTAGACATTAGTAGTTTGGCTCAATTTGAAGTGAGTGACGCTCCCGGGCAGTTTGCCTTGCCGTCTCCACGGGGGGGCGAGCCAGCCGTTTTAAGTCTCCATTTCGAGACTGTGTTAGGTGCTCCGGATAGTGACGGAGATAAGCTTGAGGATTGGTTGGAGGCACTACTGGGATCCAACCGTAATTTAAGTGATTCCGACGGCGATGGACTGAGTGATACGACTGAAATGCGTTTGGGAACAGTTATTTTTGCCAATACGCTAGGGCCCGATGGCATCCATGATGCGGGTTGGGACAGTGATGAGGATGGCCTCAATGATGGATATGAGGTTTCCGTCGGTCTGGATCCTCTCGACGCCGAAACTGTCGATCCGGTTGCATTGCGCATACACACCGCTTCGCGTCCCTAACGTTTATCAACACGAGCCAGCTGCATATTCTCTTATACTGTTTTTCTATGATTCAGCACTTCTATTCCACGATTCGCCTATTGTGCGCAAGCTTTACAGCCGCTCTGGTTGTGGGGATGGTCCCGTCTGCCGCCCAAGGCCAAACGCTAGACATCGAAGGCGCCATGCGCAGTTGGCACGATATCATACGCTATTCTACCGGTGTCACCACGACTCCTTTGGGCGAGCCTAATAACCCGACGACATTGCTCGACCCACTACCGTTTGATCTAGAAACACAGGTCGCATGGCCAAGGCGTGTGGATAAAACGAAGGCGGCCCCCTATGAGCCGGTTGCATGTTTCTATGCCGATGACCTGGGAGTTGCGCCTGATGGTAAGGCCAAACGCGAAGAGCTTTTAGTGAAATACCTCGCGCAGCGAATTTATAACAATCTGAACGCTGTGGTTATACGGCGTTTTGATCCGAATGCCACGAGTGCCTTGGCTAGTGATCCGCTCTATTATGCGCCAGAGGATGACTACACATTAGATGTTTGGACAGCGATTAACAATTTGGATCAGGATGATGACGCAGTTTATGCATTCCCTCTCTACACATTGCTTAAATTTAAGCATAAGCCTGCTAGTATTGAGGATTCACCCCTGGACCCAGAAGTTGACGAGAGTTGGACGCGCATTGATGCAGACTCATTGGCGAATCCGGATGAACTTTTTAATGACAGTTTCCGCACGCGGTACAAGGACTTGATTCGACGGTACTATTTAAGCGACTTGATGAAATATGTTGCTCAAGAACAATACGGTTCGGCCGCTTTGTCACCCGAGCAGTGGTGGGCATTGCAGGACCAGTTTAGTGACGCAAATTTCGATGATACTTTTGAGTCCATTCCCGACGCCTTTTTTAATGAATTCGATTTCGGTGGTTATACTGAATTTAACTACCGCATCCGATTCGAAGCCCTGGTCGATCACTGGCTCAACCGCGACGCAGAAGTTGTCTTCGGAAATGGAACGCACTATCGAGGCATTTCGCGAACTTCATACGTCTCCCAATTCTTAGGAGGTGTCAATTGCGGGAACTGTTCTGCATGCCAGAATGGATGCCTGCATGCAGATTATGACTTCGGCGTTGATGTAAAAATCGACTTGGGAGAAACTTGCTTAAAGAGTGTTGGGCAGCTGATCTTAAAGTCTGATGCAGTGGATCAGCCATTGAGTGAGTTAGCGTCTCCCGGAGCTCTGCGCTATTGGGTGAATGCCGGTTCGATCCTGATTTGGAGTGAGGATGAAGTGGACCGGACGGGGAATCCCCAGTTGATGCAAGTCGCAGTTGCTGCTGAGCAACAGAATGTTAACCACGATCCTTTTCAGCGTAGTATTATTCCACTCCATCTGGTGGACGTGGTAGAAAATGAAAGCGAAACAGGCTTTTCAGTCAGTTTCTATAAGGGAGGAACTGTGGATTGGGGCGAAGCCGATGAAGACCATGTTGGTGCATACATAAAGTCTGGAAATGATTATACTGCCTATCCGATAACCGGTGAGCCATATCAGGTAATTGAAGTCGAGTATGTCGCTGCGGACAATGAATTACATGTTAAAGAGTTTCGAGACGGAGACGGAGGCGCCACGCTAGTCAACCATTTTGCCTACAGTCTCGACACCAGTGGCAATATTACTTGGCGTTTGATTGAAAACCCTGATGATAATGCTGGAAGGCGGGTGACTGAAATTATTTATGAGCCTGGGGATGATGAAAATGATCCTGATTACAGAGAAGCAGTTACGGTTAAGGTGGATAATGTGGTTGGGGTTCAGACTGTCACGGACTATCAGTTGAGCTTGGACTCACCGACCTATGGTCATCCCACGAAAGTTAAGATCAATAATTCTCCAGCAAGTAACCCATTTACATGGCAGAACGATTTAAATCCCGATGAGATGATGGCATCGCTTTCGCCGATGCTCTGGTTGTCGGCTGCTGGGTCGGTGGTTTGGACTTCTGGCGTAGACCCGGAAGAGATGTATTATGGCTATTATGGCGATGGACTCAGCGTAGATGACCCACGTTACGGATTGCTCAAATACGAGTATAATTCGGCTGATCGCTCGTGGACTTATTATGATTATCAAGGGACTTACGATGCTGATTCGCTCGATGGCTTTCCGCTTCGTGTGATTACGCCATACAAGGGCGGTCCCTCTGGTTATGACCCAACTTCCGGTGATCTTCCGTTTAATGAGGAGCAAGACGAACCGCCGACCAATGTCCGTATTTACGAAAGCTCATATAATGCCGGTAATGTCAGTTTCTTGTCTCCTGGCAGCACATCGGCAACGGTTAAGATGAATCGAGAGATTATCTACGATGGAACCACGGGGCATGTTGCATCCTTATCATATGATGTCTTTCGGGAAGTGGATGGAGAGACCTGGCGCTCAAATTATCAAGCCAGCGTTAGCGCTACTGAGTCCGTTGATTTCTACGGCGATTCCACTTGGACGACCACGGCATGGTCGACTCCGGGAAATATTGCCTCACACACGATTTCCTTTGACTCGGGTACCTTCGCCGGGCGTCCGAAAAAGCAGATCAATGCCGATGGAACAGTCGTTCTGTATTCCTATACTTTAACCGCAGATGGCGGTTTGGAAACTATCGTCAAGTCCGGCGTTCTTGGCGACGATGGCGAGACGTTGTCATCTGGCACGGTTACCACATCGGTTACGGATGCGCAGGGTAGCTTGGTCATGCGTGACACCTATGACGTCGAGTCTGGCATCACCATTGATTCAATGGTGAATGATAATCCTGATTCGCGTGGTCGTTACCAAAATACCTATTACCTCAATGGCACGAGTTCTTCGCGAAACTATGATTGCTGTAACCTGCAGTCTCAAACGAGCCCAGATGGGACGGTTACGACTTACACTTACGATAATTTGGATCGTCTGAAAGCCTCTGAGACCAACGGCATTACCACGATCTATGAATACGATGCGGGTGGTCGGCAGACAAAGATCTACCGCGCCCATGGTGCTGTGGATATTCATGCTCCGGAAGGCGGCAATGTGCGGCTTGTTTCCCAGCGCGAATACGACATCAGTGGTGAGCTTTTGTATGAGCTCGATGAACTTGGCCGTAAGACCGTGACAGAGCGCAAAACTTACGATTCCGGCGAGTCGGAGTCGATTACTCGGGTTTACTCCGACGCCAGTGAGACGGCGCTACTCGCGGAATCGATCAGCACTTTCATGCTGGATGGTTCAACGATTTCTACTTCTGGTCAATCTGCCTACCCGGCCTTCTATGAACACGGCGTCGTTACGGACGAATCCAACAATCAGCGAACCGCGTTGTTATGGACGAAAATGTATGCCGGGGCGGACAATACCGCTACCGAATGGACGACATTATACAGCGATATGCTGGGCCGTAATGTCAAAACGGTGAAGCCAAACGCCGATGGCAGCGGCACGGTGGAGTGGACCAACGAATACAACGAAATTTCCCAACTCATCAAATCGACGGATCCGGACGGCGTCACCACGCTTTATGCTTACAACGACGAAGGCGAGCTGACGGAAACTGCGGTCGATGTGAATCGCAATGGCGTGATCGACGATTCAGACCGCCGCACGCGTTCTGTATCGGGCTATGAGGTCGACCCTGTTTTGGGTGCCGCAGCCGTTACCCGCAGCTATATTTTCACGGACATTGGCGAAGAGCTGGTTGGGACGAGCGCGCGTGGCGTCGGCGCCGTAAGCTATGAAGGCGGTTCCTATCAATCGGGATCCCGGACGGAGTCCTATGGCGTGCAAACCATTTCGCTGTCGCAGATCGATGTCGCGAATCAAAAAGTCACGTCGAAGACGATTTTGGCCGACGGCAATAGCCTGATCCAGGAAGTCGTTGCAGGGCTGCCGCAGTTTGAGCTCAACACCAATACTGGCGAGCAGGTGAACTACCTCTACGATGACTGGCGTCGCCTGGAGTATCAGTACACAGCTCGCCAGGGATCGGACAACAAAACGCAATACATCTACGACGCGGTTGACCGTATTGACAGCATTGTCAGCGCTGATCCAGACCCCAATGCAACGGGGCCCGGTAAGGATCCAGTGACAGTATCTTACACCTATACCGACCGGATCGATGACGGTGGCTCGCCCTTCAATGGTCTTCGTACGGTGGCGGTGACTTCGCCCAGCGGTCAGGTCGACGATCCGGGTACGGCTGGAGTCGATGAGTCGGTCCATACGGTTACCTCGGGCTACGATATGCATGGGCAGGTTGTTTTGCAGGCGGGGGGCTTTAATTATCCCGTCGGCTACCAATACAACGACCAAGGCCGCCTGAGCATCATGACAACGTGGCAGGATTATGGGGATGGGCTTTCGTCCTCGGGGGCCGCGAATACTTATTGGGACTATAGTAAGCATCGAGGCTACCTCATTAAAAAGCGCTATAATAATAGCTCCGGTGAGAACCCGTCGTCAGAAGACCCTGGTGTCGTTTATGATTACACGCCGGCGGGGCGTTTGGCTAAGCGAACCTGGGCGCGCGGCATTGAAACCGTTTATGGCTACACGAAAGCCGGTGAATTGGAGAGCATCGACTACTCAGACGAAACTCCGGACATTGTCTATGGCTATGATCGCGCCGGTCGACTCAAATCCATCGACGATGCCGCGGGCTCTCGTCAAAACTACTACGACCGCGGACGCCTCACCAGTGAGCGTTACACCTACGGTGATTTCAAGGGCGTCTCCATTAACCGGGAGTTTGATTCGCTGAACCGCCTCAGCGGTCTATCGGTCCGTCAGCCCTCGACGAATCTTCAATACGAGGTGGACTACGGCTACGACAATGCTTCCCGCCTCAAAACAGTCACTTCCGGCGACAACGCTTTCACCTATGCTTACCTGCCCAACACATCGCAGATCGAGACCCTCACCACGTCCAACGGCATGGTCACAACGCGTGAGTATGACCTGCTGAATCGCCTGCTCAGCATCGGGACGGTGACTGCGGCAGATGTGACTCGTTCGTTCGCCTATACTTACAACGATGCCGGTCAGCGCACTTCCGTAACTCACGAAAACGGAGAGTATTGGGACTACACTTACGATTCCTTAGGGCAGGTAACCAGCGGCATCAAAAAAGACGCCGGCGGAACACCGCTTCCCGGCCGCACCTTCACTTACGGGTTTGACGACATTGGTAACCGTGAAACGGCAACGCTTGGCGCGCCGACTCCCGGTCAGCGCGATTACACGCCGAACCTGCTGAACCAATACACGCAGATTGATTCGCCGAATCCAGCGACCTTGATGGTCGAAGGTTCCATCGACCCAGCGGGCACGCTCACTGTCGATGGCAAAACCCCAAGCGATCCAAATTTGAGCCTGGATCCGTCAACCGGAGAGTGGACCTACACGAAGTCGGACATCGATACCACCAACGGTGACTACCTTACCATCAACGCCAGCGGCCAGCGCCAATACGACAGCAATGGCGATGGCAACACAGAGACGTTTGATTCCACCGAAAGCCGGGACTTCTTCATGGAGCCCGAGGTGGTCGAGCCAGCTTACGATGCGGATGGAAATCTGTTGTCTGACGGTCGATGGAACTATGTCTGGAACGGTGAAAATCGACTAGTCGAAATGACTCCATGCAATACTGATGGCGAGATGATGAAGCTTATTTATACATATGATTCAATTGGTAGGCGTATTCTGAGGGAAAAACATATCACCGAAGATGGCGAATGGGTTGAAGTTCACGTTTGTCACTATCTGTTTAATGGTTGGGAAGTTGTTTTCGAGTTCGAAGGAAGCGCCAAAAATATAACTTTTGCTCACTATTGGGGGTTAGATATCGCAGGAGGATTACAATCTGTTGGCAGTGTCGGAGGGCTCTTGTTGTCTGAAAAATACAGTAACCATAATGGAGTTCTTCGTTTTTCCATATTCGATGGTGGAGGCAATATAACTAGCTACGTTGAACCATCTGGTGAATTGATTGTGAGTTATGATTATGGGCCAATGGGTGAAAAGCACATTGAAACTTCATTGAGCACTATTGAAGTTTGTTTTAATTTTTCAACTAAGTATGAAGATGTCGACACTGGACATCTTTATTATGGGTATAGGTATTATGATCCAACTAGTGGCAGGTGGCTAAGCCGTGACCATATCGGTGAAAGTGGTGGCTTTAATGTCTATGTGGCGAATGGAAATGATTTTATCAATTTTATAGATGTTTTAGGTCTGAATGTGGTGCCTCAGATACTAATTGATATACAGAGAGATCTTGATTTGAATGATTCTGAATGGCGTGATCTAGTTGGATTATATAATTTACTGGAAAAAGAAGGATATAGCCTCGAGGAAGTATATTATAATCAAAAAGATAACTATTTGAGAGCACAATTGGGTGAGTTTTACCAGTTGGAAGCTGCTCTTAGCTCCACAATGTCTCCTGTGATGTATAGTGTAGAGCCATACACTCCACAAGTAGGAGACTGGAAGGATGCTCTTGCTGCAATTCCAAGCGCAATGGCTCATGCCACTGTAGGTATGCTGCAAGAGTCGATATACATAGGGAATCGAATGGATGGTACACCTACAATACCTGATTTTCGACAGCAAGCTGGAGCGTATGCATTTGGAGAGTATTTAGATTGGTATGATCGTAATCTAGAATATTACACCGGAGCCGATTTGAACTCGAGAGTGGCTATCGGAACTCGGCTTGCTGCGGAGCTTGGTGGTGGTTATCTACTTTTTCGCATGAGCTGCCAGTCCCGATCAACCTTTACAGGTAGTAAGTGGGATTCGGCTATCATGCGAGGAGAGACTTTAATGGATCCTAATATCATCAGGTATTCTCAGCGGCGTGCAGGAGGAGGCAGTCCGCCTAGGGCTCCTGGGCTAAGAGAGCAAATTTCTAAAGGGTGGGATCCAGATTTAGGCCCGATTGATATCATTGATACTGGTCGTGGCTATGTTACTCTTGATAATACAAGAGTTGCAATTGCTCAAGAGCTTGGGATTAGGCAGATTGCAGTAAGGATTCGGAAGCCAACAGATTTAATTGACAACTTCCCCCCTGGACGCATGGAATTTTTCGAGGGGAAAGCGAAAAAGCTAAAGCTTGAGCAACCTACGACTTTTGGTGATCTTTTGGAAATTAGGACTCTAGATAATCGACTATCGCCGACAGGTACTGCCACAAGGCCAGCAATGCCACAGTAAATATACATGAAGAAATACTACTATTCATTTGGTTATCATTCGCCTAGTGCTTGGGATGTGATGAAAGCAGATCCTGAATTCGACTTTGAGTCATGCGGGGTTTTCGAGATTGAGGCAGAAAGTTCTTCTGCAGCTAAATTATGGGGTGAGGAATTAGCAAAGTGGTATATCGAAAAGCTGTTTGCTGAGAATTTAGCATACGTTTGGTCGCCTAAGAATTATGGCTGTTCTGTAGAGGAAAATTTGCCGTCAGGTTGGGAAAGCGCTATTGGTCTTCTAGGGGGAATTCGGTATCGTAACTATCCGGACTTTTATAAAGTTAAAAATGCCTTTAATGATTAATTGCGGGAGGACGGTTAAGTTAGAAGGGGTCAGGAAAGTCAGAAGGGGTCAAACGTGGCACGGGGATAGGAAGCATAGAGGGTCCGATGTGAATGGCGCTAAGATTTGTACCCTAATCGTTGATTTTACGGACATGAAGCTCGCCCTTACAGCGTCCTATTAGTAGATTGCTTGTGTGAGCAAAACA
>JAVDPD010000047.1 GCA_031296935.1 Cerasicoccus maritimus
GGGGCGCTTACTGAAGGCGACAGGAATATCGTTATTGCCCGGAATTCTAATTTCCCTACTGGGGTTGATAGTGAAAAGCTGAATATAGGTAACACGATATATGGGGATTTATCGGCAAAGACGATTGGGATTGGGACAACGACGCCCAGCCAGAAGTTGCACGTCGCTGGGCATACCCAAGTGGATGGCTCGCTGATTTTAACAACGAGCACAGGACTTGTGCAGGCGGGTGCGATTCGTTGGGATGGAACTGATTTTGAGGGATACGATGGCTCGGCGTGGGTGTCTTTGACGGAGGCAAGTGGTGTCCTCACAGAAACTGATCCGGTTTTTACGGGCAGCGCTGCTTTTGGGGTAGCTGCTAGCGACATTGCGAACTGGGACGCCGCCTTCGGCTGGGGCAATCACGCAAGCGCAGGTTATTTAACGGCTGAAACTGATCCGGTTTTTACGGGCAGCGCTGCTTTTGGGGTAGCTGCTAGCGACATTACGAACTGGGACGCCGCCTTCGGTTGGGGCGATCACGCAAGCGCAGGCTACCTGATTCAGGAGGTAGATGGCAGCACAACGAACGAGCTGGTTACAGGTTTTTCCTTGGATGGAAATGACAGCCTTACGCTGACTGATGCAGGTGGAACTAAATCCGTAGACCTATCTCATTTGGCGAATGAGCCCGCCACTAAGCTGGTTTCGAGTGATGATACTGCCGTGGATGCTATTGTTTCCACTGGGGCAGTAACGCCCGATACCATTATCTATGGTAAAGTGACTCTGAATGAAGTGCAGGGAGATATCCCGACGATTACTTACTAGTAGCCATTTATTTCTTCAGTAAATCACTTTCTTAAGAATGCCATGAAGATCATTCCCATACTTCTATTTTCATCACTGTCTGTAGGGATGTTAAGCGCTCAAACTGCTCCTGACTGGTGGGAGGATACGGCTTATCAAGTGACTAATGGAAATACGCGAGCAGATTCAGCCATTGCCACTATTGGTCAGGCAAAGCATGTAGTTAAACAGGCGTATCTGTATTTGGAAACGGAGTTGGGGGAATATGGTGTTGGGAGTGAATTGAATTCACTCTATGCTCAGTTTTGCGTATCCGCTCCTAGTAATCCTGACAGCGACAAATATGTGCTGACGATTGGTCAGCTTAAATATCTAGCTAAACCATTCTATGACCGCTTAAATGCCGCAGATGTCTCTTACGATACGGCTTCCATGAATCCAGAAGACGGCATTTATCCTTGGAGTGATGCTCAGACCGATGACAACGATTTGGCCCCGGCCACAATCGGTCAGTTAAAATACTGCTTTAGCTTTGATTTGAGTACTTGGGCCTTGTCATCTTGGGATGCGTATCGTGGCCACTTGGTGTCGCTTTTCGAGAATGACGGCTATGATGGCATCGAAGATATTTTGGCTGAAGGTGACTTTGATGGTGATGGTGTTTCCAATTACGACGAATTTATTAATGGAACGCATTCAGACGTTTTTTTTGCCAATGCCACACCGGAAATCCAGCTGTCAGCGAATACTGATTTTATTATGAGAAAGGAGATGCTGCTCTCCGAGCCATTGAATCTTCTTTTGACCGATTCTGGGCAGCCGATGGTCAATAAGCCGGTAAAGATTGAAGTGATTAGCGGGGAGGGCTATGTTTATACAGGCAGCTATGCCGGGGCTGGGCTTACATCTGCTGTTTTGTGGACTGACGGTATAGGAAATGCATATTTTGATTTTCAGAGCGGTTCTAGTGATGCTGTCACAGAAATACGAATAAGCATTGCTGAAGATAATCTGTATGAGTCAGATTCTTATGTAATTCGAATTTTGAATTCGTCACCAACGACGGCAATTGCAGGTGGCGATTCAGGAATGTTTTCTAGCTCTGTATCGGTACCCTATCGCTCAGGACGGAATGAATTCGGGCAGGCTGCAATCAGCGCTTCAGCGAGCGTGGACACTCCGACTCAGCCAGTTGCGCCAAATGATGTGAGCTTGGTGTTTTATTCTTTAGGGAATCGGCATGCGGTCGGGATGTCGAACACAGGGGTGCTCCAGGCTTGGGGCGCAAATGATCTTGGACAGCTTGGTAACTCTAGTGCGCTAAGCGGTTCGGGTGGTGCGCTTGTTGTTGTTCCGTGGAGTGGGCAATCAGTCGTGCAAATTAGTTCGGGCCAAGACCATAATCTGGTATTGCTCGATGATGGAACTGTGTGGGCTTGGGGATTGAATTCACGTGGTCAAGCAGGCGTTGATCCCTTACTTAGTACTATCGTGTGGGAGCCGCAGCAAGTAAATTTGCCAGTGGCAATTTCGCAGGTGGTTGCTGGAGCAAATCACAATTTGGCGCTTGGCACAGATGGTCGTATTTTTGCGTGGGGTGATAATCGTTATGGTCAGTTAGGCACGACTACCAATGCTTCAACTACTTATATGCCTTTAGAGGTTTCGCTGCCAAATAGCATATTGGCGGTGTCTGTGTCGGCGGGGCGTAATCATTCAGTTGCCTGTTTGGAGGGTGGTTCGCTTGCGTCCTGGGGCGCCAATAAATCAGGTCAGTTAGGATTGGTTGGCGACATGGTGGAGATACAGCCAGCTGTAATTTCTGGTATAAGCCAAGTAGTCGATGTCGCTTGTGGTGATTTTTTTACGGCTGCTATTGTTGAGTCTGGGGAAGTTTATGCGTGGGGTGCAAATTGGGATCAGCAGTTAGGAGAACTCTCGCAGACTGGAAATAGTCATGCCCCTGGTTTGATTAATACTAACGGAGTGGATGCCCTCTCATTGTCATTGGGGCGTGATCATGGCTATTTTGTTGGATCCGATGGCAATGTATATGGCTGGGGAAGCGATCGTTATGGGCAGGCTGGGACGGATGATTTAACGCCGATATTGCTGACGCTTAACACCCCCTAGGTTGTGGGATATTGGATTGCTATTCACTTTATGAATTTGGAAATGACTATCAGAACAATTTGCTCTTCCGCGAGATGCCTACTACTGAGCTTGTTTGTATCGCTCTTGGTAGGGGGGGCTCATGCGCAAGAAACGACATGTGCTGTCGTTAAGATGGAGATTGCCCAGGAAATTACATTGGAGCGGCAAGCGTTTGAGGGTAAAATGGTTATAAGTAATGGCCTACCTGAGGCAATGACTGAACTGCTTGTGACTCTGGTGTTCCTCGATGAGAATGACCAGCCAGTAAGTGTCATTTCAAGCAATCCAGATGGTACTCAGCTAGATGAGGATGTTCGCTTTTTTCATCGAATTTTATCTTATGAGGGAACCCCTAGCGTTTCTGGCCAGTTATATACGCTAGAGCCGCTTGCGAGTGATGTAGAGTCGGAAATTATTTTTCAGATAATTCCATCTCCGGAGGCGGCTGGAGTAGGAGCATTAGGGGTTGAATATAAAATTGGGGCTTTGATTACCTATTCGACGGCAACCCGCACTGATGAGACAATCAACGTTGCTCCAGATTTTATCACGGTTAAGCCTATGCCGACGCTTGGGTTAGACTATTTTTTGCCTTATCGTGTATATGGTGATGAGCCAACCACACTAACTACAATTGAGCCATTAGTTCCCTTTACGCTGGGGCTTCGGGTTCGTAACATCGGAGCTGGCAATGCTTACAATTTAAGCATTAACAGTGGCGAACCTGCAATTACTGAAAATTTGGATGGCTTGGCTATTGAATTTGATATCCTTGGGTCAGAGGTTCGAGGTGTTGATCAAGCGGGGAGTCTGTTAGCCGATTTTGGTCAAGTGCAGTCGAATACTGCTGCCGTCGCACGCTGGATAATGACGAGTTCATTGAGTGGGGAGTTTACGATGCTGAATGTGACGGTATCTCATGATGATGAGCTTGGGGGCGAAGTCACATCACTGATTGAAAATGAGAATGTTTATGTTTATACGCTTATCCATGACGTGCTGCTGGATGACGTTGATAGTGACAATGTTAATGATTTTCTGGCCACCGGTGGGCAGTTGGGTGAGCCAGATGGAGTTACGCGAGAAGAAGTGAATGACGATACCGCGCTATATGTTTATGATTCTAGTAGTTTGGATAGTGAATCTGTGGCTTATCTCAATGACGGGACGAACAACCCATCCAATGATGAATTTGAATTTACGAATGATACGCTAACTTTGTTTGGAGGCTCTAGCTATCCTGAAGCTGGTCATGTTTATGTGAAAACTATTGATCCATATTTGGGCTCTAAGCGAATTAAACGTATCATAAGAGATGATGGTAAGGTGATTCCTGAACAGAATTTCTGGCTAAGTTCGACTAGAGATGTAGATAATGGTTTTCAGGCAGTACATGAATTGCACCTTTTTGATTCTGGTCTCCCAGTTGGAGGCGCCAGTTATCAAATTGCATTTATCGAGCCTAATGATGGCAATGCGATGCCGATTTGGAATGAGCTTGGAACGGTGATTGTTGAGGCTGGCGAAACAGCGCAGTTTTCTCTTTCTGCCAAAGATCCAGACGGTGATGCTCTGATTATCTCTCATGGGCTCTTAGCTTATGGTATGGCATTTAGCTTTGATGGGGGACCTGATGCTGATGGTTACTATACTGCATCGATCAGTTGGACGCCGAGCGCCAGTCAGGTGAGAAGTGATCCGTATGAAATTGAATTGTTGGCGAGTGATGGCTCTCTTTCGGCTAGTCAAGAGCTGAGATTGGTGGTTGTTGACGGATCGAAAAGCTTGGCTGAATCATGGATGGATTTGTATGGAATTATTGATTTCATAGATGACGCTGATGACGATGGCATAAGCAATCTCTTGGAGTATGCTTTTGGTGCGAATCCCAATTCCATGTCGCTTAATGGGATGCCAGTTGTTAGTCTCGTTGAGGATGGAGGCAAATATCTAGCTTTGACTTTTAATAAACGTGGAGTTGGTTCTGGCTTAACCTATGCCCTGATTGCATCCGATGATGTAACTCTGGATCGCGCTAGTTGGCCCGAGGTGGTACACGTAGAAACGCTGATGGATGCAAGTGAAGCCCCGGTTGGCTTTATTAGGCCTAGATGGAGAGAGTCGCAACAAGAAGTTTCGAGTGTGTCACGGCGCTTTGTTGCGCTTAAGGTAACATACACGGATCAAAGCCAAGTCGTGACTGATTATACTCCTATTCTCGGTGTGCAGTTAATACCGGTACACGGGCAGACCGATAATTATATTTCGTTGCCTCTACAGCGTCCCGGGATACGGGTCATGAAAACCGCTGAAGTGGTAAAATATTCTGCCAATAGTGGGATATTTAATGGCGTTCGTGTAGAGAATGCTAGCTTATCTGCGAATGAACTGGCCTCTGAGTCGGTAGAAGGTCCGTTATATGTCGAAATGATATCAGGCCCTTCTGCTGGTTGCTACTGGCCGATCATATCCAATTCAACTAATAAGGTTTTTGTGCAGCTCGCGGATGGCGAAGATCTAAGCTCAATGTTGAGCGTAGGTGATGCGTTTATTATTCGACCGGAATATCAGTTGTCTGAAGTATTGGCATCCGTTGTTAATCCGGTTCTGTCCTCGAAGCTCGATATGCCCATGCTGCAAGGCGATGCCGTAGAACTATACAGTTTAGAGTGGTCGCAGATTGATTCAGATCCTCTACTTACCATACAACAACCTTCCGATGCACTTTACACATGGTTGGCTAAAGAGGATTCTACCCCAGTGGATCGAAGCGCCACTGCTTTAAAGTGGGGTGCTCCGTTTGTTCTGCGTAGAGAGCAGAATACAGATGATGTTATTTACCTCTTGGGTGCGCTGCCAACCGCTGATTGGCGGCTTGTTGTACCGGGGTCGGTCGAAGGCGTGAGTGAGATGCTCATCGGCTTTGGCGGGTATAGTTCTGTGACTCTTGATTCCTCGGCATTGGCTTTAAGTGGTTCGGAGGGGATGATTCAGCAGTCTGTATCTGAGTTTCAGGCTACCGATGAATTGTTGATCTACGATCCATCAAGGAAAGGGTATACTCTACCTCCTGAAAAGCACTTCATCTTTAACGGCACAAATTGGCTGCAAGGAGCTACTGGGACTGACGTAGGTGAATATGTATTAGAGCCAGGATCGGCTTTCCGAGTGCGCCGACGCGGTGCTGCTTCATCGAGTGTTTGGACACCGACATTTAACTAATGCATCTACTTATGTTGCGAAATAAATTGCACGTTTTTTTTGGCATATTCTCCATGTTGTTGATCCCGATGGTGTTACGTTCTGTTGTTCTTGTAGAAGCAAAAGGCTTCGATGCGGCTGAGCTGTACATTAGCAATCCAGTGTCTATCAGTATTAAAAATGGAGGAGACGGAGTTGTGGTGCTGGAGGCTGTAACCCCTGATTGTAACTGCCTCGCGTTCAATGAAGCTAATGGCGTAATAGAGCCCGGTGAAGCCCTTACGGTCGCAGGTGTGTTATTTGGGCGGGAATTAGGACCCTTTAATCGAATACTTTCGATAAAGAGCCTATCCGAAAATGGTGATGCCAGCACAACTGATTTTGTTATCGAGGGGAGTGTTATTAGGGCGAAATCAGATGTTTTTATTTCGGCCGTGGATCTTCTGAGTCGTAAAAGCGAATACGAGATTTGGGATGTTCGGCCTGCTGACGATTACATGAGATTTCATTTGCCTGGTTCGAAGATTGTGAACATTGCAAAAAACGCTCCAAATTCACCGGGCAGGCCAGTCGTTCTCGTTACAGCCGGTTACCCAACGATTCGTCAGCTTCATTATGCACGAGGCGTTAAAGGTCGGAATCTATATTTTATTGATGGTGGCATTGGGGCTTGGGCAGCATCGGGAGGGGCCCTCAAGGGGATTGCTCCGAAGGATGTATCTGTTCTTATGGCCTCAGCTGATTCCGTTGTTGATCTATCGAAGGCTGAGCCGAAGTTATGGCTCGCTGATGTTGATCCTTTGTCATTGGGAATGGCACAACACTTTGAGCTTGAGGTGTGGGATGGCGACTTTGTGAATGTTAATCCAGATGGCATTCGTCCGCAATATATACTCGCAAAAGATCGTCGATCTGCACTTGAGCTTGCATATCAGAATTTAGAGGTAGGAATACCAATTCCAGTCATTTCAGGTGGTGCTCCTGCTTTTATTTCAGCACTGAGCCAACGTGAATTCCTTGAATATGCCATGCAGCATGCTGGAACGGAGCGTGTTACAACTGCTCCAAATGGAAACATACAAACAATTTCATCTCGAAGAAAACTTCCAGGGTGTAGCACTTGCCCTAACTAGTCGGAATTTATAAATGATTAGAATTGCCAAAATACTTTTTGTTTACTTGTCGCTTATAGCGCTAAATGTTTCAAACGCGGCGATCATAAATACGTTATACAATGGAACTATAGATTATGGAAATAGGCATACAGGCTATAAGATTGAGGTCCGGCATAATACTGAGGCACAAACGCCTAATATGGAGGTGAGCTTTATTGTATATCGACCTACTTATTCGTCTTCTTTTGAAAATATCGAGTTTTTCTATCCGGACGATGTGTATCGGGTAGAACTATATCCATCAAGTCGCACTCCAATAGTATCAATAAGCACCTTTAATTACTCAGAAGGGGCAAAATTTAAAGTGCATGGATATCACGGGTCTCAGGGTTCTGAAACTAATTATTTGGATTATAACCCACTGTCGGATGGGAATACAATGCCTGAAATAGGAGCGATATCAGATCAGGTGATTCTTGAAGGAGATACAGCCTCTCTCTCTGTTATTGCTAGTGATGCTGACCTTGGTCAGTCTATTAGCTATGAACTGATAGATGCTCCTGATTGGGTTACATTACATTCTTCTGATCCACAGAATGTATTCATCAGTTATAGCCCAACAAGTGTAGAAGCTCCTGGCTTATATTCTATTTTAGTGCGCGTGTTGGATGATGGTACGCCAAGGCGTTTTGTTGAGAAGAAATTCGATATACGTGTGCTGAAAAATATTAGTTTTGATGACTCTATTTTAGAAGCGCAAATTCGAAGTCTATTAGGCCTGAACGGTACAGCTGTTATTACAGATCAGGATATGGAGAGTCTTGTCGGTGAGCTTGATCTTAGTCCTTTTGACATCGTCGACCTGTCAGGCTTGGAGTACGCCATTAACTTATCAGGGCTAAACATAACAGGAGGTCAGTTAAGCTCCGATCCCGCATCTGGCAATGCGGAAGTGATTACTAGCCTCGAAGCGGCTGGAGTAGTCGTCAATGTATCGAACCAACCGCCCTTCGTAGCGATAGGTGAAGACCTATTAGTGGATGCGACTACTAGCTCCATTTCGCTTACCCCGATAACGGCAGACGATGGTCTTCCAGTGGCGGCAGCCTGGACATGGGCCTATGAGCCGCTAACTTTGTCTGGGCAGTTCAGCAATGCGAGTGGACCAGCTACGGATTTCACGAATTTTGAGCCTGGAGCATACACTTTGACTTTAACAGCAGATGATGGTGTGTATGCCGTTTCTGACACAATGCAGTTGTTGGTGCGCCCTGAGCCCGCCACGCCCTCAGTTCTTCCATCTGGAATTCAAGAGCCTTTGGGGGTTTCACTTAGCTCTCCTTCAGCATGCGACATCTATTATTATATAGATTCAAGCCTCGCGGGCGTTACGCCCTTGGCCGAGGAGTTTACCTTGTATGATGGTTCTAGTCTGCTGAACATCAACGAGTCTGTTGATCTCTATCTCTATACTTCAGGCTCATATCTGGATGATGCCGATGTGGTTATCACAGGCCCATACGAATACCGAATTGGCATAGGGGCAGGATCTGGATCAGGGCTTATTGGCTGGTACTATGATTATCCCAATTCCATAACCACCGGGCCTGAGCTCATGGCTGGAGCGCCCATTGGATACAGCCATCCGATGTCTGGTTTGTCGGCCGAAAATACGGACAGCGACAATTATGGGGTTGTTTGGACGGGTGAACTTGAAGCTCAATTCAGCGAAGTTTATACATTCACTATTACGTCGAATGCAGGTTCTCGGCTGTGCGTCGGTGATTCGTTGATCGTCGATACCTGGGAAGACAATATTGTTGAAAACCAAAGTGGTGACATTTCATTGGTGGCCGGACAACGATACCCCATACGGGTAGAATATTATTACAATGGCACTGGTGGTGCATCGTTTAGCTTACAATGGGGTAGCAAGTCTCAAGCGCTTGAGGTTATCCCGGATACTCAGTTGCACTCACTGCAGCCGCAAATCAATGGAACTCTTTCAGGGCCTGCTCTTTTTCTTAACGGAGTTGTGGTTAACTCCACGGAAGCTGAATTATACGCAACTGGGGGGATGAGCGTAAATCCTACCGATGAGATTTCGCTGTCGCTGCCTACTAGTGCAACATCAATACGCTACACTATTGATGGAAGCATGCCTAACGCTGCATCGCCGCTATATGTCACTCCTCTTAGTTTTGATGAGGATGTTACGCTGACTGCGCGTGCATTTGCTGATACCTTTAAGGCCAGCGGTCCGACCATTGCTTACTTAAAAGTAAATAACGATGGGCCCACGCTCTCTGATCTTGAGTGGGAAGGCTCTGACCTTGGGGAAGCCGCTCCATCAATCGCTGAAACCGGTAATTTCAGTATATCTGCTATCGATGAGACCGGGGTGGAGCGCGTTGAATTCTACATTTCTGATGCTTCAGAATCCTACACCGATTTGCTGGGAGTGGACTACAGTGGCGAAAATGCTATTTATACACAACGATTCAATCCGTTGGACTATCCCGATGGAGTTGGTTACCTTATAAAAGTGCTTGCCTATGATCGGCTTGGTCTTGATTCCGCGGAGACCATAGCAACATTCAACGTGGATTTATCAGCTCCTGAAGCGCCTTTGATTTCAGGTAATGCTCCAGTGAATGTCAACAATAGCCAATACACTCTGAGCGGTACTGCGGGTGCGCGTGCTGACTATGTTAACATATCCGTAGTCTTTAATAATAACACGTCAGACAGTACGGCGGATGATGTCACTACTGACTATAATAATGTTCCAGTGAACGATGGTAGTTGGTCGCGTTTACTTCAATTTACGCAAGATGGAGACTATGCTGTTTCTGTTGTCGCCTATAATCGTAGCGATGAGGCTAGCTCTGCTGTATCAATCCTGATCAAACGTGATGCATCGATTCCTCCAGCGCCTATTGGGGTATCTATTGTCGGAGGAATTGGAGGGACACCAAAGATAAGCTGGCGTCAGCCTGCTTATGCCGGTCAGATCAGTCATTACGATGTTTACCGTCGTGTTGCAGGATCAGGAGCCGATTTCAGCCTTATCTATCCTGACTCGATTACTTCGTTGAGCTACAAGGATACTAGTGTTGAATCAGGAGTTACGTATGAATACTGCGTTGAGGCGATTAATAGCCTAGGCACACGTAGCGATAAGTCACAGGTTGTTTCGATACAAGTCGATTCCGATGCTCCGAACCTCTTGAGTTCGGCTGCTGGCGGTGGGCTTGTTTACTCTTACTTGGCGGACGAAGATGGAGGTGAGAGCATTTCTAGCGGTTTACCTGTGTTTGGTAGTGGAAACCTTACTGTAACGCTGACTCTTGATGAGCCTCTGGCGACAACACCAATCTTCTATTTTAAGCCAACTATTGGAACTCCAATTCGTGTTCAATTAGTTGAGTCGTCGCTCAATACATATACAGGGAGTATTGTATTGGATGACTCTAGTCCCAATGCAGAGTTCACTCCAAGTCTGACAGTTCGGGATAACTCAGGTAACGAGCAAACCCTGACTCTGGATGGCGCAAGCACCGTAGATGGTCGATTAGTTTGGGATACGCGCGGGGCATACATCGATTCGGTTTCTTATCCTGTTCTGATGCAGCAAGCGTTCTTACCTGATGTAGGGGAAGATTTCATTGATGTGACTTTTGAAGTAAACTTGGATAAGTCAGTCTCAGGTTTGGATGTGGCGAATTTTTGGCTACTGGATGAGTCCTCAAATTCAGTTAGCTCGAACGTGGTTACATCTCAGAATGATAGTAGTGCTTATGATGTGAGTTTTCGCATTCAGTTAAATGATTTAGGCGAAGATGGCGTTGAGACTTTTGTTCTTAGTGCGAGTATTCCGAATCAGTTTGGCGCTGTGGCTACCTCGTCTTTGGATCAAGGTTTCACGGTCTATACGGAGGCGAATCACCCGATCGGCCTGGAGGCAGAGTCGCTTCCCAATGGTGAAGTGCTGCTTTCCTGGCAGCCAGTCAGTCAAGCGAATGGCTATTACATTTGGGCTAAGCTAGATGATGGAATTGCGGATTTCGACAATCCGCTCAATGCCGTAGCGCTAAGCCAGGATACGACTAGCTACGCAGTGAGCGCTGGTACGCTTGTTGATGGCGATTACCTATTCGTAGTTACTGGAGCGGTTGATGCGGCATCGACAAGCGATACTATCAGTTGCCCTGAAGTCGCAGCAACAGTGGATAGTGTGCCACCGTCGGCTCCTATCTTTGATCCGCTTATTGCTGTAGATACCGGCCTGTTCGCATCAGAAGGTGGAATCCTCGCAAAATGGCAGCCTGGTTCTGTAGACACGGCTAGCTATGAATTAATTCGAGCGGATGGTGTAGGGTTAGTTGATGGCAGTTTCACTGCTTCAACCACAGACTTGGAATATGTAGATACAATGCCGAGTTCTGCACATAGCCATTATGCGGTTAAGGCATACGATGCTGTAGGCAATGCGTCGACTTTGTCGTCTTATCAGCAGTTGGATTTAGCTGAATCGCTACCCGTCCAAAACATTGTCGCGACGATTGGTTCAAATGGAGAATTTGACTGCACTTGGAGTCATGTGGCGCAAGATCAGAACACAACTTACTTAGTGGAGTTAGTCGACCCAGCTAGTGGAGACCTAGTCTATTCGAAGGTACTGTCGACACCATCTATTCACTATGAGTCGATGCTGGATGCTGGCTTGAGCATGACCATCACCCCCGTGTTTTCGGCGTCCCAAGGTACTTCAAAGACGGTGGAGTTGCCAAACTTGGCTATCACGCGATCTGGCGAGGAGCCAATATACATTGGCCTCATGAATGGCCTTGGCATTCGTATTCAGAATCAGGGGCAGATCGACGCATCAGGTGGCTTGCTGAGCGGTAGTTTTGATCAGCTTGCACAGGATGTGTTCAGCTTCGAATACGCTGCAGGATTTCTTGCTGGCGATGACGGTAACCTTGTTCTTCCCGTCGCTGGTCTGCCAGTGTTTGATCCAGGTCAGGAGTCCATGACTGTCAAATGGTCAATGGGACCATCTGTAGGGGTAAGCGTCGAATACCATGCGGAGATCACTGTTGATTTACTCATGGGAGCGATGCCACTTGAGGTATATGCCACGAATCTAACGCGTGGGACTACTGGCGAGATCGGATTTAAACTGACGAACACTTCCAGTACGCCTATCGAATTGATCACAGCTAATGGTGATCCAGCTGAAATTGCGTTGAGTGTGTTGGATCTCGAGGGTGGGCTAATCGACACTGTCGAGTATTTCCAGACTACAGGTAGCGCTAATTATCAGGCGGGTGACTATCGCATTCAGCTCATTCAGCCAGGAGAAACATTCGTTTCGGATGCCGTTGAAGTATTAGTGCCCGATACCGTAGATGAGGCGCTCTATGTTCAAGCCGAGCTATCTCAGGTGCACTATGGTTTGCGGGAAGGACATCCGATTGATCTTCCTTTGGATCTTTTAGTGAGAAAGAAGGTCTCGACTCAGGCTTTAGGCTATTCTGTCGAGCTTCTTACCGTGGATGCCGAAACCGTAGACCCAAATGCTGTTGCATCAATTTTGGCTACGGTTCCGAAGGGGACTACTTTCGTTGTGACCGGGCAAGCTTTCTTGGATGACTCATTTGGCGCATCTGCGCCAGCAGGCAATGTTCCTGTAGCCATAAAGATTCAGAAAGGTGGCGTTGAGCAGATTATTGCTACGACGACAGATTCTGACGGACAGTTTTCTTACACGTTTAACTCTAACGAATATGCTGCCGGCACCTATCAGATTGCTGTATCGCACCCAGATTATGAGTTGTTTGATGCGGCTGGCTCATTTGTCATTCAAAGCGCATATCTGGGCTATTCAGAGTTGGAGGTGAAAGCTCCCGTCGATTATACAAAGATCATTAAGGTGCCTGTATTAATCGCAGGTGGCGCTGAACTCTATAATTTGAGCCTGCAGTCTAGCTTTACTAGTGAGGGCGGCGTGGATGTTCCTGGCGATAATCTTACGGTTACGATCACACCTGCCAGCATTGATAACGTCAGCGCCAATACCGAGTTTACCATTGAAATCACTGGGTTAGCCACCGAATCAGATCGTATCGCGAGTGATTTCCAGTTGGTGAGTACTGAAACGACTGATGTGGGAAGCGATACAATTGTCTGGGATACGATGGACTTCACCTATGCATTTTCGGTGAATCGACCAGTGCTTGCTGCTTACGAGGATGGTTCGCTAATTAGCACTTTGCAGTTAGGAGTCTATCATGGAGAATCGGCATCGGTTGATTTCACGCTGAAGAACGCAGGCTTTGTCAGTGCGAACGATTTAACGCTTTCGATTCTGAAATATGACGATCCCGGCAACAGCGAAGATACGATTGAGGCTCCTAATTGGTTGCGCTTTCTGGCTTCTGCAAAAATAGATCAGTTGCCGGGGCAAGATGAGGTGCGGGTCGTGGTTTCGGCTGATGCCCGTGAAATTCGTGAAGCCGAGATCGGCTTCCATAATGATTATTTCATCCGTGTTTCCGGTTCCAATATCGACAATTTTGACCTGGACTTATCTTTGTTTGTTGGCGATCCGGCGTCTGCGCAAGAAGTTACGGTAGATTTCCATATCATTAATCCCTATTATTTCCCTTCTGGTTCTGACTACACTCCAGATTCATCTTGGGCACAATGGGTGGATGGAGTTGGAGATGCGCGTATTACGGTTACTGCAGATGATCCCAACACGGCTCAGGCTGATTGGTTTATTGTCACTAGTCAGACAAAGGTTACGGATTCAAGCGAAGTGGCAGAAAATCATGGGCGTGCTCAGTTTGATCTAACGCCTGGGCGGTATCGGGTCACGGTTTCTGCCACTGGGCATAGCACCTATAATGGTCTCATTTTTGTCAAACCGGGGCATTCGCATTTCGAGCAAATAGCCCTGAATTACAGTCCGGTATCGGTTTCCTGGAGTGTGACGCCCACCACCATTCAGGACCGCTATGATGTAGTGGTTGAAACCCAATTTGAGACCCAGGTTCCCATGCCGGTTATCGTCATGGAGCCTGCCTACATCAACATACCCAATACTTGCGCGGGCGAAGTTTACAACGGCGAACTGCGGGTCACGAACTATGGTTTAATTCGGGCCTTCGATTTCGATTTAGACTTCTTCGAGTCAGACGCCTACTATCGCTTTGAATTACTCAGCGATGTTCCCGATACACTTGAGGCAGGCGAATCGGTGAGAATACCGTACCGCATAACCTGTTTGCAGAATATACCTGGAACGTCCTGCGCGACAGGCACGGATCCACAAGCTTGGCTCGATGGCGCAAATGACCTGCTTCCTGAGCAACTCGTAGCAGGGCCCGCCGGATTCCTCGGCGCTCCTGTTTCCAATTACGCAATGGTGGCATTGGCGGCTTCTGGCGCTAGCTCAAGCGGTTATTCGCAGAGTGCGCGTGGGTGTGCAAAATTTTATTGCCCTTGGAATCCTAGTATTACTTGGGAAGTTTGTGGTGGCTTGGGATGTGGCGTTACCGTGGGTAATCTGAGCCAAAGCGGCCATAACCCATTTCCTCCCATGGGGGATGGTCCTGTTGACAAGGGAGGCACTGGAACCAATGGAGGCGGGTCATCTCCACGCTACAGTAACGCAGGCAGCGGCAGCGGTGGTGGCTCATCATCCCCTAAGTGTAAGCCTCCGGTGCCATGTGAGAGCGATCCCTGCTGTGGCGCTGGTAACGGTGGTGGCGGTGGTGGCGCCAATCCGGATGGGAAGGCATCGGAAAATCCTTGTTTTCCTCGGGACCGAAATTCAGCAGGAGCTAGCTGGGTCGATTTGGTCAATGGTGAATACCGTGACCAGGTTGAAGATTTACGGATTATTGTGCCCGGTGGCTATGTCAGTTTCTCGCGCACTTTCAATGGGCGCTACTGGGAGGTGATTCCCAAGTCGGATTGCTCTGTTGAACATGGTGAATATCTCTCGGGGAATGTATCTGATCTTCGTGTTACTGCAGAGTCCTTGATGAGGCCTTATACCAATGTCACCTATCTGGGGTATACCTGGAGTTCAAGAGCCTATGACTTAGATAAAAGCTACAGCTTTAGTAAGGTCTTTAAGCAACACGTAACTTCTGTAAATTCAGATACTCATGCCTATCGGTTCTTGAATAAGGAAACACGACAATGGCGAGAATACGATATAGATACAGGTCGTTTGCATGCGTTTGGCTATGAGAATACTACGGTAGCTGTATACGAGTATGCGGATGAGGATTATCCAACGCAGCCAACCGGGGTTTATGATAACGCTCGGGTATATGAAGATGGCGAGCTCGTCTCTGAAGGGAATTTAGTACTCAGCATACACTACAACGAAGCCAGGTTAGTCGATTACATACAAGATGAACTCAGTGGCCGTAAGGTCGATTATTCATATGAGGATGATGATGCGACTACTCGGACTTATGAAATAAGCAATCGACTTGTTGCAGTTACCTATTTTGAAGGAACGCCTTCTGAGTTACATGAGTCTTTTTCCTACGACACTCTACACCTAATCGGAAAGACTACTATCACTGGTGGTAGCTATGTCATGGAATACGATGATGACGGCCGCATTATTAGCCTACTGGATGAAACTGGTGTAGGTAAATACTACGACTATCATTTTGAGCAGAATGATACTACAGGTGCTGCGACCGTTATGTATAGTGCTGGTAGTGCTTTGTCTGAGGGCAATGTTGGTCTTGGAGTCGTCGATGGGAGGTCAACCTACCTTGCTATTGGTGGAAAAGGAACGCACTACGCATCTGAAACGACGACTGAAGGCGTCACGACAGAATTTTTCTATGATGCCTATGGTAGTCTATTTGAAAAACGCATCAATGGGGAGCGCGTTCTTTACCGACAAGTTGATGATAGTGGCGTACTTTCTGAGACAATCGGTCAGTACGAAACGACCAAGTCTGTTTATAATGATTTCGGCAAAGTGGTGGAAGAACAACTCCCAGGCGGTGGTGTTCGCTACTACAAGTGGAATCCGACCATTAACCTCTTGGAGGAGTTCACGGATGCGGTCGGCACGATTTACCAGTTCGGCCACGACGAGCGGGGCAACCTGACGTGGCGCACCGATGCCGTTGGCACGAGCCTCGAACGTAGCTGGACTTACGATTATACGAACCCATTCACCGGTTTGATCGACGATTACAACCGTACCTTTGTGCGCACAGATCCACGAGGCGTCCAGACTGCCTACGAGTATAAGGGCGACACCGTGCTCAAGACGCGTGAATACAATCCCCTCGATCCGCAGTATCAAACAAGCTACACCTACGACTCTGCCAGCCGCCCGACTTCGGTTACGGATGCCCTTGGTCGGACCACCTATTTCGGTTTCGATGAGAAGGATCGCTTGATTTGGATGGTGAATGCGCAGGGCTACGCCATGTTGAACACCTACGAAGGAGGTGTTCTGCGTGAAATGGCCTCAGGTATTCCCGGTGCAAATGTCGCTGCTTACTTTAACTCCGTCACTGGGTGGGATGCCGGTGTCATCGGCTACCTGCAGGCTTTGGATCAATCTTCGGCACGTATCGAAGTCTACGAATACGATCCGATGGGCCGCCGCACGGAAACCTACCGTGTCGATGGTAGTGAGACGGAAGTACTCTACGAAAAGTTTACTTACAATGAAGGCGGCAAGGTTGCGTCTGTGACCAATGGCTTGGGCCAGACCATAAGTTACGGCTATGATGAGTTCGGTTATCGCTCGGTCGAAGCCGTTCCTTACCAAACGGATGCGAACGGTGGTGTGGTCACGGCCGACAGCGTCATGGAATACAATGCGCTGGGGCGTCGGGTGGCCAAAGTCGATCCATTGTCAGTTGAAACTTTGATGGGCTATGATTTACGTGGTCGCCTGCAAAGTGTGGTTGAGGCTGCTGGCCTTCCGGAGGAGCGCGAGCGCACCTTCACCTACGACGCGGAGAGCCGCTTAACTTCGATTACCGTAACGGACGGAGTCGATACCTATACCACTCATTTCGAGTATGATGCTCTTGGTCGGAGGACCCGGATTTATGGAGATCTGGAGCATGAGCGTCAGTTCTTCTACGATGGTAATGACAATCTGGTTAAGATCATCGATGGGCGTGGCTACGAGACCGTCTACTCCTATGACGACTACAACCGCCTGACGAGCATCGCCGTGGATGGCGTCACCACAGCTGTCCTGACCTACGACCGGGTTGGCAACATCACTTCCTTGCGCGATGGCAATGGCAATACCCGCTATTTCGCTTACGATTCGCTGAATCGTCGAACACATGAGTCGGTTCCGCAGGCGACGGGTTATATCTTGGGTTCAAACTGGCAGAACAACCCCGCCAATGTCATGCGTAGCTACCAGTACAATGCCTGGGGCGACATTGTTCGCATTGAAGACCTTGGCGGAGGTCTGGCTACGATGACGTTCGACCGTCTGGGCCGCATGGTTGCCGAGACCAATCCAGACGGGCTGGCGTTGACGCATACCTACGATGCTGCCGATAACTTGGTCAAAACCACCTGGCCGATCGTATCCACTTCGGGCAATACTCAGCGCACGACGCAGCAATACATCCGTAGCGAGGCCAACGCAGGCTTAGTGATGCAGATGGTTTCGCGCAGTGGCGCTGTGACGGCCTATCAGTATGATGCCCGCTTCATGCCGCTGGCGCAGACGATCCAGCAGGGCGCCACGCTCTACATGGCTTACGATAACTTGGGCCGTCTGTCGAAGGAGTGGAACGATGTCGACAATCCAGGTGTGGGCATCGGTGGTTCGCCGACTTATGCCACCGAGTATGATTACAACGTCCTCGATCTCGTTGCGCAATTGACCTATCCGGATAACGGCGTCAACGGACTGACCAGGGTCGAGCACCGCGCCTACGACCAGTTTGGCCAGCTCACCCGCATCAATGTTGATGAAGCAGGCGTGATCGCAGGGCAGGGCAATTACCCGATTGAGCTGGGCTATGATGAGGTCGGCAACATGACGAGCCTCAAGACCTACTACGGAGCTAGCCCGTCGAGTACCGCCGAGACCAAGTGGTATTACAACGCGCGCAATCTCGTCACGGATAAGCTTTACGCCGGTGAAACATTGGCTGGAAATCATTACCAGTATGCCTACGACCAGTCGGGCAACCTCACACAGCGTATCGATGCCAAGGGCATCCAAACCGATTATTCCTACAACGCGTTCAACCGCTTAACGTTTATTGATTACCCGGATGTCCTGCCTGTTGGAGTTGCGGATACGCCGGACGTGGCCTTCAGCTACGACCAGATGGGCCGCCCGTTATCGGTCAACAACGGCCTTTATCAAAACACGTGGGCCTACAACGCCGCAGGGCGGGTGGAGAACGCCACGCAGAAGATGTGGTCGTCTGGTAACTCGGTTTACGAGAACTTGGCCTCTATCGACTACCTCTTCGACTCCGAAGGGAATCGCGTGCTGATGGAAGTTGCTTGCGCAACGAGCCCCAGTGCGCCGTGGACCACAGTGTACAATTACGATGCGGCCGGTCGCTTGGAGGTCTTGCTCGACAGCGCGGTCGATGCGTCGAGCCCGTTCCAGTATGCCTACGATCGCCAGACCACCCAGCCAGGCGCAATCAGCTTCCCCAACGCCTTTGCTGGTGTTGCGGATAGCTCTTCGCGGATCATGGTTTACGATAATCTCGGGCGAATGAACTCGATCAGCCATTATGGCACGGGGGGCAGCGCCTCCAGCCCGGCGACTTCCCATAGCTACACCTACGATGTTGCGGGGCTGCGTGATACAGAAACGCTATCCGATAGCTCGGTACGCAGCTTCAGCTACGATGAATACCGGCAATTGGCGACCGCGGATAATCCCACCCACACTCTGTATGATTACGATTACAGCTACGACCCGATTGGCAACCGCTTGTCCGCAGAGGTGGATGGCGTGGCGACTAGCTACGCGCCAAACGCGCTCAACCAATATACCAGTATTGGCGGAGCCAGCCCGGACTATGACGCCAATGGCAACATGACGGACCGCGATGGAAATGGGACTGCGGATTACGTCTGGGATGCGGAGAATCGCCTCGTCGAGATCCAATACGCCAATGCGGGCGATTACACCAAGTTTGAATACGATGGCCTGAGCCGCCGTAACCGCCGCATCGAATACGTCGGCGGAGTGATCGATGATGTGGTGTGCTACATCTACGACGGTCTCCTGCCTATTCAGGAGCAGGACAACGCGGGCAACGTGATCCGCCAACTGACGCGTGGTCTGGACTTGTCGGACACCTTGGACGCTGCTGGTGGGACCGGTGGCTTACTCGCACTTTCCATGCCGAATGCCGCAGGCTCCGGTGGTTGGGAGAGCCATTACTATGAGTATGATGGTAATGGCAATGTGGTCGGCCTCATCGCGGGAGAAACCATCTCTGGCAGCTTTACCGAGGATGAATCTGTCGCGAGCTATTCCTATTCGCCCTTTGGCGAATTGTTTAGTGAAGTTTCGATCATTGATCAGCCCTATCGCTTCTCTTCGCAGGAGACTCATGAGCTGAGCGGTTTGGTGCTGTATCTTTGGCGAGCATATGATCCAAGCCAAGGGCGTTGGTTGAGCCGCGATCCATTGGAGGAAGATGGTGGTTATAATCTATATGTTATAGTGCTAAATGATCCAATAATTCACATTGATGAGTATGGTTTATTTTTAGGCAATGTTAAACAAGCGTTAAAAATTCCGTATGTTAGAGATGTAGTTGTGGGTACTGTAGTTGGTGCTGTAGTTGGAGGTGTTTCAGCTGGACTTGCTGCAAAATGGTGTGGTTCAGATTCGAAATGGGAGGCAGTGCTCGCTGGTGCTGTCGGTGGTGCCTTTGCTGGCCTTATTACTACTGCCATTCCAGATAAAGTTACAGAGAATAGTTTCTGGGCGTCTTTGGCAGTGGAAGGAACTGCAAGTCTAATTGGAACTGCAATATCTACAACTCTTTATGATAAATTGACAGGTAATCAGCCTAGTGCTAATGTAAAAACTGTAAGGGTTTTAGCAGTGTTTGTTGGAGCTGTTGGTGCTGCTTCATTAAATGGTTCTGATGTCGCCGACTCCATGCTTTTGGGGCTAGTTACTGGCACTGCAGCGGGCTTAGCTGAATGTGGCACAGATAAACTAGATGACTTAATCGACAGAGCAGGGAAGAGAGGAAGCGAATTATCGAATTAATATGGTAATACGATCAAGTAGAAGGCTATTTTTAAACTGGTACTTATTACTGTTTATGGTAGTGGGTTTATTTCCACTATTGGTGATTTATGCTTTGATTGAAAATAGCTTTGATTTTTGTGTCTGGATCTTTTCGTCAATATTACTGTTGTCAGTAATGTATAATGTCTACGCCAAGTTGAATCCTGATGCCTCTTGCTACTGGGTTATAAACGAAAATATTATACGCATCCATGTTAAGGGCAATGTGAATGTTATTTCGATGAAAAATGTTAAAATAATGAGGCCTTCAGCATATCCTTTTTACGAATCCACAGTAATAGACAAAGAGAGTAATGAAACAGTGGCGACTTTATCATTTATAGAACGCAGTGATAGGAATCTCATTGAGGGTATCACGAAGGTAGCAAAGGAAGAAGGGGGTATGGCACAGAGACATCGGTAACAGTTAACACAAGGACATCGGTAACACTTTACTGGCGCGATGCCATGGAAAGAAACCGATGCAATGACCGAGAAAGAACGCTTTGTAACGCTCGCCCATACGGGTCGATTTCGAATAATTGATTTGTGTCGTGATTTCGGGATCAGTCGCAAGACAGGGCATAAATATCTTCAACGCTATGAAGCCGAAGGGCGTGCAGGGTTGGCGGATCGAAGCCGTCGTCCGAAGAACAGCCCGAGTGTGACCGACGCGGAGGTGGAGAAGCTGATTTTGCAGGAGCGTCGAAAGCATCCGACCTGGGGTGCCAAGAAGATTCATGATCTGCTGCAAAAGATCCACGGCATCGACAATCGCCCGCATATCAACACGATCAATAATGTTTTGAACCGTCATGGGCTAACGAAGAAGCGTAAGCGTCGAGCTGGCTTGCACCGGGTTCATCCCGAGTATTTGACAGAGGCGACGCGGCCGAACGAGGTCTGGACTTTTGACTTCAAGGGCTGGTTTGCTCTGGGCAATGGCGTGCGGTGTGAACCGCTGACGGTTTGCGATCGCTACAGCCGCTATGTGATCGGCTGCAAGGGGCAGTTGAACCAGCAATTTGTCACGACGCTCAGAAGCTGTAAGACCCTGATGCGTTATTACGGTTTGCCGGAAGTAATTCGCGTAGACAACGGTACTCCTTTTGGGGCAGCGGCCTGGGAGGGCTATCACAGCTGAGTGTTTGGTGGATTGAGCAGGGAGTGCGTGTTGAGTTTATCCGTCCTGCCTCGCCCCAGGAAAACGGGTCGCACGAGCGTATGCACCGAGACCTGAAGGCCGAGGTTGCCAAGCGACCAGCGCCGAATATTCAGGCTCAACAGAAACGCTTTGATCGCTGGCGGGAGGAGTATAACCGTAAGCGTCCGGTGATCGTCCCTCTTTCTGTATTGGCTTGAACCTGTTAGAGTGTGCGGATGGATGTGGAGATCGTG
>JAVDPD010000048.1 GCA_031296935.1 Cerasicoccus maritimus
TACGTCCACGTGTTTCCATCCAAAAGAGCATGAATGGGCTCTCCGCAAAAAGTACAGATTATTTTGAGATAAACTTCATGTTATCTCTAGGGGGGACATAGAGCCCATTTGTGGATGCATGTGATTTCTGCGCTCTGTAATTGAGATAGTGCTTGGCTGATGATTTCTCATCTATTCATGCGCAATGCGTATTGGATTTAACCGCAGGCTACTTATGGTGTTGTGATGGCAGAGCGGGCGGAAATGCTACTTGCTGCGATGCGGCGGGCGTCGGCGTCGGCGTGGAGAATTTCGTCGAGGCCCTGCGGGTCACAACCGGGGACGGCGGCCAGCGTTTGCTCGATGATGCGCGGGATGTCGCAGTAGCCGATCTGGTCGTTCATGAAGGCTTCGACCGCGATCTCGTTACTGGCGTTGAATACCGCTGGGGCGACGCCTTCGGCGTCCATGGCTTCCATCGCCAGGCGTAGGCAGGGGAAGAGCTCGTAGTTGGGCGGGCGGAAGTCGAGGGTGAGCAACTTGCTGAAGTCGACTGCGGGTTCGACGCCCTCGGCGCGCTCCGGGTAGAGCAGCACGTGCTGGATCGCAAAGGTCATCGACGGCGGGCTCAGGTGCGCTAGGATCGAGCCGTCTACATACTGCACCATCGAGTGGACGATGCTTTGCGGGTGCACGACGACCTGGATCTGGTCGCGGCCCTTGCCGAAGAGCCAATGCGCCTCAATGACTTCCAGGCCTTTGTTGGCCATGGTGGAGGAGTCGATGGTGATCTTCGGGCCCATGTCCCAGTTCGGGTGCTTGAGGGCGTCGGCCTTGGTGACCGACTTCATTTGCTCGGCGGTGTAGTTGCGGAACGGCCCGCCCGAAGCGGTCAAAATCAGCTTGTCGACGTCGATGTCGCGCTCGCCCTGAAGGCATTGGAAAATGGCGTTGTGCTCGCTGTCCATTGGCAGGATGCGCACGCCCTTGGCCTTGGCAGCGGCCATGACGACCTTGCCAGCCATGACGAGGATTTCCTTGCTCGCGAGGGCGATGTCCTTACCGCATTCGATGGCGGCGAGGGTAGGCTTAAGCGAGAGCGTACCGACGATCGCGGTGACAAGCATGTCCGCTTCGGCGAGGCAGGAGAGCTCGATTAGGCCGTCTAGGCCCGGGTAGAACTTCGTGCCCGTGGGGTAGAGCCCGCTTTGCTCGGCGGCGCGGCAATTGGCCTCATCGAAGATCGCGACGTGCTTGACGTCGAACTCATGGGCGATGGCGGCGAGCTCCTTCCAGCGGCTGCGGCCGGCGATGCCGACTATGTTCAGCTTATCCGAGTGCTTGGCAACGACGCGTCGCGTGCTTTCGCCGATGGACCCCGTGGCCCCGAGTAATACGATATTCTTAGCAGACATGCGATTTCAGAGGATCAGTAGTCAGCGCCCCGTGGCAACGGTTTTTTTGCAGTGATGAGAGAGGAGTTGGGACGGATAGAGCATTGGATGCACTCCCTCGTGCTTGCCGGGCCCCCTAAAACTGTCCCATTGGGAATGAGAAGAGTTTTCGGTTATAGACACCGTAAAATTACATGAAAAAAGGACGCCGCAGCACCGAACAGATCATTCGCATTCTTCGCGCTAGTGAAGGTATGAAAGTCGAAGAGACAGACGGACCTATTATCGCTGGAAAGAGCAATATGGCAACATGGGCGTGAAGGAGGCCCAGCTTTTGAAGGAGTTGGACAAAAATCCGATCGGCCCAAGAAGATGAGCGAATTTTAATTGCAATTCTACAGGTAGAATTCTGGCACAATTGACACTGAGAGCATCTTGTGGGAAGTATTCACCTCATGAACCCCCGCATTACCCCCAAAGCGACCTGTAGCTCAAGCAGTGGATTTACGCTGGTTGAGTTGTTAGCGGTCATCTCAATTGTCGCCGTTCTCGCCGTAATACTGTTTCCAGTTTATCAGCGGGTTCAGCAGCAGGCGGAAGCATCTAAATGCACGGCAAATATGCGGTCTATCGGTGCGGCGTTCATTGCCTTTACGGCTGATAATGATGGTTATTTACCGGCCGCGCGCTTGCACCCAAGGGCGGATAAAACACTTGGGCGACAGAATCAGCATGGCCATTGGGAAACTGAGATTGCTGAATATGTTGGCTATAATATTCGTAAAGCCGCAGGTGATGACGGCGAAGTAACTTTAATGATTTGTCCAGGTGGGCGCACGGGGATGAATGCCAATGTGGCGAACCGCACTATGGATAAGGATTCTGGCGACACAGTGAGCGGCGCGCTAGATTATCAAACACCGATGGTGCTTGTCAGTGATCCAGCTAACACAGTGCTGATTGGCGATGCCGATGATTACCACCACGGGGTTTGGAAAAACATGACACCCAACGAAGAAACGGAAGAATACCTGTCGGGTGATCCCACACGGCATAACGGCATGGCAAATTACCTCTTTGTGGATGGCCATTGTGAGTTACTCAGCCTGGAAGAGGCGCTGCAGGTCATCGCGCGTGGTCGGGGTAATCTTTAGTTTGTCGTCTTGTTGAAACGCATTTAATACAATCACAACAGTTGCATGAGTATACTTATCAATCTATCTCGCTGTAGCGGAATAATTGCTGCCTCAATCTTTTTGGTGACTGGATTTTTGCGAGCCAGCTTACCGTATAATGGAGACTTCGAGTCGGGCTTTAGTGGATGGCTGGCAGGAGACCGCATGAGCGAGGTTACTGCGGATGCCGCCCATACGGGAAAGTTTGGACTGCGCATTAGCGATAACGACAAGCGCAATGGTTCTCAGCTCCACAGTAGTCGCTATCCGGTGAAGCCCGGCGATGAGCTGACTTTGACCTTTGACGCAAAGGCAGACGGTAATTTTATGGCCGTTTATATTTGGCCGAGGGATGTCAACGGCAAGCTTTTGAAAAATGGCAGCGGTCGCGGCGATGGCTTAAACAGCGTGGCGATTAAAGGCGGAGATGGCAGTTGGAAAAGCTACAGTGTGTCGCAGGTCATGCCGGAAGGCGCCGAAACGGTATCTATCTGGGTGCATTCCTGGAGCTCCTCGACGGGGACGGCGGATTTTGACAATTTCAAACTCGAAGGACTGGCTTCAGACGCAAAGGCGGTAATGAGCCCTGAAGAAATGCAGGCAGAGTCCGAGGCCGCGCAGAAACGCAACGAGGCAGCGTTGGCTAAACAAGCCGCTGCAGAAAAGATTCCGGACGAACTCCCCGAGCGCGCAAAGCCTCCAGTGATCATCATTAAGCTCGATGACCTTCGCCAGATCGGCGGCAAGGCGCATCCTCTTTGGGACAAGGTGACCTACAGGCTGGGCAAGCAGAATATCAAGTGTAGCATCGGCGTGATTACCCAGACTTTGCAAGAGGCGACTCCGGAATACATCGAGTGGATTCAGAAAAAAAACGATTCCGGCATGGTAGAGTTTTGGTTCCACGGATGGGATCACGGGGTGTGGAAAGACGAAGATGGTCGTAAGCGCAGCGAGTTCTCTGGCCGGTCAGTAGACGAGCAGCAAAAGCGTTTCGCAGACTCTCAGTCATTGGCCAAGGAGAAGCTTGGTTTTGCGTTCGAAACTTTTGGTCCTGGCGGTGGTGGCTCCACGGCCCATCAGGATGCAGCAACCGCCACTGCGATGGCCGAAGATCCTGATATGGCAGTGTGGCTGTATCCTTCGCCGATTGACGTCATGGGCCGTGAGCTTGCTGCCGATGGCAAGGTGACCGTCCTGGATCGCGTGTGGGCGGTTAATTTGGAAGGTCGCGTTGGCCAGCCGAACTTTGAACGCTTTGTGGCAGGCTATGCGAAGAATCCTGACCGCGAATACTTTGTCTTGCAGGGGCATCCGATGAGCTGGGGCAATGAACGCTTTGCCGAGTTTGAAAAAATAATTGATTTCCTGGTCGCTCAGGATGCGGTATTCATGACGCCCTCGGAATATGCTCAGAGTCTTAATGGCAAACCCGCGCAGCAAGTGGCTCAGCGTTAGCGCCGCAAGAACTTTATCCCTACCCAACCCAATCAACCCAAAATACAACTATGTATCCAATGAAGAAAACTACCCTCCTGTTGATCGCGACTCCCGCATTGTTTAGCTCTGCCTGGGCTGGCGTAATCAACAGCACTAACTACACGAACGACTTCACCTCATCAGCAAGTGATTTCACGACCAGCAGCCCGGGCGGTACATCGTGGGTGCTGAATACTAGTGCTGGCGAATTCGGCTATCAAGATACGACATCCGGCAACTACTTGGCATCTGTGCAGAACACAGCCTTTGGTGGAGACGCGTCCACGGCGCTGTCGTTTAACCTGAACGGCACGGTGAGTTATCCCGGCCCAGACAGCCCTGGTTCGGCTGACCAGCTTGGGTTATTCTTTTTAGGCGATGCTGATGACCCGTCGAACGCCTATCACTTTTATATCCGTGGTGTGAACCAGTCTGGACCGTCTATCTTTCTGGCCAAGGAAGAGTCCGATGTCGTTTCGATTTTAGCCTCAGATGGAGACTTCGCTCATGAGCTTCGGGACTATATCGGCAGCGATTTAACCTATGATATCACCGCGACATACTCGGGAAGTCAGTTGAGCATTACGGCCACTTTTTCGTCCACGCGTGACAGCGATACCTACACCTTGAACTACATAGATTCGAGCCCGTTGACCACCGACTTTTTCGGCATGTATGGTAAGGAAACTGTGGGGGGGCGCGATGAAGGCGCGCAGTGGCAAAGCATCTCCATGCAGACTGTGCCCGAGCCTAGCACTTACGCGCTCTTTGCTGGAGTATTGGGGCTGGTCGTTGTGCTCGTTCGGCGTCGCACCAAACAATAAACTTTCGACGCGTTCGTTCGCGCTGGTTCCGTCTGAGGCACTGGGTAGATCCATTTCGGGGGAAATGGAAATTGATTGGTTGTGCCTAAAGCGGACCAGCGCAGCGGCGTTGGCAGGTGATGAATAGAGTCAGGTAAGAATTGATTTGATGAAGAAAACAGCAGTTACATTGAGCACGTTCATGGCGTTTTGCTGGGGAGTTGTCATGGTTCAAGCAGATGTCAAAGTTGATGGCGATTCCTGGCGCTCTTCGCTTTATCCGGAAGATTGGCGTCCGGGCTACACGGATACGGAAGGGCGCTTCCTGCATGATTTTTCTTACGCGGGCTATCACTACGGAGAAGAGCCGCCCAGGGAAGTTGCAGGTCCAGTGTTGGATGTGACGCAAGCTCCTTACCATGCGGATTCATCGGGTGAAGAAGATGCAACGGCAGCCATTCAACAGGCGCTCGATGACGCCGGTTCCGCAGGCGGCGGTGTGGTGTATTTGCCTGCCGGTACTTATCGCATCGTTCCGCCCGAAGGCGCGGAGGCCACGTTGCGCATACAAGAAAATGGGGTCGTGCTGCGGGGCGCTGGAGCAGGTAAGACGTACCTTTTTAATGACCAGATCAATATGCGGCAGAAAACGGTCATCGATGTGATGCCCCGCGAAGAAACTTCTTGGAACGCCGACGGCATTGATGTACCGGGCATCTTGCTTGCTCAGGATATGCCGCAACCAGTCAGCGTTATTCCATTAGAGAATGTTGCTGGTTTGCAGGTTGGCGATGCGGTGGTTATTCGCAACGACCTCACCCAGCACTACATCGATTTGGTGGGCATGCATGGCAAGTGGGAGCCGACTCAATCGCCGAACCGCACCTTGACTTACTACCGACGCATTACGGCGATCGATCCGGTAGCAAAGACTATCAGCATCGACACTCCGACACGCGGTTATCTTTATCGGGCCGACAATGCGCGCATAGTTCCAGTGGCCGGTGCGATGTTGCAGGAAGTCGGCTTGGAGGATTTTTCCATCGGCATGCGGCAGCAACCAGGCGAAGGCTTGGAGATGAGAGACTTTGCGAAGGAAGGCACGATTGGCCATGCTGTGCATGCCTCCAAGGCGATTAAACTGTCCTTCGTGGAGAATGCTTGGGTGCGCGGCGTGCAAACCTACGCGCCGGAAGGTAATGATCCGAATATCCATGTGGTTTCCGGAGCGCTCAAACTGTGGCGTTCACGACTCGTCACGGTCATGGATTGCGATTTCCGCTATCCGCAATATGAAGGCGAAGGCGGCAATGGCTACCTCTATACGATGCAGGGACAAGACAACTTGGTGCGCGATTGCTACGCCGAAAGCGGGCGGCATAACTACAGCTTCGGGACGATGTCAGCGAGCGGCAATGTCATCTTTAACTGCGTGGCTAAAGATGGGCGTTTAGCCGCGGACTTTCACATGTTTCTTTCGCTCGCTAATTTAATCGACAACATGACCTGTGATGGCGACTTCATTGAGGCCCGTGCATTGCGGCCTTGGGGAGGCAAGGTCATGCATGGCGTGACGACGACGGAAAGCGTTTTTTGGAACACCAATGGCTTACGCTATTCTGAAGAGCGACCGGTGCTCATCTACTCGCACCAACAAGGTGACGGCTATGTCATTGGAACACGTGGCCCGGCGGACACGGTGGACTCCAGTGACTTTGTCGAAGGTGTGGGGCAGGGTGATACACTCCGCCCGCAGTCTTTGTATGCGGATCAATTACAACGCCGGCTTCAGCCTAACTGAGCCTATGGTTCTTACGATGGTAGATCCCTTGGAGAGTGCAGCGGCATGTGGATTGAATACCTAACGCTCGGCGTTTACCTGCTCGTGCACAAAGTCGGCGGCCTTGGCGCGTTCTTTGGCTACTTCAGCGATCCGCGTTTTGCCGACAACTTTACATGGGGCAAAGAGCCAGGCCAATTTACTGACGACAAGTATACTCGGAAGCGGATCGTCATGGTCTTTATGTTGCAACTTCAGGGCTCCATTAACCTCTGCACAGCAGGGCGCTTGTGGCCGCGCGCATTTGATTACTTTAAGAACTATGCAACAGGATGTGGAAGTGACGGTAGCGCGTAACTCGAGATCAAAAACCGACCCCGAGCATGTGCTGTTTGCAATGACGGATTTAGAGCGCGGTTTGTTTCTGCCAGACTGGAACGAGCGGTTTGTTCCCTGCACTCGCCAGACTTGGGTGGATGCCAAGGCGCTGAGTGAAGAAGCGTGGTTGGCTGTGTTGTGCGAGCTACAGCCAACGGTAATCGTCACTGCCTGGAGCTGCCCGGTAATCCCATTTTCATGGGCTTCAGCGAGCGACTGTCCACTGCGCTATGTTTGTAGTGTTACCGGGTCAGTGAAGCCTCGGGTGTCGCGTGCATTACTTGAGCGAGGCGTGCTCGTTAGCAACTGGGGCAACCTGATAAGCCACACGATCGCGGAGCACGCTTTGCTCATGGTACTGTCGTGCCTGCGCAATGTGCAGCATTGGTCTGCGCTGATTGACGAGCCACAGACGATGTTTGCGATGATGCCGCTGATGCGAACGCGGAGTCTGCGCGGCAAGCGGGTCGGGCTGCATGGATTTGGTGCGATTGCGCGAGAGCTAGTGGTGATGTTGCGCCCGCATCAAGTGGAGATCGCGGCACACTCCGACGGCGTGCCTGCTGAACATTTCGCGGACTACGGGGTGAAGCGTTGTGGCAGCTTGGCGGCTTTATTTGCGGATAGTGATGTGTTGATCGAATGCGAGGGCTTGAACGACCGTAGCGCTGGTTCGGTGACGGAGGCGTTGCTACGCTCGATGCCGTCCGACGCGGTCTTCATTAACATCGCGCGTGGTATGTTGGTCGAAGACGAACGCGCGCTCGCCCGTTTGGCCGACGAGGGCAGGTTGCGGGTAGCGCTGGATGTATTTCATACCGCAACTTTGCCGTCGGATGCGCCTTTGCGTTTGTCAGACAACGTGTTGCTTTCGCCGCATGTCGCTGGGCCGACTTGGGATACGTATCCTTTGCTTGGTCAAGCTGCTTTGGAGAACATTTCGCGTTACCTGGATGGGCAGCAGCCCGAGCGCCTAGTGACGCTTGAGGCATACGACCGCGCGACCTAGTGCGCCTTGGTTTTGGCAGACTTTTCCCTAGTCGAGGGCTTGGCCTTCTTGGCGTACTGGCGTGTTTGCTTTCTCAGTGTTTTGCCAGGGTTAAGGATGCCTTCGACCAAGACGCGAACCGGGCTTTCGGGCAGGCCAACTTCGTTGCGCTGGAGCATGCCGATCACCATGTCCACGCCCTTTTGCCCGATGAGGAAGTCGTTCTGATAGATGCCGGAAATCTCTTCATTTTGTCGGATCAGAAAGGGGGAGATAAAGCCGATGTCCTCAGGAATATTTAGCCCCATTTTCCGGAGCCGCTGATAGACGTTGTGGTGGGAGATGATGACATCGGGCCGCTCCTTTTCGACCCAAGTTTGCAGGCCTTCGGTCTCTTCGATATCCCAGCGTTCCCAGTGTGGGGGGATGTATGGCAGGTCGGGCTGTTCGGAGTGCAGAATGATCATGCCGTTGTTCCAGGCGTTCTCGACTTTGGCGTTCCAGTCGTCGGGCACGCAGAGGCCGATACGGCGATAGCCCAGTGACAGCACATGCTGCAAGATACGGTTGATGGTGTGGCTCTGGTGGTTAGTGACGAGGTCCAAAACGGGTGGCTGCATGCTGTTACCAAATGTGACGGCGGACAGCTCGGAATATTTTAAATCCAAGTAGGCACCGTGCCTGGGCTGCGGGGCGATGAGCGCGCCTTGTATGTTTCGCGCGCGCAGAATCCTGTGCAGCTTGTTGATGCTCATCTCCGGCTCGCGAATCCAGAACTCTTCGATTTGATAACCGCGTTGCTTGGCGCGGTCGACGGCACCGAGGAAATACTGATGAAACTCGCCCGAGCCATACAAACTTTCTGGTCTCGGCCAATTGTGGATCCACGCAATGGCTGCCTGATATTGGACCGGGCGTTTCGTTTGCCGATACGCATTGAGCGAGGCCAGCATGGGATCCGGCGTGTAGCCCATTTCCTTGGCCAGCTTCTGGACCCTGTCACGTGTGCTCTGTTTGAGCCTTGGGCTGTTGCGCAAAGCAAGGCTGACTGTTGTGAAATGGATGCCAGCTTTCTCGGCGATTTCACGAATCGTGACACGGGGTTTCATTGGCGAAACTTCTAGGACGTATTTCCTTTGCGCGACTACATCTTGGACGGGTCGGGGTATTGATCGCGCGATTCTTGCGAGGCCAGGGGGGAGGGGGAGTCGCTGGTCTTGCAGGCGCTGAGTAATGCCGCGGCAACCGCAGCGTGCAGTGCCAATGAACGGGTGGTTCGCATGGTGGCGATGATGTTTTAGATGGAGCAAGGGGTCAAGCCTTGCATACGGCGCGTCTTCGTGTTGGCTGTCGTGAACCCACGTTGCGTAATCGTTCGATCCGGCGTCCGCGTAGGTAAAGGCGTTTATTTCTCATCTCCTGTGTTGGGAATAATTGGCCGGGGAAACTGCTCTAGGAGCTATTGCCCGTGCTGGTGCGTTGTTGGCTTGCCGCTGCATATCTCTACTGGTATTATGGGTTTTTTACTTCACTATTATAGGTTTTAATAAACGCATCTCGCATGAGGTATCCGCACATCTCCACACTACATCTGCTGCTTGTCGCTTTGGTCCTGGGTTTTAGCGCGCGCGGAGATACATTCACCATTCTTTCCGTTTCACCGATCACCGGACCAATCGGGACCGAAGTGGAAATCACCACCGAGGGCCTGGACACAGGCGGCAGCTACTCCGTGTCGCTCAATGGCGTGGACCAGGGCGCGGTTGGCGTGGCGGGAGATGTCCTGTCGTTTACGGTGCAATCGGGTGCCAATTCGGGCGTGATTGAAGTCTTCGAGAGTGAAGAACGCGTGGCGCTTTATCCCTTTCGGTTTCGCATTGATCGGACGGTTGCGGGCGTCGTGAATTTCCCCAGTGGCTTCAATCCGGCGGGCTATCAGGTTTACTCGCTCGGGGATGAAATGCGCGCCATTGCGGCGGATGGTTCCTTCGCTGCGCCCATTCGCCAGGACGGCGTTACCTTCGTATGGGCAACGCTCACGGCAGAGGATCCCGCGTTGGCGGCCGTGGCGCTGGGAGGCGACACCGCGATCACCATCGACGCAGAGTCGACGGCCATCGCAATGGTATTCATCAACCCGATGCTGTCGGCCTTGCCCGACGATTATTTGGCGCCTGCGCTGAATGCGATCAGTGGTCTGAGTGAAATTCAGGCGCTCGCCGATTACATCGAGAACCGAACGTTTGCGGGCGTTCAATACCTTGATGACCCCCGCTACGATGACCTGCTGGCCGAGGCTTATCTCGCGGCGTTCACCGCAGTGGCGGATACGATTGAAGACTTGCAGAACGCGCAGCTGTCGTCGGCCGTGAGCAAAGCTGCGAAGGCGCGTTTTCAGGATAGCAAAGACTCGCCTTTTTACTTCCGTGAATTGGAGGGCACTGGCTTAACGGACCCGGACAATCTGCGTTTCGTCATCACGCCGATTTATGATGATCCCGACCTGCCTGAAGACGAGCGGGTGATCGAGGACTATAAGGTGACGTTCGATCTGACGATCAAGGCATTCAACGTTTTGCAGGCCGACCATGTACTGGAAATTCGCGAGATTGACCCGAGCTCGATTCCTGGTGGACGCTCGGAAATCGCGGCCATGACGCCGAGCTCAGATGGCTACACTTACCTCAACGAGACGGCGGAATTCAATGGCTATAAATATGCCAAGTTAGTCACCGCAAACGTCGACCTGTTAGAGGTCATTACGACGCTCACCATGAATGGAATCGATTACCTGACTGGCATTTTTTCGGCCGGCGCTTCCACTGAGATTTTCATGCTGCCAGCGGACAAAAGCGCGGTTTATGCGATACATGCCTACAGCGGAAATTTGTACTATGGACTGCCCGATGACCGACAAGGCGCATTGATTGAAAATATTGGTGGGAACACCCCTTGGATACATGCCTCGATCGCCAATTTTTTCACGATCGTGCTGGACGGGATCAGCATAGTACTGCCGGTGGAGAAGTTTACCAAGAGTAAAGCCGCCCAAAAGGTCATTGATTCGCTTTTTGCTGATGTTTCCAAAGAGCTGACGGCTTACATTACGAAGGGGACCTATGATCGGTCTGCATTGTTGAGCCTACTCAATAAAGCCGTCGAAGGGAGCATCGAGGGGTTCATCTCGGCGGTGCTGGAAACCGGCATTACCGAATCCCTGAAGATTGCGGCAACGTCCCTTGCCAAAGGCTTTGATGTGTTGGGCAAAATTTCGTCGGGCTTGCAGGCGCTGGAGCGGCTCAATGGCGTCATTGGCTTGCAGACTTTGGCGGTGGAGCGCGGGATCCTCGTCGTGGGTAGTCCGTTCGCGCCGCGTATTCGCAACTTCTTCCCGCAGGAGGCGCGTGAGGGTGATCCGTTGGCGATTGGCGGTTTTAATTTCACCAGCGACGGCGAAGAAACGAAGGTCTTCCTGAGCATCATTAAGAATACCACGGTGACTGCGGAAACAGAAATCGAGCTGGAAGTCGATTTGCCGTTGGAGGTCACGGCCACGCGCGAAAATTTCATCAACGCCGACCTGCCGGACGACATCGATGACGCCACCTTGTTGACGCTCGCCGCGAGTGATCGCGTGGCGTTGACGATTGAGCGTGGCGATGGCCGCCGCACCTCGACAACGGGTAACCCGGCGCTTTTCCGCTACATCGATATTCTCGGGCCGCCGGTGTTGGAGTCCATTTCTCCGCAGACGGTGCAGTCGAATCAATTGGTCACCTTGACGGGCGAAAGCTTGCGTGGGGAGCAGGGGCAACCGTTCATCGTAATCCTCAATGGTGAGCCTGCCGCAGAGCTTTCCGGCCTCATCCAGATTACGTCCGATGACAGCATTTTGATGCGCATTCCTGAGGGCTTGGACAACGGCGTGCATTCGCTCGCGATTCGCATTGGCGACCAAACATCGAACGCGCTCAACTTCACGCTGGCCGATGTGCTGCCTGGCCAACAAGGCGCGCAGGAAGGCGCTACGGTGCTGATCACCAAACTGGATGCAACGGACAACATTGCCGATGGCGACATCACGGTGCTGGAGGCCTTCCGCATAATCTACGAAGGCCGCGGCGTGCAGCAGCGTCCCGAAGGTGAGGACGAGGGCAAGTATGAGTCCGACTTCGTTTCGGGAGTCGGCATTGGGCCGGCCTTCCGCAATCACATTGGCGTGAGCTCGAGCATTTCTTTTTCCGAGGCCAGCGAGACCGTGGTCAATCTCGGGGACAATTTACCCACTCCAACTGGTGGCGATAGCTGGGATTTGCGCGGTTTGACGCTCGACCTGCAAGGGGCCACGCGCGACGCCTTTTTATTCAATGGCGTGTCGAATATTTTCCTGAAGGACTTCACGATTCAGAACTTCACCGGCAACGGGCTTTACCTGAAAGCGACCTCCTCCAACGGCGAAGACTTTGTGCCGCAAAAGAACCGCATTGAGGGCGTCGGTTTTAAAAATGGCGGCGGCTACGGCATCTTGATCGAGGGCGGAAAGCTGAACCAATTGTTACCGGGCGAGATCGACAACATGGCGTCCGGTGGGGTGCTGCTGCAAGGGGCGGGCACGACGTTCAACGTGATCGGCGAAAACGACGATGTGCTGCCGACCTTTGGCAAGATCACCAATTGCGGCGGTCATGGCGTGCATTTGCTCAATGTGCAAAACAACCTGGTGAAGTTCATCACCGCCGCGGGCAATGATGGCGACGGCTTCCGTTTGGAGGGAGCCAGTTGCCTAAAGAACCGCGTGGACGGCGTTTACACGGTGGAGCCGTTTGATGCGGTGGAGAGCCTGAAAAATACCGGGCACGGCATCCATGTGCTGGGCGGCGCGAACCAGAATTTAATCGGCGAAGAGACCTCGGTTAACTGGGGCTTTGGAGAGCGCAGTTTAATTATCAACAACGCGGGCAGTGGCGTGGTCATCAGTGGCGAGGGGACGAGTCGGAATGTGGTGAATCACCTGAATACTGGCGACGAATTCATTACCGACATAGACGGCAACATCCTTGATCTGATCAACGGCGCCCACGCCATCGCGATCACCAATGGCGCGTCGGACAATCTGATCGGCAATCATCTGCCGTTGCGGGATTTGCATTTGGGCAGCGCTCCGAACGGCGCGGGCATCTTGCTCGAAGACGCGCATAACAACGTGGTGGTCGGCTGCCACATCGGCACTGTGCATGGCGGCGGCCTTGATCCATTTTACAGCTTCAGCGCGTTGAAATACGGCATTCACGTGCGCAGTAATTCGACGGGCAATTTAATTGGTTTCAACGGCGACCACACGTTTACCGGACGCAACGCGCGTCCGTTCCCGGCGAATGAATTTGATTATCTGGCGGAAAACTACCAGATGACGAACTACATCGGCAATTGCACCGAAGCTGGCATCTATATTGAAGGGCGTCTGGTGACTTCGGGCTCTTCATTCGATCACGCCGATCCGCCCAATGTCTTCGTTAATAACTACATTGGCGCGGGGCAAACTGAGTTTGAAGGGTTTATTGCACCGGGCTCGCCGCAGCCGAATAAATACGGCGTCCTGATCACCGGAGCGACTGCGGGCAATCAGTTCGGCACGCAGGATTTTAGCTCCGGAAACAAAATTCTCCACAACACGGATGCCGGCATCGCGATCAAGGGCGTGGTCTTTGCCGACGGTAATCCCGATGAGCGGCGCACGCTTTTCTTCAACAACGACATCTTCGACAACGGTAGCGAAATCGAGGGCGACCCCGCGCCGACGCCGCTCACGCAGACACCGCAGGGTGTTGGCGTGCTGATCGAAAATTGCGAAGGCTTTTTCTTCGGCGAGGGCGCCTTGACATCGAATCACATCAGCGAAAATCAGGTCGGCATTTACGTGGTTGGCGGCGAGCAAAATTACATTCGCGGCAATCAGATCGATGACAACGCTGTGGCCGGCATTATTGTGCGTAGCGAGATTTCCACGGAGATCGGTGGCGGCAGCAAGAGCCACAGTAATTTCCTCTACAGCAATGGCCAGGGCGGGGACGAAGAAGGCGGCATTATCATCGTCGAAGGCGGGGATATACTCATCGCCAATAACCTGATCGGCACGAATGAGGACCCGACGCAGAATCGTGGCAACGACGGTCATGGCGTGCTCGTCAAGAATTCGACGGGCAATTCCATTGGCGGGCGCAACGTGACACTCGGCAATCTGATTTCCCACAACACCGGCAACGGTATTTTGGTGACGGGCGCGACGGCGACGGATAACTCCATTGCGAGCAATATCATTGGCACGGACCGTGGGCGCACCGCCTTGATGGGCAATGGCGAAAACGGCATACGCATTGCCGACGGCGCGGACAACTGCACCATCGGTGGGCAGGTGACTTTCTTGTTGGCTGGCTCCAGTGTCACGAAAACCACGGGTAATTTTATCTGGCACAACGAGGAGTATGGCGTGCAGGTGGACAATGCCACGGGCGTCTCCATTTTGAACAACAGCATTACCCGCAATGATTTGGATGGTATCGACCTGAAAGGCACGGGCAACAACCAGATTCGCCCGCCCGATGTGATAACCTTCAATGCGGGCGTGTTTGAAGGCACAGTGATCGACACCACGGAAGCGCCGATCGGCAGTACGGTCCAACTATTCTCCGACGCTGCTAGCGATGAGGGCGAGGTCTTGATCGGCGAAGGCGAGGTGCGCGACGATGGGACGTTTACAATTTTCCCGGCCGTCATGCCGCCGCCTTACCTGACTCTCACTGCCACGGTTACGTCCGACATCACCGGCGATACTTCGGAGTTTGGCGCGTCGTTCCGGTTTAACCCGCCACCTCCGCTGGATGGGGCGTCCCTTGGGCTTTTCGTTAGCAGCCTAGCGGGCGACGATCCACTCGCGGTTACGCTGAATACCGATGCGCCAAACGCGCCTTTGATCCGCCTGAAATTCCGCCCCGTGAATGCGGACAGCTCACTCTACGGCATCGCGCTGACAGTGACTGGTGGCCTCGATGCCGTCACCCAACTGACAAATCTCCGACTTGTGCGCGATGATAACCAGGACGGCGTGGCGGGCGCGGGCGAGCCTGTCATCAACGCTCAGGTCTCGATCGATGGGGGAGCGCCCGATGTGTTCACCTTGGGCTTTGTGCCGATATCGCTCCTCGATGGGCGCACCTACGACTACATCGTCCTCGGCGACTACCAGAACACAGCTGATTTCGACGGCGCGTTTTCGTATGAAGTTAGTGAGGTCAGTCATGTCTTTGCGAACCTGACTAAGCCGGTCGGGTTGGCGACGCCGGTATTCTTCGAAGGCGTCGTGCGCTCGGATGACTTCAGTTTCGGCGAAGACGCGCTCACCGAGTGGCGCAATGCGGAGTTCCCGGGCTTGCCGGTCGAGTCGGAACTACTAGCCGACCCCGATGGGGACAATATTCCAAACATCCTCGAGTTCGCCCTCGGGTTGGACCCGAACAATTCAGACGCCTCTAATGTCTCTATCAATCAGGATGGTGAAGGGCGGCTGGAAGTCAGCTTCAAGCGACCCAACACGAGCCAGGGCGTCGGCTATTCGGTGGAGGTTTCCTCCGGGCTGGGCGTCTGGGTGAGTGGCGCGCCGTTCGTCGAAATCGTGGATATCACCGACAACGGCGACGGCACGGAAACAGTTCGCGTCCGCACCACCTTCAGCCATTCAGACGTCGACTCGTTCTTTGCCCGGTTGAAAATCAGCCTGTAGGCTCGTTACGATTTTTGCGGCGATGCTAGAGCAGGAATCCGCTTAATGACAAACAACCCACAGCGGTTATGAGTGTGGTAGGTTCTGGGATTGGGGTTGCGCCTGAAGCAATTGTCAAGGTGCCGGACGCCGTTGAGCCGAAAATGCCATTGCTGAATGTAATGTTATAGGTACCCGGAACGAATGTGGACAGGTAATTTTGAGAGGGGAGGTAAGTGCCAGTTGCTGAACCGCTTAATGAATAGGCACTGCCTGAACTGACAGGTGAAGCTAAGTCAAAGCTAAGCCGGGTGCTGTTTTGACGACTGAAATCTGTCACAGAAATTCCACCAAACGTAAGACCGCTGCCTCCAGTGAAACCGACGAGGAAGGCTGATGAATCAATTCCAATATTGCCGGTGCTGGCATTGCCTCCTGAAACGGTTGAGGCAGTTCCGGAAGAAGTTATGCTAAAGCTTGTTTCATTGTTTGGCGATATCGTTATGATGAGCATCGCCTGGCTTGTATTGACAAGTGAATATAGCAGTATGATGAGAATAGGTCTGAATGGCATTAATGGATTGAAGCCATTGAGTCTTCACCTGTCAAATGCTATAAGTGTATATAATAGCTATGTGCATGAAAGAATTTTTGTTAATACAGTGAAGGATTGCAGATAGTCAGGTGCCGACTTGGGCTAGTTGGGCCCTTTAATTCATTTTGATGGATTGAAGAAAGTTTTCTGGTGAATTCGCCAAATGCTTAAAAGGCTTTTGTCGTTGGCCAGATCTACAATCAAATCTTCAGACTCATTGCTGTTTAACAGATCACAATTGGACCGTTCGTTTGCTCTAGCAATCGTCGACCGGGGCCACGATGTCGTGGTAGAGCAGCAGATCGATCTGCGCGCGAAACTCGTCTTCTTTCAGTTGGGTGCGTCGGCACCACATCGTCGCGGTGACGATTTCGTGGAAATCGATCATGCGTAGCATGAGCGGGTTCAGCGGAACGGGCTTCGGCGGGAGATCCGTCACCTGTTCTTTCAGGCGGATGAATTTCGTATCCCAATCCCAGTCGAAGAAATTTCGTTTTTGCGTATCTGAAACTGCCGGTTTATTCATAAATAGTTGGTTGCCGGTTACTTCGGCTCTTTGGTTGGATGTAGCTCTTGGTTTGGCAGATCAGTCGGGAGAAGCGTTTGAGTTGGCGTTGGCATGCGCATAGAACAAGGGGCTACCAGATTTTGTTCGGTGGAATATCCCGAGTATTAGCAGTTCGGCGGATTCTTATTCGATGGTGAAATGGCCTATAAAGCAGAGAAGTGTTGCCGTGTAAATGAATTTTGGCACCAGAACGTAACAATTGTAACACGGTGCGATTCGTCGGATTCTTGAAGCCCTGACTCGCGCTTTATCCTTGGCGGGGAGGGCGCTTCTCGTTTTAGTGCGAACCTTCAAGTTATGAAAATTGCTCTCGCATACTCAGGAGGTCTGGACACGTCGGTGCTCGTTCGCTGGCTCAAGAATCATTACGACGCCGAAATCGTCACTTACGCGGCCGATGTCGGCCAGGAAGAGGAGCTCGAAGGTCTGGAAGAAAAGGCTATTGCGACCGGCGCTTCCAAGCACTACACGCTCGATCTCGTCGAAGAGTTTGCCAGCGACTTCATCTACCCGATGCTGCGCGCGAACGCCATTTACGAGAGCCAGTATTTCCTCGGCACCTCGATTGCCCGCCCGCTGATCGCCAAGGCGCACATCGAAATCGCCAAGCAAGAGGGCTGCGACGCCGTCGCCCACGGCGCCACCGGCAAGGGCAACGACCAAGTCCGCTTCGAGCTGACCTTCGCCGCGCTTGCACCCGAGCTGAAGATCATTTCCCCCTGGCGCATGGACGTCTTCCGCAAGGCTTTCCCGGGCCGCACGGAGATGATCGACTGGTGCCGCGACAACGGCGTCAACGTCGAGGCCAGCGCATCGAAGCCGTATTCGATGGACCGCAACCTTCTGCACATTTCCTACGAAGCTGGCATTTTGGAAGATACCTGGTTCGACCCGACCGTCGAGTCTAACAAGGACATGTACAAGCTGACCGTCGACCCGGAAGACGCGCCCGACGAGCCCGAATACCTTGAGCTGACTTACGAAAAGGGTGACTGCGTCGCCGTCAATGGCGAGCGCATGAATCCGGCCGCCGTCATGAAGAAGCTTAACAAGCTTGCGGGTAAGCACGGCATCGGCCGCGTGGACATCGTGGAAAACCGTTTCGTCGGCATGAAGAGCCGCGGTGTTTATGAAACGCCGGCTGGCACGATCCTCATCCACGGGCACCGCCAGGTTGAGACGATCACCATGGACCGTGAGCTCATGCACCTGCGCGACAGCCTCGTGCCGAAGTATGCCGAGCTCGTTTACAACGGCTTCTGGTATGCGCCGGAGCGTGAAGCCCTTCAGGCTTTCTTCGACGACAGTCAAAAGACCGTCACCGGCGAAGTCCGCCTCAAGCTTTACAAGGGCAGCATCACCACCGTAGGCCGCCGCAGCGAGCTCTCGCTCTATGACGAGCACGTGGCTTCGATGGAAGGCGTTGCCAGCGATTACAATCCGGACGACGCCACAGGCTTCATCCGCCTGCAAGGCCTGCGTCTGCGCGCCCGCGCGGTCAAGCAAGCCGGCAAGTATTAAGTAAATTATGAATGATGAAGGATGAATTATGAAATTGCTTCTAAAGCGTATTCCGCCTGCGTTTCATCATTCATAATTCTGCATTCATAATTTTTCTTCCCCGCCCCTATGCTCAAGCGCATCGCATTCATCATAAATGGAGAGAAGCCGCTCGCTGGCGAGCTGGCCGATTTTCTGGAAGGTGTTTGCCGCGAGCATGGCGTGGAGTCCGTGCGCAGCAGCGATTATCCGATTTCCGAGGGCTACCTTGAAGGGGCCGACGCCTGCTGCGTGTTGGGAGGGGATGGCACCATTTTATCGGCGGCTCCGGAGTCCATGCGCTCCGGGGTGCCGGTGTTTGGGGTCAATCAAGGGAAGCTGGGGTTCTTGGCTACGTATTCGCCGGCGACGATCCGTGAGCAATTCGCGGCGGTCCTCGCAGGCAAGTTTGACATCGAGAAGCGCTCCGTTCTGCATTGTGTGACGGCTGATGGCCAGCACTCACTGGCGTTGAATGATGCGGTGATCAAGAGCGCTGAGGGCAGTCGTTTGCTGGGGTTGCAGGTGTTTTGCGGCGATACGCTCGTCACGGAATACTACAGTGACGGCTTGATTTTCAGCACGCCGACGGGATCGACTGCCTACAATTTATCCGCTGGTGGACCGATTATCATGCCGGGTGCCGAAGTGCTCGTGATGACGCCCATTTGCCCACACAGTCTCTCCAACCGGAGCCTCGTGCTAACGCGCGACAGTGAGCTGCGTGTTTGCGTGATGGAAGCGGCGCAGGCACAGGTGACACTCGATGGCGCTCAGCGCTTCGATGGCGACGAGTATTTTCCACTAAAGATCTATATTTCCCGACGCGAGCTGCCTCTGCTATTACCAATTGGCTATTCGTATTTCAGTATCCTGCGCCAGAAATTACGGTGGGGTGGTGATATGGTTGAGCACGCTTAGGTGCGTTTTTAAAGGTATTACCTGCAAGCATTTACGGGCTTTTTACTCCCCAGGTAGTAACAAATTCCCTCTGCTTTTAGCTTGCTCAAAAGAACAATATCTCAAGAATTTATCCGCAAACATGGGCGAATACTACATCCAAGAGCCGGGCTCGGACGACGCTAAAGGACCGTATGATCCTGGCCGCATTGCGGACCTCATGGAGGCCGGTAAGGCGAGCGAGGATACGCTTTACTATGACGAAGATCGCGAAGACTGGCTGCCCCTGATGGAGTGCCCGGAAATCCGTGAAGCTGTCAACCCTACTGCCAAACCGCTAAGCCTGCGCCCGAAGGAAGTGGATGAAACTTCGCTCAATCAGGATGACGAGATGCTACCGGCGATGAAGGTGGACGACATGCTCGCCGCCGCCGAGGGCAACACCGACGAAACGCGCCACCTCAAGAAAAAGCACCGTGAGGCTGAGCGCGCCGCCGCGATTTCTTTGCCCGTTCTGGCTGTTATCATGCTGCTGGCCGCCATCACGGATATCTGGCCAAATGTGAGCGTGATTTCGGCGATCCAGGAGGAGGGCGAATATGGGCTGCTTCTGGAGCATCCCATGTTAATCGTCGGTATCGCGGATTTATTCCTGACGCTTTGCTGTATTTTGTCCGTCACCGACGCATTTCCGATCATTCGCTTCCGCATGATGCTGGGCTTGGGCTATTTTGGTTATATCTTCTGGTCGTGGGGAGACACCACTATGATGGCTGCCATGGTCGTGGGGTCATTTGCCGCTTGGTTGAGCACGATTACGCTCAATCTCTACACGATGATTGCCTGCTCAGTTCTGGGAATTCTAGGTATGGGTGCCGTGGCGGTCATGACGGTATTGGGCGGATAGTCATTGTTCACGGTCTAGCAGCCTGTCGGCTTTAAGAGTTTCCTTTAAAAGCATTGTCTGTCGAGGAGTTGGTCGCTGCGTGGTCTATTGGTGATTTTTGATATGAGCCGGTCGTTTTTCGGGGGGTATTGGAGTTTTGTGGCAGTGGTTTGGTGCGCCGCTGAGGCTTGTTGGTGGATTTCAGGCGTTTTGTGGTTGTTGGGTGAGGTTGAAGAGGCGTTTGCAGTTGTAGGCCAGGCATACGAGGGTCCACTCGGCG
>JAVDPD010000049.1 GCA_031296935.1 Cerasicoccus maritimus
GATCTCCACATCCATCCGCACACTCTAACAGGTTCAAGCCAATACAGAAAGAGGGACGATCACCGGACGCTTACTATTATGCAGATTAAAAGCACTTTACAAAATTCCGACCTTTGCGCCAAGATGCATGAACCTGCATATTATGGACCTCATTTTGGCAGGAATTTGGCAGGAATTCGAAAATACTTATACCAATAGCATAATGGAAAAGTCGTAAGCGACATGCCAAACGCCTATGAGGTGTGCTTGACCGTGATCGATGACGTGACGTGATCTATTTACATCACGTGACGTCATATATCCCCACTTAATCTATCTATGAGGTTTCTTGGTGGATATAGACCAATTTGGATGGCGTTAGTGAACCAAGCATCGTCCTGGCGCCATTCCGATGGATACTCGGCCAGATCAGGCAACTTTACCGCATTGAGAAACGCCTGCGCGATACCATCGCGGGGCCATCGCTGCGCTCCGCAGTCCGCGCCTCCGAGTCCGCTCCAGTGTTGAAACGACTCAAGCTCGCCCTCATGCGGCTCAAGCCGCGTTACCTGACGCAATGCTTGATGGGCAAAGCCGTCGCTTATGCTCTCGGTCAGTGGAGCGCTCTGGAAGTCTTCCTTGAAAATGGAGCTCGGACGCTTACGTTTTTTCCAACTGCGTAGGAGGTGCTCTGCGCACACTTTTTCGTAGAATGCTCGATAAAATGAATTATAAACCTCTCCCAGAGCGCTGCCCCAATCTACGGCACGCTGCTCGTCCTGTTCTGATGCCATATACTTAGAAGGTTAAATGATGCTAGGGCGCGGTTCCAATCGAATACATTCATTCAGTCATCAAGAGAGAATCTCCCTATGGCTTTACAGGCTTATCTTCCAAGGGCTTCACGGATTTCTGAGGATTTACCAACGTGCCATCCTCTAAGATGATCCGGGAAAAGGTAATCTTGGTCTGAGCCGGAACACCCGCGTTCGCGGCGGTGTGCGGAACCACCATCGAGAATTCAGCTGCCTTCTCTGGCATTAGGGTTGCATTTGCTCTCTTCTCTGCCGTCGGTGAAAGTGACTGCTTATCGCCGCCGATGATCCACTGGGCCTGCTGGCCGATGACGTGTCCCTCCCCATCCAACAAGAAAATCCATGCCCGTGCGCCTTTAATGCCTTGGTCGAAGGTGTTGCGTGCCTTGATCTTTACCAGCGATTTGCTGGCTGTCGATTCAGTAGACAGCACCCCCACTTGAAAATCGGCGTGAACATGACTGCATAGCAGTAGAACAATGAATACGGAAATTATTTTCATAGCATGGAAGGATGTCAATTAATAGGAGTTTCGAATTAGTGAAAACAAAAAGGTTATTCCTTGTAATTTCATCGAACAGCGGGCGCGGAGGATGCGCTCAGCTTTATGCTTGCCCCCTTTCTTCTCTCAAAAAAGCATAGCAACCAATTATCTTAGTATTTCGTTTAGAATAATACAAGTGGATGCCAATAAGGCGCATCCCTTAAATGCCACCGTGGGCGTTAGAGTTCTACCGTTTGTGATATTGCTTGTAGGCCAATTTCTTTAAGCTTACCGTTCTGTGAATTAAATAAAAACTGAGTAATTACGCCATTGTAAATATATAAAAGGCTAGATGTCATCCCATCATCCCAATTACAACAAGAAGTGCCATACAGTTCCAGTATGGCTGATTTTTCATGAGGAAGAGTTTTGGTTTTATACGCTATCTTTCCTGTAAAACTTCTAGGCGCAAAGACATCATCCAATCGCTCAACGAAGCTAATGAAATGAAATGTCATTTCGCTAATCCTAGAGTCTGTAACTTCAATGCCAAGACCGAATTTTTTGTATGCATATAACCGAATGCGGTTTTCAGTAATATCGCTTTTCCCGAGAAACTGAAGAGCGCTGATATGGTCACCAATTTTTGCGTTGTTTAACGCTGGTATGGACAGGTCCAGTATCAGAGACTTAAAGCGAGGTCTGGCCCAGGTGTCGGATTCGTTCTCGTTGTTTTTCATGGCTTGATATGTTTTCCAGTAGGATCGACGGCATATCCTCTAGCATCTCTAGGTAAACTTTGGATTCAGGAGTCAGTTTCCCAGCCGCCGCTTTCTGAGAAATGGTTTTGGGATTCTGAGTCCCGCTTGGACTCGGATTCTTAGGTACGACAACACGAGTTCCATTAGGTAGTGCTTCTTGACAGCCAGAACAAGGATATTGATCAACTGCAACCGTCCTTTGGCTGCCACCTTTAAGATCATTCAATACCTGAATTTCTGCGTGTGCACCCCCGGGAATGCTTTCTTTGACGGAGGTTGTCCCATTTGCATTTCTACCAGCACCATAGGTCGCATTGCCAACATCAGTTTTACCCGTAGCCGCTCTCTGTTCCGATAAGCTTCTAATCATTGCATCATCTGCTGCTGCTGCGGATGATGTGCGTCCAATTTCTGTAGAGCGAACTGCGCCTGCCGCGATCATGAGTGATGTTGCATATTGGTCTTGTGCTCGATCATAATCCCCTTCCATTAGTGCATAGCTTCCAACTGCAGCATTATATCCGCCCAATGTCCCTACAGAAGCGGTAGCCTCAGTTGTGGCAATTACCGCTCCAGCATCAAATTCAGGTCCAACTCCAAGCCCCCCAATAGTTACAGTTTCCCGATTTTCATTTTGAAATGTCTGACTAAATGGCTCACGTGAAGCGTCAATATCACCAGTTTCACGCAATTCAGAGGATCATACATACATATCAGCAAGAGTATAGCCAGCTTCAGCTGCGCCAGACTGGAATCGATCAACCATCCCCCAAGCCTCTTCACCTACATACCCTACAAAACTTATAGAAAGCCAATCAAGGGCGTCACGGCCTGATGGATCTAAGAAGTTAATGGGATCGCCATTGGCTGGTATCCCAATCGCGAGTATGACGACACCTGCTCAAAAATCCGTGTAGCGCAGGCTCAAAGGTAAGTCAAAGAACAGTTGAAATCATGAATTAATGAAAAACTCTAAGCAGCGGAAAACACGAGATTCGTTCTCAAACTTTATCGGAATCATCTTAGATTTTCCATTAACTAAATGGATCATTATGCCTCTATTATCACGGTTTATTGAATCGATTTGGTTTAGATTTATCTCAAACTTTTTGAATCTGCCATGAAGCGAAACTTTGGTTTGATTGATCTCTATAAATGATCCGCGCAAAGTTGATAGATCAATAAAAGGAGGCAGCAGAAAAAGTAGAAAACCGAAAGCAGTCATACACCAGAACGCGTATTCAGAATCTTCCTTGAAGAAGGACATCATATATATGAAAAGGCACCCGAAGAGCATCAGAATTACCATAAACACAATAAACCAACGTGCGGTATAGAATCTGTAAGACTCATTGCGTTCGTAAGAAAATGATTTTTTTTCGGATGATGATATATCCTTAAGCAGACTTTGAGATCTGCCAACAGCAACAATGACCAAAATCGGTGCAATGACCTTTGCCAATAATGAAACTATATCAACTTTTTCATACATGGCAAATTAGGGCTTAGGGTTCTTTCCATGGACTGGGTCGTTTACACCACTAACATTCTGAGCAGTGACTTCTCCAGCTTCTGCTGTTCCTGTAGATATTGAATTGTAAATAAAGGCATCTTGGGCTGCAGAGTTTTGTGCCCGACCTGCATTTGCTGAGGCATCTCGTATGTTGTTTATCACTCTGTCCGCGTTTTCTTGAGCAATTCTTGCTCCATTCTCCGCCATCTCTCTAGTCAACATACCGCTTTCTACCGCTTGCTGGCTGATCCAGTCGATATCATTTGCTTCCTGTTGAACCTGATTTATAATCTTAGGAGCTTCAACTCTCTGAAAGTTATCTATGACTTCGTCCGTTCCTTTTTTCGCGGCGCTTATAGCATAATCCGCCGCTCCACCAAGACCACCAGCTGCTGCACTAATAGCAGCATCTTGAACGCTGAATCCGTCAGCTTCACCGGTAATTATTGAAAGCTCTTGAGACGCAACATTACCAGCTAGCGAAGAAGCCGCACCAATGGCAACTTTTCCGCTGATAGAAGCCACCGCCCCAGCCCCTGTCGAAAATAATGCACCTTCAATTGCTCCTGAAGCCGCTGCAATCGCAAGTTTCTTTCCATCGAACTCTCCATTTGAAATCTGAACAGCTGCTTCAATTCCAGTGTTGATTATCGCTCCAATAGCTGCACCAATCGCAATATGCCCGAATCTCCCATCTGGATCTATAAAATTAACGGGATCACCGTTGGCATATGAATACAAATCTGTGCTCGCCCCGTGCCCAAGCGGATCAGGAGAAATGAACTTACCACTACGCGGCTCGTAGTAACGCGCCCCATTGAACACAAAGCCAGTTGCGTCGATACGCTTGCCACGCCAAAGCGTTGCCTCCAGCAGATTAGTAGTGGTCGCTGATGTGTTAGCTCCACCAAAAGACTTTGCAGTGAACTCCGGCAGCGGCCCATAGCCATTGACCTTGGCGTCATTCCAAACGAGCGTATCGCTGGATGGATCGCCGTCCACAATCCAAGCCGTTGTGTTGCCATAGAAGTCATTGACCGCTGCGGCCCACTGTGCGCCGGTTTCGGCGAACACGGCTTCCAACCCGCCTATGCCATTCAGGGAACCATAGACACCGTTAAGGTCAGGGCCGTAGACTTTCCAGACCCGGTCGCCATCAATGGCCACTGCGATTTCCAGAAACTCAACCATTGGATCGTAGAACGAGCTTTCAGCTACAGTAGAGCCCGTCTGCGGCACGTCTGAAACCACGGGGGTGGTCGTAGTGATTAGGCGGTTTCCGAAGCAGTCATAGACCGCGCTCCAGTCGTAACCGTCATCGGAAGCGTTGCGCTCCTCAATGCGCAGCAGACGCCCAGCCACGTCCCAAGAGAGCGTCTGTACGCGTCCGTCGGAGAAGGTTCGCTCCGTGGTATATCCCGCATCGTCATAGGCTACATCGATGACCTCATTGACTGGTGTCGCGCTAGTCACTGTAAAGCTTACTGAATCCACCTGCGTGGTGTAGGCTCCACTGGGGTGGATAGCGCTGCCCGCTAGAGTGTAGCTACCATTGGCTAAATGTAAGGTGATATCCCAGCGCCCGTCCAGACTTTCGGGATCATAGTCCACATTCTCCAGCGCCTCAGGTCCGGAACCATCGTCCAGAGTCAAGTTGACTGTTTTCGCCCCTAAAGCAAAGCCGTAGGCGTCAATCGCGACATAATTCGGAGTTGTATCCTCCTGCTCACGCATCCGTGCGAATTCGTCCAACTCGCCGTCGGGGATTTCCCAATCGCGGGAGGGGGAGGATTGCTTGGTGAGAACCCCAAGTTTATCATCATCGAAGCCATATTCGAAGGTTTTGGATTCTCCGTCCGCTGGAGCATAAGTCTCGCTGGTCAACCAGCCACGGGGATTGTAGCGATAGTCGCGAGTTTCGTCCCACACTCCAGTGCCCTCACGGTCTATGGTGTAGTCATCCACCTTGCTATCTACACGCCAACTGATTGTTTCCTGAAGCACTTGATCGATTCCAGACACATCAGCAGCAACTGCGGTGCGGGACCGCAGGCGTCCGCGTAGGTCACGCTCGTCGGCAGTGACACCCAACCAGGGATTGGAGCGGGATTTCAGTAAGCCATTTTTCTGATAGGCATAGTCAAATACCGTCGCCGAACTGGACTCATTGACTGTTACTTGCTTGAGCAATCCGTTGGCGTAGTAATCATATTCAAAGTCGGTAAGGGCCGTCTGATTGGTGTCGATCTGCACCCGGCGTCCAGCGGCATCCCAGTGCTGCTGAAAGTCCTGATGCGTCACGCTGTCAATGAGCACTTCCTGATCGTAAAGCTGCCCGTAGCCATCGAATTGATTGATTACTGCGGTGTCCGGTAGAGCTGCATTAACGTAATCCAATGCGCAGGAAGTCATGAGTCCGCGGCGATCATAGCCATAGCTCTTGGTGTAGCCTTCAACCGTGGCGGTTCCCACTGCATCGAGCTCGGTCAGACGAAGAAGGTGGTCGTATACTTCGCTGCGAGTGATATCCCCGCGTAGCTCATCCGTCCGCTCGTAGAGCAGCCCCACATTCGGACTAGCGCTCGTGTAGTAATCGAATGTGAAATGCCGGGTAACGTTGGCACCTTTAGTCAACTTGGTCCACTGTAAGCGATTAGCGCTATCGAAGTGCTTTTCCTCGGTTAAGCCACCGGGCATGATGCGCTGCGTCATGTTGCTGGCATCATCGTAAAGGTAGCTGGTTTCGGCCTGATCCGGGGTAATCGATTTAGCAAGTCGGTTGAGGCCGTCGTACTCGTAGCGCGTACGCTGGCGCAGCTCATCTTCGTAAGCAATGCGATTGCCCGCTTGGTCATAGGAGATGAGGGTGTAATCGTAATGAGTGTCCGTGTCGTATTTCCAGCTCAACACTGTCTGGCCAGCGACATTGGTAAAGACGGTGGACTTGACAATGGACTCACTGGGATCGGTTGGGTCACCCAGAGTCGTTTCCACACTGTGGTGATCGGGGGAATAGGTAAGGGCAGACATCTCGACTAGAGCATCCAGATCGTCACGAACTTCGGTGAGCACAGGGCGGTAGAGAGCATCGGAAAATACAGTCGCATATTCGTCCAAGCTATTCGCCGTGGTGATTTCTCGACCGTCCTTGGAATATGTCGTCGTGGAACTTTGCTCGACGGTATAAGGGCTGACCGCGCCGTTGGTCATCTGAGAAGCTGTAACCCGGTTCAGACCATCGTACTGTGTGGTCGTGATGTATCCTTCCCGATCCGTGAAGCTAATCAGATTACCACGGCGATCAAAGACCTGCACTTCGACATAGCTACCGCTCGCGTCTGTGAAAAGTAAATCGCTGGAATCGTAGAGCGACTTCGTGATCGTTAGGGCAACGTCATCATATTCGTATTTCCAGTAATTGCCATTGCGTAGAGTTTGACGCTCCAACCGTCCATCGAGGTAGTAGCGTCGCTCCAGCTCGGAATCGTCTGGATTGTACTGAAGTTTTAGCTGCCCACGCGAGGAGTATTCGTAGAGGGTGACTCCACCCAGCGGATTCGTGTAGGAAGAGGTCAGTCCTCCGGGCTCCTGCTCGTAGGATTCAGTGCTGATAAGATTAGCGCCTGCTCCATAATGACGCACTTCCTCAAGTTGCCCGAGTTCATCGTAATCATACTCGGCATAATTACCCAGCGGGTCGGTAGTTTTTCGGAGATTTCCGAATGCATCGTAATCAAAGTAGGTAATTGATTGCCCCAAGAAATCATCCTGGCCTGGAACCGCTTCGACACCAGAACCATCAGCTATCGCTTGGGAGCGCCAACGCACTTCCGCAATTAGACGTCCAGCGCCATCGTAGTCTCTGAACACATAGTCTTCAGGGTTATACTTAGGACCGTCAACCCAAGTGGCTTCGCCATTTCCGTTGTAGTACTGTTGAGACCACGCGAGCAAAGTTCCATCTGATTCGTAGGTTTCTGACCAAATTGGACGCCCCATTGCGTCATAACCGAACGCTTCAGTGCTGGATGCGATCTGCCCTTCACCCAACACAGTTTTCTCGATGAGCTCGTTTCGATTATTATAGATGTATCCCGTCTCCACATCATTGGCTGATGCCACGACCGAGCCGGTGTCAGTAAAGGCGGTGGATGCCGTAATGAAGCCCCGGGCATCATATTCCCACGATTGCTTGGACTCATCGACAGAACCAGCTGCGTTAAATTCGTGCAGCAGCAAGCCGTTCGCAAAAATGTCTCCGCTACTTTCCTCGCCGTACTCAAAAGCATCAGTGGACACGAGCGTTGTACCTACCCAATGTTCAATAGAGGTCAGCAAAAACGGATAGTCTAAGTCGTCGTAGAAATACTTGGTGATGATATCAGAGGGCGCTTTGGAATACGTCAGAAGATTATTGCTGTTGTATTCATACTCGTAAGCAGCGACTTCATTGTTTGATCCACTTCCGGTTAGGTCACCAATCACTTTCTTAAGAACGACATTGCCGCGAGAATCATACCAGAAGTAAGTGATCAAGCCACGCTTATCAATCTTTCGAGCAAGGCTGCTAGGATAGCCACCCGGCGCATCCTCATCTGTGATCTGTGTGGTTATGGTTGGAATTTCACCGTTAATCGGAGCCGCATTAGGATCAGGATAACCATAACTCCAATTTGCATTGTTGGCACTGTCACGTGAATCATACCAAGTCTGGTCTAGCTCTTGACCAAGCTCATCCAAAATCCAGGTGAGCTCGCCGTAATTCTCCCAAAGGTAATAGGTTGAATTATAATCATCATATAGATCGTTGATATCTAAATTATAAACCGAAAGTGGAACCGACATATCATTGGCCTGCGCTTCAGTGATTGTCGATGGCCAGTTGAATGTGTCGTAAATCTGCGTTTCGCCCCATTCGCCATTGTTACTGTAAACATAGATTGCATTCCTAACTGGCACTGCATCTGGCCCTACAGTGGCAGCCTGGCGCACTACGCGTCGCTGATCGTCATATTCGTTAATCAACTTTCGGCCATCAGGATTCGTTTGCTCAATCAAGAGATGCTTTGAGTAAATCCCGGCAGCATCTACCTCAACATCGTCCTGAATGTCGTGAAAATAAGCATAATTCGTGACAGCACCATCGGGCAACTTGACTTGAGTTAGGTCACCATAACGGTCATATGAGTAGTGGATGAATCGCCCATCACCCGTGTTGATACTACTAATACGGCCATAGAAATCATAATTGAATATGAGATAATTCCCATTGCTGCTCTTGATTTTCTTGAGCAAGCCATAGTCATAAAGAGCTTGGTTCTGCCCGTAAGTGAAAGACAGTTCGTTACCCTGAGCATCTGTCCAAGTTCGGATTAGAGGTAAGTCACGAGTCAATCCAGACAACAAGGTATATGCTTCTCGCTCAAAAACGCGCACTGAACCATTTTGTCCATAGAGCGTATAAGTATCGACGCCACCTGGCGCTGTTTTGACAATGTAAGAGCCGTATGGATTAGCAAGTCCGCCTACGCCTCTGGTAGAATAATTAGTCAGCAACGTATTGTCTTCGCTTTCAGGTTGCCAGACATCCTGCCCATCGACCTTGCGATAGGTGATGACAGTACCATCCAATTCTGCAGCTCGGATAAACTCATCCGATTCACTAGAGGGAAGTCCATCAGTAAAGATATCCAAATTATCGACAAAGCTCAATTTCCAGCCATAGCCCAACTCACGCGGAATAAGATTCAAGCTGGAGTAGTTTCGCCTAATTTGCAGCGGAAAGGGACCGGGCAGCGTAAGGTCTGTTGAATCGATATAGAAGTTGCCTGCAACGATATCTACTGGATCTCCAGCCGTGCTATTTTTCTGTTTCAATTCATCGCCAACAGACTCCAGTAATGGCTTAAGGGTAGCAATATAGTCTGCAACCGCTTGAATTTGCCTCTCCTCACTTAAAGCATCCGTAGCCTCAGCTACTCCTGGGTCTGGATCTGCGTCGGTTGCCCCCCCTTGCCCAGAGAGCGATATTACCTCAAAGCCATTGTCTAAGAAAACATACGACTCGTAGTTTCCGTGTAAAGTCACTCCATCGGATGAAACACTTACTGACGAGTCATCAAGGTAGATGCTCAACAATACTTTCTCTCCAGTGCTCCCGCCATATCCTGTAAAGCTACTCTGAAGTAAACCCGCTGAAAAACTATCACCTCCCAAAAGCAGAGCCCCCTGAGCAATAAAAGTTTCTCCAGCCATCTGCACATCCCCTGGAGTGATAAATGCAATATCGTATTCCGCAAAAGCCCCTTCCGTCTCATTAAAAAACTCTTCGATACCGTCCCATAGTGTTGATGCCTTCGATAAAGGCTTCGGATCAATGTGCCCCAATGGGTTGACCATCGTTTCTCCCATTTGACTATAATTATCCCGATTGAGTTCGATCGGTCCACTAGGTGAATGCGAAGCTTCATTCTCTAGAGAAGCCTGAAAGGCAGCTTCCTGGATTACACTCACTGCGGAAAAGGCTTGGCGATTGTAAAAATCTTCCATCACTCCGTGCTCATAACTGGTCATCTGAAGGTTTAAAAGAGGATCCACGTCTTTTTGACCATCCCACAAGTTGGTGCCAGATGCAGGTTTGGTTGACCCATTATAAAGAAGAAACGGATTCGCAGCCTGCACATCAATGGTCGCCTCATACCAATCGTCTGTTGGCGAAGGTCCGTTATTCCGAAATGAAAGACTTGTGCCATGTTGAGCAATACTCGTCACCTTGTGGGTTTGGTAGATCAACCCTTCCCATCTCTCCATGTAAGACCAGTAACACAGATTTTGCAGACGCATCAGAGCAGCAATGAACGCATTGTATTGAGACCCATAATTTGTGGTTATTGAAAGGTCTTGAAAATAGCTTACATCCTGTGCGGCGCGCTCAATGTAGGTCTGTGGCGCCGAACCGGTATTCAAATGGAATGATCCAGGTGAAAACACAGCACTGACGGCACTCAAATCTAGAGGCTCATTCCCAGATAATTTGCAGGCTGCAATAGGGCGCTCATGGTCGCCTACCGTATAGTAATAGCTACTAGAACTATCGATGCCATCATAGAGAAAGCTCTTTGAAACTTTAAAACGAATCGTTGCTTCTGCGTCGCGAAAATAATCGATATAGTCCCCCAGCGATTCTGTTGACTTAAATGCTCCGTCAATTGCAGCAAAGTTCGCCGGATCAAAGAGATAAGTATCATTAGCTTCAAAGAGGTTTGCCGCTGTGGGTTCAGGGTCAAAATCCCTTGAAGATAGATACACACTAGCCTCATCACTACCAGACTCATAGATCCAATAAAGGTTTCTTCCGATAATATCTGCGGTCAGCCAATTTCCACTATCATATATCAGGCCCTCAAATTCTTGATAATCGGCATCTGTAGCAGCTAGTTTTATGCTGATATTAATCCTACTAAATACACCTGGATTATCGGCCAAATCCTTTTTCACTATTACTGCCTCGCTAGGAATTGAGGCCCTGGGGAAGTCTTCCCAACTTGTAAAATAATTCTGACGAATTTTACTAGATGTTCCGATCTGATCGAGTGTTACTCCTGGAGAACTTTCAGCTAACCGCCGTTCGATATACTTTGGCCAAAGAACCAAGGGCTGCTCAATCGGCACGTGTATACGATCATCATATTCGCCATAAAAACTACCTCCGAGGCCTCCTTGATTATAGAGCTCTGACATCGAGGTAATGTCGTCTTCAAGGTAAAGGTATTTGCGAATCCATTCTATCGCGGTGTCACAGTCTTCCGGCATCAAATCGTAAAGGTCAAACCCTTCCACGATCTCAATATCCTTATACCAGGGGAAAATCGGATGCCATTGAGAACCCTCGTCATCCCAAGCAAGGACGAATGGGAAGTTCACTTGTACTGAATCCGAAAGGTTTGCCACTCCGTCGAGTTGCATGCCTAGTATTTGGCTCAATTCTGCCTTCGGGATACGCAAGCTACCCATTTCCGGGAAAGCATACAGTGCAGGAACTCCTGCTTTTCGTAGACAATAAACAAGCAATGCACACTGTTCCAGTGGGCTTCCTTTTTCCTCTAAGAAAGTGCTAGTAGGGCCACGGAGAATGCCTGCGGTAACAAAGGATGCCTCCGCATTGGGAATCTCCTTATTGGCGTCATCATAGTCAACTGTCTCAATTTTATTGTGCACGTAGTTGATCAAAAAGATTGGATTCGAATCATTCTTCTCGATGAAATCATCTAACTGAGTGCTCCCTTTCAACTCAGGGCTCTGGTTGACTTCCAGATAGTCAGCGTTCAACGGATCGAGCGAGCTGATATTGACCGGGACACCCTCATCCAGAAACTGTGCGCTTGTCCAATCAGTGTCTCCACTGAGCATGTCGTCTGTTGTCCTGCCAAGGTATGCGGGAGGCTCTGGCGAGCCGGAAAAATCAGAGTCCATCCAATCGATCTGAAAACCTTCAATGTCACTGAAACTGAGTTCATAGAGAAGGACGGGAATTTCGTCATTGGGCCCAAGATGATCGTGTGTCCCGGAAGAACTCTTCGCCGAATAGAAATAATCTGTAGTCGACAGCGATGTAGGGTCTTCCGCAAATTGTGACCACGCATATACTTTGTAAATGCGATCCGAGCGTGATGCCCGATGAGTCAGGACATAAGCAGGATAGGTCTCAGACCATTCGTCCATGTTGGGAGCCAATCGAATCGACGTCTGTAATCCCAAGTTCTCATCGCTTTCAACGGTGATTCGTGCGTAATCACCGATGAATCGCTCCCATTCTGAAGCAAACATCATCAGCCAATCAATGTAGCCTTCCTTAACGCTAGAGTTCGAAGACCACTCCCCCTTCGAATCGTAAACATAGCCAGGGTGCGTAATCATTACCGCAGGACCTCCTTGTGTCAGTGAAACACTGAAGTGATGCGCATCGACCGGCGTCGCATAATAGGTCGTCCCGGTTGTCAAACCTCCTGGCAAATCAGTATCGGAGGCGACATCAACAGAAAACTGGATCGCCTCATCTTCCTCCAAGCCATGATTCCGGCTTGCGATCAATGTAATCGGTTCAAACAAACGGCATTGGCTGGGGACACCAAATGCAGCGACAGACGTGCTCGCTCCTGATTGTGTAAAGCTAATGGCCGAGCCACCTTGCACTGAAGACACAAGAAAGTAATCAGGCGCAACTGAGGTCACCCAATAGTCCTGATCAGCGGTTAATTCACTTGGCAATGAGGGATCAGCCTCGAACTGAATCACATCGTCGACCTCGAAACCATGGCCAATCGAATATATTTGATTGCTTGATAGGCTGAAGTCACATGTCCACTTTTCCGAAGAATACCAATCATCCGCACCACGCTCAGAAAATGGTAAATACGGACCGCCTTGCGTTGCGGAGACACTGAAGAAGTTCTCATTGTGAACGGTTACATAATAGTCAGTCCCCTCGGTGACCGCCGGTGGAACCACACCATTACCGTTGGAAAACTGGACAATTCCATTGTCGTCCAATCCGTGACCAACAGAGTAGATGACTTCGCTATCGGTTACTAATTGTCGCGCGTAAGGATTTGGAACAACAATATCAACGGTGTCCAAGTAAGTTCCACTGTCCTTATCATATACCTCAACGAAAAATCCGCCACGCGTCCCGGAATCGCATTCCTTAAAGACATCAACAAGACCAGCTGAGACGCCAATATGGTAGGCAGTGCTTTCGAATAGAATCGACCCACCGTACTGCTGACCAAACCTTACCAATGGGAGGCTCGAAGCAATTGTGTAAGCAGGATTACTCTCCAAGTCTTCTGCTCGGTCATAATGGAAACTAGAGTCAGTTGATGATTCATTCAATACGCCAACGCCCGTTAAATCATTTAACGGAATGACAGCCGTTTGATAATCGTAGTATCCCTCAGCTCCTCGACGAAAGCCAAGCTTGGGAGAATCGACGTTACCAACTTGAACGATCTCAATGCTTTGCAAACAGGTCGGTTGATCTACATCTAGTCCTGTAATTGTGAGGCGGCCATCACGAACAGCGACTTCACCAGCCCAAGTATAAGTTGGAGCCAAGGCCGTCGTTTCGTCATCAATGACATGCCCCTCCACACTCAACGAAAACTCACTGGGAGAGTCGATGTTACCTATATTCAAGGTGACTTCGTACAAACCGTCGGGAAGGCGCATTTCCCAGTCGCTAGAATAGCCGTCATTGCTCGAAACGCCAATAAAGGAGTGGCAGAGATTATCCGAAGCAGAGGTCGAGCCACTAAGCACCTTGCCATTCGAGCTGACGTTACGATTCCAACCATAGGCCAGATGATTGTGCTTCAAGGAATACGATTCACCCTCATCAATCTCATAGCCAGCCGGAAGAGTCAGTGCCCATTGAGGTTGGAAATTGACTTTCAGGTCTAGTGGCTCAAAAGTGAGCGTGAGCGGATCAGAATCCGTCACAGTTCCGTCATCCTCAATCACCCGGGCAAAGATCTTATGCTCGCCTACGGTATTGTTTATTAATGTAGCAGAGAAATAATCCCCATCAACAAAATCAGCTTCAATAACTTGGTCATTATTATCACCTGAGCCAATCGGAGTTCCATTGCTAGCTACGACGTAGCCATCATATAATGTTACAGAGCTAATCGTATTATTCTCACTAGGAATTGCTTCAATTCTCACCTGGAGATCTATCGCAGCTGATAAATTGACGTCAACTGAAGGACTTATAAAATTGACAGTAGCGGCATTCGCCAGATGGGCTACAATACCAAGACTCACAAGAGTTAATCTCATTCTTCTAGACAATAAAGACATAACAATAGTTAACTTTTAATAATTATCGCCCTGAGTTGGAAAAGTGATAGTCAAGGTTAGCGCTCCGACCATCTCATCCCTAGGCGAGGCATCTTGAAAATCCTGCGAACCATCTCCATCAGTATCCTTGACCGTTGGATTTGAGCCTCGCTGAAACTCCGCCATGTCGGAAAGCAAATCCCCATCACTGTCATAAGCAGAGCTATCCACTCCAGATGTAGTATCCAACCCGTAAAACACCTCCCAATCATCAGGAATTAAGTCGCCATCATTGGATGAAGAATCAAAAGGATCGGTCCCGGCGTTTACCTCGTCGGCATTCGAAATCATATCTCCATCCTCATCTCCTAGACCTTCAAGAATCTGGGCTCTGAAAAAATTAGTAAAGCCAACTATCGGATCAGCGTTAATTGGCTGATTATCAATCAGAGCATTCTCACCAACGATGATGCGCTCCGTATCGTATGTCCAATTCACTAAGTCTTTTGAATATTCCCAGATGTAAATAAAACCATCCACTGCAAAAAAACTTACCCGATAATACCCATCAAAGGAGACGCATTCAATATGCACGCCACATTCAGGTTGAAATGAAAAAGGATCACCGGAATAGGCGTTGGGGGCATTCCCAACACTGAACTCATTGAGGTTTGAAATCGTGTCACCATCGAAGTCGTCATTCGGCCCCGTGCTACCATCACCGTCACTCGATAGAGCATTCAAGGAATAATAATACTCAAACATATCTTCCATCCCATCGTCATCGGTATCAGGATTGCATGGATTACACTGCGTCTGAAATTCCAGCAAGTTATTCATGCCATCCTCGTCAGAATCATCAGTTGCCCCTTGAAGCAGACTTCCAAAATAAGCGATCTCCCATGAATCATCTAGCAAATCGCCATCCAAATCCTCGAAGCCGTTATCTGGAGGCACAGGCACATAATCTACATCTACATGAATGGTAAATACCACATTCAGGCCAGTGAAATTTGGCAACGTTGCGACTACAGTTTCATCCTCAGTTCCAAAAACTAACTCAGGCGAATAATAGAACGCATATGCACCGGTAGCTTCGGAAATGCTATAGATTGGATCTGAACTAAGCCCACTAGGCATTGGAAATTTCGAGATTTGCCCAAGACCACCTACACCAACTTCAAATTTAATGGGAACGCCGGAAAGAGTAGCTCCTTCAGAATTTTTAACCGAGACCGCCAGTGCAATTGGAGTAAACATGTCCGACCCCATTATTTGATTATTTCCAGATAGGATCTCGATAACGGGTGTATCACCGTTGAAAAAATCAGCGGGCCCAGTACTGCCCAAAAACTCCTGCAAATTCGATACTCCGTCACCGTCGTAGTCATCGCCTGGATTCACATCAGAAACTATAGCGATTAACCCATTGGGATCATAGTAGTCTTCGTAAGGATCATTGATTATCTGATCGAACCAAGCTAAAGGAATAGCATTCCAAACCGCTTCATGGTCATCGGGAACTCCATCGTCGTTCGCATCGACATTGACCAGAGGATCTAATCCCAAAGATAGCTCCTCATCTACACTGTAACCATCACCATCCAAGTCCAATGCACCTACGTCGGTAGTATTGACTGGACCATCTGTATAACGGAGAACATAAAACAGACTCGGATCGATGCCAGTAATGTTAAAATTAAAGGTATTAATAACCGCATCCTGCCCGACAAAATACTGATTAATATAATAGTAGTTCTGGAGGTCATCACTGGCCAAGAGGAAATAGACGTAATCTTGCTTACCCCACCATTGCAGCGTTTTAGCGCCAGAGCTGTTGTTGACCGATATGCGGAGGCCAGCCCACGGGTCATCCGCAGTAGGGGTATCGAACGTGGTGAAGTCTGCCGAGCAGATAGACACCATCAATGACGACAAAGGAATGAGGTGTCGAACTTTCATTAGTTGTTAATCCAATAGGTTAGATCAGTGCTTTTTTCCTTGGGGTGTGTTACTTCATAGCGCTTCTGCGCCTCGCTCAAAACTTGGCGATTCGCAGCCTTCACTGAAAGTTCGCTCTGATTCTCGTGAAAGTAGGTCATCAAATCATCAATTGCCGTAAATGCGCTAAGTTGATCCAGCCCCTCTTCTTCGCCATCAACTTCTACATAGTAAACGATAGCAGCAGTATCTTCCTCAACGGGGAGTTCGGGGAGATCTGCTACCCGCTGCTTTTGCCCCTGATTGCCAGCAGCCCGCGAAAGCCTGTTTAGGTGTTCGTTTTGCTGAATGGACTCTGAATCATGGATGAGCGCCAGTTGGTAATCCTGACCGCCCTGTGAGAAACTCGCTACCTGCTGCAAGAGGGAGAAGTCGGCCCTTGCCCATGCCACATACTGCTCCCCAGCGAACTCCCAAACAAATCGAGTAATGTAGTGACCGCGATCTTCATATGTAGTCGCGGAGACCAGAAGCATTTGTAGATTGCTCACAGGAATAATTGAGACATCCCCAGAATCCGGGCACGTCGTGGAGTGTTCTATTGTAGGCGGGCACACCTCACGAACATAGAGAGCAGAATTCCGCCTGGAAAACATGAGTTTGAGCGTCCCCTGCCCTCTATTAGCAATTGCTGCTTGAGAGGACTCTGCTGCCTTCTGCTCGGCCACCATTCGATCAGCCTCCTGGGGCGAAATTTCAACAGGCAAGCTGGCAAGCCCAACAGAAGCACTGCCTACCAGCACTCCAAATAATAAATTTCTATTCATGAGGGTAAAAAAACGTTCGTGATAGGGGATTAAAATGGAGACTGATAAAAGGCTGGTATTTGATGATATACCGGCATATCGATCATGACATTACCTCCAACTGCAGGCGGGAAGATGTCCTGGCCATCATCGGTTAGGTTATCAACGTCCTGTGTGAGGAAACCGTCTGCGTTTACATAAGGCTCTCCCCAGCTCAAAGTCGCATGATCATATAGCTTAAATGTATCAACAAATGGCACCGCTAGCAGGGAGAGCACATTCGCATCATCCAATGAAACGCCAATGGGGTAAACAGTCCCAATCCATGGAGTATACATTTGGTCGTAGAACTCAAACTGGATTGGCCGCGTACGGACATTGCCAACTTGATGCCAATCGAAGGCAGAGCTGGAGCTTATGTAGAATGCTTGCCCAGGATAGATTGGGCTATCTAAGTCTGATGCCGGGGTTGCGCTCCATGAACCATTCGACCAATTCAACCAGTTGTTCCCGCTCTTCTCAAAAACCAGAATGAAGAAGCTTTGGGCATTCCTCACTGAACTCGGGCAACCATTCCAGAAATCCTTAATAGTGTGGTGACGTCGGATGATAATTGTATCGCCAGATGTGACTGAAAAATCGGTGGTCGCAAGGGCATTAACTGTGATAGAATTTGTGTCGCTGGATATTATATCAAAACCAATTCCAGCAAACTGCCCACCTCCTTGTGCTTCAGCATAAAACTTATAGTGTGTTGCCTTATTAAAGCGACCCGCAGTCCATGAAGCGTCTGCGAACGTAATAGTGGAAGAGCCACTTGTGGTATCCTCAGTTATAGTCGCGGCCTGACCGACATACAAGTCTGGCTTAAGAAACGCAAATGAGAGGATAGAAGTTTGCGTAGGGATATGCTTTACGATTGCCCCAACCGGCTCGCTGGTTTGGACAGCGTGCGCACTCAGAAAGCACAAACATGCCATTAAAAAAGACCACATCCCAACTTTAATAATCATGATCAACGACAATCCGCTGCAATTTTGAGATATCAAGGATGTTTAGTGTAATTATAAACAAATCCAGAAAATCCCAATCAAATAGAGCCATTTCGCCCTCTTTTAACAAAAACCACAACACAGCCAATTTTAAGCACATATAGCCAAACTTCAACGCAATCGAACTTAATCGCCAACCACCTCCCAGCTAAAGAAAAGCGCCCCTAGCGGCTGATCTGGTCCCGTAATGTTGGACAGGTTGCTATCACCAGTTAAATTCTAGCAACCCATGAAGAGGAGACGTAAATTCACCTCTGAGTTTAAGAGTAAGGTAGCGCTTGAGGCGCTGCGTGAGCAGGAGCCTTTGCATGATATTGCGAAGCGCTATCAGATCCACCCGACTCAGGTGACTGAGTGGAAGAAGGCGCTGCTGAGCAACGCGAGCAGCGTCTTTGAGCACTCAAAGGATAAGCAGGAAGAGAGCTTCAAACAGAAGCTCAAAGAAGACCGTTTATACAAGCAAATCGGCCAGCTCCAAGTGGAGGTGGATTTTTTAAAAGACAGCTGTGACAAGCTCGGTATCCTTATCCCGGAGGACGAGCTTGGTCGATAGAAGCGTAGCCATGAGTATCCAGAAACAGTGCCGACTGCTTGGAGTGCCTCGTTTGAGTTACTATCACCAGACAGTGTGCAAAGCGAGCTTGCTCGATGAGTTACTGATGCAGGCAATCGACCGGATCTACATGGAGGAACCTACTTACGGCAGTCGCCGCATCGGCGACGAGCTGTCTAAGCTCGGCTATCAGGTTGGTCGTAAGCGTGTGCGTCGGCTGATGCGCACAATGGGCATTGAACCGATTTACCCGAAGCCGCGACTGAGCATTCCGGGCAAAGGGCACAAAAAGTATCCCTATCTGCTCCGGAACTTGAAGATCGAGCGCAGCAATCAGGTTTGGTGCACGGACATCACTTACATTCCGCTGGGAGACAATCACGTCTATCTCACGGCAGTGATGGATTGGTCGAGTCGCTATGTGATCAGCTGGAGGCTTAGCAACAGCATGGACGAAGCCTTTTGCCTGGAGTGCCTTGAAGAGGCTTTGCAGGCCGAAGGCGCCCCGGAGATCTTCAATACCGATCAGGGCAGCCAGTTCACTGGAGAGGCCTTCACTGGCGTGCTCAAAAAGCACAAGATCAAGATCAGTATGGACGGCAAAGGAAGGGCCTTGGACAACGTCATGATCGAACGGCTCTGGCGCACGGTAAAGTATGACGACATCTATATCCGTGGCTACGAGACGATGGTTGAACTCTATCAAGGCCTCTCTGCGTTCTTCCGCAAATACAACGCTCGCAAACACCAGACACTGGGCATGAGCCCGCAAGACAAGTATCGCAGCGGATTTGAAATCAAGGACGCCGCGTGAAAAACAATCCACCACAGCTACCTTCGCTTCGCTCCGGCCTTGCCGCTACGCGGCACCCCTACGGTGTAGTAGCCACGATCTGATCTGACAGATCGTGCTGTCTGGTCGATTAAAGTGTCAGGCTATTTTCGTTTGGTTG
>JAVDPD010000050.1 GCA_031296935.1 Cerasicoccus maritimus
CGTCGTTCTTGCATTAGGACCAGACTGATAATCCATGGTCTATCACACAACTGTCAGATTGCCTCGTAACTACTTCAACTAAAGGTTTGTCGGCCAGTTTGTTTATCTTATTCAGCGTAAAATTGCATCCATCATAGCCTATAGTGCTATCTCATAGTGAAAATCTTCGAAAGTTGTAACTGTATCATGTTGGGGCAAATCGATAATTGCAGTTATGCCTTTAGGTAATTCCAAGCGTCCCTTGATTGAAAATGCTTTGCGCTTCCATACTGAATGAATTTTTCCATGTGGGGTTGGTATTGTTACCTCAGCGGAATCACCATAAAAGGTTGGTGCACATAGTATCTGCTTCCAATTGGGCGCTTGCTGGCGGACTCCGCCAATAATCTGCATCAAGTGAAATAAAGGGTGAGCGGACCACGCATGTGAGTGACTTTCATGACCTCGGAGCGGATTAAAGTTCTCCCATGTGGTTCCATGCGCTACCATCGGGGTCCAGCGCTTTCGGATGTCTTCTACCACTTCCAAGCCATAGCCGTATTCAGCTAGAACGGAGTACAGGTACGTGATCCAGTATGCCGATGGTTTGAGTTGCGTGGAATGCTTATCGAGCAAGTAGGCCAAGAGTCGCTGTTGAAGCATTATCTCATTCTTCTCGGGCTGAAGTTGAGTCATGATGGCCAGAGTCTGTGCATGAACTGAGGTTTCATGATCTATCTTGCCATCGCTGGTATAGCCGTCACGCATCAGGCCATCCTTTGAAATGAGCCGCAGTAGGCTTTGTCTCAAGACTTTTGCGCGTTGCTTGCACTCCAGACGCAAGTCGGCTTGGCCGACAGCCTCATACAAAGCTGAGAGCCGATCTAGCGTATAGAGATACCACAAACTGTAAACGCTCGAACAACCTTGCTTGCGCAAATTGGTCCAGTCGAGGAACAACCAGAACCGCTTGTCGTATTTAAGCAGTCCGAGTTCAAGGTCAGTCCAGTCTGCAAAATACTCCAAGGCATGCCTTATCTGTCGTTGATGCTTTAGAAACGGTTCTACCGAACCTGTTTGCCAATAGTAATCCCAGAGGGTTATGATCCATATCAACGTAAAGTCCGGAAGTATACAGTTATGCGCAATGGTAGGTGCGTGTCCATAAGTTACGCCTTCAGGCGTTGTTTGGGTTGCTATTTGCTGAATGCCACGACGGAAAAGTCGTGTATCCCCATTTAAGTAAAAGGTGTTCCATGCTTGTACGCGGGCGTCACCCCACCACTGCGCCTGCTCCCGCCACGGCGTATCCACGTAGGCGTCAAGGCTGCAAACTCGCTGTGTCCAGGCGCAGGTAATCCAGATGGCATTTAATGTATGATCTGATGAAGTGAATTTACCGTTCTGCACCATTGGGTAAACGGCTGAGCGCAACTTAGGGCATATGGTCAACTCATCGGTATTATCTCGAATTGTGAGCACCAGGTAGCGAAATCCGAATGTATGGTAAAAGCTATAGCTGAAGTTGCCGGGTTTACATGTTAGGCGGCTGCTGAAAGCCATGCGGCAATGTGCTTCCGGCGCAAAGTCTGGCGTCAGTGACTCTTCGTCAATTGTCTCATAATAATGGGCTTCAATGATCTCACCACCGCGAGCATTTTCTATGTCTAGTATCAAACTGCCGACATGCAGTTTTCCTAAATCTAAAAGGAGACTGCTCCAGTGACCCTTACCTGTCTTTGGTACGAGGTACGGCTTGGCCACACTCTGCACCTTCATGTGTCCTAACCCTTCGCGGTAGCGATGCACTGCAAGGTTATATGTATTGGTATAATTTACTTTTGAGACGCCTGACGCCTGACCAATTAAGGTGAAGGTATCAATCGTGCGTTCGTCTAGCATCGCGATGTCTCGGGACTCTAGCGTGTGCCACGGCATGGCATTCCAGACGCTACTTTGAAGCTTCTCATGCCATTCACTATCATCGTAGTTTAGTTGCATCCAATCTGAATCTTCCAGATTCAAATCTATTATCTCCTGACTGAATAATTGGAGGCTAACGGGGGCACTTGCTTTTCGAATACCAGACTGTCGACGACTGTTCCATGTCTCGTCCGTCACAATGTTGATCCCGTCAATTTGAGCGAAAACCAGCAATCCAGCGTAGCTTTGGGAGATATACTGGAAGTTGCTGTAACCAGGATTATAGGCCCTGACAGCGATAATATTTTCGCCTTTTTTAAGCCACTTAGCGATGTCGATTTTGTCAACTGACCAACTTTTCTGAAAGCCACGTGCTGGACCGCGGCACACATAGCTTCCATTGATGTATAGTTGGTAAGATTGGTCAGCCGTTATATACAGAGGGGCTTTAGCTGGAGGTGATGATAGCGTAAAGGTTTTGCGAAATAGTGCATAGCCATTATGCAAATCCCAATGCATGCTCTGTGGCCAAATCCATCGCGCAGTTTGGGCAATTCGTGGCAAGGTTTGTAAGTTCATAAATTGAAATCAGACGGGCAACCATCTAGAGTAAAATGTTGGAATCTCGAATATTCCTCTTCTTGCTACGCTGAATGCTGATCTCCCGACAGGGTGCCTCAGCCAATCCGTTAAACATGTGTGTTATGTGTAGTATTAGGTCAAATGACTGCGCTAGCCATCTGTTCGGATCTTCAGACCAATTCAGCATTGAGGTAGGACTCTCCTAGTTCGTCGCTAATGATTAAATTGAGTATTTTCTTTGTTTGAAAATTGAGGGCACTCCGATTTACCTCCCCCATACACCTCGCCTGCCTTTCAATGGTTGCGCAATCTCGTATCATAGAAGGTTAATTGAAGTGCCCTTTAGTAAAGTTATAGCTGGTGATTGGGTTGTTGAGAATTCACTAGCGCTGACCGGATAGAATAAAACTTCGAATGCTGTCTCGCTTAGATTTTGCCCTATCAAATAGAATTAGCAGTGCCTCAGTTAATCCCCGCTTGATATTGACTTTTCCAACGAGTTTATAATCCGCTGCTGCATTGTTGTCCATTGTCATTTTTTCGATACAGATGTATGTCGTGAGATCGAGTTGCTACTAATCAATTTTTCTATGTCCCTGATCCAAGTGCTCGCAAGGCACCATGTGACTTATCTGTAGTTCACATTGATGCTGCTGCGCAAAAATATTGGCTATCGAGCGCAGGGCAGTAGGGGCAAACCGCCATACGCAAAGGCTTTTGGTGCAATCGCGCGAGATGTTTACCAAGTTTCTCAACATTTTCACAGAAATTAACATTATAATTAATTGTCATTTAATTTGACATTCAATCGATAGAAACTTACCGGTTGGGCGAGACGATAGGCATCCGTTTCAATGAACTTTGAGTTTGGCCAGCTCAGTGTTTCAATTGTCATAAAGCTTTGATTGAGATCTGGAGTCCATTGCACTTCATAAGTTCTATATGGTTTCGTGTTCCATCTTAGTGTGCCTTGATGTGAATATGATGTGATAATCGGCTCGAATCTATTTGGATTGACTCCAGAGACATAGGCATCCCGGTTGCTAAGGTTTGGGATGAATGACTGTGCAGAGGCCTCACTTACTTCAATTTCACCAAAATAGGTTAGTTCCCACCAGTCAGGAAGTCCATCACTATCAATATCTGGTGCGCCTAATGGCTGTTCATAGTCAGTTATCAGTATTTCGTCTATGTATGCTGACTGATTGCTGCTGTTAGAAATAACAATATGTTGGATGTTTGTATTGGCCGAATACAGCGCCATAGCTTCACCTATAGTGGTTCCGTTCATGCTAAGGTTCCAGTGCATGTTCTCGTAGTCACAAAAGACATCAAACTGCACCCATGAATTCAGAGGCATTAGGGCGGATGTGTCTATCGGTGTTTGGCCATCGAGAGCAACTAAATGACGATCCGTGTCTACGTAAAATGCTAAACTTGTAGAATTGAGAACGATTGGTGTTGAGGTGGGTGGGGCATTCATCTTCACATACACTCGCAACCAGAGAAGGTCATTAGTTCTTAAGATGTCATGGGCCAGTGTTGTTTCTCCAATGTCCAATGCCTTTAAACCTTCGTGTGTGACCGTATTCTGTACGATTGCATTTCCAGCCAAAACATCCCATTGCTTTTGCCCTCCAATGCTGCCAGTATATGCGTTTTCAAAATTGTCCTCGAGTATTGGGTTGAATAATGGGGTTGTCGGGCTGGTAGCCGCGAATGCCTCTGCAAATGTGGTTGCAACTAGCAAATCTGAGATAGTCCCAGCTTTTTGCCCTCCAAATTGTGATAATTGAAAACTGGCAACTTCGTTTAATCCCGATACGTAATTTCTGAAATAGGATATGTATACGGTGTTATCTTCCTCATTGGGGCTTATCGGATTGACATAGATTTTGAAGCCAGGAGTTGCCGAATCGGCAGTGTATGCCAATACAATTCGATAAGGAGTGTTGAAATACAAATCTGTGGTTCCAAAATTGGCTCCACCTGCGTATGAAGTACTTCCACCGAGCCGGAAGCCGCCTGCGGTAGCGCCATTTGTGGATGCATACAACCGGCCAGCTGTGTATGTTGTGCCATCGCCTCCAAGGGCAGCAAAAAAATCACCAGTACCATCACTAGCATTTATCAGGCTCAGTGTAAGTCCGACGTAGATAGTAGTGTTACTGTGGATGCCTCCGAGGCCAATAGTGGCATCCTCCCCATCTCCCATGAGCGGTACTTCGCCATAATTGACAATTAGTGGGAAGGCCTCTATTGAACCAGTTCGTGTCCATTCTTGTCCTTCTGGTGAGAATTGTTCCGTTAATGATCCATTTGCATATTCGCCAAAGCCGCTCAATAAGATTTCTGCGTGAATCCTCAGACAAAATAAAAAGACCGATGTCAGCGTAAGTGGTAAGTGTTTCGTCATATGGCAACTTCTAATGGTTGGGTTCCTATTGAATGTCACCTAGTTGGCGAGGGTAGCCGAACAAATCTGAGTCGAGTACTTGTGGTTCACCTGTGAACCCATTAACCTCGGTTTCATCCGCCTGCACCAAATAGTCGACAAGTTCATTTGTAGGTGTTGCGCCAAAATTTGGAATTTCCCCCGGTGTGTTTAAGACAGGTTTGTGTTCCATTGTTCGCTGCCAGTGCATTCCTGATGCTTGATTATTGATTATGCTGACACCCTCGGTATGATTCAAAAATATTGCAGGACTAAAGCCATCATTTGGACCAGTTCCGTATATTAGGTTGTCTTTTATCAAATTTGTTCCACCTAGGCCACTCAAGAGTAGCGCCGCTTGCATGTATGCGCTTTGTACATCCTCATTTTCGTTGCCTGATGTAAGCCTGGCGAGCCTCTGTGAGTTAATATTACTTTCACTCTCGGGCCTAAAAATATTGTTTGTTATAGTGAAGTCTCGAAACATACCTGCAGCGCTAGGGCGGGAAGTTGGGTTATAGCTTGGTGAAAATGTTGCAATGGGTGCAGCGCCGCAGCCAGAAAACTCACATTGGCTTACTACTAGATTCCGCATGCCCGGAGCTTGGGCACCACTACGACGCATATCTGCCAGCAGATAGATGCCATTGAAGGCAATGTTTTCAAATTTGCTGTTGGTGATTGTTGCATTTTGAGTGGAAATTATCAATCCACGCGCAAAACTTCCAATGAAACTACAGTTTTCGACACTTAAAGTAGGTAGATCAGAGACACAACACATGGAATCCCCAGTTTTGAGGCCGGCAGGTAGATTGTCGAATGTGATGGTCAGGTTGCTACCATTTGCCGAAGCTGAAATTACAGTTGCATGGAAGTTTGAGGATCCAGACGTATAGGCGGCGTTGATTTCGTTACCTTGATTATAGAATTCGAATTGCTGACCAGCTTTTGGGACAGGTCCGGTGAAAGAGCCATCGGCGGTAGAACAGGTAAGCGTGAATGGAGGATTCGATGGGACCGTGCTTTGAATATTAAGGAATTTGGCCCCATGTAAATTGACGGAATCATCGCCGGTTGCCTCAAATGTGCAGTTTCGCATAACAATGTCCCCGTGGCACAAGGATAGAAATATACCGTCCTTGGCAGTCGAGATTAGGGCTCCCTTGGAAGGTTGTAGCTTGATCCGATCAAATGTTAGGTCTGTGCACTCGCCTGCTTGAATGCCCATTCCGACATTGCTGGCCAGCGTAACATCCTGGATTTTCATATTCGTGTTACGGTAGGCTGCCATAGATGGCGGGCCGTAGGGGCCTCTTAATGCTCCGCCACTAGGGTGGTGAAGTGCCACTTTCTTACCCTCAAGTTGATTGAAAGTGCGAATCAAATGTTCGGTTAGATCTGCATTGTCACCCGATGTGCCGGAATTTGATCGAACTGTTATTGTATACTGTGTAGACAGATTGGAATTTATAGACCAGTCCAGATAGTTGGTTGTAGATTTATCTTTCACTGAAACATTAGACAGTGGCAAACCGCTTATCGGATCAACATCAACAAGGCCTATAACGGCCCAATCGTAACTGTTGGTTAAGGGGGGACCCGCAACAGATACTGTAAATTGCCACTGGTTCGAGTAGCCTGAAATGGGGGGTTGCGTTTGCACCGTACCAACAGTGCCTATTGTTACGGAAGGTCGTTCCCACTCGATTAGGAGATTTTTGATCGTTAGATTATCACAATGCGCGAAGTGAAAAGGGGAAACTGTTGAGTAGTATGGGGAATAGCTGGGCGACGGTAACGATGTGACTGTGGAAAAAAGCGGGAGTTTCACGTCGCTATAGTCGAAGCCGCTTGGTGCAGGCGTGGCACTGGTTATCAGTAAAGTCGAGTCCGAACCCTGAATCACAAGATTATCGATATTATCTACAACGCTGGCATATCTATAGACACCACCATCATAGGAAACATAGGATGAATCGGTTTCTGTTATGCGATAGGTCCCATAAGGAAAAAGTATTATGCATGGTCCTCCATCTTGCTGTGCTGCAGCTATCGCCTGGCGTAAGCCTGGGCCATCGTCAATTGTATCGTCAGGCATCGCGAAATTTGGTCCATTAGTGGGGGCGGTTACATCAATGATTTTTCCGGAGACTTCGCTGAAATTTTCTCCAATGATGAGGTCGTCCATGACAAGCCCTCCTATGCCGCCTTGCTGATTTGATTGCCTTAGGACTATTAAATCGCTGAATTCTGGAGGTCCGATGTCATTCGAACTTATACTTGATGAAGCTTCCGTAAGTGGGTTGACCCATAGTTTAGTTACGTGAGTATTTTTATTTAAACTAACGATCAGGTTGAGCGTCTCTCCCTCTGAGTAAGCTGTCCCTGTTGTTGCTGAGGGTATTGTATCGCTGTAGGAGACACCTAGCCGAAAGCTTGATGAATTGTCACGCTTAATGAATATTAGGCCATGATGACTGCCTGTGCTGTCACTAAAGCATAAAAAGTATTCTCCATCTCCTGCCTCAGGAAGGGCGTTAACTGTTAGCTTAAATCGCGCAAAGATAGTGTCGGATGGCCAGTGTTGCAGATCACCAGAGTCATCCAATGGCTGCAATCGACGAGTCAGTGTATTGCTTGTAGATGCGTTGAGTGTCGCACCTTGATTGGCATTGACCGAAACGTCTGAAGTGCCTTGTGAATCATACCACAAGCCCTTGGACACCTCGGCCAATCTACCTGGTTGGTAGGAAAAAGTGTCGCCAAATCCAGATCCTACTAAAGTTCTGCTAGTCAGTAGAAGAATGGCATACAGGGCAGCGAGAATCGGCGATGATAGATGCATATTCATGTGAATCTGGAGTAGCGGATAATTTCTATAGTTGCTAATTTAGTGAAACGCATGAAGTGCACATTATATGATGCCGTCATGCCTTTTAGTTTGCATCATTAATCGAATTAAACTTTGGGGTAGATCAATTTATGCTTTGAGAAAATTGCCTAGATCAATACGGTTAGATAAAAAGCAACTTGCTAGCTGATGCATGTTTTATTGGTTTTTATAGCCATTTGATTAGAATATCTTTACCGATCCGAGAATATGAGCGGTAGCATATCTAATGAATGCTATCTGGTCGGATCTTTAGACCATTCAGCATTGAGGTAGGACTCTCGTAGTTCATCACTAATGTTGTAATTCAGTATTTTCTTTGTTTGAAAAGTGAAGCGTTTGCCATTTGAACCTGTATTCTCCTCACTCGTAATGAAAAAATAAACCTGAACTCCGGGGCTTAAATTTAGAAAGTTATTGTAGATTAGCTTCCACTCGTTGTTCGTGTTGCTGGCTATCTTACATAGTAGAGTGCTACTTTTCTCTGCTTTATCCGACTTGACGGCATAGCTGTCCCATGGGTCTAGCTCGATCATGGTATCGCCAAGCTTAATCATGGATTTGTGTTTAGTAAAGTTATAGATAATGAGTGGGTTGTTTGAGAATTCACTAGCGCTGGCCGGATAGAATAATCCTCTAATGCTATCTCGCTTAGATTTCCCCGCATCAAATAGAATCAGTAGTGCTTCAGTTAGCCCCCGATTGATATTGATTTTTCCTATAAATTCATACCCCTCATCGGCACTATTATCAATCTTCGTTTTTCGATAAAGATGCATATCGCCTATGCCCTGATAGGTGTATGTGTGGGAAATTTGACTGGCGATTGCTTGGATTTCAATGTAGTTAGTCCCATCCTTGAAGTACACGCCATCGATATCCGAATCCCAGGTAATGATTCTAAACGACAACGATACTTGATCTGTCTGTTGTGCATGTAGGCAGCAGGTCATTAAGAGCAATGCAGTGAGCAGTAATTTCATTTATCCGAGGCTAAATTTGAGTTAAAAAAGTGTGTTGTTTCAATGTGGATGAGCTTCATATAAGCTTTATCGATTACATTAAATTAATCATTGCTTGAAGCGATTGAGCTCAATTGGCGAAAGGGTGAGCCTGATATGATCTAGACTTCGTTAGGAGACAGCCAACGAAAACTGATAACTTTCATTTGGCGACCGAAGCGTGTGTTTTCATCTGATAAACGTTCCGGTTTGTCAGCAGGGCTATTGTCAGTAGGGTTTATGTATTCAGGTATGCGCTGCACAACTACTTCGCACCACGCCTGTGCGGTAGTCTGGCCACTAAAGCTGTCTTTAGTCTCACCGTAAGCTCGTACTACAAAAGTATCTGATCTTACGGTAATAATTGATCCAATTGATGTGAGGATGTCTGCTTGGGTTAGATAGCTTGAAATGCTATCGCTAGTTGAGCCAGTTATATGGCTAGAGTGTGCAAAATCTAAAGTGTTTGCTGATGTCACATCATTTCCAGGGATGGCTTCATTGATGGATGTGTGATCAATGGCGGTTTGGAGTGCACCACTTAATCCATCTGATGCTTTGGAGGCGGTATCATTTACTAAACTGCGATTCACAAAATCTCCAAGCGAAGTAAACGGTCCACGACTTTTGACTTGCTCTACGATTTCGCTCGCTAACTGATCTATTTCTTCATCTGTCAGCTCGCGAAAACCACTCCAAAGATTATCAGAAGCCTCTCGTGGGTTGTAGAAGCGGAAGTGTGGATTGCTGATCGGAGTGTTGCTTAGTTCGGGCAGGACAATGCCGTCCATGCCGGCCAGTACTGCTTTCCAGGCATCAATTGAAACGGAATTTACATTAAATGCGCCATTAACATAAAGCATAGCGGCATTACGAGAGGGATCGTCAAAAGTCTCTTCTTCAGGAAGGTTTTCTAAGAGCTTATAATGAGGATTTTGGGGTTGGTGTGATGTTGGTATTTCGCCTTCAGTATCAATAATTTTGAGAGTGGAGAAGAAATATCCATCCCATAGTGCTTGGTTCAATAAATACGAAGTATCAACAACACTATGATCAATATCTCCAATATAATCTCCACTGCGTGATATGACGCCGTCTCCTCTTGCGTAAAGAGCGTCTCTCGCTATATGTGGTGAGGCCCAGGAGTTGCCTATAGCATAGCTTGGTTCATCAAAGTGGTCACTTATTTTTATGTGCTGGAATTGCGCTAAAGAGTGAAAGATAGTTTCATCGTGTGGGACATCGTAGAGAATGAGTGATTCTGAGCCGCTTCCGGCAGAGTACGAACCGCCGAGATACACCTTCTCGTTATTATCGCCAAAAAAATCGATAACGGGGAGATTTCCTCCTGCATATGGGCGGTAAAATGAGTGTGAGAATCCGTTTTCATCGAGGATATTTTTAGAGTCCATTATCGATGCGCGCATGTTGAAGTTTGCATAAGGACGAATATTATTCGGGCGATCACCATTCATGTCGGGATCGTGGGCGAGTAATCCGTATGCCCCCCACGCTACTTGCTCTTGAGGGCTTGGGTTTGGGATCCCGTAATATAGTTGCTGCTCACCTGTTGTTGATAGGTTTGACTGTTGAATTGGGATTCGACCAGTCATTTGAAAAACGCGATCAGAGATTCCCGATTCGATGCCTCGATTAATATACTTTAAGCGATTCGGTGCTCCAGAGTTGGAGAGTAGACCCTCAACGCTAAGATCATCGACTAGTGCTGCGTCTAGGTAGACGGTGTCGGTTCTCCCAGCGTCTATTACTGACCACCTGACTGTGTCGCCAGGATTGATTAGATAGCGATTTAAGTGCCAGACGAATGCATGTGGCTTAAACCCTGGGGTTAGGCTGCTATTGGAGGCGGTAACTCGTTGAAAATTCTTCCTAGCATCTGGTGTGAAAACTATTGCTTGCCCCGGGGGTATGTCTGGGCATTTGATCGTGAATCTGGGGCCGCCAGTCGGGGTAATGATTGGTGGATCCCCAGCTACTTCTTGATCGGTTTTCGTTGCGATATCAGAATTGAAAGTGAATGTTCGGCCAATTTCATAGTTGTCGGAATCTGGGTACAAATCAGCATTATAGTTTGCCCTCATCATGGGTAGAAAACGCCAGGCTTCCAGTTCTCCGTGGACGTTTTCATCCTGGAGATATGGGTTGGCAAAAAACATGAATCCGTAGTCTCTTCCTTGTAGGGTTGCATTGTAAGGATTGTAGAGAACAACTTGCGGATACAAATTTACAATCAAGCGATTTTCTGCATTAAGGCCTCCTGAAATTCCATATTTGAATGAAGCGATGACTGGACTTATTGCGTGGGTATTTTCGTCACCAGTTCGAGGTGTCAGCATCCCATCCTCTAGTAAGTCGTCTCGCAATTCGTAAAACGACTTCATGTAATTCCAGCTTGGGGCTTGAGTTGCCCAGGGGTCTGATTGGATTGCTTCTGGTGCGTCATAGACTGACTTTTGGTCATATTCTTCTGGTAGGTTTTCCAGTTCGAATAGTGCGGTCATGTCTACTTTGAATCCACCATTTGCTGCATTGGTCAAGAGTCCGTAGGAATCGAAAGAAATATCGTGATAGTGTGACTGTAGGTCTTGTTTGCTTACGTCATCTATTCCTAGTGCAATGGATAATTCATCTATAGAACTAGATTTTGTAACGTTAGGGTAGGCATCAAGATCGCTCGGCAGAATTGAGGAGAGTTGTGAAAAGTTATATGTAGTAGGTAGCAATAAGTTTGCTGCTGTGTTATTTCCTGATGTGTCGTCGCCCAGATTTATTTGTGCTTTAGATTGTTCATCGGATATCCAGTAGGCGTATGATCCATTGCCTGATGAAATCTTTTTCGCATAGACATACTGATTCTCTTGGGACAGTTGCCCGAGCGTTCCACTGCTTACCAAGGGAATGGCGTCACCCGGCCTTAGGTTTGCATCGCGTGCATTAAGGAAGTCATCTTGGCCTGGTGCTCTTGATTCATTCCCGCTTACCAGCCATGTTCGCAGGGAAGGCTGGCCAGTATGAGTGTCCTTTTCCCAAACTCCTGTCCAGTGGGGGTGCTGTACGTCGTCAATTGCAATGCTCTCGGGTGTAGAGTCAAGGATTGCGGCTGAGGCGGTCACCCTCATATCGGGCCCTACGTGCTTCTGAAGCTCACCCAATGCCACAGCTACGGCTAATAGAGCGTTTTGCCGTGCCTGATCCAGTTTGTTTTTCGAACCGGCGGATCTAATTTCAACTGAGACAAGCGTTGCCAAACTAGTCATCAATAACACCTGAAGTGCCATTAGGACCAGCGATATAGCTAAAGCGAATCCTTTTTGTTGACTGGTCTCGTCAATTGGAAGGCGCTTGCTTGAGTTGTCAGGGGAGGAGGAGGGGGATATTGGGCTCATGCGTAACTCTGAAAATCGAGTATTTCTCAATTTGAGTCGGGGTGTCAATTAAGAATATATCAAGAGAGATATTAGTTGACATGTTAATTGCATGCCATTAATCTCGTTAATTATGCAAATACCCCGCATTATGAACTACCCCACTATTAAGCATGCTCTACGCAGCATTTTCCCAATCATAATCTTCATGCTGATTCAATCACTCGGCGCTCAGAAGCTCGTAGTCTATCCCATGGTTTTACAGGAAGATCTCGACCTTGTAAGAGAAGGAAGTTTACCTGGCTATTTCTCAGTTGATCAAAGTGCGTCCGCATCTCTTCTGGCGCAGGTTGAGCGTGATATTAATGGAGGTAAATTTCTTCATGTTCGTGATGCATCTACATCAGATTCAATTGCTATCGACATCCCATTTGACTTGCAGGCGGGTGATGTCACAATTGAGTTCGACTTTACGGCTAATGATTTAGGCAACTCCTGTGGCTTTTACTTTGGAAGCAGCGATGCACCTGGGCCTAATATGGAAATATGCCTTTTTGCAAATTCGGCTAGTGGATTCAGCGCCTTTGATGGTTCAACAATCAGGACGCCTTCGCCAAATATACCTTGTACATTAGGGCAAACTTACCGAGTTACAATTGCTGCTGACATTCCATCCAAGACTTTCGATGTCTACCTCGATGGAAATGTAATCATGTCCGGCTATGACTTCCGTAACGGGGTTCAGGATACCTTTGATTCCATGCGAATATTTACAATGGGCAACTCGCCATTGTTCGATCTCAATTTTGATAATTTTCGCATTTGGAATGAAAACAATTCGGGTCATTACTTTGCTCGTGCGACTGATATTGGTGGTGGCCTTGTAGAATATGAACCATTTTTCTTTTACTCAGATACCGGGTGGGGACTTATAAATCACCTTACCGATGCGGATATTGAAGCATATTTGGAGAACCGGGCAGGCAAAGGTTTTGGTGTTGTTCAATTTATTCTGGTAAGTGGTAACTTTTATGGGATTGATGCTTACGGTAACAGTTTCTGGAATTCTACCAATCCTCTAGTGCCTAATGATGACTATTTCGACCGCGCGGCAAACATTGTAGATTATGCTAACTCGCTAGGACTTCATGTTCTGCTATTGCCCACATGGGGTGATAATGTTACCGAAGATCAACTAATCAATACAAGTAACGCTTACGCTTATGGGAGTTACTTGGGCACTAAATTTGCCAACAAACAAGTTATTTGGTCTATGGGCGGTGACCGTAACCTGCATGGCTCCAATGGTGTCAACTACGGACCAGTGTGGGATCTTCTCGTTGACGGACTTCGAAATGGCGGAAGCGGCGATCAAATGATTACTTATCATCCGCGTGGTAATAGCTCGTCGGCAACATGGTTTCATAATTCGGAATGGCTGGCCTTCAATATGAACCAGTCTGGGCATCGTCGGGTATCAAATCCAGCATTTGTCAGCGATCCCAATCCTAAGGAAACACACATTACAAATAATCGCAAAAAACATCCAATAAAGCCAATATTTGATGACGAAGCAGGTTATGAACAGATTACTGAGGGTCTGGATTTAGGCGATATGAATGATCGACTAACGGCTCATGATATTCGCGTAGCGGCCTATTGTACCGTGTTTAGTGGTGGGGCAGGTTTTGGATATGGCTCTAATGGGGTCTTTCAACCCTCTGTCCAAGCTTATACGGGCACTTGGCTTCCCGATCTTAACTGGTATGGCGCTATGGAAAGGCCTGCAGCGACTCAGCTTGGCTATATGCAGGACGTACTTATTGATGGTCGCCCATTCTTTACACGAATTCCCGACCAGAGCATGATCGTCAGTGGACAGGGTTCCAGTTATCATACTGTATGGGCTACTCGCGATGAAAAGGGTAGTTACGCTATGGTGTATATCGCCGAGGGGCAGGAGGTGTCTTTGGATTTGACTGCATTGGCAGGACACTATGCGCGCGCCTACTGGATGGATCCTGAAACTGGTAATACTACACAGTTGGGCACGGTCGCGTGTGGTCCTCTAGTGGCCTTCACCCCTCCCAGTTCAGGTAGTTTTGAGGATTGGTTATTGATACTTGATGTGCCTGAGCTGGGGTGGGATGGCCCCTGCGATCTGCTGGTCGACAATTTCTCCTCAACTGCACTTGGAAATTTCCCCACTGGATGGACAGGGGCATCAGGTGATGGTATTAGTGGTAGTATAGAGGTGGTGGCAGCTCCTGTGAACTCATCATCTGATCAAGTTGTTCGTATGTTTGATATATCGGATAATCAATCTGTAGCGGCTACACGCAATTTTTCTACCCAAAGTGGTCCGGTTGCAGTTGAGTTCGATTTCTATGGGGTCGCTGACAGCTCACATGTTAATACCGGAAAGGCGTATTTTTACGTAGAGGGGTGGAGTGTTTGTCTTTATGTTGGCCCCGGGCAGTTTAGTTACCATAATGGAAACAAGATAGTGACACTGGATGCTAATTTTCAGAATGGAGTTTGGTATCATATGCGCCTTGAGCTAGATCCTGAAGATAACACTTTCAATTTAATCATTAATGATGAGCGTTTTGATGGGTTGCCCTTCAGGAATACAGTTAGCAGCATATCAAAAATCTCAATGATAAGTCCCACCGATCAGGGCGGACAGACGATTCATTGCTATTGGACTAATTTCAGCGTGAGTCATTGGAATGCTCCTGCTTTCATGGCTAAAGAAAGCTTTAATGATACAGCCAACGGCAATCTGCCAGCGAGTTGGCTTGGCTCGGGCAATGTCGGAAGTTCAACTCTTGGGGTGGTTGATGATCCCACAGATTCGACGTCCCGTAAATCCGTTTTGCGATTATACGATGCCAGCGATGTCGATACTGTGCGTGGCGTTCAGGTGTTCGATGCGCAAAATGGAGAATTCGCCATCGAAATTGATTACTATGGAGGCACCGAGCCTGGTATAACTAATTCACAGGCAACCTATCTCTATATCGGCGGGCAAGCTGTATGTCTATACATTGGTCCTAGCTCTATATCATACCATAGTGGTAGTGGATTTGTTAACTTGGGAGTGGATTGCTCCAATGGTAGTTGGCATCATCTACGGCTGGAAATTGACGTGGTAACTGATACGTTTAACTTAGTTTTTAACGATCAGCGTTTCGATGGCCTGCCCTTCCGAAATGACGCCAGTAGTATTGATTGCATCGACATTATTAGTCCGGCTAACAATGGGGGCGTACCGGTGCTTTCGTATTGGGATAACCTTAAAGTCATGCCAATGCCTTGGTAGATTTCGCAGATCTCAGGTTGTGGCGGCTTCGTTTTAGACGCTCACATACAGGTCGATGCCGCTTTACTGGATGCATTCGATGGGCCTAGATTTCGACGAGGCCGCTAACGACACGGGGTGAGTGAGGTGGTCCCGAACCTCGAACGGGGCACCCCAAGCAATTTGCACTGTTTCTGGATGCTCATGGCTAGCCCTTATCGACTAAGTTCGTCCTCCGGAATAAGGATACCGAGCTTGTCACAGCTGTATTTAAAAAATTTCACCTCCTCCTGGAGCTGGCCGATTTGCTTGTATAAACGTAAGCGCCGGACGTGGCTGGCTCCCCCTTTTTGGCCCACTTGTTATGAGAAGATTCCAGTCGGTTTGTTGTTTAGTGGGTTGGTTGGATTGTTGAGGTTCTGGCGTAGAGAGGCCGTAGGCCGAACGGAGCCGGAACCTGCGGATTGTTGTTTGGCAAATTGGGC
>JAVDPD010000051.1 GCA_031296935.1 Cerasicoccus maritimus
TAAACTAACCAGTAAGGATTGCTGGGCTTATTTTAAGCATGCAAAGTATCGGACTAATTAAAGTGCAAATGCTCTAAATGTCGTTTCCTCACAAACACACTTAAGCAAATATTGTGCTAAATATCTCAATTTAATCGAGAAAAGGTATTAGTTGAATTTGACCACAGAAAAAGCGCAGGGCTTGTTGCCACTGCGCTTTTGTCATGTTTAATCGAGTATTTACGCACTGCGTAAATTTCTCAATCCAACCGAAGGTTGGCTAGCAGACGCGACCCTTGGCGCGTGCTTCTTGAACCAGCTTCTCGTAATCGAGGGCGTCTTGTTTAAGCTTTGCAATGCAGTGCTTCATGTCTTCGGCGAACTTCTCGGCCATGTCGCGGGAGAAGTTTTCCTTCACCACCATGCGGAGCACGTGCACGCTGTCGGCATCGGCTGGCAGGGAGTAGGCAGGGACAATCCAGCCAAATTGACGAAGCAGGTCGCTGAGGAGGTAAATTATCTTGTTGTCGGCATTGTGATCCTTGAGGCGCACGGTGACGGTCGGCAGATACTTGGACTCATTCAGCAATTCGAAGATTTCCAGCTCTAGAAGCTTTTCTTCGAGGTACTGTGCGTTGTCCATGATGTTCTTCATGATACGGCGGTAGCCATCTTTGCCGAGGCGCAGGAAATTGTAATACTGCAGCAGCACCATGGAAGAAGCGCGGGAGAAGTTCAGGCTGTAGTTTGGCATGTTGCCGCCAAGGTAGGTGATGTTGAACACCAGCTCTTCCGGGAGGTCGCTGCGGTCGCGGAAGACCACCGTACCGATGCCCGGGTAAACCAAGCCAAACTTGTGGTTCGAAATGTTGACCGACTTAACGTGCGCCAGACGGAAATCCCACTCGACTTCAGGGTAAACGAAGGGCGCGACAAAGCCGCCGCTCGCGCCGTCGCAGTGGATCGGAATGTCCCAGCCTTTCTCTTCCTTGATCTTCTTGAGGTAGGCGTTGATGCCGCGCACGTCGTCGAGCTGGCCAGTGAAGGTGGTGCCAATGACACAACCCACGGCGACAGTGTTTTCGTCCACATAGCCGTCGAGCTGATCAGCGGTCATGTAGAATTGGTCCTTTTTGAGCGGCACAACGCGCATTTCGACGTCGAAGTAGAGGGCAAATTTTTCCCAGCAGGTGTGGACGTCGGCGGAGAAAACTACGTTGGGCTTATCGATGGAAAGGCCAGCGGCTTGGCGCTTCTTCTTCCAGGTCCACTTGTGGGCGAGTAGGCCAAGCATGATTGCTTCGGAGGAGCCGACAGTGCAGGTGCCAACGGGATCGCAGTCCTTGGGTGCATTGAGCATGCGGCCCATCATACTGACGACGCGCTGGTGGATCTCTTCGGTTTGCGGATACTCGTCCTGGTCGACGAGGTTCTTATTGGCGGAACACTTGAGTAGCTCGTCAGCTTCGGGCTCCATCCAGGTGGTCACGAAGCTGGCAAGATTCAGCGCGGGGTTACCATCGAGGTTGAGCTCGTCTTTGATTACTTGATACGCAACCCGTGCGTCCATGCCGCCCTCGGGTATTTCGTATTTCGAGACCGTTTCGTCCATGTGGCGGTCGGCGTAAGTAAAGTGTAGAGGTTCATTGTGTGAGTCGAGATGCTTGACCTTTTTCATGATTGTAGTGTAGGGTGTTTACAGGATGTGGAGTCATGGCGGGTTTTACCGTAACCAAAAGATAATCTTTAAATTTCGATCCCTTTGGTGTGTCGCAATGCTGCCTTTGATGGTACTGCTTGCCAACGCTAAAACGGATAAAACTCCGGCGCCGGATGATGGTCCGTCCCAGTTTGATCGCTGGCTTTCCGGGGACTACATGCTCGACTACGATGGTTGGCGCGACGAGTTTGCGAATGAGTCAGGCATCACGTTTGTCGGCAATTATTATGTCGATGTATTGGGCAATCCAGCGGGGGGGCAGGATCAGTCACTACGCTATGCGACACTTGGTTCTTTTGGTGCTTCGATCGATTTGGCCAAGGTGTTGGAGAAGCCGTATCTCAATGGCTGGGGTTTCACGGTGCTGGGTTACAACGCCGAGGGCAAAAACCTGGCCAACGATATTGGCAATGCCGTGCAGCCATCTACTTTGTTCAGCGGGGTTGTTCCGGTTGGCTTGGCGCATCTCTATGTCAGTTATGAGAACGAAGATTTCGTGGCCAAAGTCGGGCGCCTAACGCCGGAGTCGTATTTTGCATCGAGTCCGCTTTGGGATTACTTCGTGAGCTTGGCGTTCAATGACAACCCTTGGAACCTCAGTGCGGTGAACCCCAATTTCTCCGGTTTCCCAGGCGCAGTGTGGATGGGGACGGCGTCTTGGCAGGCGAGTGAAGAAGTGAACCTTTCGTTTGGCTTGGCCAATACCTCAGAGCTTAATATCACAGATTCCAGTCAGCGAGGCGTGAACTTTGACTTCGATCTGGGCAAGGGTGCCATGTTCATGGGCGAGGTGGACTACCAATGGCGCGTAGATTTGCTGCAAAGCGAAGCTTCTCCGGGACATGTGAAGGTTGGCGGCTATTACGATACAGCAGAGGTTCCGCGAGTGACCGTTCCACCAGGCGTTTCCCCGCTAAAGGATGGTATTGGCGCGGCTTGGATTATTCTGGAGCAACAACTCGTGCCCGGCGATGATCCGGATGATGTTGGCTTGACCGCATGGGCGCTTGGTAGCTGGACAGGGCCGAGTAGTGTGTCGGTCTCACCCTGGTTTTATTCATTTGGTTTTGTTTATGAGGGCGTCTTGCCGAGTCGTCCCGATGACGCGCTAGCTGTTGGCTACGGCGTGACGTATTTCAATGATCAACTCCTGGGGCAGAATCACGAAACGAACATTGAAATGACGTATCTTATCCAGGTGACTGAGTGGTTTAGTGTGCAGCCGGATCTGCAAATCATTCTTGATCCGATGGGCTTTGGTTCGATCGACAACGCCCTCGTGCTTGGATTCCAGTGTGGCGTAATTTTTTAACGCTGCGTCAAAGCGCTTCGTCGTAGTTCGGCAAGCTTTTCATCATGGGGATAGAACTTCAGGCCGTTCTCGGCTATGCGCTCGGCGGTTTCGAAATCTTCGGATTCGATCAGGGCGTTGACGGTCAGCTTATAGGCCTCATTGGGAAGGCGCTTGGCATGCATCATTTCCCATAGATCCACTCGGTCATCTTGACGTTTCTCGACTAGAGTCATGAGAAGTTGCTCAAGCCAGAGGTATTGCTCTGGTGTTTCGCCACTGTTGTCGGTGACCCAACGTTTGAAACGCTTTTGGGCCTCTGTGTATTGTTTTTCCAGCAAAAGGGATTGGATGGAAAGCAACTCCAGATCTTTAGGTGCATTATCGGGATCAAGCTCAGTTATTTGCTCGATGAGCGTGTCGTTTTGCTCCGTGGTCTGGTATTTATAGAACAGTCGAAGCGCCATGATCAGCGCAGTTGGTTTACCCTGATGACGCGCAACGTATTCTGCTATGCGTTGATCTCGACGCTTGTTTAGCCCGGCGTAATTCAGCTCGATAATCATCTGACTTTGAAGGGGGTAGGGCTTCGTCGGCCAACGCATGATGGTGTCGTAAAGTTTGTCCAGCTCCTCAAGTTCGTTATTTTGGAGCGCGATCATGGCTTGTAGGTAGCGACATTGAGGCGAGTGTTTTCTCGCCAGAGAAAACGTGTTGAGTTGAGCTTCCACTTGATCGATGAAGCCCAGCTTGATCATGGATAGTAGCTGTAGGTCTTCGTAGCGTGCTGAGTTCGGCTCAATGGCGCGCATCTCCTGCGCATACTTGAGCAACTGCTCAAAATTACGGTTCTTCTTTAATGCGCTGAGTTCGATTTCGGCCAGCTTTTGCCAGAGTTCCTGGTCTTCCTTCACCTCAGGAAATTGGCGCAGCTTGTGGGAAACCGAACTAATGGCATCGAAATCCTCGCGCATGGTCAGCAAAATGAGCAAGAGCTGGATGTAATTTTCGTCCGCAGGGTAGCCGTAGGTCAGGCCGATATCGAGGATGTTGGTGGCGTCTTCGGACGCGCCGACTGCATAGTTGAGTTGGGCAAGCTTGAGACGGGCCTCGTGGTCATCGGGCTTGCGCTTGAGACCCGAGCGCAGCATGTGAAACGCGCCTCGCAGGTCGCCATCTTCAAAGAGTGCTTTGCCATGGGCGAGGTTGGTGGCGCCGGCTTTTTCGTCGAGGCCGGGCCAGTTCCAGGGAAAGGCAATGTCGCTCAGTGTGATTTGATTATACGGGCGCTTGCTGCGAATCGTGTAGGCGCCAATGACGGCCGCGACGTATGCGAGGCAAAACAAAATCCCGAACAAAACCGACAAACGCACTGGGTCGAGCTGCAGGGTCCACTGATGCTTTCGCTTGCCCTTTTTTTTGCTGAGCCGATAAAGGCCCAGTGGGCCAGCGGCGCCTGCCTTTTTGAGGTTTCGTTTAAATCGCAGTTTCATTGGTCGTAGTCTGAGTGATGCGGACGTAAACGTCCATTTCGCGTTCGCGCACGCCACGGTAGGCGCCCGAAACCGGAGGTATATCAGAGTAGTCGCGGCCGACGGCCACACTCACGTAGCGTTCGTCGGCGGGGCGACGATGGGTTGGGTCGATGCCGCACCAACCTTGCCCGGGCAGGTAAACTTCCACCCAGGCGTGGGATGCTTCGCTGCTGCCTTCGGTCTCCTCGTATTGATCGTTGAAAAAGTAACCACTCACATAGCGGGCGGGCAGCTTCATGCTGCGGCAAAGACCGAGCAGCACGTGGGCGAAATCCTGGCATACGCCGCGCCGGTCATGTAGCGTTTCGTTGACGGTGGTGTGCGCGGTGGTGGCGCCGGGGACGTATTGGAACGAATCGTACACCCAGTTGCTCAGCGTGGTGGCGTCGGTCCAGATGTCCGTCAAACCATTGGGCAGGCAATCCACCGCGCAGCGCCAGAGCTCGGGCGATAGTTGGACGTATTGTGTGTCCATCAGGAAATCATGCAGCTCGAATGCGAGCATCGGGTCTTGCAGCAAGGCGGGGTCACAGGGACCGGGCAAGGGCAATGGGCTGGTTTCCACTTGCGATTGCGCTTCAATGCACAGCCGTTGGTGAGTTGAGCCGAGCTGAACCACGTGCACGCAGTTCTTATAAAGATCGTAGTAGCTATGCTGCTGTGCAATAGGATTGCTGGTCAGCGAAAATGACAGCCGTTGCTGCCCGGTTTGATTGATAGGCTGCAGCCGCACTTCGTTAAAGCTATCGCTCGCGGTCTGAGCGTAGCGATACGTGGTGCGATGGAGAATATTCAACAGCATGGCTTGTTCTTAAGCCTGCTAAAGGATAAGCTCCAGTTCGCAATGGCAAGCTAAAGCTTGGCCACCCCGCTTTATGCAGAGCGTTCCATTCGCGAAATCGTGCGCTGGATGTGTTGCAGATAAAGTTCGCTGACGCCGATGGCTACACGGTCGAGCTCATCGGACTTTTGCAGGCGGCTCAAGTAGGCGGCCTCTTGCTCGGCGCGGATTTTTAAAACGTCCAGCACGACGCGGTTCACCGCTGATTCTTCGTTGGCTGGCGGCTCATACTTCTGCATCAGCGCGGCTGCCTTGCTGCGGTAGTAGTCCGCCTCAATCTGGAATTGGCTGACGACTTCGTCGTTGGCCTTGCCGGACAGAACCAGATCCTCTGCCGAAGCCGAGGATAGTGAAAGCATGATGGACAGCGCAGTGGAACTGATCATGCATCCTTAAGACCGCCGATGCGCAGATAGGTTCCGCGCAGGTAGCGGTGATTACTGCTGTTGCTGCTGCTGTTGCTGGATTTCCTCGGCCAAGTCGATTGGTTTTTGGAACATGTAGGTCTGGTAGGTCGCCTGGCTGATTTCGTTGAGGCGCTCCTGGCATTGGTCGAGCCATTCGTGCATGCCAAAACCAATGACGTCCTGCACATTGGAGTAAATCAGGTCGCTCATCAGCTTGCCGCAAAGCTTCTCCGGCTCGTTCGAATAGCTGCCCCAGGGACATCCGGATATGTTGTGCAGCCGGGCGTTGATCTGGGTAACACAGTAGCGGATCGAGCGCGGGAAGGTGTCTGAGAAAATGAGGAATTCCGCGACATTGGCCGGATCGATATTGGCCAGGTATTGGGCGTGGTAGGCATCGTAGGCGGAGGCAGCGCGGAGTAGGGCGACCCACTGGGCGGTGTCCACGGCGCCGCCAACGTCGCTTGGGCTCGGCAGCAGAATGTGGTATTTGATGTCTAGCATACGGGTGGTCTTATCCGCGCGCTCAATGAAGCGGCCGAACTGCATGAAATCATAGCATTCGTCGCGTGGTAGTGTGGCGGCGACGAGTCCTTGGAAGCGCAGGGAGTGGTCCTTGATGTGGTCGTAAAACTCGTAGGCACCGGAGTGCTCCCAAATGTGCTTGGCGTCGTTGGATTTCAGGAACAGGTAGAGGTTGTTCAGCGTTTCCCAGAGTTCACTGGAGATCTGGTCGCGAATCATGCGGGCATTCTCGCGGGCGGCGGAGATGCAGCCGATGACCGAGTTTGGATTTTCGCGGTTGAACGTCAGGAAGTCGGTGACGGTTTGGCTGTTGGCCTCGTCGTAAAGTTCATAGAAACGTTCTTCGTCACCGGTGGACCGGATGACCGGGTCCCAGTGCTCCTTGAGCTTGTCATTGTCGAGGTCTTTGAAGTCGAGCAGGAGCTGGAGGTTGACTTCGACGAGGCGTGCAAGGTTGTCGGCGCGCTCGGTGTAACGGGCAAGCCAGTAAAGTGAATCTGCTACGCGGGAAAGCATATTTCTAAAGAGTTCGTAGGTGTGTGTAGGTGGGGAGGTGTGTGGGTGTGGTGAATCGGTTGCAACTTGGGCACTTATGACCCCACACACGTATGCACTTTCAAATCATTCATTGCCATAAAGGACCCAGGTGTCTTTGGAGCCGCCGCCTTGGGAGGAGTTCACCACCAATGAGCCGCGCTTGAGTGCGACGCGGGTCAGGCCGCCGGGGATGATCGAAATGTCGTCCGGGCCACTGTAGAGAATGTATGGGCGGAAGTCGATGTGGCGGCCTTCGAATTGCTCGGTCTCGGGCGTCCAGGTGGGGTGGCGCGAGAGCGAGATCGGCGATTGGGCAATGAAGTTGCGCGGGTTGCGCTCGATCTCCACGCGGAAGCGTTCGATCTCTTCCTTCTCTGCCCAGGGGCCCATCAGCATGCCGTAGCCGCCGGCTTCGTTGGCAGACTTGACGACGAGCTTGTCGAGGTTGGCCAGAATGTGCTGCCTGTCCTTGTCTTCGGAGGCCAAATACGTCTCCACCTGATCGAGGATCGGGTCTTCGCCGAGGTAATACTTGATCATCTTCGGCACGAAGTAATACATGACCTTGTCGTCGGCGACGCCAGTGCCAATCGAGTTGGCCAGCGCGACGTTGCCTGCGCGGACGGCGTTGACGAGGCCAGGGACGCCGAGCATCGAGTCCGGGCGGAAGACGCTCGGGTCGATGAAGTCGTCGTCGATGCGGCGGTAAAGCACGTCGACTTGCTGGAGGCCCTTGGTCGTGCGCATGTAGACCTTGAAGTCGCGGACGAGTAAGTCGCGGCCTTCAACAATCTCCACGCCCATCTGGCGGGCCAGGAAGCAGTGCTCGAAATAGGCGCTGTTGTAAACCCCGGGCGTCAGGACGCAGACTGTGGGATTATCCTGCCCGCGCGGCGCGATGTTGCGCAGCATCTTGAGCAGTTTTTCAGCGTAATTCTCCACGGGGCGGACGCCCGCCGTCGGGAACAAATTCGGGAACGCGCGGCGCATGGCCTGGCGGTTTTCCAACACATAGGAAACGCCGGACGGGCAGCGGCCATTGTCTTCGAGGACGAGGTAGCGGCCGTCCTTATCGCGGATCAAGTCGGAGCCGCAGATGTGGATGTAAATATCCTTCGGGACGTCTGAGCCGACAAATTCGCGGCGGAAATGCTTGGCCGACAAGACGTAGGAGGGCGGGATGACGCCGTCCTTCAGAATCTTCTGATCGTGATAAATATCGTGCAGGAACATGTTCAGCGCGATGATGCGCTGCTTGAGCCCGCGTTCGAGGAACTCCCACTCGCCTTGCGGAATGATGCGCGGCATCAGGTCGAACGGGAATATGCGCTCGGTTCCTTGGTTATCCGAGTAAACGGTAAACGTCACACCGGCGCGCAGAAAGAGCAGATCGACTGCTTGTTGCTTCTGTTCAAAGTCTTGCAGGTTGAGCGACTGGAGCCGCTCCATGACTTTCTGGTAGTGGGGCCGGACGACGCCAGGGGCGCTGAACATTTCGTCAAAGAAGCCGTCGGTTTGGTAGGCGCTTAAATCCATATAGTGAGGTTTTTAACGTAGCAGGTTATCGCGTCTCTGTAAACGGATTGTGGGGATTTGATTGGGTCATGGCGAGCCTTAAGCTAGCTTCATGCCAGCTAGTAGCTTTCTTCGGTCAACTTCACTTTACCACGGAAAATGTAATATACGCAGGCCGTGTAGGTCAGCACAATGGGCACGCCGATCATGGCCACGACGAACATGAATTGCAGCGTGTTTTGCGGTGATGCGCCATTGTAGATCGTCAGGCTGTTTTCGACATTGGGCGTGGAGAAGATCATGTTCGGGAACACACTCAAGCCGAACAAAGCCATGAGGAAGGCCATTTGCAGACAAGAAAAGAGGAAGGCCCGGAATTCCCGCCCTTTGTGCACTTCGCGGGGAATTGCCCCGACGGCCATCACTGTGAGCAGGAAGAGGATGCTCAGCTCGACCATATGATCCCGCAGTGAGTCCTCGATGTGAGTGCACTTATACATCGTCCAGAAGTTAAAGATCAGGAAGCACACCACGTAGATCGGAATGGTGACTTTGATCCAGCGGCGCAGCTTGGCCTGCAGCTCACCCTCGGTTTTGAGGATCAGGTAGATGTTGCCGTGCATGGCGAACAGCGCGACGGTCGTGATGCCGAGGAAGAGCGAGTAGGGGTGGATCAACGTGAGGAAATTGCCCGTGAATTCGTGGTGCTCATTCAGCGGAATGCCCCAAGTAATGTTGCCCATGGCCACGCCAATCAGGAAGGCTGAGAGGAAACTGCCGAAGGCGAATGCGATGTCCCAACTTTTGCGCCAAAGCGGCCACTTTTCCTTACTGCGGAATTCGATGGCGACTGCGCGGAAAATCAAGGCGCAGAGCAGCAGCATGAAGGCGTCGTAAAAACCGGAAAACGCGGTGGCGTAAACTTCCGGAAATGCGGCGAACAACGCGCCCCCGCCGGTGACCAGCCAGACTTCGTTACCGTCCCACACCGGGCCGATGGCGTTCAGGTGGATGCGGCGGTTGGTGTCGTCTTTCTCAAAAAGATGTAGAATGCCGACGCCTAAATCGAAGCCGTCAAGCATGACGTAGCCGGTGAAAAGCACGCCGACGAGGATGAACCAGATGGTGTTGTAATCCATAGCAGCAGTTTCGGTTTAGTCGTTAGGCTGGTCGTTGGTGGTCGGCGCCGTTTGGCGTCCGCCCTTGAGGGCCATCGGGCGCCATTTCTCAGGCAGGATGTTGATCGACTCGTCGTCCTTCGGGCCATGCTGGATTTTCTTGGTCAGGGTGTAGATAAACACCATGAACAGCAGCACATAAATGAAGGCGAACATGATCAGCGAACTGAGCACCTGGCCGGCTATCACCGCCTTGGAGAGACCCTCGCTGGTTTTCAGAATTTCGTAAACGATCCAGGGCTGGCGGCCCATTTCTGCGGTAAACCAGCCGGCCTGGTTGGCGATTTGCGGCATGAGAACCGATAGCACCAGCACGATGAGGAACCAGCGCACCCACTTGATATCCGTCCGCCAGAGGTGACCAGTTTTCCACAGGATGCAGCCTAGCACGGAAATGCCGATCAGCCCCATGCCCAGCGCAATCATCAGGTGGTAGGTTTGGAATACCACGGGCACATTGGGCCAGTATTCCGGACGGATGAGCTTAATTTCTTCAGGGGTGGCGCCGGGGTGGCGCGCGAGGATGAATTCATCGCTCGGCAAATCATTCAGGCCCTGGACCACTGTTTTGCTGGCCTCAACCGGGTGAAGGAAGTCGCCGTCCATCAGGATGCTGAGCAGACCCTTGATCTTGAACGAATTTTCTTTGATGCCGATGATGTTGCCATCGGCATCCTTGTCCCAACTCACCCAGCCAACGATGCCTAGCGGTGCTTCGGTGGTCGTATCGGCCAAGCCTTCGATTGCGGCGAGCTTGATGGGCTGGTTGTCACCCACGCCGCGTGCGGTGGAGTCCGCGCTGACCAACTGGAGCAGCGAGGCAAAGCAGCCGACGGCCAAACCAAACTTGAGCGAAGTCTTGGCAAATTGAAGGTGGCGCTGCTTGAGCAGATAGAACGCGCTGATGCTGACCACCAGAAACGCGCCGGCTAGCCAGCAACCGATGACGGTGTGCGTAATGCGGTCCAGAGTCGACGGGTTTAATACCATCTCCCAGAAGCTGTCCACCACTGCGCGGACGTGGTCCAGGTCTTCTTGTTTTAAAATGTAGCCCGGATCCAGCGGCACCTCGATGGGGCTGCCGTCCGGGTTTTTACCAACCTCACGGACCAGGTGGAAGCCGGCCGGAGTCTGCATCCAGGAGTTGGCGACAATGATCCAGATCGCCGAGAAGTGGGCACCCAGGGCGACCATACATGTGGCGAAAAAGTGTGTTTTCGGCCCGACCTTGTCCCAGCCGAACAGCAGGATCGCCAGGAAGCCGGACTCCAGGAAGAACGCGTAGATGCCCTCAATGGCGAGCGGCCCGCCAAACACACTGCCGACAAAGCGCGAGTAGGTGGCCCAGTTCGTGCCGAACTCGAACTCCATGACGATCCCGGTGGCCACGCCGATGGCGAAGGTCAATCCGAAGACACGCGTCCAGTAGCGCGCCATATTATGATACAGCGGGTTGCGCGTTTTAAGCCAGAAGGCCTGCATTAATACTAGCATCACCCCAAGGCCGATGCTCAGCGGCGGGTAAATGTAGTGGAAGGCAATCGTGAAGGCGAATTGGATTCGCGAAAGTATTTCGACATCCATGCTGGTCCGAAACTAAAGCCAAGCGCGCGCCAATGACACGCATAATCGGCATTTTTTTTCATTACAATGCGGTGACGCGTCGCTAGTCGCGACCCTTATGGGCGCCATAAGGCTAGCGGACTATACGCTCTCAAGTCGGCGTATTTTAACCGCAGAGAACGCGGAGGACGCCGAGATCGCTGAGTTCACATTAACTCAAAAGCCTTCCTCCAAACTCATTCGCACATTAAACCTTGTTTCAGACTCACTCCCCGTTCTCCGCGTCCTCTGCGCTCTCTGCGGTTAAAATACCAACTGCCTCTCCGCACCTTACCCAACGTCAATATTACGTTGCCCGCCGCAGTCCATTCGCCAAACTGCCTCCCCATGCCAGACCAGCCCGATTACCTCAAGATCGCCACTGAAGCCGCCCGCGCCGCGGGAGCCGTCCTCGCCGAAGGCACCGATTTGCGCACTGTCAATTTTCAGGACGCCAAAGACGTCAAGCTCAAGGCCGACGTCGAGTCCGAGAAGCTCATCCGCAAGCTGCTCTCCGACGCCACCGGGCTGCCGATCATCGGGGAAGAGCAGGGCGGCGACGAAACCTTGCCCACGCGCGACGAACTTTACTGGGTGGTCGATCCCCTGGATGGCACGTATAATTACCTGCGCGGTCTGCCGGCCTGCTGCGTGAGCATCGGCCTGATGCGCGGCTTGGAGCCCGTCGTGGGCGTCGTGTATGATTTCAATGCGGACGAACTCTTTGCCGGCGCCGCCGGTTGGGGCCTCACTTGCAATGGCCAACCGCTCACACCGTGGTGGCCCGAGGAAAAGCAACACGCCGTGCTCTGCACCGGCTTCCCCCACGGACGCGACTACGGCGACACCGCCTTGCGCGGCTTCATTAAAGACGTCCAAAGCTTCGCCAAAATTCGCATGATTGGCAGCGCCGCCCTCGCGTTGACCTATGTCGCGATTGGCCGCATGGACGTTTACACCGAGGACACCATCCGCCTCTGGGACATCGCCGGCGGCCTCGCCCTGGCCGCCGCCAGCGGCGCCACGGTCTCCGTCGTCCCGTCCAAGAACAATAAGCCCTTCGCCTACAACGTGTGGGTCGGCGGCCGCAAAGAGTGGTTGCCCGGCGGGTAGGCATACATGCAGCCCCCCGCGGATTGGATACGCCATTGAGTCATAAAACCTGAAGATTAGATTACGGTTCCTCGCTATTAAGTGTGGAACTCTGGCCTCAGTTTTGTCGAGTTTAGCGGCGTTAAAGTATAGCATGCTGGTGAGGTTCTTGGTTGTTCTGAGGCCTCTGGCTCTTCTTTTCTTTAACTGGTCTGCGCAGCGAGCTTATATGGACCGGTAGAGCACGTTCGCGCTTTATTTCTAGTTGATTTCTATTTGGGCGACTAAATAGGTTAGTCGGAATGTCCCACTCGATTTCAGATTCCCCCATACGCTTTGCGCTGATTGGTTGTGGCTCCATCGCGAAAACACAAATTAAGGCGCTGCTCGCGATACCCTCAGAGGTAAAGCTGGTCTGCCTCTGCGATACCCAAGAGGAACGGGCGCAGGCGTTAGCTGAAGAATTCGGTCTTGAGGTCGCCAGTTTTGAATCAATCTGTGCAGATTCTAGCATCGAGGCAGTGACTTTTTGCACGCCCACTGGAGTGCATGCTAGTTTGGCCATACGTGCGCTGGAAGCCGGTAAGCATGTCATCGTAGAAAAGCCAATGGATGTTTCTTTGGAGGCTTGTCAGCGCTTAATGGAGGCAGTGGACGAGTCGGGGAAATTATGTTCGGTGATTTCGCAACACCGCTTTGACCCAGCCTCTGGCATTGTTCGGGAAGCTTTGGACGCCGGGAAACTAGGCCAGCTCTTATACACGGAAGTGCGTATTCCCTGGTATCGCACACAAGAATACTATGACTCCGAGGACTGGCGTGGCACCTGGGCAATTGACGGCGGCGGCGCCCTGACCAATCAGGGAATTCATACCGTCGATTTGATGCTTTGGTTTGTGGGACCAGTTAAGCGGGTCTATGCGCGCATGGCAACGGTGGCGCATGAGCGGATTGAAGTAGAAGACTTGATTACGGTCCAGGTCGAGTTTGAGTCTGGCGCGATGGGCTCACTGCTGGCGTCGACGGCGATGTATCCCGGCTATCCGGTTTCGCTGGGGCTCTATGGTTCCGCAGGTTCGGCGTTGATCGAAGGCGATGAGCTAAAGACGCTGGCGATTCAGGGAAGTGATACGGTGGGTGGCGCTGGGGCCAATGCACATGCCCTGCAAGTGGCCACCGGAGGTACGCGCTCCGCTTCGGCCGAGGCCGATAAGCCGAGTGACGACAAGTGGCAATGGGGCGATGCACACCGTGAGCAATTCCGTGACTTCGTCTCGTGTATTCGATCCGGCAACGCGCCAGTCGTTACGGCTCAAGACGGCCTGAGCGCAGTTTCCTTCATCAAGGCCTGTTATCAGTCGGCCCAAACTGACGCCTGGGTGTCGCTTTAATCCTCGGGTCAGTCAGAGTAATCCTCCAGTCAGTCAGGTGCTTGGTTTGTTTGCACTCAAGTTTTGAGCGAAAATGTCAAGTGCATGAGCTCGCTTGCTATGGACTGTTGCTGAGGGAAAAATTATAATGCTTCGGTAACAGTATGGTCTGACGGTGTTGCGGCACCCATGCCGCTTGGCTGGCCTATGGGCTCCAAGCTGTCAGAACCGAACCTAGAACAACCCCTCGATATTGACGCACTGATGACTAAAGTGATTGATGCATTTACCTTTGGCATGGGTGACCGTTTCGGCCACCAGGGCAACGCCCAGCTACAAGCGATTTTAAACGCCCGCAAAGCGGGGATTGACGTCTATCCGACGTGGAATAAGTCCTACCGCGAGCACAGCATCGTCGGCACGGAGCCGCAAAGCCTGCGCGTGGAAGCTGATGCTGCGGTGAAAGACTTGGGCTGGGATAAAAATTTCTACGTCGACGCTGATCACATCAAGATGGATACGGTTGCGGACTTTATTCCCGGTAGTAATTTCTTCACCCTGGACGTTGCTGACTATGTCGGTGAAACGCCGGACGCCGTGGCGATGGAAGCCTGGATCGCTGGCATCGAGCGCTATTTTGGCGAGCTGACAATCGAGGGGCTGGAGTCTCCGCTTCAGCTTTCACGGGCAGCTGCTGTAGCCGCTGGCCAGCAGTTCTTTGCCGCCATTCAAAAGGCTGGCGAGCTGTATCGACTCATTGAGTCGGCCAAGGGCACGGATGCTTTTGTCACCGAGGTCTCTATTGACGAGACAGATACGCCGCAAGGACCAGCCGAACTGTTTTACATCTTGTCCATGATGGCGTCGGAATCAATCCCCGCGCAAACCGTGGCGCCAAAGTTCACGGGCCGCTTCAACAAGGGCGTCGATTACGTGGGCGATCTGGCCCAGTTTGAGCAGGAGTTTCATGCCGATCTCTGTGTAATCCGCTTTGCGGTTCAGACCTTCGGCCTCCCGGAAACACTCAAAATCAGCGTGCACTCCGGCAGCGACAAGTTTTCGCTCTATCCGATTATCAAAAAGCTGATTACTGAGCATGGCGTCGGCCTCCACGTGAAGACCGCTGGCACGACCTGGTTGGAAGAGGTTATAGGACTCGCGCGTTCAGGAGGCGAAGGCCTGGAGATCGCCAAGGAAATCTATGTGGGCAGCATCGAGCATTTTGATGCGTTAACCGCTCCCTACAGCACGGTGATCGATATCGATCGGTCTAAGCTGCCATCGGTTGAAGAAGTTAACGCATGGACTTCCGAACAATTTGTTGCCGCGCTTGAGCATGACCAGTCGAACCCAGACTACAACCTGCATTTGCGTCAGCTCATTCACGTAGGTTTCAAAATCGCCGCCAAGATGGGCGCCCGCTACACTGGTGCGCTCAAGGCCAATGCGCAGGTAATTGGCGAGGGCGTTACCAGGAATCTCTACGAGCGTCACATGCTGCCGATCCTTGGCAAGTAGCCTTGCCTGCTTAAAAAAAACTATGCGGAGCGCGCGTTTTCTCCGTCTGAGCGCGTCTAGAGGTAACATTTCTTCACCTCGACGCTTTGAGTGACTACGAGTGAATATTAGCCAATGGCTCTCACTAATAGTGAGTGGCTTTCAGTGGCGCCGGAAATTCGACATAATGCAAAAAAAGTGGCCCACTGAGCCAACTGA
>JAVDPD010000052.1 GCA_031296935.1 Cerasicoccus maritimus
GCATCTGCGAGATGGCCATCGACAACCCGGCTCTGGGGCAGGTACGCGTCTCCAACGAGCTGCGCAAGGAGGGCCTGTTCGCATTGCTTAAGCAGGGCGGGTGCTTGCGTGCAATCGGCGCTTTCGCCGCCGGTGATGATGAAGTGCATTGGGTAGCCCAAGGCGTCTACCATGAGGTGTATTTTACTGCTGAAGCCGCCTCGGGAGCGTCCAAAGGCCTGCGTACCCTGTCCTGCGCGCGCCCCGGCCGAGTGTTGATGGGCGCGCACGACAGTCGAGTCAATCATGAGCCACTCGCAGTCAGCATAATGCTCTCGCAAATGAGCTAAGATAAAGTCCCATAATCCCTCCCGGCTCCATCGGTAGAATCGTGTGTAAACACTCTTCCATGGACCAAAATAATCGGGCAGGTCTGGCCACGGGCTACCCGTGCGGCAAATCCACAACATCGCTTCCGTCATCAAGCGGTCATCTTTAAGCGGACGACCACGATTCAGACACTTTGTACCACGTGCCTTCAGCCGATGGGCGTTAATTTTTTTAAGGCGACCCAGAGCGAGTCATTCAAAACCAATCTATCTTGTTGCATGACAATGCCATAGAATAAAAACAACCCACTGAAAGCAACTAATTTATATCAACTCTGTTGATTTTGAAGAAACGGCCCAAGCCTGTTTTCATGAATTTGGGTTGCCCGCATCGCTCCGCAAGACGAGTTCAAGCGTGCAGACTAAAGCGTCCGCAAGAAAGCCAACACGGCTTCGCGATCGTCTTCGCTCAAGTGCTTGAATGACTCCTTGGCGGCGCGAGCTTCACCATCGTGCCACAGGATGGCTTCTTCCAAATTGCGGGCGCGGCCATCGTGGAGAAAATCCGTGTGGCCGTTGACCCGCTCAGTCATGCCAATGCCCCACAGCGGCGGGGTCCGCCATTCGGAGCCTGTCGCGTCATAGGTCGGGCGATGGTCGGCGAGACCTTCGCCCATATCATGCAGCAGCAAGTCGGTGTAGGGGTGAATTTTCTGATTGCGCAGACGCCATTGACGGTGGTCGTTGCCGGTCGTCCAGGTTTGTTTGTGGCAAGCTACGCAATTCATTTGCACGAAAAGCTTTTCGCCGCGTTGCGCCTTGGGGTGGTCAACTGGATCACGCGCTGGCACGGCAAGAAATTCCAAGTAGGTCACGACTTCGTTGAGCTCCTTTTCCATCATTTCATAGGCGTCGCCCACCGTTCCATGGAGCGCTTCACGACAGGCGTCCTGCCCTTCACCACATGACTGATCGGGAAACAGAGAACTGCTGATGCCAATGTCATTGACGGCGGCGTCGGCAGCTTGTTGTCGAAGGTTTGGCGTCTCCGCCTTCCAGCCGTATTTACCCACTGCCATTTCCTTGGCTTCAATATCCCACACCCAATTCACCTTGCCCGAGATGCCATCGTTGTCGGCATCATCCGGGTCCGCATAGGCAATGATTTCAGCCGGGGTAATCGCATCCAGCAAGCCCATGCCAATCATGCTTGGGGCGATGCGCGGCGAAATCATGGCATCATCGCCCAAGGGACCGTAGTTGGTTTCGGTCAGGTCGTAGATGGGCTTGCGCAGCGTGTATCCGGTGCCGTCTGGATACATCCCCGGAATCTCTTCGTAGCGCATGGCAATCTTAACTTCCGGCTGGTGCCCCTGATTGGCGTTATCCGCAAGCTGCCCGCCGTAAACCGGGTGATGCTTGGGACCACCATTGGCCCCCTTCCCCGGAATACTAACACGAAGCAGAAAGCCCTCGAAGCCCCGCTCATTGGACGGCGCTGCGGAGCGCCCATCGGCCACGTGACAAGCTTCGCAAGACTTGGCGTTATAAAGCGGGCCAAGACCATCGGCATAATGACCATCGTTGAAAGATTGAGCCTCGGAGAAGGGTCGCTCAAAAACACCATCGCCGCCATCAAACAGCGCCGAGAGTTTCCAATGCAAATTATAGGGCTCCTGCTCAAAGGATATGTTACCAAACTTAAAATGAGTCAGATCACCCCCGGTCAGAGAATCCGGATGCTTGCCATCAAGAATCGCCAGGCTTTCCCAGTCATCGCCATAACCCGTCTTGGCTTTCCAATAGCTGCTGTAGACCGTGACCGCGAATACGCCCAGACTCACGATCATGCCCAAATACAAAACCACGCGCATGAAGCCACTTCGCTTTGAAGTGGCGGATGAGAGTGAAGAAGTTTCGGTTTGGCTGGAAGAGTTCATCTGTGACCTGCGTCTTGATGCTTTGAACGGCAAAAACAAATGCTCATAACTTGCATGCCGGGATACTGCGACTCAATCGCATAGCAAAATCGCGCATGCATTATACGCAATACTTATACCAACAATTAGCTGAAGGACAATATAGTCCAGATCCGCCTCCGAGTGACGCTGAAAGAATCAAAAATGAGCGAAGGTCTCGTTTTCGACTGCTTTCACTCCCATGCACTCGATTTCCACCAACCAGCCGGGACGACAGACCGGAGCCAGCACGTAAACCTTGGGAATCTCCGAGTAATGCTCATCCAAATACTCCTGAACCACGCCCGAATCAGAAATGTCGCGCAGGTAAACGATCAGGTGGGCGACATCACACATGGTAAAGTCCGCATCCGCCAGCAAGGCCTCGATATTGACCATGGCGCGCGCCGTTTGACTCGCGACATCATTGACGTGCAAAATCTCGCCCTTGTTATTGATACTCGCCGTGCCGGAGATCAACACATGCCGACGATCACCATAATCCACACTCACACCACGCTCAAACGTAACGCCATACTCATGAGTTGGATTGAGATTCTCTGGCGCGGTCAGAAAGCGGATTTGCCCATCACTGAGCCCTCGCACAGAGTAAGCGTCGAGTAGCACATTGGTCTTTGCGCAAGCATTGCGGCCCTCGATGCCAGTACTGGCGATGTAGTGCGTATCGGGTGTCATACCGAGTCCGGTGAACATGTCTTTGCGGGCCTCGACGACGCCTTGGTAATGGTAGTCGATGTCCTTCACGTAAAACCATGTGCGGATGCAATCGTCCTTCATCGAAAACCCATTGCTCTCCAACAGCCGATTGTAGTCACGAAGAATCTTGTTCGTCTGCCCCGCAGAATCGACCACGCCATTACAGGAACAACGATGCGTGCTCCAAAGGTGTTCGTATCCGCCGCGGCGTATGATTAAATCCGAATCCGAGAGAATATCCGCCGGCATCTGATCATGCTGGCCATCGTGGATGATGTAGGACCACGCAACCACCTTGTGCGCCGAAAGCGGGGGCTGCTGTATAATCGACAAGGCGAAGCGATTTTTGCTGTCCCGCACCAACTCACGAATGGTTTCCAAAGCTTGGTATTGGTTGGCGTAGTCACTGACAAAAAAGCGACAGAACACCAACGCCTCACGGGGAATACCCTCGCTATCGAGAAACGCGTTTTGCGCGTCGATGATGTGCTGTACCTGCTGACTAAAGCTGCCGCCAGTAGCGGGTTTGACCATTAAATGAATTTCCTCTGCTCCATTCTGCGCGAAGCGTGATGCTTCCAGGCATGCGCCTTCAATCCGATGTTTTGCGTATTCCATGCTTCTTGTTCCCCCTAAATTGCTTTCAAAAAAGCGATGACAGCCTCGCGGTCTTCCTTGCTGAGATTGCGATACGCTTCACGGGCAGATAGCCCCTCCCCATAGTGCCAAAGAATGGCTTCCTCAAAATTCCGTGCGCGTAAATCGTGCCACATATCCGAGTGGTCAACCGCTGTTTTCATCAACCCTCGCGCCCATAACGGCGGCGTGCGAAAATGCTCTTCGATACCGTGATTCATGGCCTTGACTCCGTGATTCAGCGCCCAGCGGTCATCCATGAGTCCATCGTCGATGGGCTCGATTTCCGAAAGCGCGGGCACAGTGTAGGTCTTGCCTTTGACGGGTTCGGCCTGGTGGCATGCGCGGCAATTGGCCTTGCCCATGTCGTGCATCAGCAGGTCCGTGTAAGGCCAAATTTTTTGATTGGCGTAGCCCGGAATAGTGTCTGATTTTCCGGTTTGCCAATTTGGCTTATGGCAAGCGATGCACTTCGCGGCATAAAACATTTGCTTACCACGCTTAACTTGAGGATCGCCTAAATTTCGGGCGGCAGGAACCGCCAGACCGGTAAACCAAACCTTGAGGTTTTCCAAGTCCTCCTCACTGAGCTCCACCGGTTGCTTCGCAGTGAGTTGGCTGATATCATGGCCAAGCTCAGCCTGCTTTTCGATCCACTCTTGCGAAGCAAACAACTTGTCGCGATCCGAGCGTGTAATGTTTGGAACGTTCCAGATGCCATTGAAACCAGGCCCGTTCTGTAAGGTTGCGCGCCGGCTGTGCCAAGTAAATTTACCCAAGTGCTGCTGGCCATCGAAAGGCTCGGTGACCCACGGCCCATGCTTTCCCTTGATCATACTAGGCTCTGCCTGCTGGCGCTCATATTCGGCAATGATGTCTGCATCTGGAATGGCGTCCAGCAGACCCGTTCCATAAAGACCAATGGTTCCCTCGATGCTGACCTGATAGTCTTCCGGCAGTGGCAACAACGGATCAATGATGTCGACCTCCGGATAAATGAGCGTGCCCTCGTAAGGTGTGCCTTCATTGTAAGGCGTGCCGTCGGGAAACTTGTTGCCGTACTCGTCTACGAAGTCGCGCCATTGAATATCGAGCCCCTTGGCAAGCGGTTCGTAAGGCGGCGTAGCCTTCGTTTGCAGCATGAATAAATAGCCGTTTACCAGCTTGCCATCTGACCGGTGCACGAAAGCCGTATAGCTGTTGCCAAACTGCTCCGTGAAATTATCCACGCGTCTCCCCCGGCCGTAATTCGGGTGGCAGTTGCGACAGGAGTTGTTGATGTAAATTGGCCCCAAGCCGCCAAAGGGCGCACTTGGATCGACAACAAAGTCCGCTTCAAAAATGGCTTCTCCCTCGGCAAATTGTTCGGTGAGCGTGGGGTCGGCGTCAACCGCCGGCGCTGGCATTTCCAGACATCGGGAGGTCGTGTTGAATACTGTACCCTGTTTGCCGCCAGAAAAATATTCCTCTGGAATTCCAGGCGGCGTCGCGGTCATATTCGGGTGAGCGTTGACCGGGCAATGCATGCTGGTAATGATCGCTGCGCCAACGCAGGTGCGCTCGAAAAAGTTTTTGATGATGTGACCTCGTTCAGTCATGGCTGTGATTGTGATAATGGGGCAGCGTTATTGGACGTAGGCGGCGTAAGGTTCGACCGCGGGATCGAGAATCACCCAAGGGATCGCCAAGGTGATGCGCGCCGTGAGTTTCTCCAGTTCGGCTTCAGCAATGCGCACAGCAAGATCGTATTCGGCTTCGCTTTTTTGCTGGGCGGTTTTCAGCGCCTCGATACGGTAAGTGGTGTGGGCAAAAGAAATTTTGACGAGCCGATCCAGCACCGGTTCATGCGCGGCGACCAACTGCGAAAGCGACCGCTCCCGAGAGCCTTCAACTCCGCCAAGGTAAGCATTCTCAGCACTCTTCAGCTGGTTGAGCATATCGGCATGCGGGTCCAGGCTGTCCCAATAGGCCGTGGCTTCCGAACTGGCCGCTTGCGGGTACTCACTGATCTGCGGCGCCAAGTCTTCGAAAACACCGATGATGTCCTGGAACACTTCCTGGAGCGAAATTGACGTCGACGCATAGCGACTACCTTCCGAGCCCGGATTGCGCAGTTCATCGGCATAGGCGGCGCGAGCTGCGATCCCAGCGTTGGCCAACACAGCGCGTTTATCCTCAGTAAGATTTTCCGTACCACACCAAGCTGCTTCAAAGTCTAGACTGTCTTGGAGTAAGGCTTCGGAAACCGCGCTCAAATAAACCAGCTCAGTGGGTGAGATATCACTGAGTTCGCGCAATCTCCCCTCACGGTATAGCAAATACTGAAGCGCATAGAATCCACGCAAACCCGAGAACTCCTCCTCGCGCAAATAACGGCCGTCGAGTTGGCATTCTCCGCGCAGCGCCTTTTTGATCAACTCTTCGGCCAACACTTTTTCGAAGGGCCAGGTTGCAACGCGTTTATGAAAATCATATTGCGTGGATGGCCCATACTGACAAGCGGCTGTGTTGTTCCAAGCGGCGTGCGCTCGATGCCAGGCAATCGCAGTAGCTTCCAGCTTTGCTTCTGTGGGAGCTGCGGCTAACTGGGCTGCGGCAAGATGAAGCTGCTCCACCTCGGCCGACAACTGCTCCAGCGTTTTCAAAACCGCATTATCGACGTAGTCCGAAACAGTCGCTTGGGCATTGTGCGCCCGAATGTATTGCAGGACCTTCGGGTTACGGTAAGCCAGCACGCTCGCCAGCACCGTGATTAGCAGGGCGGTCAACAAGCAGATGAGGCTGATGGTTTTACGTTTCATATCCTCTCCTCGTTCTCAGAAAAATAAGTCTGTTTGTTTTGGGTGTGAAAAAGTGGCGCTTAGGGATTTCCCTCGCTGGCAAAAGTCGGTTGCTTGCCGGTGTAGACATCCAGTTCTAGCACCAGAGAGCCTTCGATCAATTGCTCCTGAAGCGTGTTCAGCTGCTCATAAAGCTCCTTCAGTGCTTCAGGATTTTTCTCCAGTTGTTGCTGGATCGGCGTCGAGCTTTGCTGTAGCTTCCCAAGAGTCCTTTGAATCTTAGCCAATTGACCGCGAATCGCCGCCGCCAACGCCGGATCACGCTTCTCCACCAGCCCGTCCTGTGTCGCGATCAGATTGAGCAGACTGTCACTGCCATCTCCAGAAAGCACCCGGAGAAGGCCCTCGACCTCAGCCTGCATTCCAGCGAGGGTACATCCACTAAGCCATGCATGGAGATTTTGCGGCCTTGTCTCCTCTGCAAAGAACGCGCTGGGTAGACCGATCTGGTCCAGAAGCAAACGCTCGGTCACATTAAGCAGTCTCACGTAAGCAATGCTCAATGCATCCGATGTGGTGAGAAATGGATCACCATTGCCAGCCGCGATAAATTCAGCCCCATAGCCGTCGTTCCAAACCAACCATGCATCATGAGCGCATTCAGCGATCTCCATTGAAATCGCTAACATGTGTTTGCGCCTGCCGATAGTCGTCGCTGCATGCGCATTTTTCGGAGTAAAAAGTAAATACTCGAGCGCAGCAAAACCTCGTTGCTCGGCTTGAGCCAGTAGATGATCCAGATCATCCGACTCAACTGCCGCATCCAACACTACGCCATTCACCGCCCAGCGATTGATTCTCTTGTCTATTGTATTGATCGCACCGAACCGGCAGGCAGCAGAATTTTTCCAACTAAGGTATGCCCTTTTCCAATCATCACGTGCTTTTAGTAGGTTTGAATCCGTCGCTTGCTCACACAAACGGGCAATGCTGTCATGAAGTTGAGACGCATCTTCATCACACAATTGCAACATGGGCTTCACACCATTGGTCGCAATAACCGCCAAAACACGTGAATCACTTGGCTCAGCAAGACCTAAACAGGCGTTACAGGCCATGACAGTACCCACCGCGACATAAAACAATTTCTTATAGCACAACCACCTCATAGATTAGCTTAGCTTAAAACCATGAGACCGCGACTCAATTACATATCAGCCGTAGCAACCAACTATTAACGTGACCGTAAGCACGATTAAAAATCCCTAATACGCCGTTCAGGGGCTTAACTTGAGTTAGCCGGGAGACTTGTGTGAAGGTCAGCTCCAGGCCGAAGAGTTCTTCCATCACGGCACTGATGCGCCGCGTGGAGACGCCTTGCCAATACATCTCGGCAATGCGGCGTTCAGGAGCATCTCGGCGATGCGGGGATTTCGCTTCGCTCTATCCTCCCAAGGGAGGGACCGTGCATTCAAAACATGATGTACGATTTGCAGACGTTATGTTGCACCATCGCGAGCCCCGACCATCCAACTGGCCGGGGCTCTTCCTTTACGCTCTGTTACTGCTGTATATCTCTCTACTCAGACTATTCTACTAACTATGAAACTGCTTGGACCTGCTGCATCTGCAGCTCGTTGTCCGCGATCGTGAAGGCAACTTGGTCGCCCTCGCCGATGTCGCCAGCGATCAAGCTGCGGGCCAACTGCGTCTCCACGCGCTTCTGCAAGAAACGCTTCAACGGGCGGGCGCCATAGACCGGATCGTAGCCGCGCTCCGCTACCCACTCACGAGCTTTGTCATCCAAAGTAACCGTGACGCGGCGGTCTTCGAGGCGCTTGTTTAAGTCGGCGACGAGGAGGTCCACGATGCGCGTGATCTCTTCCAGCTTGAGCGGTTTGAACAGGATGATGTCGTCGATGCGGTTCAGGAATTCCGGGCGGAATCCGGCGCGCAGCTCTGTCATCACCGATTCGCGCACGCTCTCGGGAATCTCGTTCGCGGAGACGCCATCGATGAGGTAGCGGCTGCCGACGTTGGAGGTCATGATGATCACGGTGTTCTTAAAGTTCACCACGTGCCCCTGGCTGTCGGTGATGCGACCGTCGTCGAGGATCTGAAGCAGCACGTTGAAGACGTCCGGATGCGCCTTTTCGATTTCGTCGAACAGCACCACCGAATACGGCTTGCGACGCACGGCTTCGGACAGCTGACCGCCCTCATCGTAACCGACATATCCGGGAGGGGCACCGATCAGGCGGGCCACGCTGTGCTTCTCCATGTATTCGCTCATGTCGATGCGCACAATGTTGTCCTCGGTGTCAAAGAGCGACTCCGCCAGGGTCTTCGCGAGCTCGGTTTTGCCGACGCCCGTAGGTCCCAAAAAGAGGAACGAACCAATCGGCCGGCGCGGGTCTTTAATCCCCGAACGCGCACGCAGGATCGCTTCGCTGACGAGCGTCACCGCTTCGTCCTGGCCGACCACGCGGTCGTGCAAAACGTTCTCCAAGTTGAGCAGCTTGTCGCGCTCGCCTTCGACCAGACGCATGACCGGGATCCCCGTCCAGCGCGCTACGATCTCGGCGATCTCTTCCGGGGAAACTTCCTCGCGCACGAGGGTGTCGCCCTTCTCGACTTGCTTGTGCTCCTTGGCCTCAAGGTCCTTCAGTTGTTGCTCCAGCTGAGGCAGGCGACCATGACGCAGCTCGGCGAGCTTTTGCAGGTCGTAAACCCGCTCGGCTTCGGCCATCTGCTGGCGCACTTGGTCAATCTCTTCGCGAACCTTTTGCGCTTTGCCCAGCTCGGCCTTTTCAGCCTCCCAACGGGCGCGCAGCGCATTGGCCTTCTCGCGGATGTCGGACAGCTCCTTGCGCAGCGTTTCGAGGCGCTGCTTTGAGGCTTCGTCCTTCTCCTTTTTAAGGGCCTGCTCTTCGATCTCCAGCTGCATGACGCGGCGGTTGAGGCCGTCGAGCTCGGCGGGCATGGAGTCCATTTCCGTGCGGATTTGCGCGCAGGCTTCGTCGACGAGGTCAATGGCCTTGTCCGGCAAAAAGCGCTCGCTGATGTAGCGATGGCTCAGCACCGCCGACTGCACCAGCGCGGCGTCCTGAATGCGCACGCCGTGGTGCACTTCGAAACGTTCGCGCAGGCCGCGCAGGATCGAAATCGTGTCCTCGACCGTTGGCTGGTCGACCATGACCGTCTGGAAACGGCGCTCCAGCGCGGCGTCCTTCTCGATATACTTGCGGTATTCGTCTAGGGTGGTCGCGCCGATACAGCGCAGCTCGCCGCGGGCCAGCATGGGCTTGAGCATGTTGCCCGCGTCCATCGCGCCCTCGGTCTTGCCCGCGCCCACAATCGTGTGGAGCTCGTCGATGAAGAGGATCACCTTGCCGTCGCTGGACTTGATTTCGTTCAGTACGGCCTTGAGACGCTCTTCGAACTCACCGCGGTATTTCGCGCCAGCCACGAGGCTTGCGAGGTCGAGCGCAAACACGGTCTTGTCCTTCAAGCCCTCGGGCACGTCGCCGCGCACAATGCGCTGGGCGAGGCCTTCGACGATGGCGGTCTTGCCAACACCGGGCTCGCCGATGAGCACGGGGTTGTTCTTCGTCTTGCGGGACAAAATGCGGATCACGCGGCGAATCTCGTCGTCGCGGCCAATGACCGGGTCGAACTTGCCCTGCTTGACGAGCTCCACGAGGTCCTGCCCATACTTGGCCAGCGCTTCGTAGGTCGACTCCGGGTTCTGCGACGTCACACGCTGGTTGCCGCGCACTTGAGTGAGCGCTTCCAACACGCGCTTTTCGTCCAGGTTGAAGGACTTAAAAAACGCGCGCAGCTTGTCGTCCTTATCCGCGACGAGACCCAACAGCAAATGCTCCACGGACACGTATTCGTCCTTGAGCTTCTGCGCCTGCTTCTCGGCGTAGGTAAAGACATCCTGCAGCGCCTGCGTCACGTAGACATTGTTGGCGCTGGTGCTGCCCGTCACGGACGGCAAACGGTCGAGCTCGCGCTCGTTCGCGAGCTTCACGGCGTTGGGTGTGATCTCCAGCTTGTTGAGCAGGCTCGGCACAATGCCGCCCTCCTGCTCCAGCAATGCCTGTAGTAAATGCCACCCATCAATCTGTTGGTGGTTCCGATGGCGGGCATCATTCTGCGCCCCCATCACGGCCTCACGGGCCTTCTCGGTAAAGCGGTTAAAATCGATATTCATGCCCATCAAAGGGCAGGTTGCATGCCGAGGATAAGGAAGTTGGGCATCAAGAATTAACCAAATGATGTAGAGCACTTTACATAAACCAACTCGCCCATTGAAAACATATAGTTTGAGCCAATCTGTCTCAAATGTGCGACGCTACTTCTCAGTGTGACGCTAGGTGTTTGGAAAACTAAGCCCGTACATCTCAGAGAGAAGCTTAGTTGTTAGTTTTTCATATTCTTCAATATCCTGATCGGAGATGCTAACTGAAACTCGCTTATGAACGAGCTCGCATCTCATCTTATAAAAGTAATCAACCTTGCTCCACAAAGCGCCGTCACTAGGATAAACAGTCTGCTTAACACGGGCATTAACGTCGATTCTGTTGTTAAACAAAGCAGTTAATTGCCCTTGGCCCATTGGCTGTGTAACCTCATGTGCTAGATAATCCTTGAAGGCAATCTCGAGCGTAGAATCCAAGATAATTAGCAAAATGCGATTTCTCTGCTTAAGGTTGTGCTGCTTTTTTATAGTCTCAACAGCAATCACCGACTCGTATGCTCCAACCGTCCATGGTTTCTCAATCCCAACCTTTTTATTTAACTCAGAAATCGTCACCTGAATCGTCTTCCTAGCTTTTGGTATTTCTGGCAGTTTACTAGGCTTCAAGTGCTCATCATCTCTTAAATTTGAACATACAACAGTTCCTGCTTTATAAGGCTCTACTGAAGTTTCAAAGTCAGGCTGCAATCTTTTGCTTAGTGCTGTAGCATTTTTTACAGCCGTGTGTATATCTTCTCGTATTGCTTTAAATACTTCATGATTATAATTTAGTCCTGTCTTGCTACTATTCCAGGGCAAACGAGCGGCCCCTCCAGTCAATTCGACAATGATACGTGCATTGGACATCCTTGGATGTGGCACTCCAGCTACTCCAGTTTGGAATCCATATTCAGGTGCTTTGGATGCAGACACAATCAGGCGTTCGTTACAATAAATATAAACTCCGTAGTTTCCTCCAACAGAGCCTTGCTCATATGTAACGCCAGAAGTGATTTTAAATAAGATTCTAAGGTCATGCCCTTCTGGTTTAAAACGCCTTGTAAATTCCCTTGGTTCCGCGCCAATAGGATATGCCCATTTATCGAAAAACAAGGGATTAACGGTGGCACCGTTGAGAGTTATTTCGATTACTTCATCTTCAATAAAATGTGCATAAGTATAGCATAGGTGCTCATGCAACTTACTGCAGTCTTCTTCTGAGATGTGAAGCCTGAGCCTAGACAGCAAAATCTCTGTTGTATTTGATGGCAGATCAGGAATTTTGTAACAAGGCAGTAACCAAGTTTCGTCCTTCAACCATTCGTCATCATACTCAACTGAAAAACTTGTATCCTCAGTAGAATAGCGTGTTGAAATCCTTATATCTCTTGCTAGTGCAACTGCCGCTCGCTTAGAGCCAACTCCAAATATGCCAATTGATGGAGACTCCCCATCAGAATGGCTTTGTCCCGGACTAATAAGCTTAGAAAGGTCTTCCTCACGGATACCACCTGCATCATCACGTATCAGAATGGTTTGATCATCAGTACCGATCTGAATGATAACTTTAATTTTTCGCTTAAACTTACGCCGTTTTCGTGAATCGATAACATTGTCTATCAATTCAGAAATGGCAGTATTTAGACCGTAATCAGCAATAATTGAGCGATAAATTCTCTTACTTGGCGTAGCATCAATAATATCGTGTTCTGATTTCATACGAGCTAGAGGGTAATGTTGTAACAAGCCATATGCGTTTCATTAAATTCAGATCAGAAATGTTACAAGTAAAAAGATGATTTCCCAATTCAAGGATACGCGAGGCAATAGCAAACTTAGAACCTGCCCCTTCCAAAACAACCGCCCGTGTGTTGACCAACAACCGAGTGTGAAGGGAAGAGGTCAAACTTGAATGGCGCTAAGATTTGAGTGTAAGCAGCTCATCACTTCAGTCTTCTGGAGGGCGCTACGACCATCTGTATTCTTGGCTTCGTGAGGAACTGGTACCTCTTGGGTCTTGGTTTGACTGCTCTGGGCACAGAGCGGTTCGGAGGAACTTGCGGATCACTGGCAATCAGGGAACGATGGCATTCAACCACAATTTGCGGAAAAGTATTGATTCCGGGCGGAATTCATATGTGGGTATGGTTTTAATCATTATCGAATCAAAGATGAATTCAAAATATCCCTACTTACTGGCTATATGCTTAACTGCAGTCGCGATCTTATCGGGGTGCGCTGGTCAGAAATTTGAAAAACAGGTTAATCAAGAGATCACTAACGTCGGGATTGGACAATCTACGGGCGCTGTAATGTTTTCACTGATTGTATCCCTCAGGGAGTCAAAAGGTGATATGCCCGCTGAGTCAGTGCTTAATGTAGGAAATGTAAGGATGGTTCTTGTTGAAGACACCACCAATAGGACTTTGGTTTTTGATTCTTTGGTCAAATCGCAGAAATTCCAGAGTAAAAACTCTCAGTCTATCAGCAAATTGGGGGATGTATATGGCACTGTTGCTTTTGAGGGGTTGCCGGTTGGAAGCTACAGGATTGCCAGACTAGAATGCACTGGAACGCACCACACATCAACCACAGTTTATGCTGGAGGCGCCTTTGTTCCTCTAAACAATTCGTTTCTTTCCTCAAAATTGATGTTTCCAGGTCAGGCATTTGAGGGTCAAATCAACGTGCAGAGTGGTGAGGTTGCTTACATTGGTTCTTTTATTCTAACCGCTAGGCAGAAGCATGATCAGCTGACTTCCACCTCAAGGCATGTCCGTACTGGAGATATGCGAATCTCTGAGAAGGATGTTTATTATGCTATTGGTGGTTTCCTTAAGGTGACAGACCGGTTCAATGAGGATGTGTCCATCCTTAAGCAAAACTATCCTAGTGCCAGCAAACTTCAGTTTCGCCAAGACTTAGTTCGTTTGTCTGGAAATCGAAGTTCAATCTACGCGAATGATATATACGTTAACCGTTAGTACAGTGTTTGTGGGCACCCTGACGTAGAAGCGGCATCTTGCCGCTTTACCCAATCCATCACTTCTCCAATCCTACGCAATAAAGCGGCTGGAAGCGACTTCTATGTTGGGGCGTGGGAAATGCGCTTGTCTGTGAAGCATGGCGTGTGGCACAGTGGGTGGATATGGATAAGCCTGCCTACGATTCCATCGGAGAAATCTACGAAGAATATGCGCGCACCGCGCCGTTTAAGAAAGTCGAACGACACTCGATGGCCACGATGATTGGGCCGCTGAACGGCGAAGCAGCTTACGATTTTGCCTGTGGCTCCGGATATTATTCAAGGCTGTTGAAAGAGCTGGGCGCCGGTCCGGTGCTGGGCTTGGATTTGTCTTCCGAAATGGTGGAGCTGGCCAAGCGGCGAGAAGCCGAAAACCCTCTCGGCATCCACTATCAGACGGCGGATTGTTCGCAATTGGAAGCAATGGAACCAGTCCCGCTGGTAATTGCCTGTTGGCTGCTGAACAATGCTCCAGATGAGGGCGTTTTGCGCGCGATGCTGGTGAGCGCGCGACGCCAGTTGAGTCCCGGAGGGCGTTTCGTTGGCGTGACGTTTAATTGGAACTATCAGCGCGAATATTATGATTTCCACAAGTATGGCCTTGTGATTACGGAGCAGGACGGGGGGTCGCCACGACGACGCATTGTGGGTGAATTCATCACCAAAGTCCCAACGCCCGCAGTCGAGGTTTACCAGTGGAATCAATCCACCTACGAGACTCTGTTTCGCGAAGCAGGATTCACGGCGCTAGAGTGGCGGCCCTTCAGCGTCTCGGATCAGGAGAAGACCGATTACGGCGAGGAATATTGGGCCGAACTGGAGGCAAATTGCACCGGTATTGGTTTCGTGGCAAGTTGCCCGAAGTGAAGTAGACGCATGCACGCCGAGTATGACGGCACCATCTCGACTTGACCAAGCCAGCGGAGAATAAAAAAGACGGCAAACGTAGATCTTAAACGATATCTTCCCAGCCCACCTCCAAACAACACCACAGTTGTTGCGAAAAAAGCCTACTCGGTTGTTGCGCAGTTTCCTACTGAGGCTTTTTCGACTTTCCTATGCGGTTGTTTCGGAGTGTCCTACACTGTTGTTTCGCAAACAACCGCCCGTGTGTTGCCCCAACAACCGAGCGGTTATCGAGGAGGTACAGCATCGGTTGTTGAAGCATGATAGCATCGGTTCTTTCGGAGTTTCCTACTAAGGCTTCTTCGAGTTTCCTATGCGGTTGTTGCGGAGTTTCCTATCCGGTTGTTTTCAAAAAGCCTACGTAGGCTTTTCCGAAAAGACCGACTAGCAACCTGTCGGCTTTAAGGGTTTCCTAAAAAAGCATTGTCTGTCGAGGAGTTGGTCGCTGCGTGGTCTATTGGTGATTTCTGATATGAGCCGGTGGTTTTTCGGGGGTATTG
>JAVDPD010000053.1 GCA_031296935.1 Cerasicoccus maritimus
TCCAGGCTGATCAAGATCGGAGCAGTCATCACCCGCAACACGCGACGAATCCGAATCCACCTCAGCGAGGCCCATCCGCTCAAAGAGCTCTTTGGCCAAGCAGTCAACAGGCTCGTGTCAACCTGAACCAAAACGGAGCTGCCCCGGCTCGACCAAACCATGGGGGTGGGGGAAACTGTGTTCCCATTCATCAAAAAAGACCGATTTTGCTCAAAACACCCCCCGGAAACTAATCGTAATATTAAATCCGAATAAATCCTGAACGATCAATCGCTCTCATGCAATATCCGGGTTAAGTTATTTTGAAGTTCATTTTTTGATCAATATAAAGAACCCAATGATGATATGAGTTATTTTAAGGATAACGGTGCCTGGATTAATAGAGGCAAGTATAGGATCGTAGGGATTTTGTGTCTTTCAAAGGACGCAGATGCAGTTAATGAAGAATACAATCGCTACTACTCGGAAGGCGCAAAGCTTGGAGTTAACTCCTTAAATGATTTCGAGAAATTCTACAAGGAATTCAAAGAGTATATCTGCACTTGCTGATCAACGCTGTGGGTTGTCCTGTGATAGCTAACGTCCGGCGTGGGCGTTGAACCGCTGCACTGGCAGCGGCTAGTGTGACGATTAGGAAACGCGCGACGGTCAAAAGTCGTCGTGCGATTCCAATGGCTCGAGTGGTGAAAGATCGAAGACCATCTCGCTGAAGCTCCACTCGAAATACTCCTCGAACTCTTCGAGTGAATCGACTTTGGGCCAGTCAGCGATGATCCGGTGCCAACTGCCAAAGAATTCATCAGCTATGGTGCGATAGTGCAGGTCAATCGCCTAGCGGACTTGCTCTGGATTGATCGGTTCACCGTCAAACAAGAATATGTCACCCTCTTTCTTTTCAAAGACATTGGCATGTTCAGCGGATAATTCATCAACGCCCTTGGCCCACAGCAGGAACTTTGCCTTGGGCACGACATGAAAACCGCTGCGGCTAACGGCAGGTAATTCGTCGTAATGGTAGAGCTCAGACATATTGTTGATTGGGAGGAACCTCTCCTCACCATTCATATGATCGAACCAGAAACCAGACGCGACCGCCAGCGCCAATTTGGTGGATTTCCCACGCATCTGTGGGCAGGGATTTAAAGCCCAAGTTCCTTCTTCCCAGTAGTGATAACATGGGAACACGAGGACTGATTGGATTCCGCCATAATGGCGCAGATAAGTTAGCTTACAACCACTACGATTCCGGCCCGGAACATCTGGGCGTGAAGATCTTGAAGGAGGTTCACGAAGTTGACCCCGATACTTGGGACATTGTTCGTGAGCGGGTGCGTTCGCTGGTGACGATCAATGAACAGCGTCAACTTGGCCCGAACGATGGCATGGTAATCGCGGAAATACGCCGCCATCTACCCGACCTCAAATACGCTCGTGCGCCTCGGGATTACTACGAGCTTTTCCGACCAGTCCAAGGAACTCTGAAACCATACCTTGATGGAAAGCTGACTTTCATAGCCGATGCGAATGAATTCATCTATGATAGCTTGCATTGCGAATGGGCCTACATCGTCAATCTGGACAATCACGCCTTCGAAGTCTGGCGTGGGTTTCAACTGACGCCCTCGGAGGAGGCCGCCAAGTGCTATGACTGCGAACCCGACCGAATGGGTTACTATCCGCTCGGACAACGGGCCGGAGTTCATCGCCAAGTGCATTCAGGGGTGGCTCAAGGACAATAAAATCAAGACCATCTACATCGATCCCGGGTGCATCTGGCAGAACGGCTTCGTCGAAGGCTTCAACGATAAGTTCCGCCGCGAATGCCTCAACCGCGAGCTCATCTACACCCTGAGCGAATCACGCGTCATCTTCGATGATTACCGCCACCTGCATAATCACGAAAGACCACACCGATCTCTGCGCTTGCTCACGCCAGCCCAATTTGCCAAACAACAATCCGCAGGTTCCGGCTCCGTTCGGCCTACGGCCTCTCTACGCCAGAACCTCAACAACCCAACCAACCCACTAAACAACAAACCGACTGGAATCTTCTCATAACAAGTGGGCCAAAAAGGGGGAGCCAGCCAGGATGGAAGAGTAATTCTCACCAGTTAAATTCTGGCCAGGGAGTACGCCCTACATCAAAATTCAGCCCTGACTTCCGCTGCCCTCGGCCACCGCGCCAAGGCGTTGATGATAGACCGCCTGCCAGTAAGGGGCATTACGTTTCAGAGGTTCGATATCCAATGCTTTCCATTGTTGCTCGGTTTCATCATAGGTTGCCGAGAAGGCAAAGCAGTGCATATGCAAATGCGGGTCGGGCCATCCACGAACGTTTGCGCGAGCTGGTGCGCCTTTCACACGGTAAAAAAAAGCTCCAACCGCTGCAATTGTGGACTCGCAAAGTGTTAAAACAGCTAATCACGGTGGAATCCGTGGCTATGATGCAGGCAAACGGGTCTTGGGACGCAAAAGACACTTACTCGTGGACACCTTAGGGCTGGTCTTGCTGGCGGTCGTCCACCCGGCCAATATTCAGGACCGTGATGGCGCGAAGCTCTTACTGAGTCTATTGACCAAGCGCTTTGGGTGGCTCAAAATCATCTGGGCCGATGGCGGCTACGCCGGAAAACTCATTGATTGGGTCGCTCAAATAAAACGTCACCGAAAAATAAAACTGTGCATCGTTAAGCGCTCCTATTCAGTCGAAGGATTTGAGCCACTGCCCAAGCGATGGATCGTTGAAAGAACTTTTGCTTGGCTCTCAAAACACAGACGATTGGCTAAGGATTACGAGACAAAAACAGATTCATCTGTCGCCATGATTCACATCGCTATGACTCGGCTAATGATTAACAGAATCAAAAACAAGAAGACTTTTTAGACGCCCTCTCAGGTTTCCATATTGATATGTGCGGTAATGATTTGTCAGAATTTATGACAAGAGCGGTGCTATGAATTGCTCTTGTTGATCCCACATAAAATTTTGCTCGAATTTCATCATTCATATGCGTACCATTGTCTATTACCCGCTTTTCCATAGGAATTGTTTTTGATCTATCATCGGTTGCCGGGGTGAGCATTTGCTGGACCCGGCAACTTCATAGTATCTCTAGCAGTTTTTCCTTCAGCGATGCCTGGTCGATCTTTCCCCGGGGGTTGATGGGGATCTTGGTCAGACGCTTCACTCGAATGCGGCCGCGCAGGGAGGGAAACGCTGTTTGCAGTTTCGACAGCGCGACATCGGCTAGCAAATGCCCCTGAATCGCTACCCACAGGCGGTCGGCTTGCTCATCATGAAATGCCGTGGCAAACTCAACACCGGGCGACTTGAGCACGATGTTTTCCAAAGCGCCGAGATCTACGCGCTTGCCGCCGCATTTCACCATGCGGTCCGCGCGCCCGCTGATGACCACGCTGCCGTCGTCGAGGAAGCTTACTTTGTCATCCAAAGTAAGTTGCGCGCCTTCGGGTTCACGCTCGCGCCCGTTGGCACTGACGGCGGCCGAGCGCACTTGCAGCAGGCCTTGTTCGTTCGTGCTCAGCTGCACGTTGTCCATCGGCTGGCCAATCGACAACCCGCTCAAGCCAGCTTCGCCGCTGCGATCGTAGGCAATGCCGCCGCATTCACTGGCGCCGTAGAAATTATGAATGAGCATCCCGAAGTGATCCTTGAACTTCTTGGCCAGCGCGGGCGTCAGTGGCGCGGCGGCAGAGATGCATAGCCGCAGTTGCCCCAAGTCGATGTCGTCAAACTTCGTGAACGCTTCGAAGACCGCGGGCACCGAGGGAAACACCGTAGCGCCGCTGGCCCGGATTTCTTCCGCGATGATGCGGGGCAGTGGCGCGCTGCCGATGGCGAGCGGGATACCGCTGGCGAGCAGCGGGACCACGAGGTTGCCGAGTGCGTAGCTATGGGCGAGCGGCAGGAGCGCGAAGTTAATATCGTCGCGGCGCAGGCCCATAGTCGACTCGATGTTATCGCCGTCTGCGCAAAGCTCACCCTCGGTGAAGGGCAGTGCTTTCGGGACGCCGCTGCTGCCCGAAGTCAGTTTGAGCAATGCGACGCCTGACTCCCACTTGCGCGGCGCATCGTCGAGCAGCGTCGTTGTTTTACTTTGCAATGCAAAGCATTTGAGTAAGCTTGATTGTTCGAGGCAATAATCGGTCGTGGCGCCGGCATCGAAAGGAACCAGCACTGCGCCCGCGCGACGCAGTGCAAGAAACGCCGCCAGCCAGCTTGCACCGTTGGGCAAATGGAGGCCGATGCCAAGCCCGGTCAGATCAGCTTGGGGCAACTTAGCGGAAATTTTGTGCGCGAGTTCGTCGAGCTCACGGCGCGTCCAGCGAACTTGGTCGTGAATAATGGCGAGCGCGTCGGGGGCCTCGGCGACCAGTTGGTCCCAGCGTTGGAGGATTTCGTTGCTCATTGCGCGAGGATGGTCAGTTGGCCTTCGGCGAGGGCTTGGCCATCGGCGAGCAAGCGTCCGTTAAACAGAAAAATGCCGAGGCCGCTGGCGGCTTCGAGCGTGGCTTCGATGGTGAGCGTTTGGCCGGTGGGTAAATGCGTTTGCGCGAGGTCCCAGCGAGGGGCGCGAATCAGGCGTCCGCCCTGGTAACCGCGGTCGCGGTATTCATGCCCGATGATGGCCGCGCAGGCTTGGGCGACAATCTCCAGTGACCACGCGGCGGGCACGCCTTGGCCGGAGTCATCGAGGGTGCCGGGGGCGAGGGTGGTTTCCCCGCAGACTTGCTCCTGGTTGAGCACGTTCAGGCGGTCGACCAACACCAGCGGCGGCTCGTGGGGGATCAGTTCGCGAATGTTGGGCAGGGCTTCCGGCATCAGGATTTAGCGTGTGCTGATTTAGGCGCCGCTGGCAAGCTCAGGAGTTCCGCCATGAGCCAGGCGAAAAAGACCGATGCGGCGACGACTTGCCCGAGCTGCGCCACGGCGGGCATCGAGCAGAACGATAAAATCAGGAACGCGCTGAACGTCGTGGCGGCGGAAATGCGAATCGACGAAGGCGGGTCGGAAGACGTTGCGGTGAACGCCCCGTAGTCCAGCGCCAGGCAAAAGGCGAGCACCGCGCCAATCGCCGCGAGCAGGCCAATGGAACTCGCGATGAGCCACGTGATGGCGAGGCCAATCGTGACGGCCCAGATCGGCACGAGCAGGCTGCGGATCGCCTTGCGGCGGAAGAGCACGGCCACGCAAACTGTCACGCCGAGCAGACCAAAGGCGGCGCTGCGCAGGATGCCCTCGCGGGCGTGATCGAGCACGGCGTTGAGCGGCTTGTGTTGGGAAAGTTCGCGTGTGAAGGCGGCGATTGAGTCGGGGATTTCTTCGCCACTAGGCGCTTCGATGATGGCCGCCCAGTAGTCGCCGTTGGTCATGAGCATGGCTTGGAGTGGACCTTCCAACTGCCCGCTAATGTCTTGGTAGGTCGCGGTGAGCGCGTTGGGTGATTGCCACTGGTTGGCGTTGGCGAGGCTGGCAAAGAACGGCGCGAAGGACTCGGCGTCGAAGCCCTGGTCTTTCAGCTGCGTTTTAAAGTCCGCCGCGAAGGCATTACTTTGCGATGCAAAGTTGGATAGCGTTTCGTTGCTACCCGTTGGTAAAAGAACCTTCGCCGAAGTGTTTTCCTGGATCGCTTGCAGGCGTTGGGCGAGCTCGGCGGGTGTTTTGGCGTAGGCATACCAGCGCTCGTTCACATCGCTGTGGCTGATGCGGTCAGCGAGGTCGCGGTAGCGTTGGAATACGTCGGGCAGCGGCGTTTGGAAGTCGGCAATGTCGTCGCTGAATGGTTGGCGCGAGACAAGCAGCGCGAGGCAGCCCAGCCAGACCACGGCGGCGATAGGTGCCCAATAGCGGACGCGGATTGCGGGGCCGGGTTTTTCCAGCGCAGGCAGGAGTCGATACGCGCCGGCGATGGGCTCCATCCACGGCAGCAGAAAGCGCACGGCGAGGATGGCGGCGAGCAAACCCGCGGGCGCCATCACGCCGACTTGCTTCATCGCCAGCATCGGCGAGAGCAGCAGGAACGTGAAGCCAAAACAGGTGGAGAGGCAACTGATCGCCAGTGGCACACGCACGTGGGGCCAGGCTTGCATCAGGTTGCCATCGCCGCGCTTGGCGGCCAGGTGGACGGCGTAGTCCACCGCGAGCCCGAGCACCACCGAGCACACCGCAATCGCGATGACGTGGATGTGGCCGAACACCAAAATCGCTGCCACGAAACACCACAGCACCGAGACCGCCACCGGTGCGAGCGTGAGCAGCAGGAAACCGGGCCGCCGCGTGAAGAGCAGCAGCAGGCCAAGGATCGCGCCGCCCATGGCAAGGTTGAGCACGGACACCTCAGCCTTGGTGCGTTGCTCGCTTTCTCGGGCAATTTCGTAAACGCCGCCGGACACTTGCTCGTAGCTCGGAAATTGCGCGAGTAACTGCGCATTCATCGCGGCGAGCGAGGCGGTGATTGTGTCTTGCCCGTCAGTGGTCAGCGGGTCGGCGGACACGGGAATCCACGCGATGAAGCTGCCGTCGTCGGCTAGGTTGAGCTTGGGTAATTTCTCTAAAGCCGAAGGCAACAGCAGCAGCGGGTCCTGCGGAATTTCGTCCGCGTAGGCCATGCTTTCCGGGCGGTCGAGGAAGGCGTTCAAGCGCTCGGCCGACGTCTGCGCGAGCCACGGAATGAATTGTTCTTCGGGCAAGCCGAGCTGTGCAAACTCCGCATGGCGATCGTTCAGCCAACTGCCGGCAAAGAGCGTTTCACGATGCGCGGTGAGTGCTTCCCGCAAGCCGGCGGACCCTTGGTCGAGGCCGATGATGTAGGGCGTCTTAAGGCCGGGTTGCTGCGCGGCTTCGATGAACGCATTGACGAGCGTATCGCGGCCTACACCGGGCGCCGACGCCTGCACGATGACGGGGTAGGTGAGGCGCTCGTTGAGGAGCTGGCGGACGAGTTTGCCCTCGGCGGTGTCGCGCTCTTCGGGGAGCAGTTCGAGGATATTGTTGTTGATCCCCACGCTCCAATCGATGGAGCACAGGTAGAGCGCCGGCGCGATCAACAGGCCGATTAGCGCGAGCCAGGGCAGGCGCACTTTCGATGCCGGCGGTTTGCTCATTGGGCGGCGAAGGGGGCGGCCGCCGCGGCGCCGTCGATCCAGGTCAACTCGCCAAAGTCATACTTGCGGACGACTTGGTTTTTCTGGTGGACCTCCACGGTTTGCACACGGCCGTGGTCGGTGGTCACCTCGATGTATTTAATTTCGTTGGCGATGGGTTCAAGCGTGGGCGTGAGGCGCAGCGCTCCGTTTTCGAGGGAGCTATTCCAGTCTGCCTTGAGGCGCTCGATGTCGCCGCGCAGGAGGTCGCTGATCGCACGGGCGTCGGCGCCGTCGGTGGGCAGCGGTTGGAGTTTGCCGTCGCCCTTGTCGTAGAGAATCTTATCGCCCTCAATGACGAGGCGGATGTTCGCCGGCGCGCCGTAAACGATGGCCAGCATGCCGTCGGGCGCACGATACATTTGCCCGTCGAATCGCTTGGGGAAACGACGAAAGGGGAAGGTGCGCTCCTCGGAAAACTCGAGCTTGGCGGTCTCGGTTTTATCGGGCCAGCGCAGTGCGTCGGCAAAGCCATCGAGCGCATCGGCGGCGCGCGCTGCGGGGAGGCAGGCCGCGAGCAGCACTAGGCCGAGGAGGAATCCCCGGCGGCCAAGCGACGCCATTTGCGGCTGAGTTGAGCAATGCGAAAACATCGTGGAAGGAACGCTGCCAGAAGGCGCGTATGCAGGCAAATCATTGTTAGGTTGTCACGCAGATAGTGGAAGTGGCTCACGCCGCCTTCCTCCTTGGTCACGTAGCGGACCGCGGCCGTGCGTTTGATCGGCTGCACGCCGGCCCAGAAGAGACGAACCGCGGCCTCGGGGTCGAAGTCGTAGCGGCGGCCGGACGGCGTTTGCGCGAAGGCCTCGATGAGCGGCTCGACGGGGAACACGCGGAAGCCAAAGAGTGGATCGGCAATGCCGCCCCACAGCGTTTCGAGCTGCGTGAGGCCGATGCTTAGCTGGCGCCCGGCGAGGCGGATAAATGGTGCGTCGGGCCCGAAGTCTGGCTGCCCCATGATCGTCGCGCCGGGGCGCCTCGCGGACTCCTCCATGAAGTCCGCGACGCGGTCGGCGGGGTGCTGGCCATCGGCGTCCATGAGCAGCATGTGGGTGAAGCCGGCCTTGCGCGCTTCCTCGGCGGCCCAGAGCGCGGTGGCGCCTTTCCCGCGGTTTTCCTTGGAGACAAACACCCGCAGGCCGGGGTATTGCTCGGGCTCTTTTAAAAAGACTTCATGCGCGCCGTCGGTCGAGCCGTCGATGAACAACCAGACGGGCCGCCAGACTTGGATGGCCTCGGCAATGGTCCGCTCGAGGATGGGCCCCGTGTTGTAAGACGGGATCACGAGCACGTGGCTGGCGGACTCAGTCATGGGCAACGAGGGTCATCTGCGAAAAGGCGCCGTCGGCGTCGGTGATCTCGCCCTTGAGACCGAACTTGCCCGCGGTGACCGTGAGCGTGATGTCGGCACCGGGCTTGATCTCGCGCAGGAGCTTGAGCTTGCTGATCGTCCAGCCGCGGGCCTCGGGGCAAAGCTCGGCGGCGAGGTCGATGAGCCACTGAGCTTGCAGGGCTCCGGGGACCAGCGGGTAGCCGGGGAAGTGCCCGTCGCAATGGCCGTTTTGCATCGTTACGCTAAGTTGTTTGCTCGCTGAATTTGCCATGGCGCGAAGTCGTCGACAGAAAGTTCTTGGCGGTAGAATGACTCAACCCGCTCGCAGAAGTGAACCGCTTTTTCGCCGTCTTCCACGTTGAAGACCGGACCGGGCGTGAAGGTGTATTCGAAGGGCGTGGAGTAGCGGCGCACGAGGCCGCCGCCCTTGCCGAGGAGGCCGCAGGAGTTACGGATGATCAGCGTGTAAACCGGCACATCAGCGCGGCGGGCGACGAGAGAAAAGCCGGCCTTGAAGTCGCCCAGCGGCGGCGTCTCGGTGCGGGTGCCTTCGGGGAAGACGAGCACGGTTTTGCCCATTGCTACGGCGTCGCCGAGGGCGTGGAGCAGGTCGAGCCCCTCGTCGTTGGCGATGAAGTCATTCTCCCGAATGATGCCGCAAAAGAACGGGCTGCGGCGGAGGCTGGACTTGAACACGCAGACCACGTCGGGCAGCTCGGTGAGGAGGAACAACGCGTCGAGCAACCCGGTGTGGTTGGCTACGATGATGGCCGGGCCCGTGGGCATCTTTTCGCGCACATGGTTAAAGCGCACGTAGCCGACTTTGCCGCCTTGGATTGCGGCGATGAAGCTCTTAAGCAGGCGCACCATCCATTTGCGCATGAAGCGCTGACGCCGCTCGCTGCGCGGTAGCCACTGAGTCAGCAGGCACAGGGCGTTGTAGCTGAGCACGCCCACGCCGAAATACGCCACGAGCCCAAGGTAGATCAGGTAGCGTCCGAGGGGGGCGTCTGTGCGCTTCGCCGGCATGGTGCATTGGTGTCCGCTGTCCACACGGGATTCAACGGTAAAAAGTTAAACCACTGATAAGGCTGTTCGCGGAGCAAACCTTCCAGCCAAACTAGCACGCCTTGGAAATGCGCGTGCGCGGCGTCGCGGTCGGTTTGACGTTGGCCGGTGGGGCGGAAAAGCTCGCTGCAAAACACGTCGAAGTCGTCGCGTGAATCGCCCTGCGGCAGCGCCACGTAAAACTGCACCGGGCGGCCGTAAAGGCAGGCCAGCCGGTAAATCGTGACCGGAAACTCCCGCTGCGCGCCGAGGAAATCGAAGCCCTCGGTCTTCGAGGCGTGTTCGACGCGGTCGCATTGCATGGCGATGGATTTGCCCGCTTCGAGGGATTCCTTGAGCGCAAACACGATCTCCGAGGCTTCATTGACCCAGATGATTTCCACGTTGTCGCCAGAGCGCGCGAGCAGGCGGTCGATGTCGTCGGAGTTTGCCACGCGCTGGCGAATCATCGAGATGCCGCGCCCGTTTTGGCTCACGTGGAAGCCCATCAGGTCCGACGCGCCCACGTGAAACGTGCCCAGCAGGATGGATTCGTCGCTGAAGAGTATCTTGCCGCGTTCGCGGTTCGTCTGGTCGGCCCAGTCGATGTGTGTGTTGACGCGGTCGCCGGCGCGGAGCTTGGCCAAGAGGCCGTGGGTAAACTCCGCAAAGTGCCGTATGCCTTCGCGGTGAGTGGCGGGCCGGCCGAGGATGGCCGACAGGTATTCGCGGGAGGCCGCGCGCTGCCCGGGCATGATCCAGTAGGCGACCGCGCCACCGATGGCCACCGCAGCGTCGCGGAGCGGCGTGGGCAAGTGGGCGTCCCACCAGTCGATGGTGCGCAGGCCCCAGCTGGGACCGGGGTTCCTGGGCTCGCCTACCGCCATTGCAAGCGGATGGCGCCGCCGCTGGGCAAGCCCGTCGTCAAAGGTTTTTGGTGGGCCAGGAGCTCGGCGGTTTCCTGCGTGGAAACGGTCGGCGCGTTGCCTTCGGGTTCGTGGACCAGCTCGGCCATAGCGTGCTCGGCTTTCTGGCTGAGCTTCAGGTAAGCGCCGAAGGTAAAGTCCGAGCCCAGCGACTGCTCGGAGGCCCAGGCGGAATACTCCTCGCCGATGACGAGGTGGACGGTGTCTGCGGGCGAAATCAAGGCCGCGAGCAGGGCGTTGCCGAGTAAATTTTCGCCGCCTATCATGGGCGTTAATTGGCGCGCAGGGAGGCGGCGGATGACGTTGATCAGGTCCAGCGGGCCAGGATGAATCGAGTTCTGGAAATGCAGCGGGCTCGGATTCGGAAAGCTGCCCAGGTATTTATCGAGGCTCACGGCGCCGCCAAATTCGGAGGCAAACAGCCACTCATCGGCGGGCTCGGGGGCGGTGTTCTTGGTCAGTTCGCCAATGAGCAGGGGCAGGCTGGTGAGGCGGCGCGCGGCCAGCGGTTTAAAGTTCTGGCGCAGCGCCTTGCGTTGCTCGTCCGAGATTTCCTGGACGGGGGCGTAGGCGGAAATGACTGTCGCGTAGCGCTTATTCACGGATCAAAAGGTGGCCGGCATGCGCGCCGCCGAAGGCGCTGCTCACGAGGACAACGCCGTAAAAATCGTCGAGGGTAAAAGCGTCGCCCTGCACATTTTGGGAGACGTAGGGCGCGGCGGCGCCGACGGTTCCCGGGGCGCGGCCCTGTCGGAATGCTTCGGCGGCAATGGCGAGCTCGATCAGGCCGCAGGAGCCGAGCGTGTGGCCGAGTGAACCTTTCCAGGAGACCAGCGGTGCGCCGGGGAAAGCGGCATGCGCGGCGGCGGACTCCAAACGCGCAGCTTCGAGCGTGCCCGTGCCGTGGCCTTTGACCCACACGCGCTGGCCGTTGGCGGCCTCTGCGAGGGGCGCAAGCACGGCCTTGAAACCCACGCCCGACGGGTCATTACCCGTCATATGGTGAAACTCCGAGTGCGACGACGAGGCGGCCAGGCGGAAGCCTGAGGGCGCGCGGCTGAGCACGGCAAACCCGGCGCCGTCGCCGAGGGCAATGGAGCCCGTTTCGCGGTCGGAGTAGGGCTGCGGAAAGTCGTTGTTGAGGATCTTCAGCGAGTGAAAACCGCCCACCACGAAGTGGCTCAAGTAGTCAAAGGAGAAGACGAGGACTTCGTCGGCAAGGTCGTTGGCGAGCAGACGCTCGGCATGGATGAGCCCCAGCTGCGCGGAGACGCAGGCGTTGGAAATTATGCTGCGGTTCGGGCCCCAGCCGAGCTGCTCGGCGATGGCCTGTGTGGCGCTCACGGCGGTGGCGCGGTGGCGGCAGGCGTCGGTCTGGCCTTGGTGGAAGGCGAGCATCTGATCGATGCCAAAGTTACTGCTCGTGATGACGATGGGGTGGCGCGGGTCGCCCCAAGGGCGGTCGGGCGCGGCTTGAAGCAGCGCGATGCTGGGCGCGAGCCAGCGGGGTGGTTCGCATTCGGCGAGGTCGCCGGTCAGGGCCAGCGGCACGCGGTCGTCGGAGTCGGGCAGGGGCTGTGTGGCGCGCAGGGCGATCTGCCCATCGGTGAGTGCCTGCCACGTCTCATGCGTATCGCCCAGCGCCGTGCGGCAGGCGCAAGCATGCAGGAATACGTCGGTGGGGGCAGACATGGAAAAGTTAGGCGCTGGCGGCTTGGCGCGACTCGATGAAAGTGGCGAGCGTGTTGATGCTGCCCAGCGCTTCGCGGGCTTCCTCGCTGTTCTTGATCTTGATGCCGAATTCCTTCTCCACGCGGACAACAAGCTCGAGCGCGTCGATGGAGTCGAGGCCCAGACCGCTGTCCATCAGGGGCTCCTGGTCGTCGAGATCAGCGGGGGTGACGTCTTCCAGTTGCAGGGCGTCAATGATCAGGTTTTTCAGTCTTTCTTTGAGTTCGCTCATTCGGTTTTTGCTCAAGTTGTGCCTGCGTCGGATGGAGTCAAGTCCGCATGCCGACGCTTAAAAGTGATGCGTAGCCCCAGGATGGTGACGAGGACTACGAGGCCGCCCCAAACGGCGACTTGGCCGTTTTGGGAAATGGCCCCATGAGAGGTCAGCGCAACGCCGCTCAGGAAGCATCCCTGGATCAGCAGGGAGAGGGCGAGGTAGGGGCCAAACGGCGTGGCGAGCACGCCGAGCAGGTAATTTTGCACGCTGTAGGGGATGCCCGGGATGGCGCGAATGAGGATCGTCAGCCGCAGCGAGTCGCGCTCTTCCAAGGCAAAAATAGCAGGCCAGCGGGGGGCAAATTTGCGGCGGAGCGGTTCGCGCCAGGTGGTGCGCGCGAGGGCGTAGCTGAGGCTCATGTTGACGGCCAGGCAGGCCAGGCCCACGGGGATGCCTTTCCACGGATCGAAGACCGCGCCGGCGCAGACGTAAAACGCTGAGATCGGGAAGCCGAGCATGGGCAGAAAAGTCATGAGCACGGCAAAAATCAGCAGCGCCCAGGGAGAGGACGGGTCGAGCCAGTCGCGCCAGTTTCCAGTGGCCAGAGCGGCCCAGACTCCGACGGCTACGGCGGCGAGCAGCAGCGTCCCGATCAGCCAAGTGCGCTTGGGTTTAGCTGGCGTTTCGGGTTCGCTCAATGAAGTTGGCGAGGTCATCCAGGGTCTCCAGCTCACTGAGCTCCTGGTTGTTCATGGTGACGTCGAACAGCTCCTCGACGGCGAAGGCGACTTCGGCCAGGGTCATGGAATCCGTGCCCAAGTCGGTGCGCAAGTTGAGTGTAGCGGCGTGCTCGGCGAGCCACTCCGGCGAGAGCTCTTCCACGTGGTGCTCTAGCAAGCCGAGGCCCAGCGTGCTGAGGCAGCTATGGTCACCCGTCTGCATGTAGCGTAGATAGGTATCCTGAAAGTCCGGGCTGTAATGGCGCACGCGATGCTGCCAAACGGCTGCTTGTTCGTCTGGTCGTGGTTGGTTTTCCGGTGTAGCTTGAGCGTTGGTAGTATTCACTGACAGCCGTTTATTTATGCGCGGGCGGTCATGAATCGCAAGCGCCAACTCGCCGGATGTCTCAGCGGCTTGGCGCTTAAGTAGGTGTTTTGCGGATTCGTTTCGCTAGTCCTTCTGCTAATAGGGGCATGGGACAGTTGAGAGTTATGAGTTGCGAGTTGGATGGCAGGAGCGCGACGCTTCAGCGAGTGCTGCGTTGGAGTGGTGCGTTAAAGTAGCATAGGCGTCCCGCCTGTGTGTAGCTTGATGGGATAGGGCACAGGCGGGACGCCTATGCTACTTCGGTGAGGCAACACAGAAACGCATTTTCAGCGATCAATAAAACACCATGCCAATGCCCGGCGTGCGGTATTTTATGCCGTGTCGTTGACAAATGTGCGTGGCGGGCAACTCTGTTGGCAATGGCTTATAAGCACGTGATCTGGGATTGGAACGGCACGCTCATGGACGACGGTTGGTTGTGCGTGGAGATCATGAACCGCTTCCTCACCCGGCGGGGGCGCCCGAAGATCGGCATGGATTTCTACCGCGCGCATTTTCAGTTTCCGGTGAAGCGCTATTACGAGGCCTTGGAGTTCGACGAAGCCATCGACCCCTTCGAGCAGATCAGCCACGAGTTCATCGCCGCCTACGAAGCCCAAAAGCGCGAATGCGGCCTGTATCCTGGTGCCAAAGACGTGCTCAGCCAGTGGCACGCCGCGGGCGTTGAGCAGGTGATCCTCTCGGCCTACCGGCAGCCGCTGTTGATCGAGATCATTGATTTTTACGGCCTCAACGGCTACTTCGACCGCCTGATCGGCCTCGATAATATCTACGCCGAGGGCAAAACCGGCAACGCCCAGCTTCACGCGGCGTCCATTCCTCACGCGCCGCATGAGCTCCTGTTGATCGGCGACACGGTGCATGATTTCGAGGTCGCTGAGGCCATCGGCGCAGACTGCGTGCTCGTGGCGCATGGGCACAATGCGCCCGACCGCCTCCGCGCTACCGGCGCGATGGTGGTGGAATCCCTGGCCGAAGTCGCGGCGCGCATACCGGTCGAAAAAAACACCGACGGGTAGAGCAGGGCCACAACTGGCCAAGCTACCCGCGATTGCGCCTGCAACTGCGGGCGTTTTGTGTGCGTAAGTCGTTGATGAACAAGACTAGTTAATAGTGAGAGCCACTCACTAATAAAATGCTCAGACGTGCACTTTTTTGTTTGGCGCGTGGTGGGTGTTAGTCTAGTGTTTTATTGATCACTTGATTGGACTGCGTGTCGCCTCTCAATTGCCATTCAACGACTTCGAGGTAGCGGCCAGCGTCCCCGCTGGCCATGTGTTTGCTTGGTTAGATTGAGTCGGTCCACGCTAAGCGTTTTGCCGCAATACGTGTTAGTTTTTCAACCCCTATTATTTCGTTTCAATCCGTGGCCAGCGGGGACGCTGGCCGCTACCCTCAGTCAGATTTTTA
>JAVDPD010000054.1 GCA_031296935.1 Cerasicoccus maritimus
GCAACCAAAGCCATTTAAGTGGACAGTGGACGCAAATCTGATCCTCGGTAAGGTTCAGTATTTATGTAGCAAACTTCACTGACAACTCACTAGCCCTTAAAGAATCCGCGCTGTTTATCCGAGATCGGCAGGCCGACCTTTTCCATCGCCAAAAGCATGTCCTCCCACACGAGGCGCTTGGAGTGGTTGGTCTGGTTGCGGAGCAGGTAGCTCGGGTGGTAGGTGATGATCAGCGGCACGCCGGAAAACTCCAGCCACTGCCCACGGACTTTGCCCATGCGGCGCTCGGGGTCGTAGCCCAGCAAGCCGTTGGCTGCGGTTAAGCCGAGGGCCACGATCACCTTTGGCTTCACGATCTCCAGCTGGCCGATCAGGTACGGCAGGCAGTAATTAATTTCGGCTTCGACGGGGGCGCGGTTGCCAAACGGCTTATCATGCTCGGGCCTCCAGTTCATGATGTTGCCAATGTAAGTCTGCTCACGCTTCACGCCCATGGCACCGATGATCTTGTCAAGCAACTGGCCGGCCTTGCCAACAAACGGCTCGCCCTGGATTTCCTCGTCCTCGCCCGGCGCTTCGCCACAAAAGAAAATATCCGCATCGAGGTTGCCGACGCCAAACACGACCTTCTTCGTCGGGCGCAGGTGCTCGTTGCAAACTTCGTCAGACAAGACCTTGTCGCGGAGCCAATCCCACTGCGTCTGCTTGTCGCCCCCGGGGAGCTCAAACTCGGTCGGCGCAGGGATCTCCTTCACGCCTGGCGGTAAGCCCTGCCCTTTTTGCACGGCTTTCTTGGCGACCTTCTTTTTGGCTGGGGCCGAACCTGGCGATTTCTCAGCTTCCTTGATGAAATTCTTGATCAACTCAGCGTCCTGTTTGATACGCGGACGACGAGTAGGCGTGGGGCCATGCTTGGCCTGAAACGCAGGCTCAACTTCGCGCCTTTGGTTCTCAGGCAAAGTGTCCGGCGACGCAGCAGCGCGAATCTCTGCCACCTTGGCCTGAATCGCCTCCAGCGTGCCTGGCTGCAAATAGACAGACTCCTGCCCAGCGTCCCGCCAACGCTTGAGTTCATCCACCACTGCCTGTAGTTCCACGCGCATGCAGTCAGCAAAGAGATTTAAGGAAAGAGATTAAAGGAAAAAGGCGCGATTGATGGTTGATTCAACAATTTCCCGCCACCAAGCTTATCAACCACAACCGATCTCCCAGCGATCAACTACCTACTCGTACACCGTTGGCATCCCTGCAAGAAATTGATCAATGCGGCGCGGCAAAACTAGCCTCGAAGCCGCCGACGCCACAGAAATAAACCAAGGCCTGCGAAGCCTGCCAATGCGATGTAGGCCGCTGGCTCAGGTATGGGTGACGGGAAACCAGGAGGTGGTGCGACGCCAGCGTAGAGCGTAACCGAATCACTGCCCCAATTCCAACTGTAAACGCCTTGCGTAACGCTCAACCCCGCCAAAGTAGTCGTATTCCAGGTCGCTGTCCCGCTAATGATGTCACCACTCATATATCCCTGCGGCACTTGCAAATAGCCCAGCTGGCCCATTACCCCAGCGGCGTCGCCAGTGTAGCTATCCATATTCGTTGAAGCCAACCCGCCAAACACAGGATTCCCCACAATGTTTTGATAGAGATCAACCACTCCAAGAGTGTTAATATTGCCCTGCCCCGGATTCATATAACCACTGGCTGGCTGGGTTTGAAAAAAAGTAAGTCCCGTCAGATCCAGGTTCCCGTCAACAATAAGTTGCACATCACCGCCCGTTTCCTGAAGAGACATCACCAAGGCACTCTGCGCAATCGGTGCAACCAACAAGGCTAAGCATAAAGGTATCGGCAACTGAAACATATCCTGCTTTAAAAATCCTCTCTTAAGGACGGGCAATTTTGAAAATGGGAGTCACCCTGCAATGTCAATATTCCAGACATCACGAAAGAAATTTCTTCTTCTCAGCATCGAACCAAACGACGCCCTTGTGTCGGGCATACATTTGCCCGAAAGAGTGAACAACATAAGCACTGAAACGTCACCGATGCTCCGTAAAAGTGTCGCCGACGCTTCAATCAACAATCGGCGATGCATAACGTGGGGAAGTCGCCTTGAGAGTGTCCAGGAGATCAATGGTAAATTATGCCATAGCACGCACAGAAGGCAAGGCAGAGACAATGGTTCTTACGCGCACTTCGCTTAACCTCCCCCAAGCGCCGTGCCCTTACGAAAACTGCTATGCTGCCGACTGATATGCCCGGCTACGCCGACGCCAAACCAATAAGCCCAAACCAGCAAAACCGGCTAGCGCAATGTAAACAGACGGCTCCGGCACAGGAATGACGTTCAGCGTTGCGGAATCGCCCGATCCACCGCCCCAGTTCCACTCATAGGTCCCTGAGTTCACGCCGAGTGTCGCCAACGAATAGCCCGTAAAAGTAAACGTGCTATTGAGGGGTGTCGTCGTAATGTAACCCACCGGAAGAATAAGAAAAGTATTCGCGCCTTGAATGCCGACAATGGAACCTGAAGCTGAGTCATTACTGAAAATCAAGCCCCCAGTCCCTAGCGATATCGGTCCAGACACTCCAGAGTAGACGCTGTAGCCCGTACCGGAGGTGCCTACGGCAAAAACCGCATCTAATCCTCGAATCCCAGATAAGCCAGCCCCTGGGTTATCACTGACATGAGTCAATCCGGTAAGGCTATCAATCGAGCCTGTCGCTGTAAATATTACATCGGTGGGCGTCTCCTGTAGCGTGAAGAGCATCATCCCGTTCAAATTCGCAGCCAATATTAATGGCGCTAGGTAGCGTAGTAGTTTCATAGCAGTGGAGGTGAATCTAACTACTAATCGTAGGTCATCAAGCGGATAGAGCCATCAGGCCTTAATCCCTGACTTTTATAAGGGCTTCACCTAATCTCCAAACTTAGATCAATCGATACTTATAGGATTAAGATACGCAGCTTCTCCACCCAAGGCCACCAAATGAATATCAGATTTTCGAATTCACACCTTACTGAGCCCCGTGCAATGCAATTATGCTCACTCTCAATTCTACTATCACCCCTCTCCCATGACTTTTGGCCTCAGCCATCCGGCGCCCGATCTCCAAACTTCAGACCATTGTTAAAAAAACTTCCGTGCGCGCTTGGCGCGTGAAGGTATATCTGCCAGCTTTGTTCGTTATGCCGCGAATCTCCCGCAATTGCATCGAAACCATCCGCCAAAGAGTCAATCTGGTGGACGTCGCGGGTCTGTACACCCAAATGAAGCGCGTGGGCGCGCAGTGGCGCGGGCTGTCGCCGTTTGGCACGGAAAAAACGCCAAGCTTCTACGTGCACCCGGAAAAGAACGTATTCCACGACTACTCCAGCGGCAACGCGGGCGACCTGTTCCGCTTTGTCATGCTCAAGGAAAACCTCGGCTTCAATGAGTCCATCGAGTTCCTGGCCGACCGCTACAGCATCCCGCTGGAATACGACAGCGACGGCATGAGCCCAGAGCGCGCCTCCCTGCGCAAAGAGTTGTTCCAAATCCACGAAGTCGCCACCGATTATTTTCACCGTGCCTTCCATGCCGATCACCCCGAGGCTGAATTTATCCGCAAATACTGGACCGAGCAGCGGCAATTTCCGCTCGAGCTCGCGGACGAATTTAAGATCGGCCTGGCTCCCTCCTCCGGAGAGGGTTTCATTAAACACCTCTCTGGCAAGGGTTTCTCGATCGAGGCGCTCAAGGCCTGCGGCCTGTTGTATATTTACGACAACGCACGCGACGCCTCCCGGGCCCGTCCCCGCTTCCGCGGCAGGCTGATGATACCCATTCGCGACATCCAGGGCCGCGTGATCGCGTTCACCGCACGCACGACCGACCTCGTGCCGGACGATGACAACTCCAAGGAGGCCAAATACGTCAACTCGCCCGAAACGCCGTTGTTCTCGAAATCTAACGTGCTTTTCGGCCTCGACCACGCCCGCAAGCACATCGACGAAACCAAGCCCTTCGTGCTCGTGGAAGGTCAGCTCGATTGCCTGCGCTGCTTCCAGCAAGGCGTCCACACCGCCGTCGCACCGCAAGGCACCGCCATTACCGAAAACCAGCTTTCCCTGCTGCGAAAATACACGCCGAAAATCGAGGTGCTGCTCGACGGCGATCGCGCCGGCCAAAAGGCCGCCATGCGCATGCTCCCGCTAGCGCTTGCCGCTGGGCTCGAAGTCCACTTCCTCCCCCTCCCCCAGGGTCTGGACCCGGACGACCTGCTCCGCGATCAAGGCGCAGATGCCCTGACCGCCCTGCGCGAAAATCGCCTCACAGCAATCCGTTTTGCCGTCGATTCGCTGATGCCCGATCAGGGGCAAATAACGCCACGAGACAAAGCTGCCATTCTGGAAACGATGTTCACTGCGCTATCCGGTTGCGACTCCGCCGTAGTTCGTGGGGAATATCTTGATGAGCTGGCACATCTCACCCGCACAGACCGTACTGCGCTGGAAACGGATTACCGTCGCCATCGCACCCGCGATCAACGAGCAGTCGGAGCCCCGCCTCCTCCGACACAACCTGAAAACAAGTCCACTGAAAAATTGACAAGCGCCGAGTCGGTGCTATTGTTCATCGCTTTACATAGGCCGGATCTAGCCCAGTTTTATGCACAAACCATTGACCACGAATGGCTTGACGCCTCCCGCAGAGACGGGCGGCTTCTTGGCGTCGTCTTAGCGGAAGCGGAGAATGATCAATGGGATGGCGCAGAAACACTGGAACCACTGCTTGAAAATGAGGACGAACGAAACTACATTTACCAATTACTCACGCGAGAGCTCACCTTCGACGACCCAGTGCAAGCAGTCAACGAGTGCATCCGGCGCTTATTCGAACTTTATCTGCGCCGAGCGCAGCAAGCACTGGAAGAACGCATTCTAAACGCGAAATCCGCGCCTCCTGAGGAAACGCGGGCTTTGCATCAAGAACGCATTCGCCTACGTCGCCTCAAGCTTTCCCCCCCCACCATTGAATTGCCCACCTAAGTAGTCACCCAGCACGAACATGCCGTCCAAAGCTAAAAAGACCGCAAAAAGCAGCACCAACAAATCCAGCAAGCCGCAGACCGCCGCCGCCGCCAAGGCGAAGGTAAAGGCCGCGACCAAAGCTCAGGAGAAAACCGCGTCTGAAAAGGCGCCCAAAGCCGTCACCAAGAAGTCCGACTCGAAAAAGTCGCCTGAGGCCGCCGCGGAAGCGACCGCGCACCTCAATGACAAGATCCGCATTCTGATCCGCACCTCCAAAGAGCAGGGCTACCTGACGGTGCAGAACATTAACGACGCGCTCCCGGAAAGCATCAACAACCCGGAAGAGATCGAAAACGTCATTTCCATCCTCGAAAACCTCGAGATCGACATCCTCGACAACGAAGAAGTCGAAAACTACAAGGCCCGCCTTGAAGAAGAGGAAGAAGAGGAAAGCCGCCAGGCCAACCAGGACATTCTCGATGACCCGGTTCGCATGTATCTCAAGCAGATGGGCCAAGTCCCGCTGCTGACCCGCGAGCAGGAAGTCTCCATTTCCAAGCGCATTGAGAAGGCCGAGTCCAAGGCGATGGATCTGCTCTTCTCCGTTGGTCTCACCACCACTTACCAAATCGACCTCGCCAAGAAGCTCATTGACCGTGAAGAGCGTTTCGACCGCGTCGTCCTCGACAAGAAGATCGAAAGCCGCGAAGCCTACTTTAAGTCTCTGCCGCAACTCATCGAGAAGGCCGACGACATCGAAGCCCGTTGTGAAAAGGCCTGGGCCGATATTCAGAAGCACGAAGACGGCTCGCCCAACGAAAAGCGCGCCATCACTCGCTTCAAGAAATACGAAGGCCAGCTCAAGCCGATCTTTAAGAAGTTCTGCTTCAAGATGAAGGTCTTCGAAGAGTTTCTGGACAACCTCTCCCCCACCCTGCGTGAGATTGAGGACCACCTCGACCACCTCGAAATTTCCAAGAAGGTCCAGCAGCGCAAGCACAAGAAGCACGACCCGGCCACCATCAAGCTGCGCCTCAACGACATCACACAGATGTATCGCCTGGACGCGGCTGAAATGCTCAACCTCATTCGCGACGTTCGCCGGAACATGCGTGAGGCCCACCGCGCCAAGACCGAAATGGTCGAAGCCAACCTTCGCCTCGTGATCTCGATCGCCAAGAAATACACCAACCGCGGCCTCTCCTTCCTCGACCTCATTCAGGAAGGCAACATGGGCCTCATGAAGGCGGTTGAAAAGTTCGAGTATCGCCGCGGTTACAAGTTCTCCACTTACGCCACATGGTGGATTCGACAAGCGATCACCCGATCCATTGCCGACCAGGCCCGCACGATCCGCATTCCGGTGCACATGATCGAGACCTTAAACAAGGTCATGCAAGTGCAAAAGCAGCTCCTTCAGGAACTCGGCCACGAGCCGACCCCGGAAGAAGTCGCCGACGAAATGGACCTGCCGGTCGAGCGCGTGCAAGCGATCATGAAGATGGCCCAGCAGCCGATTTCGCTGCAAAGCCCCGTAGGTGACTCCGACGACACCAACTTCGGTGACTTCATCGAAGACAAGGGCGCGGAAAACCCCTACGACATGACCGCCTACTCGCTTCTTCGCGAAAAGATCATGGACGTTCTCGACTCCCTGACCGAGCGCGAACGCCGCGTGCTTTCGCTCCGCTTCGGCCTCGTCGACGGCTACAGCCGCACACTGGAGGAAGTCGGTCGCCAGTTTAAGGTCACCCGCGAACGTATCCGCCAGATCGAAGCCAAAGCCCTGCGCAAGATGCGTCACCCGACGCGTATTCGCCAGCTCCACGGCTTCTTCGAAGGCGAAATGGACACCAGCGGCCCCGGTTTCGAGCACTTCAAGAAGTAAGCTCACCACAACGATTTAAACAACAGCGTCGGAACTATCTGGCGCTGTTTTTGTTTACTTACCTAGCTATGATGACTGAACGCCAAAAAATGCTAGCAGGAGAGCTTTACAGCCCTGCAGATGCCGAGCTCAGCGCTGCGCGCCTGCGGGCGCGTCAGTTGTGCCATCGCTATAATCTCCTTGCGCCAGAGGAGCTCAGCAAGCGTGAGGCCACGCTACGCGAATTACTCGGCAGCACAGGCGAGCGCTTCAATATCGAGCCCAACTTCCGTTGCGATTACGGTAGTAACATCTACCTCGGCGAGGACTTCTACGCCAACTTCGACTTGATCATTCTCGATGTCTGCGAAGTGCGCATCGGACATCATTGCATGTGTGCGCCGCGGGTCCAAATTCTCACTGCGACTCACCCACTGGATCCGACAGAACGCAACAGCGGCTTTGAGTACGGGAAGCCCATCACAATCGGCAATAACGTCTGGCTGGGCGCAGGTGCCATCATTAATCCCGGTGTCACGATCGGCGATAATGTCGTGGTGGGCGCAGGGGCGGTCGTCACCAAGGACATTGCTGCGAACCAAGTTGTTGCCGGTGTGCCCGCGAAGGTGATTAGCCAACTCCCGAACTGAGCACGGGCAAAGCTGCATATCAACAGCCGGTTCAACGAAAACCGGAGGTTAATTTATGTACCCAATCAACAAACCTAGGAATATATCCATTCCTCCTCTCTCAAACCTTCAAGATAGGCTCATATACCCAATATTTTAATCAGCCTTTGCGATGTATTCCTATAGAATTGACAATATTAGGCGCAAATGGCCCCATTATTAGCACTGCTCACACAAAACAACCGCACCAAATAGGGCAACCCTACTACTACAAGCATGAAGGTCATCACTCTACTGATAGTTTCCGGCATTTTTGCGAGTTCCGCCTACCCGATTTTCGCCGAAATTCACCCATATTATCTAGACCTTACTGGCTCAGATGGTGCCGCAGCAAAACCGGGTAATCCTGGTGGCGACGCCACCTTTAGCACCAGTGACATCCTACCAGCACTCAATGGCGACCAGACGCGCATCACCGTCATTAGCAATGGCGGCGAGGGTGGCAATGGTGGCGAAGACATCAAGGACGGTAGCGGCGGCAACGGCGGTAATCTCGATATCACGATCGATACTACGCTCCAATCCGAAATCGTATTAACACCCGCAATTTCGATAACCGCAAACGGCGGCGCTACGGGAAGTGGCAATACCTCCAGTGGCTCTGGATACTTGTCGATCTGGCCGATCACCACAGCAGGCGGCACAGGGGGGGCTGTGGCCTTAACCATTGCCCAAACCGGCAGCCTCTTGTTTGCCGGAGTGGATACTTCTGGCATTTCTCTGACCGCAGACGGTGGCGATGGCGGTGATGGCGCTTCAGTAGACAGTTTTTTACACGACGATGGCTATGCCGGGACGGGAGACAACGGTGGTCAGGGCGGCACAGTAAACCTGACTGTCGATGGTAAAATCACCAGCACCAACCTTGATGCTGGGCAGACCGGCATTGTCCTTACAGCCAATGGTGGAGATGGAGGAAATGGTGGGGCAGACACAACTTTTTTTGCACCAGTCTCCGGCCCATCCGGCGCTGCCGGCGATGCCGGGACCGTAACCGTAAACATCGGAAAAAATGCAGTCGTCCAGATTAGCAGCAATGGCGTCCCCGGCATCATCGCACAAGCCAACGGGGGCAAAGGTGGTGACGCAGGCTACAACGACAATGGAACCGATGGCAACGATGGCAGCAATGGTGGTAACGGCGGCGACCTTTTCTTCACAAACTCGGGCAGCATTGCAACCGGAGGCGACCGCGCCCCGGCAGTCACGCTGGAATCAGTCGGAGGAAACGGTGGCGATGGCTCCGGAGGCGGTTTTAATGGCGGTACTGGCGGTAAGGGCGGAGATATTACCTTCACCAACAGCGGCGACATCAGCACTATTGGCGACCACTCTTTTGGCATCGTACTGCAAAGCGTTGGTGGCACGGGCGGCAACGGCGGTGACGCGACTTTCCATGGCGGCGACGGTGGCGACTCCAAACAAGCCGGCAAAGTGACGGTTACGGGTCCAGACTCAGGTATTGCCGGCTCCATCACGACCGGAGGTGTGAACGCCATTGGTATTATCGCCCAGAGCATTGGCGGCGGCAACGCATCAGCCGCGTTACAAATCGCCAATGAGGCAGCTCACAACAGTGATTCTGACGCATCAGGCGGTGACGCAAGCGGTTGGCTCTTCAGTGAAGGCGGCAATGGCGGGACCGGCGGCGATGCTGCCGAAGTCTCGATCCAAAACAGCAGCGCCATCACGACTGAAGGCTCCAATGCCACGGCAATCTTGGCACAAAGCGTTGGTGGCGGTGGCGGCAGTGGCGGCAATGACGATGATACCGGCGCCTTTATTTCAATTGGCTATGCGGGAGATGGCTCTCCAGGTGGAGCCGGAAGCGACGTATACATCTCAGACGCGATCGACGCTGACCAGGGCACACACTACGATGCCTCCATCAGCACCAGCGGCATTTCCGCTTCGGGCATCGAAGCCTTCAGCATTGGTGGCTCAGGCGGCATGGGTGGCGCAGCCACTTCAGACGACTATGCGCTCGGTCTGGGCATCAACATCGGCAAAGGAGGCGCGGGTGGATCGGGTAACGACGCCGGTGCAGTAACGGTTGATTACTATTCAGACATCACCACGGAGAATGCAGATTCCAGCGGCATTGTTGCAGTGAGTATCGGCGGCGGCGGCGGCAAAGGCGGCCAGGCTTCCACCCTCACCTCCGAACTCAGCACACCTGATATCCCATCCGCGAGCGTCAATATTGGCATTGCCGGGAATGGCGGCAGCGGTGCCAGCGGCGGAGAGGTCATGGTCACTTCTCATGGGCTAATCCTGACTACAGGCATGCAGTCACGAGGGATTTATGCCAGCAGCATTGGCGGTGGCGGAGGAGTCGGGGCCAACGCGCTAACGCAGACCAATACCTACGGCGGCGGAAAAGAAGTCAATTTCGGCGTCTCCGTGGGAGGAAACGGCGGCGAGGGCGGCATGGGCGGCGATGTCACTGTAAATGTCGATAAAAGCAGCTTAATCGTTACCAATGGCTTTGCCTCAGATGGCGTCCATGCAGTGAGCGTTGGCGGCGGTGGTGGTGATGCTGGCACAGGCGCCAGCGCAATCGGCACGCCCAATATAAAAATAGATGTAGCGGAAGACATTCATTACCTCTCCCTGAGTAACAGTGACAACTTCGATACCAACATTTCAATCGGCGGCTCCGGCGGCAAGGGCAATCATGGAGGCACGGTCAACGTCACTAACGATGGCGCAATTATCACAGGAGGCAGCGATTCTCGCGGCATCATTGCCTATAGCATTGGCGGAGGTGGCGGCTCCGGCGCTTCTGGGGCCAGCTCCAGCGCGCAAAAAATCAATCTTGGAGTCTCCATCGGCGGTTCGGGGGGCAGCGGCTCCGACGGAGACACTGTCACCGTCACCAATTCGAAAAATGCGTCGATTACCACCAATGGTGACGGCTCACATGGCATCCACGCACTATCCGTCGGTGCTGGCGGGGGCGTAGGTGGCACGTCCACTGCAGATTCTGAATTCGATAGGCTGCATGAATTTGTACAGGGCAAAATAGAAGGCTATCTAGGCAATACCGATGTCGCGAAAAAAGGCCTCAATACAATCAAAAACTACATCAACAATAAGCTGAAGGCCAGCGCACCTGGTGTGGCGGATGACTTAAAAGGCTACCTTGGCGACAATGATAACGAAGATGAGGATGACGGGATGCCCTCTATGAGTTTCAATTTCGATGTCGGAGGCGCGGGCGGCGCTGGAGGTAAAGGTAAAGCAGTCACCGTCACCAACGATGGTGAAATCAACACCTACGGTGACGTGGCGTTTGGCATATACGCACAGTCTATTGGCGGTGGCGGGGGCGCGGGTGGCATTGCGGGCCAACAAGGCACGACGTTTGAAAAAGACCTGCAAGCCGCCGATCCATTTGACAACACAATTGGCGTCGGTGGCTCCAACGGAGCAAATGGCGATGGCGGCACAGTCACCATCACCCACACAGGTGCCCTTGAGACTGATGGCAATTCCTCGTTCGGCATCACCGCGCAGAGCATTGGCGGGGGTGGCGGCATGGCCGTTCTTGCCACGACAGACACCACCTTTGGCCTCGATATCGTAGGCCAGCTCGGTAGCTTTAGCACCGATGGCAGCAGTTCTCATGGAGGCGCGGTGACGGTTAATATCGAGCAAGCAGCCACGATTGAAACGCAGGGCATTGAGTCACACGGCGTAGTTGCTCAGTCCATCGGTGGCGGTGGAGGGCTCTTCCTCGTAAATCCTTCTGAAAACGATGGCAGCGCCAGCGTGGCGGTAGATCCCGACTTTGTAACCGAAATCGAGAACATCTTAATGACCAACGGCGTCGACCTCGATGCGCTCAAAGCTGACTACGTAAACAGCCTCAACAACGCGCAAGGCACGATCGAGCTCAAGCTTGGCAGCGACTGGAGCAACACCGGCAATGGTGGCACCGTAATCGTCAACCACGACGGCTCCATAACAACGCATGGCAATAATGCTTTCGGCATTCTTGCGCAGAGCATCGGCGGCGGCGGCGGTCTGGCCTCTGATGGCGCCGGAACCAATACCCAGCAAACGGTTACCGGCTATCTGGGCAGTGGCTACGGTGACTCAGCTAACGTCTCAGTTGAACTGGGCGATCAAGCGTCCATCAAAACTTACGGCAATGGCGCAGTCGGCATCTTTGCCCAAGCCATTGGCGGAGGTGGCGGCTACACCGGAGCGTTCGAAGGAGAAGTCGACTCGCTCAAGGAATTTCTATCCGCTGCCCCGGGTGGAGGGGCCAACCAAAGCGCCAAGGCGGGCAAACTTTCAATTGTCATGGCCAACGACACCGCACACGCGATCGATATCAGTACTACCGGCGACTACGCCCACGGCATCTACGCTCAAACCCTGGCCAATGGTGGAGGCGCAGTCGGTTCCTCTGATGGCATAACGATTCATCACTTCAGCGGCACGACAGCACGCACCAGCGATAACCAAAGTGGAACCACCGGTAACACAATCATTAACCTGATTGGCGATATTTCCGCGACTGGTGAAGAGGCTGTCGGCATCTTCGCACAAAATGGCATCCAGTCGACTTCCGGTATGGTCCTTGCCAGTAAAATAGATTCTTACGGCAGCATTCAGATCACTCACCAAGGCAACATCACCGGCGGCGATGGGCGCGACAGCTCAGGTATCTGGATCGATGGCGGCAACAACAGTAACTCGATCAATTTCTCACAAGGCACCCTGAGCGCCCAATCCGGCAACGCCATTACCCTGACTAACACAGGCTTAACCACCATCAACAACAACTCAAAGGGCATCATCATAGGCAGCATAATCTCCAACACTGGAAGCCCGGCCGTAACATTGAACAACAACGCCAGCGCCTCTTATTACCCAGGCCAAACCATCAACCTCAATGGCGGGCAGTTGACCAACTCAGGAGTTTTCGACATCGCTGGTCCGGGAGTCATCGGCTCTAGCCAACTTGACGGCACCTTTGTCCAAACGGCAACAGGCGTATGGAACGTAGACCTCAATGGCCGCACAATGCAGAATGACAGCCTGTCCATGAATGCGGCTAGTTCCGCTCCTCTCCTGGGTGAGATTAAACCGAAATTCGTCGCCAACGGTCTTCCCTCAGACTTGAGCACCTTAAACGGATCCAAGTTCACTTTCCTCACTGATAACTCCTTGGCCGAAATCGACTTTAGTAACCTGAAAGTCAGCGACAAAGGCAACAGCAGTATAGTGAATTTTTCAATCGTTAGAGGCGAAACATTTTCAGTTGAAGTGCAACTACAAGCAAGCGTTGATCCCATTCGTGCCGCCAAGTCTCTCACCGACGTGAGGGACAATGAGGGCTCATCAGCCAGTTACCTGAACGACCTGATTAACACTTCCGGCGCGCACAGCACCTCTGCAAGCAACGGCGAACTAGGCGAGCACATTCTCCATTTGCTCAACATGAGCTCGCCGACCGAATACCGCCAGGCTCTGCAAGACATGTCGCCAGAAGTCCACACTGTCTCGCAAGCCAATGCCGCGCAAAACGCCAGTTCCTTTCAGAAAAGCCTGCACTCCATTCCAGTCTTTGTTGGCGACACCGCGCAGCTATCGGAAGCCAGCGGTGCCTACGCCCACGCCACTTATACGCACCTCTCTCATAATAACAGCCAACAGATCGCTGGCTACGATCAAGACGACAACACCTTTCACTTCGGTGGGCAGCAGGAGTTCAACAACCAGTGGTATCTGGGCGGCGGCCTAAATTTCACTGATCGCAATCTTTCGGCGAGCAATGGGCAGTCATCTGGCAACGGAGATTACTACTCCGGGGGCGCTGTGGTGAAAAAGATTCTGGATGAGAGCTGGCTGCTCTCCGGCTCTCTGGGTTTTACCTACGGCGAAATGGACTACTCCCGCCTGGTAAGCTCGGGCGGCGTCACCCGCACAGCCAGTTCCACCCAGAAGAATTACATCTATTCAGGTCGCCTGCGTGGAGCTTACAACTTTGACATGGGCATGTGGTACATTCGCCCCGGCTCAAACATCGACGTGATGCATTTGAACATCCCCGCCTACACCGAGACAGGTGGCGGCGCGTTGAACATGCACTTCAATGAAAGCAACCTCACGCAGGTTGGCCTCAATCCCGAAGTGGAAATTGGCGGGCGCATTGATTTCGCTGATTCCGTCCTACGCCCCTACGGTCGATTTGGCGCCGAATGGTGGTCGAATTCCAACCACTCGATTTCTTCCCGCCTAGCCTCTACTCCAGCCGGCAGCCCATCACTCACGACTTCATACGAAGGCGATGACTGGGTTGGCAGCGTCGAAATTGGCGTGGATTTAATCAAAGCCGACGCCGCCGAATTCCGCCTCCAATACAATCTGGATGCAGGCGAAAACTTCATGGCCAACTCCGTTTCCTTCCGCGTCGGCCTGCTGTTCTAGAGATAACATGAAGTTGCCGGGTCCAGCACTTGCTCAACCCGGCAACCGATGATAGATCAAAAACAATACCTG
>JAVDPD010000055.1 GCA_031296935.1 Cerasicoccus maritimus
ACGATCTCAACATCCATCCCAGATGTATAACAGATCAAAGCCAATCAGGAAAGGTGGACGCAGCCCGGACGCTTACGTAACAACATGGAAGGCATTAACTACCTCTATATTAGTGGCTCTGCTACATTGACGGAGATAAAATCTGGATCGCTTTCTGGTGCTGGAGAGTTTGTTATTGGTCGACAGGGTACAAATTCCGAAGGAGCTATGGTTCAAAAAAACTATAATTATGCCTTTGGCGTGGATGCCGGCGACAACCTATATTTCATGGGGCCAAATATAGAGAATTTTCGGCGCATCATAAATCTATTTTAGCGCCACTAGAAATCGATGAGCTGTTTGGCCACTCAAACCCTAAGAAAATACCACAAGGCTAATACAGAGTTGTCACTTCCATGGCTTTTTCGTTTTTCATCTTCATGATTTTTGCTCAATCTACTTTGGTTTGGGAATGTCCAAGAGCTCGAATCGACCAGCCATAAGCAACAATTCCTGTGCAGCTTCTGCTTTTGCTTTTACTTCAGGGTCGTCGCTATTCAGACCATAGGATAGTATCTTCCTGCTATCTTCCACAGCGACATAGAAGTGTTGATCTAATGAGAGTGATTTGCAGATTTTCCTGAAGCATTCAATGGCCATTGGTGTATGCTCTGGTACGAACTGGCTTAATTCTTCAAACTCAAATTTCATCTTCCGCCTTTGATTGTGGCAAAGAGTGAGAACACGAGAGAACGTCTCAAGCCTCCAGCTAACATCCAAGCATTCAGCTCTAAGCCAAAATGTGAACTCATTCACTTCGAGGGCTTCCTGCTTGCTATACCTCCATTCAAAATAGTCCTTAACTCTTTGGATGAGTGAATCCTCCAAATCAGGTCTACTCCGCCAAAGTGTATGCCCTACATGATTAAACAAAGTAGCCCAGCGTGAACGCTTCGAATTTGTATTATTATAAAACTTGGCCAGTAGGTTTTCACCATCATTGAGTTCAACTAACTCCCAGAGGTAGTAATTGAACAGATGTTGAGCAAGTCGATCAGGGATTTCTTCACCGACTGCTCGCATTTCCTCAAGAGCAGGCAAATGAGTAACCGCAAATTCTAATTCACCCTTAAGCACTGGGAACAGGTCAGTGTAGGGTGAGTTGTACTGTAGGTAACTGCCAAACGATTCTGCCCATGCCTTGAGGTTAGTTTGAGGAAAGATTTTATGTGTGTTTTTGATTGTCCATGCCTTATCTAATTGAAAAAGGCGTAGGTATTGAAGCCCAAGCAAAGCATGCTCCGCCAGAGTTAGGGGTGGGGTGTCAGCATGATTGAGTCTCGCCTCTATTAACGCTGCGACTTCTGGTATTGGTTCATCGTTGTTTACATTAAGCCGCACCCAAAAGCCATAATCGATCAGCGTCTCAAGTGCTCGACTCCGCGTATGATTGATTGCGTAGTTTACTCTGCTTGAAGTTGAATTCTGATCCGACTCTAACCACCAATCTGGTTGTATGCAGAGTTTTTTAAGCAAGCCAAAGATGCCTTTGCGGTAGCGCACATCGACAGCGGAATCCTTCTCTACGCATGTATCTAGAAGATCGCTGACGGATCTGCGAGTTGAGGGCCAATCCGGAAATTCACGCGATTCAGGGTGCCGCTGGTCGTCTGAATTTCGTGGTTCGTTCGGTTTGTCCAATACCCAGTCACAGAAATTGATCCAAATTTCTAAATGCCTATAATCGCCTTCTTTGATTAGATCGTTCATCATGCGAACTAACGCGATTATGTATGCAGGTCGTTCAATATTATCTCTATTGCTCAGCCAAAAATTGAACCGGTCTTCTTTGGTAATGATTTCGCTTCTAAAGAGCTTAGCAAAGGCCCCCGCCAGTGAACTAACATCAATCTCAATGAGCCAATCTTTCTCATCCCGGTGAGACTCATCCCATTCGTTAATTAACTTCAGTAGCTCTTCGTCGTCTAATTTGGCTAGCGCTTCTTGTGAATAAGGGCTTCGGTGTGAAACGGTCCCACCTCTAGTTTCGCCTACTGGTGAGTAATTCTCATCAGTTATTTCCGATTTTGCTTCAGCGCAAAGCGTTTCATAGTAGGCTTTGTAATCGCCAAATAGTTTACTTTCAAATGGGCGTAATTGGCTACGATGAAAGTAGGCTTTACGTTTTTCCCAACCTTCATCCGAGTAATTATCTCCCAGCCATTCTTTAAAACGCTGTTGATTTGGACCGCTCTTAATTTGTTCAAAAATTGCGCGTAGCGTTGCGGTATCGAGGAATTTGTCAAAGTGTGTGCATGCTGTTCTCAGCATTACCTGAAATTCATAGTGGTAGTCCCATTTATCATAATCCTCGTGCTCACGCACCAAATCCTCGATCCAAGGCTTATTGGTTTCCGAGGGAAATTTGGCATACAGATGCTGCCTGAGCCTTTTAAAAACATGCCATTTAGGTTCCCTAAGCGCACGATCGAGTTCCTTTATATGATCGGGGCAACGTTCATATGCTTTCTCGCATGCCATGGTCAGGCTATGGACTAGCGTTTCTTTGGGTTCGTCTAATGAATTGTCTGGCCGGTCCAAGCGGCGACACCATATTTCAGAGAAATCTTCGCCATGTCTTTCGTCGGGGTCATCTTGGTACGAGCCCAAGTCTAGCATTTTGTTGACATGTTCGATGAGCAAAATTGAAACTGCATATGCATCCTTAGCGACAAAGCCACGAACGCCCTGATTTAGTATCTCATCATATTCATAGCGATCAAACTTAGGCTTGGGTTTTAGGGAGATGTATCGACTTTCCTCGCTCCCTTTTCGGAGTAGCTCAATCTTGCTTTCAGCCTCCGGATCAGGTAAAAACTCTAAAGCAGAGTCGAGGATTTCGATCCCTAGGGCAAGAGGTTCGATATCGGAAAGTTTTTCCAGTAACGTTGGAATTTCGGAGCGCGATAGCTTGTATTCGGAATTGATGTATTTTATTATATTCTTAATGATCCAAGGATTTCGTTCCAGGTCACATAGTGCGGCGGCTTTGCACAGTAAGTCGTAATAGAAGACGTTATTGGTATCTAACTGACTAAGGATTTTCGCGACCTTTGTTGTTTCCTGTTCCAGCATCCTGGATAAGTAAAGTTCGGCAGGCCATCGTGGAAAACTATATCCGCTACTTGTTGTCTGCACATCAGGGCATTTGTAGCACTCAATCGGCAAACTTGTTAGCCACTGTGGCGATTGTGCTTGGCTCCAAAAAAAGCGAGTGAGATTTTCTAAGGCGTCCAATTGAAACTCATGCAAGTTACCAAATAGAACTTGCATTATCATGCCAGTGTCATCGGGATTGGGCGCATCAGTTTGAGCAATTCTGCGAACTGCTATGGCGGCCTTTGTATATGAATGCGTTACCATGATATTGCTGGTTTGGGTCGTTCACTCTCCGTGCTCAATACCCTACTAAGCACCTGTTGTAGGCCTTTGTGTTGTTCGTTGAGTTTGAAATATCGGATGCACTGAATGCCTTGTTCTTTAAACGTATCAAGATCGCTTTTTTGCTCCTCGATATATAATTCTTCTTGGCTCTTTTTTTCGGTCGGTTTTACCTCTAGAGGAACTTCTGTAGCAAGAAGTGCGATCCGTTTCCTTTGGATCTCAGCATCCTTAACACGATCTGTTAGTGTGCGGAAGAATTCCTGGAGCTCCGGCTCATTGAGTCCTGTCCCAATGAAGATGAAATCATGCTGTAAGAAAACCTGCATTAAGCAGTTTCTAAGAGGGCAATAATCTCCAGTGTATGCTTTTGCGTAGCCAGCTCTGTGCAGAACCAAGTGATCTGGGTTCATATGAATGCCATCATACAAGGTGCCGTGTAGGTGGTAGAGGACAGTGGTTTCAGATCGTTCAGGAGCTGTATAGAGCTGCCGTGGATATGCCCTTGTTTCCAGCTTATCGGCAAGACCCATATTGGTATATACGCGCTCGATCATGCTATCGAAATTCAGCGTTAGTATCAGTTGCGGGATGCTTTTAGCTATATTGAGCAAGTATGGCCGGTGGTTCAGGGGCTCTTCATCGAAAATTTGCTGCAAACACCCAAAATAATGTGACGGGTTATGTTCCAGGATCATCTGAAAGATTTCCTGCAAAGATTCTGGGGCGTTATTCTTGGGCCGGTTGCTCCATCGTTGATGGTCCACCCAAGGCCAGCCGTTTTCCCCATAGATAGTTTCCATACGCTCGGCTAAGCCAGGCCAATTTGGATAGTCGCCAGCACTAATGCCTGACCCCAAAAAATAAGCCAAAGATTTTGACGCCGCCACCGTTTCGCTCAATGCACAGCTACAGTCCTCGTTAACCTTTTTAACAAATGGGCTCATTTTAAACCTTCATCGCCTTCCACCAGGCGGCGTTCCCCACGTATCTGCCTCGTTGTCTGCGAGACGAAAATCAATCTGGTCCAGATGGGTTGCACCGATAATTTTGCCCAGCAAAAATGGCTTTATTTGGCGCTTTTTCAGCAGCTTGGGGATTGCATCTCCGAGAAAGGCGGACATCGCTGGAGATGATCCCTTTCTCTTAGTTGTTTGCAAAGAAAATCCCAGCTGATGCCCATTTTAATCCCGGTGAATCAGGACTATGAGTCAGTATTTATACGGTGGTTTATACGGGGAGGTCTGGAAAATGGGCCTAATTGTGATCAGGTGAGAAAATGTAGAATCCCGCAACCGATTGATTCCCAAGATTTTGATCAATTCAGATCAGATGAGAAGGTAACTGTTCTGCCCATGATGATCATTTCTGCCCGATGATTCATGAATTAATGCCGCATTGTTAAATTGAGGGGCGCACCGCCTTCCATTATGCGGATGATTACGACGGATCAGATACTAAATGCCCTGCTCAGCGCATCTGAGGAGCAGAAGGAAAAGGCGTTTATGGTGCTAACGGGGGCTGATGCCGAAGCGCCTGTTGAAAATCTGGCTGAAATTGTAGCTCGCGAATTTGATAAGCGACTTCCCGAGAAACCAAAGCACGCAGGAGATCGGCTACAGATTAGCACGCTCCGTGCCGCTAGAATCCTTGGTTACCACCCCAAATACTTCTGCCAAAAGGGTGCGGAATGGGGGCTGACGAAGATCTATATGTCTTCCCGCTCGGTGCGGTGGTATCTCGACGAAGTGGAAGGCTTGGCTGAATCTCGCAGCCTGTTGGCCTGATCTTACCTGATGTTACCTTTATGGAAATGCTGGGTGTCCAGAAATTTGAAAAGTGTCCAAAAAGTGTCCAATGCAAACTTCCTGATATTGGATGAAATTCATAACTCGTTGGTTATGAGTGGTGCCAGAGGGCAGATTTGAACTGCCGACCAAAGGCTTATGAGTCCTCTGCTCTACCACTGAGCTACTCTGGCGTCAATTGAATGCCAGCAAACGAAAATGCCGGAAAAGCGGGAAATAGTAGGCGTAGTGCGTAGTCAGTCAAGGCGTAAAATGCACTTTCGCTACTCGTATTTGAACGTCGAGGATTTGCGGGCTTCAGTATCCTTCGGGCGGGCTTTCAGGCGTATAGCATTGTGACGTTGGAGTGACATGGGCTCGGTGTGCGTGCGCCTTGTGGGCAAAAACTTTGGCATCGGGCTTGCGGATGATAAATAGTCTTGATTCTGGCCCCATGTCGCCGTTTTTTGGAGCCAGATATCACTACACTTATTAACTTACGAACCCCATATCACTGTGGAAATCAACCAGGAAAAACAAGACAGCATCAACATTGTCAGCCTGAAGGGCCGACTCGACGCCGGCACTTCCGGGCAGTTGGAAGAAACGCTTAACGCCTTGGTGGAAGCCAGTGGGCAGAAGGTGCTCGTTGATTGCCGTGAGTTAGACTACATTAGCAGTGCTGGTTTGCGTGTGCTTTTGGCAGCTGCAAAGCAGTTCAAGAAGCTTAATGGCTCGATTGCTCTCTCGACTCTGAACCCGAATGTGAAGCAAGTCTTCGAAATATCGGGCTTCACCTCGATTTTCCCGATTTACGGTACCCGCGAGGAGGCAGTGGAAGGCTTGGCTTAAGCGCTTTTTGCATTCAATTTTTTAGCCCCGCTTGGTTCGCCAAGTGGGGTTTTTTATGGTTTGGAAATGCTGCGTTCGAAGCGCTCGCGGGCGAGCTGGAGCATGTGGTAGAACTCTTCGTTTACCATGGGTTTGTTCATGTATTCATCGGCACCGGCCTTCTGGGCGTCTTGTCGTGTGGCTCCGACTGCGTCGGCGGTAATGATGACGATGAATGCTGGCAGGAAGCTGGTGCGATCAGCGGCGCTTTCGCGCTTGCGGATCTTTGCCACGGCAGTGAGGCCATCCATGTCTGGCATGTGGACATCGGCGACGACCATGTCGAACTCACCTGGAGTGTAAGCCCGCAGGAGTTCTTCGCCAGAGTCTACGATTTGGTATTGGTGGCCACGACGATGGAGTAGTGCGGCGAGCAGCTTTTGACTAACCAGGCTGTCTTCGGCCACGAGTACGCGTAATGATCGGCCGTCGAGTATCGCGGGCACCTCTTGGCATGTCTCTTTGTGTGGTGCTGCGGCGCGGACAGGAATGGTGATGAAAAACGTTGATCCCTCGCCAATTTTGCTGTGAACGCCGATCTCTCCGCCGAGCATTTCAGTGAGTCGTTTAGAGATTGCCAGGCCTAGGCCTGCTCCGCCAAAGCGTTTCGTCGCACTGGCGTCCACTTGAGTAAAGGAGTTGAAAATGCGGGCCTGATTGCTGTCGGCGATGCCGATACCTGTGTCGCGTACTTCGATGTTGAGTGAGTATTCGCAGAGAACATCCTTGGAGCTAACGGGGATGGCATCGACGTGAATTGTCACGGAGCCTTCGTCGGTAAACTTGATGGCGTTACCTGCAAGGTTGAAAAGAATTTGGCGCAGGCGGCTGGCATCTGTAACTATCGTGTGTGGGGTGCGTTCAGTCGTCACGATATTCAGTGCCAGTTCCTTGCGGGCGATTTCGTGTTGGAATATAGATTCTGTTTCGTGGAGGAGTGATTTGAGGTCGAAGGGGGAGAAGTTCAGCTCAATACGACCAGCCTCGATCTTGGAGAAATCGAGGAGGTCATTGAGCAGAGTGAGTAAATTATTGGCGCTAGAGTGTATGATCTCTGCGAGTTCAGTTTGCTCGTCGTTCAAATCAGTTTCGCGGAGCAGGGAGGCAAACCCCATGATGCCGTTCATCGGTGTGCGAATTTCGTGGCTCATGGAAGCGAGAAACTCGGACTTGGCGCTACTTGATGTTTCGGCCTGTTCTTTGGCATTGCGGAGATTTTGCGACTCCAGGCGTTGGGCAATGACGAGCCGCTGCTGGAGGCGGCGTTCGCGAATCTGGGCTTTCCGAAGTTGCTCTTGTTCTTCGTTGAGCTGCTTGACTTTGGTTTCCAGCTCGCGCTGGGCTTGTTCAAGTTCGACTTCGCGTGCTTCGATGTGGGCCAGCATGTGGTTGAAGGCGTCGGTGAGTTGACCGAGCTCGTCATTTGATGTCTTGATGGCGCGCAGGGAGAAGTTGTTGGAGCGAGTGATGCGCCCGGCGGTTTCGGCGAGTTGGCGGACGGGAATCAGGATGAAGTCGAGTAGGCGCGCGGACAGGCGTTGGGCGACAAACAGACAGATAACCAGAATGGTGAAGCTTGCCAACAGGCTCATGCCGATAGACCGCCAGATCGGGCTGAGGCTGGATGCCACGGCAAGTGTACCGTAGTAATTGCCGCGGTGGATGATTTGATGGTAGTAGATCGCCTCGCCGTCCTGGATGGTCATCTGATCGAGTTTTCCGGATGGGGCGGGAGGGTGAGTTTTGCCATCTCCCGAGCCGCCATAGAGCACGGTTCCGTTTGGTTTGCGGTAGCTGATCCAGCTAAGGTGCTGCTGGTCTAGGGGAAGTGAAAGGGCTATTTCGACCTCCATTGCCTCGCCGCGCTCGTTGGCGAGGGCCACTTGGTTGCCGATTAGCACGGTGTTGCTACGCAGTTCGTGCTCAAGGGAGTTGAGGCTATCAAATGTTTGGTAGATGACGATGCCGATGCCGGACAGAATGAGCAGGATCAAGCCGGTTAAACCGATGATCATGGTGATTTTATCCCGTAGCGATCGGGATTGCAGCTGCAATTTTAAATCCAAAGTCAGTAGTCGGCGAAGCGACGGGGATCAATTCCGTCACTGGTGAAACATATGTTAGTGTATTTCAGGCCTTCTCGGGCGTCAAAGCAATAACGACTTTGGTCCTGACTGGACTATAATAACGCGCTACGCAGTTCCGCTTCGAGGGTTGTTTCGTCCGGGCTTTCAACGCCGTCACTGAGAAAGAGTTGATGGCTTAGCTGGAATGCTTTTTCGCGCGTGCCAGCGTCTTCGAGACGATCAGCGATACGGGTCAGGAAGCTTGTGCGGGCATCGTCATTGCTCAAAATGTCGCGCACGCGCGTGACTGAGCGGTCGTAGTAATTGTCGATACTTTCCACGGCTTGCCAGTCCATCGACTCCAGACGCCTTTGAATGAGTTGGTCTTCGGCGAGTGATACCGTGCGGTCGGAATACATGCAAAATACGAGCAGATCGACAATTGCTTCGCGCTGAGGTTGCTTGAGTCCGTCTGCGGAGTTGTCTCCGGCTTTGAAGAGATTCTTTAAAAAACCGAGCATAATTGCGAATTGATTGTGCGAGGGTTAAAAAGTTGGCGGCAGATGGCTATATTAACCGGTAAGCTCAGTGTCTGATTGGGAGAGATGATCACATTGCAAATGGTTGTCGAACCGCTCATGACTGGCTATTTTTTAAGGTGGTTGCTTGGGGCAAGGCCAGAGTTAAATTAACGACAAGCTGGCAATTTTCATCCGCGGGCTTGCCACACGGTGAGTCGCTACTCAGAATTCAGATCTCATGAAATCGCATCAGGTGGTCAAGGCGTGCTTTGAAGATCAAAGCCCAAAGCAAATTGCGGAAGAGATCGGCGTGTCTGTTTCGCTGCTCTACAAGTGGTCGCAGCCCGTGGGGGATAACCAGAGCGGCGCCGTCAATCCGCTGGACCGCACGGTTCAGCTCAATTCCGTCGCGCCGGACAACGATGTCCTCCACTGGCTCTGTCAACAGGCTGACGGCGTCTTTATCCGAGACCCCGCTGGTTCGGCGCAGGCCTATCGCTACATGCCGGCGACGAATGAAATAGTCCGGCAGTTTGCGGCCATGCTTTCGGAGATTACTCAGGCTGCTCTCGATAACAAGATCACCGATCAGGAGGCCACGGCGATCCGCCAGTTATGGGATCGACTAAAGGCTTATACTGAGGGCTTTGTTACGGCATGTGAGGAAGGCAACTTTGCGCAAATTCGTGGTGTGCCGCCACCCGAACCACCTCCGAGCGGACTGGATTGCCGCTAGGTTGGATCATTGGTTCCAAGCGAGTAACTGAGTGGTTTTCCGCGTCAGCTGCGTTGGCTTTTCGCTCACAGGCTTTCAGCCTGCAACGCTCAAGCTGCCTTGCGGGACACGAAACCCCACTGTGGCCCGGTCGGCCAATTAAACTAAAGAACGCTCTAATTGCCGAGGGGGATGGACTGATGAAGGCTATTGCAGGTAATTACTTGATTTGCCCTGTGCCATAAACGAGGTATTTGTAGGTGCAGAGCTCGCGCAGGCCCATAGGGCCGCGGGCATGGAGGCGGTCGGTGGAGATGCCGATTTCCGCACCGAGGCCAAACTCATAGCCGTCGGTGAAGCGGGTGCTGGCGTTCCAATAAACCGTGGCTGAGTCGACGCCTTGCAGGAACATTTTGGCGGTTGTCTCGTTGGTGGTCACGATGCCGTCAGAGTGTGCGCTGCCGTATTTATTGATGCAGGCAATGGCCTCTGCGGTGTCGTCCACGAGCTTGATTGCGATCTTATAGTCGAGATACTCCTCGTAAAAATCGTCCTCCGTGGCGTATTCGAATTCGATGCCGGGCGCGCCATGAGCGATGCTGCCAGCGTTGATTTTTTCCAGCATGCGACCGGCGTCCTGATCGACACGTAGCAAGACGTTCTTTGCTTCGAGTGCGCGGGCAAGGCGGGGGAGGATGTCTGGTGCGGCCTCGCGGTGGATGAAGAGGTTTTCAATGGTGTTGCAAACGCTGACGCGCTGGGTCTTCGCGTTGATGACGATGCTTTCGGCCAGGTCGGCATCGGCTTCGAGGTCGACGTAAATCGAGCAAACGCCCGTGTAATGCTTGATGACGGGGATGCGGCTGTTTTCCGCCACGAAGCGGATGAGGCTTTCGCCGCCGCGGGGGATAATGCAGTGCACGTATTGGTCGAGCTTGAGGAGCTCGGTCAGCGCCCAGCGGTCGGTGGTGGGGATCAGCTGGACGGCATGCGGATTGATGCCGGCTTCGGCCAGGGATTCCGCCAAGATCTTGGCCAGAGCCATGTTCGTGTGGAAGGCTTCCTTGCCGCCGCGAAGGATGGCGGCGTTACCGCTCTTAAGGCAGAGCACGGCGCAGTCGATCGTCACATTGGGGCGTGATTCAAAAATAATGCCGACGACCCCGATTGGCACACGGACCTTGCGGATGTCCAGGCCATTGGGGCGCTCGATTTGCTCCAACTCTTCACCGACGGGGTCGGGGAGGGCGGCTACCTCCTTCACGCCATCAGCCATCTTCTGGATGCGCTCGGGAGTAAAGGTGAGGCGCTCAATCATCGGTTTGGAGAGCTCCAGGGCCTCGGCGGCAGCGAGGTCCTTTTGGTTCGCTTCCAAGAGGGAGTCTGTAGCGGCAATGATCCGTGTGGCGAGGGTGTCGAGCGCGCGGTTTTTAGCATCAGCGTCGAGCACAGCCAGTTCCAAGGAGGCCAAACGGGCTTGTTTGGCGATGCCGGTGATGAGCTCTTTTAAATCTTGGGTTTCTTCGGGCATGGTCTGAGTGAAAGGAATTTATGCGTTTAGGGAAGTCGTTTTTAGGTGAATCGCGAATCGCGCGGGGGGGGGGGGGAGGTGGCGTTGATTGTCTCGATCCGCATTGCGGTTGAGTGGCCAGGGGGGGGCGCAGTCTCTTGGCAAGCCGCAGCCGTTGAGCGGTCTCGTTTGGAAAGGACCGTCAGCATGCAGTGCGGATCGAGGCGATCTGCGCCACCGTAGGGTGACTGATCAGTTGGCTTCGCGTGGCTGGTGACATCGATGCTGGACCACTGGCGAACATCCCTGAGTGGGCGTCGTTTAAAGCCTGGGAGCGTCGCGCGGGTACGCATATCGAATGGCGCACCGTGAGGCGCGGCGAGGAATGCGGGCCGGCGAATGGGCTCCTTTAAAAAGGCTCCAGTGGCTTGGTCATCGCCAAGCCGGGCGGTGGTGGGACGCGGGTATTGCGTCCCGAGTCGCTAAATCGGATGTGGTTGTTTCATGGCAGAGTGGCGTTGGTGGAATGGGAGTTTGATGGAAAGTTTTTATAGTAAACAAAACAGTGAACTCTGCAAGGTAAAAGTAGCTTTTTGTTCACTTTTTTTAGCAATGGTTACTGGGTGTTTGGAGCGTGCGTCAGGTTTATTCTATGAACCTATTCCAAGTTCTGCTGGTCCCAAGTGCGCATCGATGTGCTCTAAACTTTAAACTCCCACCGTGCAGGTATGGGTTATTTTCTTTCAATGTGGGCTAAACACTGTATTAACAGACGCTTTCCATGACATTTGACGAATTGAATTTGCTGCCGGCGGTTGTGCAGGCAGTCCGCGAAAAGGGTTACGAAAACCCGACCCCAATCCAGGCCCAAGCCATCCCGGTTGTGATGGAGGGAAAGGACGTGATTGGCTCTGCGCAGACTGGCACGGGTAAGACTGCGGCCTTCACTCTGCCGCTGTTGTCTCGCCTTGAGCAGCATTCCGCAAAGTGCCCGCGCGCGCTCATCCTGGAGCCTACCCGTGAGCTCGCTGGCCAGGTAGACGATCAGCTTGTTTATTACGGGAAGCATCAGGACCTGACCAAGTGCCTGATCTATGGCGGGGTGAAATATGGCGCGCAGCTCAAGGCACTGGAGGCTGGAGCGGACATCGTTGTGGCCACGCCTGGGCGCCTCATTGACCACATTGAGCAGGGCAATATCGACCTGTCGAACCTCGAAATTTTGGTCCTCGACGAAGTGGACCGCATGCTGGACATGGGCTTCATCGACCAGGTGACGCAGATTGTCCGCAAGTGCCCGAAGGAGCGGCAGACGCTGTTTTTCTCGGCCACTATGGCGGACAAAATTCTGTCGCTGGCCGACTGGGTGCTCAATGACCCAGTGCGCGTCAAAATCGAGTCCAGCAGCAAGACGGCGGATACCGTGGACCATGCCATTTTCCCGATCGATGGCATTCAAAAGTATGACCTGCTCCTGGCGATGCTGGAGAAGTTCGAATATAACAGCGTGCTCGTGTTTACCCGGACGAAGATCGATGCTGATCGAGTCACCCGCTGGTTACTTGACCATGATCACAAGGTTGCCACAATGCACGCCGACCGCTCGCAAGGAGAACGCCGTGAGGCGCTTCAGGGTTTTAAGGAAGGCAAATACGAGATCCTCGTTGCGACGGACATCGCCTCGCGCGGCCTCGATATTTCCGGTGTCACTCACGTGATCAATTATAACGTACCGCAGAACTGCGAGGACTACGTGCACCGCATTGGCCGCACCGGGCGCGCCGCGACTGAGGGCGAGGCGTTTACGTTGTATTCTTCGGACGAGCTGGCTTTCCTCGATGCCATCGAGCGCTTTATTGAAAAGAAGATTCCCCGCCGCAAGCTGGAGGGCTTCCGCTACCGCACCGAGCCCGACCTCCGTGCTCCCGGTGCCGCCACCCCGCGCAAAAAGCGTAACCGTGGTTTCAGCAACAAGCCCGGCTTCCGTCGCTAGGGAGTGTTTTCAAATTAAAGCTGTTGATGGCGGCATGGATTTTTTCCAATCAGCGAGGCATCTGAGGTTGAATAGGCTAGAAGCCTTTCGGCCGAAAGATAACGAAGCTGATGGGAAAAAGCCATCCGGGGCCTGAACGGTCAAAATGAAAGGTCG
>JAVDPD010000056.1 GCA_031296935.1 Cerasicoccus maritimus
ACGATCTCAACATCCATCCCAGATGTATAACAGATCAAAGCCAATCAGGAAAGGTGGACGCAGCCCGGACGCTTACCGAAATAGAGTCTATTGATGTCGAAAACAGCAGGCCATTTACACTTTCTGCTGACCTAATTGTGCTTTCGGGGCGAGATTCATTCTACTCGACTGAGGCCTCCTCTGGGTCGGAATTATTGGTTATTGATGTAGTGAATGATTTGTAAGCGTTCCGCGAAGCACCGTTGGTTCTTACTTTACACTTGAGCGGTCATAAACGTCGTATTGGTCTGGCTATGACGTATATGATTCCTATGCGGCGATCTTGCTGTGACGCTTTGCGTAGGCAGCTGGAGTCATGGACGGGATCTGATGATTTGTTGATCTGGGCAGGGCTTGGAGCAAGTATTTGAGGTAGGCGTATGGGTCGATGCCGTGTCGTTTGGCGGACTCGATGATGGAGTAGATAATGGCGCTGGTTTTGCCGGATGCTTCGGAGCCGATGAAGAGCCAGTTTTTCTTACCGATGGCCGAAGGGCGGATAGCGTTTTCGACGAGGTTGTTGTCGATCTCAATCATGCCATTGGAGATGAAGACTTCGAGCGTGTTCCACTGACTCAAAGCATAAGCGATGGCCTTGCCTAAGTTGCTTTTAGGCAAGTAGCGTGGTTTGAGTTTTATGAAGGCTTTTTTGAGGCGTTGTAAAATGGGATCGGACTTCGAGGCTCTGACTGCGGCGCGCAAGGTTGGTCCGGCGCGTGCTTCTCTCAGTTGTTTTTCGATGCGATAAAGCTGGGTGATTTGATGCAGGAGCCAGCCGACGATTTTGGGATCACGTTCTTTGGCTTCAAAAAACTTACGGCGGGCATGGGCCCAGCAACCGGCTAGCTGGATCAGTTCATTACGCTGTTTCTGGAAGCTGGGGTAAGCCTGATAGCCGTCGCATTGGAGCGCTCCGGTAAAACTTTTTGGAACAATCTCGTTCAGGTTGTTCGCGCCGCGACCCGAGCGCCAGTGATAGATGACATCGCCGCCGGGCACATTGCTGACCCAAAAATATCCTTGAGGCGCTTTGCCTTGGCCTGGTTCGAGATAACGGATCGGCGTCTCATCGACTTGCAAGTATGCGCTGCGCATTTGCTGGCGCTGCATCTCATTGTAAATGGGTTCCAACCAGTCGGTGGCCAGCGCGGTCCAGCGGCACAGCGTTTGGCGAGAGATGGTTACGCTGTGGCGTTGACGGTAGATTTGCTCCTGCCGATAAAGCGGCAAGTGGTCGATGTATTTGCTGGCGACCACGTGCGCAATCAGACTCGGCGCGGCCAAACAACGCTCTTGCAAGCCTGGTGGCAAAGGCGCGATCAAGGGTGGTTGATATGGCATATCCTTGCGTGCAAATTTGCGGCGGATGAGCCGGCGTTTGAAGAAGCGCGCCGGTTGGTAATCCAGTTGCTCGCTGACTTCCTGGCCCATCAAGCGCCAGGCATCCGGCGCGGCTTTGACTTCATCGGGATCGAGCACCGTTTCTTCAACGGGCAAGTGGTCCGGCAAACGCGGTTGGTTATGTTTGGGGCGAGCCTTTTTCTGAGCAGCTCCCGCAGTAGGCTCAACGGCGGCGGGAGCTTCGGCTTTTTTTGAGTCCAACTTCGCAAGCAATGAGAGTTGATTCGGATCAAGCCGTTCGCTCTTTTGACCGTAAATCATCTGCGCCAGGGCATCGACTTTATCGCGCAACAACTTGCTTTCCAAACGCAGTTCGCTGAGCTCCGATTCCAGTTGCGCCTCGCGTTCGCTCATGATGATTATTCATTGTTTATCACAGCAGACATGTCCAGAGGATAATCAACGATCGCGATCATACCACGGCAAAAACTTGGCGCCCTTGAGCTCCACGCCATCACATAGCATCGCAAAAGCTTCCGGGCGCAAACGCAGCTTCACCGCCTTCGGGTTCGTCGAGCTTGGCCAACTGAAACGACCTTCTTCCAGACGCTTACTCAAAACCCACAAGCCGCTGCCATCCCAATACAACACCTTCAGCCGTGTCCGTTTGCGATTGCTAAACAAGAACAATGCGCCGCTTTGCACCGACTCCTTGAGATGGTCGCTCACCAACGCTTCCAACCCATTAAAGCCCTTGCGCATGTCGCCATGCTCCAGCGCCACGAACACCCGCAAACTGCCGCTAAAACTCAGCACCTCAATTATGGCTATGCCTTTAAGGCACGCAACAACTCCACCGCCAAAGCGATGTCTTCACGACGACTCACCCGAAGCTTGATCCCGCCCGGCGCTTCCAGCTCTAAGCCAACGCCAGCATGGCCAGAAACCGGCGACTCCAAAACCGCCTCCACCAAGGACACCGATGAGGATCGTTTACCTTTCTTGGCCTTTACCTTGCATCCAACCTTCTTCAAAGCTGGATACTCGCCACGTTCCCGACGACGCTTCTGGACCCAAGTGGCAAAAGTCTGATAGTTAACGCCAATATGCTCAGCAAATGCCTGACCGCTCATACCGCTGCGCTCAAACTCATCCAGAATCACCTCACGCTTCTCAGGCGGCATCGTCACCCGACCCAACACATCTACCTTCAATAACTCCGCCTCTTTATCGATCGTATCCGTCATAGTCAGATCAATACGACATATACGACACACAGGCTAAAGCACCAAATAACGGTGCTACGCGGGCTTTCGATTACCCACAAGTTTTCGGGGATAGTCAAAAAAATGATGTTTAGGATGTACAGCCGAATCGATGTCTGATGCATATTGTTCATGCCCGATGTATCCGCTTCTCAATCAGCCAGTAAGAACCTGTTTTCAGCCTCTTCGAGCTGGATTGAACACGAACTTTCCTATTGCTCGCTGAAAGACGAGCGATTGACCAAACGTTTCAAGACGATTCTGCAACAGCTTCACAGTGCCAGCGCAGAGAGCATTCCCTGGGCCTGCCAAGACTGGGCTAATGCTAAAGCGGCCTATCGCTTTTTTGACAATGACCGAGTCAGCGACACAGATATACTCGCTGGCCATTTTCGTTCCACCAGTGAGCGTTTCGCCAGCACACCGGGCACGGTTCTGGTGTTGCAAGATACGACTGAGTTTTCCTTCCAACGCGAAAATATCGGTTTGTTGCACAAGCCTCGTCTGGCTCAAAATGCGCAGTGGCGTGAGAAGCATCCACTCTGTGGTTTGTCCATGCACTCCAGTTTGGTGGTGACGACTGGTGGCCTGCCACTGGGCTTGGCGGCGGCGAGATTTTGGACACGCAATAAGTTCAAAGGAGCCAATGCGCTCAAACGCAAAATCAATCCCACCCGTGTGCCCATTGAGCAGAAAGAAAGCATGCGTTGGTTGCTTAACCTGCGGGAATCAACCAGCCTGCTACCCGACCTCAAATACGCTCGTGCGCCTCGGGATTACTACGAGCTTTTCCGACCAGTCCAAGGAACGCTGAAGCCATACCTGGATGGAAAGCTGACTTTCATGGCCGATGCGAATGATTTCATCTACGACAGTTTGCACTGCGAGTGGGCTTATATCGTCAATCTGGACATCCGCTCGGCGGAACTGTGCAAGCTTTCGATCTTCGACATCGACCTGCCCGAGGGCATGCTCACGGTCCGTCAGGGCAAAGGCCGCAAGGATCGGATCGTGCCACTCGGCAAAGCCGCGCGGGAATTTTTGCGCGAGTATCTGGAGCGCGTGCGACCGATCCTCTGGAAAATGAATCAGGGGCGCTGTGCGGTCGAACGCCTGTTCTTCACGAACCGGCGCACGCCGTTAAGACCCGATGGTCTACTGCGGATTGTTCGCAAATACCAGATCGCTGCTGGTCTGCCGCCCGAGATTACCACCCACAGCTTCCGGCACACCTGTGCGACTGAGATGCTCAAGGGCGGAGCCAGCGTTCGCCACGTCCAGGAAATGCTTGGGCATTCCAGCATGGAGACCACACAAATCTACACTCGCATCGTTCCCACCGATCTCAAAGCCATGCATCAGAAGACTGCGCCCAGTGAGGCCAAGGGTTTGCGTCGGTTGGCAAAGCCCGTGTTCACTCGTCAGTCCGACCGAGACTGGGGCAATGAGCACAAGCTGTATCGAGCGGCGGCTCAGGCGGTTTCCAAATAATCGACAAAAAAATCTCAGAATACTGTTGCTATGTAACATGGCTATGTCACATAACATACGCATGCCACGTGGAGAATCTGGTCGCATTGTGTTGGAAGTTAATCCCGAAGAAAAAAGAGATCTTTATGACGCTCTTGGTCAGGATGGATTAACTTTAAAAGATTGGTTTCTTGGACAGGCTCGTCGTTATTTGCGAGATCGGAATCAGCGCGAATTGTTTTTCGAAGCTGCTGAAGCGAGCAGACCTTTTTCCGCAGGGAAAAATGCCGAAAGCACAAAGCAAACGTAACATGGGTTTATCAATTACAAATAGCAATTTTCCAGCGATAATTAAAACTGGGCGAGAACGTGCTTTCGAAACGCTGTCTCGGCAGTATCGTGGTGCAAATGGGCAGTTTTTTACTCCTTACCCAATCGCAGAGTTTATGGCTTCGTTGGCCGAATATGGTTCACATGTTAGGCTTTTAGATGCGGGTGCAGGAGTCGGCGCTCTAACCTTGGCGACTGTTGAGGCTGCGATAGCTTCCCGAAGCACTCGGAGTATTGAGGTGGTGTGTTTCGAGAAGGAACCTCAGTTTCAACGTGTCCTGTGCGATAATCTAAACGCTTGTGCTAGATATTGTGAAAGCCAAGAGATCGCCTTCACTTCAACTATCATCGCCGATGATTTCATCATGAGTGCATCGGCAGAAATATCAGGCACTGATCTTTTCAGAAGATGCTCGCTCGGTAGTTTTTCCCATTCGGTTCTCAATCCACCCTACAAGAAACTGCGAAGCGATTCAGATCATCGACGTGCTTTAAGGTTTGCTGGAATAGAAACATCCAACCTGTATACCGCATTTGTTTGGCTGGCACTTCGTTTATTGGGTGATTACGGACAACTGACCGCAATAACGCCAAGAAGCTTTTGCAATGGCCTTTACTTCCGCCCATTCCGGCAGTTCCTGCGGGATCAAATGGAGTTTAGGCATATTCATTCGATTGAACAAAGACGAACTGCTTTTTCCGATGATGATGTTCTTCAAGAAAATATCATTTTCCATGGAATCAAGAGCTCGGACTTCCGAACTGCGGTCACACTTTCTAAGGGCGATGGGATAAGTGTTTCTTCGAGGCGATCTGCTCCTCATAATGACGTTGTTGAGCAAAGTCGGGATGCCATGATTCACTTAGCGCTAAGTGAAGAGGAAGCCTCGATAGTGCGCGGTATCGAATCTCTACCTTGTCTTTTGGAAGACTTGGAAGTGAGTGTTTCTACCGGACCGGTGGTTGATTTTCGGCTAAAAGAGTATTTGCGTAAAAATCCCGAGCTGGATAGCTGCCCACTATTGTATCCGTGCCATTTCAATGGGAATTCCGTTGATTGGCCGAAGCCCGGTCACAAGAAGCCAAATTCGATTAAGATTGATGGGGCAGTTAGACCTTCACTGCTTCCTGTAGGGCACTATGTTTTGGTTAAGCGATTCACGTCAAAAGAGCAAATTAGACGCGTTGTGGCAGTGGTGTTATCGCCGGAAGATTTACCGGGTAAGACTCAAATGGTGGGAATTGAGAACCATATAAACTACTTTCACAGTGACAGGAATCCACTCGGTATGGAATTGGCTTGGGGACTATCTGCATACCTAAATTCTTCGTTTGTTGATGCATACCTGCGGGTGTTCAATGGGCATACTCAAGTCAATGCGACAGATTTACGCAAGTTGCGTTACCCTGCTCAAATCGATCTCATTCGTTTGGGCAGAGAAATTTTGGTGCACCGTGAGGTCGATCTGGAGGCAATCGATTTGACGCTTAGTCAGCTTATTTTTCAAAATCGACAGGTGGTAGCACTCGAAATTGCTTAGCCCCGTCTGTTCGTATCCATAGGAAAGTGTCCACGGCGAGGTTCTTCATCGAGCTCTGCCGTGTGGCTGCTGTCCTCCAATCAGGATAGGTAGTTGTAAAACCAATACTGGACTTGCCACAACGCTTTGCCAGTTTCGTAAGATTCTCAACCTTGTGCCAATCTACTTCACCATCGCTGCAAACTGCTTCGATGACCCAAACTGAGTCGGTGGTTGAATTCCAAAGCAGGATATCCGGCATGGAATCGTCCAGCGCTATATTCAGGCCAGCTCGCTCTAGTTTCTTGCTTTCCTCATCCGAAATTCGATCACCATCAGCATCATCAATATAGATTACTTCGAATCCAGGCAAGAAATTGGGCACATAGTGTTCTTGTGAATCTTGAATCAGGCGCAAATGCTTTGAATCAACTGATTCGCGAGTCCGTTGAGCTAATTTAGCCTGAAGGCTTAAGCGTCGTCGAATAGCTGAACTCGATGACCAAGCATGAAGTATGGATTGCCATGACGAAGGCGAGGCCTTGAGTATTTTCAAAAACCCCTCATCAATTCGGTAAGCGGAATTTGGAGACTTAGCGGTCGGGTGGCCTGGGAGAAATTTATTCTCCTTCGGGGAAAAGTAGACTTTTTCCAATGCCCCGATCTCCCAAAGTGGCTTGAGCCAGTAATCTCGACCTTCACGATCCAATTTGCCCGAGCTCCTTTGAATGATTCCAACATGGCATGCGATATGAGCTGTTGAAGCACCGGCACAGAATTTGAATTGGTTTGCCGTTTTGGTAAAGAAGGATGGCAAAACGTCGTCGAGCAAAGCGAAAACAACGTCGATAATGTCGGGGCGAGACCGATCAATCTTCGCTAATACTTGGGAAATCCGTTCTTTGTCGACCCCTTGAAAAGTGCTGGGTAACGGTGGGATTTTGCCGTTTTTTATGTTTGCTGAAATGCGTTCTTCGAGCTTCACAACTGGTTTTTCGCAAGTTGCCGAGCTCTTCACAACGAAATTCGAATACTCCCTATTGGGAAAATCAAGGTGCGTAAAGGAGGGTCAATCCCGCATTCAAATTTGGCATTCGCTTAGTCTCTTCAAGCACCTCTGGCGCGTAGGGTAATTCCGGGAACCAATTTGCATCGTCGTAATGCTGCATCTCGTCAGCAACTTCGTCAGGCTTCAATGTGGCGGAGCTGTATTGAGGTGGTTCTCGTCCTGCCACAACATAGGGGAGATGGTGTGTCTCCTTCGAATAGCACCACTTCACAATTCCCTCGCAAAACCAAACGATAATGACTCGATGGCGAGATACGTCGGCATAGCGTATGGCAGTGGCCGTAAGGGTCGTCTGAAATTGTGTGGAGAGTTCTGCGATCAGTGCAATGGATGGAAAACTGTTACCGCATGCCTCACGAAAATACCCTGTCGGCATAAGCAGTTCCGCTGCGAAGTGATTGGCTTCTACTTCCATCGGAGACCGTCCATAATAGCGCATATCCTCATCTGAGCAGAGGAACTGAGATTGTCCGTCGTGCAATTCCCAATGACCTAGTTCGTGGGCAATTGTGAATCGTCGCCTCCCCGGAAAATTACGATTCGGACAGGCGCGTATGATGCCCCGACCGCTTTTCCGAATAAGTCTACCCTCGGCCCCTTTCATTGCACCTTCTTGGACGAAGGCGTTTCGCGAAGCTGCCAAATGCTCCAAAGGAACTTCACAGGGATGAGGGACTCCTAATTCTTTCCATAGGCGGAAAGCTGCTCCCTGGGCTTTGATGCGATTTGCTTTATTTGTCGGATGCATCGTCCCATTGATCAAGCATCATAATCTCTGCTTCCAAGTCTAGCAGGTCTTCATCCGGCGTATTCTCGAACTTCCGACAATAAACCAATGCCACTTCTTGGTCGGAAGATGCAAGAACCTGCAACTTATCCATCACCCGCTTTCGCAGAGCAGACGAATTTGATGCAACTTTCGCTCTAATGGCATTAAAGTGCTGTGTGAACTGACGGTGAGCTTCTGCCGCTTGTTTAAGCTTCTTGCGTGCCTTGACTGCTTTGAGTTTTTCTAGCCCCCAGTTTTTTAAATTAGTGTTATCTAAGCCGTTTTCAGCGAGATACTTTTGCGCTTCCACGTCGTCTGGAAGAGAACCTGTTTCGTATGCGAACGCTGCGATATCGGCCATGATTTTGGTGCTGTGTCTCTCGTTCGTTTCCTCACTCATGGGTTTGCCTCCATTCCCTTATGTTGAACTGAAGCCTTTTCTTGCCATTTTTTCTGTAAATATGTCCGCAGGCGTTTTTTGGTGGCTTCATACACATCCGCAGAGAGTCCCGTTTCATCGAGAATCTCAGATCTCTTTAAAGGAGCATCGCAGAGTGCAGAGATTATTTTGTATTCGGGTGAATCTGGAGAGAAAGCTTCAAGCAGTTCCAACACCTTGTCATCATCCTCGGATCTTGCAAGATGCTCAAAAGGACTAATGCAGTTTTGATCTTCGAGAGTGTCGAAGCCCTCGGTCTGCTTTTCATCAATTCCTGATTCCACACCTGGCTCCGAAGTGAAATTTCGGTTTTCCCAAGATCTAACCTAGTTAGCTACCTGGGAGCGGATAATGCCACGCAATACCATTGCGAGAGCTTTTCCTTGATCCCATTTTGCGCCTGTAAGAACCTTTTCGAATGCCGTTTGGACTAGGGTTTCGGCAGTATCACCGTCTGGAAGTTGACCTTCCCGTCCCATTCCGCGCCAACTCAGGGATGCAACTAGCCTCTCAGCGTATACTCTGAGTTTGTCTAACAGGGAGACCAACTCCTCATCGGTCAACTCTGCGATACGGTCTTCATTGGATGGCGTCGCAACCACGCTTCAATCTTTTTCAAAAAATTTTCGCAGGCAACCGCAAATTTCTCGGTTTGCTCAACATAAGTTACTGAGGATTTAAAAATGAACGAAATTTACGACGAAAACTCAGTGGATCCCAAGCTCGGGATTCCATTCCTGCAAGATGCTTTTGCTACCGAGCAGCAGCGTCTTTTGACAAACTTGGCATCTTCTAGAAGAATCAAGCATCATGGTGATCGTGGAGAGGTGAACGAGATACATTTTATTGATGCGCTGCGCCATTACCTGCCGAACCGATATACTGTCGAAAAGGCCGCCGTTTTGGATTCAACGGGTGCCGTTAGCGATTCTATAGACGTAGTCATCTTTGATCGGCAATACACGCCAACTCTCCTGGACTGCGATAGCCATCGATACGTTCCAGCCGAAAAGCGCTGAAGGATAAGCGGTTTGTCAAGCAACCTAAGCTTGTGACCAATGCAGTTCGGGTCTTTTACAAGGAGGAAGACGACGACCAGCGCCAGCACATCGACATCCCCGTCTATCGTCGATTTGAAGATCGAGATGGCAATGTCGTGCGTGAATTGGCAAGTCAAGATGGGTGGGTATTGTCTGATCCCACGCAAGTGAACACATGGTTCAATGATCGTGTGGTCGACCTAAATAATAGTGTTGAAGGGAAAGGAACTCAGTTTTGTCATTTAATCCAACTGCTCAAGCGCTTTTGCCGCAGCAGGGACAACTGGGACATGCCTAGCGGAATGAAACTCACCATGCTAGTGGCTGAGTGCCAGCCTTCATATAATGGCCGGATCGACAAGGCCTTCATGAGTCTTCTCGATGCGGTGTCTGTTCGTCTTGCCAGTGACAAAGTGATTCGCAATCTTGCGCATCCCGACAGACCAGAGCTTACACGGACTGATTCAGATTCGAACGTGGAAGAGCTCGCCGACAAAATCGAGGAGGCCCTGGTGGAGCTTCAAATGCTCGACGAATCTGAAAAACACAACGAGCGTGCTGCTCGCAAAGCATGGGACTGGATTTTTAAAAGCGATGGCTATTTTCGCCAATACGACGAGGAGAAGTGCGAAGCTAGAGCACGCCGTAAGGAGCGAGTCGGTCTGATCAATTCAGGAAACGCCCACACAAATTCTCTCGGCGTAATTTGTGCTACGGGAGGTAGTAAGAATTCTGAGCATAAATTCTATGGCGAAGACTACTAGTCGGTCTCGCAGGAATCGAAACCTCAGGCAGAAAGGGCTTGTTCGAACCCATTTTCCGAGGTTTTCCTGCAATGCCTATTCGAAGAGGTTGGTATGCATCGGCCATATCAATCCGGACCCTGATGGAAGGTATTCGCAAGACTACAAAGTTAAAATTCAATACGACAGTATTCCCAGAGTCTGGATATTGGACCCGGTAATCACGCCGAAAGCGGCAATTCACATGTATAGCAACGGCAGTCTCTGCCTCTACTATCCAGAAGATTTTGAGTGGTCAGACGAAGTGAATCTGCATGAGACAATCATACCTTGGACAGCGGAGTGGATTGTCCTTTACGAGGAGTTCTTAGAAACTGGCCTTTGGGCGGGGCCAGAAGCACCTCATCCTCTCGAGTCTGCGAAGTAAGATTTCCATTCAGTCAGCGTAATCACTGAGAAATTGGGTTGATCGAAAACCTGAGATGTCCTCAATTTTGGTGCGTGATTATCTGTAGTAGCCACGATCTGATCTGACAGATCGTGCTGTCTGGTCGATTAAAGTGTCAGGCTATTTTCGTTTGGTT
>JAVDPD010000057.1 GCA_031296935.1 Cerasicoccus maritimus
TTGCCCGCTCGCGTGCGTTTTACCTTGAAAGCGCTCAAGTCAACGCGATCAACCGCCTCCAAGATGAAATGCACCGGCTCGTCCTCAGCAACCCAATCACGCATATCAACCGGCAACAAAAGAGGCGTTTCCCGATTTACTATCACAAAATCCATCCGAGCAACAAATCAACTTCAGCAAAGCTAGGCCATCAAATCCGACAGGCTGCTAGGCAAATCACTAGAGGCAGCGTAGCAACGTGTTTTAAGATAAGGCTAAATGGCGCTTCGCTCAATACACATATTTAAACAGCAGAAACGCTAGTGGGCCGCAGAGGACGAGGCTGTCGATCAGGTCGAAGGCACCGCCGATGCCGGGGATCACCGCGCCGGAGTCCTTGACGCCAGCCCAGCGCTTGAGTTGGGATTCCAGCAGGTCGCTGATGATCGCCACTGCGCCAATGGCTGCGCCGATGAAAATCGTTTTGAAGATCGGCATGTCGAACGGGATCATGCTCTTGAAAGCAATCGACAAGATGATGCCGACCAGCGCTGAGGCCAGCACGCCGCCGATGGCACCCTCAACGGTTTTTCCGGGGCTGATAGACGGGGCAAGCTTGTTTTTGCCGAACTTCTTGCCGACCAGCAGACCGCCGACGTCGGAGAACTTCGCGACCGCGATTACCCACACGGGAAGAATTAGCGAGCCCCATTCCGCGAGCATCAAGCCGTAGAACTGCATCAGGAAGGGCAGGAAGGCCAAGCCGAAGAGGGTGGGCATGAAGGTCTGCCCAATCTTGGGCGCCGACAGGAGCGACAGCGACAAGATCATCAGCGCGATGGCCGGTGCTTCCATGGCTCCGCTGACGGGCAGGAAATACGAGGCGAGGATCACACAGACGCCGAGCACGAGGCCGAGGACCTTGAGCGGGCGCGCCTTGCCGCCGACTTCGAGCAGGTTGTAGAGCTCGTATTGGGCGAGGGCCGTAACCGCGGCAAGCAGGATGAGCCCGCCGAAATTCTTAAAGATGACCAAGGTCAGAATAATTCCGAGCCACAGGCCTACGGTGCTGAGAATGCGGTCCTTCACGAATTAGCGACTGCGTGGTCCGAAGGCTGTTGCACCTGTTCGCCGGTCTTACCGAAACGGCGTTCGCGTTGCTGATAAGACTCGACGGCCTCGATAAAGTGTTCGCGACCGAATTCCGGCCAGAACACAGGGCTAAAGTAGAGTTCCGAGTAGGCGCACTGCATGAGGAGGAAATTGGAAATGCGGCTTTCGCCCGAGGTGCGGATCAGCAGGTCGGGGTCGGGCACGCCAGCGGTGTAAAGATACTTTTCGAAGTGCGGCCAGTCGAGGTTGCCGGGCTCTTCCTTGCCCGCCACGACGGCCTCGGCGTAGGCGCGCACGGCGTCGAGCACTTCGGTGCGGGAGCCGTAGTTGAGCGCCACGTTGAGCTGGCGTTCGGTGAAGTGGGCCGTCTCGTCGAGCGCCTTCTGGAGCGGCTTTTGCACCCGCTCGGGCAGCTCTTCCGGGCGGCCAATGACGTTCAGGCGGACTTCGTTTTTGAGCAGGTCCTTGAGGTTGCGCTTCAGGAAGAGCTCCAGCAGGTCCATCAGCGAGGCAATCTCGTCCGGTGGCCGCTGCCAATTCTCTACGGAGAAGGCAAAGAGGGTCAAATGCTCCAGCTCCAGCTCCCGCGCGACACGGATAATCTGGCGCACGTTGTCCACTCCGCGGCGATGCCCTTCAATTCGTGGGAGTCCACGTTGACGCGCCCAGCGGCCATTGCCATCCATAATGATGGCTACGTGGCGCAGAGTATTAGGAGCTTTCGAGGGCATGGTCGTTTAGATTCACAGCAGCGGGTATGGTTCCGAAAAACCATTCCTTATTGAATGATTCAAACTGCCGAATCACCTCGGCAATTGCAACATGAAATGCGTTTACCAACCGGATGGCTTCTTTGAGTCTATTCTGAGATTGCCATTGAACGCTTGTGTTTTCTCCGAGCTGACCATTCTAAGACTACGGTAGTTTCACCCTCAAAATGTCCCCTCAGGGCCATGAAACAATAGCTCCGTTAAGGTATTTCTACTGAAATATGAATGGAGGGCGGCAATCGGGAAAGGCTTCTTGGAAAGCGTTAATGACCTTGGCAGTTATCTCACCAGGCGCCGCGAGGGGGCGCCCATTGAGCTCGTGCACCGGCTTGATTTCAAATGACGAATTTGTGATGAAGATTTCGCTCGCTTGTTTCAATTGCTCGGCTTGGGGCGCGAGTTCGCGGATCGCCGGGAAGAGCTCCAGCACCTTACCGCGAATCACGCCGGGCAGGGCACCGCTAGACAGCGGAGGCGTAAACAGGCATTGATCTTCATCGACCCAGAAAAAGTTGCTGATGCCGCCTTCGACAACTTCTCCCAGTGCATTGACGAGTAGGCATTCGTCCCACTCTGCGGCGCGGGCTTGCAGGTGCGCCGCGCGAAATAGCGCGTAGTTGTTGTGTTTGACTCCGGACAGCGGACTCGCGCCCGGATGAGGGCAATCACTGAGTGTAACACGGTAGGTTGCTGGCGGGTCGACGCGGCGGGGCTGAGTCACGAAGATGGTGAAGTCCACGCCTTCGTGGCGCTCGTGACAGGAGAAACGAATCGATCCTTCGGTAACTTCGTTTTTGTCAGCCAGCTCGATGATCTGCGCGCGTATTTGCTCTGGATCGAGTTTGAGCGTCAGCCCGATCTCGGCGGCATTCTGCGAAAAACGCTTCCAATGCTCGTCGAAAAACCGCGGCTTGCCGACGTGCAGGCGCAATGTGGAAAAGCAGCCCAGCCCGTAGAGCACGGCGGGCTCGAAGATGCCAATTTTTGCCTGATCGTGCTCAATGAACTCGCCGTTGAAAACAATTTGCATTCTTTAAAGTTAATATTTGATGGATTTTCCGCAAAGTTCTTTATTGGTTTTTTAAAGCAGCAAAGAGCGCTTTGGCTTTATGGAGGGTTTCTTCGTATTCGGCCTCGGGCTTGGAGTCCCAGACAATGCCCGCGCCCACGCCGAAGTCCGCGCGCTGCTCTTGGCAGGTGATCGTGCGGATGGCGATGTTTAGCTCGATGTCGCCATTGAAGCCCAGCCAGCCGAGTGAGCCGCAAAAGATGTCTCGTGGGGAGGGCTCCAGCTTGGCAATGATCTCCATCGCCTTTAGCTTCGGTGCGCCGGTGATCGAGCCGCCAGGGAACGTTGCGCGCAGCAGTTCGGACAAGGTCACATCGGGCCGCAAGGTTGCCTCGACTTCACCGATCAGGTGGTGAACTGTGGCATAGCTTTCCAGGTGGTAGAGCTCGTTGACGCGCACGCTGCCATACTCCGCGATGCGACCCAAGTCGTTGCGCTCCATATCGACGATCATCAGCAGCTCGGCGCGTTCTTTGGAGCTGGCGAGCAGGGCACGGCGACAAGTGTCGTCTTCCGCTTCGGTGGCGCCGCGTGGACGGGTGCCCTTAATTGGGCGGGTAATGATTTTTCCATCATCGACCCGAAGAAACAGTTCCGGCGAGCTGCTTAGAATCTGCCGTGCCCCGAAGTCGAGATAAGCACTGTAGGGCGCAGGATTGAAACGGCGCAGTCGATTGAAGAGTGTGGCTGGATCACCCTGAAAAGTCGTCGAAAAGAATTGTGCGAGGTTGGCTTGGTAGATGTCACCAGCAGCGATGTGATCACGGATCAAATCCACAGCGCGACAATAGTCTTCCTGGCTGCGATTAGCGGTGAAGTCTTGCCCGGCGAAGACTGGGCCGTCCTGGCCCGGGGGGAGCATGAGCATGCGACGCAAGGCGAGCAGCTCAGTTTGGCCCTGCTTGTCGTCAACCGCGCGCAGCGATGCGATTTCGTTTTCATGGTTGTAGACGTAGACCGCTGAGTAGAATTGAAATTGGAAATCGGGCCAATGTTGGGCGCGGCCTTTGGGATCTGTTTGCCCCGCTAGTTTTCGCCCAAATTCGTAACCGAAACTGCCTATTGCGCCACCGGCAAAAGGGGAATCGCTGGCGCGTGCTTTGATTTCAGCTTCGAGCTCGGCGAGGCTATCACCCATCGACCACGTGCTGATACCTTGGGCGTCGATGCGCTCAAGCTGTGGTCCCCAGGCGCGAAATGTCAGGCTAGGGCGAGCGGCGAGTACTGAGTAACGTTGGAGATTTCCTGTGCCAAGTCCACTGTCCAACCAGCAGCAGCCCCGCTCGCGACGAAGGCGGGCGAACGCCTCGTTGGGCGTCAAGCTGTTGGGTTCGAGTGTGGCCATTAGTCAAGCCTGTGCCCGCAGTTATCCGCAGTCAAACTTACGTATGCCTTGATTACCAACTTCAGCAAGCCATTCCGCGACCGCTTTGCCATTTAACAAAAAGTTAGGGGCAAGCTCAGCCCAAGGCGCGAGGACAAATGCGCGGTGGTAAGCCTCGGGATGTGGCAAGGTCAGTGCTTTCGTGGACAGCTTCAGCCTGTCGTAGGCGAGCAGGTCGACATCCAACGTGCGTGGTCCCCAGTGAATGTCGCGCTTACGGCCCGCGTGCTGCTCGATGGACTGTCCAAGCGTCAGCAATGTCACTGGTGATAGCGATGTTTCAACGGCAGCGACAGCGTTGAGGAAATCACCTTGTGGGACTGGGCCAACGGGCGTGGTTTCGTAAAATGTTGAGCAGCGCACGGATTCGACGCCCTTAGTTTCGCGAAAGGCGTCGACAGCAAATTGAAGGGCTGCGGCGCGATCGCCGAGATTGCTGCCCAATCCGATGAAAGCCAATGCCACGCAACTAGCCTTGGGCGAGTTCGATGGAGCGCTGCTTGGCGGCCATGATGGCATGGCGCACGATGTCACGCAGCTTGTCTTCGGTAAACTGTTCCAGCGCCGCTTGAGTGGTGCCATTGGGCGAGGTCACCTGCTTGCGCAACTCTTCCGGGGTCTCTTCAACCGCTTGCATCAGCAGGCCGGAACCGATCACGGTTTGGCGTGCGAGCTTGGCGGCAATTTGTGGCGGAAGTCCCGCAGCGACGCCTGCTTCAGCCATCGCAGCCGTGAATTCGAAAACGTATGCCGGGCCGCTGCCGCTGACGGCTGTAACGGCGTCAATCTGCTCTTCGGGCACGCAGACGACTTCGCCCAGGGCACCAAGTATGAGCTGCACGACTTCGCTGTCGGCTTCGGTCAAAGGTTGGTCGCTGGCGTAGGCGCTGATGCCAGCGCCAATGGCACCCGGGGTGTTGGGCATTGCGCGGACGCGGTTGCGGGCGGTTCCGAAGCGCGCATTGATGCGCTCCAGCGTGGTGCCAGCAAGGATTGAGATAACCAGTTGACCATTGGCAAGCTCCGTAATGGCGGCGTCCAGCTCGTTGAACTGTTGTGGTTTGCAAGCAAGGACAATAATGTCTGATCCACTGAGTAGCTTCTCCACATCTGGCTCAAAAACGATGTCGGTGCTGGCCGCCAAGGTGGGGCCGGAGGGATCGTCACCACAAGTGCAGCCGATTTCGCTGGGAGTGAAATGACCAGTTTTCAGCAGTCCGCGAACCATGGCTGAGGCCATGCGACCAGCTCCGATAAAAGCTACTTTAATCATGCCGGGAAACGCCGCTTGGGATGTTACTCGATGGCTTGGAAATCAAAGAGGAGCCATGCGGCTTGTGTGCTGGGGGGCTGCCGGAAACAGTCGGTTCTACCTTGGGTTGTTTGACAGGGTGTATCATGGTGGCGACAACGCCGGCATCTGCGCGATTGACGACCTCGAGGTCGCCTTGGAGATTGCGCATGGAGTGTCTGGCCATTGTCAGGCCCAGGCCGCGGCCAACGGAGGTTTTCGAGGTGATGAACGGATCGAAGATGTGGTCGTGGATGTCGGACGGAATGCCACTTCCTTGGTCAATGACTTTGACCAGAAGTGACTTGGCGTCATCCGAAAGTCCAATCTTTAGGCCAATGTACTTTTCCTCGTCTTCGGTGCCCTTGTGATAGGCTTCCCAGGAGTTGACAAGAAGCTTTAATAGCACGCTCTCAAAGACGTCGCGGTTGGCTTCCAACTTAAAGTTTTCGGGCAACGAGTATTCAACCGGAATCGAGTTTTCCACTTCGAATTCGTCGTGGAAGCGTTCCAGTGCGCCATCGATGAGGAGCTTGATTTCGAGCGGGAAAATTTGAACGCGTTCGCTGGTGGCAATGGAGCTCAAGTGGCGAATGATATTTACCATTCGCTGAATCGCCTGATCCATCAGAGAGACGCTGCGTTTGACCATATCCGGGCTGTCGTAGCCGTTGCGGAGTAGATCAAGGTAGCCCACGACCACGCCAAGCAGGTTGTTCAAATTGTGCGCGATGCCCTGAGTGATGGCACCCACGGCGGCACTGCGGCGGATTTCGCCCAGTTGCGTCTGCAGCTCGATATTTTCGCGGTAAATTTCCTGAATGCGTAGTTGCGTTTTTACGCGGGCCAGCGTCTCTTCGAGGTCGATCGGCTTGGTGATGTAGTCCACTGCGCCAACGCCGAGGCCCTCGAGTTTGCCCTCCTTGGAGGATTTGGCGGTGATGAAGATGACGGGGATGGTTTCCGTGTCTTCGTTTTCCTTGAGTTTTTCGCAGGTCTCAATGCCGTCCATTTCGGGCATCATAACGTCCAGCAGAATCAAGTCCGGCTTACGCTTGGCGACGATATTGAGGCACTCTTGGCCATTGTAGGCGGTGAGGACCTCGTATCCCTCGCGTTCCAGTTTTCGTTGAAGCAGCTTGATGTTGATGGGCTGGTCGTCAACGACGAGGATGAGCTGTTTGTTGGATTCAGGAGGCACTGCGCAGTTTGTTTAACGGGCTTGTTCGGGGGTGGTATTACTCAAATTTGCAATAGATCGCCAACATATATCGTCGCCAGTGGGCCGCAAGTTAAATTAATCAGCATTCATGCGCGATTTCGGGACCATTAGCACCGCTGGAGCAGCCACCACGAGTGTCGCGGCTGGCATATCGTGGAGGGCTTGCCGTTGGCGGTGAAACATCATGACGAAAAAGTTGACCAACACTAGCGGCGGAAATAGAAAGCATGACGCTTTGATGCTAGCGCGGACCCCGGCCTCTAGCGGCATTGGTGGCCCACCATGTCTAAGACTGATCACACGAAAGCCAAACACGGACTTACCCAACGAACCACCACGCATGAATACCTCGCTGAAAAAGAAATACACCCAGACAATCATGCCACAAAGCGCCTGTCCGAAGGCTCGCCCTTCTTGGACTGCGAGTGGTGGATTGGTGTACTGTGGCAGAAATGTTTGGCCGTTTTCTTGCCACTTTTCGGCAATCACCTGATTTTCCTTCATCCAGCTGACGTAGCTAGGGCCAGCCTCAGGGTACAGCTTGGGCCAGAAGATTTTCGTAACCAAGAACATCGTCAGCAGCAGAATGACGGTCAGGTCGAGCACTGCTGATAGGGCGCGCTTTCCTCGCCCGGCGACGAGAATCACCGGCAACTGAGGTTGCTTGGGCAGCGGTGGAGGCTGCGCGGGGTTGCGGTCCGCCATGATTTAGGCCTGGGCCTCGAGCGAGCGACGGTATGCTGCGACCGTGTTTTTCATCAGCATCGCAACCGTCATCGGGCCGACTCCGCCCGGTACGGGCGTAATCTTGTCGCACTTGGGCGAAACCTTTTCGAAATCCACGTCACCGGCGATGCGGTAGCCTTTCTTCTTGGTGGCGTCGTCCACGCGGTTGATGCCCACGTCGATCACGACGGCGCCTTCCTTGACCATGTCGGCGGTGATGAAGCAGGCCTTGCCCATGGCGGCGATGACGATGTCTGCCTCGGAAACGACTTCCGCGAGGTTCGCCGTGCGCGAGTGGGCGACGGTCACTGTGGCGTTGCCGAACTCAGCCTTCATCATGAGCAGCAGGGCGGCGGGCTTGCCGACGATCAAGCTGCGACCGACGACGACCACGCGCTTGCCGCTGGTGGCGACGCCGCTGCGCTTGAGCAGCTCGATGACGCCAGCCGGTGTGCAGGCCACGAAAGCGGTCGGGTCTTCCTGGACGAGTTTGCCGATGTTGATGACATTAAAGCCGTCGACGTCCTTGTCTGGTGACACGCGGTTGAAAATGACACGCTCCTCGATGTGGGAGGGCAGGGGCGCCTGCACGAGAATGCCGTGTACGGCGGGATCGGCGTTGAGCTGGTCGATCACGGCCAGGAGCTCGTCCTGCGTGATGCTCTCGGGCTGAACATGCAGCGTGCTCTCGATGCCGATTTGCGCCGCGACTTTCTGCTTCTTGTTCACGTAGAACACGGAGGCCGGGTCTTCACCCACACGGACAAAAGCCACGCCGGGCTTCGGGCCATCGAGCTGCGTGAGCTCGGCCTTGAGTTCATCCAGAATTTCTTGAGATATCGCGTTGCCGTCGATCAGTTCCATGACCGCGATTGCAGAAGCGTCGTTTGCTAATGGCAAAGCTAAAATGACACTGGCCACGTCTTCACGGCAAGGTCAGGCCAATACCTCAGCGACTTCTTGGCCTATTGTTTGTAGTGATGAATCATTATGGGCACTTCGATTAACCTGCATGGTATGAGATTACTCAATCATTGAAAGGTAGGCAAGGTGTTTGTGGGGGGGGGAGGTAAATCGAAGTGCCCTTACACTGTGTCCGTTTTGCTGCTGCATCCTCTGGTTGGCCAGTCGAAGCGCCCTTGCAGTCTTGACGCGAAAAGTCATTGCAGACAGCTTATGTATAGGGTGTTGGATAATGTCGTTCAAATTCACGTTGGTAAAAAATGACAATTACTGAAGATTTTGTTTTAATAAACTACCCGAAAACCGGGACGACGTTCACACGCTCGGCAATCGCTCTCGCCTATGGTGTTAAGTGCATACGACTAAATCGCTTAATGCAGAAGTTTTGTATTCGAACGTCACTGCGAGAGCTTCAATTTCCCAAGCTATACGGAAATTATGATTCATCATACCGGGATCAACACGGAGTTTATCGGCAAATTCCGATAGAAGATCGAGGGAAACGAATTGTTAGCATTGTGCGTAACCCTATCCATAAATATATATCTAGCTATGTATATGGTTGGTGGAAAAATCATCCTCCTTATTCTTTGGATCTAGTGGTTCAGGATTTTCCTAAATTTCCAGATATTTCGTTTCCAGAATTTTATGATCTGGTTAACCACCCTAACGCCAATGAGGATAAAATTAGCGTGCCAGAGGCCAGAGCAATTGGAAGCTACACGCGCATGTTTTTGGTCTTTTTCTCGGAAGATCCTGATGCTGCTGCCGCTGGAATCCTTAGTGGGAAAAGCTTGGCGGATGTTATTCCCCGCGTCACATTTTTGCATCAAGAAGCATTGAGGGATAATCTCTGTCTATTTTTAAAAGAAGTGGGAGTAAGTGCTTCTAAGGCTGAAAAAATTTACAGACTGAACAAAAAGAATGTGAGCTCGATCGATAAAAAATCAAAATTATCCACCAAAGAAATTGAAGCGGTTGCTAGACGAATAATTACAGATGAGGAAAAATTTCTTGGAGTATTTCCCGAGTACCTTGAGCAATTAAATAAATCAATAAGAGAAGGTGTCTATAGTGTAGAATCGGTTGGATGTGAGGAGCCTCGCACACTTGGCGTATGATTATTTTTTGTGATCAAGGTGGTCCCCTAAAACTGGCAAGTCTCTGTAGGCCCCTTCGATTAACCTCGACTGCTCCACTGTATCCTAGTCGCCCCTTAAAATCATCCCATCGCATTGATTATCAGTGACATGCCTCTCCAAGTCAGTCACCCTATCGACCAGTAACGAGCCCTGAATGCCTAAAAGCTGGTCAAACGATGAAGCCAAAAAAGCGTGTTAATGAAGGGCCGCAATTTTTTCAGCAGGAACTGGAAGAACTGCGTAAGCGTCCGGGCTGCGTCCACCTTTCCTGATTGGCTTTGATCTGTTATACATCTGGGATGGATGTTGAGATCGT
>JAVDPD010000058.1 GCA_031296935.1 Cerasicoccus maritimus
GCGTGAACATCGATGCCGAGCTTAACGGCCAGGTATTGTTTTTGATCTATCATCAGTTGCCGGGTCCAGCAAGGGCTGGACCCGGCAACTTCATGTTATCTTTAGCCAAAAAGATTGGTAAAACTTGTTAGAATGTTAGCAGGCGGACGCGGACTTTGGCTGAAAAGCCATCCTCGCGGGTGGCACCCTGTAGGTAGCCGATGAGGAATTGAATATCCCATGAGTTGGCGAAGCGCGTCTGCCAGCCATAATACTGCTCCACGAGTTCGCTGATTTCGGCATCTACACGCCATTCTGCGCTGAGCATGTTGCGTTCGTTGATGCGGTATTCTCCGCCAAGGATGTATTGCTCAATCTTGGTGGGTATGTCTTTCACTAGGTTGGTGCCGCCGTAGACTTGCCATTCCTCGCCGTCAATGATCGTGGTGCGCGTGCTGAGCTGAGCGAGGCTGGGCGAGTTGGGATCGACACGAATAAACATGGAGGTGGCCATCCAGTAAGCTGGGCGGAGGGTCAGTTCGGTGTAGATATCGGAAGCAAAGCGTTCGCCGGGGCGGATAAAGGGGGTGTAGGGCGGGTTGTTAATGACCTCGGCCGGGCGTTGGTCGAAGCGGAATTCGTGGTAAATGTTGAACTCCGCGAGGTCGTAGGATCCGTAGCCTTTGGCGCGGGTTTGGAGGGAATTTTCAATCCCATAGCGAATAGTGTTTTCGGCGTAAAGGTCGTCGATGTTACGCTTGTTGGCGAGGCCAAGCGGGTCGAGGTAGGTTTCAAAGGGGGAGGTGACATCAATTTTAGGAATGAGCGTGTTGCCAGCGTCAGCGCCCGGAATATAGCGGTAGGAGACGACGGGCCTCATGACGTGGCGCAAGCCGTCGATTTCCCAGAAGTCGCTCTGAATATCCCAGTGGCCGGTGATGAGCGCTTCCACATCGATGCCGACCTCACCCAGTACACGGGTGTAGGGGCCGCTGTGGTTGTAGGTGTCCCAGTAGTTGGTGAGCATGCCGCCAACGACGGGCGTAGCGGTGGCCCACTCAGTTAGCTGGGTGGGGCGTTGGAGCCCGTAGTAGGCGTTGAAGCGATTGGAGGTGGTTTCTTCGAAAAGGCCAGTGGGTGACTTCTCAAGCAGGGAGACGAAGTCGGCTTTGCCTTGGTGGTAAATCGTGCTCTCAAAGATTTCGGACTGCAGTAAGCTGGCGCTGATTTCCGGCATGCGTTGGGCAACATCTTCCCAGTCGTTGGGCTGATAGCGCATGAAGCCGGCGAAGACATAATTTTCGCCGCGGTAGCTGGCCTGCGCCCAGTTGTCGGGGATTTGGTTGTCGTAGAACAGTTCGTCACGGAAATCGCGCGTGACTTCGGAGTCGGACCACCAACTGGTGGTCGCGGCTATGTCGATGTTGCCATTGATCTGTCCCAAGTGGCGCCATTCAATGAAATTGCGGCTGCGACGGATTGGGCGGCCGAGGGTATCGACGCCGAGGTCGCTGCTGTCCCCGAGGTCGTAAATGAAGCCGGTGTCGAGGTAGCCGGTCTGGTAATTGTCGCGCGAGTTTTGATCCCGGAACCAGCCATATTTCATCACGGGTCCACCGAGGAAACCACGCTCAGTGTAACCGTCGAAATTGGCGCCAAGCTTCAGCTCGGGATACAGACGCACGGTGGCGGTGTTTTGGATAAATGCGCCGAGGCTTTTTTGGTAGCCTAAGTCGCCACGGTAGTCGATGGGCGAATCTTCCTCCACATTTTGCTCGAAGTAGGGCAGGTAGAAGAAGGGAGTGTCGCCAATGCGGAAGGTGGCGTCGTAAACGTATAATGTGTCGTCCTTGACTAGGTAGCGGTCGGCCTTGACGTTGAAGGCATAAGCGTCTGGCTCTTGAAAATATATTGAACCATTGGTGACTTCGATTTCTTCGCGGTCACCCACAATGTTCTCGCCTTTAAGGAAGAGTGGGTGACGACCGAGACGAAAGTCGCCAGCCGTAAATCGGCTCTGTAGGTAGTCATAGCTCGCGGAGTCGCTGAGGAGGCGAAAGGGGCCACGCGTCAGTTGGACTTGGTTGTTGGCCGTGATGGTGGAGGTATTTTGCTCGAAGACGATCTCATCGCTCTTGAGGAGGATGTTGCCGTGACTCAGCTCCGCGTTGCCTTTGGCGACCATGGAGTTGGTGTCCGCGTCGTATTCCTGACTGTCGGACTCAAGCTGGGGAAGCTCCGCATCAACCTTGGGCATTTGCGCGCCAAGGCTGCTCGTTAACAGTGCGCCCAACAGCAGGGGGCAGTTACCTCTAAAATTATGCAGCACGCGAGCGACGATAGGGGAGGCGTGGCGCGTTTCACAAGGCTATTTGTTGCAACTTAGCCGCAAGTCGATTACCTATTTTGATTTGATGTTGAAAAACCTGCTTGCTGACTTGCCCACATCTCTCTCTGAAGAGCTGATGGAAGACTTGGTTTGTGCTGATGGCGTACGTATTGAGCGCATTGTGTCGACCGGACAATGTTCCGCGCCCGACGATTGGTATGACCAAGATGAAAATGAATGGGTGCTACTCTTAGCTGGCGCTGCGCGCCTGGAAATTGAGTGGGAGGGCGGCCAGCGCCGGATGGTGGATCTACAGTCGGGGGACCATTGTTATTTGCCAGCGCATCGACGCCACCGTGTGGAGTGGACGAATTCAGAGGAGGTCACCGTGTGGTTGGCAGTCTGGTGGATGCCCGCTGGGAGATAAACGCATTCTTACCTATTTCCCTTTAAAGGCCTGAGTAGTGGAGCTGATAATTGGTGGGAATATTTGCGGGGTTTGCTTTTTTTGCTTTCATTCTGCTGATCCACTACTAATCTGTTAGATAGCAAAGCACTGGTTAGTTCCTGCCCCTCATTTTCCCCTAATCCTATTACCAACCTGCTTATGCATGAATCGTCATTATCGCTGGCGCTGGCGAAAGTAGTCGCTGTCGCCGCTTGGGCCGACGGCAAAGTCACGCCCGAGGAACGCGATTGCCTCATGGACCTGTTATACCAACTTCCGGGCTTGGACCGGAAGAGTTGGCGCAAAATTCAAAAGCTGCTCGATCAACCAATCAGTCCGAGCTGGCGCACTAGATATGTCAACGCGCTAGTGACATTGGTGGAAACTGATCGAGCCAAACGCTTTGCCCTCTACGCGCTGGAACGCATGGTGGAGGCAGATGGCGTTATTGCTGATGGTGAGCGTGAGCTAATTTCTGAGTTTGTGCACAAGGTCGGTGCCTTCCCGCTCGATGCGCTAACACTGTTGTCTGAAGTGCTGGAGCAGCCCATGGCGCGTCGTGAGCGCGCAGCAAATAAAACCGAACGTGATCTGGCGTCAGTGGACACCATAATCGCTGGGCGTGTAGATGACTGGATCGAAGGTGAGTTTGGCTTGGAAGATCGCACTAAGAGCGAGCTGCGTCGCCTTTGCTTGGCGGGAATTCTCCTGGCGCGGGTCATCCACGCAGATGATGTCATTGACGAGCGCGAACTCGCAATGGCGATCGATTTTTTAATCAATCAATGGAAGCTTGAGCGTGAGCAAGCAGAATTCATCATGATTGTCTCACTCTCGGATTCGATCAGCGAAATCGACTCTTTGCGCGTGAGTCGTTGGCTTTTTGAAGAGACTACACTGCTTGAACGCCGGAGGTTCCTGCAATTGCTGTTTGAGATCGCGATTTGCGACGGCCAACTGGCCGATGCGGAAGTCGACGAAATTATGCACATTTGCGCGAACCTTCGGTTAGATCACCTCTCCTTCCAGCACTCCTTCGAGTATGCACGGGACCGAGTGGGCGAGGCGATCTAGGGCATTCTTTAGCTCAGTTGGCTGGTAAGCCGAGGATGTCGATGATTTGGCGCGTCTTTTTGCTGATGCGGTAAACTTCGTCCTCGATCATGATGTCTTCCGTGCCGGCGGGATGAGGAATCTTGTTGGCGATGTCCTCTGGGAGTGGGCGGGAATAGTCGAAAATGTCCTTCGGGATGGTGTCGCCGACGCCGAGCTTCTTTTGCCAGCCGGTAGGCAATTTGCCGCCGTTAGCGAGCTTCTTTTGGAGACCGGGCGGCAACGTATTGCCATTTTTCCAACTACCTCTGTTTTCCTTCACATACTTGCCGAGGATTTCTTTGGATTCGGCGTTAAAACCGTCCTTTTTCTGCATTTCCTTGGCGAGTTCTAGTTGGAGTTTGGCCTTCTCATTGGCGTCTTCCTCGCTCAGGAGCTTTTGTTCGGTCTTGATCTCTTTTTCAATGTATTGGTAGCTGGATTCGTTTTCAGTCGGCTTGCCTTTGTCGGCGGGCTTGGTGGCGACAAGAGAGGAGGTTAGCAGGAGCGTCGTTGAAGCGGTCGCAAGGAAGTATCGGTATTTCATGGGGAAAAGCTAGCGTGGATACCTTTGGATTGCAAATGATTCCTGAGTCATAGTTATGCTGATTGGGCTATTATCAATGCCTTCTCGGACCTTGAGGAGCCCTATAATTGCAATGGACATTCGCGCGCAGCCTGCTAGCGTTTCCCGTTTTCATGAATCCCGTACTCAAATTGATCCTCGAAGGCGAGCCCTTGACCACCGCGCAAATGGGCGAAGTGCTGGGCATGTCTCGTGACGATGTGGACGCCGAATTGCAGAAGCTGCGCGATGAGGGCGTGCTGCTGGGCTGGCGCCCAGTGCTCAACCCCGATTTCGACGGGGAGGACTGCGTGCGCGCGGTCATCGAAGTGAAAATTTCCCCCGAGCGTGATGGTGGTTTCGACCGCATTGCCGACCGCATCAGCCAGTTTGACCGCGTGGAAAGCTGCTACCTAATGAGCGGCGCTTACGACCTGCTGGTCGTCATAAAGGCGCAGAGCCTACAGCGCGTGGCCTCGTTTGTTTTTGAAAAGCTGGCGACAGTCGCGGGTGTTAACTCCACGGCGACGCACTTCATGCTGCGCGCCTACAAAGAGCAGGGCCACCTGATCGCGCGCCCCGAAGAAATCGACGCCAAGCCGGCGGTTAGCCCGTAGAAGATTAAAGGAAAAAGATTAAAGGAAAAAGGGCTGGCGAAGAACGTTACTGATTCCGACCAGCCTTTTTCATTTCGTAATTCATCATTCGACATTCTTAATTTTTAGAAAATATCATGTCCTCCTCCCAAAGATTCGTCGCCAATCACGTGGCCGGGCTGCCGAAGTCTGGTATCCGTGATTTCTTTGCGATCGTGTCACAGATGAAGGACGCCATTTCCCTCGGGATTGGCGAACCGGATTTTGTGACCCCATGGCACATACGGGAAGCGGCGATTTACGCGTTGGAGAAGGGCAAAACGTCTTACACGGACAATAAGGGCCTGATCACCCTCCGGCGCGAAATCTCCAGCTACGTTGAACGCTTTTTCGGCATCAGCTACAATCCGGAGAATGAAATCCTCGTCGCCGTGGGCGTCAGTGAAGCGTTGGACATCGCCCTCCGCGCGATCCTGAATCCGGGGGAGAAGGTCATCTATCACGAGCCGTGCTACGTCAGCTACAGCCCGAGCATCAAGCTGTGCCACGCGGAGGCCATCCCCGTCGCCACCAGCGCCGATGACGACTTCGCCATCGATCCGGACAAGCTCATTGCTGCCTGGGAGCCTGGCGTGAAGGCGATCCTGCTCAACTTCCCGACGAACCCGACGGGCGGCGTGACTGAGCGCGCCAAGCTGGAGCGCATCGCCAAGTTTGCTGTCGAAAAGGACATCGTTGTCCTCGCTGACGAAATTTACGCCGAGCTCACCTACGACGGGGAACACGTCTCCATTGCGTCCTTCCCAGGCATGAAGGAGCGCACGATTTTCCTCCACGGTTTCTCCAAGGCTTTCGCCATGACGGGCTTCCGCATTGGCTATGCCTGCTCCACGCCGGAGCTGGTTGAGGCCATGATGAAGGTCCACCAATACGCCATGATGTGCGCCCCAATCCTCTCGCAGGAAGCCGCGATCGAGGCTTTGAAAAACGGCGAAGAGTCCGTGTTGATGATGAAGGACAAGTATCAGCAGCGCCGCGACTTCATAACCCGCCGGTTCAACGAAATCGGCCTCAAGTGCCACGTGCCGAACGCGACTTTCTACGCCTTCCCCTCGCTGCAAGGCACGGGCCTGTCGTCGATGGATTTCTGCCAGCAGCTGCTGAAAGCGGAGAAGGTGGCCGTTGTCCCGGGCACTGCGTTTGGTCCCAGTGGCGAAGGTTTCTTCCGCGCCAGCTTCTCCAATAGCTACGAGCAACTCATCCGCGCTACCGATGCCATCGAGCGCTTTGTGGGCACGCTGGAGCCCGCGGAGGCCGCGGCGAAATAGGACGCTGTTTTTAGCCGCGGATGGACGCGGATTGAACGCGGATGCCAGCGAGGCTAGTTAGGATTATTTAAGGGTTATTGTGGAGCTGGAACTTGAAGAGTTTACCAAAGAAATTATTGGAGCCTCTTTCGAGGTTTACAATGAGCTGGGGTATGGATTCCTGGAGAAAGTTTACAATCGTGCGATGGTGGTCGAACTGACCTCTCGCGACTTAAATGCTGTCTCTGAAGCTCCCATTACCGTGCGCTACAAAGGCGAAATGGTTGGCGAGTATTTTGCAGATTTATTCGTGAATGAATCCGTTGTCGTTGAGCTGAAAGTGGCGCAAAAATACAATTCCAATGACGAACCTCAGCTGTTGAATGAACTCAAAGCTACCGGAATTTCAGTTGGTCTCCTGATCAATTTTGGAAAATCCAAGGTAGAATTTAAGCGTTTCGTTCGTTCGCAAAAACACTAACGTATTCTTATTTCCATCCGTATCATCCTGCTGGCATCCGCGTTTTATCCGCGTCAATCCGCGGCTAAATAACATTTAATCGATCACACTTCCCATGCATCCCACCCGCACAGTGGCCCTCGTCGGCCGTCCTAACGTTGGCAAGAGCCGGTTGTTTAACCGGATCCTCGGCAAACGCATTGCCATCGTGCACGACATGCCCGGCGTGACGCGCGACCTCGCTATGGCGGAGGTGGATGAGAATTTCCTGCTCATCGACACCGGCGGCATCGGCATTAAGCCGGAGATGACCCCCGCCGCCATCCACGACGCCACCGAAGAGCAGGTCGACCTCGCCATCGAGGCGGCTGAGCTGGTGTTGTTCGTCTTGGAAGGGCCGGAAGGCGTGACCGCGATTGACATCGACATCGCGGACAAGCTGCGCCGTTCCGGCAAGCAGGTGATGACCGTCGTCAACAAGATCGACAACATGCGCGAGCACAGCTACGCGGATTTCCACAAGCTGGGCTTCCGCGACGTGATGGGCGTTTCCGCTGAGCACGGGCAGGGCGCGCGTGACCTGTTCGACGCGATCTGCGAATTCTTTGGCCCCAAGCCCGAGAAGCCGGAAGTTGACGAAGAGCGCCGCATCAAGATCTGTCTCTGTGGTCGCCCGAATGTGGGCAAGTCCTCGCTGGGCAACGCGCTGCTCAAGGCCCCGCGCCTGATCGTCAGCGACATCGCTGGTACGACCCGTGACGCCATCGAGCACGAGCTCGACTACACTGCGCGCACTGGCGAGAGGTGGTTTTTCCGCATGATCGACACCGCCGGCATGAAGCCCAATCGCAAGCTGGGCTCGTCGCTGGATTACTTTTCCAACTTGCGTAGCTCGGGCGCCATTGAGCGCACCGACGTCGCGTTCCTCGTCCTTGACGCGCTGACCGGCGTTGCCAAGCACGACAAGAAGATCGCTGGCGACATCGCCGAAGCGGGTGTAGGGCTCGTGGTCGTCGTCAACAAGTGGGATCTCGCCTTAGAGCAGTGGAAGAAGAACCCGCTCAAGGGGTACGGCAGCGAGAAGGAATTCCGCAAAGCCTTTGCGGACGCCGTGCGCGAAGAGTTGTTCTTCTTGCCGGACTCGCCGATCATTTTCACATCGGCGGTGACGGGCTTCAATGTGGAGGAAATCCTCAAGAATGCGGTGATGGTCGACACAACGCTCAGCCTCGAATTACCGACGGCCAAGGTGAACAAGGTCCTCAGCGAAATGCTCGAGCGCCAGCGTCCAAAGATCGTTCAAGGCCGCCGTTTCAAGGTTTACTACGGTTTGCAGGTTGCGCAGCGTCCGTTTAAGATCCGCCTGTTCTGTAACCGCGAGGAAAAGCTGGAAGACAGTTACCTGCGCTATTTGGAGAACGGTTTCCACAAGGCGTTCCGTTTGGAGGGTTGCCCTGTGCGCTTCGACCTGCGTGGCAAGTCGGAGAAAAATCCGTATTACACACCAAATACATCACAAAACACGGGCAACAACACGCTCAACAAACACGGCAAGGGCACACCTCGCAAACAACCCCGCCGCAGCCGCAAAAAGTAGGCAGCGTCCCGCTGCACCGTCGGATGCGTTGCATCCGGATTTGCCCATTGGGCAAATGGCTTATCCGACTATTGCAGCTTGTCGGCTTTTACGTTTTCCTTTAAGCGTTATTTTTATTGAGGAGCTGTCAGCTGCGGGGGGTATTCGAGTTTTTTGTCGGTGGTTTGGTGCGCTGCTGGGTCTTGTTGGTGGATTTTTGGCGGTTTGTGGTTGTTTGCTGATGCAGAAGACTGGTTCGACGCTTTGTTGTCGTAGGGCGTTGATTTTGCGTCCGGCCTGGGTGCGGACTTTTTTGCGCATGTCAATGAGGGTGGAGTTGACGAGTTTTTGGGTTCTTTAGCGACGGCTTTTTCGGGCCGAAAGTTGTAACGGCGCTGGTTGTGGGCGGCTTCGTTTTGAACGCTCACCTAGCGCACGCAAACGTCACGGTAGGTCGCACGCTCGATCCGGCGGGAACCGAACATTCCGTGGCTGTAACTGTAAATCAGTAGCGCCAGCAGTATCCGCGGTGGGGACTGCGACTTGCCCGCTCACGTGCGCTTTACCTTGAAAGCGCTAAAGTCAACGCGATCAACCGCCTCCAGGATGAAATGCACCGGGTCGTCTTCAGCAACCCACTCACGCATATCATCCAGCAACAAAAGAGGCGTTTCTCGACCTACTGGCACGAAATCCATCACAACAACAAATCAACTTCGTTCGGAAGTAAGATCAAATCCGACAGGCTGCTTGATGCTTTACGGCGTCAATCTCCACCATGTATGAAATGTGCGCATAAGGGTAGATTGAGCATAGCACGCATGAAGGGTGTTGTGGTAATGATGATCCCCTTATCACGCGGCCTGGTGATGTTGTTAATGTTCCAGTGGACTAGGCGTATCTACTCAGGTTGTCCTGCCGTCAGAATAAATCTTTTTTGGTGCTGTTGGAGGAATCGCAAAAAAAAAAAAAAAGATATATTATATTTTTGTTTGCCAATGAATCGGACGGCAGGCTTACTGAGTTTTATCTAAGTAAAC
>JAVDPD010000059.1 GCA_031296935.1 Cerasicoccus maritimus
GCGTGAACATCGATGCCGAGCTTAACGGCCAGGTATTGTTTTTGATCTATCATCGGTTGCCGGGTTGAGCAAGTGCTGGACCCGGCAACTTCATGTTATCTCTAGCGAACTGACGCGCCAGCGACGCCCGTAGATTATAAGTCGGCTCAGGCCGCCCAACTCTCCGCCCGATTATGCCAGCTTGCGCTCCGGGTATTGGCGTTGAAGCGCGCGACATCACGGCGCGTTCGCCCCACCTGCGCCCGATCCCGGCGAACGGGCGGGTAGGGCAGTGTTCTTTGATATCGAATAAAGTAGGTTTTACCCCCCCCCCCGGCCCCCAGCGGGAGGTTTATCGACGAGCCCTGTCGTTGAAGATTAAAGTAGCGGCGAGGATTTGTGGCAGCATCATATGATGTGACCGCGATCTGCGGGCCTGAAAACTTTGACCTCGCAGCTAATGCTCCTTATCCCCGCCAATGGCAGGAACTTAGCAAATTGCTTTTTCGCTGGGGCTGGCCGGATTTCCCTTGCGGCACTGAAAATGGACCGATACGCTCACAGGTTATCTATAGTCATTTTGCGCCTTTGGCGGGTCTGTTTAGCCACCGAAACCCTCGGCCTCCACCCTTCAATCGCACGCTACGCACATATGAATCACCGCATTTCCCAGCGCGTTTATTCGGACGCCGCGCTTGACCATTGGTTGTCGCGACTGATGGATGCTTGGGAGCAGAATTTCAATGCAGATGCCATCGACGCTGGGCGTCGGCTTTACCGTAAGGGCTGCATTCGCCAAGTCGAGCTCAGTGCGGAGGACGCCATTGTCCACCTGCGTTTGGATGATGCTAGCGACGTTTATGTGGTGCTTGATTGGGAGAAGGATAAGGTGCAGGCGCGTTCCTCGATTGAGGACCGCGAGTTGCGCGAAATTATTGCAGTAGCAGCACTTTACGAAATTGAAGAGCTCGTGGCCGAAGAGGTTGGGGCGCTCCCGCCAGAGGAAAAATCGAAGGCCCCAACGGCCGAGGCGGAAACAGTGGAAGAATCAAGCGCTGTTGAACTTCAGCCCAAGCCCAAGCGCCCTGCTACTGCTAAGCCAGTGCCCAAGGCCCCCCCGAGCCGTAAGCTCGTCCTGAAATTTTCCGCGATCGACTCCGGTCTGGCGATGAATGTCGTCTGGCGTCAGAAAAATGGACAGGAGCAGCGCGCCTTTGGTCCGAACGCGCCAAGTGCGGATATGACCAGTGCTGAGGAGCGAGAAGACTTAATCCGGCTGACCAGCGGTGCCCGTCGTGATGGTTTTCGCTACCAGGCCGACGCCGCCCGCTACGAGCTCCAGCAGCTTGACCGGTTGCCTGGTTTTGTGCGCACGGATTTGCCCAAGTGGGAGCAGTTTTTCACCGTCGAAATCGACCCCGATGTCGAGTGCCTCGCCGAGGGCGTACAGGAGATTGATGTGGCTGTGGAAATCGATGAAGCTCTGGCTGGTGGCGACCTCGACATCAACTGGAAGCTGACGCTCGGCTCTTCCCGCCTGACGGATAAGGAGCGCCGCCGCCTGCTGCGCAAAATCGACGAGGGCCCGGTGCTCCTGCCTGGTCGCGGCCTGGTGCGCATCAACCGCGAGCAAGCCAAGGCCATTGCCGAAACCGGTGACAGCATGGCGGTTATTTCCGGACGTGCGCCGCGCTATTTGCTCTTTTCCTTCTTTGCTCAGGAGGCAGTGAAACTCGACCTTTCTCCCGAACTCGAACTATGGCGCAAGCAGCTCTTCCACCCGGACCCGGGCGTCAACGGCGCGCCAAAGTTCCTCCGTGGCTACCAACAGCACGGCGTCCACTGGATGCAGCATCTGTTTGGTTGCAGTTGTCACGGCCTGCTGGCCGATGAGATGGGCCTCGGAAAAACGCTCCAGGTCCTCAGTCTGTTGAGTATCCGACCAGTGAAGGACAAGCCGAGCCTCATTGTTTGCCCAGCCAGTGTGGTGCCCGTTTGGCAGCAGGAAGTGCAGCGCTTTTTCCCGCACATGCGGACCGAGGCGCTGGGCAAGGGGCAGAGTTTCGATACTCACGACGACGCCAGCATCCTTTGGCTGGCCAGCTATACCCAGCTGCGTCGTCACCGCTCCCAACTGGACGATAAAGAGTTTGCCTACGTGGTGCTCGATGAGGCGCAGTTCATTAAAAACCCGGACGCCAAGTCGACCCAGGCCTGCCTCGCACTTAAGGCTGACCACCGACTCGCGCTGACGGGCACGCCGCTGGAAAACCGCTTCCTCGACGTGTGGACTATCTTCCGCTTCCTCATGCCCGGCTTGCTCGGCATGCGCCGTCGTTTTGAGGAATCCATCCACGACGAAGGCTCCGTGGCTATGGAGCGCATTCGTACGCAGCTGGCTCCGTTCATCCTGCGCCGCACGAAGAAAGAGGTCGCCAAGGAGCTGCCGGACAAGGTTGAGCTCGAACTCGTATGTCCGCTCACGGACCTTCAGCGTTCCGAATACCTGCGCATCGCTACCGAGGGCGTGACTCGTTTTGGCGACAATCTTCAGTCCGGTATGAGCGAAAATGCAATGGGGCTATTGACGCTTCTTACGCGCCTGCGCCAGACTTGCTGCGACCCCGGCCTCCTTCCGTGGCAAAACTCAGAGGTAAGCCAGAGCGGCAAGCTCAACATGCTGCGCGACCGCTTGCGCGAGATCATCGCCAACGGCCACAAAGCAGTGGTTTTCAGCCAATTTGTCACGCTCCTCGACCGCGCCAAAGACGTGCTGCAGCAGGAGTTTCCAGAACTGCCTCTCTATGAGCTGACCGGGAAAACGATCGACCGTCAAAAGCCAGTGGCTGAATTCCAAAAGCAGAAAGGGCCTGGCATTTTCTTGGTCAGTTTGCGTGCGGGCGGATCGGGCATTACTTTACACGCGGCGGACTATGTTTTTCTCTTGGACCCGTGGTGGAACCCTGCGGTGGAAGCCCAGGCGATCGATCGTGTGCACCGTATTGGTCAGAAGCGTGTGGTGTTTGTCTACCGTATGATTACCTCTGGCACGATTGAGCAGCGAATCCAAAAGCTTAAGGCCGAAAAGCGGGAGCTCTTCGAGCAAGCGGTAGGCGGTGCCTCATCGGGAGATGATTTCACGAGCTACTTCCAGTCGTTATCTGATCTAACCGAGTTGCTTGACGAGAATTCACCTTCTCCTCCGCCCGAGCTGACGCCAGTTTAAAGAGAACAATAACGGCGAAAATTTTCTCGTCCCTCCTGATGCAGGCAGTCGATTTGCGTCAATGAGCGCCATGATCCTATAATCAATGCCGCCTTGCGCTGCTTCCAATCTCATCCCCACCTGATTCGGCCAAGTTAGATGAAAAGTGCTGCTATGAAGTTTTTTGAGTCAAGCATGCTTGTTGTTGTTGTTCGGT
>JAVDPD010000060.1 GCA_031296935.1 Cerasicoccus maritimus
CCACACAAACTAAAACATCGAATCGCCGCTTGACCTATCCAAACCCATATAACGATTATTCTTTAGAAGTTGGAATCCGCCCAGCACCAAAAAAGATTTATTCTGACGGCAGGACAACCTGAGTAGATACTCCTAGTCCACTGGAACATCTAGCAACATCACCATGCAGCGTGATAAGGGGATCATCATTACCACAACACCCTACATACGTGCTATTGCTCAATCTACTCTATGTGGCAGAGCCCCCTTAAACTGTAAAGCGTCCAACCTGGGCTTTCGATTACCCACAATTTATTTCTGTAGAGAAAAGCCCAACACGAAATCAGCGAGTCGATTAAGTCGTCGCCACATGATAATGTTTCCTAGGGCTGTGGTGGGCGCTAACTGCCGGGTTGTGATTGCAAAGCGATTAGGGGTAGTCACGCATCAGGACGAAGCTTGCTCCGCTTAAGCCCTTGTCCCTTTCCCATCGCCGGAAATTTCAGGCCGGTTAGTAGAGAGTATGTAACAGTAGAATGGCGAGCGCATCCGCATCACCGAGAACGGGCGCGCCCAGGACGGCAAATACCGTCTGGACAATGGCCGCCTTGCCACCGTCAAAAGGATCACGCGGGATGGTGATCTGGTCTTGGAGAATGGCCGGGTAATTGACCATACCTTCGGACACCCTGACGCCCGCGCCGTGAGCCTCCCAAGCTCCGAGGCGGGGGCGGCCCCTTCAAAAACCTGAAATACTTCCGGAAAAACACACCCTCACTTACGTTTACTTCTATGATGAATACGACAACTGACACTGACCTGCGGGCGCAACCGCCCGTCCTCATGAACGAACGGGAAATCTCCGTATTTTTGGGACTTTCCGAGCGCTCCGTGCGCACCTACACCACCAACGGCCTAATCCCTGTTATCCGCGTTGGACGCCGTAAAATCTTCCGCCGGGATGCCGTGTTGGCGGCGTTGCGGAAGTTAGAATCTTGATTACAGAGAAATTATTGCACCCTTTTTATCTATCCAATTATTTAGTGTGCCCAAAGCGGCATCACTCAATTTTTGCGTAAATAGCAGCGCCAAGCGTCTTTGGGGACGCGAGCAAGCAACATAAAATAGATTTCTATTCCGCTGATATGCCTCTTCCTCTTGTTTTGAATATGATTTCGGAAACCACTCAAGAAACCTATTCCAATCGTATTGGTTCCATCCACGGCCAAACACGACAAGCACATTTTCAAACTCTGCACCTTTCACACCGTGTTTAGTTGAATAGGGCGTATGGTTATTAATAAATTTGCATATAGCGCTCATCTGAGAAAATGAAATCAGCTTCATCTTAGAAAGCTTCAGCAAATCACTTGATTCATTGATTTCTTCTTCAGTGGCTCTGGCTAATCGGCTTTCTTGTTCCAGAATTGATTCGGGTAACCTTGGCTTCTTGGCAGACTTGAGGTGTTCAATCATATCCCCAATTGTTCCAGCGGTGCGAATTTCACCAATTCTTTTGAAGCTATCCACCCAAGACTTTTTATCTGATTTCTTCTCAAAAATATTATATTTTGAATTAATTATTGAAAACATTAATCCATATTTCGAATCGCAATAAGCTTGATAAGACGGCTCAAGAATTTCAGCAAAAAAAGCTATGTATGGGTTTTCTTTCTTCATTACCTCATCTCTATTTTGAAATAACGAAAGCAAATCCTTGTAAGACTGCTCAGTAGCCAGAACATTATGCGTCAACATTAAGATTTTAGTTTTTTGGGGAGAAAAATCCCACCCGTCATTCTCTAAGATGCTGCATGTTTTCATTAAATAATCATGAGCTTCTTGGTCGGGCAAATCCCCTCCGTGATGCTGTCCACCTTTTCTTTTTCCATCCCAATTATTAGTATGAAAAGCCACTACTTGACCACTATCCTTTGGGTCACGAACACCCTGTGGGAGATTTGGGCGTATACTGTTTAGAAAAGAAACTATCTCTGGGACCGACCTAAAGTTTGCACCCTTATCAATCGGCTTAATTTTCTCATTCTCAATAAGGCCAGCCCCTTCCCTGTAGATTTTCTGCCAACTATCTCCAAATAATCCGACAAGTGGCCCTCCGTCATTACTTACAAAATACTCGACTATAGATTGAGAGAAAGCTTCGTCCGTATCCTGATATTCATCAATGAAAATCACTGGAAATCGTTGAGTTAAGATATCCCTAAACTTAGGTTTTTCCATCAATAAAACAATTAACTTTAAAACATCAGAGTGATGAAGGTAAATCCCGTCGTCAGATATATATGGATACCCAAGCGTATAACGGATAGGCACCGAGGGCATACCGCCGACCTCTTGAAATCGCTCTTCCCACTTCTGTATTTTTATGACCTCAACCCTTAGGGCTGATTGAAATCCGCTTACCAACTCCCAGCAAAATGCATGTATAGTCGACACCCAAACAGCTGGATGGCTATCAATTCTTTCCTTAATTTCATCAACTGCAACATTCGTATATGTTATGCACGCCACCCTTTGATTGCTTTTAATTAATCGCGCTCCATTTTCGCGCACAATCATTTTCAGCGCCTCAATGAGAGAATAAGTTTTTCCAGCACCAGCACCAGCCTCTAATCTAAAATGTGTTTTTGTCGCTATGGCAGAAAAAACAGCATCAATAGCAATTCTGGCTGCTCCTTCGGCAGGGCTTATCTGCTGGCTATTGTCCGTCATCTTTTGACTTCCTCTTAGATTTAATCTTTGGCTTTGCTACATTAATTCCGTCTCTCTCAAAAGCGACACTCAACCACTCCAAACCATCCTTAATATATTTGGGAATTATCCACTGCGACTCGATCATTGCGTATGTAATTGCGAACTCTGTTTTGTCTACTCCATCTGCTTTTTCCCATGCAGCAGCACCCATTTCTTCTGGTGTGGATACTGATATTCCAAACAGAGCGGGATTCGCTAACATAAATGCATCTTCAAAGCTCCTTCCGCATGCGGCATCGTCTGAGTGGGGTATTTGATACGCTATTCGCCGAAACTGTTCAGCCTTATTCTCATCTGACAGGGATAGGAGATCTGCAATCCTAGCAGCCCGTCGGATTTGATGGCCTAGCTTTGCTGAAGTTGATTTGCTGTTTTGATGGATTTTGTGATAGTAG
>JAVDPD010000061.1 GCA_031296935.1 Cerasicoccus maritimus
TTCTTTTGATCGGGGTCGCAGTAGCGAACGGGAGTCTCATCGGCCTGGATGTAACCGCTGCTCAGCAGGTCGCTTCGCATGTAATTATAAATCGGTTTGAGCCACTCAGCGACGGCTCAACCCAGTCGGCCATCGTTTTGCGCGAGAGTTGCGCGCCCCACATCGCCGAAGCTTTTTCCTGTCGATACAGCGGCAAGTGTTGCACGTATTTGGAGAGGACAATCCACGCCAGCAAACCCGCTGAGGCATAGCCGCCGTCGATCACCCGCGCTGGAGCCGGAGCGACCACTGGCGGCTGCGAACGATCCGCTTTGCGTCGATACTTGGGCCGCACGATACGGCGTTTGAAGAGCTTCGGCGGGTGGATATCGACTTCAAAAGTTTCTTCCTGACCGATCTGTTCAAAGGCCTCGGGCTCGGCCTGGACTTCCTCCGGTTCGATCACTACGGTTTCTTCCACCGGTAAATCCTTGAAGCGCTCGGCGGGTGTTTCGTGCTTGCCCGCCTTGGGAGCGCGCCGCTCGAAAGCAATGCTTTGCGATGCAGAGCTTTCCAACTGGCGCTCCAACTCATCGAGCTGGAGACGCATCTGGGCGGCATCCAGCCGTTCGCTTTTGCCCGAGCCAAAGAGCTGCTGTTTGAACCAGGCGATCTGCTCTTTAAGAAGATTATTTTCCAGCTTCAGTTGCTGGTTCTCCTCCAAGATCACCTCAGCGTTAGACATGCGCCCATGCCAATGATGGGCGCATCAATGTCAACTCACTTTGCATCGCAAAGTCGGGTTAAGTTTCATACCAGGCTTTTTGCATGCCGTCTTTCAGGTCGATCCCGTTCATCAACATCGTCAGCGCCGCGGGCTTGATCGTAAGCTTGCGCTCATCGCTGCCCAGCGGCCAACTCAACCGTCCTTGCTCGATACGCTTGGCAAACACCCACACCCCACTGCCGTCAAAGTAAAGCAACTTGAGCCGATTGCGGCTTTTGTTGGTAAAGGCAAATAACGAACCACCCTTGGGATCTTCACCCAGGTGGTCGCGCGCCACCGCCCACAGTCCATCAAACTGCTTGCGCATGTCCACTGGCTCCACCGCCACGAACACACGAAGCTGATTCGGCAGCGTCAGCATCGCAGCGCCTTGGCCAAAACCGCCAGCGTCTCCGCATCGCCGCCGCGCAACACCAGCCCATCAGGCAAGCAAACCTCCAGAAACGATGGTGACACCGAAGGCAGAGACACCTCCTGAAAAAGACTGACAGTCTTCGGAATAGCAGCGGCCTGCTCCTTCTGACGACGCAACTTCAGCCAGTAAACCAAAGTGCTGTAAGCAAGCCCATGCTGCACAGCAAAAGCCTTCTGAGTCTGCCCGCTCACATCATAAGCCTCCAGCAAACGCTCACGCTCAGCATCGCTCTCAATCCGCCGACCAACACTATCACGCTTCAATCCACTATCAACGATCTCAATATCCATCCCAGATGTATAACAGATCAAAGCCAATCAGGAAAGGTGGACGCAGCCCGGACGCTTACGTTAGTGGAAGGCAAGTAAAGTCAGAAGGGGGCAGTAAAGTCAGAAGGAGGCGGGCAGAAGGGGTCAAACGTGAATGGCGCTAAGATTTGTTCCCTAATCGTTTTTCATTTCAGTCTTCTGGAGTGAGCTACGACCATCAGTGTTCTT
>JAVDPD010000062.1 GCA_031296935.1 Cerasicoccus maritimus
CGAGTGGTTCATTTTCTCGAAGATGGAATCCGGCGTAGCGGTCCATTGGAATGGTTTTGGGTTTTCGTTGTGCATGTTGATGTATTCGTCCATGGCCTTCCTGAGTTGATTGACTGAGGAGAATGAGCCCCGTCGGATGGCTTGGTTGGTGATTTTGCCAAAGAAGCGTTCGACCAGGTTAATCCACGAGGCTCCGGTGGGGGTGAAGTGAATCTGAAAGCGCTGATGTCGATCCAGCCAGCGCTGGACTTTATCGGTTTTGTGAGTGGCGTAATTGTCCATGATGATATGTAGTTCGTTGCCGTCATCAGGCCAAGCCGTGTCGATTTCCTTCAAAAACATCAGGAACTCCTGACTGCGATGGCGGGCGTGGCTTTTGCCCAGGACATAGCCCGTGGCAATGTCGTAAGCAGCGAACAACGAAAGGGTTCCGTGGCGTTCGTAGTCATGACTCTGGCGCTCGGGGATGCCCGGTCGCATCGGCAAAATCGGCTGGGTGCGCTCCAGGGCCTGGCACTGGCTCTTCTCGTCCACGCACAGGACAATGGCCTTTTCCGGCGGATTGAGATACAGGCCCACAATGTCGCGAACCTTCTCCACGAACATCGGGTCTTTGGAAAGCTTGAAGCCCTTGACTTGGTGGGGTTTGAGGCCGAAGGCCTTCCAGATGCGGCGCACGGAATGGTCGGAGATGCCGGATTTTTCCGCCATCAGACGGCTACTCCAATGCGTGCGGGCCTTGGGCTTCTGCTCCAGGGTCTCGGTCACAACCTCCTCGACTTTTGCATCCGAGATCGTTCGGGGAGCTCCCGGACGAGGCGCGTCTGTTAGCGCCTCGATGCGCCCGGCGGCGAAGCGTGAACGCCATTTGCCCACGGTTTGCACGCACACGCCCATGCGCTCCGCCACGGCTTGATTGGCCAAGCCATCCGCGCAAGCAAGGATGATGCCGGCGCGCTGCGCATCACGTTGGCTCGACTTCGGACGAGAAGCCATCAGCTCAAGCTTGCACCGTTCATTTTCACTCAAGGTTATCTCTTCTACAGGTCGTCCTTTTGGCATGAGCGAAGATAAGCAGGAAGGAAGCCAATTATTTAGCGAATTTAACTCGCGGGACACTAG
>JAVDPD010000063.1 GCA_031296935.1 Cerasicoccus maritimus
AAATACAACGAGCAACCAAAGCCATTTAAGTGGACAGTGGACGCAAATCTGATCCTCGGTAAGGTTCAGTATTTATGCAGCGAACTTCGCTGTCACCACACTAGTGGCGGTGGTCTCACTACGCAAACTGAGCCAGTGCATTCGATAGTCTGGTTGAGTTGATTGGATGGTATAGGTTGTTAAGGAAGTCAAGGCTTGGGCGGAGAGAGGCCGTAGGCCGAGCGCAGCCCATGTCTAGGTTGAGTGTTTGGATTTCTTTTTGGGCGAACTGGATGGGCGTGATGTAGCCCAGCGAGCGATGTGGACGGATGTGGTTGTATTTGAAGCGCCAGTCCTAGATGACCACTCTTGCTTCAATGAGCGTGTAGAGGATTTCTCGGTTGAGGCATTCCTCACGCAATCTGGCATTGAAGGACTCGATGAAGCCGTTTTGCCACGGACTGCCGGGATCGATGTAGATGGTTTTGATGCCAGCATCGCCGATCCAGATCCGCAGCTTCTTTTCGATGAACTCCGAGCCATTGTCCGAACGGATAAACCCGGGTGCGCCGTGCTCAGCCACCAGAGGAGCGAGGATGCGCTGCACCTTGTCTGCGTTGATTCGACGGTCCACGTGGATGTACAGACATTCGCGGGTATATTCGTCGATGACGTTGAGCATGCGCAGCTTGCCGCCGCGCACAGTGACGTCGTGAACGAAGTCCCAAGTCCAGACATGACCACGGTGCGTGGCCTTGGTCGGCAGACCCGTGGACGGGCCGCACCGCCGTTGCCTAGGTTTCTTGGTTGGAACCGCCAAGCCCAGTTCGCGGTGCAAACGTTGAACGAGGCGGCGGCCCACGTTCCAACCATCATCTTTGAGCAGCTTCGTAATCTTTGGATAGCCCCATCCGGGATGCATGCGCGTGAACCGGCGCACCGCCGCCTTCAGCTTGCCCAACCACGCCGAGGGTGCCTTTAATGGCGCTTAGTTAAGGTCTTGTTTCGGCAATTTTAATGCTGGGCGGATTCCAACTTCTAAAGAATAATCGTTATATGGGTTTGGATAGGTCAAGCGGCGATTCGATGTTTTAG
>JAVDPD010000064.1 GCA_031296935.1 Cerasicoccus maritimus
CGAAGCGACCTGCTGAGCAGCGGTTACATCCAGGCCGATGAGACTCCCGTTCGCTACTGCGACCCCGATCAAAAGAAAGGCAAAACCGAACAGGGTTGGCTCTGGGCCATCTCGCGTTCCGGCGGCGACGTGGTCTTCGACTGGCGCTTGTCGCGCCGTCATGGAGAGCTAACCAGCTTGCTCGATGGCTATCGCGGCTTGCTCCAATCCGACGCCTACGGCGCTTACCAAGATTACGCCCGGCGCGACGGCGTCACCGCCTTAGGCTGCATGGCTCATGCCCGGCGCAAGTTTTACGAAGCGCTCAAGTCGCATCCGCGTGAAGCCACGCTCGTGCTCAAACTCATCGGCAAACTTTACCAACGCGAGGCGATCTATCGCGAGCAAACGCTCTCGCCCGAAAAGCGCCAGAGCCGCCGTCAGCGCGAAAACGAGATCACCCTGAGGCGCCTGAAAAAAGTCATCTCCATCGCCAGTCGACAAGCTCTGCCTAAATCCACGCTCGGCAAAGCCTGCACTTACGCCATCTCGCAATGGCCACAGCTCATCGCCTTCCAGCAGCACGGCATCGCCGAGATCGACAACAATCTGATGGAAAATGC
>JAVDPD010000065.1 GCA_031296935.1 Cerasicoccus maritimus
GGCTGGCTCCCCCTTTTTGGCCCACTTGTTATGAGAAGATTCCAGTCGGTTTGTTGTTTAGTGGGTTGGTTGGGTTGGTTGAGGTTCTGGCGTAGAGAGGCCGTAGGGCGAACGGAGCCGGAACCTGCGGATTGTTGTTTGGCAAATTGGGCTGGCGTGAGCAAGCCCAGAGATCGGTGAGGTCTTTCGTGATTATGTAGGTGACGGTAATCATCGAAGATGACGCGTGATTCGCTCAGGGTGTAGATGAGCTCGCGATTGAGGCATTCGCGGCGGAACTTATCGTTGAAGCTTTCGACGAAACCGTTCTGCCAAGGGCACCCGGGATCGATGTAGATGGTCTTGATTTTATTGCCCTTGAGCCACCCCTGGATGCACTTGGCGATGAACTCCGGCCCGTTGTCTGACCGGATATACTCAGGCGCCCCGTGTTCGGCGATGGCGTCCTTGAGCAAGGTCAGCACATCCTCGGCTTTGATGGCTCGGTCGGAATGGATGCAGTGGCATTCACGCGTGTATTCGTCGA
>JAVDPD010000066.1 GCA_031296935.1 Cerasicoccus maritimus
GTTGTTGTTGTTGTTGAGGTCATCGACTTTTTGTTTCCACAAGGGTATGGCATCGATCCATGTCTGCCATGGCGTTCGACCGCAACACATTTTGCCTTGGTGAGTGCGTTCGTGATTGTAGAAGCGCATCCACTCATCGAGATCCTTCTGCAGCGCATCGATGCTAACGTAAACTTTCTTGCGGAAGGCGATCTGATAAAACTCTTGCAGCATAGTCTTGTGGAAGCGTTCGCAAATGCCGTTGGTTTGCGGTGACTTGGCCTTGGTCTTGGTGTGGTCGATGTCGCACATGGCCAGGTAGAGTTGGTAGTCGTGCTGCTCGGGTTTGCCGCAGTATTCGGTGCCGCGGTCGGTGAGGATGCGCAACAAGCCCATGTCGCTGTCCTCGTAGAGGGGCATGACGCGGTCGTTGAGCAAGTCGGCGGCGGTGATCGGCGTTTTGGTCGTGTAGAGCTTGGCGCAGGCGACCTTGGAGTAGGCGTCGATGAAGGTCTGCTGGTAGACACGTCC